>NZ_JBSOQZ010000001.1:660000-2288361 GCF_053819185.1 Tsuneonella sp. HG222 | reverse complement strand
TGTCGCTTCCGTCGACGAAGATGCGGCGAGCATCGCCGGCAATGTCGTTTCCAACGACGACATCGGCGCCGACATTCCCGGCACGGTCACGGCCATCCGGACCGGAACCGAGGCAGCGGGTGCGGGCACGGCAGGGACCGTGGGCGCCGGGCTCGGCGGAACCTACGGCACACTGACCGTGAACGCCAACGGCAGCTATACCTACGCCGCCAACAACGCCCTGCCGGTCATCCAGGCACTGGGTGTCGGGGAAAGCGTCACCGACTATTTCACCTACACGGTGAAGGACGCGGACGGCGACCTCGACTTTGCGCAGATCTCGATCACCATCAAAGGGGTGAACGATGCGCCCACGGTGCAGAACAGCGCCGTGTGGATGCCGAGCGATCCGGCTCAGCAGAATCTCACCTTCCCCAACGGCTATCCGATGAACGCCATCGTTCCGACGGATATCGACGGCGACAACCTGCTGGTCACCGCGACAAACACCATCGCGGGCGTCTTCTACTTTAACGCCGGGCTCGGCTCCTACGTCGCGGTCACGGCCGGCACGGTGCTCTACAACAGTGCGACCGGCGTCAACTTCATCGACGACCTGGTGTACCGGCCCACGGCAGCCATTGCCGATACGCAGAACCTGCAGCTCAACATGTCGGTGTTCGATGGCACGGCGACCCTGACGCAGACCGTGTTCATCCACGAGGTTCCGCAGGCGCGGTTGCCGGGCCAGAGCGTCCAGATCGGCGACGGTGCCTCGCCGCTCACCTCGGGCAACGACCAGGTCCAGAGCTTCGTGCTGAGCGCCGATTTCGCGGCCGGGCTGCAGGGCAACCTGAACATCGCTCAGATCGTCGTGAAGACCGACTTCCAGCAGCAGCCGAATGCCGTTCCGATCCCCGCGGGCGAACGCGACCCCGGCGTTTTCGGCGACGCGAGTGCCGGTTCGCACCGCGAGCAGGAGGTGCAGGCCGAAGTCCGCATCGGAGCCAACCGCTTCGTCATCGTGGAAGACGATCTCACGCCAGGGACATTCGAGCAGAGCTGGTTCTACGATCCGGCTAGCGGCCTGATGCAGGCGACCGTATCGTTCAGCAACGTCTACCTGCTGGACGCCGCCGGCAATGCCACGGCGACCACGCTGGCGCAGTACCTGACTGCCAATCCGCCCGCCGCGGGGAATACCTGGACGGTCACCTATTTCGATAACGACGGCGGCAACTGGCAGGCTCGCCTGGTCCAGTTCCGGTTCGAGTTCGACGATGCCGGCAACCCGGCGATCACCGTCAACGGCGACGACCTGCCCGACACGATCTACGGCGGAACGGGCAACGACATCCTCAACGGCGGTGGCGGCAACGACACCATCACCGGCGGGGCGGGGAACGATACGATCAACGGCGGGGCCGGGACCGATGCGGTTACCGATCCGCAGCCGGGCGATATCATCAGCGGTGTTCCGCCGATTGTCGTCGACCTCGACGGCGACGGCGCCGAGTTCCTGCCGCTATCGGCCGGTGTCCGCTTCGATTACGCGGGCAACGGCACGGTCGAAGGCACGGCCTGGGTTGGCTCCGACGATGGCATCCTCGCCATCGATCGCAACTCCAACGGGCAGGTCGACGGCGCTGACGAGTTCGTTTTCTCGGTCGATGGGTCCACCGACCTCGAGGGCCTCGCCGCCCGCTACGACAGCAACGGCGATGGAGTCCTCGACGCGAACGACACCGAATTCGCCAGCTTCGGCGTGTGGCAGGATGCAAACAGCGACGGGGTGTCGAATGCCGGCGAATTCCGCACGCTGAGCGAACTGGGGATCGCGTCGGTATCGCTGCGCGGTGACGGTGTGAGCTACGTGACCGCCGACGGCAACGTGCGGGTGGCCGGATCGACCATCTTCACGCGCACCGACGGCAGCACCGGGGTTGTGGCCGATGCGACCTTCGCCGCCATCGATGTCCGCAACCCGCAGCGCTCCGCCCAGGTCATGTCGGCCGCGACGCTGGCGGCCGCAGGGGCCATGCTGGCGAACGGCGAGCAAGCCCTCGCCGCACCCTATACCGCGTCGCGCCCGGCCGAAGCGCCGGACGATCAGGTGACCGTGAATGCTCAGGTGTCCGATATCACGACGGACGGCGACGCCGGTCGACCGGAGGCGGGCGCGGACATGTTCCAGCGCTACGACCCCGTCGTCGACGGCGTGAAGGCCCCGGCTACCGGTGGTCACGACGCCAGCGATACGGGTTTCGCGCAGGACCAGGCGGAGCAGCCATACCATGCTGCCGAGGCACCGCTGGAGGCAAACGCGGTTCAGGAAGCGCCCGTTGCCGCAAACGGCAGCGCATTCGCCTTCGGGGACGTTCCGCAGATGGCGGCCATGCAGCACCTGCTTTCGCTGCAAGGCGCTCCGCAAGCGGCGAACGAGGACACGGCCAGTGCCGGGCCGGTGAACACGGGAGATGCCCAGGCGGCGATCGCCGAAGCACTGGCATCGAATGCCGTGGACGCCTTGATCGACAAGTTTGCCGGCGCGACTGCGGACCACGCGTTCGGCAGCCCGACAGCAGTCGCACTCGATGGCGACGTGGCCGGAAATCATGCGGCGTGGATGCCCGAACCGGGTTTCCAGCCGATCGATATCGCAATGGATCAGGTCGAAGCGCACGCCGCATAGCGACATAAGGGGGATCGAAGATGACAAGAACGGGAGCCACGGGCCTTGCAGCCCTCGGCGCAATTCTGGGCCTCGCGCAGCCGTCGGCGGCGGTAGCCCAGGACGGGGGCGATGCAGCGACCTTGATGGCGATGGATCTGTCCAGCCTGCGCGGCGAGATCCAGTCGCGGTACGATCGCGCCTTGGCCGCATCGACGGACGCAAGCTTCGTCAATGCGGCGGATTCGCGCTATCTCTGGGCAATCGAGGCGAAGGCGCAGTGCGGGATCGCGCTCGGCTTCCTCAAGAGCTCGACCAAGGATCAGACCAGCATCTCGAAGTGCGCCCGCGCATCCGACCTGATGATGATGCAGCGCCGCGCAGATGTGGCGCCGCCGGTCATCCCGCCGGCTCCGGTCGCCACCCGGCCGGCCATTTGCGACGACCGGACGCCCGTCCTCGTTTTCTTCGAGTTCGATTCCGCGGTTCCGCCGGAAAGCGCGCGCAGCGCACTGGAGGCCATCACGCAGAACGCGAACACGTGCCGTTGGCAGGGCATCGCCGTGGCGGGGCACACCGACCTTGCCGGTTCCGACGAATACAACATCGGCCTCTCGCGGCAGCGGGCCGACGCGATCGCGAATGTCCTCACGTCGAGCGGGATCGCCGCCTCGTCGCTCGAGATATCGGCCGTGGGCGAAGCGATGCCGCGGGTCCCGACTGCGGACGGCGTGCGCAATCCGCAGAACCGCCGCGTCGAAATTACAACGAAATAGGGCGGGGAGTTACCATCATGAACAAGAACCTCATCGGACTGAGCGTGGCAGCCCTGATGCTGTCGGCAGCGCCCGCCGCCCTGGCCCAGTCATCGGACACGATTTCGCTGCAGGAGGCCATCTCGACGGCGATGACCTCGAACCCCGAGATCATTCAGGCGCAGATGAACACCGAAGCGATCCAGTTCGAACGCGAACAGGCGCGCGGCGCTTACCTGCCCAGGCTCGACATCGAAGCCTCGGCCGGCGCCCGGCGGCTCGAGAACGCCACGCGGCGTTCGCTTGGGATTGCCGACGATTGGCTCTATCCGCTGGAGGCGCAGGCCAAGGTCGACTGGCCGATCATCGACTTCGGGCGCCGGCGCGGCGAAGTGCTGCGCCAGGCCGCGCGTGTCGACGGTGCCTCGCTCCGCGTGGTCGAGCGATCGGAATTCGTCGCTCTGCAGGTTGCTCGCCAGTACCTCGACGTCCTGCTGCAGCAGCGCGTCTACGCCGCTTCGATCGACAACGTCGCCTTCCATCAGGCTCTGGTGACGGACCTGGGATCGGGCGTGGAACAAGGCTCGATCAGCATCGCCGATCGCCAGCAGGCCGAAGAGCGCCTGCAGGCCGCCTTGGTGCGGCAAGAGGAATCGAGCGAAGATCTGGTCAATGCGCAGAACGCGCTGCGCCGGCTGACCGGCCTCGACATCAGCCAGGTCGCCGTGCCGCCGGCACTGCCCGCCATGCTCCCGGCCACCAAGGACGAGGCGGTCGGTCTTGCCAGGACGAACAACCCGCGCGTCAAGGAAGCGCAGGCCGACGTTGATGCGGCAAATGCGATGGTCACCTCGGCCGAGGGCAATCTGCTGCCGACCATCGGGCTGGAGGCGATCGGCCGCGTTGGCGACGATATTGACGGCTTCCGCGGCGAGACCAACGACATCCAGGGCCGCGTCTATCTGCGCTGGAACATCTTCGACGGCGGCATCAACCGCGCCAACGTGCAGGAGATGACCCGCCGAGCCAGCGAAACCCGCTATCGCCTGCACCAGGTCGTGCGCGAATCCGAAGAGGATGTCCTGAACGCCTGGGCGGCGCGGACGGCCCAGACCAACATCACCAGTGCGCTGACCCGGCAATCGCAGGTGAGCGACGACCTGCTCTTGTCCTATCGCAGCCAGTTCAACGTCGGTCGGCGTTCGCTGCTCGACGTTCTCGATGCGCAGAACACCCGCTATTCGACGCAGGTGAAGCTGGAAACCGCACGGTTTTCGCAGTTGTTCTCGGAATATCAGATCCTGGCATCGACCAACCAGTTCCTCGAGGCGTTGAACGTTGCGCCGGGAGCCGGAGCGGGAACGAATGAGCGCGAACGGTTCGATTATGGGCCATCTGTTCCGGCGGAGTTGCAGCGCAGGCGATACGCGAACTAGGGGATTTCCCTCGCAAGTCTGCGTGCCTCGGAGCCCGCATAATGATTGGTCTGGAAAAGTCGTTGGATCCTCTGCTGTCGTGCATAGACGAACTGGCGCGGCGCTACGGCTTTGCCCTTTCGCCGTCGGAGTTCGACCTGCTTCCGCGGGATGAGGCGGGCCGTTTGCCGTTTCACCAGGCGGGGGCGGCGCTGGAGGCGGCCGGGCTCAATTTCGAGAAACATACCAAGACCCAGTTGCCGACGGCGGGTTCGCTCTATCCTCTGCTGGTCCTGACCCAGGATCGCGGGCCGCTGGTCGTCCATGAACGCAACGAAACGGACATGCTCGTCTGGCTTCCGGAAACCGGCACGGCGACATGGGAGCCGGCGGAGCGGCTGAAGGGCACCGTTTCGGCTCCGGTGCTGTCGGTCGCGGGCAATCCGGACCGGCTGCGCGAGGAGAGCGCCCCGTGGCATGCCAAGGGTCGCCATCACTGGTTCTGGTCGGAACTGCGCAAGGAACGGCAGGCGCTGCGTCCAATCCTGCTGGGCTCCTTGATCGTCAATCTCCTGGCCCTGTCGCTGCCGCTGTTCTCGATGAACGTCTACGACCGCGTCATCCCCAACAAGGCCGCGGAGACGCTGTGGGTGCTGGCCATCGGCGTCCTGTTGGCGTTCGCGCTGGAATTCGCCCTCAAGCGCGCGCGGGCGAACGTGCTCGACGAACTCGGGCGCCGGCTCGACATGCGGCTGTCGCAGAAAATCTTCGGCCGAATGCTGTCGATGCCGCTGAGCGCGCGGACCGGATCGACCGGCGGGATGGTCTCGCGCTTCAGCGAATACACGATCGTGCGCGAATTCTTTGCGTCGACCACGATCTTGCTCATCGTCGACATCGCATTCCTGTTCATCTTCATCGGCCTCATCGCCTACATCGCCGGGTGGCTGGCGATCATTCCGGTTATCGCGATGGCGGTGATGGCGGCGGCAGGCTTCGTCCTGCAACGCAAGGTAATCGATGCCGCGCGCGACATGCAGGCCGATTACGGCTTGCAACAGACCCTCCTGGTCGAGGCGATCGCCGGAAGCGAAACGATCAAGAGCATGAACGGAGAGGTCTCCGCCATTGGCCGCTGGCATGCGCTGGCGGACATCGGCAGCCATTCGCAGATCCGCCTCAAGAACATCACCGCGATCGCGGTGGGCCTGGCCACCAGCTTCCAGCAGATTTCGACCGTACTGCTGGTCATCGGCGGCTACTACCTGTTCGCTGCGGGCCAGATCACGATGGGCGCGATCATCGCGATCGTGATGCTGTCGTCCCGCTCGCTCGCTCCGGCCGGCCAGATCGCCTTCCTGCTGACGCGGGGCCGGCAGGCGCTCGAATCGATCCGCACGATCGAGGAACTGTTCGAACGCGATGACGAGCGCCGCCTCGAAACGAGGAATCCGCCCGCGATCCCGCGCGCCGCGCGGATCAAGGTGGAAGGGCTCGACTTCAGCTATCCGCAGTCCGAAAGCCGATCACTTGAAGGGATCGACCTGCAGATCGAGCCGGGCGAGCGCATCGCGCTCATCGGCCGCGTCGCATCGGGCAAGTCCACCCTCGGCCGGTTGCTGTGCGGCCTCTATCAGCCGACCGCCGGCGCGATCCTGCTGGACGGCATCGACAGCCGCCAGTTCCGCCCCCACGATCTCAGGCGCGAATTCCGCTTCGTCGGCCAGGACGCGACGCTGTTCACCGGCTCGATCCGCGACAACCTGACCCTGTCCGATCGCTCGCTGCCCGACGAGAAGCTTCACGAGGCGCTGCGGATTTCCGGGGCGGATGCGTTCCTGGCGCGTGATGCCAAGGGCTTCGATCGTGCCATCGGTGACCAGGGGCGCACCCTTTCGGGCGGCCAACGGTCGTTCCTGTCGCTGGCGAGGGCCTTCGTCAGCCCGGCCCAGCTTCTCTTCCTCGACGAGCCGACTGGCGCGATGGACAGCGAGACCGAGCGCTTCTTCGTCGACCGGCTGCGCGCATCGCTGGCCAAGGACCAGACGTTGGTGATCGCCACGCACCGCCCGGCGCTGTTCGCGATCTGCGACCGGATCATCGTGCTCGACAAGGGCCGGATCGTCGCCGACGGCCCCAAGGCCCAGCTGCTCGCCGGATCGGCCGGGGAGCTCGCGGCATGAGGATCGGCCTGCCACTCGGCGAACTTGCGCGCTGGATGCTCTCGCACCTGAGGGTCACACGCCCGCTCGCTCTCCTGCCCGTCGCGGTCTTTTCGACCGGCATCCTCGTCGGCTCGGGCACGTCGGGCATGGAGCCGCTGCCCATTTCCGCCAAGTCGCTCAAGAACCTCGAGGTGATGACCGAGGGCCGGCAGGTCGAACTGGTCGCAATCGGCGGCGAGGCGCGCGAGCGCAACGGTGCCATATCGTTCACGAATCTGCCGCTAGAGCGGGTGGCCGGCTTCAACTTCATCCGGCCGACCGACGCCAACTATCCGGTAGCGCTCAAATGTCTTTCGCAGGCGGTCTATTACGAGGCCGCCAACGAAAGCAGGGCCGGAAAGCTCGCGGTCGCCCAGGTGGTGCTCAACCGCGTCCGCCATCCGGCCTATCCCAAGTCCGTCTGCGGTGTTGTCTACGAAGGGTGGAACAAGCCGGTCTGCCAGTTCTCCTTCACCTGCGACGGGTCGCTGCTGCGCACGGCTGCGGGCCCGATGTGGCGCGAATCCCAGGCGGTCGCCGCCGCCGCGCTGTCGGGCGCGACCGAGAGCTCGGTCGGTTCGGCGACCAATTACCACGCCGATTACGTGGTGCCTCGCTGGGCCTTCACGCTGGCCAAGATCGACCAGATCGGCGCGCATATCTTCTATCGTTTCCCCAATCGCTATGGCGGGGCAGGGGTCCTCAACGGACGCTGGAATGGTAATGAAGCCCTGCCGCTCATTGGCCGCGACTGGTTGGAAAGCCGGATCGATGGCGCCGAGACCGAAGGCGGAGAGCAGGTCGTTGCCGAATTGCGCGGGCACGTTCCTGCCGCGATCACCGATCGTCACGCGGACCATGACATCGGCGGACGGCTCGACCCGGCCAAGACCTGGCGCCTGACGATCCCCGACCCCGTCCGCGCGAGCAGCAGTCTCGATTCGCTCGTCGCCCAGCAACGCGCGGATGCCGCCGCCGCTGAAGGGGCTGGCTCATGACCTGGCGCGAGCGGTTCCAGGCGATGGACGCGGATCGCAAGCTCATCGTCATTTCGGCGGTCGGCCTGTTCGTCATGCTGGTCTGGGCCAACTTCGCCCAGGTCGACGAAGTCACGCGTGGGGTCGGCAAGGTGATCCCGTCCAGCAAGGCGCAGATCGTGCAGCCGGCGGACGCCGCCATCGTGTCCGAGATCCTCGTGCGCAGCGGGCAGGCGGTCAAGAAGGGCGACCTGCTGGTCCGCCTCGACGATGCCGAGGCCTCGTCCGAACTGGGCCAGCTCGAAACCGAGAACCAGCGGCTGGCCGTGCGCGCCCGGCGCCTCGAAGGCGAAGCGGTCGGCGGTGCACTCGGCTGCGAGGAAGGGTCGGTCTGTGCCGAGGAGCGGCGCCTGCAGCAAGTTCGCCGGGAAACCGCGGCCAGCCGGCAGAGCGCACTTTCGTCGGCGATCGAGCAGCGCCGACGGGATCTGAGCGAGGCGCAGGCCACCGCCAGCGCCCTGCAGGACAGCGCGCGGCTGGCGGCCGAGCAGGTGCGCATGATCGAGCCGTTGGCGCGTCAGAACATCGTCCCGCAAACCGAACTGATCCAGGCGCAGCGCGACCTCGTCGATACCCAGGGTCGCCTGGCGGCGGCCCGGCAGGCGGTTGGCCGGGCCCAGGCCTCGATTGGGGAGGCCCAGGCCGACTTCAACTCCGCCCGCCTCGACTTTCGCCAGCAGGCGCTGAACGAGCGTAGCGAGGTCACCACGCGCATCGCGGTCAACCAGGAAACGATCCGCGGGGCTCAGGCCCGCAAGCTGCGCAACGAACTGCGGGCCCCGGCGGACGGCATCGTCAACGACGTGCAGGTCACGACCGTCGGGGGCTTCGTGAACCCCGGCGAGAAGATCATGCAGGTCATCCCGGTGGGCGACAAACTGCTGATCGAGGCCAAGGTGACCCCGCGCGACATCGCCTTCATCAAGGTCGGCGACCGGGCGACGGTCAAGGTCACCGCCTACGACTTCTCGACCTACGGCGGGCTCAGCGGCAGGGTGGAGCAGATTTCAGCCGACAGCATCTACGACGAGGTAGAGCGGCAGCCCTACTATGTGGTGCTGGTGCAGACCGACCGGGCGTATATCGCCAAGGGCGGCAGGCGCTTTCCCATCGTCCCGGGAATGATCTGCGACGTGGAGATCATCACGGGCAAGAAGAGTATCTTTTCCTACCTCTTCAAGCCGATCAACCGCGCGCTGGAATCCTCGCTGACCGAAAGATAGGCCAATTGTGTGGGCGGTATGGCCGGCGTCGGGACAGACTGACCGTGCAGCCATTTGCCCCGGGAATTGAAGCTGTAGATGGGTACGTAATCGCGGCCCGCGGTTTCATCGAGCAATTCGTCGGTCCCTGAATCGAGCACGCGATACCCGGCGTCCGTCTTCACGACCACGAACGCGTGGTCGATACGCCGCACCCGGTCATAGGCGACAGTGAAGAACACCTCGTCGGCATCGGCGCCGAGCGCCATCAGCGCCTGGTATTTCAGGATTGCGATGTCCTCGCAGTCGCCGCGGCCGCGCCGGACCGTGGCAAGAGCGTCGGTCCATTCGTCGGTGCGGGCGTCGCCCACGTAGGCGACCGTCCGGTTGGCCCAGCGGTTCACTTCCTGCAGCAGGTCGTCACGCGACATGCCCGAAGTGGTCCTGACCATCCGGCGCATCTTGCTGCGGCTGAAGGTGCGGGCGGTCGCCGCGTTCCATTTACGGTCCAGTGTCGTCTGGCCGATCCGCACCTTGGGGCCGAACAGGGTGTCCTGCGCGGCTTCGGGGGCGGGGACCGTGCTTGCCGCCGGCCGGATCGCGGGGATGGGCAGGATCGGCGAAATCAGCGTGCTCGATTGCAGCAGGCTTTTGGAAGCGATCGCGCCGCACCGCACGATGGAATCGACCGAGTCGACTGCGCTCACCGGCGCGGACGCCGGACGGTAGAGGCTTCCGCCCGACATCTGCTGCAGGCGAATTGCGTCGAGCGCGCTTACCGCACCCCCCAGGATGGCCGCGGACTTGCCGATCTGGCCGGGCGAGGGCGCACTCGTCAGCAGGGCCGCCGTTCCGGCGCAGGAACCGTAGAGACCCCGGACCTCGCCCGCTCTTTCCGTCAGTGACAGCGATGCGGGGATCGACTGTGCCGGCGCACTCGTCGCCGCACAGGCCGCGGCCAATGCAGCAAAGCCTGAAGGCAACTTCGCGAAGGAGAAACGTCCCGGCATGAGACCAGGATTTCGCAGTGTTTGCTTTTTGTTCGGTCAAAAAGTAAGGTTTCCGCCCCGTTAACCAGTGTGCGACTGGATGGTCGGATTGCCAGTAGACGAGATCCAGATCGATCACGCTGCCACTCCGGCTGACCGAACGCCGACTATGCAGGGCTTGCTCCTGCTGGCGGTGTTGACGGGCCTGTTCCTTCTTGCTGCCGCAGCCGCGATTACCCTGCCGGCATCGGCACTCCGGCAGGGCAACGGGCCGGACTATCCCATCCGCATCGAACTTGGGCCGCTGGAGCGGCTGCAGGCCCGCCGCTTGACTTCACCCCCCGATGAGCAGGCAAGCTCAGAAGGTGGGACGGAGCAGGCGCTGCAGGATGCCGCGATCCTTGAGGATGCTGCCGCCACGCCCATCGCGCCCAGCGGGTTAAACCAGCCTTCCGCAGCCGGGCGTGAGACCGTTGCCGGCGTGATGGCCAGCGATTTCAGTCTGAAACCGCGCGGTGACGCCGGCGATTTCGACTCCTATCAGGTGCAAGCCACGACCGGCGGGAAGTGGACGAACCTCACGCTGTACATTTCGCGCGAGGGGCGCCTGGCCCTGGCGCGGTCCGAGGTGCGGCGGCTGTTTCCGGAAGCAGGGCGGGCGCTACCTGAAGGCGAGATGGTTACGGTCGACGAGTTTCGCCGGATTGGCGGCAAGTTCGCCTACGCCGCGAACACCAATGCGGTCAGCATCGATTTCGACAGGCCCGGCGATGCCCAGAGCGACGCAGGCACATTCTGAGGCAGGCGAACAGGGTGGCCCGCCAGCAGGGCCGTTGGATTATTGGCAGGCTCGACCCGCCACTCAGGACACGATAGCCGTCCGCGGCGTTTAGCAATCCATATGTCAGATCGCAGCGCAATCCTCCTCCAGTACCTGCTGCCCAAGCAGGGCCTTACCACTTTCGCCGGGCGAATTGCCGGGGCGCGCGGCGGGGGCATTACCACCCGGCTGATCCGGTGGTTCGTCCGCAAGTACGGCGTAGACATGTCCGAGGCCGCTAATCCCGACATCGCTGGCTATGGCACCTTCAATGAATTTTTCACCCGGGCACTGAAAGACGGCGCCCGACCGCTGGCGGATGCTGCTTTCGTCTCACCGGTCGATGGGGCGATCAGCCAGCTCGGCGAGATCGACGACCATCACATGGTACAGGCCAAGGGCCACCGTTTCACAACGACCGGATTGCTCGGCGGGGATGCGGCGCTGGCGGCGCTGTTTCGCCACGGCAGTTTCGCCAACCTGTACCTTTCGCCCAAGGATTACCACCGGCTGCACATGCCCTGCGACGGCACGCTGATGCGCATGATCCACGTCCCGGGCACGCTGTTCTCGGTCAATCCGGTAACGGCCAGGGGAGTGCCGAACCTGTTCGCCCGCAACGAGCGGGTGGTCTGCCTGTTCGAGTCGTCCGAACATGGACCATTCGCGATGGTCCTGGTGGGTGCCACCATCGTCGGAAGCATCGCGACCGCTTGGCACGGCGTGGTCAATGCCAAGCGCAGCGGTAAGATCGCCGAGTGGACCTATAGCGAAGGCGAGGTCTGCTTGAAAAAGGGCGAGGAAATGGGCCGCTTCCTCCTCGGCTCGACCGTCGTGATGCTGTTCCGGCAGGGCGCCATCGCGTTCAACGAGAAATGGGCTCCCGAACGTCCGGTTCGTCTCGGCGAGGCGATGGGCAGCGTGCCTGGCCGATGACGATCGGGCATCGGCTTTGAAGATCGCCAGCTACAACGTGAACGGCATCAATGGCAGGCTGCCGGTGTTGCTGCGCTGGCTCGAGCTGGCCAAGCCCGACATCGTCTGCCTGCAGGAGCTGAAAGCGCCGCAGGAGCGCTTCCCGGAAAAGGCGATCCGCGATGCGGGCTACGATGCGGTCTGGCACGGCCAGAGCCGCTGGAACGGGGTGGCGATCCTGAGCCGGGTCGGCGAAATCCACGAAACGCGCCGCGGTTTGCCCGGCGATCCGGACGATGCGCAAAGCCGCTATATCGAAGCTGCCATCAACGGCGTGCTGGTGGCGGGCCTTTACCTGCCCAACGGCAATCCCCGACCGGGACCCAAGTTCGACTTCAAGCTTCGCTGGTTCGAAAGGTTGCACACCCATCTGGGCACGCTGATCGGCCTCGATGCGCCGGTGATCGTGGCGGGCGACTACAACGTCATGCCGACCGATCGCGATGTCTACGCGCCCGAACGATGGCGCGACGATGCGCTGTTCGCGCCCGAAGTCCGCGAGGCATATGCCCGGCTTCTGGAGCAAGGGTGGACCGACGCCATTCGCCACCTGCACCCCGACGACACGATCTACACGTTCTGGAAGTACTGGCGCGGCGCCTTCGAGCGCAATGCCGGGCTGAGGATCGACCATTTCCTCCTGAACGGGCCTGCCACCGCCCTGCTGAAGAAGGCAGAGGTCGACAAGCGCCCGCGCGGCTGGGACAAGACGAGCGACCACGCGCCGGTCTGGATTCAGCTGGGCAAGGCGCGGGCCTGAAGTGAGGATGATACGCCGATGACTGACCCGTTTCCCGTAACGATTTACCACAATCCGGAGTGCGGCACGTCGCGCAACGTTCTGGCGATGATCGAGGCGGCGGGCCACACCCCCACCGTGGTCGAATACCGCAAGGTCGGCTGGACGAAAGACAAGCTTGCCGAACTGCTTGCCGACATGGATGCGGGCCCGCGCGACGTGCTGCGCGAGAGGGGCACCCCGGCAGCCGAACTGGGCTTGCTCGACCCTGCAACGTCCGACGAAGCGATCGTCGCGGCGATGGTCGAACATCCGATCCTGGTGAACCGGCCGATCGTCGTGACCCCCAAGGGCACGAAGCTGTGCCGGCCGTCCGAGTCCGTATTGCCCTTGCTGGACGGGTAACCCGCCGCACTCGCCGAAGGGGATCATATAGACGTAATCCCGTGGCGGCGTACGGATAACCTACGCGTCGGCCCCCACGAGCAGTTCATCCAGCTTGGTGGCTAGCTCCGACAGGCGGAACGGCTTGACCAGTCGCGGGATATTCGCGTCGACCCCTTCGATGTCGGCGTAGCCGGACACGATCAGCACGGGCAGTTGCGGCCTTGTCTTGCGCAGTTCGCTCGCCAGTTCGACGCCCGAAATGCCGGGCATCAGGTGGTCGGTCACCAGGATGTCGAACGCCTTGCCTTCGTTTACGTGGCGGAGAGCGTCTTCCGCCGAACTGGCTTCGATGACGCGGTATCCCAGATCCGTGAGCATCTCCGCGGTGCTCATCCGGATCAGCAGTTCGTCGTCGACCAGTAGGATCCGGCCGCTTTCCTGCGGGGACTCCGGAGCGCTTGGCGCCGGCGCGACGCTTGCGGCCTCCTCGCTGACGGGGAGGTAGAAATCCATCTGCGTGCCGCGGCCAAGTTCACTGGTGATGTTGAGCGAGCCGCCCATCTGGGCGGCCAGGCCGTGGACCATCGACAGTCCTAGTCCGGTTCCCTGTCCGATGCCCTTGGTGCTGAAGAACGGCTCCACCGCGCGCGCCAGCGTGGCTTCGTCCATTCCGGTGCCCGTGTCGGCGACTGACAGGCAGATATAATCTCCGGGGTTGAGGTCCGGCTGTTGCTCCCCGTCGGCCGTTACCAGGCGTGCGCTGATCGACAGCGAACCCCCGTCGTCACTCATCGCGTCGCGCGCATTCACGGCCAGATTGAGGATGGCCATCTCGATCTGGTTTTCGTCGGCGGCCGCCGACGGCAAATCGCCGGGCACGTCGAAGGTCAGGACGATGCGGGGCCCCATCGTGCTTTCGAGCAGGTCGCGCAGCCCGTCCAGCAGCGTCCCGATGTCGACCGCCCGGGTCTGCAAGGGCTGCCGGCGGGCGAAAGCCAGAAGGCGCTGGACGAGCGTCCGCGCCCGTTCGGCCGATTGCATGGCGCCGTCGATCAGGCGCCGGTCGCGTTCATCGCCCAGGGCCTTGCGCTGCAGACGATCGAGCGAGCCGATGATCGGCGTGAGGAGGTTGTTGAAATCGTGCGCCACGCCGCCGGTGAGCTGGCCCATGGCTTCCATCTTCTGGCTCTGGCGTAGGGCTTCCTGTGCAAGAGCCAGTTCCGCTTCGCGCGCCTTGGCATGGGTCAGGTCCCGGCCGACGGCGATGAAATTGGCCCCGTCGGCTTCCGGGACGACGGTCCATTCGATGTACTTCCATGCGCCGTCGCGCGTGCTTATGCGGTTCTCGAAGCGCGTCGGTTGTCCGGTCGCAGCCATCTGACCGATCGCCTCGAGCGTTCCGGGCTCGTCTTCGGGATGCATGAAGGTTGCATATCCGCGCGACAGCAGCTCGCGCTCGCTCCATCCCAGGACCCGGCCCCAAGCCGGGCTTACCGCCGACATCATGCCGGTGTAATCGGCACGGGCGAACATGTCCTGCGACAGGTTCCACAGCGTATCGCGCTCGGCCGAGCGTGCGGCGACCTGCTCTTCGAGCGTTTCGTTCAGATCGCGCAGGCGCGCTTCGCTTTCGCGCAGCGCCTGGTCGCCTCGAGCGCGGGCAACGGCCGTGCGCGTGCGATCGGCGAATTCCTTGATGAGCGTGAGATTGGCCTCGTCCCAACCACGCGGTTCGGCATGATTGACGAAGAAAACCGCGACGAGCCGGCCTTGCTCCACCACCGGCACGTTGACGAACGACAACGTGCTCTTTGCTTCGAATGCCGCCGCCGCTCCGGCAGTCCGGGGATCGGTCCGGACATCTTCGATTGCGATGAATTCGCCGGCCTTCAGATCGTCGACGAAGGACCCGTAATCCCGCAGTGTCAGGACGCCCGCCAGTGTTTCGACGCCCGGCGCGGTCCAGTCACGGGTAGTGATCAGCGTTTCGGCCTCGGCATCCACTGCCGAATATCCCACCCGCGCGCTACCCAGCGCACGGCCGAGCACCTCCGCCGCTGCGTAGGAAATGGCTTCGGGATCGTCGAGATCGCGGATGGACTGGGTCAGTTCGACCAGCGCCATGCGCCGCAGCTCGGCCAGCTTGCGGGGAGTGATGTCGAGCACCGTGCCGGCAACGCGCAGGCAGCGGCCTGCATCGTCGAAAACGCCGCGGCCCTTGGCGGCAATCCACCGGGTTTTGCCGTCTTCCTTGCCGATGGTTCGATACTCGACGTCGTACAGCGAGCGCTCATTCGGATCGGCCGCTGCCAGATAGGCTGCGGTCGTGCGATCACGATCATCGGGATGAAGCCCGTTGTAGAAGTCCTCCATCGTAACCGGCACGTTCGGCGAAATCCCGAACATGGCCTTGGTCCGTGCCGGCCAGATCAGTTTGTCGTGGACCAGATCCACGTCCCAGAAGCCGATTTCGGCATTGTCGACGGCGAGCCTCAGGCGCTCTTCGCTCTCGCGCAGGCGCTCCGAGGCATCGCGAAGTTCATATTGCCGCGCCCGCGCTCGCAATGACGAGCGGATGGCACCCAGCAGCGCCTCGCTGTGCATCGGCCGCTCGAGCAGCACCACATTGCCCAGTTCCGACAGTCGCTGCCGGGCCGCGGCCGTGCGCGGAGAGGTGGAGCCGTTGGACAGCACCACGAAGGGAACGTCGGACCAGGTCTCCTGCGAAGCGACCCAGGCCGCCAGGTCCGGCAATCCCTTGGCGAGGGCCTCCTCGGTAAGCAGCACCGCCTCGACCCCGGCGGCGAGCTCGGTGAGAAGGCATTGCTCGTCCGAACAGATGAATGCCTCGACCGAATTGCGTTTCAGCAGATCCGCAGCGATGGATGCATCGCGGCCGCGCGGTGCAAAGATCAAGACGCGCGCAGCCATCGTCAGCTGCGCATAGCCTTGTGGTCTTCCCGGCTTGCCATAAGCGCGCTTCCCTCGCCCGAGAAACGCGGTACGCCGGTCAGCACGCCCTGGAACCCCTTCAGAGGTTCGCCGATGTTGAGCCCCCCTTTGCCGATCTGAAATTCGCGGATCGTCCTCTCATGCCGCGCCGTCCGTGTCTTGATGACGGAGATCGCCTGCCGGACTTCTCCCTCCGCCTCGAAATAACGCAGCTGGATGACCGTATCCGACAGGTAGCTGAGATCGACATCGGACCTGATGTCGCCCGTCACCCCGTGCAGGCCCAGGATGAGAAGGCTGACGATCCCGTTGTTGCCCAGATAGCTGAGCAACTCGTGCATCTGCAGGACGAGGAACTGCTCGTTCGGCATCGCCTGCAGATAGGCATTGAGGCTGTCTATGACGACGATCGTCGCGCCATGCTCCTCTACGGCGCTCTGCACGACACTGGAAAATTCGCCGGGCGACATTTCGGCCGGGTCTATCGTGCGCAACTGCAGGAGGCCGCGCTCGACATATCCGCGCAGGTCCAGCCCGAGGGATTCGCAGCGCGAGAAGAGTGTCTGCGCGCGTTCGTCGAACAGGAAATACGAAGCCCTTTCCCCGCGCTCGAGAGCCGCAACCATGCATTGGACGCAGGCGGTCGTCTTGCCGACACCGGCCGGACCCGTCAGCAGGGTCGCCGTGCCGGCTACCAGCCCGCCGCCGATCAGTGCGTCCAGTTCATCCGATCCCGTCGTCGTCACCGTGTCGCCCGTCGACAAGCCGTGATCGGCGGCGACGAGCCGCGGATATACGCGCAGTCCACCGCGCTGGATTTCGAAGTCGTGATATCCACCCTTGAAGTGCACGCCGCGCATCTTGACCACGTGCAGGCGCCGCCGGTGCCCGCCGAAGCTGGCGAGGGTCTGGTCGAGCGAGATCACGCCGTGAGCGATGCTGTGCAGCTGGAGATCCCCGCCTTCGGCACCCTTGTCGTCGAGGAACAGCACCGTGCACTCGCGCGTGGAGAAGAAATGCTTGAGTGCGAGTATCTGGCGTCGGTAGCGGATCGGGCTTTGCGCCAGCAGGCGCAGCTCGGAAAGGCTGTCGAGCACGACCCGTGCCGGCCGCAACTCGTCGACCTTCTGCATGATGGCCCGCACGGTTTCGCCGAGTTCCACCTCGCTCGGGTGCAACAGCGTCTGCTCCTGATCGTCGCCGAAACCGTCGGCCGGGACCATCTCGAACAGCTGCAGCCCGTCGAGCGACCAGCCGTGCGAGCGGCCCACGGCACGCAGTTCCACCTCGGTTTCCGCGAGGGTGATATAGAGGCTGCTTTCCCCCAGGGCGTGGCCGGACAGGAGGAACGAGAGGCCAAGCGTGGTCTTGCCGGTGCCCGGGGTACCTTCGATCAGGTACATTCGATGGGGCGTCAAACCACCATTGAGGACATCGTCGAGGCCGGCGACCCCGATCGGCAGCATTGCGGGCGGTTCAAAGGTTTGCGACACGAACAGTCCTTACGCCCGTGGCGGGAAATCCGCCAGTAAACAGCGTCTGAAACGCTCGGGATACTTTGCCAAGCCACTTTTTGATCGTTGTAGTCTTGCTCCGGAAGGACAACGTCCTGAGCGACGCTCACGCGCCTGGCGGCTGCAAGGGGGAGTGCGTGGGGCCGTGCCGGCAAGCCGGGGGTTCACACGCAATACAAGCTGGCGGAGACGGAGGGATTCGAACCCTCGATACCGGATTTTCCAGTATGACGGTTTAGCAAACCGTTGGTTTCAGCCACTCACCCACGTCTCCGGATCGCGGCTAGCGAACGGCCCTATAGCGAGGGGGTTGCGGGGCATCAAGGGTGCACCTGGGAGGATTTTTCACTCCTCCGGGCGGTTGCCGGACTCGGTTCACCGCAAATCGGATTCGCTCTGCCGCGCATTCATTGCCGCTTCACCGCCAGTGGATTCTCCTGTGCACGGAGCAATCCGCCCGGACGGGATTGGGGAACAACACTATGTCGATCATCGCTGCACTTCGCCGCTTGGCCACGTTTGCCACGCTGGCGCCACTCGCACTCGCCGCGGCACCGCTGGCTGCGCAATCCATCGAAACGATCGATCCCGATGCCGTCGCGATCGACGGCGATCTGGCGCAGCCGCAGGATGCGCCGCTCCCGGCGCCCAGCTACACCGATCGCGCCCTGAACCTGCCGCCCGAAGGCGCGCCCCCAGCGCCGGCCGACGCTGCGCCGGTGGTGACCAGCGCCGATCCCTCCACGGCCGCGACGCAGGCCGCGTCCGAACCCGGGGTCGCCGCCGCCCAGGGCGATACCTACAAGCAGGACGATTTGATCGGCGCGGCCGAAGGCGTCTTCGGCAAGGGCGCCGAAGGCATCGCCCGGATGATCGAAGACCTGCTCAAGAACCAGGGTGAGCCCAACGGCTATATCGTCGGCCGCGAAGCCGGCGCCGCGCTGGGACTGGGGGTGCGGTACGGTTCGGGCACGCTGTATCACAAGGTCGAAGGCCAGAAGCCGGTCTACTGGACCGGGCCCTCGATCGGATTCGACATCGGCGCCAATGCCGCCAACACCTTCGTGCTGGTCTACAACCTCTACGATACCGAGGAGCTTTATGAGCGCTATCCGGCGGGCTCGGGCGACGCCTACCTGCTGGGCGGGCTGACCGCGAGCTACCTGCGCAAGGGCGACGTGGTGCTGATCCCGATCCGCCTGGGCGCCGGGGTCCGCCTGGGGGTCAACGCGGGCTACATGCGCTTCTCGAAAAAGCAGCGCTGGCTGCCGCTCTAGGAGCCCGTCTCGCCTTCCATCCACGGCGCCACCAGCGTGTGGAAGCGCCGATTGGCCTCCGCCGACAGGTGAATGCCGTCGGTCGTGAGGTCGGGCGGCAGTGATCCGTCCGGCCCGGCGATCGCGGCGTGAAGATCGATCAGCGTCGCCCCGCGCTCTGCAGCGATCCGGCTGATCTCGGCGTTCATCGCCAGCAGGCGCTGCTGCTGGACGGGGTGGTTGCATAGCCGGTTGCTGCACGGCGGCATCGTCGTTAGCGCGAGAGCGGGTCCTTGGGGAAACCGGGCGACAAGCTGGCCATAGTCTGCCCTAAATTGCTCCGGCGTGCGGCCCTGCACGACATCGTTCGTTCCCGCGACCAGCAGGACCTTGCGCGGGCGTGGGGCCAGCGCCTGACCGACACGTTCGTCGAGCTGGGCCGTCGTTGCGCCCGGCAGTCCGCGCCAGGCGAAGTCTACCCGGGGATACTCCTCGCCGAAACGCGCCTGGCAGACATGGGAATCGCCGAAGACGACCAGCGGCGCCGGATCGGTCAGCCATGCCGGGCGCTCGCGCGACGAGCAGGACGGCCAGATGCGGTCGCGATTGTGCCAGAGCGCCGCGCCCGCGACAGTCGCCAGCACGGCAAGCAGCAGGGCAAATCGGCGGTTCATGAAGCTGGACGTTAGCGCGGCGTGGAATTCCTTGAAAGGGCGCGCGCCATTTCGGGTTGCGATGGCGCAGGGCGGGGGGCAAAGGCGCGGCCATGCTCGACAGACTCGACCAACAGCCGCCGGACGCGCTCCTTGCGCTCATCAAGCTCCACGATGCCGACCCGCGCACCGACAAGATCGATTTGGGCGTCGGCGTCTACCGCACCGGACAGGGCGCGACGCCCGTGTTTGGTGCGATCAAGGCGGCCGAGGCGAAGCTGGTCGCGGAGCAGGATTCCAAGGCCTATCTCGGGCCTGAGGGTGACATGGAGTTCGTCCATGCGCTGATGCCCTGGATCTTCGGCGGCGACGATCCCACCCGCGGCGGGCGGATCGAGGGGATGCAGACCCCCGGCGGCACCGGCGCGGTGCGGCTGGCGCTGGCCCTGGCCCGGGCGGCCGGGGTGACACGGATCGTCATGGGCGTGCCGAGCTGGCCCAACCATGCGCAGATCGTGAAGGATCTGGGCCTGGAGCTGGTGACCTTCGCGCATTCGGCCTCGGACGGGACCGCCGACGTGCTCGCGCTCGAGGCCGCGATCGGCGAGGCGCGAGAGGGCGATGCGGTGCTGCTGCACGGCTGCTGCCACAACCCCACCGGGATCGACTACAGCGCCGAGGAATGGGACCGGATCGCCGCCCTGCTGAAGGACAGCCCGGCCCTGCCGATCGTCGATCTCGCCTACCAGGGCCTCGGCCAGGGGATGGAACAGGACGCCTACGGCGCGCGGACGGTGGTCGATGCCGTGCCCGAAACGCTGGTGGCCTATAGCTGCGACAAGAACTTCGGGCTCTACCGCGACCGCGTGGGCGCGATCTACGTCTGTGCGAAGAACGGGGGCGATCTCGCCAAGGTCCTGTCGAACGGCGCGGCGCTGGCGCGCGCGGCCTGGTCGATGCCGCCCGATCACGGCGCGGCGGCGGTCCGGATCGTGCTGGCCGACGAAGCCCTGACCGCGCAGTGGCAGGACGAGCTCGACCAGATGCGCGCGCGGATCAACCAGGTGCGCGAGCGCCTGGGCGCGGCGGGCCAGGTGGGGACGGTCGACCTTGCGCCGCTCGCTGGGCAGAGCGGGATGTTTGCGATGCTGCCGCTCGACAAGGCGCAGATCGATACCCTGCGCGACGAGCACGGCATCTACATGGCCGGGTCGGGACGCATCAACGTGGCCGGGCTGACGACCGACAACCTCGACAAGTTTGTCGCCGCCATTCGCGCCGTCGCGGGATAGCTTCGATGGACCGCCAGCCGGTCCTTGAGGGCGAAACCCTGGTGTTGCGGCCGCTGCGGCCGGACGACTGGGATGCCCTGTTCGCCATCGCCGGCGATCCGCTCGTCTGGGCCGTCCATCCGATGCACGATCGCTGGCAGGAGCCGGTGTTCCGCGCGTTCTTCGCGGACGCGCTGGACAAGGGCGGGGCGCTGGCGGTGATCGACAAGGCGAGCGGCGCAGTCATCGGCTCGAGCCGGTTCCAGGGCTACGATCCGGCGGGCGGCGGCGAAGTGGAGATCGGCTGGACGTTCCTTGCCCGCAGCAAGTGGGGCAGCGGCGCGAACGGCGAAATGAAGCGCTTGATGCTCGCCCATGCGCTCGGGTTCGTCGAGCGGGTCACGTTTCGCGTCGGCGAGAACAATGCAATCAGCCGCCGCGCGATGGAGAAGATCGGCGGCCGCCTGACCGATCGGATAGACTACACCGAGACGCCGGACGGGCCGGTGCGCCACGTGGTTTATGAAATCGACCGGGCGAGCTTTTCCGGTGGCCCACTTTCCTTTTGAAACTCAGGAATTTAAATGCTCGCTAAGTCTGCCGGCCTTGTTGGGCGCGAGCGCTAAATAGCTGTGCACCCCCCAGCCGGGATGTTGACGAACCGCATCGAATTCTTTTTAGAAGCCGGATGACGGAGACGATGCACAAGGACGATCTGCGCAAGATCGCCGCCGCCCGCAAGCGCCGCAACGCGATGTTGCTCAAGGTTGGACTGGTGCTTTTCGGGGTCGGCGCGCTGCTTGCTTGGATATTTCTCGTCTACGTGTAGCCGCGTCGCGGTCAGGCGCTGTCGCGCAGCCGCGTAGTTCCCGCCGCCGCCTGCCGCCTGAGATCGGCCTTGAGCGCCGCCGGATCGCGCACGAAGATGAAGCCGAAGCTGACCCCGCCCTCGCGGCTGACGGTGGCATGGTGCAGCTTGTGCGCCTGCACCAGACGCCGGGCATAGCCGCGCTTGGGCACCCAGCGGAAATACCGCTGATGCACCAGCCCGTCGTGGATCAGCGTGTAGATGATCCCATAGCCCAGCACGCCGAGCCCGATCCAGGTCCCCGGCCACCAGGCGTTTTCCCCCATGACCAGCGGGCTGCCGAGCGCGAAGAAGCCGATCGAGATCGCCGCGCCGACGATCGCGTAGAGGTCGTTTTTCTCCAGCAGGTTGTCGTGCGGCTCGTGGTGGTCGCGGTGCCAGCCCCAGCCGAAGCCGTGCATCACGTACTTGTGGCTCGCCCATGCGACCCATTCCATCGCCAGCACGGTGGCGACGACGATCAGGACGGGAAGGATGAATGCCATGGCGGCCAAATAAACACTTTGGCCGTTCAAAGACAGCCCCCGCTTGCCCCGCAAGCCATCTGCCGCCTAGGTCACGGACATGGCTTCGAAGCCCCGCACACTCTACGAAAAGATCTGGGACGCGCACGTGATCGAGCGGCGCCCCGACGGCACGTGCCTGATCTTCATCGACCGCCACCTGGTGCACGAGGTGACGAGCCCGCAGGCCTTCGAGGCGTTGCGGATTGCCGGGCGCACGGTGCGCCGGCCCGAGCTGACCCTCGCCGTGCCCGACCACAACCTGCCCACAACTGCGCGGGTGGACGCGGCGGGCAACCGGGTGCCGATCGCCGATATCGAAAGCCGCGGCCAGCTCGAGGCGCTCGAGCGCAACGCCCCGGAATTCGGCGTGCGCTATTTCGGCGCGACGGCGAAGGAGCAGGGCATCGTCCACGTCGTGGGACCGGAGCAGGGCTTCAGCCTGCCTGGCACGACGATCGTCTGCGGCGATAGCCACACGGCCGCGCACGGCGGGATGGGCGCCCTGGCCTTTGGCATCGGGACGAGCGAGGTCGAGCATGTGCTCGCCACGCAGACCCTCCTCCTGCGTCCGTCCAAGACCATGCAGGTGGTGGTCGAGGGCGATCTGTCGCCCGGCGTCACCAGCAAGGATTTGATCCTGCACATCGTGGGGACGATCGGTACCGCCGGCGGTAACGGCCATGTCATCGAATACCGCGGCAAGGTGTTCGAGGAGATGAGCGTCGAGGGCCGGCTGACCGTCTGCAACATGAGTATCGAGGCCGGCGCCCGCGCGGGCCTGGTCGCCCCCGACGAGGCGACTTTCGCTTACCTGAAGGGGCGCCCGCTGGCTCCGCACGGGGCCGACTGGGACGAGGCCGTGACATACTGGCGGACGCTGCACTCGGACGAGGGCGCCCGGTTCGACCGGACCGTCACCATCGACGCCGCTTTGGTCGAGCCGACGGTCACATGGGGCACCAGCCCCGAAGATACCGTCGCGATCGGCGGCGTCGTGCCCGATCCCGCCGGTTTCGCCGATCCGAACAAGCAGCGGGCGGCGCAGGCCAGCCTCGACTACATGGGCCTCGCACCCGGAATGCGGATGGACGAGGTCGAAGTGCAGAACGTCTTCATCGGCAGCTGCACCAACAGCCGGATCGAGGACCTGCGCGCCGCAGCCGAGGTTCTCCGCGGCCGCACGAAGGCGCCCGGCGTCAAATGGGCGATCGTTGTGCCCGGCTCGGGCCTGGTGAAGGCGCAGGCCGAGGCCGAGGGGCTGGACAAGGTCTTCATCGACGCGGGCCTCGAATGGCGCGAGCCTGGCTGCTCGGCCTGCCTGGGCATGAATCCCGACAAGGTCCCGCCGGGCGAGCGCTGCGCCAGCACCAGCAACCGCAATTTCGTCGGCCGCCAGGGCCCCGGCGCGCGCACCCACCTCGTCAGCCCGGCCATGGCCGCCGCGGCGGCCGTCACCGGCAAGCTGACCGACGTTCGGGAGCTTGCGTGAAGGGCCAGTGCCTGTGCCGCCGGGTGACGGTGGAGATTCCCGGGCGGCCCAGCCACGTCACCTTCTGCAACTGCGATTTCTGCCGCAAGCTCGGCGCCGCGTGGGTCTATTTCCCGCCCGGCAGCATCACCGTGACGGGCGAGACCCGGGCCTATTCGCGCGAGGACATCGCCGATGTCTGGCTGGCCGGGCACCATTGTCCGACTTGCGGAACGGCCATCCACTATACCATCCTGCCGCCGCACGAAGTGACCAAGGAAGCGGTCAATTCGCGGCTCTTCGCGCAGGCCGACCTCGAAGGGATCGAAGCCCGCTTTTACGACGCGCGCCATGTCGAAACCGACGATGACGAATTCATCCGCACCGGATCGGGCCATGTGGGCGACGGCACGGCCTTCTGAGCGCGAGGCGCGGCAGGTTCGATTTTCCTACAGCGGGAAAATCTGCTCGAAGCTGGCGATGATCGTCATGCGTGATTCCCTTGCCGGGTCGGCTGCTCTCCTGGTGTCACCTTAGTGTATACTTTGGAGGCGCACACTTTTGCCCAGGGCGGTGCCGGATGCGGCAATCTGGCGTGACCGCCGGGCCTGCGAACGGTTTACCTCGCCGCCGGCCTCTGCCACGCTGAAGCCGAGAGAGGAGAACCGATGCCGATAACGTCGTTCGAGGGAAAAACCGCCTTCGTCACCGGGGGTGCGAGCGGGATCGGCCTGGGCATCTGCAAGGTGCTGGCCGAGCGCGGCGCGCGGGTCGTCATGGCCGACCTGAGGCCCGATCACATCGAGGCGGCGGTGGCGGAGTTTGCCGGCGGCGGGCGGTCCAATCAAGTCAGCGCCCTGCAACTCGATGTCACCAACCGCGCGGCCTATCGCGAGGCGGCCGAGCGGATGCGGGCGGACTTCGGCGGGATCGACATCCTGGTCAACAACGCCGGAGTCGGGCTGGAAGGCCCGGTGCTGGAAGCCACCTACGCCGATTACGACTTCGGCTTCGGGGTCAACGTGGGCGGGGTGATCAACGGCTTCGTCGAGTTCATGCCGCAGATGGTCGAGCACGGGCGCGGCGGGCACATCGTGTCGACGGCCAGCCTCGCCGCCGAGGTCGTCATGCCGCCGCACCTGGCGATCTACGCCGCGAGCAAGGCGGCCGTGTGCCATTACTGCGAGGCGGTGAAGGGCGAACTGGCGCACCACGATATCGGCGTGTCGATCCTGCTCCCCGGCCCGGTGAAGAGCCGGATCCACGAAGCCAACCAGAACCGGCCCGAGCACCTGCGCGAAGGGAGCGGCTACAAGGCCAGCGAGGAGCGGCTGAGCCGCCGCATCGTGGGCGACAACTGGATGGAGCCGGAAGATGCCGGCCACCTCGTGGCGAACGGCATCCTCGCCAACAAGACCTACATCGTCACCCACGGCTTCTACAAGGACGCCATGCGCGCCCGCGCCGACGCGGTGCTGGGGGCCACGCCCGACGACAAGGAAGAAGCACCCGATTTCGGGCAGTTCCGCGACGAATAGAGAGGACGTTTCATGGACAATCTGACCGGCAAGGTCGCCTTCATCACGGGCGGCGCCAGCGGCATCGGCCTGGGCATGGCGCGGGCATTCCTTGAGGAAGGGATGAAGGTCAGCCTCGCCGACTGGAGCGACAAGCACATCGCGCAGGCAAGAGAGGCCTTGGCGGGCAACAACGCCGTCCATTTCGTGAAGGCGAACGTGGCCGACCGCGAAAGCTTGCGCGCCGCGGTGGACGAGACGCTTGCGGCGTTCGGCAAGATCCACGTCTTGTGCAACAACGCCGGCGTCAACGGCGGCGGAACAGCCGCCTCGCCCGATTTCGACGGGTGGGACGCGGCGCTGGCGGTCAATCTGGGCGGCGTGGTCAACGGCACCAAGATCGTCGCCCCGATCATCCGCGAACAGGGCGAGGGCGGGCACATCGTCAATACCAGCAGCATGGCCGGCGTCGTGCCTCTGCCGGGCCTCGCCGCCTATTCGACAGCCAAGTACGCGGTGCGCGGATTCTCCGAGAGCCTGCGCATCCAGCTTGCCGAAAAGGGCATCGGGGTTTCGTGCCTGTTCCCCGGCGCGACCCGCACCGCGCTGGTGCCGCTGCCCGAGGATGACCCGTCGATCGACGAGGCGAACGCGCCGCAGTTCCTCAAGGACCTGTGGGACGCGATGCGCTGCGCGATCGATCCCTACGAGACCGGCCGCGCCGTGGTGCAGGCGATCAAGGAGAACCGGTTCTACATCTTCACCAACAACGAGTTCCTCGACGAGGTGAAGGAGCGCCACCGCGAGATCGAGGACGCCTTCCCGCAGGAGCCCGCGCCCCCGGGCCGGGTGAAGTTCGAGACGGTCCGCCGCGAAATGACCCGCAATCTGATGGCCCCGGGCAACCGGTCGGTTCCGCGCGAAGCGAAGGAGGACATGGCGCTCGATCTGGGCTCCGCCAGTCCGGCCGGGGGGCAGTAGCCGCAAGATCATTTGCCACTGGCAAGAAGGCGCGTTCGCGGTCAAGGTGATCGGCGAGAGAGGGACCCATAATGACAGCCACTTCGACCACGTTCAGCGAGGCGCTGTCGCGCCAGCCGATCCGCGCATTCTCGATTGCCACGTTCGCCGTCTGCATGCTCGTTCTGGTCGCAGACGGGATGGACGCCCAGTTGCTCGGCCTGGTCGCGCCGCGCGTGATCGAGGAGTTCGGTACAGATCGCGGCTCGTTCGGCTGGGCGATGAGCGCCGCGCTGGTGGGCTTCGGGATCGGCTCGTGGGGCGGCGGCTGGCTGGGTGACACCATCGGCCGGCGCTGGTCGCTGGCACTTGCGACCGTGGTCTTCTCGCTTGCGACGATCGGCGCCAGCACCGCCGCGGACGTGTGGCACATGGCCATGTGGCGGCTGGTCAGCGGTCTCGGGTTCGGCTCGGCCTATGCCAACGCCATCGCGCTCGCGGGCGAATGGCTGCCAGACCGCTGGCGCTCGATCGGGGTCACCACGCTCTCCGTCGGCACGCCGGCGGGCGGCTTCGTCATCGCCGGGCTGCTGCCGACGCTGAACGACATCTACACCTGGCGCGGTATCTTCGTCCTGACCGGGGCGTTCACGCTCGCCATCGTGGTGCTTATCGTCGCCGTCTTGCGCGACAGCCCCTCGTTCCTGCTTGCCCGGGGCCAGCGTGACAAGGCGCACACCACCGCCGCGCGGGTGCTGGATGGCCCGCAGGACCTGGTGGAAGAGGGGAGCGCTTCGGGCACGGCGAGCAGCGGGGGCGTGTTCGCGCCGGGCAATGCACGGCTCAACCTGGGTGTCGGCCTCTCGTTCGTCGCGGCGGCGCTCGTCGCCTATGGCATGCTGAACTGGGCGACCAGCTTCCTCGAGGCGAAGGGCTTCAGCCCCGACGACGCTGCCTATGCGGTGTTCGTCGGCGGGATCACCTCCGTTGGCGGGTCGATGGCCGTCGGGCTGTTGGTGCAGTGGCTGGGTTCGCGCGCGGTGATGCTTGGCCTCGCGGGCGCGCTGGCGGTCACGCTCGTCGCCTTCGGTGCCATGCTCGAAGGTTTGCCTGCAGCGCCGGGTCCCGACGACGTGTTCCAGGTGACGGCGGTCTACGGGATCGCCGGGATGATCTTCAGCGGTGCGATCGCCAGCCTCTATGCGCTGATGACGCACGCCTACCCGCCGTCCTGCCGCTCGGCGGGGATCGGCTTCGGCATCTTCATCGGCCGCATCGGTGCGGTTGCGGCAAGCGGGCTGGGCGGCTGGCTGATCGACATGGGCGATGGAAGCCTGGTGCCTTTCTTCGCCGTGCTGACGGTGGCCGCGGTCCTGTTTACCGCCGCGCCGCTGCTCATCGAACGCTCGCGCCACGTGCCGCCTGCCAGCCGCACGCACTGATCCGTTCGCGTAGCCGGCTCGAAGGGACTTAGAGGCCGGTTCCCAGGTTCTGATTTCAGCCAGAATGCAGGCTGCGGGATTGCTTTGCTTCCGCGGCTCGGCGGTGGCATTCTGTTCGACGGTTGCGACGTGCCTGCTCGGACAAGCGAACCATGAGCTTCGATACAGAAGAGTTTGGCCGGTTGGTAAGGGCCATGTCCGATTCGCCGAGCGTGGTGGACTTGCGCTCGGCCTGTATGCGGTCACTGCAATATCTGGGCATAACTCGCGCCTGGTTCATCGCCCCGCTGACGGGCGATCCGCGGGTCGGCCGGATCCTCTTCAACATCGGGTTCTCGCCGGTGTGGGAACGGAAGTACCGCTCCTGTCTCCACCTGATCGACCCCTTGCCCGACCTCTCGCTACGGCGGACAGGCTCGTTCGCCTGGCCGGACGCGTTCGCGGGAGAAGATCTGGACCCGCGGCAACTGCGGTATCTGCGCATGGCCGAACGCTTCGGCCTGGCCAGCGGAGTCGGCACTGCGTGCTTCGGGCCTTACGGGCGGTGCGGGTTTCTCGGCGCCGAGCGCCCGGCCGACGGGATCGTCGACGATATTTTCCTGGTCCGATTCAACATGATCGGCCAGCTCTCGTTCCAGCGCTACTGCGCCCTGATCCGGCCGGAGGACGAGATCCAGCCCCTGTCCAACCGCGAGCTCGAGGTCTTGCAATGGATCGCCTTCGGCAAGAGCAACACCGTCATCGCCGATCTGCTCGAGATTTCCCCGTCGTCGGTCGACGTCTACGTGCGCCGCATTTTTGCCAAGCTCGGCGTCAGCGACCGGACGACGGCTTCGGTAAAGGCGTTTTCACTCGGGCTGGTCGTTGCGGCAGATCATCAGGCGCTGATCGATGATGCAGCCAAGCGGGCCTAGCGCGAGCGAGGATCGATCCGATGTAGGGCAGTTACGGGACATGGACTGCCGCGAATATTTGGCTAGGGGAATATACGGGATGACATCGCGGCCCTTCGGGTCGCACCGTGAAGCACGCGAAGATTCCCGGCGCCCCCGGACCCGAGCCCGGGGGCGCCATACTATTGCAAGGCCGCGTGTCCCGAACGGCCCACCCTAACGGGTCCGTCGGACGCGCGGCCTCTTTTCCTCGACGATTGCAGGTGGCCCGGCCCGCGGGGTCAGCGAACCCGCGGCCCGCCGAACGGCAAGGGCGGAGGGGGCCGGCGCGCGCCGCGCGGCAGCTGTGCCTGATAGGCCCGTCCGCAATGCTCGACGCAATAGGGGAACCCCGGGTTCACCTTCACCCCGCAGAAGTGGAAGTCGGCTTCGCCCGGATGGCCCATCGGCCAGCGGCAGACGCGATCGTTGAGATCGAGCAGGCTGGTCTTGTCGGCGATCTCGGGGTTGGGCTTGGCGGGCACCAGCCGGCGCGGCGGGGCGGGCGGGATCGGCGCCTGCTGATCGCCCGGACCCTGGCGCAGGAAGCCCCCGGGTCCGACCGAAACGATCTTCGGCCGATCCGGCGACGGATTGGGCAGGGGTTGGCTGGGTACAGCAGCGCTTGCTGCAACAGGAGCGCGCGGGGCAGGCGCCTGCGGCGCGCGCGGAACGACAGGCTTGGGCTTCGCCTTTACCGCCTGCTTCGCGGGTTCGGCGGTCTTCGCTTCTTCCTTGTCGTCGTTCGGCTTGACCGGCGAGGGGCGGGACTTGAGCCCCAGCCGGTGCGCCTTGCCGATCACGGCGTTGCGCGACACTCCGCCCAGCTCGTCGGCGATCTGGCTCGCGGTGGCGCCGCCTTCCCACATCTTCGTCAGAGTGGCGATACGTTCGTCGGTCCAGCTCATGTGCGTTCGTAATACCTTCAATCGCGCGCGGAAGCGCCGCGCCGGGCTTGCCAGCGGGAAGACGGGCCGATAACCGGCGCCCAATGGCCGATCAAGCCCAACCCTTCCCGACAAACGAGATGCCGCGGCGCACGTTTCCGCCCAAGGGGCAGCCGCAGATACACGGTTTCAACCGGATCGGGCTGTGGTCCCTTTATATGAAGGAGGTGCGGCGGTTTCTCAAGGTCCACACCCAGACGATCTGGGCACCGGCCGTAACGACCTTGCTGTTTCTCGTCATCTTCACCGTGGCGATGGGGCGTGGGGACCGCCAGATCCTGGGTGTTTCCTTCGCATCCTTCGTCGCCCCCGGGCTGATCATGATGGGCATGATGCAGAATGCCTTCGCCAATTCCAGCTTCAGCCTGCTGGCCGGCAAGATCCAGGGGACGATCATCGATCTGTTGATGCCGCCGCTGACGAACGCCGAACTGATGATCGGCATCGTCGCCGCCGCGGTGACGCGGGCGGTGCTGGTGGGGCTGGCCCTGTGGCTGGCCATGGCGCTGTGGCCTGGGGTCGACGTCGGCATGGCGCACCCGTGGGCTGTCGTCTGGTTTGCGCTCAACGGAGCCGGCTTCCTCGCCCTGCTGGGCCTGGTGACCAGCCTGTGGGCCGAGAAGTTTGACCATGCGGCCGCAGTGACCAATTTCGTAGTCGCGCCGCTCTCGCTGCTGTCGGGCACGTTCTACGTCATCAGCAATCTCTCGCCGCTGTTCCAAGCCATCAGCCGCGCCAACCCGTTCTTCTATATGATCAGCGGGTTCCGCTTCGGCTTCCTGGGCGAAAGCGACATCGGCAACACCAACCAGGCGGTGATCGGCGCGGCGGTCGGCGTCGGCCTGCTCAATCTGGTGTTCGGTTATGCGACCTATCGCCTGCTCAAGAGCGGCTGGAAGCTGAAGAGCTGAGCCTCAGTGCCGCAGCTTGCGGCGCAGGCGATAACGGCCGTCGGCAAAGCTTTCGAACAGCTCTTCCACGCTCGGATGGTCGACCGGACCGCCGGCGCTGTCGCTCAGCAGGTTCTGCTGGCTGACGTAAGCGACGTAGGAGCTTTCCTCGTTCTCGGCCAGGAGATGGTAGAAGGGCTGTTCGCGCCGGGGGCGCATATCCTGCGGAATGGCCTCGTACCACTCCTCGCTGTTGGCGAAGACCGGATCGACATCGAACACGACGCCGCGAAAGTCGAACAGCCGATGCTTGACCACGTCCCCGATCGCGAAGCGTGCGATCGCGTTGCGCGGCATTTCAATCCGGCGACCCGCCTGCGGGGAATAGAACGTCGAACGGTCCATCTGGCCCGATATAGAAATCCATGCCGGGCGAAACAAGCGCGCGTCCGGAGACGATCCCCGAATAATGACGCGGGCGGAGATGCAAGGGCTTGGCAACCCATCGACCATCCGCTAACCGCCCGGCTTTCCGGCCCGCCAGGCGCCTTCGGGCGCAGCAGCGCCCTCGCGGAGAGGTGGCAGAGAGGTCGAATGCGCCGCACTCGAAATGCGGTTTACGGGCAACCGTAACGTGGGTTCGAATCCCACCCTCTCCGCCAGATGCCTGTTTCAGGGTGACCCCCTCCAGACCCTAAGTGTTTGCGAATAGGACAAATCTTCCGGCATAACGTGCCAGGAGATGCCTTGATGTTCCCCCACAGCCGCGCTATGGTGTGGGTAAGAATGTGGGTAAGCAGCACATGAAGCGGCTCAGCGCTTTGGCAGTGAAGGCTGCCGAGAGACCAGGTCGCTATGGCGACGGTGACGGCCTGTACCTTGTTGTTGGTCAAGGCGGCGCAAAGAGCTGGATCGTTCGGATTCAGAAGGATGGTCGCCGCCGCGATGTGGGGCTGGGGAGCGCCGCGAAGGTTCCGCTCAAGCTAGCGCGAGAGCGTGCGGCACTCGTGCGTTCCCAAGTCGAGGCTGGGATCGACCCGGTTCTGGAGCGGCGGAAGCGGGGCGGCATACCTACTTTCCGCGAGGCTGCCGTCCAAGTCCATACCGAGCACAAGAAGGGGTGGAAGAACGGGAAGCACCAGGCCCAGTGGCTCGCCACGCTGCAAGCTTACGCGTTTCCGGCGCTCGGCGACGTTTCCGTGTCGGAGGTGGAGGCGCCTGCGGTCCGCGATGCGCTCATTGCGATCTGGCTCGAGAAGCCCGAGACTGCTCGGCGATTGCGCCAACGGATCAATACGATAATCGACTGGGCTGTCGCCAAGGGCTTCCGCGACACCGGCCTCGCACTCCCCGTGATCGACAAGTCACTTCCGAAGCAAAGGGACCGGGTAAAGCACCACGCCGCGGTGCCTTACGCGCAGCTGCCGGATCTCATGATCCAACTGCGAGAACGGGAGGGCGTGGGACGGCTCGCTCTTGAGGCAGTCATCTTGACAGCTGCCCGCTCCGGCGAGGTCCGCAAATGCACCTGGGACGAGGTGGATCTGGATCGGCAGATTTGGACCATACCAGCAGAGCGTATGAAAGGGGGTCGCGAGCACATCGTGCCGTTGTCCAAGTCGGCCCTCGCTGTGTTCGAACGGATGAAACCCTACGCACGTGGCGAGGGCTCGTTCGTCTTCCCCGGAGCCGGCCGTGGAAAGCCGCTCAGCGATATGACGCTAACTAAAGTCCTGCGGAACATGGGCCGAACGGAGACGGTGCATGGTTTCCGATCATCGTTTCGCGACTGGGTCGCGGAACAGACATCCTACCCCCGGGAGTTGGCAGAAGTCGCATTGGCTCATGTGAACTCGGACAAGACCGAGGCGGCCTACCTTCGTTCTGATCGTCGGAAGCAGCGGACGCAACTCATGGATGAATGGTCGAACTACTGCGGGTGAGGTGTAGCCATGATGGAAAGTAGTCCGTACTATCAAGTGGAAGATAATGAACCAAACTGACTCTCTAGCACAAATTAAATGCTTGTGTCTTGACGAGCTTTCTCTGATGATGGCAGGCATTCTCCTCGCCTCGTTCCCCGATTCGGCAGCGAGGTTTTAGGGAGAGTGTGGGTTGGCAGTTCCTGAGTTAATGACGGTCCCTGACTTCTTGGAAATGTACCGCATCAGCCGCACGAGCTTTTACCGGGAAGTGAATGCAGGACGTCTTCGTTTGGTGAAGTTCGGGCGTTCAACGAGGATCGCCAGGATTGACGCCGAAGTTTGGATGCAAAACATGCGCGCCAATGACGGTGCGAGAGGCTAAGGCTTTACCAAGCTCAGTACGTCTGCTTCGCGCCCATCTTCGACCTAAGCGGTTGCTGATCCGCCACGCGAAAGCGGACATTGCGAACCGCGCATTGATATCAGCCGGGCAGCGCGACCGACCACACTTTCCCGGTGCGAAGTTCGTTGAACCAAAGGCTGTCGCCCTTCGGCTCGACTCCTGTCGGCTGCTGCAGACCTTCTTTCACCACGGTGACTTTCGCGGTGTCGCCGGTGAGGGTCAGATAAATCACTCTGCCGCCGCCGTTCTCGGCCACAAACAGTTTCCCATTGGCCGCTCGCATGCCGTCGGGCCGGGTGACAGGCGAGTCCAGCACTATCTCGACCGGGGCGTATCGATGCCGCGCCCCGTGTAGACCTGCTCATAGACGCTGAGCGCCGACACGGCATTCGGCCACCCCGAGTACATCGCGAGGTGGGCAAGGACACCCGAGGCTTCGACCGGCGTCACCCCGTTCGTAAGCGCCCGGCCCAGATGACCGCTTAGCTGCGCCGTCTTGCCCGTTGCGATGAGGGTCGACATGACGACGAGGCTGCGATCGCGCTGCGACAGCTCAGCGCTCGGCCAGACCTGCCCGAACAAGACTTCGTCGGTCAGTTGGGCCAATCCCGGCGCTAGGCGCTGTTGCTGCGGACCCGAGGGCCGGGGCTGTCCGGCGGAATCGGGGCTATTTTCGGCCGATTGCGCATGGGTCTGGGTTGCGAGCAGGCCAACAGGAAGAGCTACAACGGCGGCAGCCACGAACGCGAATAAGCCTTTCATCCGCCCCTCTCCCACGATCGCACCCCCTCTTGCACGTGGGCTCACCAAGGTCACAGCAGGTCGACCTGATCGAGCCAGCCGCGAACCTGAGTGAGCGTGCGCCGCTCCTGGTCTGCTTCCATCACGAATGGCGCCTCGATCCGCACGCCCGGCGCATGTTCGGCGAGGACGGCGAGGCTGTTGCCGAGACCGTAGCCGCCGTGCGTGATGAACGGGCGCAAGGTACGTCCCGAGAGGTCATGGGCGCGCAAGAACGATCGGATGATGGGCGGCGCTGTCTCTCCCCAGATGGGAAAGCCGAGAAAGATGCTTTCGTAGCTCCGCAGGTTGGGCACTGCGGCTGCCAGAGGCGGCTCGTACCCTCTGTCACGCTCACCCTCGGCCTGCGCGACCGTTTCCTCGTAATCGGCAGGATAGGGCCTCGCCGGTTGTATCTCGAACAGATTGGCGTTCAGCGCCCTCTGGATGGTGCCCGCGATCACCCGCGTATTTCCCGAGCGCGTGAAGAACGCGACGAGCAACCGCGAGCTGCCCCCGGCGGCGATGCTAGCCGGTTGCGCGCAGGCAGCAGCGCCCGCGGTCATGGTCAGGATTGCAGGCATCGCCAGCAGCGTTCTTCGCGATAGATCGCTCGGAGTGGTCATCGACGCGGCGGCGCGTCCACGCCCGAGAACACCAGGACCTGGTCGGGCAGACGCTGCCCTCGGACCTCGATCGCGCGAACCGCCGCGTCGAGTTCGGCCAGCTCTCCGGCAGTGAAGGTGACGTCGGTCGCGCCATTATTCTGCAGGACGTGCGCGGCGACGGTGCTGCCCGGGATCGGCACGATCCAAGGCTTTTGTGCCATCCGCCAGGCGAGCGCGATCTGGGCGGGCGCGGCCTGCTTGCGCTCCGCCCATTGCTTCAGCACCTCAACCAGTTGCAGGTTGTGCGGCAGGTTCTCCGGTGAGAACCGGGTCTCCGCGCCCCTGATGTCGCCTGGCGCAAAGCGGGTCTGGGCGTCGATCCAGCCGGTGAGGAACTGCACCCCCAGAGGACTCCACGGCACGAAGCCGATGCCGAGCTCCTCGCACAGCGGAAGCACTTCCTGCTCGGGGCCGCGCCAGAGCATCGAGTACTCGCTCTGGACCGCGGTTACCGGCAGCGCTGAGTGGGCGCGGCGCAGCGTCTGGAGGCCCATTTCTGACAGGCCCCAATGACGGACTTTGCCCTGGCGCATGAGGTCCTGCACCGCACCCGCGACGTCCTCGATCGGAACTGCCGGGTCGACACGGTGCTGGTAGAGGAGGTCGATACGATCTGTCCGCAGGCGCTGCAGCATTCCGTCGACCACGCGTTTGATGTGGTCCGGCTGGCTGTTGAGGCCTGGCCGCCGCTCGCCGGTTTCCTGGTCGATGTTCCAGCCGAACTTCGAGGTGATGACCACATTGTCGCGGAAGGGCTGGATCGCCTCGCCGAGAATACGCTCGCAATGGTGCGGTCCGTAGGCCTCGGCGCAATCGAAGAAGGTTACGCCATGATCGTACGCGGTGCGGATCAGGGCGACCTGTTCCGGCCGATAGGGAGTCTCGGTCGTGTACTTGCGGAAGTTGTTCTGGACCCCGAGTCCGATGCTCGAGACCTCGAGAGTACCCAGTCTCCGGCGTCCCTTTACCAAAGTATTGCGCTCTTCTCCGGCCGCTTGCGCGGCAGCTGAATGCAAGGGTGCTGCGGCGAGCAAGGGTGCTGCGGCGAGCGCACCGGCAAGGCCGAGGAAGCCACGACGGCCGAGCTCTACTGTGGGTTCATGCGTCATGGAGGGGCCTCTCGTCATGCGTCGAGTTTGCGGGTGCCCAGCCACTTCACCATCGCTGGGTCGCGATGGTCGAAGAAGCTGCTAGTCTTCTGGTCGAGTGTGGCGATCCTCGCTAGATCGTCCGTGTCGAGCTCGAAGTCCAAAATCGCGAAGTTCTCCGCCATTCGTTCCTTCCGAACCGACTTGGGGATCGCGACGATGCCGCGCTGGGTCAGCCAGCGCAGCACCACCTGGGCGATGCTCTTGCCGTGCTTCTTCCCGATTGAAGCGAGCAGCTCGTTTTGGAACAGCCCGTTCTTGCCCTCGGCGAAGGGCCCCCAAGCCTGGGTCTGGACGTTGTTTTCCTCGAGGATCGCCTGAGCCTCTGCCTGCTGGTGGAACGGGTGGATTTCGATCTGGTTGACCGCCGGAGCGGTCTCGTTGTGCAGCACGAAGTCCACCAGGCGGTCGGGATAGAAGTTGCTCACGCCGATCGCGCGGACCTTCCCGGCGCGATGCAGGTCCTCCATCGCCCGCCATGCACCGTAAACGTCGCCGTACGGCTGGTGGATCAGGTAGAGGTCCAGGTAGTCGAGCTGGAGCTTGTTAAGCGAGCGTTCGAATGCTGCCTTGGCCCCATTGTAGCTGGCGTCCTCGACCCACAGCTTGGTCGTGACGAACAGCTCGGAGCGATCGAGGCCGCTATTGGCGATCGCTGCGCCAACCGCTTCCTCGTTGCCGTAGGACGCCGCGGTATCGAGCAGGCGATAGCCAACCTCGATCGCGTCGTGCACGCTGCGTTCGCATTCGGCAGGGTCGGGCACCTGGAACACGCCGAATCCAAGGAGGGGCATCTCAACGCCGTTGTTTAGGGTGACGAGGGGAATGGTGCTGGTCATGAACCACTATGTAGACCCAATATCGCTTTGTGATTAGGAGCCATAATCGGGAAAGCCCGATTAGGTAGGCTAATGGATGATGGCCGAAAATTTCAACAATCTGGCCGCCTTCGTCGCCGTAGCGCAGGAGCGCAGCTTCACGCGCGCGGCGGCGAAGCTTGGGGTCTCGCAATCCGCTCTCAGTCAGACGATCAAAGGATTGGAGGCCCACCTCGGCATGCGGCTTCTCACCCGCAACACCCGCAGCGTATCGACAACTCCGGCCGGGGAGCGGCTGCTGCAGACGCTCGCACCCAGGTTTCAGGAGATCGAGCAGGAATTGTCCGCGCTGGGCGAGCTGCGGGACAAGCCGGCTGGTACAATTCGGATCACTGCCGGTGAACATCCCGCACTCACGGTGCTGCAGCCGGTATTGAAGCGTCTCCTTCCGGACCACCAGGATATCCAGGTGGAAATCGTCATCGATTATGGGCTGACCGACATCGTTGCCGAGGGTTACGATGCAGGTGTCCGACTGGGCGAACAGGTTGCCAAGGACATGATCGCGGTGCCGATCGGACCGGACATGCGCATGGCAGTGGTGGCTGCTCCGGCATATTTCGAGAAGCACCCGCGCCCGGTCACACCGCAGGATCTCACCGCTCACAACTGCATCAACATCCGCCTGCCCACCTATGGCGGATTGTCGATCTGGGATTTCGAAAAGAACGGCCGCGAGTTGCGAGTTCGGGTCGAAGGCCAACTGGTCTTCAACAACGCGGCGATGCGTCTGGCAAGCGTGGTGGATGGCCTTGGCGTCGCCTACATGCCGGAAGACCTGGCGCTGAAGCATGTCGCAGAGGGCCGCCTGGTTCGCGTGCTCGAGGACTGGTGCGAACCGTTTTCCGGCTATCATCTTTACTATCCCAGCCGGCGCCACGCCTCTTCGGCGTTTGCTCTGCTGGTCGAAGCGCTTCGGTACCGCCCAGGATAATCGCGGGGACGGGGTTGTCGAAAGGGAAGTCGGCGTCCCGGGCGCCGACATGTTAGCAGTTGCGCACGTACGTCACGACTTGCCCGAGGTGCGGGACCAAGTCGCGTCGGCAAAGAGCTTGAGGTCCTTCTCGACCGCCCGGTCCTCGGGCGTGCCGAAAAAGCCGCCATGCGGCATCGCTTCGTAGACGAGCAATTCCACCGGGACGGAGGCCTCCCTGAGCCGGTGGAGCATGCGCACGGCATTCGACAGAAACAGGTCGCGGGTCCCGGCGGTCAGCAGGGTCGGCGGAAACCCGCGGGCAAAGTCGCCAAAGAGCGGAGAGAGCAGTGGGTCGGCCGGATCGTGCCCAGCCGCGTAGAGCGCATTGACGGGCCCGAGCCCTCGTCCAAGCACGGTGTCGATGTACATGTTCGTCTCGAACGTGTCGCCCGACTCGGTTAGATCGAGCTCCGGAGTTTCCAGGATGATGGCGGCCGGCAGCGGCAAGCTTTCCTGCACCGAGCGGAGCATCATCGCGGCAGCAAGGTTTCCACCGGCCGAGCTGCCGTGCACGATCACCTGGTCGGGCGAGTGGAAAGCCAGTACATAGCGGTAAGCCTCCATGCAGTCGTCCAGCGGCGTGGGAAACGGATGGAGCGGCGGCATCCGGTAGTCGGGCGCATAGACTGTGGCCTGTAGCGATGCCGCAAGGCGGCCCGCCATCCGCTCGCACAAAACCCCGCCGCCTCCGATCAAGGCGCCGCCATGGATGTCCAAGACCACCCGGTCGGCGTCGTCCGTGCCGGCGCTCGCCAAGAAGCAGTTCGAGTGGCCAAGAGGGACGGTGCTGGTGGTGACCGCCTCATCCTGCGGGATGGTGTCAACCATCGCCCGCATGTTGGTATCGCACGCCTCGGCATACGCCAGCCACGCTGCGCGGTCCGAAAGACCCGGATATGCGGGCCAATCGATTGGCCGCGTTGCCGCCATCGCAAGCACGGCCTGTGCTTCGGGACTCAGCGACGTGGGCACAGGAATTTTTCTTTCCGGGACCAGCAGCGGAGCCAGTGAACAAGCTTCTGTCACATTCGGATCCTCAAGCTAGGCGACGGAAGACAATCGGGGCATCAGACCAACGCGCAGCCGACGCCGGTGATTTTGCCGTCCTTCAGATGGTAATGAATGTACTGCCGCATTTCCTGCACCTCGCCCGCCTTGATCGGAAACAGTTGGCCATAGCCGTGCGCTTCCAGCGTCTCCGGATTGAGATCCTGGATCCCCTCGACGCGGACAATCCCTTCGACGGCGGCAAGTTCATCGCTGGCTGCAAAGCGCTCAACCGTCACGGATTCGCGGACGTACTGGTGGAGGAAGCCATAGAAGCGCTTGAGCTCTTCACGCGTTCTGATCTCCACGCCGAAGAACGAGATTTGCGGGTTGGTATCGTAGAAGTCGAAGACCGCGTCATAGTCGCGCGCATTGAAGCTCGCCGCATACCGATCATAATCTTCCCGGTTCATCGCAATCCCGCCATCTTCGCTTCAGGAGGAAGGGCGGCACAGCGATCGGATCGCCGCGCCGCCATGTCATTTGCCGATCAGAACTTTCTGCGCACCGTGAGGGCCCACTCGCGCGGACGACCGACGATACCGGTAGCGTTCCCCAGCGCCGCGATACTTTCGGCCGCGCCGACATAATAGAATTCGTCGGCCAGGTTGGTGACTGACGCGCTCACCGTCCAGTCTCCATCCTCACTCTCGTAGGAGACGCGTGCGTTGATAAGGCTTCGGCTGGGGATCAGGTTGAAGGGGTGGTTCACCGCTTGGTAGTAGAACTCGGACAGGTAGGACCAGTCAGCACGCGGGATGATCCGTCCCGCGCCATTGAGCTCAATAGCGTATTCGATTCCGGCCGAAGCCTGCCATTCGCTTGCGAACGGAGGCACCATGTCCAGGGTCACCAAGGCGTTGGGATTGATGATCTGGGTGTATTCGGCGTCCAGATAGGCGAGTGAGCCATCGATCGTCAGGCCATCGATCGGACGAAACACTGTCTCCAGCTCGAGGCCCTTGTATCGCGCGTCGGCGATGTTGGTCGTCTGGCCGCACTGAGGGCTGGCACTTCCCGGGCAGAAATAGACGATCCGCTGAATGTTGCTGTAATCGCTGACGAAGGCTGCCCCGTTGAGCCGCAGCACCCGGCCGAAGAAGTCAGCCTTGAAGCCCGCCTCATAGGTGATGAGTTCTTCCGGGCCGAAGGGTTGAACCTGATCGGGCACGAACGGTGCCGGATTGATGCCGCCGCCCTTGTAGCCGGTCGAGACCTGCGCATAGGCCATCAGCGCATCGCTGAAGCGATAGTTCGCTCCGATCCGGTAGTCGATGCGATCGCCGCTGTAGGTCGAGGAGAGTCCATCGAGTCCGACAAGCAGGAAGTTGAGCGGCAGCGGACTGCCGCCGGCGAACTGCGTTCCGACTGGCGAGCCGTCCGGGTTCGTGCGGTGGAAGGTATAGGTCTTCTCGTCGTCGGTATAGCGCAGCCCGCCGATGATGTTCAGGCTTTCGGTGGGGTGAAGTTCGAGATGGACGAACCCCGCCACGCTCCGGTTGCTGACCGGATCATTGGTTTGGAAGTCGTACAGGAAGATTGGAATCTGGACCCGGTAGTCCGCCAGATCGTCCGCCGTGTAATAGAAGCCGCCGACCGTGAAATCCGCGAAATCGCCCACCTTGCCCGTCAGACGCAGCTCCTGGGTGAACTGCTCGTGCACGTTCGTGAGGTTCTGCTTAAGGAGATTGACTGGCGACGCGTCCGGATCGTTGACCGTCGTGCCCGACGCCTCGCGATACGCGGTGATCGACTTCAGGCTGAGATCGCCCGACAGCTCGTAATCGATCGTGCCGGAAATGCCCCACGCGTTGGCGCTGTTCTCGACGTCGTCGGTAAATACCCCCGGCGCGACCTGATAAGGGAAGCCGAACACCGTGGTGTAATTTCCCGCCTCTGAGAAATTGGCGTAGTTCGTGTAGCTCTCCGCGCCGGCCAAGAAGCGGCTGTCGAGCGGAATGCCCGCCATCGGATTGCCCGCGACATAGCTGCGAACCAGCGGGCTGTTGGCAAAGGTGAGCTTGGTCGGCACCGGGCCGGGAACGCTTCGCGACACGTCGGCGATCACATTGATCTCGAGCGGCGACCCGGCCGGTGCGTACCGGAGCGCACCACGCAAGGCGACCAGGTCGCGGCCGCCTTCAAGCCCAGTCACGCAATCATCGGCTGACGTGCCCGCCGGGATTCCGCCGGTCGGATTGACGCAACCGTAGTCGAGTTCTTTGAAGAATCCGCGGCGATGGTTTTCGACCCCAGACACACGGGCATAGAGGCCCTCGGCGATGGTGAAGCCGGCACTCGCGCGCAGGTCGATCCGATCATATGATCCGTATGTCGCCTCGACAAAGCCACCGCCGGCCTCATCGGGCTTCTTCGAGAACAGCTTGATCGCGCCGCCGAGCGAGTTCTTTCCCGCCAGGGTCCCTTGCGGGCCGCGCAGGACCTCAACCCGGTCGAGATCGGTCAAATCGAGCACCGCGCCGAAGGTTGTGCCGTAGTAGACGTCATCGATGTAGATGCCGACGCCGGGCTCGAAGGCAAAGCCGCCCTGTTCCTGGCCGATCCCGCGGATAAAGGCGGAGATGGAGTTTGCCTGGATGCCGGCCCCTTCGGACAGGTTCACGCTGGGTGCGAACTGGCCGATATCGACGATGCTTGTCTGGCTGCGCGCCTCGAGCATGTCGCTCGACACCGCCGTGATGGCGATGGGCGTGTCCTGCAGCCGCTGATTGCGGAACTGGGCGGTGACGACGATGTCCCCGCCGGTCAATTCCGGAGCCGCGTCGGAGGTTCCTGCGGCGGTATTGGCGTTGCTAGCGGCCGCTCCATCCTGGGCAGCGCTGCCTTGCGGTGGCGACGCTTGCTCCTCCGCTTGGGCATGCGCGGTAGAACTCGCGGAGGCGAGCGCTACGGCAAGAGCGAGCAATCCCGGCCGATAACCGACGATCAACCCAGTACGCATCGAATAACCTCCCAAATGTTGTTGTAAGACCATGACTTCTTAATCCGCGGGCCTGCGGTAATGCCGGCGCGCAGCGCCACGGCCGGGGTGGTCACGAGTTCGCTCCCGCTGCGATTACCTGGCCCCGCGCAGCGGCATTGCGCCGCAGCGACTTCAGGACGTGATCCGCACCCTTGTCCCCGATCATGATGGCGGTGGCGTTGGTGTTCCCGATCGGAAGGGTCGGCATCACCGAGGCGTCGGCGACCCACAGCCCGTCCACTCCATGCACTTTCAGGTCGGGGTCGACGACCGCGTCGCTGTCTTGCCCCATCCGGCAGGTCCCGGCGGGGTGGTAGAGAGGGATCGACGCGGCACGCAGGTATTCGGGCAAATCGGCCGCCTGCACCGCGGGGCCGGGGCGTAGTTCCTCGATAATGTAGGGCGCGATCGCCGGCTGGTTGAGGATTTCGCGACCGATCTCCACCCCGCGGGAAAGCTTTTCGATGTCAGCAGGATCGCCGAGCAGCTGGTGCTGGATGACTGGAGGCTCCGACGGATCGGCTGAGCGTAGCGAAATGCGCCCGCGGCTGCCGGGGCGCGCGAGGCAGATCGTCAAGCTGATGGAGGGCTCTTTGCGCAGAACCGCGCGCCCGACGTCGTTGATGTCGAACGCGAAGGCGGTGAAGGAAATCTGGAGATCCGGCACCGGCAGACCCGGGCCCGAATGCACGAAGGCCTGGGCGTGGCACATTGAGCTACTGACCGCGCCGCTCCGTTGAAGGACGTATTTCAGCCCCTCGCGAAGCGCCGCCAGTCCGCGCGAATCGCTGTTGACCGTCGCCCCCCGGACGCGGGCGACAATGTGCGTGCCCACATGTTCCTGCAAATTGGCCCCGACGCCGGGCAGGTCGGCCACAACTGGTAGGCCGTGCTCACGCAGATGGTCCGCCGGCCCGATGCCGGAGAGCATGAGAAGGCGCGGAGAGTTCATGGACCCCGCACAGAGGACCACGCCATTGCGAGCCTTCAGGGTGCGTGTCGTGCCTCCGTGATCAACCTCAATTCCCGTTGCGCGCCCGTCATGGATCACGATGCGACGCACTAGCGCCTCGGTCATGACCGCGAGGTTGGACCGTTGCGGGCCCGAGCGAAGATATCCCCGCGCCGAGCTGCACCGCATGCCGCCGCGCTGGGTGGTCTGCGAATAGTCGGTGCCTTCCCCCGAAAGCGCCCCGTTGTGATCGGGATTGCGAGGGACTCCGTAGCTTACCGCCCCATCGATGAAGGCATCGACGATCGGGTAGTGAACCCGGTTGGCGACAACCGAGATCGGGCCGCAGTTCCCACGGCCTCGGCCGCTTCGATCGCTCGTCTCCATCTGGGCGAAGTAGGGAAGCACGTCGTCGGCGCTCCATCCCGTCGCGCCCAGTTCTGCCCACCGATCGTAATCCCAACGATGGCCACGGACATAGATCATGCCGTTGATGGCGCTGCCGCCGCCGAGCCGCTTGCCGGCGGGCCATTTGTCTGCCCGGCCGCCGATCGACGGATCGGGTTCGGCCGGAAACCCCCAGTCGAATTCGGGATTATGAACGGCTGCGATCGTCAGTGCTGGCACCATCAGACGCAAGTCGCGATCCGACTTGCCGGCTTCCACAAGCAGCACCGAAAAGCCCGCGTCCGCGAGCCGGGACGCCATCGCGCAGCCAGCAGAGCCGCCGCCGACGACGATCACGTCGGACTCCTCGGACACGCCGGGAAATGCCTCGCCTGCAAAGGTCATGGGTCTAGCCGGCCCGACCATTCCGATGTGGGAGGGCCATTATTGCGAGGTGACCTGAGCGATCCCGCCGCCGCCCGCATTCCCCTTCGCGGGATCGGACACCGGAATGGGTAGCGGCAGCCCGGTGATGGGATGGGGCCAGCGGAACTCGTTGAACTGTCGGCCCAGCGCTTCGATGCGCGGAACGCTGGCCTGGTCGGGCGGGAGGTTCTCGCTAGGCGGTGCCGTCGGAAACCAGATCTTCGCCCGCTCCAGCGCGGCGTAGAAGGTCATGGTTACGCGGATGCCCTGGATCTTCCAACGGCCGCCCTCCTTCACGTAGTCGTTCTCGTAGATGCCGTCGGCGAACAGGAAATTGGGCGTATCGGGCGGGGAATTGCCCTGAACCTCGGCCCGCGCCCTGGCGCGAGCGTGCATGCCTTCATCATCGACCGTGATCAGCAGCTGCTGCTGGACGTGGTTGATGACCTCGTTTTGGGCAAGTCCCCAGCGACCCCCGCCGAGCACCAGCAGGAGGAACTCGTGAATGCGCTCCTTCCCAAAGTAGCGCCCGCGCTCGCCGATCTCGATCCAGGGATTTTCGTCCGCGAACAGGTCGACCATTTCGCGGAACATGCGATTGTCGATGAAGTACCCGTAGGCGTACTGCAGCCGTTCGATCTCGTTCTTATCCTCGAGCAGGGCGATCCGCTGCGAGGCTTGCGCAAGCGCCTCGCTCTGACGCTGCACGATAGCGCGAAGGGCGCCCAGCTCGGCCTCGAGGTCCATAGTCACGCGAACCGCCGATAGGTCATTGAGCCGCCGACCGGCAGGACCTCTGGCAGCTTCTTTCCCTGTTGACGGAGCAGCTCGGGATATTCGCGGAGCACGCTCTCGGCGTCCGTGACGCCCAGTATCTCTCCGCCATCTCCCAGATGCAGCATGGCGCCGTACATGATGAACAGGACGTCGGTGAGACCCTCGACGTCATCCGCGACTTTGAGCGTGTGGGTGCTGCCCGGCGGTTCGAACAGGTACGAGCCCGCGCGATTTGAAGGGCTGCCCGGATACTCGAGATAGGCCCACTCGCCGGCGAAGGTGAACGCGTGGATCTCGCCGCTGTGCTTGTGCGGCGCGACCTTCAGGCCCGGCGCGAACAGCATGCGGACGGCATAACGACCGCCTTCGATGTCGGCCATCAGGAGCTTCAGCTTGATCCCCGGGTCGCCGGCCCAATTATCGGCCCACGGCAACGCATCCGAAGCAGAATGGAAAGATTCCGGAACAATCATGGCACCCTCTCAAAGGTCATCACGAGAACGCTCGCGCACCCGCCGAAAGCCACCGGGTCCACGCCCGGTAGGTCATTCGAGCCGGAGGATTAGGGCCGCGTGAGGACTGCGGAAGCCGGTTAGAACCGAACGGGTGTTAGGCTGAGACTAACGGTTGCCCATTGGTTCGGCAGCAGGGCGCCACGCTTCGGTCAGGTCGCGGATGAGCTCGGCAGCCACGCGATCAGCGGCCACTGCTGGCCGCACAATGAGGAGCACGTTGAGGCTCGGCAGAGCCAGGGAAACATTTACCGGACGCAGCCCCATGTCACGCAGCTCGTCGCGGCTCGCCTCGAACATGCAGGCGTACCCGAGGCCGGACCGCACTGCGTGGAGGAGGAGGCCGAACTCATCGGTCTGGAGGGCAACCCGGCTTTGTTCGATTCCGACTGACGCAAGCGCTTCGGAAACCAGCAACCCGAGCGGATTGCGTTCCGTAAGCCTCAACGCCGGCTCGGCTGACAGCTCCTGAGGGGAGACTTCCGTGCGCGATGCAAAGGGGTGCTTTTCGCCAACGAAGACGGAAAGCTTCTCATCCCTGATATGTTGCGTACCGGGGAGCGAGGTAGAGCGGGCAAAGAAGCAGGCGATATCCGCCTTCTTCTGCTCCACGAGATCCTTGGCCGCCTCAGGCGAATGGACGTCGGTGTCGATGTCGAGGCAAATCTTCGGATGCCGTTCCCGGAATCGGTCGAGCACCGGAGGAAGGTCCCCCATGAGAAACGAATGGATGGCCAATCGGAGGGTGCGGCCCGTAGCCGTCGGGCTGGTTTCCGCAACCAGGTCTGAGACAATCGCCAGGGCCTGTTCCGCCCGCAGCAGCGCAATCCGGCCCTTCTCAGTGAGAACAGGAGCTGCGCCCGGACGACGCTCGAACAGCGCTACGCCGAGGCGCGCCTCCAGCGAGCGGACATGCTCGCTGACCGAGACCTGCGACAGGCCGAGCTTCTCCCCACATCGGCGGAAGCTGCCACTCTGCGCAACCTCGACTAGGACCTGAAGCTGCCTGAGAGTGATCATCGGGCTCTGGTGATTGGGGAAAACCTATAACCCGTTAGTCGTTGGTGACCTTCCCGGCAACATCACCGTAGGCCAATCAGGAGCGACGCGACCGGGCGCGCGACGAGCGCTCGGCAGCCCATACCGCAAGGCCGATAATCGCCGGAAAACGCGGCGGCAGGCCAGGAGAGACGATGGACCAGACAGGCACTACCTGCCCGCGCGACGTGTCGGGCACAATCCGCACTCCTAGTTGCACCCTTCGGCAAGGGGGTCTCGGATGGACGCGATAGCCGATCCGGGCACGCCCCAATGCGGCGTGAAGCTCCGGCATCCCGACCGCCTGTACATCGGCGGGGAATGGGTGATGCCCGCGCGCGGGGGCACGATCGACGTGGTATCTGCCCACAGCGAGGCCGTGATCGCCACTGTGGCCGAGGCGACCGCTCGCGACATGGATGCAGCGGTGGCTGCGGCGCGAGCCGCTTTCGACGGCGGCGAGTGGCCGACCCTCTCGCCCCAGGCCCGGAGCGAGGCATTGGCCCGTCTTCATGCTGCTCTCGAGCGCCGCGTGCCTGAGATCGTCAGCGCCTGGGTCGACACGATCGGAGCGCTGTCGAGCGTCGCTCCCTTCGTGATCGGCGGCGGGATGTTTACGCTGAAGTATTATGCCGATCTCGCCGACGAATTTCCGTTCATTACCCGGCAGGTTCCCGCCGACGGCGTAGGCGAAGCCCTGGTTGTACGCGAGCCTGTCGGCGTGGCGGTCGCCATCGCGCCGTGGAACAACCCGTTCGGCATCATGATCAGCAAGGTTGCTGGCGCCTTGCTCGCCGGCTGCACCGTGATCATGAAGCCGTCGCCGGAAACGCCACTCGAAGCCTACATCATCGCCGAAGCCGCCGAGGATGCCGGCATTCCCCCGGGCGTTATCAACCTGGTGCCGGCAGGACGCGAAGCCTCCGACCATCTCGTCCAGAACCCTGGCGTCGACAAGGTCAGCCTGACCGGGTCGACTGTGGCAGGCAAGCGGGTGGCGCAAGTCTGCGGCGAGCGACTGGCCCGCTACACGCTCGAGCTCGGTGGCAAATCGCCCGCGGTGGTGATGGCGGATGCCGATCTCGAATCCGCAGCCCAGATCCTCACGCAGACCATAATTATGTCCGCCGGCCAGGTTTGCGCCACGCTCAGCCGCGTGATCGTGGCGAGCGAAGTGCACGACAAGCTGGTCGAGCTGATCCGCGCTGAGATGGAAAAGGTGCGCATCGGCGACCCGTTCACGCCTGGGGTCGATCTCGGCCCGCTCGCCATGGAGCGGCAGCGTGCGCGGGTGGAGGAGTATATCACTATCGGCCAGGCCGAGGGCGCGACCCTCGCGTTCGGCGGTGGCCGACCGAGCCACCTGCCGAACGGGTGGTATATTGAGCCGACGCTGTTCACCAATGTCGGCTGCTCCATGCGCATCGCCCAAGAGGAAATCTTCGGGCCCGTGCTCTCCGTCCTGAAGTTCGAGGACGAAGAGGAGGCGATCCGCCTGGCCAACGACAGCGATTTCGGATTGTTTGGCGCGGTGTTCACTAAGGACACCGACACTGCCTACCGCATCGCGCGGCGCATGCGCACCGGCACCGTCTGCCACAATGCCTTCCGCTTTGATCCATACCTCCCCTTCGGCGGCTTCAAGCAGTCGGGCGTCGGACGAGAGGGCGGCATTGAGGGGGTCATGTCCTACACAGAACTGAAATCCATCCTCCTGGAACGCGCCGGAGCAGCAGCATGAAACTGATCATCACCGGGGCCTCAGGCCAGTTCGGGCGCGCGGCCGTGGAGGGCCTTCTTGAGCGCGTCGCTGCGGATCAGTTGATCCTGGTAACGCGCGACCCGCGCAAACTTGCCGATTTCGCGGCGCGCGGGTGCGAAGTCCGCCGCGGCGACTATGACGATCCGGAATCGCTCGCGACGGCGTTTCAAGGTGGCACGAAGATGCTGCTGATGAGCGCCAGCAAGGTCGGCAGTCGCATCCCCCAGCACAAGCACGCCATCGAAGCGGCGGTCGCCGCGGGCGTGAAGCACATTGTCTACACCAGCTACGTCGGCACCGACGGGCCCAATCCCTCGCTCGCGGTTTCCGACCATCGCGGGACCGAGAAGCTGCTCAAAGAGTCCGGCGTGCGCTGGACCATTTTGAGAAACAGCCAGTACATCGACGCAGTCATTGAGGCGCAGGCACCCCATGCCGTGCGGGCTGGCCGATGGATCGCCTCGGCCGCCGACGGCAAGTTGGCCCAGGTCGCGCGGACCGATTGCGTCGCCGCGGCCGTGGCGGTGCTTGCCGAAGACGGCCACGAGGACAAGCTGTACAACATCACTGGGCCGGAGCTGCTGTCGTTCCGCGAAATCGCGGCCATAATCTCCCAGGCGACCGGGCACCCGATCGAATACGTCGTGGTCGACGACGAGGGCATGTATGACTTCTTCGACAGCCTCGGGATTCCCCGCGAGGCAGTGCCGGACCAGGTGGTGAACTCCATCCCGTGGTCATCCGACGACATGGTCTCGGTCGAGGCGGCGGTGCGCGAAGGCTACCTGGCGGTGTGCACTGATGACGTCGAGCGCCTCACCGGACGCAAGCCGCGTTCGCTGCGCGACATGGTCAAGGAACGCCGCGACGAGCTCGCCGCAGCCTGATCCAGCGAGGTGAGATCGCGGCTCGAAGGGTCGTCGAGAGCAGGGAGAAACGAAGTGATCGGCGGGCGACTTGCAGAACTGATCGACGATCGCCCGGCTGATGGCGTCTTTCGCGTGAACCGCGCGATCTATGACGATCGCGATGTCTTCGACCTGGAATTGCGCCGGATATTCGAAGGCGGATGGGTTTTTCTTGGCATTGCCAGCCAAGCGCCGAACCCGCATGACTTCTTCACCACCACCGTCGGGCGCGTCCCGGTACTGGTGAGCCGCAATGGAGAGGGCACGCTTGGCGGGTTCGTCAACTCGTGCCCCCATCGCGGTGCAATGATCGCGCAGACCGGTGCGGGAAACGCCCGGCTTCACGTCTGCGCCTATCACAGCTGGACCTTCGATAGCGCCGGCCGCAACAAGAACATCAAGTGGAAGAGATCGGGGTGTTACTCCGAAGCCTTCGACAATGAAAACCACGATCTCGCTCGGCTCCCGGCATTTGAGGAATATCGCGGCTTTCTGTTTGGCAGCCTGGTTCCGGAGGTGCCGCCTCTAGCTGAACATCTCGGCGAGGCGGCGAAGCTGCTCGACCTGGTAGCCGATCAGAGTGACGAAGGACTGGAGCTGGTGCCCGGCGGGGTGACGTTCACTTACGAGGGCAATTGGAAGCTCCAGCTAGAGAACTGCTCGGACCAGTACCACTTCACCTCGACCCACCCCTCCTACATCCGCGTGCTGGAAAAGCGACAGACGCAGGAAGACGCGTCAGTGGTCCGCTCGAGCCTGGCCAGCAGCAGCTTCTGGCAGGGTAACGAGGCCGAGAATGTCAGCGGCGGCACCTTCACCTTCGATCACGGCCATGTGCTCAACTGGGGGCTGATGGGCGTGTCCGAAGCTACCCCCCTATTCGAAAGCGCGGAACGGCTCGCGGCCGCTTACGGAGAGGCGAAGCGCGACTGGATGTTCAACATGCGCAACCTGACCATCTTTCCCAATGTGCAGATAGCCGAGAATGCTTCCAGCCAGCTCCGGGTGATCCGCCCGCTAACGGCCGGAAAGACCGAGATGCGCACCTGGTGCATCGCGCCCAAGGGCGAGAGCGCCGCCGCTCGCCGACAGCGCATCCGCCAATACGAGGATTTCTTTAATCCGAGCGGCCTCGCCACTCCCGATGACACGGTCACCTACGAGAACTGCCAGCGTGGCTTCGCCAGCCGGGTCGAGCCCTGGCTTCAGGGCTGCGCGCGCGGCATGACTGCCACCCAGGCCGGAGGCAACGTCTTCTCCGAAGCCATTGCCATGGAGCCCCAGCGCAATGTGATCGCCGGCGGCCAGCTCGGTGACGAATCCCTGTTTCACGGCTACTATCGCGAATGGGTGCGCCGCATGGCCGGAGCCGGAGCATGACCGGCCCCGCGCTGACGCGGGCAGAGGCGGAGGACTTGCTGTTCCGCGAAGCCGCCCATCTCGATCGCCGCGAGTGGGACGAATGGCTGGCGCTTTACGAGAGCGATTGCGAGTTCTGGATGCCGGCGTGGCGCGACGAAACCACTCCAATTTCCAATCCGGACACCGAGCTTTCGCTGATCTACTATCGTGGCCGGCGCAATCTCGAGGACCGTGTCTGGCGGCTGCGCTCGGGCACGTCGGTCGCATCTAGCCCCCTCCCGCGGGTGGTGCACGCTGTCAGCAACGTGAGGGTCGATGTCGCGAGGCCGGACGATGGCGTTGCGGCGGCCAGCTTTACCGTACACCTGTTTGACGCGCGAGCGCAGCGCAGCCATGTCTTCTTCGGCCACTACGACTACGGCCTGCGGCGGACCGGCGGCGAGTGGCGGATTGCGCGCAAGAAGATTCTCCTCTTGAACGACGTCATCCCCACGGTCGTCGACTTCTACAGCATATGACCGCCCTAAGGGTGCCGGCACCTCGCGCCTCTGCGCGCTCACGCCGGCTTGCTGGCGCGGTCGAAGAATAGTTTATGAAGCAAGTCGTCATAGTCGGCGCGGGCGCAATGGGCTGCCTACTCGCCGCGCGATTGGCGGAGACCGGCGCCCATGTGACGCTCGTCGATATCGACAAGGTGAGGCTTGCGGCGATCGCGCTCGACGGAATAACCCTCGACGACGATCACGGTGTGCGCACCGTCCCGGTGAACGTTGCCACCGCGGCGGAACTAACTGCCGCTCCGGATCTCGTGGTCCTGTTCACCAAGGCGCTTCACACCGATGCGGCCGTGCGCTCGATTACCCATCTTGCGGGCCCGAACACCTATGCGCTCACCTTGCAGAACGGCATCGGCAACGCGGAAGAAGTCGCCAAGAGTTTCATGCCTGAGCGCGTGTTGCTCGGGACGGCGGCCTTGCCATCGAACCTTGATGGCCCCACCCAGATTTCCTCGCACGGGACGGGTCACATCCGCCTGGGCCCGCTCACGCCCCAAGGCATGGCAGGCGCAGTGGCCGCCGAGGGTCTACTGAACGACGGTGGGTTCGATTGCAGGCTCGATATGCACATCGAAGTGGCAGTGTGGGAGAAGTTGGCCTTTAACGCGGCGCTCAACCCGCTCGGCGCCGTCACTGGTCTTGCCAATGGTGGGCTCGACACACCTGAAGGCCGCCGTATCGCAAACGCGATTGTGGCAGAAACGGTTGCCACCGCGGCGTCGCGAGGTTTGTTCCTAGACGAAAAGCGCATCCGCCATGAAGTAGAGCATGCTTTGACCCACCATCGCGATCATCGTGCGTCGATGCTGCAGGACCGCTTGGCCGGAAGACACAGCGAGATCGAAGCGATCAACGGTGCCATCGTACGCGCGGCCGAATCGAGCGGAGTTGCGGCCCCCGTCACAGCGACGTTAGCGGACTTGATGCGGCTTCTCACTCCGGACACTCTATCGAGATGATCTCGTTAATTCCGGGATGACGTAGCTCCGTTTAATAGATTGGATGATCGGACGAATGGCGCTCGGCAATATGTCGGCTTCTTTCACCGGAACCTTCAAAACGGCTGGTCCGCTTTCGGCCATTCTCGCTGGATCGTACAAGGCCCAGCCAATGTCCGCTTTGGGGTCCAATGGAGACCGTCCGCTTCTCGCCCGAGGAAGCTTCAGAGCGGACGGTCAGCAATCGGCCAGAGCCGGTCATGTCCTCACAGCCTGACGATGCCATTCGAGCAGTAGCTCGAGACCGACTCGACGCCAGGGATGCGCGTAAGCTCCTGTTAGAAATTCAGCCCCTAATTTCTAACGTTCATCAAACTTGTAGGCGCAGAGTCCAAGTGGGCAGGTGAATACATGCATTGAGGGATCGGCGTGGGCGTCCGGAAGATTGGGAGTGAGGGTGCGAACGGGGAACATGGCCCATGTGGCGAGACTAACCGGAAATTGCGTGACTCCGGGCGCCGCGGATGGAGACGACAGGTTCAGGAGGCAGGACCAGCCGTGTTGATGCGCTTCTCAAGGTCGGCCAGGCCCGTGAGCAATTCGGGGAAGCTGGGCGGATTGATCATGAACATCTCCGCCATCGCAGCGTAGTCGGCGGCGAGTGCGTCCCGTATCTCCGGCGAAGGGGATATACGCAGTCCAGCCAGGTCGGCGGTATCGTAGGAGGCGGATGCGTCCGCGAACATCACCGACTTGTTGCACACGACCTGCGCGAGCAGTTCTGGCTCCGCCAGTGCCGCTCCGGTAATCTTGGCAAGATCGAGCATGAACAGGTCGTAATAATGGCGGGAAAGTCCGTCGCGCAGTTTGCCGTTGTGGTGCAACGCATGGAGGATCGTCGCCTTTTCCCAGAAGGTGCGGACGATACTGAGAGTCTCGACCGAAGTAACCGCGTCGGGCAAGCCGTCGGGAAATTCTTCAGCGAGATACGGTTTGATATCTCGAGCCTCGAACGGATCGGGATCGCCGCGCGCACCGAATTCAAGCTTGATTCGGGGTTTCACATAGCCGGTGCCGTCATCGCCACCGAAGGCTCCGCGGCCGGAATCGCCGAGGCCGTATCCTGAAGCGCGCGGATAGTTGAAGAGCAAGGTCTGCCGATCCTTGTCGTCCGGATCGACTTCGACGCTCCAGCCTTCGGTAGTGCCTAGTTCGGATTCGATCGCCCTACTTAGCGCCGGAAGCGCTTTGGTCTCGACATAGGCTTGTGCCGCCGCCTTCAGCGCCTTGGTGCGGCGTTGGCGCTCGTTGCCACTGATCCCGGGTTCCATCGGCGAGCTGACCTTGTCCAACAGCGGGGCGGTCCGGCGGATGGTGAGGTCGATATCTTCGGAAAAGCGCTGTATGATCGCATAGGCCTTGGAAAGCGACGTGCCGCCCTTGAAGGTCAAGTGCCCTTTGAGGTCAGGCGTTCGGGTGAGCCGCCTCAGAGTCCAGCAGACCCAGAAATCCTTTTCAATGATCAGCGGCGTGAGATCGCGCCTGCTGGCTGCCTCTTCGATGAAGGCGCGGCGATCGTCGATGCTAGCGCGGACGAACCTATCCATGCTGCGCTGCGTCGATCTTGAGGATCACATCGCCCATCCAGCCGGGCATGGACGCGCGCGCGCGCAGCAGCTGCCGCATGTCGTCGCTGTCCAACCGAGACGCGAGCCGCTGGATCGTGTCGGCATCGACCTTGGCCCGGCCGAGCAGGGCCAAAGCCTGTAATACCGCGTTCGCTGAGCCCGAAGCGGTTTGCAGGACAGGCGCGCGGCTGTGGCGCAGGGTCAGGCTGCGGCCCGCGGTACGCTTGACCTGCGTGGGGCCGGTGGTCGCGTAACTCGCTTTGGCCGGCACTTGCGTCGAGAGGCCGAGACTATTGGCGGCCGCTGCGCCGGAAATTGCAAGCCTGTCACCGCTCTTAGTGGCGTGCGCGGCGGCGAGCGCCGCTGGGTCAGGGCTCAACGTGCCGAGCGCATGATGCACGCGAGGATAATCGTAGAGCCCGCGATCGAGCCGGCGGATCGCAAAGGACTTGGTCAGTCGCGACAGCGCCATGTCGACCGAGCCCCGTGAACCGAGGTCGAGAAAGTGCTTGGGCGTAAACACCCACCCGCGCCCCTTGCGGCGCACGCGCTTCATAATTCTGTCTGCAATGGCGGACACGACACTGCTCCTTTCTTGTTAGATAATGGCACGGAATTATCTAACAAGATACCATCGCCTGGTCCGGCGCAGGGAACGACGTCCACTCTCGCGCTAACGCGGACAAAAACAACCCGGATCGCTTACGGCCAGTTACTGCCAATCCGCTGAGCGCCCGTTTCGGACATTCAACCGTCTCAAGCACTCTCCCGATGGCCGACGTTTGTCCGTGCGGGCCGTGCATCGGCGAATGAACCGAGCGACGCATCCATTCTGAAGCGGAATGGTGCTGCCAAGTCTCGCAATGGGTTGAAGAAATTGCGCGTTCTCGGCAACCTCCGTCCCTGACGGGCCCACGACGTCGGGAGAATCCCGCCGCCGCATGTCGGCTCGTCGTCTGGGGGGTGGGTGATCGGCGACGAACTAATTGGTCGCGAAGGCACCGCGTGCACCGCCCGCGGGAGAATTTTTTCTCCCGATTTTCTCCTTCGTTCTTCGCTTGCCACTCTGAGGGTCAGACTTGAAGGAAAAGCTGATGAGTGACGCGGACGATGAGCCTCCGCCGCCGGCCGACCACCAGGCCTGGTGCCGGATCGTGCAGACGGATCAGTTGCACCGCTTTCGCGAGGGGCTGATCGTCGCCGCGATCCAGGATGGTTTCGGCAAGGCCGGCGTCGACCAGCGCATCATCGGCAAGATGGCCGAATACATCTCCGACCGCATGGAGGAGGTGATCCGCGGTGCGGTCGCCAAGAAGCCGTTCGACGACGAGGGCCGCGCAGTCGTCGAGGCGACGCACGGCGAGATGGTGAAGGCCATGCTGTCGCCGAGGTCCGCCGACGGCCAGGCGCTCCGCTCGTCGTTCGCCGGTACGCTCCGGTTCCGCGCCACCGACAAGGTGCGCGCGGCCTACAAGGCGATGAAGCGCGGCGGCGAGGCGCCAGATGACATCGGGACGGTGGTCGACCCCGACACCATGGACGACGTCTTCTCGATCGAGGAGCAGAAGGTCCACGTCCAGCTGATCCTCTCGCGCGTCAAGGACAAGGGCAAGCGCGCGGCCTTCGAGCTCCACATGGAGGGCGTCCCGTACGGCAGCGACAGGGGGCATTCGATAGCAAGCATTCTCGGCATCAGCCGCGACACCGCCCGCGACTGGGTTGCGGACGTGCAGGTGCAGCTCAGCAAATTGGTCAGGAAACCGTGATGATGGACAACAAGGAAATGGATCGGGACGCGGTGCTGATCGCGTTTCACGAGGAGTGCGAGCTCCCGACGCGCGCCGACGTGGAACGCTGGTCGCAGCGCCACCCGCGCTTCGCCGAGGACATCCGCGAGCACGCGGCCATCCGCGTCGCCATGTTCGCAGAGGCGGACGAGAAGAGCGCCGTAGTGGACGACGTGATGCATGCTCGCGGCCGGAGCCGCATCCACGACGCGCTTTATAACGCGCGTCGCGAGGCGACCGCGGCCACCGGCGGACAGGAGACGTTCGACGGCTTCGCGTCGCGGGCCTCCCTGTCGCAGTCGGAGGTCGCGAGGAAGCTAGGGCTGAAGCGCGTGGTGGTCGCCGCCCTGTTCGCGGGCCGGATGTTGAACCCGATGAGACGCTTCAGGGAGGCCGTGGCCGACGCGATGTGCATGACATCGGACCAATTCGACGCCGCGTACCGAAACGCCATCGGCAGCCCCCGGCTCGCGGGCCACGCCAAGGCGCATGGCCCGCCCGGCGCCAACCAGCAGGAGTATGGGGACATCATACGGTCCGCCGGCATGGCGGACGAGCAGGTGCGCTACTGGCTGGAACAGGACTGATGGACGCCTGGAGCGACATCCGTCTAGTGGCACGGCAATGTCGCGCCGACGCGGTGGCGGCAGCCTCCGGCGCGCAGGACGCGAAATCCGTCATCGAGGGAATGGTCCACGTCCATGACCTCGAGCTCGACGAGTTCGTCCCCGGCACGAGCGTCGCGACCAACGTGCTCGGCTGGTTCGAGCGCGGCGCCAAGATCGTCCACGTCGCGAAAGGTCAGCCGGATGACGAGCGTGCCGTGGTCATTGCGCACGAGCTCGGGCACTTCATGCTGCACAGCGACCCTGAGACTAACGTCACCGAAATAAACATGCTGCTGTCCGGCGAGACAGTCGAAGCCGGTGCGGCGCGCGTGGACGGCTATTCCTCGCGCGAGCGCAAGGAGGTCCAGGCTGACGTCTTCGCGGGCGAGTTCCTGTGCCCGTCGGACTGGCTGCATGGCCGGCTGATCGGCGGCGCGAGACCGTCGGCAGTAGCGAAGGAGCTGGGGCTGCCCTGCGGCCTGGTCCTTCAGCAAGCGATCCGGGCACTGCTCCTCCCGCCGCTGCAGGCACCTCCACCGGCCCCGACCGGAGGTGCGGTTTACGACTTAGACGACGACCAGAAGGCCGCCGCGTCCTGGAACGGTGGGCCGCTTCTCGTCCATGCCGGTCCCGGCACCGGCAAGACCAGGACGCTGATCGAGCGCATCCGCCACATCCTCGTCGACGCGGAGCCCGAATCCGTCCTCGCCTTGACGTTCTCAAACAAGGCGGCCGAGGAGATGCGTGAACGGTTGTCGCTCGCCGACATGACGGCGGCGATAGAAATGTGGGTTGGCACGTTCCACGCGTTCGGCCTCGAGCTGGTCACGCGCTTCGCCGGCAGGGTCGGACGGACGGCGGACGTGTCGATACTCGACCCGACCGCCGCGCTCGCGCTGCTCGAGGCGAACCTCAAAAGGCTGCCCCTGCGTCACTACCAAAACCTATTCGAGCCGGCTTTCGAGTTGACGTTCGTTCTGAGCGCGATCTCGCGCGCGAAGGATGAGTTGATCGGCCCCGCGGAGTATCTAGCAGCAGCGCGGGCCGACCTGGCGGCGGCTGGCGACGACGAAGTCGCGGCCGAGGCGGCCGAGAAGGCGGTCGAGGTCGGACTCGTCTACGGCATCTACGAAGAGCTCCTGGAGGAGGCGGACGCGGTCGACTTCGGCGACCTGATCCTCCACGCGATCGCGCTGCTCGAGGATCCTGAGGTTCGCACGGATGTCCTCGGCCGGTTCAAGCACATTCTGGTCGACGAGTATCAGGACGTGAACTTCGCGAGCTCGATGCTGTTGCGGTCGCTCGCCCGTGAATGCGAGGACGTGTGGGTCGTGGCCGATCACCGCCAATCCATCTACCGGTTCCGGGGTGCCGAGCCCTCCAACGTGGCGCGCTTCCCGACGGAGTTCGGGGGACAGACGTTGAGCCTGGGCGTCAACTACCGCTCGGGCACGCCGGTCGTGCGGACGTTCGCGGCGTTCACGGGCGGCATGCAGGGTGGCGCCGCCTCGTCCTGGGATGCGAACCGCGGCGACCTCGGGGAGGTCACCCTAGAGGTATGTCCTACTGTCGACGCTGAGGCCTGTGCGATCCGGGACCGCATCGAGACCCTGCGCGCGGCCGGGGTGCCTTACCGTGACCAGGCCATATTGGCGCGCAGCCACCTCACGCTCGGAAGGCTCACCTCCCTGCTCGAGCGGCTCGACGTCCCACTCCTGTATCTCGGCGACCTGTTCGAGCGCGACGAAATCCGCGACCTGCTATCATTGGTCGCGATCGACGCCGAGTTCGGCGGCATCGGCCTGGTGCGCGTCGCCCAGCTGCCCGAATATGGCGCCACGGCCGAGGACGCGCTTGCGGTGGTCGCCAACGTCGTAGAAGGCGAGACCATCGTGGATGCGTTGCGGCGCGCCAATGCGATCGAGGGCGTGTCACCGGAAGGTGCGATCGGCCTCGCGAGGCTCGGCCATCAGCTTTCCGACATCGGGCCTCTCACGACGCCGTGGTCCCTGCTCACGACCTGGCTCTTCGAGAGGAGCCAGTATCTAACCCCGCTGGTCACGTCGACGGACCCCGCCTCGCGGCAAAAGCTGATAGCGATCTACCATCTGCTCAAGGTCTGCGGGGAACACGATGCGTCGGGCGACCGCAGCCGGCGGCGCCTGCTCGCCCGCATCCGTAGGATCGAGCTTCTCAACCAGGATAGCGTCTACAGGGCGATCTCGGCGGAAGCGACGGACGTCGACGCCGTTCGGGTGATGACCATCCATGGCAGCAAGGGGTTGGAGTTCTCGGCGGTGCACCTTCCCGCGCTTGCGACCCGGTACATGCCTGCGAGCAGGCAGGGGTCCCGGACGCCACCACTGTCGGCCTTCCCTCAGCTGACCATGGGCAAGGAGGATCACGAGGCGGAGGAGGAATGCCTTTTCTTCGTCGGGCTTTCCCGTGCCCGGGACTATCTCTCGCTGACCCGGGCGGAGCGATATACCGCCGGTATGGCGGCGTCGGCCTCGAAGTTTCTTCAATCGCTTCCCAGCGTGTCGACCATGAACCGGATGCTACCCTCGACGATTCCTGGGTCGGGAGCCGCAAAGGTGTTCGAGGTGGCACAGCGCACGACCTACTCCGCGTCCGAGCTAGAGACCTTCATCCGCTGCCCGTCGCGGTATCGCTACGAGGAGGTCATGGGACTGCGGGGCGGGACTGACGCGTCCGCCTTCCTCTCATTCCATCGCTGCGTCCGCCGGACGATCTCGTGGATCCAGGCTCGGCGCGCGGCTGGAAGCCCGGCCAACAGGCAGGAGGCGCTGGCACGGCTCGCCGTCCTGTGGGACGCGCGCGGCCCCATCGGGCATGGCTTTGAGACCTACTACCGGGAGGCCGCCGACCGCATGGTCGCTAACGCTGCCGACTTCATCGGCTCAGAGACGGGAGAGTATGTCGAGGGCGCGCTCGAAACCGAGATTGCCGATCGCACCGTCACCGTCGAGCCCGACCGTTTGATCGTCGAGGGGGCGACCGTCAGGGTCCAGCAGATTCGGACCGGGCGCCAGGCTAAGTCGGAGGCCGAACGTCCGATCTATGCGGTCCTCCGCGCGGCCGCCGCGCGACGCTTCCCGGGCAAGGCGATCATCGTGCAGGCCTTCTACCCGAGCGATGGCGAGGTGCGCGAGATCGGACCTGCCGCCGACCCGAAGTCGTTGAAGGCGTTTGGCGAGGCGATCGCCTCCATCGAGGCCGGCGCGCTGGGCACGCTCGCCAAGGAGCGCCGCTACTGCCCCAACTGCCAGTGCTACTTCATCTGCGGCGTCTGACCGATTACCAGCTTCTCGCCGTAACAGAGCAAGCAAAGGTCTTTGCGCTGCTCGAAGCGACGACGCCCGCCAGCTCGCGCGTCTTGTGGTTGGCGTGCTGCCGCACCGACAGCCCGAGTCGCTTGGCGATGCATTCGCCGCAGATCGGTTCCGGCACCAGGCGGTCGATCGGTGCGCGCACGTCGCCTAGCACGGACATCGTGCGACTATAGCCGAACGATCGGCGACAGGAAGTCCTATCGCCGTCGGCTACGCTGCCTGCGCCTGGACGCCCGACGCGACGTCGAGGTGACCAGAGCCATACGGTTCGGGAGCGCCATTGAAATTGTCGATGTCGTCGAGAGCCATTAGCGAGCCCGACGTCAGCTCCATCGCGCCCCCCCCGTGCAGCCGCCGCAGCAGCTCGCCGACGGCCATCGTCGCCGCCGTGAGGCCGACGAAAGGAACGCCGATGGTGCGGGACGCCAGCTGCGTCAGTCCGCAGCGGTCGACACCCTTCTTCTTCATCGCCTCGTAGGCGGGCATCGACGAGACGTCAGGCCCGATGGCCGCCGCGGCCGCGGCGGCCCAGATCGCGCTGGCGCGCTTCGGGCCGGGGAAGCAGTGCAGCGAGAAGTTGCGGAACCCCTGCGTGCCGGCGCCGAGTCCGGCCTCGACCACTAGGTCGAAACCACCGTCCTCCAGCGCCGCGCGCGCGAGCGCGTTGTCGACGCCGCAGAGCGCCACCCCGGGCTCGAGTTGGTGACGCCGCGTCCATGCTCCGAAACGACGCTCCTCCAGGCGGACCTCAAACCCGCGACGCTCGAGCCATTCGCCGACCCAGCGTGTCTTCATGACCGCGGGCTGGTCTGGCACCGCCAGCAGCGACGTGCTGTCGTTTGACTCCGCCATCTTGTCGAAATCCTGCAGCATCAGCATCGTGTCCGCCCCTTCGGGATAGGGTAGCGAGGCCAATGCCCACGCGAACGCCTGGCCGAGGTTGCCGAGCCCGATAAGCCACAGCCTGGACGGCAGGTAGCGGAGCGTCGGCTCGGTCGAATCGTGATCGAGCCATGGCGCGCTTGGATTCCAGATCGAAAGGCCGGACGCGCGACGCCCCGCCATGTCGTGGTCACCCGCATGCCACGCGAACACCTCGCCGACGCACGTCGCCGCCGCCAGGACGGGGGCCAGCGGCATCGAGTCGACGGGAGGATCGTACGGCCAGCTCGCCGGGATGACGCCCCCACGCCAGCCCGACCAGCGTAGCCGCCAGGCGGGCGCGGCGGCCGCGGGCGCCGCCGCTTCACCAATGATCGCGCGTGGCCAGTCCTCGCGGGCCCGCTCGGCGCAGGTGCCGCCCAGCGCCTCGATCGCCTCGCGAAGCGAGCCCTCCCGCGCGAGCGGCGTGATGACTGCTTGGTCACTGACACCCTCGACCTCGACGCCGCCGAGCATGGTGCGGCGCGCGGTGTTCACCAGCGTCAGCAACGCGATCTGACCGTTGGCGCTGGCGGCGCTCAGTGCGTCCACGACGATCGTCAGGCCGAAGCGTTTGAGCATGTCGACCGCGTCCTCGGCAGTGGCCGCGCGGCCGTTGTCCATGAAGTACTTCGCCGTGCGATGCAGGCGGTCCGGATCTGTCGTCATAGGAACTTGCTCCAGAAGTCGATGTGAAGGAAGCGACACGCGCGGGCGCCGGATTGGTCGGTCCACGCATGATCGCCGCGGTATTCGAAGATGCCGAGCCTCGCGGTCGCCGGGCGACCGGTGGCATAGTTCGGCACGATGATCGCGATGTGACCCTCGCGCGCTACCATCGGGTTGGTGCGGTCCGCCTCGCTCTGGAACGCGCCGCCCGGATGGGTGTGTACGTCGCCGACGACGGTGAGGCCGCGTTCGCGGCACATCGACCACAGGGCGGCGAACGCCGGCGCGTGGAGGATGCAGACGCCGGAGCCGTAGGCGTCGGGGTCCAGGTCGTCGTAGAACACGATGTCATGGACCTCGCGAAGGTCGCCCACGCGCGTGCCGAGCAGGAAAGCGCCCGCCTCATGCCGACGCGCGCCGCGGCGGTCGAGTTCGGCCAGCAGGTCGCGCCAGCGATCGGGCCCGACGCGGATGCCGCGGCTACGCCGCAGCAGCGCCCGTGTAATCGGCCTGATTGAGAAGGTCATGGACTTGCTCCAGGTAGCAGATGATGCCGCGCGCAGGGTGCCAGAGGCGGTTGGGATGCTGGTTCACCCAGACCTCGTGGCCGTTCATCGAGATGCGGTCGCACGGTAGGTAGAGGCACGTTCCTCCTTGCCAGTCGGGGCGGAACACTGAGGGCAGGATCGACTTGCCGCGCGGCCACATGTGCGCGGCGAGCGGCGCGTTGGTGGCAATGTTCCACGGCTGGGCGGTGACCGCCAGCTGGGGATAGCCGGTGCATTCGAAGCGCAGGCCGAACTCGTCCGGCGAACCCTTGCGCGGCGCGGCCGACACGGCAATGACAACGTGCGGCCATGCCTTCGAGACCAGCCGCCAGCGGCCTTCGAACTGGCCGCACCGGAACTCCGGTGCGGCCAGGTCGCGCTCGAGCAACATCTGGTCCGGACTGACGGGCGCGTTCACCTCAGCCCTCGACGCGGATGTCGGGGACGAGGTCGAAGGACAGCTCGCAGTGACCGTGCTTGACGAGCTTGTGCAGCGGGGTGTCGGTCGGCGGCCGGTCGGTAGTACCGCAGATCTGCAGGACGTGCTCGGCGGCGTCGCGCTCGGCCAACTTGAAGTGGTCGAGTGCCCACTTCTTGACGCGGCGCACACGGATGCCCGGGGCGAAGCTGTGCTTCTTCGTCTGCTCGAGGAAGTGGATGGTGACGTCGACCTTGCGGCACCGGGAGAGGTGCAGCTTCGCGCCGTGCTTGATGTTGTGCGGGCGCTCGTGGCCGTGCCACTCGATCGGGTCGTCATCCTCGTCGTGGAAGAGGATGAACTCCTCGTCGATCTCGATCCCGGCCTCCTTGACGGCGGCGTGAACGATCTCGATCGAAGCGTTATCGGGCAGATCGACCTCGACGAGGTTGTCGTGACCCTGGACGGCGATGAAGACGATGTGGGGCATTGGGCTGGGCTCCTGATCAGGCGGCGAACTGACCGCCCTCAGGACGCCAAGCGAATGCTGGGCGGAAAAATCGGTAGAACTTTTCGACGATGACGGAATCTCGCCGCGAGCGTGCGTGGTGATTGGCTTCCATCGCCGCGATTTTCACAGGAGCAGCTAGGCTTCAACCTAAGAGCCGCTGCGAAGGGTGAGTTAGTTTAACGGCTGGCGAACGTCTGGTTGCGACGGAAGTCCATCTAATGCTGCCAGTCCGCTACCTGCCATCGTGTGCCGTTAGACCATACTCGGACCTGAGCCGTTGTCGCGGTACTTCGCGTGTGCGAAAAGCTGCATCAGGCGGACCTCGTAGATTGGTCAACTCATGACAACAGGGCCTTAAAGCATGTTTAGACGAATTGGATGCAAATCGGTGACATTAAGCCCATCCCTAGAGCTATTGTCGGCGTTGTCCGAGGTGCATGAGCGCTAACTTGACGACGCTTTCTCGTCCGGACCGCCTGTGCATTGACGAGCTGCTCGGGATGAGCGGCGGTTATGTAATGGACTTGTCCAATCGCGAGCTGGCCGACCTCGTGCGCGAAGAGCTCGGCGCCGAGATTGAGGACTGGGCATACGCTGTTCGAGGCACCTCAAAAGCGAAAAGGCTTCGCTGTCTGATCGAGGCCATTGAGCCTGCCGATGCTGCTCGCCTGCTGCGTGCCCTATGGGATCACCGCGAGCACCGCGGGTGGACGCCTGGCGATGTCGTCGAGCCGAGGCCTAGCGTCGTGCGGGGGCGCTTCATGGCCGTGGTTGAGCGGTTGGAGCGTCAGATCGGGGCGTCCGATACCGCTGCGCTGTCGCGTTTCGACGAAAGTGCGACGCTGGAGGAGCTGATTGCAGCGATCAACCGGGACGTGGCCATCGGAGCGCATGCTGCGGCGGTCGATCGCCTGCACACATACTCGTGCAAGCGCTTCGCGCACCTGCTTCGGGGAGTAGGGCTCGACTGCGAGCGCGAGGAGCCGCTCCACAGCAGAGTCGGCAAGTACGCCAAGCATCTAAACGCCAGCCGCAACCTGCGTCCGATCACCGTGCAGATCCTCAAGAACTCGACTGGTGTGCTTCAAGCGTTTAACGACGTCCGCAACAATGCTTCGTTTGCACATGATAATGAAATCGTCGGCCCGGACGAAGCTCGGCTGATCGTTGATAGCGTACTTTCGGTGCTGAGATTCGTCGAACGCGTTTCAGTCGAGTTACCTCCAGCTACTGCCCAGGCGGAGAGCGCTTCAGCGGGCATAGGCGGGGCCGGCTGATCCGCTTTAGATCGCTGGAACAGTGAGCATCTCGCCTTGGGGTACGAGCTCGCCTTTTTTCACTGACGCATCCACGACCTTAAGCACTGCAGAGCGAACCTGCGCACTCGTGGACTTGATGCCCAGGGCCCGTGAGACCGCCTGAACGATCTGGTCAGGCGTTGCGCCAAAATGGTCACGGACTGTCGCTAACGCAGCTACGCGGATTTCGGCTGGAGGCAGCATCTCCGCTTTCTTGAGCGTGGTCGAACGCACCAAACTACGATCGCGCACCATTGCCTCGGCGCCCGGTATTGAAAGAAAGTCCCCTGAGCGGGCAAGTCGCCCTGATCGAACTGAAACGTCCACGGCTCGAGCGATCGCAGCTTGGATCCTGCCGCCAGCGCGCCTCAGGCCCCAGCCCTCCCGAATGCGCGCGATCACCTCGTCGAGGTGGACGGGGCCTTCCGTCGCAACGACCTCATCGGCGAGCATCGACAGTACTCCTGTCGGCGTATCATGCAGCTCTTCCAAACGGTTGGGGGGGCGGGTGACGACAGCCTCGACATAGAGGTGGGAAGGAGCTGCGTCCGACTCACCAAGACGAGCAAAGCCGACCTCGGTGCCGTCCTCCCGTTCGATGGCTACAAGCTCCACCGGCACCGCGCGAGCGGGACGGCTAGCTTCTGTGGCGTCGTGCTCCGCCTTTGCCGCTTCGATCCTAGCGATGATCAACTCTAACTGCTCGCTTGGGCGGTGGAACCAGTCGGTGCTCCAGATGCGATGAATGGTCCAGCCGTGGCTCTCGAGTACGGACTGCCTAAGCCTGTCACGGTCTCGGGCCGAGCGCGCATCGTGATAGGCGGTTCCATCGCACTCAATGCCGAGAAGGTAGCGCCCTGGTCGCTCTTCGTCTGCAACGGCTAGATCGATGTAGAAGCCGGCAAGGCCGACCTGACGATGCACTTGGTAGCCCCGTGCCTGGAGCGCGCGGGCGACCTGCTCCTCGAAGACGCTATCATGATCACGCCCGGTGCTCTCAGCGATGGTGAGCCGCCCGGTCCGGGCGTAGTTGAGGAACATCCGGAACGCGAAAACGCCTTTGCGGCTCGCCGCAAAGTCGGGATCGATGTCCTCGTCGGTCATGGACGCGAAGACCTCGCATCGCTGCTTAGCGCGGCTGATCAGCACGTTCAGGCGGCGCTCGCCACCTTCGGCGCCGAGCGGCCCGAAGCGCATTGGCACCCTTCCGCCAGGCACTGTCGGTCCGTATCCGACCGATATGAAGATGACGTCACGCTCATCGCCCTGCACGTTCTCCAAGTTCTTCACGAAGAACGGCTCAGAGTGATGCGACTGGAAGAAAGATTCGACTTCCGGCGGAAGCGTGCGACGCAGCAATTCGAGCTGATCGAGGATTGCCCGCCGCTGCGCGGCCGAGAAAGCCGCCACGCCTAGAGAGAGGTTCGGCCATTCGCGTGCATGTGTGACGATCGCTTCCGCCACGATCTTCGCTTCGGCCTGGTTCGTGCGCGTGCCACCCGCGTCGAAGAGGCCTTGAGCGATACGGTGGAATCGAAGGCCCATGCCTGCCTCAGAGGTGTACGGGCTGGGAACGATGAAGAGCTTGTTCTCGTAGAATTGTCGGTTACTCACCGCGATCAGTGACTGGTGCTTGCTCCGGTAATGCCAACGCAACATGCGGGTCGGAAGCCCGCGGGCAGTGAATAGGCCGAGGACGCTTTCGATATCCGCGACACGACCTCCGTCGTCGTCCTCGTCGTCCGAACCGCCGCCGGTCATCTTGGCGAAAAAGGAGGTCGGCGGAAGCTGCTTGGGATCGCCCACTACGACGACCTGTTTTGCGCGCGCCACCGCTCCGAGCGCGTCGACAGGCTGGATCTGGCTGGCTTCATCCATCACCAGCAGGTCGAACTCGAACACCCCGGGCGCCAAGAACTGGGCGACCGAGAGAGGGCTCATCATGAGGACGGGCTTCAGCGCCTGGACCGCGGGTCCCGCCTTTTCCATCAGGCGGCGGATCGGCATGTGACCACGTCGTTTCTGCATCTCGGCGCGGAGCGTGCCGAGCGGCCCGACTGCCCCTCCGTCTCTCGCCGGCATCCGGCGGAAGTGGGCGCTTACTACCTCGAAGGCAGACACCGCGATGCGCTGCCGGTCCATCTCCGCGAATTCGCGGGCGAGGCGGCCATGTAGTGTCCCGTCAAAACTCGCGAGTTCGGGATCGCGGCTCGTCATGTCGGCGTAGATTGCCTCGTAAAAGGTCATTTCGAACGCCGGCAACACGTCGTCGGCGCCAAGGCGGCCGTCGCGCAGGCGATCGACGACCTGTCCGCAGCCGAGCTCCCGAGCGCGGGCGGCACGGTCACGGTAGGCAACCCATCGGGAAAGCTGCTCGCCGTTAGCAGTCCATTTCTCCAGCCGGTGTAGCAGCGTCGTGAGCGGCGCGTCGATCAGGGCGGGCGTGCCGAACGCCTCTTCGGTTTCGAGCGCTAGCTCGGTTCCCAGCTCACTGATATCGGCTGCCAGGGCGTCACGTCGCTCCTCGAGCGAGGCAGCCGCTGAAGCGAGGTCCGCGCGATAGGTTAGCCGGCTGGCTAGAAGCCGGACATCGGCGTTTTCACGCACCCACTCAGCCGCACCAGCAAGCACGCTCCAATCAGACGAAATCCCACTCCAAGCCGCTCCGAAGGCGGCCGACCCCAACTGCATCCCTTGTTCGACGCTCTTCGCGGCCCCTTGTCCGTCGGCCAATCGGGCCAGCAGAGCCAGACGCTCGGGAAGCGCATCTGGCGTGTCGCGCATCAACGCGCGGGTGACGCGATTAGCGTGGTCGATCCGCACGCAGTTCTCGAGAAGCGCCGTCACATCGGCGCGCTCGGCCGTAAGAGCATTCCCAAAGGCACCCTCGCGCCGGTCCCGGAGCCCGGCGTACAGGCGGCGGGCTGCATCGCCGACCGAAGCCGCGACGTCGCGCAGCGCAGCGGTCTGCTCTCCGACCAGAACCTGGTCCGGTTGACGCGAGGCGATGATGCGTGGCTCGGCACCGAGGCCTTTTAGCGAGCGCATCCACTCGACGATGGACCCCAAGGGCTCGGAGGCGCTCCGGGTACCGCGCCAATGATCGCCGAAGGCCGTGCGGCCAAGCGATTCCTCGCGCTCAATCTCACGCCGGGCCGACTGACCGTCCGCCAAGGCGTCCAAGAGAGCCAATGTCTCCTCGAGCGGCTGGTCAGGGCGAACTAAGAAGGACCGCACCACCCGATTAGCCCGGCGCCATTCGCCGCTTAGGAAGCGAAGAATTCCGGTGCCGTGTGAAGCTATTGTGGCTCGGGCGGCCGTGAGATCGACCTCCCAAGCTGCTTCTGAAAGTATCCCTTCCGTTCGGGCCTGGGCTGCCTCCAGTCGCGCGACTGTCGTCGCCAGGTCGCCCGCGCGCTCCACTCCCGATTCCCAGAGGTCCGCGGCGAAGACTTCGGGACTTGCGACCGGGGCGTGCGCAACGCGTTCCCCGACAAGCACGAGGCGTTCCGCACCCGCGAGGCTGTCCGGCGTTCCTTGCCCTAGACTTCGTGCCAAAGATGCTGCGTCGGCCATAAGGCGAGGCAGCAGGTGGACCAACTGGTGGGCTACGTCGAAGTCGTTCGCGTCGAACTCCGATGGTAGCGCCTCAAGCGCACTGATTTCCTCCTCCAGATCGGAGGACCAGGCGCCTTCAGCAAAGAGGCCTGAAACTTCGCCGCGAATGGCCGCGTACTGACTGCCATGAGCGACGAGCGCTGCGATGTCGTCATGCGAGGACACCCAGACGTCGGAAGCTAGCGCATCCGCACCTACTTTAGGCGCGCCCTGCAGACGGTTCGCGCGCGCTATGGTGGCGTCGATGTCCCCCAAGTACGCGGCGGGCTCGCTTTCGAGGAGTGCTGCGAGAGCAGAATCGTCGTCCCGCAAGGATGCCAGTCGCTCGGCCAGCGTAGACACTCGGGCCACCAGCCGTTCGACGTCGGTCGGTAGAATGGACGAGAGTCCGACGCCGCGCCACGGGTGCTCGGCTGGAGTACCAATCGCCTCGATGCGCTCCACGAGTTCGGCGAGCGTTTCTCTTCGTTCGAGGAAGCCGTCCTTCGACCACGTTGCTGGCACATCCAGTTTGATGTCGTTCGGCCGTTGGCCGTCCAAACGTAATCGGACCAGTTGCCCGATCACATCGAACGGCGTCAGGGCTGATGTTCCGTGCCGCGCGTGCATGCGTTGGGCATGGCCGTTGAGCCGGTCCCGGGCTTCGGTCAGTCGAGCGTTGAGAGTTCCGGGCTCCTGCCCACGCGGCGCTCCCAGCTCCCAGGTGCGTCGCAGCTCCTCTAAGACCGCGCGCTTGTTCGCCTTGTTGCTGTGCAGCTCGAGACAGGCGTCGCCCACCCCGTTTGCATCGAGCCTGCGTTTGACGACCTCGAGCGCCGCCATCTTTTCTGCGACGAACAACACTGTCTTACCGTCGGCTACGGCGGCAGAAATGATGTTCGCGATCGTCTGGCTCTTGCCGGTTCCCGGCGGCCCCTGAACGACCATGTCGCGGCCCCGCCGAACCTCGTGGACGACGAGCGCCTGGCTGCTGTCGCTGTCTACAATGTGGAGCATCTCGGCCGGTGGGATATGCGGGTCGATCGGCGCATCCTCGGGGATCATGCTGCCATCGGCTTCGAACCCTTCAGAGAGGAGCCCGCGGATTAGCGGGCGTTCGCTGATCCTGCCGCCAGCCGGCCAGTTGGCGGGGTCGAGGTCTCGATACATGAGAAACTTGGCGAACGAAAAAAAGCCGAGCGCGATGTCGTTCGGAAGCACCTCCCATCCTGTTTTTGACGCAACCGCCTCAGCAACGTCGCTGGAATAGGCGAAGTAGTCGAACTGCTCTGAGGGCTCGAAGGCAGGAAGCCGCAGCCCGTGCACTCGGTCTAAATAAGCTTCCAAGGAGAGATTGGATGCGAACTCTTCCGGGCGTGCGCGGAGCTTGAACTTCTCGCCAGCGTTTCCCCGTTCCAGCGCTACCGGGATGAGCAGGAGGGGCGCGTATCGAATGTTCGTGGCGTTTAGAGGGTCTACCCACTTGAGCGCGCCGAGCGCCAGATAAAGAATGTTGACGCCCTGTTCTTCCTCAAGCGTCCTAGAATCGTAGTAAAGCTCAAGCAGGCGCTTCTGTAAGCCCTTTGAGGTTAATCTTGTTTGCAGCCGGGTGTCGACGTGGCGGGCAAACCTTCCGCTCTCGTCGGCCTCTTCATCTGGCTGCGCCAGCGAGGAGATCTCAGCTGTCTCGTCAACCTTCTGATCAGTTTCTTCGCCAGGCGCCAGCTTGCCTGCTAGGAACGTAAACACCCGCCCCTCGGTGACGAGAAGACGAAAGACGTCGGCGCTTTTCTCATCGACGATTTCAACCGCCTTCGTCTTCGAAGATCGAGGCATGTTAAGAAGCCGATTGCGCGCGGAAAGGTCGAGCAACTCCGTGCGTGCACGCTCAAGCTTAGCTTCTAATGGAAGATCACTCTGGAAAACGGACGCGTCTTCGCCGACCTCATCGACAGTCACACTCGTCAATGTTTTTCCCCCAGCCGATCCCGGCGATATTGATGCCCGCTTGGGCGGGTTGTCCAGTGTGTTACATACCCAGAAGGTCTGGCGAGCGTTTCACCTTCACATCAAGGCAATTTGGCCGCTTCAACCGGGCTGCACCATCATTCACATCCGATGCCGTCACCGTCCCGATCCAATTGACCGCCATATCCTGACTGTCCGCGCCTGACTGGCGCAGCGCCTGCGGCCCTGGCGGCCGCACAGTTTGGAAAGGATGCGGAACCGGTTTCCAGCAGGCGGGCGGCGGACGAGGAACGCAGCGCGCTGGCTGAAGCGCCGTGGCAATGACGCTGCCCAGTCTTGCGCTCCATGTGACACCCGTCGGCGGCTAAGCCTCCCGGATGCGCATGGGCTGCGGGCGTGCCGACAAAAAGCGACGAAAAAGCTACTGCTAGTATGATGTGGCGCATCGCGACCTCCCCCCGAGTCGATGAGGCAGTATCGGTCAACTTTTCCGAAAGGCCTAACCCGAACAGCGACTTGTCGTACCTACGGCAGATCCGTTCGTCGCCTCAGGAGCTCTTTTTGGGCCTACCTCGGCGCTGCCCGGGTTTGCGGCCCAACCCGATCTCCTTAGCCAGAGTGCGCCGCTTTTCAGCGTACTCCGGCGCTACCATGGGGTAATCGGCCGGCAAGCCCCAGCGCGCACGGTATTCAGCTGGCGTCATCCCATGATCAGTCATTAGGTGCCGCTTGAGCATTTTCATTTTCTTGCCGTCTTCCAAGCAAACCAGATGGTCGTTCTTGACCGACGCGCGTACTGAAACGGCGGGCTGCAGGACCTGTGCTGGCTCTGTCACCTGGCCCAGGCCAGCAAGCGCTCCGTACACATTCTGGATCAGCGCCGTCACATCTTGAACGGCCACGTAGTTGTTGCTGACGTGAGCCGCAACAATGTCGGACGTAAGGGTAATGAGTGTCTCACGCTGGTCGTTATCCGCAGCCATTTTTGTTCTCCCGTCTGCGACACCTAAAGGTAACCTGCCGTCCCTTACTGCTTGTTGCTTAGCGTGCAACAACCGCTTTAAGAGGCGCTAGTGAAGCAGAAACCAATCGTCGCTCTACTTGGCTCTAGCCGCAGTGCCCGCCGCCGCAGCCACTTTGTCCGGACCAGCCGTAGTCATTGATGGCGACACGCTGGAAGTGAACGGCAAGCGCGTGCGGCTGGTCGGCATCGATGCGCCGGAAGCCTCACAGAAGTGCGACCGGGCAGGCCAGAGCTGGGCGTGCGGCAAAGCTTCGTCGGAGCAGCTGACCATGCTCATTGGTGGCGCGGTTGTCACTTGCAGCGGCGCTGAAGTCGACCAGTACGGGCGGCTGCTGGCCGTGTGCTCGATCGATGGGGTCGACATCAACAAAGTCATGGTGGCGCAGGGCTGGGCGACGGGGTTTCGCCGCTACAGCGATGCATAGGTCAACGACGAGATCCGGGCCCGTGCGGGCAAGCTGGGACTGTGGGCATCTAGCTTTGTCGCGCCCGAAGACTACCGCCGGGCGCAGGATCAAGCACGAACCCTAGTACTGCGGTCGAGCGTGGGCCATCCGAGCCGCCCCGTCGCAAGCGCGAACTCAGCCTGCTCGATCAAAGGCAACCAGAGCCGCCGGGGCGAGTGGAATCTACCATTTACCTGGTATGCCTGGCTACACCGAGACCCGGGCCGAACAGATGTTTTGCAGCGAAGCCGATGCGCAAGCGGCCGGCTATCGCCGCTCCAGGGCTCGTTAGCCAGCAGCAGGGGCTAAATCGGCCCACCGTTCTTGGCAGAGATGTAGATCGCGGCCTCCAGCGCTTCCCGCTGGGCGGCGCGCTGCTCACCGGAGAGCGGGCTCGCAGCTTCGGGCAACACAAGATCGCGCTGATTGACCCATCGACGAACGACATGGCTCGGCAGGAATTTTACGTCGATTTCCGCCTTGTGCTTGACAAGGAATTCGATTTTCGTGCGCACCGGACTATTGGCCTTCGGGCCACTCTCCGGACCCTTGCGCAGATAGAGCAGCTCGATCGAATTCTTCTCAAGGAACGCTACGAGTTGCTTCGCCAAAGGGGCGCTGCCCGCTCGATCTCGATCATCCAGTTTCAGAAAGGTCGAAGCCTTCGGATCAAACCGAAGCTTCGAACGAACGGACCTGACGGTCACGATCGCCAGCAGTCCTCCCCACAGGGCGGCGGCGCTCAACCGCGAGACGTCGACGGGCGGCGGATCAGAGAGGTGAATAATTTCGTAGCTCATGCCGGCAGCCCCGGCTGCGAGCCATCACAGGGCTGGCCGGCATAAGGAAAGTGTCCCTTCTCTTCGGCGAACAGGGCCGCGCGCCGCTGCAGGACCCGCGCGGCCGCGTAGGCCGCGGTTTCAATACAACGCTGCTGCACCTTGCGGGCGCGAGCGTTGAGATCGCTCTGGGGGAGCGGAAGAAGCCAGGGCTTGCGGTTCAGCCATCCGGTCACTTCGGCAGACGTCACCCGCTCGGTGCCGAGCTCAGGGATAGATTCCAGGATCGCCTCGACCTGGACCGCCCGAGGAGACGCGGTATGCGGGCCCTTATAGGGTCCACGCCGGATGATGATGTTGGGGATCTTCAGCTCGATGCAGAAGATGTCCGTCAGATGCTCGAAGATCGACCAGTTCACCTCCTCGGGCAACTCAAGCATCATGCAGGCCGTGGGCACGAGCTGGATCGAGCGTCCGGTCCAGTTGACGGTCACCAGGCAAAAGTAATCGCCCGAGGTCACGACGGCGGTCACCCGGAAAGGCCGGCAGATCCCGGTCGGGTTGGGGTAATGGTAAGTGCGTTTCTTCATGCGTTTGTCTCCCATGGTTGGATGAGGTTGGTGGCGGGATCCCACAGGGCTCGCCGCCAGTCGTTGCCGAGTGGCTCGACCTGGTTGTGTGCCACCCAGGCGGTCACGCCGGGGGCATCTTCGTAGCGGTACATCAGCTGCTCGCTGTCGCCGATCGAGAGCAGTTGCGGCTCGATGAGGACGCGCTCGAGGACCTGACCGCGGACGCGGATCGAGACCCGCGACGACGGCGCAAACACCACGTGCTTGCCGTCATGCTCGACAGGGGTCGGCGCAGGCGGGGCCGACGGGATCAGCCCCGCGTGCCAAGCGCTCAGCCGTGCAATCGTGGTGGGGCTAAGCAGGGCCTCTTCGCCGGCGAGCTGTGCGCCACGCTCAAGGCGCGCCAGGATAGCAGCAAAATCGCCGAACAACGGGGCAGCCAGGCGCAAGCCGCCCGAGATCGTGTCGAACAGCGCAATGGCATCATCGATCTTGCGAGCACCCGCTTGGGTGTGGAGAGCAATGCCGGTGTGAACCGCCCGAATGTCACTCGGAGAGAGGCCGTACTCGCGGGTGACGATCTCTTCGAGCGCCCGCGCCACCTCGCGGCGCGTCGCCACCTGGCTCTCGGACGAGCCGGCGAACCAGGGTGCCTCGATGCGAAGGATCACTCCGGTGGTGGTGAACTCGCGCTGCTTGCGTTGGAGCCGCCGATCCTTCTCCCGCAGGTCGCGGTAGAGCAGGGCGGTCGTGCCGAGGCGGTAGCCCTCGACCGACTCGACCACGCGCAACTGCGCCTCGGCGAGGCATCCATCGTCGGACGCGAGCAGGTGATCGTCGATCAGCTCGGCCGGAGCCAGCGAAGCGCCGACCTGGAAGCGAGAGAGCGGCTGGGTGGGTTCAGCCGATTTGACCGGCAGAAGCCGGATCGACTGTTCGTAGCTCCAGTTGTGCCACTCAAGCACCCGATAGTGCACCCCGAGGTGGATGTAGGTCGCGCCGGGGTAAGCCTCGCGGAGCGCTTTTTCGTGATCGATCGTGCCAATAACATCGCCGCTGCGCGCGTTCTTGAGCGCAAACGAGATCGTCGGCATCGACCGCAAGAGGTACGCAAGATGAGGCGTGTCCCACCCGGCACTCGCGATTTCGTCCAACATGCGCGGACGCTCGGCGCCCGGCATCGCCGTTTCGAGCGCCTCGCGGAATCCATCTGGCCAGCCGATGGCAGGATCGAGCGCCGGAACCTCGTCCTCGCAGCCGAGCTCACGCAGGTAGCAACGCGCCTGTTGGAACTGGATGTAGCGGTTCTCGAGGTACAGCGGGCTGTGCTCGACCGGACCGGACAGACTTTCCCGCAGCGAGCTGCCGAGCTTCGCGAACGCGGCAGTCGGCGCCATGACGGCAAACAAACCCGGACGAGTCCGACCTACGCGGCCTCCCCGCTGGCGCAGCGACTTGCGGGTCTGGGGAACGCCGATGTTCAGGCCAAAGGTGAACTGGGGAATATCGATCCCCAGCTCCGAAGCTGATGTAGAGAAGATAGCCTTGATCGAGCCGTTGCGAAGGCCCCGCTCAAGCCGGCGGCGGTCGTTGGGATTGTAGCCGCCCCGGTAGGCGAACACGTCCTCACGACCGACCCGCTTGGCCATGCGCTCGGTCCCTTGGCGGGAGTCCGCAAACGCGATGGCTCCTGCATCGCTGGGCATGGCGTCAAGCAAGGTGTCCATGATCTCGGCGCCGGCACGCTCGGCTGGTGCACCGCAGTCCGGTCCGTTGATGTGCAGCAGCGTCACGCCGTGCGAGGGCGCGCCGTTCTCTTCCTCGCCCACTACCTCGAACGGGAGGCCGGTGAGGTTCTGCAGATGGTCAGCAGGGTCGCGCAAGGTGGCGGTGGCGGCGATCACTTGCGGTTCCGGCGAGTTAGGCGCGGCACGGCACCGCGCATCGCGGAGGCGACGGAAGAAGTAGGCAAATTGGGTGCCGAACACGCCTTCCAAAGCGTGGGCTTCGTCGATGACAATGTACCGTAGCGCGCCCAGGAACGACTGGACCGCCGGCAAGGGCAGCATGCGCATCATCCAGCAATGGAGCGCATCCGGAGTCGCCAGGATGACCCGAGATCGGTCGAGGATCTGCTCACGATCGCCCATCGGGATAGCGCCGGTAATCTCCCCGACCAGGTTGGGGTCGAGGCCCGCAAGTTCGAGCTCCTTCTGCCAGCGCGTGAACTGGTCGCTGCCGAGGGCCTTTTGCGGATAGAAAACCAGCACCCGGCCACCCCGGTTGAGCAGCTCGTCAATGGCCGCAGCCATGAAGACGAGGCTCTTGCCCGAGGCGGTGGGGGTGGAGATCACCAGGTTGGCGCCAGCGACGACCTTCTCAAGCCCCGCCGCCTGGTTGGCGAAGACCTTGTCGCTGCTGCCGACGCTGGCGGCTAGCCAATCACCCGTTGCGCCAGAAGTAAACTCGGCTGGGGGGCGAGCATAGCGCGCGGGCCGGGGAGGAATCTCCACCCGCTCGATGACCTTTGGCTCGACGGCCCGAAGGAACAGCTCGGCCGGAGCGCTGAGGATCTCAGAGCCCATGAACGAGCTCCGTCACATCGGCTGCGGGTTCGAGATAGCATTCCGTCGAGGACAGCCGGCGGTGCCCCATCAGCTGCTGCAGGTTGGCGATCGAGGCGCGGGTATTATGCATCCGGCGCGCAAAATGGGTGGCGAAGCTCCGCCTCCCGGTGTGGCTGGAACAGCCTGGGAAGCCCGCATCTTTATAGAGGCGACAGAACCAGTTGGTGACGGCGGCCGCGTTCTGTCGCCGCAGCGTTCCGGCCCGACCGATGCTGTGCGCAACATGGGTTGCATCGGGATGCCGCTTACGAAACCGCACGACGGCTTCGGCGATCCACGGGTGCATCGGCACCTCGCGATCCACGAGGGACTTGCTGATAGCCTTGCCGATGAAGATGGTCTTGGCGGGGTGCCGTCTCTCGACATCGAGGCACGCGTTGACGGTAAGCTCGGCGATCTCACCCGCTCGCAGGCCTGCCAGATGAGCCAGTAGAAGCTTGAGGCGGCCGGCCTCCGGTGAACGGCTGTTCTGGTCGATGTGGGCGAGGACGCGTTCGAGCTGGTGCTTTTCGAGTACCTCGGCCCGTTTGGTAGGGCGCACGTGCCGCTTGGCCGCAGCCGGCGAACCGTGGCGCAGCACGGGTATTGGGCAGAGCCCGGGATCGAACGAGCGCAAGTCAAGGGAAGCGCGAAGCTCGCGAAGCGAGGCGGCCTCGTACCGGCGTGGACGGCTGGGGCCGGCTCCGCGTTTGCAGACCTTCTTGATGGCCTTGCGAACGGCCGGGCCCGCGGGCGTGGCACCATAGAGGGTATGGGGAAGGGAACCCCAATCCGAGCTGGCCCCCTCGGGCCCACTCAACCAATTGCAATCTGCGCCCTGAATAATGCTGAAGTCTAGATCCATATGCGTTCCTCCTGTGTTGCACCGCCTTTCCGATTCGCGACGCCATCTACCGATCATCTGGAAGTGGCGCAAGGAATTTGACTTGGATCCTGTTAAGGTTAATGAAGTAATGGTGGAGGATGTACTGAACTGGAGCAAGTTCAAGCGTGTGCCAACTAGTGGAGTTGCAGTTGTCCTGGAGATGAATTCTGTCGTGGACGAACTGATTGGCAGTCAGTTGTCTGACCGGGTTGAGCGCTGGATGGAGCTCCAACTAGGTGGCCTCGCGGCCGGAATTGCCCTGGTGGGTTCATCCGACGATGCCGTGGCTGATCGCCAGCTCATGAAACGCGGGATCGGCCAACCCGCGGAATTGGCGGTGGCGAGGTGGCCGACAAACTGCCGCGATGAACTCGGCTCTCCGCTGACCAAGTGGGGGACTGGGAGGGCAGCGCTGAGTTTCCTGCCAGTGGAATTGCACCGTGGATGAACTGATTGGTAGGCGCTTGTCCCACTAGGTGAGCGCTGGATGGCCGCTCCAACTTCCGGAAGCCAGGCGAAGGATCGGCCTAGTCGGTTCACGCCACGATGCCGGGGCTGATCGCCAGCTCGTGGAATGCGGGATCATCCACCTCGCGGAATTGGCGGTGGTGAGGTCGGCGATAAACTGCCGCGATGTACTCCCCTGGCAACTGACGAACTAAGGGATGGGAGGCCAGCGATGAGCAAACGCTGCGATGGTCACTTGACCAACTCAGAGGTGGATCATGAGCGTGCGCATTCTGACCGCCATCAGACGTGGAACTGCAATCGACCTAGCATCCGCGACCTGCCTCGCGCGGCCAGTGAACTGCGAGACACACCTGCGCGCCTGGCCCGTTCGTGTTCATGGCAAGGGGCTTCACCCGCGCTTGAATTTGCAGATCCCGCAAGCCCTTCTGAACACGGCCCAGGGACCGAGTTTGTACCGAAGCTGCAAGTTGCGAAGTGAAAGGCCGGCAGTGCCAATGACATCGTTGGAGCGCGGTGGGCAGTTCCTCCACCGCAAATTCCGGTACGGTTTGTCAGGCCGCTGGAGTTCCCTTCCTGGTGGTCCTGAATCGCCGAGTCGGTGGGGTTAGGTGGAGGAATTCATCCACGACCCCTCTAATTGCTGGGAATTAGCGAGACTGGCGCTGAGCCCGCGCCAATTCCCCTCGGAGCGCCACTCTGGCTTGACGTTGCACGCCAATTCTGATCGCAGCCCAGTTGATGTGATTTGGGCAAATGATAGAAAATGCGGGTTTCGTGACATAACAATCTATCATTTGACGGCGACTCGGCGGTTTACGGATAGCTCACCGACAGTCTGGCTGACTATAGTGCCCTGAATTTCCGATTTGCGTGCAAAACAGGGGGCGCATCAGAACCTAATTCGTTCGTCAAGATAGAAAGTCGCTTGTTTCGCGGTCGTGATAACGCTCCGCGCAATTGGTTAATTTGCCTGTTGACTCATCGTTTTCACGGGCCCAGCAGGGCGTCTGCGTTAGCTACCAGACGGCTCCATCCGGGCGGGCACGTCTTTCGGAGCGGAGCGCGCGCCCGGCCAGAACCTGACCTCAATGGCGGCGCCACTGCGCGCTGCCGTGGTCGCTTTTGGCAGGAGCCAGGCGTGTCCCAGGAATTGCATTTTGTTGGCCTCGACGTGTCGCAAGCCAGCACCAGCATCGCGGTCTGCAATTCGCAGGCGCAGGTGCTTCATGAAAGCAAGGTCGCCACGGATCCGGAGGCCATTGCAAGATGGCTCTCGGTCCTTCAGTTGAATTACGGCCGCGTAGGCCTGGAAGCCGGGCCATCTTCCGCCTGGCTGCATGACGGCCTGGTCAAGGCAGGGCTCCCGGCGATCTGCATCGACCCGCGCCTGGCGCACCTGTTCAACAAGATGCAGATCAACAAGAACGACCGCAACGATGCTCGCGGGATCGCCCGGATGATGGCGATGGGCGTGTTCAAGCGCGTACATGTAAAGTCGCTCGACGCGCGCGCCCGGGCAGCGCTGTTGGTCGCGCGCAAGACGACGCGCAGCAAGATGCTGGCCACCCAGAACGCGATCCGCGGCGAACTCAAGGTGTTCGGATTTCAGGTGGGGCAAGTGGGCCGGCGCGGTTTCGCGGCGCGGGTGGAAGCCCTCATCGCCGACGATCCAATTCTGCAGCGCGCGATCGGGCCGCTGTTGTCGGTCTGGCGAAGCCTGGGCGCGGAATTCGATGCGTTGCACGCGTCGGTGCTTGAAGTCGTTCGCGATGATCCGGTCTGCCGGTTGTTGATGACCACGCCTGGCGTGGGACCCGTGGTGGCTCTGACCTACATGACCGCTATCGATGATCCGGCTCGGTTCGCGTCGTCCAAGCACGTTGCCGCATACCTGGGGCTTACGGCTCGCCAGCACCAGTCTGGTGAAACCAACCGCATGCTCGGTATTGCCAAGGTTGGTCCGGATGCTTGCCGCGAAGCGCTCTATGAAGCCGCTACGGTCCTGCTCCACCGTGTCGGGCGTGACTTCGAACTTCGCCGCTGGGGGCGCGACGTTGCTCAGCGCCGGGGGAGAGGCAAAGCGGTCATCGCAGTCGCGCGGCGGTTGGCGATCATCCTCCACCAGATGTGGATCACCCACACGCCGTTCCGGTGGGAGGCTTCCGTTTGAACAGCTCCGACTGGGCAAGCGGACGATGCAATAGGAGTAACTGCTGCACCAAACCTCATTGATCCGTCAAAGGACGTGGGAGTGCCGATCCCGCAAGCCGGCCTGTGGCGCACGCCACGAGATCGAGACAAGGACGGCGCAAAGTACATGACCCAACGACGTGGAGCGGCTGATAGCCTGACTCCGAAGGTAAGCTTAGAGCCTTGATGGATCGTGCAGGCATGGGGTGGGCACAAAGCGGTCACGTACGATGCAAAACTAAGTTTCCAACGATCACTGCGACCTCAAAGGCTGCCCTATTAGGTAAGCCGGCTGGCCCTCCCTGCGGCCCCGCCCCGGCGACGTCGCTCACCCAATGAGCGTTTCCGGACATAGCCCCAAGAATGGCGGATTTCTGCGGGCTTCAGAGGGGCGGTTCCAAGACTTCGCGCGACTAATGTCTCGAAAAGCGAAACCGCGCGGGCGAGTGTAAAAGGCGAAAAGCGACCTGGCCCGGACCCATGCCCTCGCGCGCGCGAAGCCCAACCGGGGGACCTCCGCCTCGGAGTGGGCGTCCGGGCAAGGTCGAATTGCCCTCCCGGCTTGCCTCCGGTGGGACCTCCGCAACCCCTGATCAAATCCACGGCGGGGCACCGAAGACAGGGCCGGGCACGGTCGAAGGGTTGGCTGGCCATCGACGGTGGGGGGTGATTGGCCGCCTGTCGCGGCGGTGCCCGACACGAATGGGGACATTGCTCGCGAACTCCCCCTCCCAGGACAATGCGCGGCGAGGGCTCCAGGCAAGTCGGCGGCGCGCCTGGCTTGCCAGGCACGGGCCTGGCACGCGGTATTGGCATGACCGAACGGCGAACACCAAGTGTACTACGCCAAGTGTTTGAGAGTTTACTTGACTTTTATCGGACAATGCGCTACCATGCGCGCATCAGTCCAATAGACCTCGCAAGGGTCTTGGCTTGGTTCCCCGTATTACAGGTTGGCTTTACGTTCAAAGCTGGCCTGTATTTTGTCCAACGAATGTCGCGCGCCCGCTTCTGTCAGGCTGCGACTGCTCGCTCGGGCCTTCCCCTCCCTTTGCTGCTCACCCCGTGTGGCAGTTTGTATTTCGGATAAAGTTCTATGGATAAGATGTGCCGCGCCCGGATCATCCTCCGGCAGGTGGTCTCGCTTGATCTCGCCAAAGGGATTACGCTTCCCAACGAAACCAACTTCCAAGTGCCTGACATGCGGCTCATCGACGTGACCAGCGAATGGAAGGCGACCATTACTCGCAACGCCCGTAAAGCCACCGCCGGGGATGCCCCCGGGCCGGCGTGGGACTTGCTTAGCCTCCATGCCGACGGAGACCTCCAGTTGGCGCTTCATTTTCGCGAGGATCAGCTCAAGCTTATCCGCTTCTGGCCAGGATTTTGGGAAATATGGTTCGGCACCTATGACCCGACGGATTACAAGAAGCTGGGCGAGGCGAATTAGGCGCGGGCGCTCGGCCAGTCACAAGTCCGTTCCAACCCGTATGAACGCGCAGCTGGAACAGCTTGACGCCCTTTTTTGTGGGGATAGTGCAACACCTATTCCCCAAGGCGGAGAGATGAGACCTAATGGTGCGAGATTTCGAGCAAACCGGTACGCTGATCACGCTAACTTCAGACATTGTCGCGGCACATGTCAGCAACAGCGACGTATCGGTGCAGGACGTGCCGCAGCTGATCCAGAACGTCTATGGCGCGCTGGCGGGCCTCGGCGCGGCGCCGGCCGCAGAGGTTAAGCCCGAACCGGCCGTATCGGTTCGTTCCTCGGTCAAGAACGACCACATCGTTTGTCTCGAAGACGGCAAGAAGATGAAGATGCTCAAGCGCCACCTGATGACCGACCACGGGATGACCCCGCAGGAGTACCGGGCGCGCTGGAGCCTGGCGGCCGACTATCCAATGGTCGCCCCCGACTACGCCGAGAAACGCCGCGTGCTGGCCAAGCAGAACGGCCTCGGCCGCAAGCCTGGGCAGCGCCGGGGCCGTCCGAAAAAGGTGGGATGAATTCAGCGCCAGACATGATCGCGTTCGCCTGGCTTTTGGAAGAAAGCCCCCGGAATCGGCGCCCTGCATAGGGCCGCATTAGTCCTCGATCGCCATACGTGTCGGCAAGCCACTTGGGTCGCGCGTGGGCGCGACAGTCGGGTGGATGCCTATGGGGCGCTGTCCTCGCCAAGTCCCTCACCGATCGATCGGCCAGTGACTGGGTGGGAATAATGAAATGGGATAAATGGATTCTTTGGCCACTGCGGCGGGGTGGGCCGCAATTCATCGGGGCCATTCGGCACTTCCGGATACGTGCCCGTCCATGGCGTAATCATAATCGGATGGCTTGGTGACTTGGCCCACCCACCTTCGTAGGGGGCTTGGAAAGTCAGGCGATAATTGAACAGTGCGATCTTCCACACGCCATCTTCCAAGACATATTCATTTTCATGAACTCCAGCTTCCCAAAACGCTTCCGAAAAACTCGGCGGAAAATTGTTACGGTAGGCCTCGTGCGCTCCCACTTGCAGTAAGGCACGGAAGCGGCCCCATGCTCGGCTCCGGTCAGGGGCAACATGAACAATGTCCTGTGCGATTACATGCTCGGCCAGCATGCCATCACGGGGACCATAGGCGCCCTCGGTCCAGCTATAGAGTCGTTTTGCCCCTTCCCTGCCGTGCCAAATGCCGTTGAGAAAGCGCAGCTCGCACTCGCGAGCGAAGAGATCGACGATTTCCTTGAACAGCCATTTGTCCATGCAATAGCCATAAGTGAAATGCAGCGTGCGGATTGCCTGCACGTCTCTATGAAGCTGCAGCTCCGCTTCGAGCTGGGTGACTTTTGCCACTAGCTCGTCGATCCGTTTGTCGGACATCAGGCGTTACTCCTTTGGCGATCTTGCGGCCGCCGCTTCCGCCTCGCTCTTCCAGTCCTCAATCGGATCTTGGAGTTCCATGTAGCGGCCAGACAAGATGTCATACTCGCCCGCTGCGAGCGCAGCGCAGCGAGTTGCGGTGCGGATGAGATCGGCATCAGGATCGTCGCGCTCGCGTCCCTCATCGAGGTAGGCAAGCATGTGCGGCATCCATTTTTGAGCGCTGGGATCGTTGTATGTGTCTTCCGCAAGTTGCGTCACAACGAACCCGGGTTCTACGGCAAATACCTGCACGTTATGAGGGCGCGCTTCCTCGGCCGCCATTTCGACTAGCTTGTTGAGCGCTGCCTTGCCGACGCTGTAGGCCGACAAAAATGGAAGAGTGAGCTTGCTGGCGATGGCCGAAATGCAAATGATTCGGCCTCGCTTGGCTGCGATCATATCCGGCATGAGTTCGTGCATGAAAAGATAGGGTGCGCGGATGTGGACGGCCTCCGCTTTCCACCACAGTTCAACGTCGCTTTCCCAAACCGGACCGAAAGGCCATGGGACCCCCGCATTACTCACCAGAATCGAAGGCGGGCCATGAGCGGCGCGGGCAGCGTCACAAGCCGCCTTGACCTGCCGCGGGTCTGTCACATCCGTGGCCGCAATAATCGCTCTGCCGCCGGCAGCGTGAATTTCGGCGGCGACCTCCGACAGTTGGTCGGCGCTACGTGAGACCAGGGTGACTGCCGCGCCCTCAGCAGCAAGCTGTAGCGCGATTGCGCGACCAAATCCGCGACCCGCGCCCGTGACCAGCGCCGACATTCCTTGCAAGCTATCTGTCATAGTCTGTCCGATCTTCGTCTTGTTTCGCTTCAGGGACGGGGATCATCTTGTGCATTGTGCAGGCCGCCGCAGAACGGGTCACGTGACCATTCACTCGGTCCAGCGTAAGAGACGACGACGGTTCTTAGTGCAGCTTGAGGCGCGGCCGAATGATGCGGTTGACCCGCCCGACAAGCAACAGCGCTACGCCTTTCGCCCAGCCATGAATCGCAATGAGGTGCATCCTGTAAAGGGACGAGTAGACGAAGCGAGCCAGTCGCCCTTCGATCGCCATTCGACCTCCCACCAGGTTTCCCATCAGGCTGCCGACTGTCGAGAACCTGCTTAGCGAGACCAATGAGCCGTGGTCGCGATACACGAATGGCTTGAGCGGCCGCCCGTCCATAAGCCGGGACAGATTGTCGGAGACGCGAGATGCCATCTGATGAGCTGCCTGCGCGCGTGGTGGGACGGGCCGGTCGGTGCCTGACGCCGTATAGCTGGAGCAGTCACCGATAGCGAAGATTCTCTCATCGCTGAGGCTTTGCAACGTACTACGCACGACAACCTGATTGGTACGGTTCGTTTCTAAACCAAGTTCTGCCAGGAATGGCGCTGCCTTCACTCCGGCGGCCCAGACAATGAGGTCCGCCTCGATCCGCTTTCCATCTTTTGTGAGAACAGTGCGAGGTATGGCCTCAGTGACAGCGACGCCCGTGCAGACCTTTACCCCCAGCGCCTCGAGCTCGCCCTTCGCCGCCGCGGCGAGGGTCTCAGGCAACGCCGGCAGAATGCGCGGGCCAGCTTCAAGCAGGGTAATCTGCAGCCGGCTCTCGTCAAACACTTCAAGCCCGTAATGTTTGAGCGCCGCGGCCGAGTTGTACAGTTCAGCGGCCAGCTCGACGCCGGTCGCGCCCCCGCCGATGATGGCAATTCGAACGTGCGCGTCTGCCGCGGGGTTGGAGCTCATCGCGCGTGACACGCGCAAGCAATGGTTGAGTAGCAAGTTGCGAAATCGATCAGCACCCGCCCGATCATCAAGAAAAAGGCAGTTCTCGGCTACACCAGGAGTTCCAAAATCGTTTGTTACCGAGCCAATGGCGAGCACTAAATAGTCGTAGCGGATCGTGTGCCGAGCGACGACCTCGCTACCGTCGTCATCAAGCATAGGCGCTAGTACGATCTGCCGATTTTGCCGGTCGAGGCTCTCCAACGCGCCCAAGAAAAAGCGATAGCCCCACCGATGGCAGTGGCTGCGATAGCCAACCTCGTCGAGGTTGGCGTCAAGCGAGCCCGCCGCAACTTCATGCAGCAGCGGCTTCCAAATGTGCGTCCGGTTCTTTTCGACGAGAATGATGTCGTGCTTCTCTCGACCGTAACGTGCGCCCAGCATTCGCACGAGTTCAAGACCGCCAGCGCCGCCTCCAACCACCACGATCTGAGTCTTGCGTTCAGATCGGACTTCAAGGGCAGAGATATCGGCCGCGGTCTCGCTCCCCGTTCGTAAGGCAGACTAGCTTGCCTTTGCGGCCTAACACTGTTAGGGAACGGACGCAAGGAGGGCAGGGGCCGATGACACGCACACGGGAAGAGGACGCAAATCTGAAGCTGGTTCTCGACATGTTTGCAGAGGTCCTAAACCCGATGGACTCGTCTGCAGTCGATCGATTCATCTCGCCCGACTACATCCAGCACAATCAGTCAGTGCAGCCCGGGCGCGAAAACCTGAAAGATTTTCTGGACATGATCCGGGGCCAAAATCCCGATGCAGTTCACGATATCAAGCGGGCGTTCGTCGACGGTGACCACGTAATCGTACACTACCATGTTCGCCGGTGGCCGGATGATTTGGGCTGGGCCGTGATCGACATATTCCGAGTCCAGGATGGTTTCATCGTGGAGCATTGGGATGTCTTACAGAATGTCACCACAGGCGGACCAAACCCGATTTCGCCTTTCTGACATCCTCCCTCACCAATTCAAATGGGACTTTCGTCATGCCCACCGCACAGCACTCGCACGACCGCGCTAAGCGATTCGAGGGCCGAATAGCCCTAGTCCTTGGGGGCAACAGCGGCATGGGCCTTGCCACCGCGGCAGCCTTAGCGGCGGAGGGAGCCAAGGTGCACCTGACCGGTCGTAACCAGGCGACCATCGATGAGGCGGTCCAGGCAATTCCGGGCAGCACTGGCTACGTTGCCGATATCTCCGACATTCAATCCACGGACGACGTGGTCCGAGCCATCGAGTCTAGCGACGGAAAAATAGACGTTCTCTACATAAATGCTGGAGTGGGTGGCTTTGCGCCACTTCGCGAAATCACCGAGGACGCGTGGGACCATGTCCATTCGATCAATCTAAAGGGATGTGTTTTTGCCCTGCAGAAGGCTGTCCGGCTCATGCGAGAGGGTGGTTCTGTGGTGGTGACGGGTTCAATAGGGGCACATGTCAGTGTCTCCGGAAACGGCATTTATGCGGCTGCGAAGGGTGGCCTCTACGCCGCGATGAAGGTCTTCGCTGGCGAGCTCATCAAAGAGGGCATTCGCCTCAATATGGTTAGCCCGGGACCCATCGACACACCTCTTCTGTACCGCAATCCTGGGATGACAACAGAAGAGTCGGATAGCATGAAGGAGTTCCTCCGAGGGGCTGTTCCAATGCGCAGGATGGGCCACAGCGACGAGGTCGCCAAGACCGTGCTCTTTCTCGCTTCGGACGACGCGAGCTTCATTACCGCTGCCAACATCTTCGTGGACGGTGGAATGCTCGAACTTCGGTGATTTCGGTGCGCTCGAGCGCAGGCAGACTTTCTACAGCAAGCGGATCTAGATATGCGAAACTACAGAATGTTGGTTGGCGGTCAGCTAATCGAAGGATCAAGCAGTTTTCCTGTAATTAACCCCGCGACCGAGCAAACTATTGCCCGGTGTCCGAAGGCGGACGCAGACATTCTGAATCGCGCTGTGGAATCCGCCAAGAGTGCCTTCCCCGCTTGGGCTGCCAAATCGTTCGATGAACGAGGCGAGCTCGTGGAAAAACTCGCTTCGGCGGTTGAAGCGCGCATTGACGAGTTCGCCCGCCTGCTGACAGCTGAGCAAGGCAAACCGCTCGATCAGGCCACTTACGAAATTATGCGGTCGATCAAGACCCTGCAGACTTTCGCCAAGATGCGGATTGCAGACAAACTGCTACGCAATGAAGCGGGCAATTCGGTCGTGGAGCATCGGACGCCGCTAGGTGTTTGTGCAGCGATCACGCCGTGGAATTTCCCTGTAATCCTTTTGATGAACAAGGTCGGTCCCTGCTTGGTGACAGGCAATACGATGATTGCCAAACCTGCGCCCACCACCCCCCTGACGACGCTCCTGTTCGGAGAAATCGCGGCTGGAATCCTGCCCGCTGGCGTGTTCAATGTGGTCTGCGACGAAAATGAGCTGGGGCCGCTAATCACCGCACATCCCGACATCGCCAAGGTGGCGTTCACAGGATCGACTGCCACTGGCAAGAAGGTGATGGCGGCGGCGGCGGCTGGAATGAAACGCGTGACATTGGAGCTCGGCGGTAATGACGCCGCTATCGTTCTCGATGATGTGCCCGCCAAGATCGCTGCCGAAAAGGTGTATAACGGAGCAATGGCGAACGCTGGACAGATCTGCGTCGCTGTAAAGCGGGCCTATGTTCCAGAGGCAATGTACGATGAATTCTGCGACGCCCTTGCAGATCTGGCGAACGCAGCCGTTGTCGACGACGGGACGCAGCAGGGCGCAACTGTCGGTCCGATCCAAAACAAGGCCCAGTTCGAAAAGGTCAAGGGCTTGCTTGATGACGCAAGGCAAAGAGGCCGCATCATTGCCGGAGGACGACCTCTCGATCGCCCAGGATACTTCATCCCCCCGACTATTGTAAGAGATCTCGATGACGATGCCCCATTGGTGAAAGAGGAGCAGTTTGGACCGGTTTTGCCTGTTCTCAGCTACAGCGAAATCGATGAAGTGATTGCGCGCGCAAACGCGTCCGAATACGGACTAGGCGGGACTGTGTGGAGTGCGTCAACGGAGCGAGCGGTTGAAGTAGCCCGCAGAATTGATACCGGCACAGTGTGGGTTAATCAGTACCTGGCCATTGACCCCAATATCCCATTCCGAGGCTCGAAGCAGTCAGGGATTGGCGCTGAGCTGGGCGAAGCTGGGCTGCTGGAATATACGCAGGCACACGTGATAAATGCTGTGCCGCTTCAAATTGCGTAACCTAATCGGCGGTGGGGCAGTGCAGGGCAGTGCCTCACCGACTTTAACCTTTTCTAGTGTGAGAGCTTGCGAAGGATATGTTCGGAAGCTTTGTCGCCGATCATGATGGCGGTTGCGTTGGTGTTGCCGGCAGGAATAGTTGGCATGATTGAGGCGTCCGCTACCCACAAGCCACTTAAGCCATGAACATCCAGATCGGGGCTAACTACCGCCGAAGGGTCTGCGGCTGAGCCCATTCTAGCTGTACCAACGGGGTGATACATGGGAATGCTGGCAGCGCGGATGTATTGACGCAGGAGTTCAGGTTCGCTGTCGGGCAGGCCGGGTCGGACCTCTGAAACAACTTCAGAACTAATGGCGGCTTGCTGCATGACACGCCGAGCGATCGTCATGCCTTCAATCAATTGCTCCACGTCGTCATCGCTTCCCAAGAGCGTATGCCGTATACGTGGAGCCGCTCCGGGATTGCCCGGGTCAAGCGAAACGCTGCCTCGTGAGCTTGGTCGCGCTAGGGCAATGAACGTGGACGCTGATGAGTTGGGGCGCAGCACCAAGTTGCCCTGCGGGGTGACATCGAAGGCAAATGCCGAGAATGCGAGTTGCACGTTAGGTGCGTCGAGACCCGGACGAGTGCGTACGAAAGCTTGAGCGTGTCCGATCCCAGTTGTGAGTGCTCCGCGTCTAGCGAACGCGAACTTGAGAAGCTCAAGAACGCCAGAGATTCCTTGAGCATCGACGTTCAAAGTTCGCGACTGCACCTCGTTCACAAGATGGGTCCCTACATGTTCCTGGAGATTCGTCCCGACAGCGCGAACATCCAGAACGACATCAAGCCCGCATTCCTGAAGATCCTTCCCCGGACCCACCCCCGACAACATTAAAATACGCGGGGAATTTAGGGCCCCGGCGCTTACAACAACGCCCCGGTGGGCGTGAATGGTCTTCGTTTCCCCCTCGTGGCGAAGCTGGACGCCGGTTGCTGTACGACCTGAAAACTCGATCCGGACGACTTCGGCATTGGCGAGGACCTGCAAGTTGTCGCCCCCCAAAGCTAGGTAGCCGCTGGCACTTGAACAACGCAGTCCGCGGCGCTGCGACAACTGTACGTGATCGACACCTTCCGCAGACTTGCCATTCAAATCCGCCGATCGAGGATAGCCGGCTTGTTGGACGGCTTCGATCCAGTGATCAGTAATTGCATACCGGGAGCGGCATTCCGACACAGCGATGGGTCCGCCGCGACCGCGCCAGGGGTCTTCCCCGCGCTCGTTGTCCTCCAACCGACGAAAAAAGGGCAGGACCGACTCATAATCCCAGCCGGTGGCACCGAGACTGGACCAATGATCGTAGTCCCAACGGTGACCGCGGACGAACATCATTCCGTTTATGGCGCTGCCCCCGCCGAGCCTTTTTCCGGCGGGCCAGACATCGGTTCGACCCGAAACAGATTCGTCCGGTTCAGCCACATAGCACCAATCAAAATCTGGGTTATGGACAATTCCACCGACTAGCGCAGGCACGATCGAGCGGATCGCTGGTCGCGATTCTCCCGCTTCAATAAGCAGTACCCTAACACCGGCAGCAGCTAAGCGTGCTGAGACAGCACAGCCCGCGGATCCGCCTCCGATCACGATGAGGTCAGGCGTCCCCAGTTGTGAATTATTGGTCATATTGCTTGCGACCGCGCTGCATCGAGCTTCTCGCGGCTGACCCATGCGCCGTGGACCTGGCTGCGCAGCGCGAGGCCGGTCCTGACCTTGGCGATCGGGCCTTTCTCGATCTCATCGGCGGCGACGATCCACAGCTCCGACGAATAGTCGTGCGGCGGACCCGCGCCCGGGGGTCCGTTGGGCAAATCGACCACGGTCAGCAGCCACCCGCCGTGGCTGGGATCGGCCGACGGCACGTACGCCGGCTCGCTGATCCCCGCGCCCGGCGGCAGGCCCATCGCGGTCAGCCGGCCATTGCCGGGCTCGATCCTGAGCAGGATGTTGAAATTCGCGCCGACCGGCCCGCCGAGCATCGGCGGTCCTTGCGCCTCGGGGTTCATCGAGAGGTACCACGCGCGGTTGTACGGCCGGCCCTGGTCGGCATCGGCGAGGCGCGGCAAGTCGCCAGGGGGGCCCAGCGGGCGCTCGGCGATGGTCGGTTCCGCCTGGCTCATGTCGATCGTCCAGCGGGTCACCGCGCCCTGCAGGCTCTGCTGCTCGCGCTCGATCCCGCCCGCCTCGCGCATGAAGCTGAACGCATTGGTGTCGGTCAGGCACAAGTCGATGTGGACCAGGTCACCGTCGTCGTAGGCGTTGACCTCGTGGAACACACTGACCCCGACCGGTCCCTTGATCCACTTTATCTCCGAAACCTTGCCGTAGCGCGGCATAATCCCGACCCAGCTCTCCTTGTCCTGGTGATGGGCCCAGTGCGCGCCCCCGGACTTGAGCCGTTCGAGGTCGGCGAGCGTCGGGAAGATCGGGAAGATGGCGTACTTCTCGGTGATCACGAAGTCGTGGATGGTCGAGCAATAGGGTTGCTCGAACCACTGCTCGCTGACCAGGTTGCCGTCCTTGTCGGCCACCCCGTAGGCGACGTCGAGCGAGCACAGCCCACCCGCTTCGTAGCCGAAGAAGAACAGCTCGCCGGTGATCGGATCGACCCTTGGGTGCGCGGTAAACGTTTCTGAACGCAGGGTTCCGTAGAAGTCCCACTTGCCCGCGGTTTCCAGCGTATGCGGGTTGATCTCGTAGGCGCGCCCGTCTTCCTTGGTCATGAACAGCCGGCCCGCGTGCCACACCGGCGTGGTGTTGGCGAGCGTGCGGTCGACCCCGGCGACGCTGGGATCGTCGGTGAACGGGTTGCGGTAGCGCCCGAACAGCGCGCGCCGCGCGGCCTTCTCGGCCTTGTAGCGCTCGGTCTCGACGTATTTGATGTCGTAATCGACCGCGCCGCGCTCGAAATTGAACCGCGCGATCATCCCGTCGGCGTTGAGCGCGATGTCGTCCTCGAACATCGGCGCGTGGGCGTTGTCGGGCACCGCGCGGAAGAACGCGCCCTCGATCTCGGCGGGGATCTCGCCCTCGACCTCGAGGTTGCGTACCGACAGCTCGAGCCGCCGGGGCGTGTTGGTGCCGATGAAGTGCAGCGTCTGGGGAAAGGCGTTCACTCTAAGTTCTCCCGAGCTTCTTGGGTGCGGTACCACCCGCATTTATCCCGGCAAGGCTGCCAACGCCGGATAGACAACGTTAGACTAACAGTGTAAGGTAAGCAAGAAGGTCGACAGCGATCTAGGGTGGGGATCAAGATGTTTCAGAGCGCATCTCACTTTGGCAACGACGGGCCGGACCGCGTCTGATCGCATGGCCGAAGTTCCGCTGCCCCCCGACTTCACCGCCGCCAAGCTGACCCAGGCGCGGCGCGCGTTCGAAAGTGCGCTCGGCGCCGGCAAGGTGTTTTTCGAGAGCCTCGACCGCACCGGCTACCGCGACAAGTTCGCCATCGCGGACGCGCGCCACCTGCCCGCCGGGGCGATCGGGCCGACCACGGTCGAGGAAGTGCAGGCGGCGCTCAAGGTCGCCAATCAGTTCCGCCTGCCGGTGTGGCCGGTAAGCCGCGGCAAGAACCTCGGCTACGGCGGCTCGGCGCCGCTGATGTCCGGCTCGGTGGTCATGGACCTCAGCGGCATGAAGAAGATCGAGTTCGACGAGGAGTTCGGCACCGTGCTGCTCGAGCCCGGCGTCGGGTTCTACGACCTTTACGACTTCATCCAGGCGAACAAGCTGCCCTACTGGCTTTCGACGCCCGGCAACTCGTGGGGCAGCGTAATCGGCAACGCGCTCGACCGCGGGGTCGGCTACACGCCCTATGGCGAGAACACCAAGAACCTGTGCGGGCTCGAGGTGGTGCTGCCGACGGGCGAAGTGGTGCGCACCGGGATGGGCGCGTTCACCAATGCGCCGACGTGGGGCGCCTATCCGTTCGGGTTCGGCCCGGCGTGGGACCAGATGTTCGTCCAGTCTAACTTCGGCGTGGTCACCAAGGCCAACATGTGGCTGATGCCCGAGCCCGAGAGCCTGATGGGCATGGACGTCGAGTTCGACCGGCCCGAGGACCTGAAGCCGCTGGTCGATGTGATCGGGCCGCTGCGGCGCGAGCGAGTGCTGCAGCAGTCGCCCAGCATCGGCAACTGGCTGCGCGCGGCGGCGGTGGCCACGCGGCGGGGCGAATGGACCGACAAGCCCGGCGCGCTCGACGATGCGGTGATCGATGCCATCCGCAAGCGCTTCGGGCTCGGCTGGTGGGGCGTCAGCTTGCGCCTGTACGGGCGCGAGGACATCAACAAGGCGGCCTACAAGGTGCTCGAGAAGGCGATGACGGCGATCGGCCCGTTGGCGATCAAACCGACTACCTGGGTCAAAGGCCAGCCGCTCGAATACTCCGGGTGGACCGGCACGCCGATCACGTTCCCCATGCAGAACGTCAACTGGTATGGCGGGCGCGGCGGGCACATCGGGTTCTCGCCGATCATACCGCAGAATGGCACCGCGGCACTGGCCCAGTTCCAGCGGACGTACGCGCGTTATCAGGAATACGGCATGGACTATCAGGGCAGCTTCGCCTTCGGCGAGCGGCACCTGACCAACGTCAACGCGATGCTGTTCAACAAGGACGATGCGGCGATGATGGGGCGGATCGACCCTTTCTTCCGCCAGCTGGTGGCCGACGCCAAGGCGCAAGGGTACGGCGAGTACCGCACCCACCTCGACTACATGGACCTGGTGGCCGACAGCTACGACTGGAACGGCGGGGCGCTGCGCACGCTGAACGAGACGGTCAAGGATGCGCTCGACCCCAACGGGATCCTCGCGCCGGGCAAGAACGGGATCTGGCCCAAGGGGCAGGGCCGAAGAGCGGGAGTGCGGAAGTGAAGCGTCTGCTAGTCGCGGGTCTGCTGCTCGCCGGGGGCGCGGCCGTCGCGCAGGCTCCCCCCGCGCCCAAGCCGCTGACGCTGTCCAGCCGTCCCGGAGCGAGCGGGGGCGAGGCGCTGTACCTCGAGCACTGCGTCAGCTGTCACGGGCCCAACGGGATGGGCACCGGGCTGCTGGGGCGGCGAGTCCAGCCGGCGCTGCTTGAGGCGCGCGACAACCTTCCCGCCGCCTACGTGGTCATCGCCGTGCGCCAGGGCGTGGGCAATATGCCGCCGGTCCCGCGCGGCGAGGTCAGCGACGACGAGCTCAAGGCGATCGCCGACTATCTCGCCGCCGGGCCGCACGAGGCGGCCAAGTGATCCGCGCGACCCGCCGCGAGGCGCTGGCGGGCGCGCTGGCGGTGCCCGCGATGGGCAGCGTGGCTCACTGGCGGTTCCAGGCGGGAGCGGTGGTGGTCCACGACCCCGCGCTGGCGGCCGGCCGCCGGTTGGCTGCGCAATCCCCCGGCGCGCTGGCGATCGAGGGCGACCGCATCCGCTTCGCGCGGGCGCTGTTCGCCCGCCGCCCGTCGCTGGTGGTCGGGGTGAGCCGACCGGCCGACGCGCTGTTGATCGAGGAAGTCGCGCGCGAGGCAGGTTATGTGGCCGTGAGCGCCCACAGCGCCACTTTGGCAGAATCGATTGCAGCCGCCTCGACCATCGACAGGGGCCTGGTCTTGGGCTGGGTTTTGACCGCTCAGTCGTAAGGCACCAACAAATCTCAAACCAATGAGGATGACTTCCAAATGAAGACCCGCGCCGCCGTCGCCTTTGCTGCCAAGCAGCCCCTCGAGATCGTCGAGGTCGATCTCGAGGGGCCGCGCGCGGGCGAGGTGCTGGTCGAGATCATGGCGACCGGCATCTGCCACACCGATGCGTACACGCTGGACGGGCTCGATTCCGAAGGCATCTTCCCCTCGATCCTGGGACACGAGGGCGCGGGAATCGTGCGCGAGGTCGGCCCAGGCGTGACCAGCGTGAAGCCGGGCGACCACGTGATTCCGCTGTACACCCCCGAGTGCCGCCAGTGTAAGTCATGCCTGTCGGGCAAGACCAACCTGTGCACGGCGATCCGCGCGACGCAAGGCAAGGGCCTGATGCCCGACGGGACCAGCCGGTTCTCGTACAAGGGCGAGCCGATCTTTCACTACATGGGCTGCAGCACGTTCGCGAACTTCACCGTGTTGCCGGAGATCGCGGTCGCCAAGATCCGCGAGGATGCGCCGTTCAAGACCAGTTGCTACATCGGCTGCGGGGTCACCACCGGCGTCGGCGCCGTGGTCAAGACAGCCCAGGTCGAGCCGGGCAGCAACGTGGTGGTGTTCGGCCTCGGTGGCATCGGCCTCAACGTGATCCAGGGCGCCAGACTGGTAGGGGCGGACAAGATCGTCGGCGTCGACATCAACCCGGCGCGCGAGGAATGGGGCCGGCAGTTCGGCATGACCCACTTCCTCAACTCCAAGGGCCTGAGCCGCGAGGAGACGGTTGCGAAGATTGTCGAGCTGACCGACGGCGGGGCCGACTATACCTTCGACGCCACCGGCAATACCGAGGTCATGCGCACTGCGCTCGAGGCGTGCCACCGCGGGTGGGGCACCAGCATCGTGATCGGCGTGGCCGAGGCAGGCAAGGAGATCGCCACCCGCCCGTTCCAGCTGGTCACCGGGCGCAACTGGCGCGGCACCGCGTTCGGGGGCGCCAAGGGCCGCACCGACGTGCCCAGGATCGTCGACTGGTACATGGACGGCAAGATCCAGATCGACCCGATGATCACCCACGTTCTCTCGCTAGACGAGATCAACCGGGGCTTCGACCTGATGCACGCCGGGGAAAGCATCCGCAGCGTCGTGGTGTTTTGATGGGCCTGGTCCACATCACGACCCGGCAGGGGGACAAGCACCACCTCGAGATCCAGGAGGGCATTACCCTCATGGAGACAATCCGGGATGCGGGCATCGACGAGCTGCTGGCGCTGTGCGGCGGGTGCGCGTCATGCGCAACGTGCCATGTCTTCGTTGATCCGGCGTTTGCCGATCGTCTTCCACCAATGGGCGAAGACGAGAACGATCTGCTCGACAGCTCGGACCATCGAGCACAAGCTTCTCGCTTGTCTTGTCAGATACCGATGAGCGCAGAGCTTGACGGTTTGGCAGTCAGAATCGCTCCAGAGGACTGAAGACGCAAGCGGCACTAGCAGAAGATACTTTGAGGGATCGCGACGGGGAGGCAACATGTTCGTACGCAATCAGTGGTACGTCGCAGCATGGGATCATGAGGTCGACCGGCAGCCGATCTCGCGCAAGATCTGCGGCGAAAGCGTGATGCTGTACCGCCGGTTCGACCGCTCGGTGGTGGCCATGCGCGATGCCTGCCCGCACCGCTTGCTGCCGCTGTCGATGGGCATCAAGGAAGGCGACAACATCCGCTGCCGCTATCACGGGCTGGTGCTCGATTCCCACGGCGCGTGCGTCGAGATGCCGCTGAAGTCGGACCCGCCGAACAAGGCGGTCAAGGCAAAGATGTACCCGGTCATCGAGCGCCACCGGTTCGTGTGGGTGTGGATCGGCGAGGCGGAGCTGGCCGATCCCGAGCAGGTGCCGGATTTCTGGCCGTGCTCGCGGCCCGACTGGACCTTCGACGGCGGCTACTACCACATCGCGTGCGACTATCGCCTGATCATCGACAACCTGATGGACCTGACGCACGAGACCTATGTCCACGAAGGCTCGATCGGCCAGTCCGAGCTGATGGAAGCGCCGATCGAGACCGTCCAGGACGGCAATGTGGTGATCGTCCGGCGGTGGATGCCCAATATTGAACCACCGCCGTTCTGGCGCGATGCGCTCAAGCGCGACGGCCAGGTCGACCGCTGGCAGGTATGCGTGTTCCTGCCGCCCTCGAACGTGCTGATCGATGTCGGCGTCGCGCCGGTCGGTGAAGGCGCGACGATCCAGAGCCACGACAACGGCGTGCGCGGGGTGGTGATCGACGCGATGACCCCCGAGACCGAGACCACGACCCATTATTTCTGGGGCATGGCGCGCAATTTCGACATCCAGGACGCGGGGTTCACCCGGCGCTTCCAGAACCAGCAGGGTCATGTGTTCGCCGAGGACGTCGAGGTCCTCGAGGCGCAGCAGCTCTCGCTCGAGGCCAATCCCGACATGAAGCTGCGCGGGTTCAACATCGACCAGGGCGGCGTCAAGGCGCGGCTGGTGATCCAGCGGCTGATCAAGGCGCAGCAGCCCGCCGCGGTGGAAGACGAGGCGTGAGCGCGGCGCGGTTCGACGTGGTGATCGTCGGCGCGGGCCACGGCGGCGCGCAGGCCGCCATCGCGCTGCGCCAGAACAAGTTCGCCGGGTCGATCGCGATCGTCGGCGAGGAGCCCGAGCTGCCATACGAGCGGCCGCCGCTGTCGAAGGAGTATTTCTCTGGCGAGAAGACCTTCGAGCGTATCCTCATCCGCCCGGCAGCGTTCTGGGCCGAGCGCGAAGTCGCGATGCTTACCGACACGCGGGTGGTGGCGGTCGATCCGGTTCATCGCGAGGTCGCGACCGCCGGCGGGGAAATCATTTCCTATGGCAAGCTCATCTGGGCGGCCGGGGGTCACGCGCGTCCGCTGCCGGTGCCCGGGGGAGACCTGCGCGGCGTCCTGGGCGTGCGCACCCGCGCCGATGCCGATGCGGTCAAGGCCGCCGCGGAAACGGCCCAGCAGATCGTCGTCATCGGCGGCGGCTACATCGGGCTGGAAGCGGCCGCTGTACTGGCCAAGGCCGGCAAGAAAGTCGTTCTGCTGGAAGCGCTCGACCGCGTGCTGGCCCGCGTCGCCGGCGTCGAGCTGTCACGCTTCATCGAAGCCGAGCACCGCGCCCACGGCGTCGACGTGCGGCTGGGGCAGTCGCTTGCCGAGATCGACGGTGACGGGCACGTCGCAGGGGTTCGGCTGGTCGATGGGGATACCCTGGCGGCCGACCTGGTGGTCGTCGGGATCGGCATCGTGCCCGCGGTCGAGCCGCTGCTGGCGGCCGGCGCGGACGGCGGAAACGGCGTCGACGTCGACGCGTACTGTCGCACCAGCCTGCCCCACGTCTACGCTATCGGGGACTGCGCCGCCCATGCCAACGGCTACGCCGAAGGCAACACGATCCGCCTCGAGTCGGTCCAGAACGCCAATGACCAGGCGACCACCGCCGCCAAGCATATCTGCGGACTCGAAGCGCCCTACGACGCGGTGCCGTGGTTCTGGTCCAACCAGTACGACATCAAGCTGCAGACGGTGGGCTTGAGCCACGGGCACGACCAGGCGGTCGTCCGCGGCGACCCCGCCGCTCGCTCGTTCTCGATCGTCTACCTTCGCCAAGGCCGGGTGATCGCGCTCGACTGCGTCAACGCGGTCAAGGATTACGTCCAGGGCCGGAAGCTGGTCGAGTCAGGCGTGAGCGCGCCTCTGGATCGCCTCGCCGACACGGGGCATCCTCTGAAAGAGATCGCAGTCTGACGGCACCTCAGGCGTTGGCGAGCAATTCCCGGTTCTCTTCGATCAACCGCCGCACACTCCGCGCTTTTTGGCCGGTCAAAAGCTCCACATCGTCCGAGATCACTTCAAAAAATCCTTCCCGGATGGAAGCTTCAAATGTCACCATATCGTCGCTGTTCCAAGTGATGCCCATCACAGCCTGGTCGTCGATCGGCTTGCGCGGAATCCCCATGCCATCGAACATGGCATACATTCCTTGATCGTCGGTCTCGACGTAATCGATCGGTCTGCCAGAAATCTCAGAGAGAAGCGTCGCAAATTGGCTAAAGCCCAGCAGCTCAGGGCCCGTGATGTTATATGTCTTACCCGAGTGACCCTGTCCCGTAAGCACAGCGACGGCTGAATTGACGCAATCATCGCGCCAAACCGGCGCTTCCTTCCCACCCGCGGTGCTTGAGAGCCAAACCCCACTGCGGATGAAGTTGGGTCCCATGTTGATCACCATCGCGTCAGCGTAATGCTGATCGCGGAGGATGGTCCAATGCATTCCACTGCCCTTGAGCATCTGTTCGGTTGGCCAGTGATCATGCGCAACGATCGCGGGGTTGGTCGGACCTACTCCCACCATGCTGGTATAGACGGTATGGGTCACACCGGCAGCGGCGGCGGCATCAATTGCGGCCTTGTGCTGCGCGACGCGCGCGCCCACCCGCGTGCCGCTGATCAGGAGCATGCGCTCACCGCCGGCAAAGGCAGACACAAGGCTATCGGGATAATCGAAGTCACCAAATCGGACGGACGCACCGCGTTCGGATAGTTCCGCAAGCTTGTCAGGCTTTCGCGTGATTAGAATGAGGTCTTCGGCCGGAACGGTAGCGAGCAGTTTTTGAACCGCCGAACTGCCATATTGCCCTGAAGCGCCGGTGATGATGATTTTCATGACGTACCGTTCAATTGCATTGCGTGGCAGGATTACTGGAGATGGGTGATGGTGTCAGACGGCGGTTCATAAATGGCGCAAAGGGCCTTCTTGAATTTTCCGTTCTCCAAATGGTAATGGATGAACTGAGGCACTTCTATAACTTGACCCTTTGCTAACGCGAACAAGCGGCCAAGCCCACGCTCTGCAAACATGTCCGGAGTGCTGTCAGCAATACCCTCAAGTCTCACGACCGCCTCCAAGGCGACGGTGGCTTCGCCGGCGAGAAATCGCTGTAGCGTGATCGTTTCCTTGGTAACGGAATGGAAGAACTTATAGAACTCTCGGACTGCCTGCTTACCTTTGAGACAATATCCAGCGAAGACGACTTCGCAATCGTCGGTGAAGTGATCCAGCACGGCATCATAATTTTTTGCGTTGAAAAGACCGAGGTATTTCTCGTAGCCAGCGCGGTCCATAATAATCTCCCGATTTGATTTACGTCAGTGCGTAGTACCGCACGTGATTCCCATCGGCACGACGTTCGCCTATGCCCACGAATACATGTCGGGTGAGCCAATCATGCTTTCCGATTGGCGTTTCGAAACTCGGCTGGGCCCGGAGGTAGTATTCCTCATGCGGAACGGGCGGCCCCTTGTCGAATGCCCAATCGCGCAGTCGCTGCATGGTGCCGGGCTTTCGCCCCCACAGGAACCCGCGGTTGTTGACCAGGATGAGGGTGCCGTCGTCTTCTTCCAGCATATACCGGGCATCGAACACCGCTGCATCATCGGGGCGGAAGTAGGCGTAATCACCGCCCGAGTTCGGCACGGCACGGCCTTTCAGATTGGGACCGCTGAAGATCCCCTCATCGACGTAAACTGCCGAACGCATGCCTCCCATTGGGGTATTAGGAATGGCCTGAATGCGGGTAAATTTCAGTGTGACTTCAAGTGCGAACTCGAGCCGCGGATTGTCGAGGGTAGAATAGATCTGGTCCATCAGGCGGCCTCAAGTTCTGGTGAGAGGGCCCGACCAAGCACCATGTCAGCGGCCTTTTCCGCAATCATGATCGCCGGCGCGTTGGTGTTGCCGCGAATGATGTTGGGCATCACCGACACATCAACAACGCGAAGGTTTTCAAGCCCATGAACCCGCAATTGATCATCCACGACCGCCTTCGGGTCAGACGAAAGTCCCATGGCGCAGGTGCAGGAGGCATGGGCACCGCTCATTACAGTGGCGCGCAGCCAGGCGTCGATGGCGAGGTCATCCGCTGCCTCGGGACCGGGCGCGAGTTCGGTCGAAACATATCTTCTTGCCGGTTCGGTCGCAAAGAAGCGCCGCATGAACCGGACAGTTTCGCGGAGGGTTTGACGATCGCTTTCCTCGGCGAGGAAATTGAGCTTCACTTTGGCCAGATCGCGCGGATTGCTACTGGCAAGGAACACCTCGCCGCGGCTCGCCGGGTTGAGCAGCAGCGCTCCTGCCGAAATCTGGTGTCCCACGCCCTTGCGCCAGCCAGGGAACCAGGGCTTGGCCGCGTACGATACATGGCTGACTTGAAACTGGATGTCTGGCCTGTCCTGCTCTGGAGTCGATCGCAGGAAACCTTGAATGGTGAGGGGACTTTGGGCCGGTGTGCCAGTGCCGAGAAGCTGCCAGCGAACAAGATTGCGCGCCAATCGATCTAGGCGAAGGTCCTTCTCAAACGTATTCGGAAACGAAGAACCCCAGAACGTGAGCGCAATCGGGTGGTCTTGGAGATTGGAACCCACGCCCGGGAGGTTGACGATGGGGTTGATGCCTACGTCGCGAAGGTGGGCAGCGTCTCCGACGCCAGATAACATCAGCAGCTGAGGGGAGTTGAAGGCTCCGCCACAGAGTAGAACCTCTTTACGAGCCGTGAGGCGATGGAGCGTTCCATTCTGCTCGTACTCGATCCCAATCGCCCGTCGGCCAGAAAACAGAACTCGATGGACCTGGGCCTTCAATTCAACGCGTAGGTTAGGTCGGCGCAGGGCGGGAAGCAGATAGGCGCGATAAGTGCTGTGCCTTCGCCCCGCGTCGATCGTGCAATCGGGCATTCCAAATCCTTCCGGCTCGGCGACATTGAAGTCGCTGCTCGCCGAAAATCCCATGGCCTCGGCCGTGGCCATGAAAGCAGGGTAGAGTTCGTCGTGAGGCTTCATGGGGGTGACACTTAGAGGCCCGCGCCCTCCGTGTTCGGGACCCGCGCCGCGCCAGTTCGACTCCGCTCGCTTGAAGTAGGGAAGGATCTCCCGATAGCTCCAGCCAGAAAGGCCGGCATCCGACCAGCCGTCGTAGTCGGCGGCCGCTCCCCGTATGAACATGGTGCCGTTAATTGAACTACACCCGCCCAAGACCTTGCCGCGGGGGAGGGGTTGTCGCCGACCATCGAGGTGAGGTTCTGGCTCGCTGACATTGCCCCAACCGAATTTATCCATCCCAGCCACCTGCATCCAGGCAAGTGGCATCTGGACCAGGGGATGGCGATCGGACCCGCCCGCTTCGAATAGCGCAACGGCGTCTGCAGCCGACTCGCTGAGCCGAGCAGCGAGAACGCAACCAGCGCTACCTGCACCCACGACGATGAAATCTACTTCAGCCATGGCTCTCCCGATCGGAATTCCTGTCGCGCTGGCCGGTTTTGGCCTGACAATCGCACGGGATTGACCGTTCTTCTAGTCTAGACTAACACCGTAAGGGACGCCGACGCAAGAGCGCAATGGCCCGATGCGTGGCCTTTACTGGCGGTCCTCCGGAAGACAGGACCAGAGAGCTCGCTACTCGAGCGCGGGAGGAGACGATGTACCCGTTCAAGGAAGGCAGTTTTGCGCCGCGTAACGGATGGTATGTGGCCGCATTCTGTGACGAGATTGGCGAGGAGCTTCTCAGCCGGTGGATCTTGAATCATCCGGTCGTGCTCTATCGCAAAGCTGATGGCACCGCGGTTGCCGTCGAGGGGCGCTGCCCCCATCGTCACTTTCCCTTGGGTGCCAGCAAGCGAGTAGGCGATGCCATCCAATGCGGATATCACGGCATCACATTTGACTACTCGGGCAAGTGCACGTTCGTGCCCAGTCAGGAGAAGATTCCCGGCGTCTACACCATCAAGTCATATCCCCTTGTCGAGCGGGGCCTGTGGGCGTGGATATGGCCTGGCGATCCCGACAAGGCTGATGAGAGTCTAATCCCCTCGCTCGAGGAAATCGGTTACAATATTCCCGGGATGTATTCAAAACCGTTCTATTCGCATTATGTCGAAGGACGGTACCAGTTGTTAAACGACAACTTACTTGACCTTACCCATCTCGGTTATTTGCATGGCTCGTCCATTGGTACTGCCGACGACGCGGCTACGCCCGAGGAGCGGACGGTGGATGATCGTCGGATCCTGAGCCGGCGTGTCATGCGCAACGCCGATTTGCCTCCCGTTTTCGAAGGCCGCCCCGAACTTGAGGGAGCTGTCGATCGAGTGTCGGGAATGGACTTCTATTTACCCGGCTTCCACGCGGGGGTCGCCGAAGTGCACGCCAATGAATCCGAGCCCCGCGCTGGCGAGGTGTTGTTGGCAAGTCGTGTTTGGCATGCAGTAACCCCGGCCAAACGGCATTCGACCAATTACTTCTTCGCTATGGGCTCCATCAACCGAAGTGATGTTGACGGGATGGTCGAGTACCTCAAGCCCGTTGTTCAAGAAGATATCTTCGCAACCGTAGAAATAGAGAAAATCATTGCAACGGTGGATGAGCTACCTCCTGAGCTTATGCTCAAGAGCGATGGAACCGCGGTCTTGGGGCGACGCAAGCTTCAAGAGATGATGGACCAGGAGTCTACTGAGTAGCGTTTGCGCTTTTCGGTCGGAACTAACTGCAAATTTGGGAGACAACCATGTTGCCTGTTGGCGTAAATATTAAACATCCTGAAAAGCTCTTCATTGGCGGCCGGTGGGTCGAGCCCTTGAGCGGCAGTATGCTGACCGTGGTGTCGCCGGATAGCGAAGAACCTGTAGCGCGGGTAGCGGAGGCTGGACCGGACGATATCGACCGAGCGGTGGCGGCCGCGCGAGAGGCATTCGATCAAGCAAAATGGTCGAACCTATCCCCTCAGCAGCGGGGCGCTACTCTTCACAAACTCGCCGACGAGCTTGAACGGCGTTCAGGGGAATTATGCGCCGCGTGGACGGCACAGGTAGGCGGCTTGGTGACCTTTGCACCGATAATGACCGGCGGGGCCATCGCCGCATTTCGGGCTATCGCCGACTTGGGAAGTACCTTCCCGTTTCAAGAATCCCGGCAAAGTATGGCGGCCGCGGCAGCCTTCGTTGTTCAGGAGCCTGTGGGCGTTGTGGCGGCAATTGCCCCGTGGAATGCGCCTTTTGGCATCATGTCGTCCAAAGTTGCGAACGCCCTTCTGGCGGGATGCCCGGTGATCATGAAGCCTTCGCCTGAGACCCCACTTGAAGCCTACATCATCGCGGAGGCCGCTGAGGCAGCCGGGTTACCGGCGGGGGTGCTCAATCTGGTTCCGGCGGAACGCGATGCCTCCGCGCATCTCGTTGCCAATCCCGGGGTCGACAAGGTCAGCTTCACAGGATCGACCCTGGCGGGCAAAAAAATCGGTGAAGTGTGCGCGAGCCGGGTGGCACGCTGCACCCTCGAACTTGGCGGAAAGTCTGCCGCCATCATCCGCGAGGATTTTGCGATCAACGATGCCGCGGCTCTTCTGACTGGTACGCTGAACACGATGAGTGGCCAGGTGTGTGCCATGCTAACCCGCGCCATTGTCTCCAGGAAACGCCACGACGAACTCGCGGACGCAATTGCCCGCAACATGCGTGAAGTGGTGATCGGATATAGCCAGGATCCTGGTACCCAGTTGGGTCCCGTTGCGATGGAGCGTCAGCTCACCCGGATCGAAGGCTTCGTTGCCCAAGGGCAGTCATCTGGTGAGCTGGTAACCGGGGGCCGGCGTCCGGCGCATCTGAACAAGGGCTACTTCATCGAGCCGACTCTGTTCGCCAACGTCGATAATTCAAGCGAACTGGCTCAGGAGGAAATCTTTGGCCCAGTGCTGTGCCTCATCCCGGCCGACGATGACGATCACGCGGTTCAGATAGCCAATGACAGCCGCTACGGTCTCAATGGGTCCATCCTAACCCACGATGCTGGAGCGGCCTATTCGCTTGCGCGCAAACTTCGGACCGGGAGTATTGGACAGAATGGGCTGCGGATGGATTTCAACCTTCCGTACGGCGGCTTTAAGGAGTCTGGGATCGGACGAGAGGGCGGCGCTGAAGGGTTACAGCATTACCTTGAGACCAAAACCATTCTGCTAGATGCGGCTCCGTAGCTCGGCGGGCTAGCTCATTGTTGCAGGGCGCTCGTCGTTCGATGCGGGTCGCGCTAACAAAGTCGTCTGCGCGCGTCCTCATCAATGGCCGGCGAGCTTTTAGGCAAGTGCACCGGAGCACGAAGAGCGAACCCCACGCTGGTCATACGAGCTCGGCGATCGGCAGCAGCGGGGCAAGGTCCACGCGGGCGATGTCGTTCTCGCTGGGGAACGCCGTCAGCACCAGCGGGTCGTGCACCGGGATGAGGTGGTCGAGCGAGCCGCCCGCCAAGGCCAGCACCCGCTCCTGCGCCGCGGCGTAGGCGGCTTCGTCGATGAAGATCGGGAAGGGGATCTTGCGCGCCACGTTGGCGTAGAGATGTGCGGCGTCGCTGGCCAGGACCACGGGGCCGCGGGCGGTCTCGCACACCACCGCCTGCAACCCCGCGGTGTGGCCGTGGCACAGCCGCAGCGCGATGCCCGGAGCGAACTCGGCATCGCCGTCGTGAAACACCACGTGGTCGCTGTAGAGCTTCCCCACCAGTAGAGCGACCGGCTCGCCGTCGAACGGGCTGCGCACCTCGCGGTCGCACACCGCCCGGCTGGTGGCAAAGGCGAGCTCGGCGTCCTGCACGTGGAACCGCGCGTTGGGAAAGGTGCTCAGCGAGCCGGCGTGGTCGTAATGCAGATGCGTCAGGATCACGTCCTCCACCGCCAGATGGTCGATCCCCGCGTCGCGCAGGCCCTCGATTAGCGGCCGGGTGATGGTGCGCCCGCGGGCGCCGGAGTCACCGAAACCTGTGTCTACGATGGCCGGCGGATGCCCATGGCGATGGATCGCCCACACGAAGTAGTCGAGCGGCATCGGCACATCGTGGTCATCGACCGGGTGCGAAAAATTGTGAGCCGCCGTTCGCTCGTGCCGCGCGTAGCGGATCGCATCAATACGGGTGACGGGCGCGGCTATTTCCGGCCCCTCAGCTCGCTGCGGCGAGCGGATGAAGATCGGGTGGTCATCACCAGCCTGCAGTGCGAGCCAGTCAAGAGCCCCTGGTCGTAGACGGGTAAGTCACCGGGGCTTGTGCGCTCGGCCAAGGGGCCCGGTGCATGCAGTCTGTCCGCGGTATCGTATGGCACAACGGCCATTACCCCGTGGAATTTGCGGCGACCTCAGTCTCGCAGCCGCGGATCAAGGCACGAAGACTTTGCAGCAAGGCGTCTTCGACCCCCGACCGCAGATGTGCATCGACAAACTGCGCATTTGGTCCCGTGGCGAAAGCGGCCCATCCGGTGACCAAAGATTGGACGGCCGAATGCATCACCATTGCCTTGTCACGGGGGAGACCCCGCTCATGCAGTTGCTCTGTCAAATGGGAATGAAGTTCAGTGAGCCATTCCTCTTCCCACTTTGCTTGCAATAGAACAGCGGCGCAATCCCTAATGGTCAACTGAGCATGCCACAGCTCAAAGCCAAATGAATACAGCCACTCCTGCCAAGTATCTGCTCCCTTAACCTTGGCAAGGCAGTCATTCATTATAGATCTGGTCATTCGACCGAGCAAGAACTCCTTGTGAGCGATGTGCCAGTAGAGGGAGGGGCCCTTGATGCCCAATCTTTTTCCGAGCTTGCGAAAGGTCACACCTTCCAGACCGTCTTCCTGGAGGACCTTGAGAGCTTCGCGGACGATCATATCCTGGTTGAGCGCTTGTTCGGCCATGCAGTCTCATCAACGTAAATCGAGGGGCTGTCCAGTCGCTTAGCTAACGATGTAAGGGGCGCGGGGCGCTGTCTGTTTGCTTGGGATCATCGCCGGGCCGCTAGCCATGCTCCACGCGAGTTTGGAGGCAGCCCGGTGCATGACAATCTGGGACGCAAGGCACACAGCTGGGAAGGCTGGCCCGATATGCGAGGCGGAGTTACGTGGCGGCATCAACCTCCGCGAAGGCCTCTCGAGCGATCCGCGTCGAATCAAGGCCAGCCGGCATGCCGCAGTAAATTGCGACTTGCAGCAGTGCCTCGCGGATCTCGTCACGCGAAAGCCCATTCGTAAGCGCTGCCTTGATATGAAGTTTCAGTTCATGTGGCCGATTCAGGGCACTGATCATACCAATGTTGAGAAGACTTCGCTCGCGCCTGGCCAAGCCAGGCCGAGACCAGATCTCGCCCCAGCAATATTCTGTTGAGAGTTCTTGGATAGGCCGACTGAATTCGTCCGAATTTCTGAAAGAAGCTTCGACATAATCCGCACCCAAGATGTCCTTCCGCAGCGCAAGGCCGCGCTCATATCGCGTTTCACTCATATTCTTTTCCTTGATTTTGACGTCAATCTGTCGAGACGTCTGGTTTTTCAGTGCAATACTCAGGTTCATGCTGCGTGAGGTAAGTCCAGCGCGGGAAGGGTCGCCCGTCCCCGGATTAGGTCAGCCGCCTTCTCTGCCACCATCACCACTGCGGCATTGGTGTTTCCCGCCAGCAGGGTTGGAAATACCGACGCATCGACAACTCTGAGACCGTCGATCCCGCGCACCCGCAGCTGCGGATCAACGACCGCTTGCCGGTCGATTCCCATACGACATGAGCTCGTTGGGTGATGTATCGTTGTGACAGTCCGCCGGATGTAATCATCCCACTGATCATCGCTGCCGACAGCTTCGCCCGGCAGGATCTCGTGCGCATTGTACCGGTCAAAGGCAGATGAACGTAAAATTTTTCGAGCCAACCGGAGACCTGTGCGCAGCCGCGTAACATCGCTCGTCTCGGCCAGGAAATTTAAGTCGATCTGGGGCATTTCCCGTACATCGGTAGATGCCAAGGTCACCTGTCCAATGCTGTCGGGTTTTACGAGTCCGACAATGATACCATAGCCATGTCCACGGGGTAGCGCTTTAGGTTCAGCGTTGCGGTGGGCAGGCATCATGATGATCTGCAAATCTGGCCTGGGCTGATCAGGATCACTTTTCCAGAACCCGTGGGCTTCGAACAAGTTGCTCGCGATGGGCCCGGTTCGAAACAGCAGGTACTTCAGCGCGGCCAAGGCGTTGGGAATGGCCTTGCGCACCGATAGGCCGTACGAGGTGATGTCGTCGGTTCTCATCTGGATCGATGCCGCGGGGTGGTCTTTAAGGTTTTTGCCCACCCCGGGTAGATCAAGAATTGGTTCGATCCCGAGGTCCTTGAGCTCACCGGCGGGGCCGATCCCACTTCGCAGCAGTACCGTAGGCGAGCCATAGGCTCCGCCGGCTAGAATAACCTCCCGCGCGGCCCGCAGCGATTGGAGTTCGCCGGATACGTCGTACTGCACACCGATCGCCCGCTTTCCTTCAAACAGCACTTTGTGAACAAGCGCCCCGGTGATTACGGACAAGTTAGAGCGCGACCGTACGGGGGCTAGATAGGCAGTCGTCCCCGACTCTCGCAGACCTCTGCGAATTGTTCCCTGCCGGGTTCCAAACCCTTCAGGATCGGGACCATTGAAGTCGCTACATGTCTTGAGTTGCAGCCGGGCCGCAGCGTCAAGGAAACTATCAACGAGCGGGTTCACTGAGGGAATCGAGATGACATTCATCGGCCCGCCATGCCCATGATACGGGCTCCCGGCTAAGGCCTCATTGTTCTCGGCACGGATAAAATAGGGCAAAACTTCTGCGTAACTCCAACCCTCAGCACCGGCTTCAACCCAATCGTCGAAATCGCCCGGGTGGCCGCGGATGTAGACCATTCCGTTGATCGAGCTCGATCCGCCGAGCACCCGACCTCGCGGAAGTAAGATCTCTCTGTCAGAGCAGTGGCGCTGAGGCACGGTTTTCAAGCCCCAGCCGAGATGCGGATTGAGAATGGTAAAGGCCACTCCAGCAGGAACTCGAATGAAGAGGTTCACGTCGGGTGGGCCTGCTTCGAGTAGGCAAACCCGCACGCGGGGATCTTCACTCAATCGGTTCGCGAGAACGCAGCCAGCGCTTCCTCCGCCAACTATGACGTAGTCAAACTCGTGATTGGTTTCGGCCATGTCGAAATCTCGTCTCCAATAAGCTTCCAAGACCGTCGTGTATGGTGCGCGGACGTCAGCGATGCTGATTTAGGAGCGGCGCGTCAGGCAGCCGCAATAATTCCGCCGTCAACGGCTAGCATAGCGCCGTTGATAAAAGCCGCGTCCTCGCTCAATAGAAAGCGGATTGCGTGAAGGACATCGGCTTCACTACCAAGTTTGCGCATAGGTATTGTGGCGGCCCGCCGCTCGTATTCCTCAGAAGTTACGTACTTAAGCGCCCCAGGCGTAGGAACCGAGCCTGGCGCGACGGCATTTACGCGAATGCCTTGCGGGCCCAGTTCGGCAGCTAGCGAGCGAGTGAGGCTAGCGCTAGTAGCCTTAATAGCACTGTAGATCGAAGTATTCGGACGACCATGATATACGACAGGCGAGCTAAAATTGATGATCGACGCCGACCGACCCTGTTTCCTGTGACGAAGTAGGATCTGTGTGCCCCAGATAACGGACTTGAACCCCGCTGATGTCATTCTCTCCAGCGTTTCATCGGTCACGTCGTCAACCGGTTCATAAACGAGCCAGGAGGCGTTGTTGATGACCCCGTCGAGGCCACCGGCTGCCTCAGCGAATGCGGCGGCAGCCGCCAGATAACTCTCCCGGCAACCGACGTCGGTTTCGAACGCGTGTATGTTGCCCCCGGACCGGCGAATTTCCCCCGCGGTCTCTTGAAGCGCAACACCATCAATATCGGCAATGCCAACGATAGCGCCCGATTCAGATAATCCAGCTGCGATCGCACGTCCTAGCCCCTTAGCGCCCCCGCTAATGAGAAAAGCATAGCCATCAAACGATTGGCTCAAGACCCGTCTGCCGTGAGGTCGAGATCAAAGAATTTGGCGACGTATAGGCTGTCCATGTATTCCCGGACGTGGGCGATCTTCCGATCGCGCAGCTCAAACGCCCACGCGTAGAAGTTGCGATACTCGCGTCCGTCTGCGCGCTCGCCGATGGCACGGCACTCGGCCATTACAGTGTCACCGGATGACACCAGGGTGTCGACGTGAACCTTCGGGTCGCCAGGCTTGAAGGTTCCTCGCACTGGTCCGATGAACTCGCCAAGGATCCTGTCGCGACCTTCGTGGCGTCCTGCTCCAGGCACGCCGGTAATCATCGTCGTCCAAGAGGCGTCGGGGTGCATGTACTCAGCCACCTTTTTCAGATCGCCATCGCTGAGGGCGCTGAAAAAAGCCAAGACAGTGCTTTCATTGGAACTTTGTGAATCCGGCATTTGACGAACCTCGCGGACAGGGGGTTGGCGTAGTTCACTGGTTCCGCACGGCTTCTTATTGCCGTGGCAGGTGAAGACAGACATAAGTTTCAATCGCTTGGCTCGAACGTCTCAAAGCGTTGGGTTGTCCCATCTGGGACAATCCACCCGGCAGTGGGGCCGGCGAAATGTGAGCCGATCACGAGGGTCGGCCCTGACGAATGCCTTGAAACGAAGGCTTGGCGGGTGGCGACTGCCGTGGCTGGATCTTGGTCGAAATTGCCGACGTGATGCGGGACTGCGATCTGGACGGGGTGGTGAAGGATGTCCCCCGTTATGACCGCGCGCTCGCCGCCAGATTGTATGTACACCGAGCAATGCCCGGCGGTGTGACCCGGGGTGTGTTCCAAATGGATTTCTTCACACACCTGGTAGCCTGGTGCGTCGATAAACTCATGCAGCCCCGCTGCGATGATGGGTTCAATGGAGTCAGGGGCATGCATCGCATGCCAGTCGCCAACTTCTTGCAAGCTTCGCAGCTCTGCAAATTCAACGCGATCGAACAGGTAACGCGCGTTCGGGAACGTGGGAACCCACTGGCCTCCTACCCGCCTCGTGTTCCATCCTACATGGTCGTAGTGCATGTGGGTGCAGCACACCGTGTCGACTTCGTCCGGCGTAATTCCCGATGCGACAAGGTCGTCCAGGAAAGCGGTCTGCAAGTCGTTGAACACAGCAAAGTGGCGCTGCCGGTCATTGCCGATGCAGGTGTCGATCATCACTGTACGGCTCGGTGTCTGCACGGCGAAAGCTTGCCATTGGATCAGCATCTTTCCGTCGTCGGTGACGAAATGCGGCCTGAGCCAGCTGTGATATGGCTCAAAGATCTCGGGCCCGGCGTCGCGAAGCAGAACCGAGATGTCATCGGCGAATGAGGCAATCTCGACGATCCGGGTTATCCGGACATCGCCGACCTGCCAGTGCCGCACATTATCCAGCGCCACGCAGCGTCCCTCCCGTCAGCCAACTCGGATTCGAACCGAGCGGCAACTTGTCCGGTCATCTTAACTGGGAGGGCGCGGCTATATCAAGAGGAAAAAGTGCAGGTGATTATCACCACGTACGGACAAGCAGCTAACCAGGATTGCGAACTCGCCGCAGGTTCATCGCGAATCGGAAATTGGCGGCCTTGTAGTAATTGAAGGTGATTTCGGCCGGTCGGCCGTCAAGGAGGCGGTAGGTGCGCTTGATTTCAACCACGGTTTCTCCCGGCTCAATCTCCAGCCGTCGGGCGACCTCCTCTGGAACGGGCAGCGCTCGCAGGTCCTGCGTCACTTCCGTAATCGCTTCGCCATAAACATCCTCGATCAAAGCATAGATGGGCCCTGATCTGCGGCCGAGCAGTCGGGAAATGCCGGCAAATTCGGTGGCCACGTAGATCTCGACCGCGCAGATCGGCTGACCCTCGTCGAAGCGCATGCCGTCAATTCGCAACCACTGGTCGCCTGGTTCAACGCCCATACGTTCGGCGAGCGCAGGGTCGACGGAAACGGCATCCGCATGATCCGCGTACCGCGATTCTACCGAGTAATCGTGCAGATCCCCGATCGAGTTGACCTGATGGACGTAAACCTGGGGCCCACCGGGCTTCAGGATGAGAGTTCCTTTGCCTTGGTGGGACTCGACCAAACCTAAATCTCGCAGATGCCGGATTGCTTCCCTCACTGTGTGCCGACTGACGCCGAAACGGGTCACCAACGCGAGCTCCGACGGTAAAGCAGAGCCGACCGGATACGCGCCACGAAGGATTTCTGCCCGGAGCGCTTGCACAACCATCTGATAAAGCGGCGGACCCGCGTCCTGTGCGGCACCGGCCTTCCGGCTGACTTTTTCTAGTTTTTCCATCTGATCCGTCGCTGCGATCCCGCCCTCAAGGTCGATGGTTTAGTCAACTCGCGACGCGGTGGACAGCCCCATCCCTGCCGCCATCGACATGCCTCCACGATTAGGGATTGGCAACCGGCGAACCTTGCGATACTTATCCGTACATGTTGATTCCGGTCAGCCAGGTTTGACCCGTTGGGAGAACGCTGGCCAGATCGATTGCGCCTTGCTCCATTGCAGAAGAGTAAGGTCTAGTAGTGGGGGAAGCAGTGTTGGCGGTAGGCTTCATTGGCTTAGGCAACATGGGCAAGGAATTTGCTCTTCGATTAGCCGGCGCAGGTTATGAGTTGCATGTCCTCGATGCTGATAAATCGGTCAGACAGGATTGGTCTGCCCGGGGCTTCACGGTCTGGGATACACCAGCTGAGGTTGCTTCTGCCGCTGAGGTTGTATTCCTTAGTTTACCCGAACCATCTGTAGTTGAGACAGTGTCGCTCGGTTCAGCGGGTGTTCGCGATGGGTCTCGGGTAAAATACCTGATCGACCTGTCAACGACAGGTCCGGACATGGCATTGAAACTCGCGGCAGAGCTGGCCGAGAGTGGGATCACGCTTGTCGATGCGCCCGTAAGTGGCGGTGTGGCGGGGGCGAAGGCTGGAACTGTTGCCATAATGCTCGCCTGCTCCGAGGTAGACAAACAGGCCATTTTGCCATTGCTCGAGCAGCTCGGTCGGGTGTTCCATGTTGGAGAACAGCCGGGCCTGGGCCAAGTCGCCAAGGTGCTGAACAATACTCTTTCGGCGGGCTACATGTTGCTCGCCGGTGAGGCGGCTGCACTTGGTGTCAAAGCCGGGCTCGATCCAAAGTCACTGATCGACGTTTTCAACGCGGGCAGCGGCCGAAGCAGTGCAACTCTCGACAAGTATCCCAAGGCGATCCTCCCTGGGTCCTTTGATCTGGGTTTTTCGAACCGCCTGATGTTCAAAGATGTCGGGCTTTGCCTACGGCTGGCCGAGCAAATGGGCATTGAGCTACCGGTCGCTCGCTCTGTTGGTAGGGAGTGGCAGGCAGCGATGATGCAGGAAGGGGAAGACGCCGACTTTAGCACCATCGTTCGCAAGGCCGAACGTGAGTGCGGGGTCGAGGTTCGTGCCCGTCGCAACTCGATCGGTGCTTCGGCCATTCCCAGCTCGCCGACGCTTTGAGGTTCGGAATTGCGCTTATATGGCGGTCTTCGATCGCTCCGCAGACTAACGATGTTCGAGTTGCCCGGACAAGCCTACGTCAGTGTAGACATCGCAATTGACGGGGTTGGGCGGGGCCGACCACCACGGGAGGGCTAACCATGGAACCTACAGGAATTTGGAATGACCGGTTGGCACACCTGTCGGCGGTCATCGAGGAAGATATCGCCAAGGGACTTTATTTCGGAGCGGTCGTTCGCGTCGCCCGCCACGGTCAAGTACACTTGGAGCGAGCGCTGGGCTTTGCTGACGCCGGCGGCGCGGTTCCGCTGTCTACCAAATCCGTTTTCAGCATTTTCTCCACCACCAAGGCTTTCACCAACATCCTGGTACTGCGCGCGATCGAGCTAGGGCGATTTGCTCTAACCACTCGCATCACCGAAATTATCCCAGAATTCACTGGCGCGCCGCGGGACCAGGTCACCTTTTTGCACTTGCTGACACACACGACCGGGATGCCCGGGGTGTGGGTCGCTAAGCCCGACATGTACCTCGATCGCCTCGACGAGATGGTCGAAGCGATTTGCCAGAATGTGCACGGCGCAATCGAGCCAGGGAAACGTTGCGACTACGCGCCCCTCGCCAATCATGTGCTGATGGGTGAAGCGCTCCGGCGAACGGACCCGGCCGGGCGTCGCTTCGCTGAAATCTTGCAGGAAGATCTTCTGACGCCCCTTCGCATGGTCGATACATCGATGGGCTTGCGGGCCGACCTGCGGGACCGACACGTCAAGCCTGACATGCGCGGGACTGTGCCCATAAAGCACCTCAGTCGAACCTTGCCTGGAGATCATGCATTCTTTGACGAAGAGCACGTTGAAGCCCCCCACGTCGGTTGCGTCTCGACGGTTCCCGACCTGTCGCGGTTTGCTGAGATGCTCCGGCGCGGAGGTGAGTTAGACGGCGCGCGCATCCTGTCGCCCCGAACGATCCGTGTGGCGCGGAAGGTGTGGACAGGCGAATTGCCGAATGAGCTCTACCGCGGGGTGGCCGTGCGAGCAGGCTGGGAAGCTGCGCCGGCCTACATGGGGCTGGGCTTCAATGTTCGTGGCTCCGGCATGGTCCACCACCAACTGGGGACCCTGACTTCGGCGGAGACTTTCGGCAACTACGGGGCTGGGACATCCTTGTATTGGATAGACCCGGAACTGGACCTCACATTCACCTTCCTGAGTGCTGGGCTCATGCCTCAGGCGGGCAATATTCAGCGCTTCCAAAAGCTTTCAGACGTCGCCGTTTCGGCGTGCATCTGAAACTCACGAACCTGGCTTTGTAGGCACATCATCGCACGTCCAGGCGACGCGCCCGGCCAGCTCTCAAGGATCGCTGACCGGCTCCCTATCACAGTTAGGGAAATTTGTTGACACGTCCGGACAAGCTGATAGCTTCCGGCAAAATTTCGCCGCTAAACCGGCCGGGAATCGAGAGGGAGATCATCATGAAGTTCGTTCCAGCAATCTCCAGGACCGCGCTCGTCGCGGGCTTGCTAGCCGCTAGCACCCCAGCGTTCGCGCAGGAGGGTGGTCAGTCGACGGATTCACCGGAGCCTGTAGTTTCGGCTGAGGAAGATGGCGTGGGGGAGATTGTCGTCACCGCGCAATTCCGCGAACAGAACGTCCAAGACACACCTTTGGCGATTACCGCGGTTAACGCCGCTCTTCTTGAGGCGCGCAGCCAGACCAACGTAACGGAAGTTGCGAACCGAGCTCCTAGCGTTCAGCTTTCGACTGGTGGGCAGGGCGGTGGCGCGCAGACCGCTGCGGTCGCGATCCGTGGTATCGGCACGACCGACTTCCAATTTCCCGTCGAGCCAGGTGTCGGCATTTACATTGACGATGTCTACTATGGCATCTCCTTCAGCTCGTCATTTGACCTGGTGGATCTGGAGCGGGTTGAGATTTTGCGCGGCCCTCAGGGCACGCTCTCGGGCAAGAACTCCATCGGCGGTTCGATCAAGCTATTTTCGAAGAAGCCGGGCCCTAATGCCGACGGCTATGTCGAGGGGACATACGGCGCGTTCAATCGCGTGTCGCTCAGGGCGGCAAGTAATTTTACGCTGCTGGAAGATCGGCTCTACGCGCGTCTGACCGGCCTGGCGCGGCATGTGGACGGATACTTCGACCGATTGGACTACAGTTGCGTCACGGGACGCGATGCGCCGGGGGGCGTATTCGCAACGCCTGCCGAAAACTGCAAGCTTGGGACCGAAGGTGGACAAGAGATCTACGCAGTTCGCGGCGCGCTGCGCTGGATAGTCACCGATGATATCGAAAATACCCTCATCGCCGACTTCAATGAAGATCGGTCTGATTCCTCACCGCAGAAGCTGATTCTTCAGCCGGCGTATCCCAGCGGGAACAATTATCTGACAGGACCCGAGGATTATACCAACTACGCAACTTACACTGGTTTTCCGGGAACTGCGCAGCAATACTCGGTGCCCGCCATCAGCTATGCGCGAAACTGGGGTGTTTCAAATACGCTTGAAGCTCGCTTGTCCGACGTGCTTTCCCTGACGTCGATCTCGGCCTACAGATTTTCTTCCGGTCGAAACAATTGGGATGGCGACGCAGCCCCGGAGTCCCAGTTCGCCAACATAAATACCTTCGACCACGAGCAGTTTACGCAGGAACTGCGCCTTTCGGCCCAGCTGGGCGATTTCTTCTATGCGACGATCGGTGGCTACTACTACGACGCCAGCAGTCACGTAGGGGGCCGCATCAATGTGGAGGTCGTCGGCCTTGACTTTGCCTACAACGATCCGTTCGAGCAGACGTCGAAATCTGCATTCATTCACGCGGTTGTACATCCGACCGAGCGGCTGAACATCACTGGTGGCTTGCGGTACACCGCAGAGGATAAGACCTATACGTTCACCCGGTACAGCGCGATCCCGGGAATTCCCACGAATCCAGCCGTCGCACCGCTTGACGGGGTGACCAGGTCGTTCTCGGGCGACCAATGGGATTACCGCGTCGCGGTCGATTACGAGATCGTCGACGACATTCGGCCATACGCCCAGCTTTCTTCGGGCTTCAAAGGCGGCGGTATCAATCCCCGTCCGTTCTTCGAATCCCAGGCGGTCGTGTTCCAGCCGGAAACAGTGGTTTCCTACGAAGTCGGCATCAAGACGATGCTATTCGATCGCAGGGTCCGGCTGAACGCAGCTGCCTACCATACGGATTATAAGGATTATCAGGCGCAGCTCCTGTTCTGTCCGGCAATCTCGCCCCCCGGCTTGGGCAATCTGTGTGCGGCGACACAGAACGTTGCGGATGCCGAAATCGAAGGGGTCGAGCTCGAGGGAGACATTAGACCCTTTGCTGGTTTCGCAATCGACGGGTCTGTCAGCTATGTCGACTTCCGCTTCACGCGCACCGATCCTGCAAGTTTCCTGACGACGGCGACCGAACCGCAGTTCTCGCCGAAATGGAAGTACGCGATCGGAGCGCAATACGAGGTCGACCTCGCGGACGCTGGTTCGGTTACGCCGCGACTGGACTGGACTTATCGCTCGTCGATGGAGAGCAATGCCATCAATGGAGTGCCCGGTTTTACAATGGGGCATGTGGACTCCGTGGGGCTCTTGAATGGCCGGATCACCTATCGCACGGCAGATGACGTGTGGGAGGCGGCCCTGGCTGTCACCAACATCACCGACGAGTTCTATTACACCAACAAGTACGACCGTGAGGCCGCGTTCGGAAATGTCTTTGGACAGCCGGGCAGGCCTCGCGAATGGCAGGTATCGCTCAAGCGGAAATTCTAAACCTCGATGAACGGGAGCGCCTTGGGCATAGGCGCTCCCGTCTCTGACGTGTCGGTGCGGATTCCCAACGGTGCAAAGTCGAGCGACGTTTACGTTGAGGGCAGGGGTATCAAGACCTCCACGGCATCTTCCATGATGTGGCGTCCGGGTCGATCCGACCTAGGCCCGACGACAATGGTCATAGCCGGAGACCTCGGCATCGAGTGCAAAACGAGCGCCGTGCTATGAAAATCTACGCCGCCGACAAGTCCGAGCTGATGCAGGTCAGCAAGATCGAGCGGAAGGGCGACGATCTGGTGCTCAAGGGCAAGGTGTTCGGGACCATGCCGATGAGCGCCACGCTGACCCCCGTGCAAGCCCGCGCGTTCCTCAAGCTGTTGACCCCGCGGCTGATCCTGTTCCTGCTAACGCTGCCGTTCCGTAAGGGAGCCAAGTGATGCGCCGGCAGTGCAAGACCATACGGGTGGCGGCGCAGCAAGTGCGATCGGCTTCGTCACCGCCGAGAAACTCGCCCGCGAGGGCAGGGAGTAGCTGACATGCGGAATCCTAACGGCGTAAGTCCGAGCGATTTTAGGGCAGCACTGGACGCTTTCGCGGCGGTGGTTGGCAAGGAATGGGTTTTTTCGACCGAAGCCGATCTCGAACTCTATCGAGACGACTATTCGCCGGTGAAGGGGAAGCCCGAAGAGCGGCTCGCGTCCGCTGCTGTTGCTCCCGAAAGTACCGAGCAGGTGCAGTCTATCGTTCGCATCGCGAACAAATACAAAATCCCCCTCTATCCCATCTCGACCGGTAAGAACCTCGGTTACGGGGGGGCCGCACCCGTCATGACCGGTAGTGTAGTACTCGACTTAAAGCGCATGAATCGTGTCCTCGCGATCGATGAGGCGCGATGCTTTGCTCTTGTGGAACCAGGCGTAAGCTATTTCGACCTGTATCATCACATCCAAGAGAAAGGCCTCAAGCTCTGGATCGATTGCCCCGACCCTGGCTGGGGCAGCCTCGTGGGCAACGCACTGGATCGAGGCATCGGGTACACAATGCCCAATGTACGGAATCACTGGGAAGCCCACTGCGGCATGGAAGTAGTTCTGGCGAATGGGGATGTGATGAGGACCGGCATGGGCGCTATGCCTGAGGCCGACAGTTGGCAGGAGTATCGAAGTGGTTACGGGCCGATTGTCGACGGCCTCTTTAGCCAATCAAACTTTGGCATCGTGACAAAAATGGGTTTCTGGCTGATGCCGGAGCCCGAAGGATATCGCACTGCGACAATCGAGGTGCCTCGGTATCAAGACCTCCACGAACTCGTGCGGATCTTCAATTTCGTAGAGAACAGCCGCCTTTTTACGGGCATGCCCTACCTCGCGAGCCCCTTGCTGAATGTGAGTAACCTCCCCGAAGACTTGGGCATGGAAACCCGGGACAGGCCTCCCATCTCCCCCACGCCCGAACACCAGGCTCTGATCCGCTCTGCGGCAGTTGGATACTCGGACGAGCTTGAGCGCTACGGAATAGCCAATCAAATTCCATATTGGTCGCTCAGGCTGGGGTTTTATGGTCCTCTGGATGTAACCGCCGCCCAGTGGGAAGCAATCAAGCGCCGATTTGGTCAGATTCCCGGCGTCAGGTTCCAGGACGGGAAGGCAGTACCGCTTCCTGTCTCGGCCGAGCTGCACGATGACGTCCATCACGCAGAACTGGGGATTCCCAGCTTGGAAATCTTCCAGCTGATTGTTCGCAGGTCGTTCAACCCGGCGGGCTCCGAAGGACACATCGGATTTTCGCCCGTCATTCCACGGACGGCACAGGCGATTTTCGATCTCAATCGCGAACTCGGTCCTGTGCTGAGCCAGATGCAATCGGGTTGGAGTCAGGGATTTATCTTGCCGCACCTCTACTGGGAGCGATCTTTTGTGTGTGTGATCGGTCTTCTGCTAAGTACAGAAGCCAAAAACAACGAACAGATCATCGACTTGTACAAACAGCTAGTGGCTAAGGCGGCTGAAAATGGTTGGGGGGAGTATCGCACCCCAATCATGTTTCAAGATTTGGTCGCGCGCACTTACAGCTTCGGCGATCACGCCCTGCTCAAGTTTCAGGAAAAACTGAAGGACGCCACTGATCCGAACGGTATCTTGTCACCTGGCCGGTATGGAATTTGGCCGGCATCCTTGAGGGCGGCTAAAGACCTCTAGTTCCGGCCGACCGCGGACCGCCAGTCATGGAATAGTAGCCTCGACCGTCTACTGGGCTGTCCAGCCCCCATCGATTGGCAGCACTACGCCGGTAATGAAGCCAGCGGAGGGAGAGAGCAGAAAGCAGATCGTTTCTGCGACTTCCGCCGGACTGGCCATTCGCCCCAGGGGATGCGCCTTGGCAATTTGGCCGGCGAGCTCTTCGTAGGTGTCATCGGTCAGCTGCGTGGCCTTCCGGACGAAGCCGGTGTCGACAGCTCCTGGTGCAACCGCGTTGACCCTAATGTTGTCCCCCGCATGTTCGATTGCCAGCCCCTTGGTGAACATGACGATTGCACCTTTTGTGGCACCGTATGCCACCTGATTGGCGGCTCCGCACAGGCCGGAGATCGAAGACAGGTTGACGATCGCGCCGGCTCGCTGCCGAACGAAGTGAGGTAGGACTGCCTGGGCAAACAGCATCATGCTGCGAACGTTCACGGCGAAAAGGTCATCCCACTCGGCTGCTGTGGTTTCCGTTAGGGGCTTAAAAAGGAAACGAGCGGCGTTATTGACCAAGCCGTCTATTCGGCCAAACCGCTGAAGCGCGAGTGCGACTGCCGCGTCAGCTGTTTCGACAGCCGAAACGTCTGCTTGCAGGGCCGCGACGCCCTCGTCTTCCGCAAACACACTTTCGATCGCATCGTCGACATCGACGGCGACTACTTGACTGCCTGACGCTCGCAAAGCGCGGACTACCTCCGCGCCCACACCAGCTGCGCCGCCGGTCACGATCACGACGTGGTTCTTCATACCGTCTACCTTAGGCAAGGTCTTTCTCCCTGAATCGAGCTGTAGGGCTCAGCCCTTGCGCGAAGACCATGCGGTTCCTGGCTATGATAATTCTATCGCTGCCCGTGGACGATGGAGGAACACAAAGGCAGTTACGGTCACGCCGGGACGCCTGTTTCCTCGTTGACCACGGCTGCGGCATCGCCATTCTCAGCATTGATCAGCTGTCGAATTACCGATCGCATTTGAACCGGCCCCACATCGGCCGTCGTGATCACTTCTTTGCTCGCCGGGGTGGTGTCCATGACCTGCTGCTGCGCCTCGATCATCTCGCGATCTTCGGTGAACGCCATCATCGCAACTTTGAACATGCCATCGGCCATTTCGTCGCCACCGTCGATGCTCCGCGGGCCCCACGAGAAGAAATAGCGCGAGCTTCGTTCGCGCATCGCGGTAACCGCCTGGCTAGTGAAATTAGCAGCTAGAGGCTCGCCCTGCGGTGCCGAAACGCGATCCTCAGGCATGCCTTCGAGAGGATAAGTCGCGCTGTACATGAGCAAGATTCCGGGCGCGAGAAAGTCGTAGCTCTGCCACAGAGCCGTCGCCGAATTAGACGTCACCAAACCTGTGGAAGTCGGAGAGCCAGCCTCCTTCAACGCCTCTTCGGAGGGAAGCCAGCGCGATACGCGGATCCCACGGGGGATGCGCCGGACGGTGGGGCGGTATCGAGCCCACGCCTCAGTCGCGCCGAAGGAGTTGGCGTGGACGAACGAGAGATGCGAAAAGTCAGTCAGGTTGTCGTTGATGAGCTGATAGTTCGCAACGTAATCCATGTAGCCTGAGCGGAGCACATAGTCCGCGTTATCGAGACCAACTGCAGAAGGAATGAGGCTGACGTCAGCTGCCTCGGGATCGCCCATCCAGATCCATATCCAACTGTCCTTTTGTTGGGCTGGATAGGCGCGCACGAAAGCGGTGTTCGGAATCTTGTCCTGTCCAGGAATCTCGATGCACTGGCCGGCAGGATTGAATTTGAGCCCGTGATACATGCATCGGAGATTGCAGCCGTCTTCGAGCCGCCCCTTGGAGAGCGGAGCAAACCGGTGGCAGCAGCGATCTTCAAGAGCGACCACATCGCCGTTGGCTTGTCGGTAGATGACAACCGGTTGGTCGATGATGGTGATTGTATAGAGGCTCTCTGGAGTAATCTCGTAATCCCAAGCCGCCACGTACCAACAGTTCTTCAGGAACATCTCACTCCACTCCTATCGCCTGGTTTTGCTCATTTTTTTTGGCAAAACTGAACTACTTTGGTTTCACAGACAGGAACTCGGACAACTGAGCGAGTTCGGCATCCGTTATTTCGGTTTTACGGAAGCGCGGCATGGGCCCCACGCCATTGCGCACGAAATAGGTGATGACCTGAGGCGACAAATCAGTACGGTTCGTGAGAACTGAGCGGGCCTTGTCGCCATATTTGACTTCAAGCGCGAGGGTTCCAGGCATTCGAGGCCCATCGGAATGGCAAGTCGCACACCATTTTTCATAGACCGCACTGCCGGTAGTAGCGCCGACTGCAGGGGAGCGGCCCGGGCTGGCCGATCTCTCGCTGCCTTGTGCCACACCGGATAATGCTGCGACAAAGCCAATGCCCGTGATGAGGAATAGGAATTTCATCGGTTATGCCCTCCTGCCGCCGGCGATGTCTTGCGGAGCAATCAGCCAGCGGCACAGCTCTCCGCCGTGCGCCGCTGTCTGGAGATCGCTGCGGGCAATCACGCGGTGACGCGCATCCCAGCCAAGGCGCTCAATACAGAATAGCGCCGACGGGGAGGTCACGCCTCCAATAATGCGGGATTGGGACGACCACACGCCGTACAGGTGCTGATACCACGCGGCGGTTATGTCGCGTTCAAAAGGTGCAAGTGGGACCTCAAGCTCGTGCGCCCACTCGGTCGCCAAATCCACCGCTTGATGGGTGCGCGCGTCGACCATGATCAACGTCGGTGTGAGCAAGGGCGCTGAACCATTCTCGATTGATGGGTAGCCGGCTGCCGGCGCGCTAAGGGACCCCAGTAGCGCCAGCGTCCCGGAGCCGTGCAGAAAGCTTCGTCTGTTCATTGCCGCTCCCTATCACCTACTACTGCCTTCACATGTCCGGACATGCTGGCGTGAGTGATGCCCTATGTCAATTCCCTGAGCGAGCTCACCCGGTCCGTTCGCTACACTTTCAATGCGCAGAGCCGCGTAACCTCCGCAGTGAGTTCCAGATCAGCACCTTAAAGCTCGGATCAAATCACCGTAGCCCAGACGTACGTACAACGTGGGCATAACGTGCGATCGTTACAGCCCCTCGCACCGCTGCTTTCGCCGTGATCGGCCCAAAGGAAACTTCTCGCCGTCCCATGCGGTTGTTCGAGGCCGGAGATACGACCCGAAGGTCATCCCTCTGATCGCATCGGAGACTCGATTGCCCTTCTCGTGGAGTCATAATCGAACGGTGTTAGGGACGCAACAACCTCCGTTCGTACCGTGGGGCGATCGATGATCAGCGGCTCACCTGGCCACCGCGAAATGGTCGAGCAGATCGACTCGATGTGGGATTCGATCGATGTGTGCGTCAGCACAGGTCAGTGTGGAGCAGGCTCAGTCTATTGCAGCGCCGGCTTGCCTACGGTTGCAGCTGCCGCTTTCGTGCTTCGGAAGTGGCTGCCGGTCTGCGGCCCGACACGCCACAATCCTACCGTTGTCCGGTTTCAAGCGGCCTGGGGTATGCCCAACTACCGCCTCACGCCCACAGATGGCCGATGGGAGTTCGAAGGCAGTGCGACAGGAAAGCAGGTGGCGGCGAAGATTCGCCGAACAGACGTGCGATCCGGATCAGCTCATTTCCCAGTAGACGAGACCATTGGAGTGGACCGATGATGCGGTTACGCGCAGCGATCCCTCCTCCAGGAAACTGCGAGCCATGAGGAACTCTCCCCAGCGGGTCAGCCCGACAATGCGCCCAGCCCCGTTTAGCGAGCGCATTGCCCGCCAGCCGCTGGCCTCGTCGGCTACGATATCGATGCTGGGTCCGAGCCGTGCACGAGCGAATTGCCGGCTCAGGTGGTCGCGACCGTCGAACACCACCAGTTGGGGGCCGTCGGACCCCTTGGCGAGGGCATCGGCGCTCAGAATGCCTGAGGCCACCAGCACCGAGCCTTTCAGCACGCCGCGGCGGCTGATCACTGACAAGTGCTCCATCACGGAGTCCGCTTGGCGAGATAGTCGGCGATTCGCGCAAGTTGTGCGTCCGACACCTCACCTTTTGATATGGCCGGCATGTTGCCTAGGCCTGCGCGCACTACGACAGTGACGAACGCAGCAGGCAGGTTCGGCCGGTCCTCAAGCATTGCGATGCCGGGATCCATCCGCCGCGCCAGGATGACCGTGCCCATGCCCATCTGGCGATGGCACATGCTGCACTTCTCGACGTAGAGCGCCTCGTCGGGCGAGCGCGACGACCGGTCCTGCAGCGCGCCGCGGAAGGCATTCTCGATGCTGGTCCCCGGCGCGTTCAGTGATGCTGCGGGAGCTTGGGCCCAAGCAACCGCGGCGATCGCCGCCGAGGCTGGCACTAGCGCCCAGCATGAGAGCACTCTTCGCGAAATGCGCTTTCGCTGCGTACTGGCTCAATGTCCACCGGTCGGGAGGTTCGCGCCCGACGGCGATTAATCCCATGGATCGCTGATGAGTGACGAAAGTTCGCAATTTTGCACAAGCAGAGTCGTTGCAAGCGAGTGTCGTTGCACCGCAAGTGCGACAATCTGGCTGCTTCAAAGGACAGCTAGAATTTTTACAGCTCAATTTTAAGTAATTGATTTTGTTAGGGGCAGGTTGTGCCGATTTTACACCCAAAACGGCAGAATGCTGCGGAATCCAACAGCTTGGGTAGCTTCTGACCCCGTGGCCTCCAAACGGCCTTCCTCGCTTTCCATGTGGGGAAAAATGTGGGGAAGAGCGGCCAGTACACATAAGATTTAAATGTAGTTACAAGAGTCTATTGCACTACGCGTGGCGGACACCCTCTCCGCCATTGAGTCTTCAATGTCAGATGCTTAGATCGCGGACGTCGCCAGAATGGCGCGAAAGCGCGCCTTTCGTGGGACCTTTGGGTAGCGGAGAGAGCGTCTCCAGGCGAAGACAGAGCCCGTTTTCGGGCCGTTTCTCTGCAGCCCATTTCACAAGTACCCTTTGGGGATTCGGCCTTGGTCACAGGCAGGGGCCGACAACAAAGATGCGGCGCCAAAGCGCCGCAAGTCAATGATCGAGCTCCGGTCGGGCTAGTTGACGTTGAGGCTTTGCATCTGCGTCGCCCAATTCAGCGGGAGGGCATGCATCCCGAGCATCGCTCGCGCATCAAGACCGGCCGGATGGTCGCCGGCTAGAATCGACTCAACGATCTGCGGTGCGAGAAAGTTGATGCGGATGACCCGCGAGACGTAGGACTTGTTGACGCCGCGGCGATCGGCGAGTTCCGAAGCGGAAAGCCCGTCGTCACACATCTCCTGCCACCAGCTTCGTGCCTGGCGCAGCAGCTTGATCAGATGTTCCTGCGGCGCAGGTCCGCTCGCTGACCGGCCATTGCGCTGGACCAGTCGCACAACCTTGCCGGTGCGTTTGAGTTGGGCATCGATCCTGAGGTGAATGATATCGGGGGCGCCAGACTGAAGAGATACGCCAAGCCGTTTCGCCAAGCCAGTTGTGCTCACATCGACATTGATTGACTGGGGGGCGATCCGAATCTGCGTGATCAGTTCCCGCACAACTTGCGGTACCCGTTTGCGCAAGTTTTCGGCGGTTTCTACACTCGCTCCAACAAAGCGGACCATCTCGTTGGGTGCTGGCTGCAACCTGGCCCTTTCAATCAACGCCAGCGGTCTGTCGAAGAGCGTAGCCATTTCCGCGGTGACGGCCTTCTCCAGCTCTGGCGCAGACATGCGGATGCCGCTCTGATCGCCGTTGGGCTCGTGCTGTAAGTGGCGGCTGACGTAATAGCGATAGCGGACCTTACCTTTGCAGGCGTGGCTGGCGACCAGCGGTTTGCCCTGATCATCGACGATGAGTCCTGCCAGCATACTCGGTGACCTGATCGATGACGTGCGTTGCTCGCCTCGGGTATTCGCGCCGAGGCGCGCCTGCACGTTCTCCCAGGTCTCGCGTTCGATAATTGCCGGGTGCTTGCCCGGGTAGACCTGCCCTTTGTGATGAACCTCGCCGAGATATGTCGGGTTGGAAAGGATCTTGTAGATTTGCCCGCGGGCGAACTTGCCGCCGCCCATGGCCCTCCCGGTAGAGGTGGTGCGAGACGGTACTCGGTATATTTCGGAGTCCAGCGCTTCCGCCAGGAGCCGGACATTGCCGATCTGCAGGTAGCGGCGAAATAGCTCGCGGATAACTTCGGCGTGTTCGGGGACGATCGCCAGTGTCCGCCCGTCCGGCCGGTAGCCAAGCGGACAGACACCCCCCATCCACATGCCCTTGGCCTTGGACGCTGCGATCTTGTCGCGGATGCGCTCTGCAGTGACCTCCCGCTCGAACTGCGCAAAACTGAGCAGCATGTTGAGCGTCAGCCGGCCCATGCTGGTGGTGGTGTTGAACGACTGCGTCACCGAGACGAAGCTGGTCCCGGCCTTGTCGAACGCCTCGACCAGCTTGGAGAAGTCAAGCAGCGAGCGGGTGAGCCGATCGACCTTGTAGACGACGACGATGTCGATCTTGCCGGCATAAATGTCGGCGAGCAGCCGCCGGAGAGCAGGGCGCTCGAGTGTGCCGCCCGAGAGCCCGCCGTCATCGTAGTCCTCGGGCAGCAGCGACCAGCCTTCGCTGGCCTGGCTGAGGATATAGGCTGCGCAGGCTTCGCGCTGCGCATGGAGCGAGTTGAAGTCCTGCTCCAGCCCTTCTTCGCTCGATTTGCGAGTGTAGATCGCGCACCGGACCTTCGTCATGCCGCTTTCCTCTTTGCCTTGAGGCCGAAGAAGGCCGGGCCCGACCAGCGCGTGCCGGTGATTGCGCGGGCGACCTCGCTCAGCGAGCGCCACTCCCGCTCATTCCAGAACACTTCGTTCTGCTCGCCGATGGTGACGACGTGTACCGTGCCCCCGAACTCCCGCACGAGCCGCATGCCCGGCCGGATGTCCTTGGCAACTGTCGCGGCGCTCTGGTCGAGCCGCCGCCTGGCCATGCGCGAGATCCCGCCAAGCGCCTTGGCCTGCAACTCGTAGGCCAGCGCGAGCCGAAGCAGGGCAGTGCTGCCCTTCGGAACCGGGCGACCGGTGAGCTTTGCCCACCGGTCGGACAGTTCGACCTTTGTCATGTTTTCGAGTGCGTCGAGGTGATCGTCGAGGGCGGTCATGCTCAGGCCTTCGACACGATGCGGTAGCAAGTGACGTCAAGCCGCTTGGCCTTCTCGATCGTGTGGCCCTTCTTCTTTAGGCCGGTCAGCGAGGCGCGGATCGTGTGCTTCTGCCAGCCTGTTGCTGCTGCGATCTCCTCGAGCGTTGCGCCCTGCTCTCGTTGCAGCAATGCGATGACTGCCGAGATCTTGCTCTTCGCCGGCGCCTGCGCAGGCGAGGCCTCAGCAGCCGTTCCGGATTGCGTGGCTATGACATCGTTGCTGTCAGCGGGCTGCCGGGCCATTCGCCGGGTGGTCTTGGTCATGGGTGGTCTCCTGGTCCGGAGCAGCACCTTGCCGCTCCCACCACCCACAGCCCCGGCCGATCCAGTCGCCGGGGCGGCAGCCGCGTCGTCGGCTGCGATTCAATGTCACCACCAATGCTTCGTTCGTGAGGGAAGTCGAATGCTTTGTTCGCCAGGCATCAGGTAGAGCTGTCAGGCCGCTAGCGGCCCTTCCACCTGATGACTTTCTTGGTGCCGGAACAGAGCGAGCATTTGTCGAGCTGGCGTTCGAAACCGTCGGTGCCAGCAAGCTCACGCGTCTTGTGATTGGCGTGTTGCCGAACCGACAAACCCAGACGCTCCGTGATGCAGTCGTCACAGACAGGATCCGGCGTTAGCCGCTTGATGGGCGACTTCACCTTGTCCAGGACTGTGCCGTCCATCACTTTACCCCCACGTGTGTGCGTCTTGTACACCACGCGTAAGCGATCCTCGACCCGTTCAATCCGACCGCCAGCGGAATGCGTTGTTGGAAAATGGTGGCGCGGCTGATGGTCCGCGATCGGCCCCGTCTCGGATGCATTTGCTTGGATTACAGCGTGTGCTTCGCTTGCGGCGGCAAGCATCCAGACCCATATTGCTGCGATGCACAATGACATTTCAGATCGAGCCGAAGACGATCCCGATCTCTGCCGAATGAGGATTCTGGAGGCAATTGCTCGCCGGCTGTTGCTCACGGCCAACTACAATGGCCAGAGGCTCACGCTGGCGCCGCACGCGCTGTTTGCACGACACGGAGATCTGTTCGTGAGCGCAGTGAACCTCACGAAGAGCTGGCGAGCGGATGAAGAGAAGCGCCTCGGGTATTTCAACGTTGCGGGTTTGGCCTGCGTTGAGATCGCTCAGGACACCTTCGAATTGCTTCCGGACTCTGGACCTTTGCTCTTACAAGCGGGTGGCGAGCTAATCTTGGCCGCTGCCTGACAAGATAGCCGAATGACACAGAATGGCCGAAAGCTGATGGTCCGCTTTCGGCGCCCTCGAGCCTAAGTCGGACGGTAAACCTCGAAGCGCTTCCTGCTTTCCGCGGCGACTGCCCAAGGTGGCGAGCCGGCTGTCAAACAAGGCCTATGCAGCACATCAATTGTCTATCCCGGGGAGTACGTCAGGTGTTTCCTCAATCAGAAGCCGGAACTGCGGCTGCGCCCCCAGCTCGCGTATACGCGTTTCCAACTTGGACCGAACAACCCGAAGCAACTCCTTTGGCCGCTCTGCGGCCAAGTCGATCTTGAGGCTGTTGCCCGACAGCTTGTCCATTGCGAGGATCGTGAACCTGGCTTCGAGCGCATCTTCCACGGCCAGTCGCCAAAGCCATTTGTGAGGCACGGTCTCACGAGTCATTATCTCGCCCGGCCGCCGTTGCTCATCCCACTTGTTCCGCAGCGGATAGCCTTGCGAGATGTATCCCTGCGCCCAGTTTGTTTCCGAAGCGAATGACGCGATGGCATCATCTACGCGCTCAATCACACGGAACCGAGGCACACCGCCGCGCCGCATGATATCGTACATCAAACCCTCGACGTAGCTCGTTGGACGCCGTGTCGCCGTGCCTGCCTCGCGAAGCCTGCGATCCACGCGCGACGCAAAGACCTTAGACTGGCCAACATAAACGATGAGGGTGTTGAACTCGCCGACATCGTCGGGCGTCGTGGGATCGTGGATCGCATAAGTGATCCACCCCTTCTGTTCGCCCTCAAGCCTCGCTCGAGCCTTCTCGCGATCAATTGCTGCGCGAAACTGTGGATCCTGCCAGTAGCGAGTGAAGCGTCTCACCCGAACAAGATGCGCGCTTGAGCGAAGGTGCGCAATCATCGGCGGGGAATAGCGTGCGGCACGTTGGCATTTTGACCCCCGACGCGAGCAGTGGCGGAAGGTGGGCCGATTGCGGACAGTCGGCTTGCGAGAGTTCCGTGGCGGAAAGCTGCCTGTCCGCTAACGACCCCATTGCGGACATTGCTAATGAAGGGCACTCATCGGAAATGAGATGGGGTTTGCTCGCACTAAGCGCGTCGCTGATGGCTACTGCGATGCTGGCTTTCTCATCTGCCTCGTCACCAGCCGCTGTCGGCATCTTCAGCCTCGGCGTTTTGCTCTTGATGGATTGGTCATGGGAACAGGTGAGAGGCTATGCGGCATGGGGTATGGAAACTCGCACGGACGAAATTGTGGCGGATTTCTACGACTTCGAGAACGCTCGCTGGCGCTACGTTCTCGCAATTTTCATCTCAGTTGCATTGGCGCTCTCATTCAGCCTAAGCGGTTCTGAGCAGTTCCAAGTTACTCTCCTTGTTGGTGGCTATGCCCTCTTCGGAGTGGCAGAATTCGTCGACATTTTGAGGTCACGACGCCGCATTTTGCGGGGGCGCGATTAGCGTCCGCTTCCCACCCCATGTCAGCCGATCACGCCTCCTCTGGCGCTCGCCAAAAGCAGACCAGCAGCTGTCGCGCCACCCAGCCCGAAAATGGACGAGTGCTACCGACCCAATGCACGAATTAGCCCAGTCGATACGGACTGGGGTCTCCTCGTTCGGCAATCAGTTGCTTGCGTGCGTCGCTCAGACAGATGCCATAAAGCTTGGCAACGACTTCCTTAGGCTGGGAAGTTTCGGCCGCAATGGCGTCCAGGAGTCCATCTTCGCTTTTCAACGCTATATCGCGGACAAGCGCTTCCTCACTGAGGCCGAGCGAACGAGCAAGAAGTCGGGTGGCCCGAGCGCGCTGACGAAATTCGAAGTCCATCAGCCGCGCTGACTCGAACTCCTCCTTCTTCTGCATCGCTTCGCCGAGGTCCCAAACCATGGTTGAAATATGGGACAGACCGCCTTGGGCTCAAGGGTCAGCTTTCCACCCTAATCCCGGCCGATCAGATTAACATGGCGGATTCCCAAAAGCGGTCGACCAGCTTCGCTGGCCGACCGCAAGATGGGTCAGATTTCTGTTCGCTCCGCTAAGAGCAAAGCATCCTCGACATCGACACCGAGATACCGGACCGTGTTCTCGCTCTTGGTGTGGCCCAGCAAGATCTGAATTGCACGGATGTTACCCGTGGCCCGATAAATCATGGCGGCCTTCGTGCGACGGAGAGAGTGCGTGCCATATTCGGCCTTACGCAATCCGATGGCCGTTACCCTTTCGTCGACGAGGCGAGCATACTGGCGAGTGCTCATATGGCCATGTCGATCGACATGGCTGGGAAACAGATAATCATTGGTCGAGCCACGACGCCGCTCCAACCAGGCGACCAGGGTCGCGCGAACGTCAGCAGATAGCTCGAACTGAACTGGCCGATTGGTCTTCTGCTGGATGACGATCGCACGGTTGCGGACGTCCGCGCCGGCGACAACGTCACCGATCTTGATCTTGACCAGATCGCAGCCGCGCAGCTTGCTGTCGATGGCGAGGTCAAAAAGCGCTTTGTCCCTCAACCGGCCTTCGCGATCGAGATGGAAGCGGATCGCCCAGATCTGCTTCTGGGAAAGCGGGCGCTTCGTTCCCACGTTCTTGCCAGCATTCCACGCTGCGCGGGCCTGCATTTCGGGTTCAAATCGAGAGTATCCCATGGTTCTTCTCCACGGCCGAGATTGGCCGATCAAAGAACGCGAAGCGCGCCGCAGCTTTTGGGCCGAATGCGGACTGACGGCTTAATGCCGGAACTGGTCACAAGCTGACGCTGAAACTCAGCTCCTATCTTGGCCTGGCCGGGCTGATCCATCGGCCAGCATCGCCTCGATATGATAGAGTTTATCTGGGTTGCGCACGATGTAGAGCGCAGAAACCTTTCCGTCTCGGACCTCGATCGCGGTGGTCTGCAAAATCCCCCCGCGGTCGATGCTGACGAAGCCTGGAAGCCCGTCGATCATGACGATGCGCAGCAATCGTGGCCGATATGCCGCCTTGCGTGCCAGCCCCTGAAACAGGCGAAGGACCCGATCTACGCCGTGGACGACGTTGCGGAATGCAATAACCTTGCCTCCCCCATCGGAAAATACAGAGACCTCCTCTGCCAAGATGCCGCTCAAGGTTTTGATGTCGCCTTTCGTGCTAGCCTCGTGAAAAGCCCGCACGAGATCCGTCGCACTTTGCGGAGAAAGAGTATACCGCGGCCGCGCCTCCCGAACGTGACGCCGGGCGCGGGATGCCAACTGGCGAACTGCGGCAGGGTCGCGTTCGAGCACAGCAGCCACCTCGTTCAGCGGCGTCTCTAAGATGTCGTGCAAGAGAAAAGCGGCGCGCTCGAGTGGTGAAAGCCGCTCCATCGCCATCATCAGCGTAAGGGTGACGTCGTCGGCAAAATCCTCGTCGCTTGACTGCTGCAGTAGCGGCTCCGGCAACCACGCACCTACATATTGCTCGCGCCGTGCGCGTGCGGATTTCAGCCGATCGAGACAGAGACGAGTCACTATGCGTGTCAGGTAGGCCTCCGCTACGTATACTTCCCCCTCTACTGCCGCCCAACGCGGCCACGCATCCTGAACGACATCCTCGGCCTCGCTCAGCGAGCCCAGCATACGGTAAGCGAGGCGCAGCAGTCGGGGCCGCTGCGCCTCGAAATCGCTCAGGGACCTGTCAGGCTGCATCGGCGCGCATTGCCGCGCCACGCGGCGGGTGGGCGACCCGGAACCCAACCTGTAGGCGGTTCCAAACATTGATCGCGCCGATGGCGAAGGTCAGTTGCACTCGTTCCTCCTCGTCGAAATGTGCGGCGAGGACGTCGTAGGCCTCGTCGCTCGCCCCCTCGTCCGCCACGCGAGTAAGTGCCTCGGTCCAGCCCAGAGCCGCCCGCTCCCGATCGGAATAGAGATAGGAGTCGCGCCAAGCGTTGAGGAGGTAAAGCTTCATTTCGTCGACGCCGCGCTTCCGCAGGTCGGTCGTGTGCATGTAGATGCAAAAGGCACAGCCATTGATCTGCGATGCGCGCAGCTTGACGAGTTCCAACAGCTCCGCATCGATTGACTGGGCGAGCGCTTGTTCGAGCGCCACCATGGCCTTGAAGCCGGCGGGAAAGAGTGTGGATGGATTGTCGAGGCGGGGGCTCATGAATGGTCTCCTGGTGACGAGCATCGAAGCGCTCGACACTAAGACGACCCAGCCCTGCGCGGTGTGACATCTGCTCGAAATATATTGGAGCGGACGCTGCATGGACTTCGTCTCACAGAGATCCGCATTTGGGCCGATTGCGGACTGTCGGCTTCGCGCTCGAACAGCTGCTTAGCGGATGACGCGGCCTGCGGTACTGATAAAACCCGTCAGACCAACTCCTCCGGCACGATCGCCTCCACGTGCCGAAGTTTGTTTGATTTGGGTACGATGCAAACCCCGGTAATCATCCAGTTCCAGACCTCGATTACCGCCGTCTACTACAAAACAGTGTCGGCGATTTGCCTCAACTCCGAGACGGATGCGCAGAGGACGGTCAGATCCGCAGCGGATGTGCTCCAGTCGCGATCGAGTTTCTGCGCGGCTGTCGAAACCGATTCAAACCCCAGAGAACCGCTAATGCCGGCCAGCTTGTGCGCGATCCGCTGCAATTCCTGGAGCTCAGCTAGTGTTGGGCGGCCCCGGGCAATTGCCTCGAGTTCGGCCATCTCCCTGGCAAGCCGTTCGAGATAGCGTTGGCGGAGTCGTTCTAGACGAGGTTCGATTTCAGACATCCGCGAGGTAGGTCTTTACGCGGCGAGCGAGATCCATCGGATCGAACGGCTTCGCAATCACCCCTCTTGCTCCGAGCCGGCGCAAGTCCTGCTCATCCTTTTCACCGGCGCGCGCGGTAATGAATACCACCGCCAAGGCTTGGCCATGGTCCTCCTGCAGTCTCTTCAAAGTCTGCGGGCCGTCCATGGACGGCATCATGACATCAAGGAGTACGAGGTCCGGCCGGCGCTCAGCCGCCGCACGCAGGGCCTCTTCCCCGCTGGCACAGCAACGCACTTCGAGATGCGGGTCCAGTTCCAGACTCATCTGTGCAATCTCGCGTAGATCCGGCTCATCATCGACGTAAAGTATGTCGTAGCTCACTCGCTAGCATCCTTTCGGGCAATTTCGCGCTGCACGATTGAAACCAGCCGCTCGATGGGCGTGCGCGCCTTAGTGAGAAAGCCCTGCAGTCGGTCGAGATTGTGCTGATCGGAATCCTCGGCCGAGAAGACGATAATCGGTACCTCGCGCTCATGCTGGCGCAAGTCGGCCAGCAGTTCCGCGCCATTGCCGTCACGCAAGGTCAGGTCGAGGATGATCAGATCGAAGTCGTTTTCGGCCAGAACGGCGCGCGCGGCCGCAAGGCTCTGCGCCGGCGTCACGTCCGCCTTTTCGCCGATCGCGGCCCGCACGACCCGCAAGATGTCCGGGTCGTCGTCGACGTGAAGAATCCTCGGCCGCGGACCTTCCCAGTGGAGTATGCTGGCATCGAGCCGGGAGGAAAGTGAGCCGATCTCCGCCGGCTTGTGTAACCAGTCGACCAGGAACGTCGGGTCGGAGGCATACTGGCCTTCGTCATGGCCGCCGATGGCGATGATCGGGACGCGTTCGTTGAGGATCGAAAGGCGCGTGAAACGAACGATCTGAACGGGATCCTCGTTGGTCATGCTCATGTCGAGCAGCATCGCGTCGAACTGGCGCGTATCGAGCAGCCGGCGCACGTCGGCCGGGCTGTTGCCCACCACCAGGTCGTAACGCGTTCCCCGCAGCGCTTCACGCAAGCGACCTGCGAGGTTCTCGCCCGCGAGAAGGACCGTCCTGGCCTTTTCGGGCATGTCGAGCTCGGGATCGACTGCGGGCAGGTGGACATGGAACTGCGTGCCCTCGCCGGGGCGGCTGTCGAAGCTGATGCTCCCGCCCAGCCTGGTGACGATCTCGTGCACGATGCTGAGGCCGAGGCCGGTGCCGCCCTTGCTGCGGCTGTCGGACGAATCGGCTTGGGCAAACTTGCCGAAAATGCGGCTGCGGAACTCGTCGACAATGCCGGGGCCGTCGTCGCTTACCGAAACCAGATGACGCTTGCGGCCCGGAACCACGGTGAGCCTGACTTCGCCATGCTCCGGGGAGAACTTGATCGCGTTCGATAACAGGTTCGTCAGGACCTGGGTCAGGCGGTCGGGATCCGCGAAAACCCAGGCATCCTCTGCCGCGTTGAGCCGTATCCCGACCTTGTAGGTGTCAGCGAAGCCGCGCATCTGCTCTACTGCCTGTTCCGCCGCCGGCGCTAGCGACAGCAGGCGGTTGTCGAAGCGCATCTTGCCCGATTCGAGCTTTTCGATGTCGAGAATATCGTTGATCAGGCGCACCAGCCGGTCGGCGTTGGTATGGGCGATCGCGATGAGGCGCGCGGCGCGGTCGCTCAGTTCGCCTGCCGCGCCCCCGGCGAGCAGGCCGAGCGACCCGGCTATCGAGGTCAGGGGCGTGCGCAACTCGTGGCTGACCGTGGCGACGAACTCGGCCTTGACCTGCTCGGCCTTCTGCCGGTCGGTGATGTCACGGATCACTGCGACGTAGCGCAGGCCCTCTGCCAGCGGGGCCGCAGTCACCGCGACGTCGGCCGGAAAGGTCGAGCCGTCCTTGCGGCGCCCGACGATTTCTTGCAACGCGCCCGGATTGCCCGCTTCCAGTTGCATGTCCCGCAGGGATGCGGCGACCTGGCCAATCGGCGGCGGAGTGGCGAACAGCATTCCAACATCGCGGCTGATCAATTCTTCCTCGCCGAAACCGAACATGCGCACCGCGGCGGTATTGGCGCCTTCGATGCTGCCGCTTGGGTTCAGCGTGATGATGCCATCCATGGCGCTGTCGAGAATGGCCGCCCGCCGAACCGCGGTGTCCTCCAGCGCAATCATGGCTTCTCGGCGCTGGATCCACATCAGCCTGAGCGCGGCGGCGGCGCTGGCGAGAAGGATCAGCAACAGTGCCAAGAGACCGAAGGTGAGCCAGCGCAGCGTGGTGGTGGCCTGCTCGAAGCGCGCCGCAGTATCGCCAAGGACACGGACTTCGACGCCGATCATCTCGCCCGTGAGCGCTCGGAGACGGTCCATCAGCGCCTTTCCGTCGCCGCCCCGGACCATGGCCGTGGCGGCCTCGTCGTCGCCCGCCTTGCGCAGTTCGACGGTTCTTCGGCTGAATGCGCGCTTGGCCTCGGAAACGCGTTCTATCTCGTCGAGCCGAGCGGCCTGCGTAGGGTCCAGTGCATATTCCCGCTCGAGTTGAGGAAAGATCGCATCGAGGCGTCGCTCACCATTGCGCATGGGGGCAAGGAAGGCCTCGCTGCCGGTGATCAGGTACCCCCGCTGGCCTGTTTCGACGTCCTGGTGCGCTCCGAGCACGCTCAGCAGTTGGGCACGCCGTTCCTGCGAAGCGCGTTCGGCGTCCCGCAGCCTGTTGGCGGTTACGACCTGTTGCACGAGCAGCAGCGCGACAAGCGCAACGATCAGCGGGGCTAAAAAAGCCACCCCCCATGCTATGCGGCGCCAGCGCCGCTCTTTCGCCCTGTTGATGGCCACGGTCACCGCTGTCCCTCCAGCGGCTGCCACACCCTCACGTAGTCGACCTCCATCCGCGCCGGAAAGGCGGCCGCATCGATACCTCGTTCTCCTCCCCATGTGCCGCCGACCGCGACGTTGAGGATCAGCGACATGGGTCGCTCGAAGGACGCTGCGGGCGCGCTGAGCGAGGCCTCGCCGTCCACTCCGATCACAATCTGCTCATCGGTCCAGAGTAATTGGTAAGTGTGGAATGCGCCGCAGGCGTCGAGTTGGGTGCTGGTTTGCAGGTGATTGCCGCGGCGAAAGTTGCGTTCGCGCGTATGGACCGCGTGGTAGACCGTGTCCGGCCGGAAGCCCACATGTTCGGCGATGTCGATTTCCCCACCCTCCCAGTCGCCGCGGTGGCTGTCGGGCAGCAACCAGATCGCCGGCCAAGCGCCAAGCACGCAGGGCATCTTCGCACGAACCTCGAAAAAGCCTCCTCGCCATTTCGCCTTGCCGCGGGTCGTGAGACGAGCAGAGCTGAAGGCTTGGCCGCCCCAATCGCGAGGCCGGGCGTCCGCCAGGTCCTCGTGCCGCGCCGAGATGATCAGCCGGCCTTTCTCCACGCGGGCATTCTCGGCGCGGTCGCGCGCATAGTATTGCAGTTCCTCGTTATACCAGCCGGCGCGGTTGCGCGAAGTGTCGTGGGTCCAGCGGCGCGCATCGGGCAGACCCGGGTGGTCAAATTCGTCCGCCCAGGCGAGGACATAGCCCGGGGGACGCTGCAGGGCTTGCGCGGCGGATGTCGAGGAAGCGGTGCTCGCGGCTAGCATGGCCACCTTTGCCGCGAACCGGAGAGCCAACGCCGGGCGAATGTTAGAACGTGCGGCTGAGGCTGACAGCTGCATACCCTTTGGCATCGCGCCCGCGCTGCTCGCTCAGCCCGCCGGACACCCGCAGCTCCGTCTTGGCCGCCACCTGAGTCGAGGCGAACACGCCCAGGGTGCCCCGGGTATAGGTATCGTCTCCCGCAATCCCGGTCTCGACGCCGACCCGCGTCTGGCTGGCCTCGCTCACGAGCCGGCCGACCCGCAATTCCGCGTTGTAGGGCTTGTCGAGAACGCCGAGCGATCCGAACCAGCCCAGGCGCCACCGGTAGCCGACCGCGCCGTCGGTCTGGAGCGCGAGATCCCAGCGGGTTCCGGCCCGTTCGTTGGCGGGATCGAACGGCGACAAGCTGGTATCGGTGACGCGGGGACCCGCGCCGAAATTCGCCCAACCCCAATCGCCCGAGGTCTGATAGACTAGGGCCACTTCGCCCGAGACGTATTTGCCGTCGATCTGGGTGGCGCCGGTCTCGTACTCGTAACGGCCCGCGCTGCCGCCGGCCCTGATGGCCATGCCGTTGCCCAGCGTTGCTCCCGGCAAGGCGATGACCGCTCCGGCATAGGCGTTTCGCCCGTCGCCGACGCCGCCGCCAGCATAGGTCACGCCGATGTCCTGCGCGGCGGCCGGAACGCTCATGAAGGCAAGCATGGCACCCATCGCGCAGCCTGCGGATTGTATTTTTGGCAAGAAACAGGTTCCCATGATGAAAACTCTTCCGAACGCCGCTGTAGCGCCTAACGTCGCAGGCTCAATGACCGATCCCACCCATTGCCGCAAAAGCGCCCCCCCGGGCGCGCCCTTCGCCGCCCGGACGCGGGAGTAGCGAGCAATGGCCGACCGGACCGAGCACTTGACCGTCCTGGTGGTGGACGACGACGAGATGCTGGCGGAGTTCGTCGCCATCGAGCTCGAGGCGAGAAGGTGCAGCGTCCGCATCGCCGCGTCGGCTCCCGCTGCCCTGGCCATGCTCGACGAAGGAGTCGATGTGTTGCTGACGGACTGGCAGATGCCGGGGATGGACGGCATGGAACTGGTTCGCCGGGCGCGCGAGAACCGCAGTTCGGAAAGGCACCTGCACATCACGATGATGACCGCGCGCGAAGATCAGAGTGCCCGGATCGAGGCGTTGCGCGCGGGTGTCGACGATTTCCTGCTAAAGCCGGTCGATCCCTTTCAGCTAGACCTCGCGCTCTCGACCGCGCGGCGCAATCGCATGCTCCAGCGCAGGCTCTCGCGCCGCAACCAGCTCCTCGCCATGGCGCATGCCCGGACGCGCGAGGCACTGCGCGCCGTGCGCAGCGACATCGCCGCGGCCGCCGCGCTCCACCAGCGTTCGCTTCCCCGCGCCGAGCAGCTCCAGGCGGTGCGGGCCGCGCACCTTTATCACCCGGCCACCGGCCTTGGCGGCGATACCATGGGGACAAGTGCGGTCGGCGATGGGCTGACGCTGTTCTTCCTGATCGACGTCCGCGGCCACGGCGTGCCCGCCGCCCTTGAATCCTTTCACCTCCATCATCGCCTCAAGCAATACCGTCCCGACAGCGCTGAATCGCTCGCCGCCGCGGTCGCTCGGCTCAATCGCGAGATCGAACAGCGCGGAGACGAAAGTTACGCCACGATGGTCGCCGGCATTCTCGATGCGCCCGGGGGACGAGGCTGGCTGGTCCGGGCGGGCCACCCCCTGCCGTTGCTGGACGATGGATCGGGTCTTCGCGAACTCGGCGGCGGAGAGGGGATGCCGCTGGGCTGGTTCGCCGACGTATCGCACAGCGTCCAGGAGTTTCCGTTCCCGCCCGGCGCCCGGCTCATCCTCTACTCGGACGGCCTGACCGACTGCCACGGCGCGGCGGGTGGCGAATTGGGCGAAGCGGGCCTGAAGTCGGTCGTCGAGACATCGGCCGGGAGCCCGCTGGCCGATCTGGTCGCGACGTTGCAAAGCCGGCTGGACCTGCGCGAACCGGCCGACGATGTCTCGATGCTTGCGCTCGAGTCGACGGCGGCCGAAGAGACCAAGCCATGACCGATTCGCCCGCAATCGTCCGCATCGAGGTGCCGTTCGAGCGGCTCGATGCAGCAGCGTCACCCGACATGCGCCGCCTTTTAGCCAGCGCCCGCCACCACGGCCAGCAGCGCGTGCTGCTGGATCTATCGCGGGTCCAGTTCATCGATTCGACCGGGCTCGGCGTGCTCGTTTCTATGCTCAAGCAGATGGCGCCCGGCGGGCGCATCGCGGTCGTTGGCGCGGGCGGCGCCCCCACGCGGCTGTTCCAGATAACCGGGCTCGACAAGCTGTTCATCCTCTGCGCCGACAGTGTCGAGGCCGAGATGTCGCTTGCCGGCTGACCTGCCATTCACGGGGATCGCGGTCCCGGCGGATTTCCTACAGGTTCGCCGCCTGGCCGAATGGCTGCGCGACCGATGCCAAGCCGCGGGATTGGGAGACGGCGCGGCGCTCGACCTTGAACTGGCGCTGGTCGAGGCGGCCAACAACATCGTCGAGCATGGCGGCGATGGGACGGGGACCATCGCGCTCGACTTCTTCGTCGACCGCGGGACCGCGGTCGTGACCCTCAGCGACTCCGGCATCGCCGCGCCGCAACGGTTCTATTCTGAATGTCGTGAAGTGCCGCTCGATGCCGAAAGCGGGCGCGGCATGGGCATAGTCCGTTCCTGCGTTGATGCGATACAGTACGAAACCAAGGACGGGCACAACACCTTGACCTTGACCAAGCTTCTCTGAGCCGGAGCCGCTGGCGGCAGACTAGGGCTCACGCACGAAGCAGGCGTTGTCCAGCGCCTGAAATTCCTGGCACATCTGCGCTGCGGACATCTCGCCTCGTGGGCGTATCAACAGGCGATGGACGGTCCTTCCCGCCGCCCGCGCTTCCACGATTTCCGGTTCGATCCGATCGAGTTTCAGGCTGCCAAGTTCCTGCCGTGCGTCCACCAGCCGGGCCCAGCTTGCCAGGGCATCCTCGCGCGACAGGTAGGCACCCAATTGCACCATCGGCCCGACGGCCTCGCCCGCACCGGGCCTCGGTTCCGTGCGATCTGCAATGGCCGCTCCAGATCCCGGATTCGGCGTCGTTTGCAAATGACCGGGGTACCGACGATCAGGCGGGCTTTTACCGGTTTCCCGCGTCAGGTTCTCGTCTTCGATGCCCACCACGATCGCGGCGGTGACGATCATGACGACGACGACCAGCAGATGGCTGCGGCCGCGCCGCAGCTTTTCCCCGAACGTCATCGCTCGTCCTCCGGCTTCCAGAGCGCCGCTCGCACCATGATCGACATGGCCAGCACGTTGTTGAGTCCCCACAGGCCGTTCACGATCAGCCCGCCCACGCTGTAGCCGCCTTCGCCGAGAGCCGTTCGCGTGCCGGCGTAGGCGATGGCCGCCAGGGTCACGGCGATGATCCCGATCTGCGGCCAGACGATGTGCAGCTGATTGCCGGCCTGGCGCTGCTTGGGCGTGACCGGGAAAGATATCTTCTTCTTGCGCAGCACCGCCCACAAGGCCCGCAGCGAGAGCGGGAAGCTTGCGAGGTAGGTGACCTTTCCCTTGAATCCCGACAGCCCCCAGGTGCCGACCATGAACGCCAGTTCGTTCAACACCAGGAACGGCAGCGCGTAGGCGAAGAAGTCTCCGGTGTAGGCGGAAACGGGCGGGATCCCGCTGACGAAGTAGACCACTGGCGCCAGCAGGAAAACGAGGTTCCAGATGGCGGCGAAGTAGGACCAGAACGTGGCCAGGTACATGACCCGCTGCATGAGCGAGAGGCCGGGCTTGAGGATCGGGTTGTCGTTGAAGAAGATGTCGAGGCTGCCGCCCGCGTACTTGAAACGCTGGATGGTCCAGGACAGCAGATCCTGCGGCGAAAGCATCTTCGATTCGACCTGCGGGTGAAGCACGGTCTTCCATTCGCGCGAAGTGTCCTGGTGGAGGACGATCGTCGAATAGATATCCTCCGACACGTGGAACTTATAGGGCGTGAGCTCCTGTTCCTGAGCGGCTTGCCAGCGCGCGAGGGCATCCCGGGTCGCGTCGCGGCGGCGGAGCAGACGGTCGATCGGCGGCCGCGAGTCTTCGGCCGACGAGGCGACTGCTTGCGAAAACTCGCGCAGGGCGACGAACATCACGGCCTCGCGCCGGTGGATCGAGCCGGCCCCACAACAGAACGCGGCGTTCCAGGCGTTCCGCCGCCGCTGAATGATGTCGTAAAACATGGCCGGGTCGTTGGCGAAGGGGTCCTCGCCGACCCTGATCTCGCCGAACACCTTCTCGATCGCTCGCGCGGTGATCCGCCCCGGGGCGCCGGCGCGGCGGCCCCAGACGTCTTCCAGCCGCTCGCCCTCGGGAATGTCGTAGAACCACTGCGGCGTCTGCACGATCGCGACGTCGGGATCGCGGAAATAGCCCAGGGTCCGCTCGAGCATGGTCGGGAAGGGGCGCGTGTCGGCATCGCAAATGACGATGAAGTCGCCGCTGGTCAGCTCCATTGCATTGCGCAGGTTGCCTGCCTTGAACCCGACGTTGTTGTCGCGCGTGATGTAGCCCACGCCCTCCTCCCGGGCGACTTGCGCCATCGCCGGGCGGCGCCCGTCGTCGAGCACGTGGACCGCGAGTTCGAGCGGGTGGGGATAACGGATCGCCTTGGCGTCGCGGATCGACAGGCGGACCAGTTCCTCCTCCTCGCTGTAGGTCGCAATGAACACGTCGACCCGAATCGGCCGGTCCGATCCCGCCTCGTCGCGCACGCAGTCGGCCAGCAACGCCGGCGGGGGCTGCTGCGGGTAGTCGTGCGTCTTCCACAGGTTGGCGGTGAAAAGGACCAGCCCGACGTACGCGCAGGTTTCCGCGATCACGAGCGGGACGGCAAACCCCAGCGCGTCGAAGTTGAGCGACGCGGTCCACCGCCAGTGAAGATAGAGCGCCCCAGCAATAAGGGTGGCGATGGCTAGGACTTGCCAGAGCAGTTCGGTCCTGCGGGAGTATTCCAACGGCGCTGGAGGGGTTCGCGACTCGTAGCGGTCGAAATAGAACGAACCAGGATGTTTGTTCAACGGCACGTCTCCGAGGCTGCGCTCAGCGTCCTCCTACTTCGGGGAAAGCGGGTGGCAAGGCACAAGGCTCCGTAAGGCTACCGTGTCGGGAGGAAATGGAGTTAGCTCTACAACCGACATTAGGGCGAGAGCCGGCCTTCAACGCCTCGATGTACAGAACGGCGGCTTTTGGGAATTCGCCCGGAAAGCCGGGATGCCCGAAAATAGGGCGCAATTTGGACGCTCAGGATGATAACGGGGAGTATGTGAGGCTCGGGGTCCGATGCGGGCAGGGCCTCTTGCCGGAGCGACTTCGATTACGATCAGGCACTTGCCCCATAGCAAGGCACTTGCCTCATAGCCTGGTCATCGCCTGGCCGGCTCATTCTCCGGCAATCGGATAGGGGACGCCGGCCTCCCGGTAGCGATCGGAGCGGATTTCCCGGCCGATCGGCGGCGCCGAGCGGGCTTGGCAATTGGGTCGATGGCACAAGTGACAGCCAACGCCGATCAAGGCCGGGGGAACCGCTGCCAAGCCGTCGCTGCGCGGCGCGGGCGAAAGGGCGATAGGGCATCACTAGTGCGGCCGCCCAGTAGGTTGTCAGTGCACGGCGCGCGAAACTGAGCGCGTTCTCGCTTTCGAGATGTGCCGCGCAGAGAACCGAGCCGATGGCTTCGTTCGCCTCGAGATGGGCGTGCAAAAATTGAACGCCCGTTGCGTGCGCCGCATTGCACGCGCTTCAGCGGCCGCGGTCGGTCGATTCGGGACATGATCGGGATGGACGCGACCCATCGAGGGTCGCTTGGGGCTCCGGCGGGCTACGGCGCTAAAGGCCCGGATGGGCGACTGTCTCTCAGGCCGGCACGGGACTCGACGGCCGGGCGCCACTCAATATGGCGACCATGGCTGCGACGATCTCGGCAGCGCCCGTTTCCCAGTCCTCGGCCTGTTCGGCGTATTCCGTCGCGTAGGCGGCACGATGTCCGAACGACTGCGCGTAAACGAAAGCGCCGACCGCACAGGTCATCCGCCAGTAGAATTCCTGGTCGCTCAGGTCCGGCAGGCACTCGCGCATCTTCTTCCACAGCAAGGTGGTCGTTTCCCCGAACAGGTCGACCGTGACTTTGAGCACCACCGGGGCTGGATCGGTCAGCACACGGCCATAGAGCGAGCGGAGCAGCGGCCCCGACGCGGGATCTGCCTCGGCCTGGACAGGCGGTTCGACAAGCGCGCGCACTATCGGGGTTATGGCCTCGGCGGTCGATCCGCCAGCGGTGCTCTCGAGTTCGGCCAGGCGCCGATTCTGTTCTTCGAGCGGAGCGGAAAACCGGCGGAGGCACACCGCGCGGAACAGCGCCTCCTTTGTATTCCAGTGATAGACAATGGTGCCCAGGCTGACCCGCGCGCGCGTCGCGATCGCGCGCATCGAGGTTCCCTCGTAACCCAATCGCAGAAACAGGGCCTCAGCCGCGTCGAGATACTTGCCGGTACCTTCGTTCAGCCGCACCGGACGTCGTTGGGCCTCGCCCGCCTGAGAACTCATTCATGCACCTTTCAAGCGCCATCTGACGTCTCGACGACACGCCGCCCTCGGTTCCCTAAAGAGGGGGCATTCTCGGTCAAGGTTCACCGGCGGCCTATCGAAGGGAACGGGCACTACCCGAACTCTTGGCCTTGTACGCTTCGGCAGCATTGCACCGAAGCGGGCGAGTCATGAACCACTGGTTCGACGCATTGACAACCATTCGTACGAACGTACAAGAGAAATGGTGGCAGGAAGCCGCAAAGCGCGATCCGGAGGAATTTGGGCCTCGCGGATCCGGGTCGACGGTCAGGACCGCGATCGATCTCGGGAGGGCGGCGGAACGTGCGACTTTCATGCGGCGACAGGGCTCGCGGTCGCTTGTTCGAAGCAAGGCGCCTGGGCGCGCCATTCCGATGACGCAGGCCAATCCAGCCGGGCATCCATCGCCGTTCGACCTCGAGGCGTTCATCGACCGGCAGTCGATGGGACCGCTACAGATTCGCGTCGTCGCTCTGTGCCTGCTGACCATGATCATCGACGGCTACGACCTGTTCATGATCGGTCTCGCCGTCCCGTTGATCGCCCGGGATTTCGGCGTTGCCCCCGAGGACCTCACCCCCGTGCTCGTGGCGCAGAGTCTCGGACTGGCGCTCGGCACTTATATTGCGGGCCCGTTCTCAGACCGGTTCGGCCGCAAGCCCATGCTCATCGTCAACGTGGCGGCGTTCGCCGTGCTGACGGCCGCGACCACGCAGGTCGGGACGCTGGGCGCCTTCGCCGCGTTACGATTCATCTCAGGGGTGTTCTTCGGCGGGGTCATCCCCAACGCGGTGGCCCTCAGCAACGAAATGACTCCGCGGCGGTATCGCTCGGGCGTCGTCGCCTTGGTGTTCTGCGGCTTTGCGGCGGGAACAACGATCGGCAGTCTCGTGAACGGGCAGCTGCTCGCGGGCTATGGATGGCAAACCATCTTCTGGATCGGCGGAGGGCTCGGTTTCCTGCTGGTCCCCCTGCTGCTGATCGCCTTGCCGGAATCCGCCCGGTTTCTCGCTCGCCGGGATCCGGGTGATCCGCGGCTCATGCGCATGCTGCGCACGATGGACCCGGGCCTGGACTTGGGCACAGCGATGGCCCTCCCTGGCAAGCGTGAGGGATCGTCCGGAGGTCTCGCCAGCGTGCGCGACATCCTGTCGGGCGGCAGGCTCTCGCTGACCCTCCTGCTGTGGGCCACCTTCAGCTTCAGTTTCGTTGTGCCAACGACGCTCGCCGCATGGTCGGGAACGCTGTTCAACCAGGGCTTCGGCCTGGCCATCGAGGAAGCCGGGCTGCTCATTGCCGTGTTTTCGTTCGGGGGCCTGCTGGGCTCGGGCACGAGCGGCTTCGTGATGGACCGGTGGGGGCCAGGGATTACGCTTCCCGCATACTACCTGGCCGGAGCCGTTGCCATTTTCAGCATGGGCTTCGTCGATTACGCCACGGCCTTGGCCTGGGTGGTCGTGGCCATCGCCGGCTATTGCGCGACAGGCGCGCAGGGTGCGCTGAACGCCTTCGCCTCGAGCGCCTACCCGACCTCGATGCGTGCCACTGGGGTCGGCTGGGCGTTCGGAAGCGGTCGCCTCGCCTCGATCGTCGGACCCGCCATCGGTGGCCAGCTGCTCGCCATGCATCTGCCGCCATCAAACTTCTTCATCGCACTGGCGGTGCCGCTCGCGATCATTGCGGCGCTCTCACCCGTTCTCGTTCGAACCTGGCGCCGTGCGCCAATGACGTGACCTTTGTCTGAGCCTGGGCCTGGGCCTGGGCCTTCGCTGCCCGCAAACACTGGAGTTTGAGATGAGCTATTTTTCGGATGTCGCCGGCGGGATGGACCAGATTCCCGGCCAGGTCCCCTCGGCCCTTCTGCTGCCGAGCCGGCCGATTGACCGGAGCGCGCCGTACAAGCGGATCGCGACCGAGGAGGCCTGGAGCATTCCAGAGATCATTGAGGCCCAGCTGGATCTGGTCCGCAGTGCCTGCCCGCCCGACGACAGCTCGTTGCACATCGCGGCCATGTTCGCCGGCGCAACCCAGCTCCAGGAGGAGCTGTGCGAGGTCGGGCCCGAACGGATCCGCCGCATGGACGAGCTCGGTATCGATCACCAGCTGCTGCTGCTAACCTCTCCCGGGGTGCAAGTGCTCGAGCGGGAGGTTGGCGCCGAGCTTGCGGCGCTCTCGAACGACCGGCTCGCTGAGGCATGCAGCCGGTATCCGGACCGGTTCTCCGGCCTGCTGGCGATTGCGCCGCAAGACGTCGCGAGCTCGGTGCGGGAAATCAATCGCGGCATGCAGACCCTGAACATGAAGGGCGTGGTCGTGAACTCGCACATCCAGGGCCACTATCTCGACGAGCCGCGGTTCGAGCCGATCCTCGCGGCCCTCGAGGAAAACGATGCCGCGCTATACATCCACCCGACGGTGCCACCAAAGCCGATGTACGAATACTATTCGCGCCGCGCCGGCGCGGGGATGGTCAATGCCAGCTTCACCCACGAGGTCTGGCTACATACGATGGCGCTGATCCTGTCGGGCGTCTTCGACCGGTTCCCGAAGCTGCGCCTGGTGATCGGGCACATGGGCGAGGCGATGCCGATGCACCTCTATCGGATGGATTGGTGGCAAGGTGGGTCCGACGGCAAGACCGGGCTGCGCGGCGGGGCCGACGCGGCCGTGCTCAAACACAAGGTGTCGTACTACTTCCGCAACAACGTCTGGATCACCACCAGCGGCGTGCCGTGGGAGCCCGCGATCAAGTTCTGCATGGAGGTGCTCGGGCCCGATCGCGTCCTCTACGCGATGGACTACCCCTATCAGGCGAACGCCGACGAGGTTGCCGCATTCGATGCCATGGACATCCCGCTCAAGCATAAGACGATGCTGATGCAGACCAACGCCGAACGAGTCTTCCGGCTGTAGCGCGCAGGCGCGACGCGGACCACTAAGCGCTTCGGCTGAGGGTTTGTGCGGGTAAAGGCGCCTCGCTTGAGGTCGGCGACGGCCCTTTGGCGGCAGTGATCACTCGCTGACGGTGGAGACCGCGGTCACCTCGATAATGTACATCGAGAGCCTGGGCCGGCGGCGCGGGGGGCGACACGCCGATCCCAGTCGCCGCGAACAGGCGACGCCTGCATCAGCGTTTCCGCCGGTTGCGATCAGCCCATTCGCGGCGGGCGCCGTGCGCTTCCCCATCGCCTTGACGTTGATCTCGTACGAGCGTACAAGCGCAGCGAGCGACGAGATCGTAATTGGGAGGGTTTTTCTGATGACAATGCGCCTAAGTGCCGCGTGGCGGTCGCACTCCAGCCGGGTGGCTCTATCCGCGCCCATGCTCGCGTGGGCCATGCTCGCCCCGGGCTCGGCACTCGCGCAGGCTTCCGATTCCCAAGGAGCGGCCAGTGCCGAGGCGCCCGCGGCCGCTGATCAAGCAGACGGGACGGACGAGATCCTGGTCACGGCGCAGTTCCGCGAGCAGAACCTTCAGGAAACTCCGCTGGCGATCACCGCGGTCTCGGGCGCAATGCTTGAAGCACGCAGCCAGACCAATATTGCCGATGTCGCGAACCAGGCACCGTCGGTCACCCTCAAGCCCCAAGGCGCGGCGTTCGGGCCGGCTCTCGGCGCGAACATTCGCGGCGTCGGCCAGTTCGACTTCAATCCGGCGCTCGAGCCCGGCGTCGGCATGTACGTCGACGATGTCTACTACGCGACCCTGTCCGGCTCGATCCTTGACCTGCTCGATCTCGACCGGGTGGAAATCCTGCGCGGTCCGCAAGGAACGCTCGCCGGCAAGAACTCGATCGGCGGCGCGATCAAGCTCTATTCGCAGAAGCCCATCGGAAGCAACACGGGCTACGTCCAGGCCGCCTACGGCAGCCGCGACAGGCTCGACCTGCGCGCGTCCGCGGACATCGGCCTGACCGACATCGCCTCGCTGCGCATCGCGGGGGTGTCCAAACGGCAGGACGGCTATATCGATCGCCTCGATTTCGGGTGCGTCAATCCCCCGGGGAGCGCGCTCAACCCGGCGGTGGGTGGCGTGGCTCCGCGCGTCTCGTCCAACAACGACTGTGTCATGGCTAGGGAAAGCGCCGTGAACTATAGCGCTGCGCGGGCGCAGCTGCGCTTCCAGCCCAGCGATGCCATCGATATCAATCTCATTGCCGACTACACCCATGACGACCGCGTCGTCGCGGGGTCGGTCCTCGTGGAAGGGACCAACGCCCCCGGCGCTGCTGCCACTCCGAACAACACCTCGGTGTTCAATCCGACGCCCTGGATCCGAGGCAGCGCGACCGCGGTGCCGCTCGACAATCGCTTCCTGTGCGGCAAGTACTGCAACTATGCGTCTTTCTACTCGCCCGCGGGCGCCTGGCTGGGTCCTGTGGCGACCGGGTTTCCGCTGGTAGAGACCATTAACGACGGCCGCGTCGACTTCGAGGGTTGGGGCATCTCGGGGCAGGTAGACTGGGACGTGCTCGACGAGCTCCAGCTGCAGTCGATTACCGCGTACCGCGAATACACCAACCGATTCTCGAACGACGACGATCTCTCGCCGCTTGCGGCTAGCAATGGTCGCGGCGACCTCACCTTTTGGTCGTTCAGCCAGGAGCTCCGGCTCAACGGCTCCGCGTTTGACAACGCGATCGAGTACACCCTCGGCGGGTTCTACCAGGACCAGCGGTCGGTCTACGCGACGTTCCAGGACTTGCGCTACCCGGTCATCCCCTTGCAGTTCCAGGGCGACGACCCCGTCAACGCCGACACCATTGCCGCGTTCGCCCACCTGACATGGCACCTGACCGACAAGCTCAGTTTCAACGGCGGCCTGCGCTACACCGACGAGCACAAGGATTATACGTTCTCGCGCACGAACCGGGACGGCACGCCGAACGCGTTCCTTGGTGCGCTCAACGGTGTCACCGGTGACTTCGACGGCGACCGCTGGGACTATCGCGCCAACGTCCAGTACGCTTGGACCGACGACCTGATGACCTATGCGCAGGTCTCGACCGGCTTCAAGGGCGGTGGCATCAGTCCGCGGCCGTTCAACGTTGCGCAGGTCGTGCCGTTCGGCCCCGAGACGCTGACCGCCTACGAAATCGGGCTCAAGAGCGACCTGTTCGATCGGCTCGCGCGCTTCAACGTCGCCGCCTTCCTGAGCAAGTACAAGGGCATCCAGCTCACCCTCCTGTCCTGTCCGCAATTCGGGGGTCCTGGCCCTTGCGCGGTGCCGCAGAACGCCGGTGACGCGGATATCAAGGGATTCGAGGCGGAACTGTCCTTGCGTCCGGTGGACGGCCTTTCGATCGACGGCGCGCTGAGCTACCTCGATTTCGACTACACGAGCATCAACGCGCAGGCAGGCGGCACCACGAACCCGACCGGTCCCCAGCTCGATGACGTCCCGCCCTATACCCCCGAATGGAAGTGGAGCGTCGGCGCGCAGTACGAGTTCTATCTGGGCGATAGCGGATCGATCACTCCGCGGATCGACGCGTCGTATCAGAGCACGGTGTTCTCGGGATCGTCGAATACGAACCTCGAACGCATTCCCTCCTATACGCTCGCCAATGCGCGCCTGACCTGGAGGAATGCTGGCGAGGATCTCGAGGTCTCGGCAGAGCTCACGAACATCTTCGATGAATACTACTTCCTGACGGCCTTCGACCTTACCGGCGCCGGTGCGGGTTATGCCAACGCACAACCTGGACGGCCGCGGGAGTGGGCGCTGAGCATCAAGAAGAAGTTCTGACCCTTCCTTCCCTTGGCGTGGGCAGCCGCCGCGAACCTGGAGAGCGTGAACCGTGCCAAAGGCAGGCCGGTTCACACGTCTCAATGGAGCGAGAGAAATGTATCCGTTCACCGACGGCAGCTTTGCGCCCAGGAACGGCTGGTACGTGGCGGCCTTCTGCAACGAGATCGGTGACGAACTTCTCAGTCGCTGGATCCTGAACGAGCCCGTGGTGCTCTATCGCAAGGCCGACGGAGCGGCTGTCGCGGTTCAGGGCCGCTGTCCGCATCGCCATTATCCGCTTGGCGAGAGCAAGCGCGTCGGCGACGCCATTCAGTGCGGATACCACGGGATCACGTTCGACCACGCTGGCAAATGCACGTTCGTGCCGAGTCAGGAGAAGATCCCCGGCATCTACACGATCAAAGCCTATCCGCTCGTCGAGCGCGGCCTGTGGGCGTGGATTTGGCCAGGCGATCCGTCGTTGGCCGATGTTCGCCTTATCCCCGACCTGACCGAGATCGGTTTTGATCTAGAGGGCTACGTCGCCGAGCCGTGCTACTCGCTCTACGTTGACGGACGCTACCAGCTTCTCAACGACAACCTGCTCGACTTGACACACCTCGGCTACCTGCACCGCAGCAGCATCGGGACCGATGACGATGCGGCCACGCCCGAGCAGCGGGAGGTTACGGATCGAAAGGTCGGCAGCCGGCGCTTCATGCTCGATACGCCACAGCCGCCGTTCCTCGTCGAGAAGCAGAATTTTGACGGCAACGTCGATCGGCTGTCGGGCATGGACTTCCACCTGCCCGGATTCCACGCCGGCATTGGCGAATTCCGCATCCCTGCAAGCCATCCACTCCGCGGCGGCGAGTTGATCCAGGCGAGCCGAGTCTGGCACGGGGTGACACCTGCCAAAAAGCATTCCACGAACTACTTCTTCGCGATGTCCGCGCCGCAAGGGGACGACCTGGCCTTCGCCAAGGAGTACCTGCGTTCTGTGGTCGAGGAGGATGCCTTTGCCACGCGCGAGATCGAGAAGATCATACAGACCGTCGATGAACTGCCGCGCGAGCTGATGCTCAAGAGCGATACGACCGCGGTCCTCGGTCGACGCGCGCTCCAGGCGATGATGGACCGCGAAAAGGCTCTGGCGCAAGCCTGACCGCGGTATCGATCAGGCACGGCGCTGCCGTTGTCGGGAATGTTCGCCACGCAGCGCCTGATCGGGTCGTTGCAAGAATAATTTATCGGTGATAGATTATGCGCGTAGACATTGGGATAGGCGCGTGGCTCACCAGCTCGCACGAGGATTGCGCGTTCGCCAGATAAGCCGCCGCAGGTAATCTTCCACTGGAGCGAGAGAATGACCAAGGTCGTAGTAAGCGGTGCTTCCGGAGATATGGGCAAGCGCATCACCCGGGCGCTACTCGCGCGGATACCTGCATCCCATCTCACTCTGACCACCAGGACGCCCGAAAAGGTCAGGGACAGCGTACCGGACGATGTGGCGATCTTTCAGGCCGACTATCGCGACAGGAAGGCGCTCGAGAACGCCTACCAGGGCGGCGACGTGCTGATGCTGATCAGCAGTCTGGACGTCACGCATCGCGTTCCCGAGCATCGCAATGCGATCGCGGCGGCCAAGGCAGCCGGCGTCAGGCACATCGTCTACACCTCTTGCGGCGGCATCCATCCGCGCAATCCGGTTCCCTCGGTATCGGATCATATCGTCACCGAGCGGGACCTGCAGACGAGCGGTCTTGGCCATACGATACTTCGCAACCAGACTTACGCCGAAGTCTTCCCCACGCTTGCTGCGCCCGCAGTGATTCCGCTCGGCGTTTGGCACCAGGCCGCTGGGGAAGGTCGCTTTGCGCCTGTATCCAAGCGCGACATCACGGCCTGCGCGGTGGCCTGCCTGCTGGATCCCGCGTGGCATGATGGCGCGGTCTACGAAATTACCGGTCCACAACTGCTCGGCTATCGCGAAATCGCTCAAATCAGCGGTGAGGCGTTCGGCGTGGATATCCAGTACGAGCCGGTCTCCGTCCTGGAGCGCTTCCGACAACTTGACGAGATGCGCGTGCCCCGCAAGTTTTCCGACGACATGCCGACCCACGAGTTTGCGCAACGCTGGTGCAGCGAGGAGATGGTCGGTCAGGACGTCGGCTTCGCTGGCAATTTCTATGCGATCCTCACCGACCATGTTGAGATGATCACCGGTAAGAAGCCGATTCCCCTGCGAGAGGTCTATGAGTTCTGCCGAGGCAAGGATTACAATAACTGCTGAGCAAGAGACCGGCAGGCGGATGAGACGCGCGACGCGCTATCTGCTTGCTGGATTTATTTATCAGTGATAACTTTACCCTCAGCGTGCTCAATCCAGCGTTTGAGCAGCGCAGAACAAAACTGAAGTGGTCAGACGTTGCGTGTGGTTCGCCAGCGCGGCCATGGCCGGTTCCGGTCGGGCGCCCGCAGTCGGCGCGCGGCTGGGTGGGGGCTGCCGGTTATCCTCTCCAAGGGGCGGTCCCCATTCAGCTTTGCGGGATACGGTCAGGACCCCTGCGGTCCCGCGCTTGACTGTCGGCGATAGGTGTAATTATCAACACGTGAAGGCGTCGCTCTCGGTGAGAGATTGGGGAAAATCTTTAAGAGCGTCTCAAGCCCTTCGGGAACGCAAGACAAGAATGAGTTGATTAAGTTAACTTGGGAATAAATGACCTTGGCTCTAGACGATGCAATGACTAGCCGCCGCAGGACGTGGCCGGCCTCTTTCGATTTCCAGGGCTTCAATGCGCCCATCGGCGAGGAATGGTCGCAGGACGACCTCGAGGTCGAGGGGACGATCCCGCCCGGCATTCAGGGAGCCTTCTTCCGGGCGGGCGCAGACCCGTATTACCGGCCGATCGTTGAGAGGGACACCTTCCTGTCCGGTGACGGCCAGGTCAGCCGCTTCCTCATCAGGGACGGCAAGGTTCGTTTTGACCTGCGCTACGTGGCCACCCCCCGACACACGGCCGAGCTGAAGGCCGGCCGGGCGCTGTTTGGCGCGTACCACAATCCCTTCACCGATCATGCGAGCGTTCGCGATATCGACCGAACGACCGCCAACACGACGCCGATCTGGCATGCCGGCAGGCTGTTTCTCAGCAAGGAGGATGCGCACAGCTACGAGGTCAATCCACATACGCTCGAGACCCTCGGCCCATGGACTTACGGTGGTCAGCTGAAAACCCTGACGACGTCGGCGCATCCGCGGTTCGATCCGGTCACCGGGGAGATGTTCATCCACGGCTACGAGGCGTCGGGCCCGACCTCGCGCGACGTGGCCTTCTGCGTGGTCGGCAAGGACGGCGAACTTGTTTCCGAAACCTGGTTCGAAGCTCCTTACTGCGGTATGCTGCACGACTTCGTCCTGACGAAGAACTGGGCGGTCTTTCCGCTCTTCCCGACCATCGCCGACCTCGATCGCATGAAGGCCGGTGGTCCTGCCTGGGTCCACCACCACGACGTCCCGAGCTATCTCGGTCTGCTCCCGCGCTACGGCAAGGGCGACGAGATCCGCTGGATCAAGGGGCCGCCGGGGCTGTCGGGTTTTCACATGATGAACGGGTACGAGGAGGAGGTCGATGGCACCACCTTGCTTCACATCGACCTCAATGTCATGGAAACCAATATCTTCCCGTTCATCCGGGAAGCCTCGGGGATCGATGCGAGTCCGGCCGATATTCGCGCCTCGCTGGTGCGCTGGACGCTCGATCTCAAGGACTTGGACAGCGGGTGCGTCGAGCGTCCGCTTGGTCCTCCCGGCGACATGTCGCGGACCGCAAGCAGGGATCAGGCCCGCAAGTACGAGATCGGCTATTACGCCTGCTTCGATCCCCAGTACGGCCCGCCCATCATGCACGGGCTGGTTGGCGCGGGGTTCAACACGCTCATCCGAATCAATGTGCAGACCGGCGAGCTGACGCCGCTGTTCATCGGACCTGACAGATCGATCAACGAACCCGTTCACATTGCCTCGGACGACGAAGGCCACGAGGGCTGGTTGGCCGCGGTCGTCGACACCGATTCCACCATGCAGTCCGAGCTTTGGATTCTGGAAGCTGCCGCCTTGCCGAAGGGTCCGGTCGCGAAGATTCGACTGGGCCGCCGGCTGCGTCCGCAGATTCACGGGACCTGGGTGCCGATGCGCGAGCTTGAGATGGCAGTTCACCGGTAGCGGACTGCGTTCGGCGGCTCTTCGATGTTATCCGGTGGGCAGGCTGACTTGGCGTCGCTAGCATCTGCCGGGACGGCACGCGGCGACCGCCGGCCTGCGCTTCGAAACATGCGGGAAGGACGCTGAAATGCAAGAGCTAGCGGGCAAGGTCGCCCTCGTCACCGGCGCGGTTAGTGGCATCGGCCTGGGAATCGCGAAGTCACTGGCGCGCGAGGGCGTAAGGGTCGCCCTCGGCTACCGTCGACCGGACCAGCTGGAGATTGCTCTCGAGCAGCTTTCCGGCGCAGGTCTGGGCGATGTCCTCCCTGTGCGGCTGGACGTCGCCAGTCAGCAGGACTGGGCCGAGGCCGTCGAATGTATCGAAGGCGCTTTCGGCAAGATCCACATCCTCGTCAACAACGCCGGCACCACCTTCGCCGGAACCATCGACAAGGCGACCCTGGATGACTGGCACTGGATCATGCAGGTGAACTTCTACGGCGTGGTTTACGGGCTGAACGCCTGCATTCCCCGCATCCGCAGTCATGGCGAAGGCGGTCATATCGTCAACGTCTCATCAATGGCGGCCTACTTGCCGGCCTCCGAGGTCGGACCCTATTCGACGTCGAAGTTTGCCGTGCGGGGCTTGACCGCCAGCCTTCGGCCCGCGCTCGCCGCCGACAACATCGGGGTCTCCGAGCTCGCACCCGGCCTGACCCAGAGCAACATCCACGAGGCTGCCGGCAAGCGGCCACCCGAATTCTCGGACACCAGCTTTGCGCCGGATCCGGCATTCGTCCGCGCGTTCGGCGAGATGATGAGCGCAGGGATGGATCCCGACGAGGTCGGCCGCAAGACCGTCGCCGGGATCCGGGCCAACGCGCCGGTGATCTTCAGCCACCCCGAGTTCCGTGATGAATTCCAGGAATTGAGCGACCTGCTCGTGGCCGCCTTTCCAGACGAGCCGATCCCCGCCGCGCGTATGGCCATCGAGAACCGGCGGCGTGAGGCCGCGGCATCGGGTGGCAGCATCATCGAGGAGTGAACGATGCGCGAAGCGGTCAGGGTCTTTCGCCGTGCAGCCGGCCTGTCGCTCGCATCGCTGATGCTGGCGACGAGCGCTCCCACGCTCGCGTCCGGCGTCGAAACTCCGCCCACAGCGGCCACGTGTAACCGCGCGTGCCTCGCCGGACAGCTCGAGGCCTATCTCGCCGCGCTCGCCCAACGCGCGCCCGGGCAGCTCACCTGGGCCGCCGGTGCCCGGTTTACCGAGAACTCTGTGACCTTGCGCCCGGGTCAGGGGCTCTGGGCGACCGCCGGGGACGTCGGGGCCTTTCACTATGCCTTCTTCGACCCACTGCGCCAGAGCATGGTTTTCATCGGGACGATCAGCGAGAACGGCAACGAAGCCATCGTCGGCATTCGCCTGCGCGTGGTCGACGGCGCGCTGGCCGAAGCCGAGCACCTGGTGGTGCGCAACGAGGCTGCCGCCAGGCGGTTTGGCGCGCCTCGGCCAAGCTCGAGGTTCAGCGGGCGCGCTGCGAGCGGCCAGCCACCGGTCGACCAGGCTGCCCTGGCTGCGGCGCCCGACGCCTACTTCGATGCGATCGAAGCCGTAAGCGCGCGCGGCGTGTCGTTTGCCGACGATTGCCTGCGCATCGAGAACGGGCAGCAGACAACCGGCGTGGCGGATCTCGCACGGGGGCCGTTTCTCGAACTGGACTCGCCAAGCTGGCGCGCGGTCCTGGCCGAGGGCTGCCGGGCCAGCATCGACAGCGGTGCCAACGCGCACATCACGGCCGCGACCGACAGGCGGCTGTTGGTGGTCGACGAGCTCGCCGGCGTTGCGGTCGCGGGCGTCGTGTTTGAGCACACCGGGACGATCGCCGAGATCGAACGGGACGGACGCCGGATCGTGTTTCCGCGCCAGCTCCGGCAGCCGTTCGACACCTCGATTTTCGAGCTGTTTGCGCTCGACGACGAGCGCCGCATTGACCACGTCGAGGCGATTGGCATCCAGCTCCCGCTGGCGACCGGCAGCGGCTGGTAAACCACTGCCAAGCCAGGGTCAGCTAGCGGGCGCAACCCCGGCCGTGCGCCTCACGGCGATCGCGATTGCCCAGACCAGGACAGTTATCAGTGACCAGCCTATCGCCATGAGGATGGCAAAGCCCGTCCATTGGCCACTGTCCGAAATCGCCAGCCACAGCGGCGGGTTGAGGAACGTTGCAAGTGCGCCGACAAAGTTGATCAGCGCAGCCGCGGAGCCCTGCCGGCCGGCCTCGGCAACGGTCGGCAGCATGGCCAGCATTGTTGCCATGCACGCCCCGGTCACGACGAACCAGGCGGCAAGCACGCCATAGCGTCCGCTGAGGGTCACCTCGGGGTAGAAGCTCAGCACGCCGCACACGAAGGCCACCAGCGCCAGGACCGAAAGCAGCACCGGAGGACGGACACCGAGCGGCAGCAGCAGGCCCACGCCTAGCGATCCGATGACCATCGCTACGGTCGTGCTCGCCACCATGTTCGACGAAACCTGGATCGGGATCGCATGAACCTTGGCAAGGTAGGCCGGGAAGGTGACGTTCGCGCCCAGGCCCATGCTGATCAGCAGGAAGAACGCGAGGGCGAGAAACGCGAGTTTCGGGCTGACGAACGCGGACCCGAGATCGCGCACCCTGCCTGCGAGCGTCTGGCTTTGATCGGCGCGCTTGGGCTGCATCGCCGGCTGCAGCAGGCACAGCAATCCCGCGAGCGCAAACAGCGAGCCATGCAGGAGGAAGGCGTTCCGCCACCCGTCCGTTTCGGCGGACATGCCGCCCAGCGCGAGGCCGAGCGCGGTGCCGACCGGCGCGTAAGTCGACCAAAGCGTCATCGCCCGGGTGCGCTTGTTGCCTTCGGTGGTCGACATCAGCATCGCCGGTCCGGCCGTGTACAGGTGCACGATCGCGAAGCCTTCGAGCAGCCGCGCGACCTGGACGAACATCAGGCTCGGTGCCAAAAAGTACAGCGCGTTGGCGAGGATCCCGCCGAGCGATGCCAGCAGCAGCACACGCTTGGGCCCCAGTCGGTCGACGACGAGGCCGCTCGGAATCGCGAAAAGCGCGGCGGGCACCGCGATCAGCGAGACAAGCCAGCCGAAATTGGCCGCGGCCAGTCCGAAATGGGATCCGAAATCGGCATTGAGCGGGATGATCTTGCTGACCGTCGACGCGCCGCAAATGCCGAAAAGGTAGATCCCGAAGATCGACGGCCAACTGCCCTGTTTCATGATTGTGCGTCGTCCTTCCCGCGGTTCATTGCCGTCATCAAGCAAGTCGCGGGGAGCTACTGTACCGCGGTGCGACCCCGGGCCCGTTGACCAATTGATACGACCGTACTAATTCGTCGTGCGGTCAGCGTCAATCGCTGCAATATGTGCAACCCAGGGGCGAACCATTCGGACGCTGGGCTTTCGGGAAAGGAGTCCCAGTGGAAGCGGACGTGATCGTCGTGGGGGGCGGATCGGCGGGCTGCGCGGTCGCCGCCCGTCTGGCCGAAACGGGCAACTTGCGGGTGCTCCTGCTGGAGGCGGGCAAGGCGGCGTTGGACCTCAAGACCACAGTTCCCGCGATGGTGGCGCAAGTCGTGATGAACCCCGCCTACGACTGGATGTATCCGGTCGAGCCCGATGCCTCGCTTGCGGGACAGCCGAGCTTCTGGCCGGCGGGCAAGGTTCTTGGCGGCGGCAGCGCGATCAACGGCATGATGTTTGTGCGCGGCCATGCCGCGGACTACGATCGGTGGGCGGAGCTCGGCGCGCGCGGGTGGGCCTATGACGATTGTCTGCCCTACTTCAGGCGCATGGAAGCCAATCCCCGGGGTGGTGTATTTCACGGATCGAGCGGGCCGGTGCGGGTCTCGGAAAGCGGCCTGTCCTATCCTTTGACCGAGCAGTGGATGGCTAGCGCAGAGGCTGCCGGCATCGCCCGTGCCGAGGACCTCAATGGCAACGGGCGCGAGGCGGTCGGCGTCGATCGCGTGCAAGCCTCGCAATGGCACGGGCGCAGGTGGAGTTCCGCTGACGCCTATCTCAGGGGTAATCGCCGCCCGCCCAAACTCGAGATCCTCGACGGCGTCCGCGTCGAGCGGATCGTGCTCGGCGAGGGCCGTGCGAAAGGCGTCATCGCGCGCCGCGCCGACGGCAGCCGGCTCACCTTGCGTGCGCGCGCCGGCGTCGTCATTTCGGCGGGCACGATAGCGACGCCCAAGTTGCTGATGCTGTCGGGCATTGGACCCGCAGCAGAGCTCGCGCGCCTCGGCGGCGAGGTGGTCCGCGACCTGCCGGGCGTCGGGCACAACCTTCAGGACCATGTGGGCGTGAACCTCGCATGGAGCGTGCACGGCGCCAGTATCAATAGCCAGATGCGCGGGCTGGGGCCAGCCAAGGCCCTGCTGCGATACCTGCTGCAGCGCAAAGGCATGCTTAGCGCGGCGATCTCGAACGCGCATGCGCTTGTGCGGCTCGACGCCGATCGGCCGGCGCCGAGCGTGCAGCTGGCCTTCAGTCCGTTTTCGTTCGACATCATGCCGGACGGGCAGCGGGTCATGCCCAAGCAATCGATGATCTCGAATCTGGTCGGGGTGCTGCACCCCGGCGCGCGCGGTTCGATCCGCCTGCGGGCGCTCGATCCCGACGCTCCGCCCCTCATCGAGCATGAACTCCTGGCCGATCCGCGCGATCTCGACTTGCTGGTGCAAGGCATTGCGCTATCGCGCGCGATCATGGCGGCAAGACCGATCGCCGACAACGTGCTCGATGAAACCAAACCCTCGCAGTCGATCGTCGGAGCCGAGCTCGAGGCGTGGATCCGCGCTAATGCGATCTCGCTGTTCCATCCGGTGGGGACGGCTCGGATGGGCACAGACGAGAACGCAGTAGTCGACCCGGACCTGGCGGTGCACGGGGTAGGCGGGCTGTGGGTCGCCGACTGCTCGATCGCGCCCGAGCTCATCTCGGGCAACACCAATGCCGCGGCCATCATGATCGGCGACAAGGCGGCCGACCATATTATGAAAACCCTGTCCGGCCTGGGCTAGGGTCGGGTCAACGGGACGCTGGTGCTGGACCGCCCAACAAGGAGAGAGCCGATGAAAGTCGCATTGATTGGGGCAACCGGACCGGTTGGCAGACGCATCCTCGCCGAGCTCGTTGAGCGCGGCCATGAGGTGACGGCGATCGTGCGCAACGTCGAGAACGTTCCGGTGGCACCGAATGTCCATCCCGTGCCCGGGGACGTGGCTGATGAGGCGGGCCTTTCCGTCGCGCTGGCCGGGCACGAGGCGGTGATCAGCTCGGTGCGCTTCCTCAAAACCTCTCCCCAAGGCCTGATCGGCACGATCCGGGCCTCTGGGGTCAAGCGCTACATCTGCGTGGGCGGCGCCGCCAGCCTCTATGTCCCGGGCACGCAGACCAAGCTGCTCGATGCAGGCGCGATTCCCGAACAATACTTGCCCGAACCCACGGCAGGGGCCCGGTTCCTCGATGTCCTCAAGCAAGTCGAAGACCTTGACTGGACCTTTCTCTCGCCGCCGATGATGTTCGCCAACGACGAGCAGTTCGGCACCAAGCCCGGCTATCGGACGGGCACATTCCGCCTCGGTAAGGATGAGCTGCTCGTCGGTGAAAGTGGCGAGAGCGAGATTTCATACGAGGACTATGCCGTCGCGCTCGTCGATGAGCTCGAGGCGGGCGCCCATATCCGTCAGCGCTTCACGGTCGGGTACTGACGGGCTGACGACTTAGGTTGACATAATCAACTTAGATTCAGTATGACCCTCGCAATGCCGCTGGCTGCGGCCCGAGGGAGAGAGACTCGTGAAATATCTGGTGAGGGCCGCGTTGATCGCGGGCTGCGCGCTTGTTTGCCTGCCGAGCCTGTCCCATGCGCAGGAAGCCAGCCCCGACGCCGCGGACGCCGCGCAGCCTGGCATTCCGACCGGCCCGATCCCCGACGCGCAATTCGACCTGATGATCCCCAAGCATCCAGGATACATGGGGGCGCTGGCGCCGGAGAACCTCGCAAAGCCGCGTCCGGCTGCGCCGTTCGATCTCACCGGAACGTGGTTCGTCGACCTGCGGGAGGGCTTCATGAAGTTCCTGTTCGGTCCGCCTTATCCGGAGTTCTACGAAGGCGGCCGTGAAGCGCTGGAGGAAGCGCCCAAGTACATGGCGCGCGGCGAGAACTACCGGGACAGCATCGGCCAATGCTACCCCCCGGGCATGCCGATGATTATGACACGCGTCTGGCCGCACGCGTTCGTCCAGCTGCCGACCGTCATCTACATGATCTCCGGGTTCAACAATTCGGTGCGGTCGATCTTTCTCGATGGCCGTGACTTCAGTGACCCCGACTTGGTGGTGCCGAGCTACAACGGGGAATCCGTCGGGCACTGGGAAGGCGACGTGCTCGTCATCCACACGAAGTATTTCGAGACCGACAACCACTGGATCGACCTGGGACTGCCGATATCCGACCAGTTCGAGCTGACCGAGCGCGTGCGCCTGATCGACGGCGGTAAGGTGATGGAGGTCGAGTACATCCTAGTCGACCCGAACAACTGGGCCGGCGAGTGGCACAACACCAAGAAATACCTTCGACAGGACTACACCGACATCAACGAGTCGCAGTGCATCCTGCAGTATAACGAACATCTGCCGGGCACTGACCTGGGTCGCGCAACCGCCGAGGAGCGGGGCAAGTCGAACACCGGCGAATGAATGCAGTTCCAAGTCAAGGATTATCCATGAGAAATTCGATCGTCGCATCGCTTGCGCTCCTGATGGGCGTGGCGTCGGTGCCCGCCGTCGCGCACCACAGCTTCGCCATGTTCGACCAGACGAAGGTCATGAGCCTCGAGGGGACCGTGCACGAGTTCCAGTGGACCAATCCGCACGCGTTCATCGAACTCGACGTCCCCAGCGGCGGCCGGGCGGTTCGCTGGAGCATCGAGCTCAACAGTCCCAACAACCTGACACGCCAGGGATGGACTCGCAAAGCCCTCAGGGCAGGCGACAAGGTCACGGTCAGAGTTGCGCCGTTGCGCAACGGTTCGCCGGGTGGGCTGTTTCTCGACGTTCGCCTGCCGAGCGGCAGGGTGCTCGATTCCGGCCTGCCCAAGAACGGCACCCCGGTGAATGTGCCGCGCGTCTGAACGACCTACACAAGAGTGAGATTTTACCCGATGAGAACAACCCTGAAACTCGCACTGGCTGTAGCGCTCGCCGTTCCTATCCCGGTGCTTGCGCACCACTCCTTTGCGATGTTCGACATGCAAAGGACAGTCAGGCTCAATGCCACGGTCGTGAAGTTCAAATGGCAGAATCCCCACGCTTGGCTTGAGGTCGATGCCGCCACGGTCGGCGGGGCATCGGAGCGCTGGGCGATCGAGCTGACCAGCCCCAACAACCTGGCCCAGGAAGGCTGGACGCGCACCAGCGTCAAGCTGGCGGACAGGGTCACCCTGTATGTCTATCCGCTGCGCAACGGCGCCAAGGGCGGAAGCTTCCGCGGCGTTCGGCTGGCCAACGGATCTACCCTTGGCCAGGTCGACTAGCCACAGGCAACCTCTAGTCCGGGATTGGCGATACATATGAAACACTTCGTCCTCGCGCTGCTGACGAGCGCTGGCGCACTCGTTGCAACCTCGGCGTCCGCCCAGTTCGGTCCCGCAGCACCCTCACCGCCGCCTGCCGGCCTGCAGGAAGGGCAGAGCGCAGGCTATCCCGCCGGCCGCTACGACGAGCTCGATGCCCTGCCCGACTGGGGTGGGATCTGGTTCCTCAATTTCGAGATGCCGGCGCCCGGCGCGGTGCAAAGCCAGCCGAAGCTCAAGGGCGAATACCTCGAACGGTACGAAGCCTGGCGACAGGCCGTGATCGCCAACAACGGCGATGCGCCGCGCAACCGCTCGAACTGCAGCCCGCCCGGCATGCCGATCCTGATGCAGATACCGCAATACCCCTTCGAGTATCTGTTCACGCCCGGTCGGGTGACGATTAACCAGGAAGCGTGGATGCAGAGCCGCACGATCTGGACCGATGGCCGGCAGCTCCCCGAAGATCCGAGCCCGGCCTTCAATGGCCACTCGATCGGCAAGTGGGAAGGCGGCACGCTGGTCGTCGATACGATCGGACTTAACGAAGACATCGAGCTTGGCATGGGCATGTTTCATTCAGCCCAGCTAAGCGTGCGCGAGCGCATCCGGCTGGACGGCACCGATCCGGACAAACTGGTCAACACGATCACGCTGACCGATCCCCTCGCGCTCGAGGAGCCCTACAACTTCACGGTTTCCTACAAGCGCGACCGGAACGGTGCGTTGCTCGAGTTTCAATGCGCGGAGAACGACCGCAACCCGGTCGATGCCGAGGGCCGGACCGAGTTCCATTAGGTACTAGCGCGCACGTGAACACCTGTGGGGCGGGCGTCGGCAATCCGGCGCCCGCCCCATTTTTGCATGGTGCGTACTTTGCGGGCTGTATTGAAGTTGACAAAATCAACCAAATGATCGATAGCGGCGCGGACATCGTCGCTAGCGGCGCACGACCATCGAGGGATCTGCCCAGTGACCGGCTTCGCGACTTGGCTGGATGGCACTTCCAAGAGCCTCGCGCTCAAGAATGCGCTGTGGGTCGTGCCCACCGTGCAGACGGTCCACATCCTCGCGATGTGCCTCGTCCTCACCGCGGGCCTGTTTGTCGGCGTGCGCGCCTGGCGTGTGGCGGGGCTCGACTGGCCGCTTAGCCGCTGGGTGGAACGGCTCTACCCCGAGCAGTGGTGGGCGCTGGCCGTGCTGCTGGCGTCCGGGCTGGTGCTGATCGCGGCGGAACCGGTCCGGGAGCTGCCGAACTACGTCTTTCAGCTCAAGATGCTCGGCGTTGTACTGGCCACGTCGGACTGCCTCTGGCTGCAACGGCGCATCGCCGTGCGCAATGACGGCGAAGCCGGTATCGCCGACAAGCTCATCGCACTCGCACTGTTCGCGCTCTGGCTGGCGATCATCTTTGCTGGCCGGTGGATCGCCTACGTCTAGGAAGGACGAACCGGGATGGACAACGCGGGCTGGGCAGGTGCGCTCGAGCAAACGGGCCTGGCCCAGGCGATCCAGGAGAGCCTGACCGCCTTTCCCCTGCTCGAGGTCGCGCACGTATGGGCGATCGCGCTGGTGGTGGGATCGATCTTCCTCTTCGATCTTCGCCTGCTGGGCGTCGCGTCGAAGTCCTATCCGCTCGACAGGCTGATGCGAACGGTGCTGCCGGTCACCGTGGGCGCGTTCGTGTTCGCCGTGCTCACCGACTTCCTGATGTTCGTCAGCCGGGCAACGAGTTACCTCGGAAACCCTGTCTTTCTCATCAAGCTCGGGCTTCTGCTGGCCGCCGGGGTAAACATGGCGCTGTTCCACGCCTGGAGCCACCGGCGCGTCGCCGGCTGGAGCGTAGGTCAGCACGTGCCGCCGGCGGCTCGACTTGCCGGACTGTGTTCGCTGGTCCTGTGGAGCGCGATCCTCACCGCGGGGCGCTTCGTGGGCTTTACTTGAAACCTGGCCTTCGGGGCGCGCGCGGGGCGCGTCCGGTGGCGAACCGACATTCCGCCGATTATTCTCACGGTCGGCGGTTTACCGATGTGCACGAGAGAAACCCGTGCCCATCGGACCTCCCAGCCTTGGTGCCCCGGGCCTCCGCCCGGGGCACCTTTTCTCGCCAAGGCCAGAACGGTTGTCGTCAACCGTGACGCGTGAGAGCGGTCAGTCGATGATCTCGAGTTCCTCGATCAGCGGCGGCGCGGCGATGCACGGCTCCATGGCCTTCATGTTCTCGAGCACGTAATCGTAAGATCTGTGCGCCATCTGGTTTTCCCAGCTACCGAAACGCTGGACGAGCACATAACGGGTATCGCTCTCCCTGAGCCTCGCCAGGCTGTAGAGCGAATAGGATGGGTCGCGCTCGCGGATATCGGAGATGTGCTTGCGCGTGGCAGCCTCGAACGCATCCTGCATGCCCGGCTTGATGTCGAAATAGATCAGCATGCCCTTCATGGTCTTCTCCTTGCCTTGGGCGCGATGGGCGGTCGGTGCCGGCGCGGATGACTCCACGACGGGATGACGCCGGGTCGGATGACACGCTCCCGCCAGTCCACACCGTGCATGTCGCGGCCTCTTCCGATGGTGCCCGCTTGCGATTTTCCAGTTCCTTCCCCAGTCCAGCATGCCTCTGGCGGATTGGCCAGCAAAAATCATATGATCGTATGAAATCGACGACGAAGGTAGACCTACCATGCAGGACCAAGGCAAGGTGCATCCGTCCACCGCGCGCAGCAGGGACACCATGCGCCGCTATATGGATGCCGCTGAAGGGCTCTACATCCGGCTCGGCTATGAGGGCACTTCGATCCGAGCCATCTCGACCCGGGCAAAGACCAACCTCTCGGCAGTGGTCTACCACTGGGGGACCAAGGAGAACCTGTTCCGCAGCGTGTTTCTCCGCCGCTTCGCCGTAGTAGAACAGCGAAAGGTGGAGCTGCTCAAGGCGATCAAGGCGCGTCCCGAGGTTGCGCGCCCGCCTGACCTGGAGGCGGTGGTCTCGGCGATGGTCTTTCCGGGTTTCGATCTGATCGAGGATCCCAAGGTCGCGTTCGTGACCCGCCAGCTTTACGGCCGCGTCCTGACCGATCCATCGCCGGTCGTGCTCAGGATATCGCAGGAGATCTTCAGGGATGTCACCGAACTGTGGCGCGAGCTGATCCGCGAGTGCCTGCCCGAGATCAGTGACGAGCGGTTCTTCTGGCGCTTCACCAGCTCGGTCGGCGCGCTCGTGTTCGCGCAGTCGTTCGGGTATCGGATGGCCTACGCCAACCGCATAGAGGACGACCAGGTCGACTGGCCTGCCGCGCCTGAAGAGATCGTTCGGTTTCTCGTGGGCGGGTTGCAGAGCGGCCAGTTCCGTTGACACCGGCGGGGGCGACCGCTTCCGCTGTCCCTTCGCCGGCCGCGCCTGGCACGGGCTGGAGCTATTGGGCCTGCGGGAAACTGGGAAGCCGCGTCAAGCGGCTTCCCAGCTCGATATCCAACAATCAGAAGCGCACGCGAGCACCGAGACGATAGCTTCTGCCGAAGGTGTCAAAGTACACCGGATTGGTGCCGTAGCCATTGCCACCCGGCGCCGGCGGCGCATCCTTGTCGAACAGGTTGGAGACGTTTGCGAACAGCTCGAACCCGTCGTCGGGGCCGCCACCGGTGCGGATTTTCACCGACGCGTTGAGGTTGATGTAGATCGCACTGTCGACGCTGTTGGTGTTTATGCTGTTGATGTCGGTCGTGCTGTAGCCCGGATCGCCCGGAGCGACGTAGGGCTGGCCAGTGGTTCCGTTCAGCAGGGCGAGCTTGCCGGAGCCGATGTAGCGGGCTTGGACCGTCCCAGTGAAGATATCGTCGGAATAGGTCAGGAACACGTTGCCCTGCCATTCCGGCGAGGTGTTGAAGTACCCGAAGGCCGAGGTCGGGCCGCTGATGCCGGCATTGTCACGGACGGGCGCGCCCGTGCCGTAGTCGATGATCAGGTCATAGAGGTACGACGCGATGCCTCGGGCACTCAACCGGCTGCTTCCCGACAGCGGCAGCGAGTAGCCGAGCTCGAAGTCGACGCCCCTGGTCTTGTAGCTGCCGAGGTTCTGGTAGTTCACGCCGACGGTGCTGATCGTCGTGAAGCCGCCGCCCGTCACGGGGCCCGTGCCGGTAAGCGCGTCGCAGAACGTTCCTTCGTTGTAGCAGGCGTTGACCACCGCTTGCGCCGAACCCAGGGTCGAGATCGGGCCGTCGAGGCCGATCTCGTACCAGTCGACCGAGGCATAGAAGCCTGAAAGCGCCTGCTGCCCGTTGAACACCGCGCCCAGCGTCCAGGTGTCGGCCTTTTCCACGCCGAGGTCGGTCGAGGCGCCGCCGAGCGTTGCCGTCACCGCCTGGGGCGCGTTGCCGGCCCAGGGGTTGGTGACCTGGCCGAAGAAACCGCCCGACACGATGCTTCTGGCGTAGAGCTCGTAGAAGCTCGGCGCGCGCACGTCGCGCGATCGCGTGGCGCGGATGCGCAGCCAGTCGTTGATTTCCCAAATGCCGCTGAGCTTCCAGGTGGTGAAATCGACCTCGCGGCTGGTGCCGCTCGTCGGGCTGGCATTCTCGTAATGCGACTGGCGGATCGCGCCGTCGAAAACCAGCGCCTGGACCAGCGGGAGGTCCTTGAGGATCGGCACGCCGAGCTCGAGGAATCCTTCCATGGCGTCGAGATTGCCCGAGAACTCCTCGCCGTAGGACAGCTCGAGCGTGCTATACCACGGGTGGTTGGCGAGATCGTGCGTGTTGACGAGCGATTCGTTGCGATACTCGGCGCCGACCGCGAGGCGGACCGGCCCGGCGCCCCAACCATCGAACAGGTCGCCGCGGACGTTGCCGGCAACGACGTGCTGCTCGTAGGTCTCGTCCTGCACCAGCGAGCGGTAGGCATAGCCAAACGCAGTCGGCGTGACGTTGTTCGCCCCGAACATGTTGATCGGCACGCAGCCCTGGCCCGCGAGCAGGCTCGTCGGGTTGGACAGGGTAACCCGGCAGATCGGATCGAACGCCACCGTGGCGGGATTGTCGATCGCATCGAGCGCATAGGCGAAGAACAGGTTCGACTTCAGGTTGTCGACTTGCTGGTGCACCCGGTTATTGCCGTAAGAGTAGTAGGCGTCCCACGTCCAGTTGTCGGTGATGTTGCCCTCGAGGCCGGTCGCAATCGTCCAGACCTCGACCTGGGTGTCGTTGGTCCTGGCCGGAAGCTCCTGGCCGTTGGTCGAGAACGCTCGCAGGAACGGCGGCAGGAAGCCGAGCAGGTCGGCGCTGGCCGGCGAGAGGTAGGCGTTGTCGGGCTGGATCGAATTGAAGAACAGCGAGGCGCCCGACTGGGTCTGCCGGTTGGTCGCATTGTTGCGATAGTACGAGCCCTCGATCCATCCGGTCAGAGAGTCGCTAAATTCGTACTTGGCGTGGACCAGCGCAGTGTACCGCTCGGATTCGGGCCGCAGACTGACATCCGCGAACTGATCCTGGGTCGCGTCCGCGCCGCCCTGCATCTGGCCGCGGCCGAACTGGAACGGATCGGCATATTGGCCGGGTACGAACGGGACAAGCGCCGTGCCCGCGGCGTTGAACTGCTGATTCAGGAACGGGAAGATGCCGTTGTTGGAGTTGTAGAAGCGCGAGTTGTCGCCGAGGATATAGTGCGGCTGGCCGTTCGTCAGGTAGTTCGCGTTGACGAACACGTTCGAGTTGTCGCTGCAGGTGGCCCGCGAGCTGTCGCAGCGGATTTCGTCGGCCTTGTTGTACTCGGCGCCGATCATTAGATGGCCGCGGCCACCGCCGAAGGTCAGCCCGTATGCAAAACCGGCGTGAAACTCATCGCCGTCGCCGCGATCGGTGATTCCGAAGTCGACTTGCCCTTTCAGGCCCTCGAGTTCGGTGTCCAAGATGATATTGACAACACCGGCGATGGCTTCGGAGCCATAGACGGCCGAGGCGCCGCCGGTGACCGTCTCAACGCTCTGGATGAGCACCGAGGGGACGGCGTTGAGGTCCACGGCGCCGGAATTTGTGGTCGGAACGTGACGCCTGGTGTTGACCATGGTCAGCGTCCGGGTGCCGAAGAAGGGATTGAGTCCGCGCAGGTTGGCTAGCGAGGTTCCGATGTTGAAGTTTCCGGCGCCGACATTCTGCGTGCCGGTGAACGCGGAGTTCTGCGGCAGTTCTTGAAGCACCTCGGAAGCGCTCGTCAGGGCCAGGTTGTTGATGTCTTCCTCGCTGAGAACCGTGACAGGTGTCGGCGCTTCCTGGCTGCGGCGGCCGAGCCGCGAGCCGGTGACGATGATTTCCTCCTCGTCCGCGTTGGTCACGCCCTGGGCAATCGCCGGGCTCGAGACTATGATGCCGATGAAAGCGCTTGCCGCGGCGCCGGCCAGAAGACCGCTCCGGCTGATTCGAGAAGGACTCGCAGGCATTTCAGAAACTCCCCCATTGGCCCCGTCATTGTGCACAGTGGCCAGCTTTTCGGTGAATCGGCGTTAGCTTCCGAACTTGAAATAGTCAACTTAATCTGCTTGGCATGTCAAGCTTGGCCGTGACCGGTATTCTGGCTATCTCAGGCAACAAGCCGGGTAGTCGGAAACGGGGCCGGGTTATCCTGCGCGAAGTTCCTAGGTGACTGAATGACCGAACAGAGTGGCGAAGTGCCAGGTCCGCCGTCGGACTCGCGAGTGCGGATCGAACGCAGGGATCTGTTGCTGATCCGCGTTTGGGAATTGCTTCGGATCGCGAGCGCCTGCGGAAAGCTCACGTACCAGCGCAAGTACGACCTGCCGGATCTCCATCGCAGCGTGATCGCGATGGTGGGGAACTATGGCGGAGCGACGTTTTCCGAACTCGTTGCCCTGATCGGCCGCGAGAAGGCCCAGATCAGCCATGCGATATCCGACCTCATCGAAGCGGGTATGCTCGAGCGGCCGAGGCTGCGCTCGCCGGTCGTCCTCACTACCGCCGGCAGCGACCTGTTCGAGCGCTTCATGGCCGTGGCCGAGAAATGGAATGCCGAGCTGACCGAAGGCGTGCCGCGGCTGCAGATCGCGGTGTTCCTGCGAACGCTGCAGAAGCTCACCGACCGCGCGGCCATGGTTCTCGCGCACGAGCAGGAGGCGGCTGTGGCAACGGTCGCCGAGCTGGGGGTCAAGGTGCCGGAAATGAGCACCTTCCCCGAGCGTCTTCGCCGGATCGGGCCGGACACGCCGATGTCCCTCCTTGTCGCGCCGCGGCTCATGACCCTGTTCGCCTACCTCGATCGCGGGGCCGGCCTCACTTATCGCCGCTTGCTGCGGTTCTCGATGTTCGAGACGATTATGATCTCGCACCTGGGAGACCGCGACGAAACACTCCTGACCGAGCTGATCGAGCTGACCGACCGGGACAAGGGCCAGGTGGGGCGCATGCTCAAGACGCTTGAAACCGCCGGCCTGGTCGAGCGCGCTCCGTCGTCGAGCCTGCGCCGCGTGGTCCTTCGGCTGACGGCCCGGGGCCGCGGCGTTTCGGCGCAGATGGTCGAAATTGCCCAGCTGCGCGACGCGTTGCTGATGGAGGGGATTTCGCACGCCGAGCAGGCATCGTTCACCTCGGTCCTCGATGTGCTGACGGTCAATGCCTCGCGCATGCTGCGCAAGCTGCGCGAGACTGACCTGCCGGCGGGCGCCGAGAAAGACGCCCTCGAGGCCTAGCTCACATCGGAGAGAAGCCGACCTTCCGCCCGGTCTTGGTGGTGAACGACAGGATGAAGCCGCCGTCCGCGCCGTTGCGCATCGGGGCGACCGTAATCGAGATCCTGTCGCCGGCCTGCATCATGCCGCGCCGGTAGCCCGCCCGGAAGAAGTTGCTGGCGCTGTGGCCCTCGAAGTCGACGTCGCGGGTGCCGCGGCCATCGGTGATCGTGAGCAGCATGTGCGTGTGCGGGTTCACCACCTCGACCCGCTTGACCACACCCTGCAGGGTCGTGGGCTTGGAGAAGTCAAACTGGGCGGCGGAGTGATGGGCGCTGGCTTGGACGGCGACCATCGTGGTGACGACCGCCACCAGGCCGAGAATACTCTTGTTCATAAGAATCTCCGGAATCACTCGTAGATGTCGATGACATCGCTCATTTTTGCGGTGACCGGCTCGCCGGCCTCGAGTTGCTTGCGCCGAGCCTCGAGCAGCCGCAGCCACGGTTCCTCGGTGCAGTTGTAGGCCATGATCCGGCCGTTCGGCATCGGCATCCACTTCTTCGTGAAGCTGACCGGCTGGTCGTAATAGACCGGGTCGATCAGGGTCATCTCGTACTCGAGGATCTTGCCGACCTTTTCGTCCGGGACGAGCGTGAACCGCTCGACGATGCTCGCCTGGTCGGTGTGCGGATAGGACATCTGGTCGGGGGCGTCGGTCATGTCGGTCGTCTGCACCACCAGCGTGTTGCCTTCCCAGTGACCCTCCGAATAGCCCTGGCGGACCGCGAAGCGCCCTTCCTCGTCGGTGGCCTTGCTCGGCATGTAGACCCGCCGGGTCTCGCTCTCGACTTCGTAGATCATCGTCAGCTGCTCGGGACGATGGATAAATTCGATGGGATAGCTGCCGGCCATCTGCATCATGGTTGGCATGCCGTAGGGCACACAGTGCGCGCCGGGATTGTCGCCGCCAAACGGCGAGTCACCTGCCATCGTGACTTTGAAGTACTCGTCGCGTCGACGCTTGCCTTCGGGTGTGAAGGGGACATCGGGCGTGGGGAATGCGAACGAAGGCGGCACGCTCGGATCGACGTACTGAACCCACACTCCGCTGAAGTCGCGCTCCGGGGTAAGGGCTTCGTCTTCGGTGCTGGCGTAAGCGAGAGATGAGAGCATCGCGACGCCTGCCGCAATGCCTAGATTTCGCAGGCGCATGTCTTCTCCACTCCGGGGTTTTGCGGAACGGCAGTTCTTGGCTGCCTTGGCTGCGTGATGTCGATTGAAGTTGCAAATGTCAACATATGAGGCTCGCGCTCATTCCCAAATTGTCGCAGAACCGCGGGATTTGTGACACATCCGGGGGTCCACATGGGAGGACATCGTCAATCTCGGGAGATCGGCCCTCCCGTTAGCGTGCGCAATGGAGGAAGCTTCCAGTGCACCGGCGGTCGCTTTCAGCGGCTCTCTCTCGCGAGGAAAACAACTCGATCCGTTAGGGGGGGCGGCGCTTGCCTCGCAGCGACAACCTTACGCCTTTAGCAGCGATAAAATAAATTGGGCGAGACGCGTGGTGGTCGGTGGGCCAAGGAAGGGCGAGGGGCTGAGCCTCGATCGCATTGTCGAAGAGTCATGGCGCCTGGTCGACCGTGACGGCATCGACGGCCTGTCCACGCGCAAGCTTGCCGCCGCACTCGTTGTGATGGGTCCGGCCCTTTACTGGCATGTCCGCAACAAGCGTCACCTGATGAGCCTGATGATCGAGCAGGCTCTGTTCGACACTATGTGGCCGGAGCCCAAGGCCGTTCGGTGGTGGGAGTGGCTGCAGTCGGTTGGTTGTCAGCAGCGCGCATCGCTCCTGTCGCACCGGGATATCGGCATGATCGCTTCGCGCACCGCGCCGACCGAGAAGCTGCGTGATGAGACCTTCAAGTCGTAGTCAGCACGCTCGTCGAGAGCGGTTTTTCCCGAGCCAAGGGCGCTGCGGCCTGGAGTGGCCTTGCGCGCATGGTCATCGGCACGGTGCTCTACGAGCAGAATGAGGACACCAGGGCCTTCGCGGAGACCTTCGCTCGGGCAGACCAATCGTTCAACTATTGCCTCGACGCCTACATCCTCGGGCTCCGGCAGAAGGCCGCGACGGCTTGATCAGCGTCGCGCGCGACGGCTCAGATGGCTCGTTGGCCTTTCCACGGGGAATTTTGCACACGATCGAGTCTTGCACGCATTATTTATCACTGATAGGGAACTAGCACTGATAAATTATAGCTGGGCGTGCAAAGCGCCGTGCCGAAGTCACTGGGAGAGAATTTATGTCGCGTCGCTTTTCGCGTTCCGTCCTCGCGTGTGGGACTGCGCTGGTGGTCGGTTCGGCGAGCGTTTTGCCGGCAACGGCCTGGGCGCAGGACGAGGCGTCCGCAGCCGCGGCACCCGACGCTGCGGAAGGCGAGATCGTCGTCACCGCCCAGTTCCGCGAGCAGAGGCTGCAGGACACGCCGATCGCGATCACCGCGATCACCGGCGAGACGCTGGCGGCTCGTGGCCAGACCAGCGTTGCCGACCTCGGCGCCAGCGCCCCGAACGTCAACCTGTCGGAAGCGTCGGGCATCCAGGGGAACGCAATCTCGGCCTTCATTCGCGGCATTGGCCAAGAGGCGGCAAGCTTCGCCCTCGAACCGGGCGTCGGGATCTACATCGACGACATCTATTACGGCACGACCTTCGGGGCGGTCATGGACCTGACCGACCTCCAGCGCGTGGAAATTCTCCGCGGCCCGCAGGGCACGCTGGCCGGCAAGAACTCGCTCGGCGGCGCGATCAAGCTGTTCTCGATGCGGCCCGACGACAACAGCGGAGGCTTCGTCGAGGCGACCTACGGCTCGTTCGACCGCATGGATGCACGGGCCAGCGCGAACTTCACGGTTGCCGAAGATCTCTTTGCCCGTTTTTCGGCGGTCGCAAACCACCGTGACGGCTATTTCAAGAATCTCGATTATGGCTGCGTCAACCCCGGTGGCGGGATCCCCGCAGACCACCCGTCAGACGACTGCGTGATCGGGAAGGAAGGTGGCAAGGATCTGCTCGCGCTGCGCGGCGCGCTACGCTACGCGCCGTCCGGCTCGCCCCTCGAGATCAACATCGTCGCCGACGTGTCGCGCGACGATTCAGGCGTGGTCCCGGCTAAGCTGGCGGCCGCGGCCAACCCGAGCGTGCGCAGCTATGTCGCCGCCGACCCATTCGCCGGCGTGCCGTTCGACAACCGCTTCCTGACGGGACCGAAGGACTACACGAACTATGCCGACGGCTCGGCGGCGGGCAACTACACCACGCTGTTCGGCTTCCCGTATCAGGTCGCCCCTGGCGTGTTTACCGATGAGCAGCAGAACAGCGCTAACGCATGGGGCGTCGCGGGCACAATTGAGTACGCGCTCTCCGATGCCCTTCAGCTGATCTCGATCACCGGCTATCGCGAGGCCGAGGGCGTAACCGTCGCCGACGTCGACGGCTCGCCGCTCAACATCATCAAGATCCGCATGGATCACAGCCATCGGCAGTTCACCCAAGAACTGCGCCTGACGGGCAGTGTGAACGACCTGGTCGACTACACTGTCGGCGGGTTCTTCTACGACGCGAACGACCGCGAGCAGTTCCGGGTTCAGATTCCGACCTTCCTGTATGACTTCCTCACCAACGATCCGGCGACCAACCGGAGCGTGGCAGGCTTCGCGCATGTCGAAGTTCATCCCATGCCCGACCTGACTCTGATTGGCGGGCTGCGCTACACCGACGACAAGAAGACCTATTCGTTCAGCCGCCACAATCCCGACGGAACGCCGGTTGGTACCATCGTGCCGCCGGGCAGCCCGCTGCCGCTCAACTTCCTGGTCATCGGCCTCGATGGCCTGTCCTCGACGTTCGCGGGCGATCGCCTCGACTACCGGGCCGGCGCCAACTATCGCTTCAGCGACGGCTTCATGGCCTATGCCCAGGTGTCGACCGGCTACAAGGGCGGCGGTGTCAACCCGCAGCCATTTGTGCCCGATCAGGTTGCGCCGTTCGATCCGGAAACCCTCACCACGTACGAGGTCGGCTTCAAGAGCGACTTCCTCGATCGCCGGGTGCGGCTCAACGCGGCGGTGTTCCGCAGCTACTACGACAATATCCAGCGGGTGGTGTATTTCTGCCCCGACAGCGCCAGCACGGCTTGCGGGCAAACCAAGAACGTTGCCGATGCGCGCTACACCGGCGTTGAGCTCGAGACCGTGTTGCGCCCTATCGACGGCCTGACCATCGAGGGCAGCCTGGCTTATCTCGATGCCGAGTATACCGACATCATCGACGTCAACAGCCTCGTCACCCTGGACATGCGTCCGCCGTTCGCGAGCGAGTGGCAGGCGTCGGCAAGCGTCCAGTACCAGATCGACCTCAACAGCTCGGGCACGATCACGCCGCGCGCCGACTGGAGTTACCTGTCGGACTTCTACTACCAGGCGGTGATCAGTCCCTACGCCCTGATCCCGGGCCGCAATCTGTTCAACGCCCGGATTACCTATGAGACCGAGGACGGCAACTGGTCGGTCAGCGCCTCGGCCACCAACCTGACGGACGAGTACTACTACACCGCCGCGGCCGACAATCTCGCCAGCCTCGGCAATGCGAGCGTCTTCGTCGGTCGTCCGCGTGAGTTTGCCCTGACCGTGACGCGCAGGTTCTGAGGCCGGGTGGGGGCTGTCCGTTACTCCCTTGTGGGCAGCCCCCTTATTCGGTCGGCGGCGTCGGGACCATCGGTTGTTTAATTGCGTGGCTTATGCAGATCCGGCGCAATTGGCCGGACAGACTTGGAGTTGGATATGAAGATTGCCCGTCTCGATGTGCCCCACTGCACGATTGGCGAGGGTCCGGTGTGGGACGTCGAGCAGCAGGCTCTCTACTGGATCGACCTCCTCGGCAGGAAAGTCCTTCGCTACGACTATGCCGATGGCGCGGTCATGACCTGGGATGTTCCCGAGACGATCGGATCAATGGCCATCTGCCGCGACGGGCAGTCGGCGCTCGTCGCCCTCGCGACCGGCGTGTACCGGCTGCACTTCAAGACCGGCGAATGCGTCCTCGAAGCGACTAGCCCGGATCTCAGCGAGCAGGTCCAGCTTGCCGACGGCAAAGTCGACCGCCGCGGGCGCTTCATCGTCGGGTCGAGCGACCGGAGCATGAAAGAGGCGCGGGGCAAAGTTTACGTGCTGGAGCCGGGAAGCGACGAGCTGAGGGCGATCGACGAGGGGATCATCCTTTCGAACGGACCGTGCTGGTCGCCGGACGATCGGACCTTCTACCACGCCGACAGCGTCAAGACGCAGATCTATGCCTACGACTACGATATCGAGACCGGCTCGGTGTCGAACAAGCGCGAATTCGCCAGCACCGCCGAGCTCGACGGAATCCCCGATGGAGCGACGGTTGACGCCGAGGGACACGTGTGGAGCGCGATCTGCGAAGGCCGCAAGTTGGTCCGCTTTCGGCCAGACGGCACAATCGAGCGCGTCGTCGAGTTTCCTTTAAAGCTCCCCGCCAGCGTGATGTTCGGCGGCCCCGATCTCGATCGCCTGTTCGTTCCCAGCTTGAGCCCCGCGTTCATGGGACGCGAGCCGGACCCGCAGGACGGCTGCACCTTCGTTATCGACGATCTCGGAGTCTCCGGCATCGCCGAGCCGAGGTTCGGCGCGTGACGGGCGCCGGCGGGCGTCGGCGTGCCGTCCGCCCCGGACGGCTACCGGCGGTGGCCACGGTAGCGGTCCTCTTCAGGGCGTGGCGCACCTGCTCACCTGTCGGGATGCAACGAAAGGATTGAGGCGATGTATGTAAAGAACGCTTGGTATGTTGCAGCATGGGGCAACGAGCTCGCCGACGATACGCCGATCGGGGTGAAGATCCTCGGCGAGCCTGTCGTCATTTATCGGTCCAGCGCGACGGGACAGGTCGTCGCACTCGAGGACCGTTGCGTGCACCGACTGGCTCCCTTGTCGCTTGGCCGCTGCGAAGGCGCGCGGCTGCGGTGCATGTATCATGGCCTGCTGTTCGATCCCGACGGCAAGGTCGCGGAGATACCCGGGCAAACCCAGATTCCCCCGCACGCCCGCGTGCGTGCCTATCCGGCGGTCGAGCGGGCAAGCTGGGTGTGGGTGTGGATGGGCGATGCCGAGAGGGCAGACCCGGACCTGATCCCCGAGGCCATCGGTCCGGAGCACCCCGACTTTATCATGGGTCACGGTCACCTGGACTATGACGCCGAAGCAAGCCTCATCAACGACAACCTGCTCGACTTCAGCCATCTGACGTTCGTTCACGCGAACAGCTTCCAAGCGGGCAACGATTTCGCGTCGGATCCGCCCAAGCTCGAAACGCTCGAGCGCGGGGTACGCTTCTCGCGCTGGATCACCGACGACCCCGGCCCAGTGGGCCGCAGGGGCGCGCAGAACTTCGACAACTACATGAGCTACGAATTCATGCTGCCGGGCATACTGCTCATGTGGAGCGGCAGCTTCGCGCTCGGCGCCGCCGAAGAGTTCGCGTTCGGCCCGCCCGATCGCAGCAAGGCGATCGCCGGCGTGACCTTTACCAGCCAGGCCGTCACGCCGACCGGTCCGGGCACCGCCCGCTATTTCTTCTGCTGGGGCCCGCACAGGGATCACGGCGACGAGGGTCTGCGCGACATCCTGATGGGCGTGGCCGACCAGGCATTCGGCGAGGACAAGCACATGATCGAGGCGCAGCAAAAGGTCATCAACGCGACCGACAAGCCGACGGTTATGCCGACCGGGCACGACCGCGGCATCACCATCTTCAACCGCATGGTTGAGCGGCTCGCCAAAGACAACCCGGTGGCCGCATGACCCCATCTGAGCGCGGGATGCTGACGGAGCTGCACGATATCAAGGAGATATCGCAGCTCCAAGCACGGTACTTGTACTACATGCAGTCGCACGAATACGACCGGGTGCTCGATCTGTTCGCGCTCGACGATCTCTCGGTATCGGTCGAGATTTCCAGTACCGGGGTCTACGTAGGCGCCGAGAAGATCCGCGCTTTGTTCCTTGAGCTGTTCAAGCCGCTGTTCACCTCGCCGGGATCCTTGCCGATCCACATGATGAGCACCGAGGTCGTCGAGGTGTCGGCCGACGGCGCGAGTGCGCTGGGCATGTGGCAGACGCTCGGGTGCAATGCCTTCCCCACGTCCGAAGGACTGGTGGCCACCTGGCAGCAGGGCAAGTACGACAACGCGTTCTCGAAAACCGGCGATCGCTGGCGCATCCTGCGCCTGCGCTGGCTGTGCAATTTCCGCACGCCGTTCCACGAGGGCTGGGTCCGGCAACCGATGTCGACGGTCGCGCCGCTCGATCTGAGCCACTTTCCCGAGCGCTGTCACCCGTCGCGGCCGAGCGAACCCTTCGAGGGGTACGATCCGGCGCAGCCCATGGATTTTGGACCCCTTCCACCCGAACGGGCCGGCTGACCGGCGACAGACAAGGGGCGCGCGCCCCAGGCGAGAGATCTCGATGCGCAACCAGGCCTGGATTATTCAATATGCCTCGACCGGCATTTACGCCCCCAACTGCCTCTCGCTCGAGGAGCGCGAGGTGCCGCCGCTCGGCGAGGGCGAAGTGCTGCTCCGGACCCACTTGCTGTCGCTCGATCCCACGAGCAGGAACTGGCTGAAGCTCGAACCGTCGTCGAACGTGTTCGGCCTCAAAGTCGGGTCGGTCATGATCGGTCAGGGGGTGTCCGAAGTGATCGAGAGCCGGTCCGACACGTTTACCGCCGGCGACTGGGTTACCGGCATGGCGGGTTGGCAGCGCTACTCGGTGGTCGCCGCCGAGCGCGTTCGTCTGGTGCAGCCTGAGGTACCGCTCGAGGCCAACCTGACGATATTTTCCCATATCGGGCTTGCCGCGGTCACGGGCCTGCTCGAAGTGGGCAAATTGACGCCTGAAGACACCGTGGTGGTGTCGGGCGCGGCCGGGGCGACCGGCGCGCTTGCCGTCCAGATTGCTGTGGCCCACGGCGCGACCGTCCTCGGCATTGCCGGTGGCGCGGACAAGTGTCGTCTCGTTGAGGGGTTCGGCGCGAAGGCCTGCATCGACTATCGCAGGAGCGACGTCGAAGCCGAGCTTCGGCGACTGTGCCCGGAGGGGGCGACCTTGTTCTTCGACAACGTCGGGGGGCAGATTCTGGACGCGGTCCTGATGAATTTGGCGCTGCGCGCGCGGGTCGCGGTCTGCGGGCAGATTGCGCTCTATAACTCGAACGACCGCAGCGACGGACAAGGGGTCAGGAACCTCATGGAGCTCGTCTTTCGCCGCGTTCGTATGGAGGGCTTCATCGCCGGCGAGCCGCACGAGCGTATTCCTGAATACTTCGGGGAACTGACGCGCCTATACCTAGCCGGCAAGTTGGCGAGCCGTCCGCAGATCATCAAGGGTCTCGAGAACGCGCCCGCAGCGGTCGAACTGCTGTTCTCGGGAGCGAACTCTGGCAAGTTGATCATCGAGGTCGACTAGGACCCGTGATGAAGTGAGACCACGCCAGGGAGCCGGCGCTCGCCCGCTATGCCCGTGGAGCTGCCCGATGCGCGATCGCCGGTCGTTCCCCGGCTAGCTGCGGACCGGTCTGACGAGCTTCTTGGCGTCAGGCTTGACCGTTCGGATCGAATGAAGGGTAAGGTTGGCGCGCTCCGGCGAGCCGAGAGCGCGCTCCAGAGCATTTATTCCTTGGGGCGTTGCTGTTATCGATCCGGCCAACGCCGGTCAGTGGGGATGATGTGGCTGCAGGAAGACCGAAGAAGAGCGACTTTAACCTGACCGTCGACAAGATTGTCGAAGAGGCGTGGTTGCTGGTCGATCGAGAGGGAATTGCGCGACTTTCGACAAGGAACCTGGCCGCCGCGCTCGATGTGAAGAGCCCGGCGCTGTACTGGCACGTCCGCAACAAGCGCCAGCTCATGGGCCTGATGATCGAACGGGCGCTGTTCGGGAGCCTGGCCAAGGTCCCCCAGGATCTTCCGTGGTGGGAATGGTTGCGCGAAGTTGCCCGCCGGCAGCGCAGAACGCTTCTGTCGCATCGCGACAGCGGCTTGATCGCCTCGCAATCATCGCCGACCGAGAAGCTGCGCGACGAGTTTTTCGAGGGCGTCGTCAATCGCCTGACTGCCGAAGGGTTCTCTCGCAACGATGCGGCAGCTGCCTGGGGCGGCTTCGCGAGGATGGTGCTGGGGACTGTGATCTACGAGCAGAACGAGGACACCAGGGCATTCGCCGATGCGTTCGGCGATACCGAGGATTCCTTCGAGTATTGCCTTGACGCGTATATTCTCGGCCTGCGCGAGAAGGCCGCGTCTCCAACCTGATCCGCCAGCGTCCGCCCCGCGGTAGCAGCTCCCGAGGCGGGGTGGGCGCGCCTGGCTGGGCGCATTGGTCTCAACGGTCACGCCGGAGCCCGTCGGAATCCGTCCACTGTCGACAGGACTGACGCCGCGACGGCGGGTGGAGATGCCGGAGCGACAACGCGAGCCAAGCCAGATTGACTCGACGCGACTCATTCCTTATCACCGATAAATAATGTGAGACGGGGTGGCCGTGGGCCCTTCTGTCTACACGAGGATGGAGAGGCGGATGCTCCGCTTGCGCGAAGGGTGCTTCGCAGCTGGGCATGACGGCTTCGCCTGGTCGGACGTGCCAGGCGATCTGTAGGCCTACTCCTGATCTGAAAGGGTTTGGGATGGCTGAATCACAAGTTCCCGGTGTTCCTGCGGCCTTGAGGCGCTTTGCTGGCGTTGTCGGTGCTGCGAACGTGTTCTTCAGCGACGACGAACGCGCCATCTACGCCGACAGCTTCGCGTGGGACCCCGAACGGCACCTGCCCGGGGGCGCCGTTTGCCCATCGACCGTCGAGGAGGTCCAGGCGATCGTTCGGATCGCCAATGAGGAGAAGGCTCCGCTGTGGCCGATCAGCCGCGGAAAGAACCTGGGCTATGGCGGCACTGCGCCGGTCATGGCCGGCTCGATCGTTCTCGACCTCTCTCGCATGAAGAAGATCGAGGTCGACCAGGTAAACGGCACCGTGCTGCTCGAGCCGGGGGTCGGGTTTTTCGACCTCTACGATTACTTGCAGTCCAACAAGATTCCGCTGTGGCTGTCCGTGCCCGGCAACAGCTGGGGCTCGGTTGCCGGCAACGCGCTCGATCGCGGCGTCGGCTATACCACATACGGCGACCATGCCTCACGGATCTGCGGCCTCGAGGTGGTCCTCGCCGATGGCAGCCTCGTGCGGACCGGTACCGGCGGCATCTCCAACTCTGCCACCTGGCAGCTCTACAAGCCGGGCTACGGACCGTCGTGGGACACGATGTTCACGCAGTCGAACTTCGGCGTGGTCACCAAGCTCGGGCTGTGGCTGATGCCCGAGCCCGAAGGCATGGCGGGCTTCGATATCGAGGCGGAAGGCGAGGGCGACCTGGTGTGGCTGGTCGATACCCTGGCGAAACTTCGCCGCGACAACGTCATCCAGCAGACACCGAGCATCGGCAACTGGCTGCGTGCTGCCGCGCCCCTGACGACGCGCGCGGACTGGGGTGAGCCCGGCAAGCCGCTCGGGGCAAGCGCGATCGATGCCATCCGCAAGCGCTTCAACATCGGCTGGTGGTCAGTCTCGACGCGATACTATGGCCCGGTCGAGATTGTAGACGCCACCCAGAAGGTCGTCGAACGCGCGTTTGCCGGGACCGGCGCCCGCCTGACGCCGTCGCGTTGGGTCAAGGGCCAGGCGCCCGAAGGATCGCCTTGGACCGGCGTGCCGGTCACGTTCCCGCTGGCTAACGCGAACTGGTTCGGGGGCCGCGGCGGTCACATCGGTTTCTCGCCGGTCATGCCCCCAAGCGGCGCTTTGGCGATGCGCGAGACGCAGAAGGCCAAAGCGCTCTTCGACGAGATGGGGTTCGACTACCACCCGAGCTTCGCGATGGGCGAGCGGCACATGACCAACGTCAACCAGATCCTGTTCAACAAGGACGATGCGCAGATGACTGCCAAGGTCGATCTGCTGCTGCGCAAGCTCGTCTCCGAGGCCGCGAAGCAGGGCTTCACCGAGTATCGCGCCCACATCGAATACATGGACCTAGTGGCTTCGACATTCGATTATAACGACCAGGCCCTTCGGCGCCTGAACGAGCGGGTCAAGGATGCGCTCGATCCCAACGGCATCATCGCGCCGGGCAAGAGCGGCATCCGGTCGGCGGCGCAAAGGGGGGTGCAGGCATGACCATGGTATCGCGCCCCGCGCTGGTGCTCGCCCTGGGCACGCTGCTCGCGGTCTCGGCGGCTTGCTCGGCAAGTTCGCAGGACGAGCCGCAGGCCCAGTCCGCGGCCGCTTCGCGCGGTCTGATGCAGGACCGCAGCTTCTCGTCACCCGACGAGGCGCTCTACGTCGAGAAGTGTTCGATGTGCCATCGCGAGATGGGCATGGGCACCGTGCTGCTGCAGCGGCGCGGCGACGACCAGTCGCCGGTGCTCGAGGACCGTGCCTTGCCGGCCGAGTATGTCGCCACGGTCGTACGCAAGGGCATGGGCAACATGCCCGCGCTCCCGCCGGGCGAGGTCTCGGACGAGCAGCTGGCCCGCATCAGTGAGTATCTTGCGAAAGGGCGCGGCAAGTGATCGACCACTTACCCCGGCGCACGTTTATCGGCCTGGTCGGGGTCGCGGCGGGGTCGGCGGTCTCGCTCACGCCCGCGTCGGCATTGACCCGCCGGGCGTCGCTCGTCGGCCTCGATGGCCGGCTGTCCGAAGCTGAGCGGACGCTCCTTGGCCGGCGTGCCCGGAACCCCGATGTTGACCTGCCGGTCGAGATCGTCAGGGCCTGGCGGGCGGAGTTGCGCGAGCGGGTCGCCGGCGGCCGGTCGATCGAAGCTTACACCCGCTGGGACCTGGCGCTGGTCCTCGAGGGCCTGGCTCGGGACGAGGGATTTTCGGTCGAGCAACAGCGGGTTGGGGAATCCGTGTTCAGGACGAGGATCGCAAGGGCGGGCTGAATCCCGCCGAGCGGGAGCCGCAGGGTCACAACCGCAGCGCCGCGGGTGCTGCACTTCGGTCTCGGGTGACAGGTCCGGCCATGTGGCCGGCTGGCCGAGGAACGGAAGTTCGGTCGCACCGGGTGTCGTGCAGCGCCGCATCCGGGGCGCGGCGGGACCGCGGCACGAACGCTGATAGCGTGATGTGTTGGATGTGCATTCGCTTGGTTGCTGCAGGGCGCCGGGCCAGTTCGAAAGGTTGACAATGGAAAATGCATTCAAGCTGCTGATCGGTGGCCAGCTCGTGAATGGTGCGGGCTCGATCGATGTGATCAATCCAGCGACCGGCCGTCCGTTCGCGGTTTGCCCCAAGGCCGACAAGGCGCAGCTCGACGCGGCAGTCGCCGCAGCCCGGGCAGCGTTCCCGGCATGGTCGGCGTTGCCGGCCGTAGCGCGTGCCGACAAGCTCGAGGAGCTCGCCGCCGCTCTCGAAAGCCGGGCGCCAGAGTTCGCCAGCCTGCTGACCACCGAGCAGGGCAAGCCGCTCGACCAGGCCATGGGCGAGATCTTTGGCTGCGTGTTCATCCTGCGCGCGTTTCGCGACAGCCGGCTGTCACCGACTGTGCTGCGCGACGAAGGCGGAAACCGGGTCATCGAGCACCGCACGCCGCTCGGCGTATGCGCCGCAATCACGCCGTGGAACTTCCCGCTGATCCTGCTGATGAACAAGCTCGGACCCGCGCTGACTACCGGTAACACCATGGTCGTAAAGCCCGCGCCGACCACACCGCTGACCACCTTGCTGTTCGGTGAGATTTGCGCGGCCATCCTGCCGCCAGGTGTCGTGAACATCATCTGCGACGAGAATGATCTCGGCGCCGACCTGACCAGCCATCCGGGGATCGACAAGATCGCCTTCACCGGATCGACCGCGACGGGCAAGAAGGTCATGGCTTCGGCCGCGGCAATGGTGAAGCGCGTGACGCTCGAGCTCGGCGGCAACGACGCGGCGATCGTCCTCGACGACGTCGATCCCAAGCTGGCGGCGAGAAAGGTCTACGACGGCGCGATGGCCAATGCTGGCCAGATCTGCGTTGCCGTCAAGCGGGCCTACGTCCCCGCGTCGATGTACGACGCGTTCTGCGACGAGATCGCCGAGCTGGCCGGCCAGGCTATCGTTGACGACGGGGCGAAGCAGGGCACGACGATCGGGCCTGTGCAGAACCGGATGCAGTTTGACCGCGTCAACGCCTTGCTTGCCGATGCCCGCGAACGCGGGACCGTGATCGCCGGCGGTACCCCGCTCGATCGCGAAGGTTACTTCATCCCGCCGACGATCGTGCGCGACCTTGCCGACGATGCGCCGCTGGTGCGCGAGGAGCAGTTCGGTCCGGTCCTTCCGGTCCTGAGCTACGATACCGTCGACGAAGTCATCGCCCGGGCGAACGATTCCGAATTCGGCCTCGGCGGTACGGTCTGGGGCCACGACCTCGAGCGCGCGCTCGAGGTCGCGCAGCGGATCGACACCGGCACGGTGTGGGTCAACCAGCACCTGGCGATCGACCCGACCATTCCGTTCCGGGGTGCCAAGCAATCGGGCCTCGGGGCCGAGCTCGGGGAAGCCGGGCTGAATGAATACACTCAGGCCCACATCGTCAACGCGGTCGAGCTCGCCTGATCGGGCGCCGGCTGCGAACGGACACAAGAGCAAGAGATGAACTCCCGGGCGGCCCCGGCTTTGCAGGCCAGGTAGCGGCTCGGACTTGTCAAGTTCGACTCTGCAAGGAGTTTTCAGTCAGTCGTCGGACACGAGCGGGCCGGACTCAGTGTACTTTCGTCCCTCCGAAACAAATCATCGTCGCGACAGCAAAAGCAGCCCGGTTCGGTTGCACCTATTGCGGCGCAAAGGATCAAAGGAACTTACTCATGAAGACCCGTGCCGCCGTTGCCTTCGCCCCCAAGCAGCCGCTCGAGATCGTGGAACTCGATCTCGAGGGGCCGAATGCGGGCGAGGTGCTCGTCGAGATCATGGCGACCGGCATCTGCCATACCGACGCCTACACGCTCGACGGGCTCGACAGCGAAGGCATCTTTCCCTCGGTGCTCGGCCACGAGGGCGCGGGCGTGGTGCGCGAAGTCGGGCCGGGGGTGACCAGCGTCAAGCCGGGCGACCACGTGATCCCGCTCTACACGCCCGAATGCCGCCAGTGTAAGTCGTGCCTGTCGGGCAAGACCAACCTGTGCACCGCGATCCGCGCGACGCAGGGCAAGGGACAGATGCCTGATGGCACAAGCCGCTTCTCCTACAAGGGGGAGACGATCTTCCACTACATGGGCTGTTCGACGTTCTCGAACTTCACCGTGCTGCCGGAAATCGCCGTGGCGAAGATCCGCGAGGACGCGCCGTTCAAGACCAGCTGCTACATCGGCTGCGGCGTCACCACGGGCGTGGGGGCGGTGACCAACACCGCCAAGGTGCAGGTCGGCGACAACGTGGTGGTGTTCGGGCTCGGTGGGATCGGCCTCAACGTCATCCAGGGCGCGAAACTCGCAGGCGCGAACAGGATCATCGGCGTCGACATCAATCCCGCGCGCGAAGAGTGGGGCCGCAGGTTCGGCATGACGGATTTCGTCAACACGACGGGGATGAATCGCGACACAATCGTCGCCAGGATCGTCGAGATGACCGACGGAGGGGCCGACTACACCTTCGACTGCACCGGCAACACCGAAGTCATGCGCACCGCGCTCGAAGCCTGTCATCGCGGCTGGGGCACCTCGATCATTATCGGCGTGGCCGAAGCGGGCAAGGAGATCGCCACCCGGCCTTTCCAGCTTGTGACCGGCCGCAACTGGCGCGGGACGGCGTTCGGCGGAGCCAAGGGGCGGACCGATGTGCCCAAGATCGTCGACTGGTACATGGACGGGAAGATCGAGATCGATCCGATGATTACCCACGTCCTGACGCTCGAAGAGATCAACAAGGGCTTCGACCTGATGCACGCTGGCGAATCCATCCGCAGCGTCGTGGTGTTCTGATGGGCCAGGTTCATGTCACGACCCGCGGGGGCGAGAAGTATCATCTCGAAATCCGCAAGGGCATCAGCCTGATGGAAACGATTCGCGATGCCGGGATAGACGAGGTCCTCGCACTGTGTGGGGGGTGTGCATCCTGCGCCACCTGCCACGTCTTTGTCGATCCGGCCTTTGCTGATCGCTTGCCGCCGATCAACGAGGATGAAGACGTTCTCCTCGATAGCTCTGACCATCGCGCAAAAGCCTCGCGGCTCTCGTGCCAGATCCCGATGAATGAAGAGCTCGATGGTCTGACGGTCAGAATTGCTCCGGACGACTAACTGATGAGCGCCGCTGACATCGTCATCGTCGGGACCGGTCACGGCGGAGCCCAGGCAGCGATCGCGCTGCGCCAGCAGGGCTTTGCGGGTTCGATCCTGATGATCGGCCGCGACAGCGAGCCGCCGTACGAGCGGCCGCCGCTGTCGAAGGAATACCTGTCGGGCGAGAAGCCGTTCGAGCGCATGCTGATCCGCCCGCCGGCGTTCTGGGCCGAGCGTTGGGTCGAGCTGATGCTGCAGACCAACGTCAGCAAGATCGACCCGGCGGCGAAAGAGCTGACCGTGACCGGTGGCAAGACCGTGACGTACGGCACGCTGGTCTGGGCGGCGGGCGGCGATGCCCGGCGGCTGTCGTGCCCCGGCGCGCAACTGCCGGGCGTGCATACCGTGCGCGACATGGCCGACGCCGACCGGCTCGGCGCCGAGCTTGAGGCCGGCGCCAGGCGGGCCGTGGTCGTTGGCGGCGGGTACATCGGCCTCGAAGCGGCGGCGGTGCTGCGCAAGCTCGGCTGCGACGTGGTGGTGGTCGAGATGCTCGATCGCCTGCTGGCGCGCGTGGCGGGCGAGGACCTGTCGCGCTTCTACGAAACCGAGCACGAGGCGCACGGCGTCACGGTGCTGCTGCAGGCCGAGGTCGAGGCGATCGAGGGCGAGGAGCGCGTCACCGGCGTGCGGCTGGCGAGCGGCGAGATCATCGAGTGCGACCTCGTCGTCGCCGGGATCGGCATCGTGCCCTCCATCGGCCCGCTGATCGCGGCGGGCGCGGCCGGGGCCAACGGGGTCGACGTCGATCCGATGTGCCGCACCAGCCTGCCCGACGTTTACGCGATCGGCGACTGCGCGGCGCACGCCAACGCCTATGCCGGCGGGGCGGTGATCCGGCTCGAGAGCGTGCAGAACGCCAACGACATGGCCAGCACCGCCGCGCGCGCGATCTGCGGCGATCCGCAGCCTTACGAGGCGGTGCCGTGGTTCTGGTCCAACCAGTACGACCTGCGCCTGCAGACCGTTGGCCTCAGCCTGGGCCATGACGCCACCGTGCTGCGCGGCAACCCGGAGGAACGCAGCTTCTCGGTGCTCTACCTGAAGGGCGGGCAAGTCATCGCGCTCGACTGTGTCAACCGAACGAAGGATTACGCTCAAGGCCGCAAGCTGGTGGAGGCGAAGGCCGCGATAGCACCTGCGATGCTCGCGAACACGGCCGTCCCCCTCAAGGAGATGGCTGCGAGACCTGAGTCTTGATCACCCAGGTCAGCATCATCGATCGGAACTTCGGTGTCAGCCGCCACTTTGCCCGGTTGCTCGCCTGGCAGTGGCACACGCGACGATACAAATGGCATCGCAAACATGAACAGGTTTCTCTCCCGTGGACGGATGATGCCATATCGTCCACTCACCTTGACCCCAGTCCAAAAGACTTGGGTCATTTTTCAGTTGGGAAATGCCAGCAATGATCGTGCGCGATGTGCCGGGAAAGATGGAACTCCTCTTTGCGGTGCGCGGCTCGATTGTGCCCGTCATCGCCCCTCGCGTTGCGTTTCTAATGGCCGTCTCGGCTGCAATGGTTGCACTCCATCGATACTTCGGACTGTTTCCGGAAGTCGACGCCTTTGGCTTCACGACCTTCGGTATCGCGCTCTCACTGTTCCTCGGGTTCCGCAACAACGCGGCGTATGATCGATGGTGGGAAGCGAGGAAGTTATGGGGAGGGTTGCTCGCAGACGTCCGCAGCCTCGCCCGCGAAGCTGAAGTGTTCGTGCGCGATCGCGATCTCAAACATGCACTACTGGAGGTCGCCTTAGCGTTCCTGCATCTGCATCGTCAGAACCTGCGCGGCATTCCTGCTGACTTAGAGGATCGCACTAGCAAGGATGCCCTCGTCAATGCACCGCATCCGCCGTGTGCCGCACTCGATAGGATGGCCGAGATCATCCTCTCGGGTTGTGCTGATCAAACAATCGACGGATTTGGAGCACGAGCCTTGAGCGAGAGGCTGGCATCGATGTCCCAGCAGCAAGCGGGATGCGAGCGCATTGCGACAACTCCACTCCCCTACGTGTACTCGCTGCTCATTTATCGAACGACCTACCTCTATTGCCTGCTACTTCCGTTAGCGTTGGTAGGGCCTGCTGGCTGGATGACGCCCGTCTTTGTCGGCATCGTGGCATACATGTTTCTCGGACTTGCCGAGGTCAGTGAGGAGCTGAGCCATCCATTCGGCATCACTCCGAACGCGCTGCCACTGGACGCGATTTGCCGCACAGCTGAGATCAGCCTGGCCCCTCACTTAGGCAAGCCTGCGCCAGAACTCCTGACTGCAAAGAACTTCTTTCTCAGCTGACTTTCGTTGCCCAATTCAGGCGGCAGCCTTCTTGCGCCGTCCGCCGCGTTGGCCGGGCTTGCGACCAAGGCCGATTTCCATAGCCAGCACGCACCGCTTCTCTTCGTATTCCGGCGCGACCATCGGATAATCCGCAGGCAGACCCCACCGCGCGCGATACTCTGCCGGCGTAAGGCCATGATCGGTCATCAGGTGGCGCTTGAGCATCTTCATCTTCTTGCCGTCTTCCAAGCAGAGGATGTGGTCCGACTTGACCGACGAACGCACCAACACCGCCGGCTCCAGCTTCACTTCCGATGCGGGGGCCGTGCCGAGACCGGCGAGCGCTCCATAAACGTTCTCAATCAATGTGGTGACTTCTTCCACCGACACACTGTTGTTGCTGACGTGCGCGGCAACGATGTCTGCGGCGAACGTAATAAGGGTGGCCCTCGCCGACACATACGCGCTCGTGACTTTGGCGTTTGTTGTGAGCAGTGCGGGCGGCGCGTTTGGGATGCCGGCGGCAGCGTCGGGCATATCGCTGGCCAATTCACGCGAAATGCAAGGTTCCGTCACGGGCATGACGTCGGCCGCTCAAAGTTCGGGACTGCTGATCGCTCCAGTTGCTGCCATGCTGATATACACGCATAACCCGGCGGCTACATTCGTTGCGATAGCGGCCGTCGTCGCGTTAGCCTTGATCGTGTTGCTGCCACGGGTGTCTCGCTGTTTGGGTGGCTGCTTTAGAGCACCAACCTAAACCTCCTGACCGGCGCAGAAGGGCGCATAGCTGCCCGCACGCTGAAGGTTCAAACCTCGGACAGGGGCGGAACAAGATCTCCGCCACGTGGATATGCCGAAGTGGCCCATACGGTAGTGACGCCCGGAGGTTATGGGCGTTGAGAACAATGACGTAGAAATGGAATCATAGATCGCTTGCCAGAGCGCTCTTCCCACGAATTCACCACGGCCGTTGTTTCAGCCGCACGATATTCCGAACCCTCCTCTCCAGCGTCCGCTCCGTCAAAACCCACCGCCAGTTGGCCATCTGATGTTTCACGAACTGGCTGAAGCTGTCGACCTGGTCGTCGTGTTTTCCCTGCGGGAATGCCTTCAGCTCGAACCTGAATGCATCGAGCCAAGCCGCCTCTCTGGGCAGCAGGAAATGGCCCGCCTCGACCTCTCCCAGGCAGCCATTGAAGCGCTCCTCCTTGCTCGCGACGGACCTAATCATGATTGGTCTGAAGTCGCCCGTACTGCGGAGGTCCTGATAGAGGGCGTACCCGCTACCAGCCTCCTCCATGATCAACTTGTCTGCTCTGTATCTCCGACGCAGATCGACAACCGCGCGCTTGAGGTCGGGATAATCCAGGCGCTTGCGGAAGACGTCGAGCAGGTACCACTTGTGGCTCTCGAGCTCGAACCCCCAAGTCGTGCACACGGACCAGTCGCTCGTCGGTTGGGCGGTCATGCCAGTATCCCAGCTCTGAACGACCTTGATGAACCGGTGGCGGGGAGGGGCCTCGTCGTAGGTCCCGAACCACTCCATGCGGATCATGTTGCCATCGGCGGTGACAGGTTCCTGCTGGTACTGGGCTGAGAATACCACGGGCCCCAAGTCGCGCCTCAGCTGATCAAGCGTTTCCTTGGACTCGCGCGACGGATTGAGAAGGTCACCTACCCGCCGGTGGTGCGTGCGGCCCGCGCCGACGTCGACCTCCTCCTCCGTCTCGGCAATGGCCGGCAGATTGAGATGCCGGTATCCCTTATCGAACATGTAGGCCGACAAGTCGTCTTCATGGAGCCGCTGCTGGATAGAGATGATCCGGCCGGTCGCCTTGTCGTTGAGCCGGCTCAGCAGCGTGTTGTCGAACCAATTGCGCAGATCTTGGCGCACTGTCGGGCTCTTCGCCTCATCGGCCTTCATGCAGTCGTCGACAATGATGATGTCGGCGCCAAAGCCGGTGATCGAACCGCCCACCGACACCGCCTTGCGGACACCACCGGCAGTAGTCTCGAGCTCCAGCGCGCGGTTGCCGCGATCGCTGATGCGCGTTCCCGGAAAGTCCCGGCGGTACCATTCGCTTTCCATGATCTTGCGGGTCTGGTTGGAGTGGTGGCGCGCGAGGTCCTGGCTGTAGCTCGCGACCATGATCTTCGCCTTGGGATTGTGACCCAGTTCCCATGCAACAAAAGCCACCGAGACCGCGACCGACTTGAGATGCCGGGGCGGCACGGTCACAACGAGCCGCCGTTCTTCGCCCGAATGGACCTGCGCCACGGCATGGCAGATCGCCTTCAGATACCAGGCGAGCTCAAGCACGGGATCACCCGGGTGAAGGGTCTCGAATGCTTTTATAAGGAACAAATGGAAATGTTGGCGGCGAGCTGCTGCCAGAGTGTTCGGTTTGAGCTTCATCGCGTTTGCTCCTGCTCGCCAATCAGCAGCTGCCGCAGCTCCTCGAGGGTCGCGATGTCGGTGGCCGTCAGGTCCTCGTCTCGGTCACAGTGTTCGGCGTCGTGCTTCTGATCGGGAACCGCATTGGCATAGAGCTTGAGCAGCTCGGCGAGGGCGCGTGGGTTGCCCTTCATGGCCTGCTCGACCGTCTTTTGAAGGACGGCCTCGATGCGGCTGATCTTCTTTTCTCCTTTAGCGGTGCGAACGGCGACCTTCTGCGTCAGCGTATCGCGGACAAGCAAGTTGAGCCCTTTTGCCGCCTTCGGCCGACCCTTGGGGTTGCCCGACTGGCCGGCCTTGAACTGAGAGTGCTTGGGCGGTTTGCCGTACCCGACGGTGTAGTCGGGCTCCGTGGCCGGCGGGTCAATCACGCTTTCAGCTGGAGGGATGCGATCGGGTTGCGGAACGGGACGGGTGCGCTTGCGGACGGGGGGCAGGGACGTACTCTGGGCAGCCGCTTTCTTCGCAGCGATGGAAACGATGGCCATGGGAATTCTCCTGGATCTGGATGCAAGTAAGGCCCGGCGCGTTCATCGCACCGGGCCCACTTCTCAGTTGTCAGTGGGGACCGGTTCGGCGTGGGCGCTGGCCAACGCGTCACCTGCCTAGGCCGCGTTGGTGCGTTCATCGGCGACCTCGGCGAAGGTCCGGCCAGTACTCTCCAACACCGCTCCCTGGCCCGTCATCGCCTGCCAGCGGCGGATCGCCACGTCGACGTAGCCGGGCGCGATCTCGATCCCGAAACCCCGCCGCTTTGTCCGCTCTGCCGCGAGGATGGTCGTGCCCGACCCCATGAAGGCATCGAGCACGATCTCGCCGGGCAGGCTAACGTCGCGGATCGCATCGGCAACGAGCGCGACCGGCTTGACCGTCGGATGATCCGCCAGGTCGGCCATCCGGGCCTTCCCGAAGGTGTTGACGCCGGCATAATCCCACACGTTGGTGCGGTAGCGACCGTGCTTGCCGAGCTCGACGTTGTTGGTGTGCGGCGCCTTGCCCTTTTTGGCGATGAAGATCAGCTCGTGCTTCGAGCGATAGAGCGAACCCATGCCCCCGTTGGTCTTGTTCCACACGCACAGGTTCAGCATCGAAAGGCCATTGGCCTCAATCGCCTGCGACAGTTCGACGATGTGCCGGTGATCCATGCACAGGTCGAGCACGGCCCCATCCTTCAAATGCGGCACCAGCTTACCGATGAAGTCGGCGAGGAAGGCGGTGAACTCGGTCTTCGACATCTCGCCCGAAGCCATGGCGAACTCGGCGTGGCTGACCTTGCCGAGGCCGCAGACATGCCCCGAGACAGGGACGTTGTACGGCGGATCAGTGAACACCATCGCCGCCAACTCGTCGCCGAGGAGCAGGGCCCAGCTCGCCGCTTCGAGGCTGGAGCCGCACAGCAGGCGGTGCCCGCTAAGGAGCCACAAGTCGCCTTCGCGAGAGATCGGGGCGGCTGGCTGCTCGGCCTGCTCGTCCGCCGGATCAGTCGAATTGCCCTGATCGCTGGCGCCATCCAGAATCAGATCGATCTCCGCCGTTTCCCAACCGAGGATCTCGATCGGCGCTTCGTCGCATTCAATGATCGCCGCCAGTTCGATCGCGAGCGCCTCGTCGTCCCACTTGGCCAGTTCGGCCAGCCGGTTGTCCGCTAAGCGATAGGCGCGCACCTGAGCGGGGCTCAAGTGATGAGCGACGATCACCGGGACTTCGCCGATACCAAGGCGCTTGGCCGCGGTGACCCGGGCTTCGCCAGCAATGATGGTGCCGTTCTCGTCGATCAGAACCGGAGCCACGAAACCGAACTCACGGATCGACGCGGTCAACTTGGTAAGCTGCTTTTCGGGATGCTTGCGCGGATTGTTCTCGTAGCTCGCCAAGGCGCTGACCGAGCGGTACTCGATCGGCCCGAGCCGCTGCTCGAGCGCGGTCAGCTGATTGGGGAGGGAGGTGGCTTCCCGAGCGGATTTGGATTTGCGCATGGTAATGTCTCGCATTGCTTGGCCAGCAAGGCGACGAGACAGAGGCGAGCAGCACCTAAGCAGACAACCACCATCCCGCCCGCAAATGCGTGGCTGGGTGAAGTTGCCCCTTCTGCTGCTGCTGTTCCGCGCGAACGCGGCGCTAATCTGCGTTAGAGACGAACCGAGTATCTGTCGTACTCCGGTCAACGTCAAGGGTGCCGCGAACAAATTTTCTAGCCATTACCAAGGTGTTAACCGTCTTTGCTCAACCAGTTCCCTGTTTTGCGGCCCAAATTCCCTGATATAAAGCTAGGCACATTTTAGAACCGAGGCCTGGAAATGAGGGGTCAAAGTCTCAAGGCGGAAGCACGCGGCGACATGGCCAGCTTCAACTAAATGAGAGCGTTCGTTCAACGCCTCTCTCCTCAACCAGTTCGTGACCAGTGCATCGCTGAACGCCTCGCTCTCGGCGATCTCGGGAAAGCTGGTAAACACAACATCGAACTTGCCGGCGCCGCCAGTTTCGAACGTCTGATTGATGAGTGCGTCCTGTGCAGTTCCACCGGCCGTGTCATCCGGCACGCAGGCTAAAGCTAACGGGTCCGTCTGCACTTCCTTGTTCGCTTATGATCCATCCCTGATGCTCCCGGCGCACTCCCTGTTCGCGCAAGATAATTCGCTGTTCGTGGTCTAGGGAAAGCGCTCGACGGAATGGCTGATTTCTGCGGGTGTCAGCAGTTCAGAATCTCGAAATGGGGCCTCGGACGACGTGTTTTCCCTGTAAATTCCCGTGTTTCAGGGAATGCAGAGTGGAGAGCAGTTCGCAGCAGACTGCATCCTCCGCCATGAACTCCCAGCATTTGTCTCCGTTTACAGGCCCCCCCGCGCAAGGCCGCGGAACAGGCCGCACAGCGCGCGCCAACCCGTCACGGCTCGGCTTGCTGGCTCCTATCTTGGCCAGCTTCAGGCCGGCTTCGCGGGCCAGTCTCCGCGCCGATGAGCATCGGTACGGTTTCCCTGCTTTTCAGGGAAGAACAGGGAAAGATATAAATCTTCGCCCGCAAATCAGGCCGATTTGGCCAATCTTGCCAATGGCCACCAGATTTATCCGCGCCATTACCATCACTTAAAGCGGCAAAATCCCGTTTCCCTGTTATTCGGCAGAACAGGCAACTTAATCGGCGTAACAGGAGGTGATCGCGCCGAACAGGGCGCTTGCTCGCCATAATAGGGTTACGTCGGATCGGGCCAGCCGAGCACTTCGTGCTGACGCGACCATTCGAGCGGCAGGTCCATCTGGACCAGTTGTTGGAGGTTGAGCGCAGGCGGCTGACGCCCCGCGAGGACGTTGGCGACCTGTCAAACGGACCGGTCGGGAACGTTTGTTTCTCGGGTGAGAAAGGTTGGCATTGCCATACCCCGATTATCTGCCTCGCCGGTACCGCATCGGGGTCGTTTTAACGAGGATATGGGCGCATACAGAGCCGCCACGCACGCTCGCTTACCGTATTTCTTCTGTAACTCCTCCGCGTGACCTTGCGTAAGGACTCTACTTAGCTTTGGAGCACACAGGTGCCTCACATGGAACTAGATGCAGGAGCTCGAGGAGCGCAGCTGGCGGGTGAAGCGCGCATAGCCGATTTTCGCGATGCCCTAGGGCCATTTGTGATCGCTGCCGAAACTACGCGCATGGCCATGATTTTCACTGACGCGCAAATTAATCGCCACCCTCTAGTTTTCGCAAACGACAGTTTTTTTTCGCTGACGGGATTCACCCGAGCGGAAATAATGGGAAAGGGCGTCGCATTTCTTCTCAAGGAAATCGTGGACGACCGTACCGGTTCGACAATTGAATCGGCCTTAGATGAGAAGACGAGTGGTACAATCGAGGCACGATGCAGACGTGCTGACGGGAGCGAGTATTTAGCGACCGTATTCTTCAGCCCCGTAAATGACCGTGAGGGTATCACCCGCCAGCATTTTATATGCTTTGTCGAGGTTAGCGGCCGCATAGATAGACTGATTCAACAACGTCTTGAATTTAATGAGCTTTATGCGAAAGCGCCGGGCATAATTGCGGCAACCGCTGGTAAGGACCACCGCTTTATCTTCGCAAACGAAACCTACGAGCGTCTGGTCGGGCGGAAAAACTTTATCGGACGTAGGGTCAAGGATGTTATGCCGGAGATTGAGGCTCAAGGATTCATCCAACTCCTCGACGATGTATTCGAGACAGGAGTACCCTTCGTTGGCGAGCGAATGCCGATCACATTCAGCGGCGAGAAAAATTCTAGAACAGAATATGTCAGCTTCGTGTATCAGCCCGTCAAAGATGAAGATGGTAGAGTAACAGGGCTATTTTTAGAAGGCTATAATGCAACTGCGGAGCATTTTGCTGCTGAGCAACTTGCTTTGTTGCATGACGAGATTGCACATGCATCTCGCGTAAATGCTATGGGTATGATGGCCGCTACCTTGGCTCATGAACTCAACCAGCCGCTTGCAGCGATATCTAGTTACGCCGCGGGCCTTGAGCGCCTGCTAGATCCCGCATCCGACCAGGCCGCGTCCCTTGCGTTGGCAATTGACGGGATAAAAGGCGCTGCCCAGCGCGCCGGCGAAGTCATCCGAAATGTGCGCGAGCTTACAAGGCGTGGTCGCACACCCTTGACTGTCTTTGACCTAAACCAAGCTATTTTGGAATGCATAAGGCTCGTAGAAGTAGGGCACTGCAATGTCACGATCGATGCACGCGGTTTGGATAACGTGCATGTGCTCGGGGATCGAGTTCAGATCCAACAGGTAGTCATTAACTTGGTGCAGAACGGTTGCTCGGCGGTCTCTGTTCAGTTCGACGGGAAGGTCGCCGTCGAGATCTTAGAAGCGGCGGGCAAGATCGTAGTCGCAGTTACAGACAATGGACCAGGCCTTTCTGCCGAGGCTGCCCAAAATATTTTCACCTGGACTGACTCTACAAAGCATGGTGGCAGCGGGTTGGGTCTAGCTATCTGTCGGACCATTGTGGAGCGACACGGCGGGCGAATCTGGTTAGAAAACAGCAATCGATCAGGCTCTCGGTTCTGCTTCTCTATGCCTATGACGTCAAGCCAGGAGGAGGCAGTTGATGCCTGATGAGAGCGCCACTCAGGGCAGGCTGGCAGGAGCTTACGCGCCTTTCTCGACGCGCGAGCATCCCGTTCGAAGCTCACGCAAACATGTGTATATTGTTGACGATGACAGCATGGTCCGCCGCTCTCTTTTCTTCGCGTTGTCCACGGCAGGGTTCGAAGCTCGCGCGTTTATCTGTGGGGCAGACCTTCTGGAAGAAGCTGATTCATTGGCGCCAGGGTGTGTGTTGCTCGACTTGAGGATGCCAGGCCGGGATGGGATGTCGGTCCTTGCTGAATTGGGTGCACGTACGCGTCGACTGCCCGTTGTGATCATTACGGGTCACGGTGAGGTAGATGTAGCAGTCGAAGCCATGAAGGCAGGAGCGGCCGATTTTCTTGAAAAGCCCTTTTCCGACGCGGCGCTTATCGAAACGCTAGAGGAGGTATTTGCGAGCCTTCCCGAGCGAGCGGATGCTGAGCGCAAGCGAGTTAATGCTGCGTCCCTCGTAGCGACCCTGAGTCCACGCGAACGTGATGTCATGGAGGGACTTATCGATGGACAGTCCAATAAGGTTATCGCTAACTCCCTTAGCTTAAGTGTTCGAACGGTTGAGATGCATCGGGCGAGGATGATGGAGCGGTTGGGTGCTAATTCGATCGCGGATGTCTTGCACCTCGCGATGCTGGCTGAAGTTGGTGCACCGCAGGCATGAGAATATTGGGAATATGATATTCTAGGAAACCGTACGGCCTTGTTCTCGAAACTGTTGCTGCGGTTCCGCGCTACAACACCTTTGTCACGCCAGCGTCTTGAGATACGTTGATCCAGGGTAGTTTAAGGCCCGTTGGGCGGCGTTTTAAGCCGGAAGCCCGTGCGCGATCGAGGCGGCAAATGGCTCCAAGTTCCCGTCATTCATTTGCTGCTGGACTGTCCATGTCGCCAATTCTTCTATTGAAATAGGCCGTAAAAAATTCAGGCCCATGGAGCCTGATATTGCCCAGCGAACGATCGCCTTGCGGACCTGCAACCCAGGCAAGCGAACAAGAACCTCTTCTCCATTTTTGACGGAGGCTCCGTCGACATTCAGACCGCGCTGTGAAATGTCTCTCACCGAGACGGAGAGTAGGCTTTTGCCGTTGTTTATCTCGGCTGCGCACCGGATTTTTAAACGTGGCGCCCTGCCCGGCCTACCTGCAACGGTCCTCAATCCAAGCGCCTTAAGGGTCGTCTCCAGGTCGATGGGTTCTATGAACCGCACCCCGGCTCGCCCGTCGCGACACCACACGATAGTTCCACAAACATTAGAAGCGGCAAATTGTACGCGCATCGTAAGGCCGACGCGGAAATTCGCGTAAATGTCTCCCATCATGCCGTTCGGCGAAAGATTACGTACTAGGCAAAAGCCGGAGAAGGACCCCACCTGAACGAGTACGGGACGAAGGACGGTTGCCGACCGAGCCTCGGCGCGGCGCTGGCCGATGGTGGTAAACGGAATATGCGACGTTACCATCCAAGTTTCGAACGATGCCAGATTTCGATTTCTCACAGGACGCTCCCGGCGATCTAGTACTCAGACTCGCCTACAACATTGCGAACTGTGATAAAGACCGCATGACAACTGCAGAGCTAATCAACAATATCTAAACCAATCCGAGCTTCGACGCGATTACGGATTAGTAACGGATACATAAATGCGAATCGCGTACTTTCAACGTATTGTTCTGCTCGGTAAGGCGTGAGAGACGGTCCCTGCACTCGCGATGGCGATTTTCGCCGTGGCGTCGAAATGTAATCAGCATCTCAGATCTCTGGTTTGGGGCGCGTTCAAGGATCCCTGGACGGTAACGATGGCATTGTTTGGTCTTCTCTATGCAAGTCAAAGCCTCGTTTGGGGAGCGGAAGCGGATGCGGCCGTCGAAAACATCGTTAGCGTCAGCCGCCGACGAAACGAGATCGCAAATGTTAGTGGATGTCTGCTTTTTGCAGGAGGGCGATTTGCGCAATCGCTTGAGGGTGATCAAGCCCTTGTGGAAGAGATTATGGCGAGCATTTCTCGCGATCCGCGGCATACAAATATATGTATTCTGAAGCAAGGCAGGCTGTCGAAGCGTCGATTTTCAGGTTGGGCTCTTGGCTATGCCGGGCCCTCCTTGTTTATTGGGCGTTCAATCAAGCAGCCAGTGTTGGAGGCCCTCCGTGGATCCGAGCGCGGTATTGCCGATTTACTATCGATCATGAAGTCCTTTCGGACCGAGGATCGACTGTCGATGAGTGAGGAATAACTGACGCGTCTTGAACCTTCTAATGAGGGTCGCCGGCGCCGCCTTTGCGCAACCCAAACCCATGGAACAAGAACAATGGACAACCTATCCAACGCACCAGCAAGGAAGTCCGTGGATCACAAACAGTGCGGCCCCTCCTCCCCTGGGTCGCTTTGGAGCGCTGATCTGTCCATTATCAACGGCATGAATACTCCCCGTCACAATGCTGCAGGCGAGGAAAGGTGGGCGATGGCTTCAGCCCGTTCTGTGGGCCAGATGACCACGTTGATGTCCGATGGCGATAGACTTCGTAGGCGGGAGACCCAACTGTCCAACATTTTCTCCCAGTCCTTGGTAGGGATAATGGAATGTGGACCTGACGGTAAAGTGAAGAAAGTTAACGACCGCTTTTGTGATATTTTGGGTCGAAGTGAAGAGGAACTTCAGAGCTTCGCAATGAACGAATTGGTTCATCCATGCGATTATGCTCAGACGCTGCCAATCATTCTGGAAAGTGTTGCGGACGGTGTGCATTTAAAAGCAGAAATCCGCTATATACGACCAGACGGGTCGCCACGATGGTGTGACGTAGATCTATCACGTGTATCAGACAGCTTCGGGATGCTGGAAGGAGTGATGATAATTGCCAAAGACATTGCGGATCGGAAAAACATCGATCTTGAGTTGAAGGAAGCCTCCATAATTCACCAAAATGTTCTCGAAGCGATTGTCCACTGCATCAAAGTAATAAATATTGAAGGCAGGATTGTGTCGATGAACAATCCTGGTCTCTGCGCTATGGAAATTGATGGCTTCGATGCTATCCGCAATGCCGTTTGGGTGGACCTTTGGCCAGTTGAGAGCCGACAGCTCGCTCAGGCTGCGATCATCGATGGCGCTGCCGGCAGGGTTGCTCGCTTCAGTGGATTCTGTCCGACTGCTAAAGGCCAACCGAAATGGTGGGACGTTGTTGTTTCGCCTATATTGAATGAAGAAGGTGAGGTCACGAAGCTCCTATCAATTTCTCGGGACATCACGGTACAGCGCAGCGCGGCTGCAGAGGTGAAGTGGGCCAGTGAACATGACCCCCTTACCGGATTGGCCAATCGCCGGGCATTTGAGGCACGACTACAAGCTTCTATCATCAGGGCGATGCAGGCAGGCGGCAAAGTCGGATTGTTGCTGCTAGATCTCGACCACTTCAAGCACGTGAATGATACACTTGGACATGCAGCGGGTGACCACCTCTTGTTTGAGTTTGGAAAGCGCCTCAGAGAATGCGTCCGGGGCGGAGACTTCGTCGCGCGTCTCGGCGGTGATGAATTCGCTGTAATTGTCGAGGAGGCTGATATCGAGCTTGATCTGCCCGCTGCTGGCCGGTCTATCTTGCAGCGCCTTGGGGAGCCCATCCCTTTCGCGGGTCGCGTCCTGAGTGCTGGGGCAAGCATCGGTGCCGCCCTTTTCCCTGATGATGCCAAGACCGCCAATGAGCTGTTTAACAACGCAGATATCGCGCTCTACGCCCTTAAGGAAAATGGGCGGGGTGGTACCAGGATGTTTCATCAACACATGCGGGAACAGGCGCAACTGGTGTCTTCCCAGTTAAGCCTTGCCCGCAACGCGGTTACAGCGACTTCTGTTGAGCCTCATTATCAACAAAAAATTGAGCTCAGCACCGGACGCATTGCGGGCTTTGAAGCATTGCTAAGATGGCGTCATGCCACGCGAGGAATTCAGGAACCTGCGACCGTCGCAGAAGCATTCAAAGACTTTGAATTAGCTTCCCGGATTGGAGACCTGGTGCAGCAACGTGTGTTTAGGGACATGCGTCTGTGGCTCGATAAGGATGTACCGTTCGGCTTCGTCGCCATCAACGCGGCGCCTGTCGAATTCTTGCGGGACGACTTCGCGGAGCGGCTTCTTGATCGCATGCAGGAGCATGGCATCCCCCCACATTTGGTAGAAATCGAGGTAACTGAGCATGCATTCAATGAGCGCAGCTCGGATTATGTCGGGCGGGCCTTGCAGAAGCTATCTCATCGAGGACTCAGAATTGCACTCGATGATTTTGGAACCGGCTCTTCATCCTTAGCCCATCTGCGCGACTATCCAGTAGATGTCGTGAAGATCGACAGGTCATTCATCGAGAAAGTAATCTTCGATCCTGAAGTTCGCGCCATTGTGTGCGCCATCATCAATCTCGCCAAGAGTCTTAAAATCGAAGTCGTTGCCGAGGGCGTCGAAACGCAGGATCAGAGACGGTATCTCCTCAAACAAGGCTGTGAAATGGGACAGGGCTATTTGTTTGGACGGGCGGTTCAGGCAGCTGACCTTCCCTCCTTATTGTCCTGCATCAATCCGAATAGATTCGCGGCATAGTCTAAGCATTTTGCCGGCTACTTGAAAAATTTGAGACGATCCTTTTGCACGCGCTGGATGTCCAGCAAATGGATATGCGTGTGCACTAAGCCGTTAACCAGGGCCCCAATCGGACTGAATGTGGGGAAGAGGATCAAGCTGGCCGCCGAATTCCCGCTGATCGGCTTTGAAGTTTAACGAACGTCCTTCGTTCGGCGCATTGTCCCCGACATAGGATCTTACTAGCGCTCTGGTGGCGAATGCCGATGCCGAGGTGAAGTTGGGCCACCGGGGACGCGGTGTCCTCGGTTTGACCGAAGTAGCGGTTTCCGAGATTCTTTGGGGGCCGTAGTCTCGTAAACCCAGATGCGCACGGCAACCGAGGCTCAGATTGCGTTGACGTCACGGGAATCTCAGTATCCTCGATATAGAAGTTAATACACCATTAAAAGATCTTTGCGCGTTCTTGCCATAGCAGTGCTGCGAAACGTCCTAATACATATGATCTAGTTCCTCGGCATCGAAAGAAATGCATTTGAGGACGAGACAATGGTTCAAGTATCGGAGACGCCGGGGGTCCCAGTATCGATTCTCGCAATAGGTGCCCACCCCGATGACATAGAACTCGGCTGCGGAGCCACTCTGGCCAAGCTGGCACGTTCCGGAGCCGCAATTCGAGTGGTCATTTTCTCCAAAGGTCGTCGCGGTGCTTTGAGCGACGCGGACCGCGCAAAGGAAACTCGCATCGCCTTGAGTACGCTCGGCGTGGACGATGTAGTGGTCTATGACTTTGAGGATACTCGGCTGTCCTGCCATCTCAACGAGATGATCGCGTTGCTCGACGAGCACGTGAAGGCTTTTAGACCTCATCGGGCTTACACGATGTTTCAGCATGATCGCCATCAGGATCACCGAGCGGTTTACGAAGCTTCTGCCATCGCCTGTCGCACGGTTCCCCAGTTCTTGGGGTATGAGACGCCCAGTTCTTATCCCCATTTTATGCCGACAGTATTCGAGCCAATCGATCAATATCTTGAGAGCAAGGTGAATGCACTAAAGTGCCATGCCAGCCAGGGCGATCGCCTCTACATGCAAGAGGAAAAAATCCGCAGTGCGGCGAATTTTCGCGGTGCGCAGGCCGACCTTGGGCCGAGCGAAGCCTTTATTCCCTATAGAATGATCCTTTGAGGACCAGCTGATGAAGACATTTCTATTCCTAATCGCGACAACTTTCGCGCTTACTTGGTTCCTTTTTCGGCTACGTCAGCGGCCCTCAAAGCAATTTGGCCTGATTGACGCGATCGTGCCGGCTTACAATGAGGAGCTGTGTATTGCTGATTCCGTTATTGGGCTGCTCAAGAACCCGTACATCGGCAGTGTCATTGTAGTGAACGACGGCTCTACTGACGGTACGGCCGCGCTCATCGACGAAATGGCTAGCTACAATCCGCGAGTGATCCCCGTTCATCAAGCAAATACCGGCAAAGGTGGCGCAATCATGGCAGGCGTCGCTTGCACCCGCGCTCCTTACGTATTTCTAACTGACGCAGATACTATACTGCCCGCCGAAGGCTATGGCTTGGGCTATATGCTCGCCGAAATGAAGCGGGGGGCAGACGCCGTCGGGGGAATTCCGGCATCAAATCTGAGCGGCGCTGGTTTGCTGCCGCACATCCGAGCGTCGGTTAAAGTGCCGATGATTGCTTTGAAGCGGACGTTTCAGCAGATTCTCGGGGGCGCGCCTTTTATTGTCTCCGGGTCTTGCGGTCTGTTTAGAACTGAAGTGCTTCGCGCGGTGCCGTTTTCCGACCGCACAAAAGTCGAGGATCTCGATCTTAGTTGGTCGCTGGTGGCGAAAGGCTACAAGGTTCGGCAGACCTGGCGATGCGTGGTCTATTCGCAGGAATGCAACTCCCTTAAAGCGGAGTGGCTGCGCTGGCGACGCTGGATTATCGGCTACGCCGTGTGCATGCGCCTCCACCGCAAGCTGCTGCTTTCGCGCTTCGGACTGTTCAGCATCATGCCGATGTTTCTGGTCGTGCTGCTCGGGCTGGCGTCATACTCCGCCAACCTCGCCCAATTGTTCAGCAAAGGCGAGCCGGAGCAAATTCCGGGCCAGTTGTTCCCCGTTCTCTGGGTTGGCGTGGTCATCGCGATTGGCACGATCAGCGCGATACACCAGAAGCGCTATCGCCTTATAGCCCTTGCGCCGGCCGCCTTGTTCTACGTCATGCTCGCCTACATTATCTGGCTGATCCACGGCCTTAAGGGTCTGCTGACCGGTAGCGAGCCTGTGCGCGACAAGCCGACGAGGTATTCCCATGTGGTGGGCTGAAGTCAGCAGCTTGAACGAACGGTTGGCCAGGGAGATCGGTAGCGAGAGCAGCCGCATTGATCCGACTGCGACCGTTGAGCACGGAGTGATCCTGGATGATAGTCAGGGTCCCATCGTGATAGGAGCCCGTACCAGAATCTGCGCCGGGGCAATCCTTCGCGGCCCGCTGATGATCGGCGACGGATGCCTAGTCGGTAACCTGTGCATGGTCCGAGGGCCGACGCTGATCGGTCACAACGTGCGCATCGGTTATGCGGTGGAGATCAAGCAGGCGGTAATCGCAGACCGTGTCATGATCGGGCCACAGTGCTTTGTCGCGGACTCGCGGGTCGACGAGGATGTCTATCTCGGAGCCCAGGTGCGGACCTCCAATCAAAGGCTCGATCGCCAGGCAATCACCGTCCGCGACGGCGAGCGAGTGGTTGTAACCGACAGCGACAAGTTGGGCTGCTGGATCGGTGCCCGTGCTGCACTCGGTATCCAAGTCATCGTTTTGCCCGGCAGAGTGATTGCCCAAGACACAGTGTTCGAACCGCGGGTGACCGTTACCCGCAACCTTCCCACCGGTCGCTATCGGGTCCGCCAAGCGATCGAACTCGTCCACTAAGCTGAAAGAGAAACGTGATGATGAAAGCTACCCTCGCGGCGGCCAGCATGCTGGCGCCTATTCTAATCGCGGCGACGACAAACGCGCAGGCGCAAAGCTCCGTGCGCACCAGCGTGGAGAGTAAAGACTTCTCACGCGACTTTGGTTCGGTACGGTCTGCCACAATCGAATACAAGGCGGTGCTCCCTGACACCGCCATCGTAGTGACCCCGACCTACGGTGAGCGCAGCGCACCCGGACAGAAAGACGTCGCAATCGGCGGTCGTGTTGCCGTTTACCACGACTGGTTGGACGGCATATCGACCCGCACCGTGGCCTTCGTCGCCGAAGACGCGCCGGTGTTCGCAAACCTCGACCTGGCCCAAGACCTCACAGTTAAGGTGCTTGATAACACCACGGTGACCGTGGGCGGGCGTTGGGCACGGCATTTCGGCGATCGGGAAGTCACTTTCCTGTCAGCGGGCGCGAGGCAGTATTTCAAGCGCGGCTCGGTTGCCTATCGCCTTAGCCGGGTAAATCCGGAAAGCGGCCAAGCGTTCTTCAGCCACCTCTTCAATCTTTCGGTCAACGACGCTCGAGGCAAAGGCAAGACACAACTGTGGCTGGGAGCGGGCGCCGCTTCGCTCGAACGCGCGCCGCTGGAAACCGACTTCACCGGTGATGACTTGTCGGTGCTGATCCAGCGCGTCCAGCCTGTGAGCAAAAACATCGCTTTGATCGGGGGTGCTGGCATCTCGTCCTATGACCGCCCAGCCACTCGGATTATCGCGACGACCGTTTCCCTCGGTGTCCAGCTAGGCCTCTAGTCCTGAAGTTTGCCGCCTTCTTCCCCTTGTCGGCGGCAGCACCGGCGGCCACTGCAAAGCAGAACCTTTTAAGGTCTGTTTTTTCAGTGGCCGCCACCTGCTTAAGGAACGCTCGGGTGGGCTCTGTCGGCGGCGATGGCACCTCGACGAGATGGACGTGAAATTGAACGGCGAGACGCACTACCTATGGCGACCGGCGGATCAGGAGGGCGAGGTGTTGGCCCTGTTAGAGCAAATGCTCCCACTTGGAAGGAATTGAGCGCAGGTCGGAGAATGCCTCGTCCTAGGAAGCCGAATAGCCCGTTCTGCTACTGCGACTCATCGCCGGAGATCATCCGGCTGATGGTCCTGATGTAGGTCCGCTACCCCCTGAGCCTGCGCAGCGCGGAGGACCTGCAGGCCGAGCGCGGAACGACATCGGCCACGAGACCGTGCGGCGCTGGTTGAACAGGTTCGGTCCGTCGTTTGCCGCCGACGTACGCCGGCAGCGGGTCAGCCGCATGCGGGCCTGGCGCCAGTGGAAGTGGCACCTCGACGAGGTCAACGTGAAGATCAACGGCGAGATGCATTACCTGTGGCGAGCGGTCGACCAGGAAGGCGAGGTGCTCGATAGCTACGTCACGAAGACGAGAGACAAGGCAGCAGCGCTGAGGTTCATCAAGAAGGCGCTGAAGCGCCACGGCTCACCCGAGGCGATCACCACCGACGGTCTGCGCTCGTACAAGGCAGCGATGAGTGAGCTTGGTAATGCCGACAAGCAGGAGATCGGCCGCTGGGCCAACAACCCGGTGGAGAACTCGCACCTGCCGTTCCGGCGACGAGAGCGGGCGATGCTGCGGTTCCGGCAGATGAAGAGCCTGCAGAAGTTCGCTTGGGTTCACGCCCACGTCCACAACCACTTCAACCTTGCACGCCACTTCGTCGACAGAGAGACCTCCGAGACTCGCCGCTAGGCTGCACTGGCCGAGTGGCAGAACCTCATGGCATGAACTGGCGCTGGGGAAGGTAGCACTGGGTCGAGCGGAGCCAAGTTACGATTAGACTAACAGCACCGCCATACATCCACAGGACTTGTCTCTTCTTGAAGGGCACCCGCGCAAGGCCGCGGAACAGGCCGCACACACGGCAGCAAGCCGTCAGGGCTCGACTCGTTGGCCCCATCCTTCGCCAGCTCCGGGCTGGCTTTGCGAGGCCAATCTCCGCGCAGATGAGCATCGGTACGGTTTCCCAGCGCCCCCTCAGGCGACACGGTTCGAGAAGGAGCGGTCCGGCGACGTTGGCGAGGGTCGAAACACACTGACATCGCCTCGATCAATAGGCGGGTAATCTCTCTCAGAGACTCCGGGCTCAATTCACCGGCGAAACATTATCCCAAGGGTTGCGATCAATGTAGAAGTTGTAGGGATCGATCCCGGCATGGCTGGGCTTTCTATCCGTGACGAACTTCAGCACCTGCTTGCCGGAGCGGATTGTATGACGCTGAAGGCTGATCACATTCGACGTGTCGAACCCGGCCCATCCAGGCTCTGCGGTGAACAGGCCTATCTCGATATTCTCCGTTAGCCGGGCCTCTGTCTCCGTGCCCTTTCCGTTTGCGTAGAGCTTCATCGCCTCGACCGGCACGGTCACCTCCCAGCGTCCGTCACGCCGCCTGACCGCAGTCGGGTTCTCAACCTTGAGATCGTAGAGCGTAATGCGCTCGAATAGATCGGTGATAAGCGCCTGCTGCTCGGGGTTCTGCGCTTCGGCCCGCAGCAGCGCGATGAGATCAACGGAACGCGGATAAGGGGCGCCCCCAAATTTGTACTTTTTAACAAAGCGGCGGAGCGCGCGGTTTACGGCCTCCTCCCCCATCCGTTGCTGGAGTAAATAGAAGGCGAGTGGACCCTTGCCGTAGTTGACATAATCCTGGTCCAGGCCGGCGCTGACGAGCGGCTGTTCCTCGGCGATCTGGGTCCGCCGCCCGGTCAGATAGCGGTCGATCTGAGCATGGAGAAAGCGGCGGAGGTTGCTGTCCCCGCGGACCTTCTTCAGCACCATCAGTGCGGAATATTGAGAGATCGATTCTCCCAGAAGCGCTGCGCCCTGCATTCTGGCGCCACGCACCTGATGCCCCCACCATTGATGCGCAAGCTCGTGAGCCGTCATCAGGGTGACCATGTCGAGCTGGTTCGGGTCGCTGACATCCCAGGCAAACACCATCTCGCCGACTGCAACGGTGTTCGGAAAGGCTTGTCCCCCGCCCCGCCGATAGGCTGGGGTCTCCACAATGCGGATCTGGTCGAACTGATAGGGGCCGAAAGCTTTGCTGTAATAGTCGATGGATGCCTGCATCGCAGCTAATATCCGGCCGACGTTCCAGGGATGCGCGGGGTGGTAGTAGACGGCATGCTCGATGCCGCCAATCGCTTGCCTTTTGACGGAGTAGTTGGCCGATTGGATCGAGAACATGTTGTTGATCGGCGTGTCAGATACGAACACGGCCGTGCGGCGGCCGTTCCGGACCCGTTCCGTCACACGCTTGCCCGGAGCGATCGCGGTTTGATCGGCCGCGGTCGAGACGCTAATTTTCGCAGTCGTCCAGCCACGGTCGCCGCCCGGGGTGGTCTTCGTCGCCGCCGCATCGTCCAGTCGCGGGAGCGGTTGCCGGGGGGAGAGGCCGTACTTACGGCGGGTGGCTGGGTCCTCTATCAGTCCCATATCGCTCATGCCGATGCCGGGAGTCAGTTCCAGACTGTTGAGATCGGTCCCGTTCGGCGCCAGCCCGGTCTCGGCACCGGAGGCGCGAAAGCCCAGCTGTTGCCGCCGGGTGCGGAAGGCGAGCGAGCGCGTTTCGCCCGGCTGCATCGGCACATCGAGCCGATAGATACGGTAGCCGATCTCCTCGTCATTCAGCTCTAGCCGAGCATCTGGAAATTCCACCCCGACCAGATCGAGATCGAGATCGAGCAGGCGCACATGGACTTGGCCGATCGGCGCATTGGTCTCGTTGACGAGACGGTAGCGGCCTCGCACCTCGGCGCGGATCTGCTCGGGAAAGAGGTCGACCTCAAGATCGACATGCTTGACCGACGGTTGTGGCAAGCTCGCATAGCGAAAATAGCGCTTCTCGAGGTTCGCGAAATAGGCTTCCGATTCTTTCGATGTACGAAAGTCGTTCAAGATTAGGGTGTTATAGACGGTCCAGCCACCACTCAGTGCACTCAGCGCGATCGCGGCGGCTGTCACAATGCTGGTTTGGCCTTTCAAGCGCGCCGGAAGCCGCCGCAGTCTCCGGCTCAAGCGCTCCTCGGTACCCCGCGGCCAGAGCAAGTGTGCAGCGATCAGGAGCAGCGCCGCGATGGCGGACCAGAAAAGCCTGAACCACCATGCGCCCTTCCAGTGGATGCCCGCGCCGGCCATGTCGGAAAGAGGTGCTTCGGGCACGCCGCGGTAGAGGGACAGAGGGTACTCAAGCCCCATGGTCGGTCCGAAAATCCGGAGGATGATGTAAATGACCATCATCCCCCAGCCGACATATTTGCTTGGGCTGAGCGCCTGTACGAAGACTGCGAGCGCCGCGAGCAGGGCGGCGTCAACCGCGCTTGGCAGGAAATACCAGAGCAGGATGCGCTCGGGTTCGAGATCGACTCCGCCTTTCAGAAGCTGCACGAGCATGCTGATGAGGACGCCGATCAGCAGGGTGGCGAAGAGAACAAGAGTAAGCCCGAGCATCTTCGGGAGCATCAAAGCCGCCGCCGGAATGGGGGTCGCGTCGATAATCTCGTGGGTCTTGTGCTCGCGCTCCCGCCAGACGAGCTCGCCGCCATAGTACGTGGCGATGATGACCAGGATCGTGTCGAATCCATTCTCCGGCAGGGAAAGGAAGGTCAGTGGATAAAACGGCACATCGAACACGTCTGCGGCCGTCAACCCGGTCGTAAGGGTGAAAAAGAATGCAAGACCAAGAAGAATGAGAAATACGGGGCTCCTGAGGATGTGGCGCATCTCGATCCACGCGCGAGCGCGGAACTGGGCTCGAGCGGAGCGGCCGTCGAAGCTTGGTGAAGCCAGTCGGCTGATCTCCATGCCCGAGCCCGGCGCAGCGTGATGCGCTTCCATCTGGACCTGTCGTCGTAGCTTGCGCTGCCTCCGCCGGGACATGCCGCGATCAGAGAGCCGGAACAGTCGATACGTCACCCCCAGGAGGACAATCGACACGCCCACCCAGATCAACCTGCTTTGCACCATTAGGTCGGAAACCGGGACAAGGCCGGCATTCAGCTCGCCCGCTGTGAAATACTTCGATGCTGCCATGTAGGCAGACATGCCCAGCGGATCGGCCAGCACGCGCGAGTTCAGCAGCTGTGTCTCGCCCTCCATCAAATTCTGGCCGACCAGGTAGAGGATGAGAAGGGCGATAACCCCAATGAAGGTGCCCGCTGTCGAGCGGACCGCCGTGGCCAGCGCGAAGAGAATGGCCGAGATGATCAGGACATTGGGGAGCGCGAACAGGCCATAGCCATAAACAAAGCCGGAAATGCGGTTTGGTCCGAGCATTTCCTGGTTGGCAAAAGGCATCAAGGTTCCAAGCCACGCGCCCAGCGTGGCCGTTGCCATCAAGAGAGCGCTGGCGGCGAACGCACCGAGGAACCGGCCAAGAAGATAGTCCAGCTTGGTGATCTGGGTGGATCTCAGGATCGCGCCAAAACCGGTCTGGTCGTCGCGTAAGACCACGTTGGAGACAAAGGCTGCGCCCACGAACAGAAACAGTAGCGACACGAGCAGGTGGGACACGATGATGCTGTGCGGGCTATTGAAAAGGACGTTTCCCCCGCCAACGGTTGCCAGCTTCAGCACCGCCATGTCCAGGAAGAACGCGAGGAGGAAGAAGGCTGCGGCTACTATGAAGATCGGGCTTTTGACTTGATATCGAAGCTCGAATTTCGCGATCTGGAGAAGCATGATGCGGGCTCCTCAGGACGACCGGCGCGATTGCGCCAGGGTGGAGAAATAGACGTCCTCCAGCCCACCGGCGATCCGCTCGAACCCGTTTCCGGGATCGCTCTGGGCCAGCACATGGACGATGGTCCGACCGGCGAACAGGCGGGTGGAGATCACCTCATATTGGTCTCGATAGGTGTCGAGCTCCCCTCGCTCGATCACCTTCATCCAAATCCTGCCCTCGGTCGACTGGATCAGCTCGAGTGGAGCCCCTTCGAGCTGGATCCGCCCCGCAGCCAGCACCGCCATCCTCGGGCAAAGATCGGAGACGTCCTCGACGATATGGGTGGAGAGGATCACCACCACGTTCTCCCCGATCTCGGCAAGCAGATTAAGGAAGCGGTTGCGCTCTTCCGGATCGAGCCCGGCCGTCGGCTCGTCTACGATGACGAGTTCGGGATTGCCGATCAGCGCCTGCGCTATCCCGAAGCGCTGCCGCATTCCGCCCGAGAAGCCTGCGATGGCCTTCCCGCGCACTGACCAGAGATTGGTAAGGTTGAGCAATGTCTCGACCGTCGTCTTGCGGTCCGTGGAGGGGATGCCCTTCAGCACCGCTATGTGATCAAGCATGTCGTAAGCGGAGATGCGCGGATAGACTCCGAACTCCTGAGGAAGATAGCCCAGCGTCCGCCGGAGTCTTTCAGGCTCGGCGATCACATCGATGTCGCCGAAATGGATGCTCCCTTCAGTAGGGGTCTGCAGCGTCGCAACCGTCCTCATCAGCGTCGATTTGCCGGCGCCATTCGGACCGAGCAGGCCGTACATCCCCCGCGGTATTGTCAAAGTCAGATGATCGAGAGCCCGAGTCCCATTGGGATAGACATGGCTCACGTCGTTCAGTTCAAGCATTTCCTACCCTTCAGCCGTGCCGCTCGCGTCGTTTCGCGAGAGGCAGGAACGTGCTTATTTCGCGCCGCTCACGGCAATCTGTCGCGGCACGTGATTTTCCGTCAGGTTGGTGTCAGGGCGGTCGCCTAGAGGGAGCCCATGGTGGACGGATCGAGAATCCTGCTTGTTGAAGACGATGTTCTTCTCGCCCGCGAAATCGTGCGGGCGTTGCAGCGAGACAATTGGCCGATCGACCATGTCGGCACACTCGGCGAGGCCTTCGAAGCGATCATCCAGTTTCCCTATCGCGTGGTCCTTCTCGACCGCCGGCTGCCAGATGGGGACGGGATCGGACTCATCCCCGCAGCGAAATCGAGACCGACCCCTCCGTCCATCATCTTCCTCACGGCGCGCGACGATCTGGCCGACCGCGTTGAGGGCCTGGACGCCGGTGCAGATGATTATCTGGTGAAACCCTTCGCCTTGGCAGAGCTGCTCGCCAGGCTTCGCGCGGCCTGCCGACGTCCAGGGCACGGAACCCGTCCGAGGCCGATCGAAGTTGCCCGGCTCTGCTTCGACCCAGCTACCCGCGAGGTACTAGTGGGGAAGCGACCGGTCGTTGTGCCCCGTCGCGAGCTCGCCTTGCTTGAACTGCTGGCTCAACGCGCAGGCCGCGTGGTTCAAAGAGGGCATCTCGAATCCGAGCTGTACGGGCTCGATGTGGAAGTTTCTGCCAATGCGCTCGATGCTCTGATTTCCCGACTGCGACGACGCCTCGAAGACGAAGATGCCGGTGTGGAGGTAAGGCTCGTTCGCGGCGTCGGCTACATGCTTCAGCCATGCTGAAACGAACCCCTTCACTGGCCCTGCGCGCGGTGCTCACCTTCACCGCCGTCTATATCTCCGCGGTCGTCCTTATCCTCACGGCGCTTATCCTGACGGATCAGACCAGCGACCATCGCGACAGGGGCCCAAAGGTCGCCATCTCTCACGCCGCGCAGGACCTGGTGCGAACCGAAAACGGCTTTGCCATCAGGCGGGACGGCCGCTTTGCCGAGCTCGCCTCCCGCAACCCGGCAATTTGGCTCATCGGTCGCAGCGGCAACGCGACTTTCTCCTTTGGCCCGGTGCCCGAGGCCGTGGCGGGCACCTTTGCGGGAAACCGGCTGGTGTTCGTATCAGGCCGCTTCTTCGTCGCGGGAGCCGAGCGCCCGCTGGCGAATGGAGTGGTCGAGAGACGCCAGATGGGCAACGACACCGTGATCCTCGCCGCCGGCGGAGTAGACCCTGCGACGCTGGCGGGTGAGGACACACCGTTCGTTTCTTGGGGTGGTCCGGTTCTCCTGATCTTCACCCTGATCGCCGTTGTCGGGTTCGCGGCGATGATGATCGCGCTGCCTATCCTTTCGCGTGCGCTGAGGCCACTTGCTGCAGAGGCTACCGCTATTCTCCCGCAAGAGCCGTCGGGGCGCCTCGACGAGCGCAAGGCGCCGCGCGAACTGCTGCCGCTCGTCCGCGGATTTAACGGCGCTCTCGACAGGCTGGCCTCCGAGCTTGGACGGCGCAAGCGCTTCATCGCCGACGCCGCGCACGAATTGCGGACCCCGCTTGCCGTTGTTGCATTGCGGGTGGAAGCTCTTGAGGATGAGCCCGCAAAGCAGGAACTGCGGCGCGGCCTCGAGCGATTGACGCACATTGTGACGCAGATGCTCGACGTTGAGCGCTTGTCCTTGTCGGGGCAGGAACGTTTGAAACTTGATCTGGCTGCGGTCGCTCGGGACGTCGTGGCAGACCTTGCGCCGACTGCGATCAAGTCAGGCTATGAACTCTCACTGGATGCGCCGGATGCGCCGGTAATCGTGAACGGTGATGCCCACGCAATCTCCCGCGCCATTACTAACCTTCTCGCAAACGCCATCACGCACGGCGGCGGTGCTGGATCGATTTCGGTGACCGTTCGGGACGATAGGACGATTGACGTCGCTGACGAAGGCCCTGGTGTGCCCGCGGATTTGGAAGCGCGCCTGTTCGAGCCGTTCTCACGAGGCAGCCAGAACGCAGAGGGATGCGGATTGGGGCTGCACCTTACGCGCGAGATCATGCGCGCGCACGCTGGGGATGTGCACCTGATGTCCAATCAGCGGGGATCAACCTTCAGACTAAGTTTTGGCCCTACGGGCGGCGAAACAAAGGCTCAGCAACGTGAAATATAAGCTGCTCAAAGTATGGGCTTAAGCGCAACCTGGCGTAGGGGGGTGTTGCAATTCACCAGAGCCCTCATAACCTGAAGGTCGTTGGTTCAAATCCAACCCCCGCAACCACCACGATCCAGCTTCATCGGAAGCCAATAACCCCGCTGTTCGCAGCGGGGTTTTTCGTGTGGGCTGGCCCTAAAGGTCGGTTGATCCTGCTGAGAAATCGTCGACGAACGCCGCGTCACTCGCACGCTCTGAGCCCACGGGCGGCAAGGCCCGCCGGCAAGTTCACAATGCTGAGACGCTAGCTGCCTGCCCGCGCCGGCCCCTTGTCGCCGGTCTTGTCCGGCGGAGCGAGTTCGTCGGGCGGAAGCTTGGCCATCCGCGCCGCTTCGCTCAGCACGTAGCCGCGGATCGCCTCGACCTGCGCGGCGTCGAGCCACGGCTTGAAGGCGATCATCCCGTTGTCTGCCAGAGCGCCGTCGAGCACGACCGCCACCCGGAAAAGGTGCAGGATCTCGTTTTCGTCCAGATCGCCCCGCCAAGCCGGGCCGACATCAGTTCCTATCAGCAAATCCGCGCCGAGCTCGAACAGAAGACCGGCCAGACAAAAGGCGCGCGCAGCCGGATCGACCCGCTGCCGATCAGGTATGTGAACCAGGGCCACAGCGCGGCCGAGCTCTACGGCATCTACCGCGCAAGCAAGATTGGCATCGTCACCCCCTTGCGCGACGGGATGAACCTTGTCGCCAAGGAATACGTCGCCGCGCAGGATCCGGAGGACCCCGGCGTCCTGATCCTGAGCCGCTTCGCCGGAGCGGCGCGGCAACTGGCCCCGGGCGCGATCCTTTTCAACCCGCACAGCCCGGACGATATCGCCAGCGGCATCCGCGAGGCGATGGACATGCCTCTCGACGAACGCATCGCGCGATGGCGGCCCATGCACGAGTGCGTGCGCGACGAGAACGTCCAGACCTGGACCGAGAACTTCCCCCGCGACCTCGCGGGCTGATCCATCAAGATGATGGGTTAAGCCATCAGCTGCGTATGACGCCGGCCGGATTGGACGAGCGGGAAATTCCGGCTGGATATCTACCTAGTATCGGTGGCTTCATCTTCCTCATCGAGGGCAAACTTTTACGATTTGGAAACGAACCGGGACCGAAACGGCCCGCCCGGCTTTATGAAAGGCATGCACCAGTCATCTTCTGTGAATATCAACGGCAGCAGCTACGACCTGCCGGAGGACCCGCGCGTCAGCCTGCTGGACTTCGTTCGTGATCATGTCGGCCTGACCGGCACCAAGAAGGGGTGCGACCATGGTCAGTGCGGGGCGTGCACGGTGCTGGTGAACGGCGTGCGGATAAATTCCTGCCTCTCCCTGGTGGTGACCCACGCCGGCGACGAGGTCACGACGATCGAGGGCATGGGTTCGCCAGCCGCGCCCAGCGCGTTGCAGTCGGCTTTCCTGAAGCACGACGGCTTCCAGTGCGGATACTGCACGCCGGGCCAGATCTGCTCGGCGACGGCAATGTTGCAGGAGATCGCCGCCGGCTGGCCGAGCGACGCGACCGGCGACCTCGACGGATCGCCCAAGTTTAGCGCAGAGGAAATTCGCGAGCGCATGAGCGGCAATCTTTGCCGCTGCGGTGCTTACGCCAACATCGTCGCCGCAATCCTCGAAGTGGCCGAAGCGGAGGCGGGGGCATGAGGCCGTTCGACTATCAGCGGGCCGAGCGGCTCGATCACGTCACCCGGCTCGCCACGTCGCCCGGCACGATGACCCTGGCCGGCGGCACGAACCTGATCGACCTGATGAAGCTGCAAGTCGAAATTCCCGAGACGCTGGTCGATATCGGCCGCCTTTCGCTGGGTGAGATCGCCGAGACGGATGGCGGCCTGAGGATCGGCGCGCTGGCGACCAATACCGCCACCGCCGTCCATCCCCGGGTGCGATCCGACTATCCCGTGCTGGCCCGGGCGATCCTCGCCGGGGCGACCCAGCAACTGCGCAACAAGGCCACGACCGGCGGCAACTTGTGCCAGCGGACGCGGTGCTACTACTTCACCAATATCGATCAGCCCTGCAACAAGCGCGAACCGGGTTCCGGTTGCGGGGCGATCGGCGGCGTGGCGCGCCTCCATGCCATCCTGGGAACCAGCGATCAGTGTATCGCCACCTATCCCGGTGATATGGCGGTAGCCATGGCCGCGCTTGACGCGACGGTCGAGATCGCCGGGGCGACCGGCGAACGCTCGGTCCCCGTGCGCGAATTCCATCGCTTGCCGGGCGACACGCCCGAGCGCGACAATGTTCTCGAGCCCGGCGACATCATCACCGGCGTTACCCTGCCGGCTCCAGTCGGCGGCACGCAGCTTTACCGCAAGGTTCGCGAGCGTTCGTCCTATGCCTTCGCGCTCTGTTCGGTCGCGGCTATCGTCGAGGTTGCCGACAACCGCTTCACTCGTGCCGACCTGGCGTTCGGGGGTCTTGCCCACAAACCCTGGCACGACGGGCGGATTACCGAACTGCTGCTGGGCGAGCAGCCCTCGCTCGCCCTGTTCGACAAAGCGGCCGACATCCTGCTCGAAGGCGCGCAAGGCTACGGCGACAACGACTTCAAAATTCCGCTCGCACGCCGGACGCTGGCGGCGGTGCTGTGCGAAGCAACGGGAGTGGAGTCATGACCATGCATCGCAAGCAGGACGAAGCCGACGAGCGCAACGTGCTCGACCATACTTCGCAGGGGGTAATCGGCCAGCCGCTCGACCGCGCGGAGGGGATGCTCAAGGTCACCGGTACCGCCCCTTATGCCGCTGAATACCCCATCGAGGGGTGTATCGAGGGCGTGCTTGTCACCGCGCCGGTGGTGAAGGGTAAAGTCGAGGCGATCGACGCCGAAAGCGTGATGGGCATGCCGGGCGTTATCGCCGTGCTGTCCGACAAGAGGATGACCGGCCGTGCCGCGCAGGGAACTGCGGGCGAGGCTCCGCAGCAGCCTGCACAAGAGATCAGCTACTGGGGCCAGCCGGTGGCGCTGGTAGTCGCCGAAACGTTCGAGCAGGCGCGCGACGCGGCAAAGCAGCTTGCCATGACGCTGCACGAGGAGGACGCGCCGGTCGATCCCGCCGAGGTCGAGAGTAAACCGAAGAACAAGGGCACCAGCCAGGGCGACTTGGACCGCGCGATGGCCGATGCGGCCCACACCGTGGATGCGACGTTCACCACCGAGGGCCACGCGTCGGCGGCGATGGAGCCCCATGCCGCCATCGCCGAATGGGACGGCGAGAAGCTGACCGTTCACACGTCTCTGCAGATGCTCAACTACAATATCGCCGAGCTCGCCGACACGCTGGGGATGGAAGAGGGTTCGATCCGCCTCGTGTCACGCTATGTTGGCGGAGGGTTTGGCTCGAAGCTGGGGATCAGCCAGGAATGCGTCGCCGCGTCGCTGGCGGCGATCGAGCTGGAACGGCCGGTGCGGGTGGCGATGAGCCGCCAGCAGGTGTTCCAATCGATCATGCGACGGTCCGAAACCGAGCAGCGCGTCAGACTGGCTGCCGACGCGAACGGCCGCCTGACCGGCTTCGGCCATGAGGCGCGCGTCTCCAACCTGCCCGGAGAGCAGTTTGCCGAACCGGTCACGCAATCGAGCGAGTTTCTCTACGCCGGCGAGAACCGCCTGCTGCGGATCGACGTGGCGCGCATCCACCGCATGACGGCAGGTTCGGTTCGGGCGCCGGGCGAGGCGGTCGGGGTCCAGACGGTCGAGCAGGCGATGGACATGCTCGCGGAGAAGGTCGGCATCGACCCGATCGAACTGCGGCTGCGCAACATTCCCGACGAACACCCGTCCGAAGGCACACCGTTCAGCTCGCGGAAGCTGGCCGAGTGCCTGCAGCAGGGTGCCGAGGCGTTCGGCTGGGAGCAGCGGCCGAGGGCGCCGCGGCACACACGCGAAGGCGAATGGTGGATCGGCACGGGCGTTGCGAGCGCCGCGCGGGTGCACAACGTTGAGGAGGCCAAGGCGCGCGTGACGTTGCGGCCCGACGGTACCGCGCATGTCGAAACCGACATGACCGACATCGGCACCGGCACCTACACCATCCTGGGTCAGATCGCCGGAGAGATGTTGGGCCTGTCACCGGGCGACGTGCTGGTCGAACTGGGCGACACGGATTTCCCTCGCGGTCCGGGCTCGGGAGGAAGCTGGGGCGCTCCTTCCGTGGGCTCGGCGGTCTTCCTCGCCTGCGAAGGGCTGCGGGAAGATATCGCCGACCGGCTCGGCATCGAGCCCGACCGGCTGGAGATGAAAGACGGCATCGCGCGCTGGGACGGCGGCGAGCGTTCGTTGGCCGAAGTGCTGGACGGTGACCGGATACAGCGAACCGGTCATTTCGAGCCCGGCGCGTCGAGCGAGGACAACGCAATCTCCAGCTATGGTGCGTTTTTCGCCGAGGTTGGGGTGAATCACTGGACCGGCGAAACGCGGGTGAGGCGGATGACCGGCGCGTTCGGATTCGGTCGCGTGCTCAATGCCAAGACCGCGCGCAGCCAGTGTCTGGGCGGGATGACCTGGTGCATCGGCAGCGCGCTCACCGAAGGTCTGCTGTTCGATCCCGTCGACGGCCACCTCGCCAATTGCGACCTGGCGGAATATCACGTGCCCGTACATCGCGACGTACCCGATCTCGAAGTGATCCTGATCGAGGAACGCGACGGGGCCGCCAGTCTCATCCAGGCGAAGGGTGTGGGCGAATTGGGCATGTGCGGCGGCGCGGGCGCAATCGCCAATGCGATCTACGATGCCTGCGGCGTGCGCGTTACTTCGTACCCGATCACGCCGGACCGGCTTATCTCACAGCTTTGAGCTCCGGCTGCTCAGTCGAGACAGCCGGGACGGATCGTCCCTTCAGCGTGCGGCGAATTGGGTGCTTGAGAAGTCGCCGCGGTCGAGCATCGCCAACGCCTGACGGGCGAGGTCGCGCGAGTCCAGCCATTCGCCGCTGGCCGTTTCGAGACGGTAGCGGTCGCGCGAGGATGCTCGCTCGAACAGGGTGCGGGCCTTCTCGATTTCGCCCATTCGGGCATGCGCGATGCCGAGGTTGATCAGGCGCGCGGGATGATCCGCATGACGCGGATCGGCCCGCAGGATGCGATCGACCGCGGCTTCCGACTGGCCGGCGGCCATGTCGTTATAGGCGACTTCCACGAGGCTGCTATCGGCACGAGGTTGCGCCGGTGCCTGGACGACGAGAGCGCCGGCAAGGAGCAAAGCGATGGACATGTCGAATCTCCCCAATTCTTATCTGCAGCACATGGATCAGCCGAATGTGTCGCCCGTGCAATAAAAATGAAACATTGTCATCGAACTGTAACATCGCCCCGGCCCACACCCGTCGACGTCACATTCGTCACATGAAGGACATAATCACGTCCCTGTAATCTAACCGAAATCCTGCAAAATTTCTGTCACGTCGGACGCCTAGCCGAGTCTCGAAGCGGTCATTTCCTGTCGCTTCGATTCTCGGCTTTTGAGGGGTATCTGCTGTGACCAATTTCCATCGTTCGCTCGTGCTCGGCTGCAGCGTGCTGGCCATTACGGCATGTGGCCCCGACGATATTGCGTCGCCCGGCAACGGCGGCAACGTGAACGTTGACATCTCCACGCCGGCCCCGTCTCCGACGCCCAGCCCCAGCGGACCGGCCACTGTGGTCGCGGCCGGGGCTTGCCCGACGATCGCCGATACGCAGGGCCTCACCAACGGCGGCGTTATTTCCGGGCCGACCGGCAGCTACCGCGTCTGCGAACTGCCGCGGGTGATCAAGGCCTCGACCACGCTGCGCAAGCTGCCGGGCGTTCTTTACGCCATGAACGGCCGGGTCGACGTCGGCTGCGACGGCGGCTTCGCTGCCCCCACCGCCGGCGCCCCCTACGCATCGACGACCGTGGGCTGCGGCACGCTGACCGCGGACACCAACGTCACCCTCTCGGTGGAACCTGGCGTGATCCTCTTCGGCAAGACCGGTCAGTCGTGGCTCGCCGTCAACCGCGGCAACAAGATCAACGCGGCGGGCACTGCCACCCAGCCGATCATCTTCACCAGCAGCGACAACATCGCCGGCTTCGCCACGGACTCGACAATCGGCCAATGGGGCGGCGTGGTGCTGATGGGTCGCGGGCGGATCACCGACTGCCTGACCGGTTCGGTGGCCTCGAACACCTGCGAACGGACGACCGAGGGCGCTGCCGACCAGGCGCTCTACGGCGGTACCGACGACAACTACAATGCCGGCCGCATGAGCTTCGTCCAGATCCGCTATTCGGGCTTCGTGCTCGGCTCCAACTCGGAACTGCAGGCCCTTACGCTCGAGGGCGTGGGTAGTGGCACGACGCTTGACCACATCCAGGCGCACAACAGCTCGGACGACGGCGCCGAATTCTTCGGCGGCGTGGTCGACATGAAGTACTATGTCGCCACCGGCGCCGATGACGACAGTCTCGACGTCGACGTCGGGTCGCGCACCGATATGCAGCACGTGGTGCTGATCCAGCGCCCGGGTGAAGGCGATGCGCTGTTCGAAATCGACAGCAACGGCAACGAGGGCGATACCCCCCGCACCCGCCTGCGCGTGGTCAATTTCGTCGCCATCCAGCCCAACGTCAGCGCCAACAATGAAGGGAACGACCGCGCGTCCGCCCTTTTCCGTGGCAACTCGGACATCACGCTGCTCAACGGGATCATCTACAGCCCGAACAACGAGTGCATCCGGTTGAACGGGTCCGGGACGACCCCGGTGACCTTCACGGCCCGCTCCGTCGTGATGACCTGCAACACCGCTAAGTACATCGGCAGCGGTTCGATCACGAATGCGCAAGTCGCGGCCGCTTTCGGTTCTGGCAGCAACAACAACAACGATGCCTTCGCGTCCACGCTTACCAGCCTGTTCGTCAACGGCACGAATGAAGACGCCGTGTCGCCGTTCGACGTAACCACGGTCTCGGCGTTCTTCAGTAACTTGCCCACCCCGTACCGGATTGGCGCCGCGTGGAGCGGCAACACCGGCTGGATCGCCGGATGGACCTGCAACAGCAGCTACGCGAACCTTGGCGGGGGCAGCGCCTGCACCTCGCTGCCGACCACCTGACCGGCCGCCAGACGCACCAGCGGGGGCGGCCGGAAACGCGCCGCCCCCGCACCTGCATTCGATGTTCGAGGAAAATCCGATGTCCAATCGCTCGCGGCTCGCCGGCGCACTCCTGCTTACCAGCGCCCTGACATATCCCGCGGCGGCATCCGCGCAGGAGACCGATCCCGGCACTTCCGCCGATTCGCCGATATCCGCCGATAACGAAGCCGCGCCCGAGGAAGAGGACCTCGACATCTCGGTCCCCGGTGGTGAGATCGTCGTGACCGGACGCCTCCAGAGGAACCCGGAGCAGGCATCCAGCCAGGTGCTTTCGGTCCTGTCATCGGCCGAGATCGCCAAGACGGGCGAGGGCACGATCGCCGGTGCGCTTGGCCGTGTGACCGGCCTGAGCGTGGTGGGCAACGGGTTCGTCTACGTGCGTGGCCTGGGCGACCGCTACTCGCTGGCCCTGCTCAATGGGTCCCCCTTGCCGAGCCCCGAGCCGCTGAAGCGCGTGGTGCCGCTCGACCTGTTCCCGACCGGCGTGATCGCTTCGTCGCTGGTCCAGAAGTCCTATTCGGTGAATTACCCCGGCGAATTCGGCGGCGGCGTGATCAACCTGACGACCAAGGCTGTGCCACGCGAATCCTTCCTGACCGTCGGCGCCGGAGTTTCCGGCGACTCGATAACCTCAGGCTTTCCGGGCCTCACCTATTACGGCAGCAGCACCGACTGGTCGGGTTACGACAACGGCAACCGCGACATTCCCGCGGGCTTGCAGGCCTTCCTCGACAGCGGGGCGCGGATCAGCGACGGGACCGTGAATACTACGGCGATCGCGCGCGAGATCGTGACCGGCCGAAACTCGATCGTTCAGCGCTTCGACGACATTCCGTTCAACTGGTCCGCCAGCTTCTCGGCCGGGACAGCCATGCCACTCGGCGACGGTGAGTTCGGAGCGATCGCGGGCGGCGGCATTTCCAGCAAGTGGAAGACCACGCAGCCGCGGCAGCAGGCGTCGCTCAGTGCCGACCTGTCCACCATCGAAACCGACAGCACCCAGACCAAGACCGACCAGCGCGTGGTCGTGAACGCGCTGCTGGGGTTCGGCTACGAATTCGGCGACAGCAATTCGATCCGCTGGACCAACCTGTACATCCACGACACCGTAAAGCAGGCGCGCATCGGCCTGGCGCAGAAGCCGTCGCAGAACGGCCTGGCCGATTTCATGACGCAGCGGACGGGCTTCTACGAGCGGCAGTTGATCGACACCCAGGCCGTCGCCGAACTGGACATCATGGATGGCCTGTCGCTCGATCTTCGTGGCGGCTTTGCCAGGTCGAAGCGCGATGCTCCCTTCGAGCTCGCCTTCGAATATATCAAGACAAATTCCCCGGCCGACCCGTTCGGCGGCCTCTTCATCAACAAGCTGAACAACGGCAACGGCGGCGATGGGGGCGTGACCTTCTCCTATCTCGACGAGGATCTGTGGTCGGCGGGCGCCGACCTCAGCTACGAACTGGGGTCCAGCCTCGTCGCCACGGTCGGGGGGGCGTGGAGCGATACGCATCGCGAGGTCACGCGGCGCGATTTCCTGTTTCTTGCGCCCAACCAGTTCCTGGGCTCATCGGCGGTGATCAGCGCCATCGGCACGCTGCGGCCAGACCTGCTGGTCAACGCCCTGACCGCACCGGGATTCCTGCAGTACGGCAACGGCCTGACGATGATCGAGACCGACGAGGGCAACCCTGCCTTCGCCGCCGACATGACGACATGGGCCGGCTACGGCAAGGTCAACTGGCAGGCGACCGACAGCATCGCCCTCGACATCGGTGTTCGCTACGAGCGCGCCACACAGACGGTCGCGCCGATCCCGGTCTTCACCAATCCGGGGGCGATCGCCGCGACGACCAGCCTCGAGAGGCAATACTGGCTGCCGGCAGGCACGCTGACCTACGAGATCCAACCCGGCATGCAGGTGCGCCTGAGCGCGTCGAAGACCATCGCCCGGCCGCAGTTTCGCGAACTGATCAACCAGCCGTACTACGATCCTGACACCAGCCGCCCCTATCGCGGCAATCCGTTGCTCGTGGACAGCCAGTTGTACAACGGCGAGGCGCGGTTCGAGTACTACTTCGCGCGCGACGAGCGGGTTTCGGTTTCCGGCTTCTACAAGAAGATCGATAAGCCGATCGAGGCTTTCATCGCCGGTATCGACTTCACCACCTCCTACGCCAATGCGCCCGAGGCGCAGCTCTATGGGGCCGAGTTCGACGTGCAGAAGTCGTTCGACTTGGGCGACTGGAACAACGAAGGATTTCGCCGGCTCGTGATCGGCGCGAACTACACCTGGACCAAGTCGAAATTGAAAGTCGGGCCCAGCGACACCGTGGCGTATTTCGGCGCGGCCTCGACCATCGCGCGCGACTATTTCCGCGACGGCGTCCCGCTGACGGGCCAATCCGATCACATCGCCAACGTGCAATTCGGGCTGGAAAACGACGACAGACTGTCGCAGCAGACATTCCTGGTCAGCTACGCCAGCGACCGCGTGGTCAGCCGCGGCCTTAACGGCAGCCCGCCGCAGCCCGACGTGATCGAAAAGCCGGGCGTGCAGCTCGATTTCGTCATGCGCGAGGGGTTCAAGGCCCTGGGCACCGACCTCGAACTGAAGATCGAGGTGCGCAACATCCTGGGCACGGATCATGTCGAGTATCAGCAGAGCGGCGACAACCGGCTGGACGTGAACACCTATCGCGAAGGCCGCAGCTTCGGCGCCTCGATCTCGGCAACTTTCTGAGGCCGGTCCTCAGCCGTCGAGAACGTCGAACACGTAACCCTTGTTGGTGACGGTCCGTAGCACCGGACCGGCACCAGCCTTGCGCAGCGCGGCCCGCAGCCGCTTTATCCACACGTCCACGGTGCGCAGGTAATCGGGGTCGCCCGCCTTGCCGAGCGACTGGATCAGCTCGCGGCGCGAGAGGATCCGGTTGGGGTTTTCGGCGATGAAGCGCAGCAGGCGAAACTCGTTGGGGCTGAGCTCGATCACGGTTTCGCCCCAGCTCGCCCGCTCGGCGGTGGGATTGATCGCCAGGCGGCCGACCTTGATCGTCTGTGCGGCAAAACGGAGGCCCACGTTGGGATCCTGCGCCAGGATGCGGTCGAGCACGGCCTGCCGGGTGATCGGGCCGAGCATGTAGTCGTCGGCCCCCGCCCGCAAGGCGCGCCGACGATCCTCGGCATCGTCGGCTTCGAGGACCATGGTGACGTGGGCATCGCTGGTGCGCGGGTCGGCGCGCAGCCGCCGGCACATCTCAAGGCCGGACAAATCGTCGAGCATCCAGTCGACGAAAATCCAGCAGGATCCCTCGACCAGCTTGGCCGGGCCGGTGGGAAGCAGCGGCGCGAACACGAAACGAGCATCGCCGATCACGAAATCGTCGAAGTCCCCGGCATTCCGATCTGTCGCGAAAATCTGAACGGTCGTCATTTCCTGTGCCCCAGTCGCCGGGCGACCTTGCTTCGGGCATGTGACTCGTTTGTGACGAACGCTGCGGAAACTGTGCCCAGAGGCGGGCCCGCGCCATTTGCGCCGGCCGGTAAAATCTGCATAGCGTCCCTGCGATGAGCGAAGTTCTGGTCCTCACCGAGCCGGTCGACACCATCTCGGTCGAAACGCTTCGCGAGAGCGCCAAGCGCGCCTCGACCCTGCTCAAGCAACTGGCAAACGAGCAGCGCCTGCTGATCCTGTGCAAGCTGCTGGAAGGCGAGTGCGCGGTAACGCCGCTGGCCGAAGCCGCCGGGCTGGCGCAGTCGGCAACCTCGCAGCATCTGGCAAGAATGCGGGAAGCCGGCCTCCTGGCGACCAGGCGTGACGCGCAGACGATCTTCTACCGGATAGACGACCCCGATACCCTGCGCCTTCTTGCCACCCTGTGCGAAATCTTCGCGCCCGCCATGCTGCGCGAGCGGAAGGCATGATCCGGCCGGACACGCTCGCTCGGTCGCTCCGCCTGCCGGTGATCGGCGCCCCCCTGTTCATCATCTCCGTGCCGGAACTGGTGATCGCGCAGTGCAAGGCGGGGATCGTGGGTTCGTTTCCCGCCCTCAACGCCCGCCCCGCGAGCCAGCTCGACGAATGGCTGGCCGAGATAACCGAGGCGCTGGCGAGCTGGGACCGCCACAATCCGGAACGACCCGCCGCCCCCTTTGCGGTCAATCAGATCGTCCACCGGTCCAACGACCGGCTCGAAGCCGACCTAACGGTTTGCGCCAAGTACAAGGTTCCGCTGGTCATCACCTCGCTCGGCGCGCGCGAGGACCTGAACCAGGCGGTCCACGGCTGGGGCGGCATCACGCTGCACGACGTGATCAACCAGCGCTTCGCGCACAAGGCGATCGAAAAGGGGGCCGATGGCCTGATCCTCGTCGCGGCCGGGGCCGGAGGGCACGCCGGTGCGCAATCGCCCTTCGCGCTCGTCCAGGAGACGCGTGCATGGTTCGACGGGCCGGTCGCCTTGTCGGGCTCGATCGCCACCGGCAGCTCGATCCTGGCTGCGCAGGCGATGGGTGCCGACTTCGCCTATATCGGCTCGCCGTTCATCGCTACCGAGGAGGCGCGGGCGAGCGAGGCGTACAAGCGGTGCGTGGTGGATTCCGCGGCGGATCAGATCGTCTATTCCAATCTGTTCACCGGGGTGCACGGCAATTACCTCAAGCCCTCGATCGAGGCGGCGGGGATGGACCCCGACAACCTGCCGCAGGGCGACCTGTCGACGATGGACTTCGCAGGCGCGGGTACGAAGGCCTGGAAAGACATCTGGGGTTGCGGCCAGGGCATCGGGCCGATCGACGCGGTCATGCCGGCGGCCGACTACATAGCGCGGCTGGAGACAGAATATACCGCAGCGCTCGCCGCGCTTGAGAGCAAGATCCCAGCGAGCCTTCGTCAATGAGCGATATCGGCTCCATCATGCGGACGGCGCCCGTCATCCCGGTGCTGGTCATCGAGGATGCGACCGATGCGGTTCCGCTGGCCGAGGCGCTGGTGGCCGGGGGGCTGCGGGTCCTGGAAGTCACCCTGCGCACTCCCGCCGCGATCGACGCCATCCGGGCGATGAAACAGGTTCCCGGCGCGATCGTCGGGGCCGGGACGGTGCTCAACCCGGCACAGCTTGAAACCGCGATTTCCGCCGGGAGCGAGTTCATCGTTTCTCCGGGACTGACCGAGCAGCTTGGCAGGACGGCCGTTTCGCGCGGCGTGCCCTTCCTCCCCGGAACGGCCAACGCGGGCGACATCATGCGCGGATTGGATCTGGGGCTGTCGCACTTTAAGTTCTTCCCTGCGACCGCATCCGGAGGACTGCCGGCGCTCAAGGCGCTCGCGGCGGTATTCGGCGACGTTCGCTTCTGTCCCACCGGGGGCATCACAGAGGCGACGGCACCTGAGTGGCTGGCGCTCGACCAAGTCCTCTGCGTCGGCGGCTCGTGGCTTGCGCCGCGCGGAAAGCTCGATTTCGCGGAGGTCGAGGCCACCGCTCGCCGGGCGGCTACGCTGGCCTAGGGGGCGTCGGGCTGCACATCGGGATGGGCGGCGGCGACAGCCGGTTCGGCCCGGGCGTTGCCCACCACGCGCATCAATTCCGGCCAAGGGCTGCAGTCGACGTTGAAGCGCTCGGCCGAATAGACCTGCGGGACGAGGTGGCAATCGACCGTGGTCAGCGTGTCGCCGAAAGCGAACCGTCCGCCGTGGCGATCGATCATCACCTCCAGCGCATCGAAACCGGCGCGGATCCAGGTCTGCGACCAGGCGTCGATCCCGGCGGCGTCCTGCCCGTATTCGTGCTGCAGGTATTTGCGCACGCGAAGGTTGTTGAGCGGATGGATGTCGCACGCCACCGCCATCGCCATCGAGCGGGCGACGGCGCGATCGGCCCGGTTCGGCGGCAGAAGCGGCGGATCGGGATACCGCTCGTCCAGCCATTCGATGATGGCGGACGACTGGGTCAGCACCCCGTCATCGCATTCGAGGGCCGGCACCAGACCTTGCGGGTTGAGGGCAAGGAACCGGTCCGATTTTTGCCCGCCGCTCCTGAGATCGACCGGCTCCTGGCGATAGGGGACACCCTTGACGTTGAGCGCGATCCGCGTGCGATAGCTGGTGCCCGATCCGTAAAATCCGTGGAGGACGAGGTCGCTCACCCTGCGACCCGCCCGCGGCACTCGCCGAAACCGATCGTCCTAAACCCGTCGCGCACCGCTTGTGCGGTCATGACGATCTCGTCGCCATCCTCCAGGAAAGTGCGGCTTTCGCCGTTCGGCAGCTTGAGCGGGCTTTTGCCGCCTTCGGACAACTCGAGCAGACTTCCGAAGGTATCCGGGCTCTCGCTCGACAGGGTTCCAGTGCCGAGCAGATCGCCGGGCTGGAGATTGCAGCCGTTGGCGGTGTGGTGCGCGACGAGTTGTGCTGCGGTCCAGTACATGGCGCTCATCGGCCCCCGGGTCAGCCGGTGTGGCGGGATGCCGGCCTGGCGCATGGCTGCCGTCTGGATCGCCACATCCATCTCGATGGCGAACGCACCTGTCGCCTGATCAGCCTCGTCGTAAAGGTAGGGCAGGGGAGCGGGGTCGCCATCCGGGCGCCGCGCCTGGGGGATCCGGTAGGGCGCAAGGGCTGCGCTGGTGACCACCCACGGCGACACGGTGGAGAAGAAGTTCTTGGCGAGGAACGGGCCGAGCGGCTGGTATTCCCAGGCCTGCAGATCGCGCGCCGACCAGTCGTTCAGAATGCCGAGCCCGGCGATATGATCGGCCGCCTCGGCGATCTCGACCGTGCTGCCGAGTTCGTTGGAGCCGCTGGCCCAGATCGCCATTTCCATCTCGTAATCGAGCCGTTGGCTGGGACCGTAGACAGGGGCGTCGGCATCGGGCGCCTTGCGCTGGCCGCTCGGCCGCCGGAACGTCTCGCCGCTCGGCCGGATGGAACTGGCCCGGCCATGGTAGCCGATCGGCACGTACTTGTAGTTGGGCAGCAGCGGGTTGTCGGGCCGGAACTGTTTGCCGACGTTCTCGGCGTGATGGATGCCGGTGTAAAAGTCGGTGTAGTCGCCGATGGCGAACGGCAGATGCAGTTTGCACTCACCGACGGGAATGAGGTGGGGCGCCACCTCGTTTTCGCTCGTGCCATCGGTCAGCAGGTCGAAGACGGCGATGCGCAGGGCGTCCGCCGCCGCGTTGCCGCCGGCAAACAGCGCGTTGAGCGTGCTCCCCCCCGCAAGCATCGCCGCTTCCCTTGCGATAAAGGTGAAGTGTTCGGCGATCGGCGCCAGGTCCAGCACGTAGCGGCCGATGGCCATGCCGCCGCGCGGGAGCCCGTCGCCGGTGGAGAATATGCCCAGCGGCAGGTTTTGCACGGGAAACCACGGGTGGTCGTCGGCACCCTCCACCCAGGAAGAGGCAGCAGCGTCGTGGGTATGGTCGAGATCGATCACTTGGGGAGTTCAGCCTTTTCGAAACCGTGCCAGCATTCGTCGTAATCCGCCTGCAACCCGGGAAGTTCCATCGCCGCGCGGGTCGGCCGGATGACCCAGCGGCTTTCGAACATGAAAGCGAGGGTCTCGTCGAGCTTCACCGGTTCGAGCTTCGCTTCCATCGCGCGGCGGGTGCTTGCCGCGTCGGGGCCGTGGCCGTTCATCTGGTTGTGCAGGCTGGCGCCGCCGGGTGCGAAACCGCCGCCTTCCTTGGCGTCGTAGACGCCCCGGATCAGGCCCATGAACTCGCTCATGACGTTGCGGTGGAACCACGGCGGGCGGAACGTGTCCTCGCCCACCATCCAGCGCGGCGGGAAGATGACGAAGTCACAATTGGCGGTGCCGTGGGTCTCCCCGGGCGAGGTCAGGACGGTGAAAATCGACGGATCGGGATGGTCGAAACTCACCGTGCCGATGGTGTTGAACCGCTCCAGATCGTAGCGATAGGGCACCGAGTTGCCGTGCCAGGCTACCACGTCGAAGGGTGAATGATCTACCACCGTGCGCCAGAGGTTTCCCTGGAATTTCTGGATGATCTCGTGCTCTTCTTCGACGTCTTCGAACCACGCCACCGGAGTCTCGAAGTCGCGCGGATTGGCCAGCCCGTTCGACCCGATCGGCCCGAGGTCGGGCAACTGGAACGGCGCGCCGTAATTCTCGCAGACGTAGCCGCGGCTCGGCCCGTCAAGAGCGACTGAAAACCGCAGGCCGCGGGGGATCACCGCGATGTGCCCGGGGGGCACAGCCATTCGGCCCATTTCAGTGGTGATCATCAGGGTGCCCTGCTGCGGGACAATCAGCAACTCGCCGTCACTAACCTGCAGCACGCGTCGGTCCATCGAACGCCCCGCTGCGTACAGGTAGATCGCCAGACCGGACCCGATGCCGACGTCGCCATTGCCTGCGAAAGCGGCCATCCCCTCGAGCCAATCCATCCGCTCGTCGATCGGCAGGGGGTCCCAGCGCAAGCGGTTGGGGCTCACAGGTTCGGCGAAGGCGAGACGCTCGTCCCATCCCAGAAGCGAAAAAGGCGCGTGATCGGCCAATGGACGCATCCGGTAGAGCCAAGTCCTCCGGTTGGCCGCGCGCGGGGCCGTGAAGGCGGTGGTGGAGAATTGCTCGGCATAAAGCCCGAAAGCGGGGCGCTGCGGACTGTTGCGGCCGACCGGGAGCGCGCCTTCGACGGCCTCGCTGGCGAAATGATTGCCGAACCCGGTCATATAGTTTTTCATGAAACTATCTCCTGCATGCCGGATAAGCCGGGCGCGGCACCAAATCAACCGTTGCGGGCGGCATCCGCTCCCGGCACACCGCGCGGATGGATGGGAGTTTGTCTGCCGATCATCTGGCGCTGGCGCGGGCGGCCGAGGGCGGCGCGGCACTGTGCACCATCGTGGGGATCGACGGGAGCTTCTCTCGCCGGGTCGGGACGCAGCTTGCGGTCGGGGCCGACGGATCGCGGGTCGGCGACATGGCCGACAAGTGCCTCGATGCCGAATTGGCGCTGCAAGCCGTTGACGCGATGAAGGAAAATGCGCCCCGCCTGCTGCGCTACGGGCAGGGTTCGCCGTTCGTCGACTTTCGCCTGCCGTGCGGCGCGGGGCTCGACATCTGGATCGATCCGGCCCCCGATGCGGCCACGTTGAGGGCCTGCCTCGATTGCCTCGAAAGGCGCGAGGAGGCGGTCCTGCCGGTCGGACTGCCGGCGAACCAAGCGCCAGAGTTTTTGCCCGACAGGCACTTCATCCCGGTTCCGCGCCTGGTTCTGCTCGGCGCCGGGGCGGAGTGTTCCGCGCTCGTCGCATTGTGCGAGGCGCAGGGCGTCGCCGTCGAATGGCGCGAGGCGGGCGACGGCCTGGAACTGGGTAGGGCGCCGGAAGGCATCGCGGTCGATCCCTGGACGGCCGTGTTGCTGCTGTTCCACGATCACGAGTGGGAGCACGCGCTGCTCGAGTGGGCGCTGATGACCCCGGCCTTCCTGATCGGCGCGCAGGGCGGGGCGCCGGCCCGTGCGGCGCGGATCGAGCGGCTGCGCGCGGCCGGGCATGGCGAGGCCGAACTGGCGCGGATTCACAGTCCGGTCGGGCTCATTCCCCAAGCGCGCGACGCCCGCGTGCTCGCGCTCTCCGTCCTGGCGGAAGTGATTGCCGCCTATGAAGCGTTGCACCCGCACCGGTGACTGGTGGCCTGCTGATCGCGGTGCTCGCCGCTGGACGGGGCGAGCGGTTCGGCGGGGCGAAGCTCGATGCCGAATGCGCGGGAAAGCCGCTGGGTCGGTGGGCGCTCGATGCGGCGCTCGAAACCGGCAGCGAGGTCGCGCTGGTCGTCGGTGCTGCGGCGCCCGCGTTTGCCGTCGGGACTGCCACGATAACCAATCCCGAAGCGCACGAAGGGCTGGGCACCTCGGTCGCAGCGGCGGCGCGCTGGGCGATCGAACGCCGCGCCGGTGCGCTCCTGCTCACGCTGGCCGACATGCCGCTCGTCACCGCCGCCACGCTGCGGGACTTGGCGGAAGGGAGCCTGCCGGCCGCGGTGCGCTATCCGAGCGGGCGGCCGGGCGTTCCGGCGTGCTTTCCCGCGTCGATGCTGAGCGCTCTCGCGGCCTGTGTAGCGGATAGCGGTGCGGGCGCGTTGCTGGCGGCCCAATCCGGCTTGCGGCTGGTCGAAGCAACGGCGCAGGAATTGCGCGATGTCGACCGGCCCGGGGACCTGGCCGACATCGCGGCAATTCTGCAGGCGCGCGTCCGGCCTTAGGCCTTGGCCAGCGCCTTGCGGTCGATCGGCAGGCTGCGCACGCGCGTGCCGGTGGCGGCAAAGATCGCGTTGGTCAGCGCCGGGATGATCGGCGGCAGGGCCGGCTCGCCCAGGCCCGTGGGCTCGACGTCCGACTTGACCCACTCGACGTCGATCGGCGGGACCATCTGCATGCGCGGCAACGGGTAGTCGTGGAAGTTGGACTGCACGACCGCGCCGTCCTTGATCTCAACCGCCAGTTGCAGCGCCTGGCCGATGCCGTCGATGATCGACCCGCGCACCTGGTTGAGCGCGCCGAAGGGGTTGATGATGTGCCGCCCGACATCGCCCGCCACCCACACATGGTGCGGGGTTACCTGGCCGCTGTCGGACACGGAGATCTCAATCACTTCGGCGAAATAGCCCAGGTGGCTGTAGTAGAAGCCGAAGCCCTTGCCGCGCCGTTCGCCGACGGGGGCGCTGAAGTTGGACATCTCCACCGCCTTACGCACGACGCCCGCGACCCGCGCCGGATCGAACCCCGGCTGCGGACCGAAGGGACCGCCGCGCGAATCCGGCTCCTTGCGCTGGCCTTCGGCCAGTTCGAGGATGAGGCTCGGCAGGTCGCGGCCCTGCGCCATGGCGATCTCGTCGAGGAAGCCCTGGTAGACGAAGCTCAGCGCGTTGGAGCGCGGGGCCCGCAACGGCCCGGTCGGCACGCGCGTCTCGATCGTCGACTGGCCCAGCCGCACGTTGGGCACGTACCTGGCGGGGAATTCGTCGGGCGTCATCGAGGCTTCCATCGGCACCTTGCCTTCGGAATTGGCGAAGGTGACGAAGTGATTGTCGAGCGCGGTCAGCTTGCCGTTGGCATCCAGCGCCGCCTTCATGCGGTGCCAGCCTGCCGGCCGGTAGAAGTCGCTGCGCGTGTCGTCCTCGCGGCTCCAGATCAGCTGGATCGGCACGCCGGGCTTCTTCGCCGCGATAGCTGCCGCCTGGTACATGAAGTCGTTCGTCAGCCGGCGACCGAAGCCGCCACCCATGCGGGTGATGTGGACCTTGACCTTGTCGGGCGCGATGCCCGCAGCCTTGGCCGAACCGGCGGCGCCCGGCGTGGGGTTCTGAGTGGGGGCCCACATTTCCAGCGTGCCGTCCTTGAACAGCGCGGTGCAGTTCTGTGGTTCCATCGGGGCGTGCGCGAGGAACGGGTAGGCATAGTCCGCCTCGAGCGTCTTGGCAGCGCCCGCGAAGGCCCCGCCAACGTCGCCTTCGTTCTTGAGCGAGGTCGCGGCCTCGCCGGCGAGCAGTTCCTTCGCCTTCGCGTCGTAGCCCGCGGTCGAATGGCTGGCCCACTTGCCGGTGTCCCACTGGGCGTTGAGGCTGGCACGGGCCTGGTTGGCGAGCCACCAGTTGCTGGCAATGATCGCCACGCCGTCGACCACGCCGTCGGCCAGGTTGTCGGCCTTGACGATGAAGGCATCCTCGATGCCCGGCATCGCCTTCACCGCGGCGAGATCGGCCGAGACGAGCGTTGCACCGAACACCGGGGCGCGTTCGAAGGCGGCGTATTTCAGGCCCGGAAGCTGGGTGTCGAGGCCGAAGATCGGCTCGCCGCGCACCACCTTGGGGCTGTCGATCCCGCCGATCGCGCGGCCGATGATCGTGAAGTCCGCGTCCTTCTTGAGCTGAACCCGCTCGGGTGCTGGGGCCGGGATGGCGGCGGCGATGTCAGCCACTTCGCCATAGGTCACCTTGCGGCCGCTGACCGGATCGGTGATCACGCCCTTGCTGGTGGTGAGCGAGGACGGCGCGACCTTGAGCTTCACGCCGGCCGCTTCGACCAGCATCGCGCGTGCCGCCGCGCCGACCTGGCGCATCGGCATCCAGTTCATCGGGGTGGCGAAGCTGCCGCCGGCGAATTGCGGACCGAACTTGGGGTCGAGGTCGCCCTGGACGATCTCGATCGCATCCCAGTCGGCATCGAGCTCCTCGGCGATCAGCATGGGCAGCATCGTCTTGATGCCCTGGCCGCATTCCGGGTTCTTGCCGACGATGGTGATCTTGTTGTCGGGCGTGATGGAGATGAAGGCGTTGATCGGCGTCACCGCGCCGCCGGTCGCCGCGCGGGCGATGCCGGGGATCGTGGCCGAAAGGAACAGCCCGCCGCCGGCGAGCGCGCCGGACTTGAGCAGGGTGCGGCGCGAGAGATTGGTCTTTGCGGCCAGATCAGACATCGGCCGTCTCCACGTTCTTGGCCGCAATCTGGATGGCGGACCGGATCCGGTGGTAGCAGGCGCAGCGGCAGATGTTGCCCTGCATCGCGCGGTCCACGTCCTCCTCGCTCGGATCGGAATTCTTGGCGAGCAACGCGCTGGCGCTCATCAGCTGGCCGGCCTGGCAGTAGCCGCACTGCATCACGTCCTCGCTCAGCCAGGCATCCTGCAGCGCCTTGCCCAGCGGGGATTGTTCGAGCTGTTCGATGGTGGTCACCTGCTTGCCGGCGAGCGAGCCCACCGGGGTCGCGCACGAGCGGGTGGCGACACCGTCCACGTGGACGGTGCAGGCTCCGCAGGCCCCGATCCCGCAGCCGAACTTGGTGCCGACCATGCCCAGTTCCTGGCGCAGCGCCCAGAGCAGCGGCATGTCGTCGGGAACGGCGAGATCGCGCGCTTCGCCGTTGATGGTCACCTTGGCCATGAAAAATTCCCCAGTCCGTCCAATTGGCAATTTGACTCAGTCTACTACGATTCGCCCCCGGGGCCAAGGGCGCCACCCAGCGCCGGCTGGGCCGAGACGGGGTTCTGGTCCGCCCCTATCTCCAGCAGGATGTCCGCGCGGTCCGGCATCTCGGCAAGCTGCCATCGCGTCAGCCGTTCGTAATGCATCACGAACCGGTCGAGCGCGGCCTCGTCCATCACTGCTGGCCCCGCGCCCAGCCTGGCTTCCTGGCGCGCGCGGTTGGCCTTCACGGCGGAGAAATCGGCCACCTTCAGCATGACAAGCAGATCGATCCGGTCGAACAGTTCGGCGTAATCGGTGGCGAGGCGCCGGTTGACCTCGCGGCGCCAGGTCCCGTCCGGGTCCTCCTCGCGCTCGAGCACGTTGATCGGCTGGCGCAGCATGGCCGCCGGTTGCGGCGCGGCGCCCACGCACCAGCCTTCGAACAGCACCACATCGACCCTGCCATCGATCTGGCGAAGCTCAGGGGCGCGGTCGTCGCTCGCCTTGTCGAAGCGGGGGAGGGCGGCGGGTCGCCCGGCCAGCAGGTCGTCGAGCAGCGTCATGCCGAGGGCGACGTCGTGCGTGCCGGGCACGCCGCGGGTGCGGAACAGGGGGTGGTGGTCGCGGGCCAGCACCTCGCGCTCGGCACGGGTCAGGTAGAGATCGTCGAGCGACAGGGTTACCGCGGCCAGGCCTTGCGCGGCGAGCAACGGCTCGAGGAAGCGGCAGGCGGTGGATTTGCCCGACCCCTGCGCGCCGTTGATGCCGACGATGCGGGCCCCGCTGGCTGCGATGGTCTTCGTAAGGGGCTGCCAGTACTCTTCGGCCACCGCGCGGTAGCTTGCGGGCAGACGCTCTGCCGCGATCAGGGCGTCGATCACACCACCCGGTCCGGCAGGTCGCGGCCTTCGGCCCAGGCGACGACGTTGGCCATCGCCTTTTCGCCCATCGCGGTGCGCGTTTCCTGCGTCGCGCTGCCCAGGTGCGGCAGCAGCACGACGTTCTCCAGCCCGAGCAGCTCGGGCGGCACCTGCGGTTCGGCCGGGTAGACGTCGAGACCGGCGCCGGCGAGATGGCCGCTGGCCAGCGCCTCGGCCAGCGCGGAGTGATCGACGATCCCTCCGCGCGCGGTGTTGATCAGGTAGCTGCCGGGCCGCATCGCGGCGATGGCGGCCGCGTCGATCAGGTTCGCGGTCTGCGCGCCGCCGGGGATGTGCAGCGAGACGAAGTGGCAACTCGCCAGCAGGTCGTGCAGATCGGTGAACCAGGCGGCGCCGAGTTCCTCCACCACCGCAGGATCGGCCGGGCGGCGGGCGTAGTAGGCGATGTCCATGCCGAAGCCGTGATGGGCGCGGCGCGCGGTGGCGATGCCGATGCGGCCGAAGCCGACGACGCCGAGGCGCTTGCCCTTGAGCGAGGACCCGACGAGATGCGTCGGCCGCCAGCCGCTCCATCGGCCGGCGCGCAGCTCGCGCTCGCCTTCGCCGGCCCGGCGCGCGGCCATCAGCAGCAGGGTCAGCGCGATGTCGGCGGTCGCGTCGGTCAGCACGCCGGGGGTATTGGTCACCGCAATGCCGGCCTCTTCGGCGGCGGCGACGGCGATGTGGTCGAAGCCGACACCGTAATTCGCCAGCAGCTTCGCGCGCGAGGCCCAGGCGATGACATCGGCGTCGATTCTGTCGGAAACCGTCGGGCAAACGACGTCGAAATTCGACATGGCGCGGGCGAGATCGGCCTGGCTGAGCGGGCGGTCGCCGTCGTTCAGGACCGTCTCGAAGCGGGCCTGCATTGCCCGTTCGACCGCTTCCGGCCAGCGGCGGGTGAGGAGGACGCGCGGGCCGGACACGTCAGGCGGTCTTCGTGATCTTTTGCGTTTCGCCCTGCGTGCTCGCCGGGCCGGTGTTGCGCTTGAAGATGCCGCCTCCGGTAGGGTCGGGCTTCATGAACAGCGGCGGGTCCTGCTCGCGCTGCTGCAGGCCGTAGAGGTCCTGCAGGCCCTCGTGATAACCCAGTCCGCCGAACAGGCCGCGGACCCGCTCGATCCAGTCGCGCAGCGGGTCGTCCTCCGCCAGCGCCGGGATGCGGCAGACCGAGGCGGTGAACAGGATGCCGCCGATGATCCGGTAGTCGGCGTAGTTCGGGCTGCTGCCGCCAAGCCAGTCGTGCTCGCGCAGCGCCATGCGCAGCGGCTCGAGCGCGGCGGAGATGCCGGGCAGGCGGTCCTCGCGGCCGGACTGCATGTCCTCCAGCGTCTTGCCGAGCATGATCTCGCGGCTCTTGGTGACGTAGTCGTGGTCCTGCGGCAGCGACAGGTCGCGGTAGTCGGCGCAGAAGCAACGCATCCACGGCCCCACCGCCGTGGGCCAAAACCATGCGTCGAGCGCCTTGGTCAGCGCCGCGGTGCTCTCGTGCGGGATAAGCATCGGCCGGTCGGGGTACTTGGCGTCGAGGTATTCGACGATGCCCCAGCTATCGAGCACCCAGTCCCCGTCGTCGACGATCGCGGGAACGCGTTCGGTCTTGCCGCCGGTGCGTTCCATGATGCCGGTGAAACCGCCGGGCACGATGTCCATGTCGAACCCCTTGTGTGCCACTGCAAATTTCGTCGCCCAGACGAACGGGCTGATCGTGCAGCCGCTGGCGAGTTGCAGGTCGTAGAAGGTGATCGTGTCGTTCTCGGCCATGCCGTCCTCGTCCCGTTGATTTTGTCCGGACGGTATGGCGCGGGCGGGTAAAAGGGAAGGCCCTATTCCCCTGCCAGTTTCGCTTCCTCCAGCTTGACCAGCCGCCACAGCGTCTCGAGCAGCGGCACCGCCACGCCCTTGGCCCGCGCGGCCTCGACGAGTGCTCCGTTGATCGCATCTACCTCGGTCCGGCGGCCGGCCTTCACGTCCTGCAGCATCGAGGCTTCGTGGTCGGCATGGTCGGTGACCGAAACGCCGGTCAGGTCATGGATCGCCTGCGCACCGACCATGACGCCGTTGGCATGCGCGGCGGCGACGCCTTCCTCGACCGCCTGGCGGATCATCGCCCGGCTCTCCTCGTGCGAGCCGAGGAAGCCCGGCGTGCGGCGGGTCAGCGCGCATAGCGGGTTCATCGCCGCGTTGAAGATCGCCTTCGACCAGACCGCCTCGTGGATTGCCGGGTCGGCCATGGCGGAAAGTCCGCCGCGGGTGAGCAGGGCCGCGACTTCCTCGGCAAAGCCACCGTCGGCCCCGAACGCTGGGTAGAGCCTGGTCCCGCCCTCGCCATGGCTGCGAACGCGGCCTGGCCCGACGAGATCCGAGGGCAGCGAGCTGACGCCGACCAGGACGCGCGCCTCGTCGGCATGCGCGGTCAGCCGGCGGTCGTTGCCGAGCCCGTTCTGCAGGCTGAGCAGGCGGGTGCCGGGCCCGATGGCCCGGGCGATGCCCGCCAGCGCGGCGTCGGTGACGAAAGTCTTGGTGAAGACGAGGACGAGGTCCTGCGGCCCGTCCAGCTCATCCGGCAGGCAGGCGGGGATGGGCAGCATCTCGGTGCCGCTGCGCCGTTCCAGCTCCAGCCCGCGCTGCTGCAGGGCCGCGAGGTGCTCGGCGTTGGTGTCGACCAGCGTCACCTCGGCCCCGCCGCGGTGCAGTGCCGCGCCATAGAGGCAGCCCATCGCCCCCGCGCCCAGAACCGCGACCTTCATGCCTCGCTCTCCTCGATCATTCGCGCGCCCAGCACCATCAGCAAGCGCACGTCGATCATCGCCCCCGCCGCGCGGCGCCGGGCGATGAAATCCTCGAGCGCAGCCAGCGCCACCCGGTGCACCACGATGCCTTCTCCGGCGACCCCGCCGCCATCGCCGACCCGGGTCAGCCCGCTGGCCCGCAGCAGGGTGAACGTCTCGCTGACCATGCCGGGGGACGAAGCGTACTCGCCCAGATCCTCCCAGCGTGCGGCGGCAAAGCCGGTTTCTTCCAGCAGTTCGCGTTCGGCCGCGGCGAAGACGTCTTCGTCCTCGCCGCCGTCATCGTCGCCGATCAGCCCGGCGGGCAGTTCGATGCAGAACCGGCCGAGCGGGACGCGGTACTGCTCGACCAGCACGATCTCACCCGCCTCGACCGCCAGGATGACCGCCGCCCGGATCCCGCGCGCTCGCCCAACATACTCCCACCGGCCCCGCCGCCGGACGGCGATGAAGCGGCCCTGCCACATGGTTTCTTCGGGTTTGTCGGAATCGGGCGGAAGCGGCGCATCGGTCACGCCGCAGCGTCTAGAGTTCGATCAGCCGGTCTGGCAACTCGTTCACGTCGTCCTCGTGGCGCGGGAAGTGCTCCGCGAGGACCGTGCCGACCTTTTCGACCGCTGCGATCATGCCATCGGAAACCCGGCCATCCTTGATGTGCACCAGCATCGCAGCCATTGCCTCACCCCAGATTTCCGCCGGCACTTTCGAGGTTATCGCTTCGTCGGCGACGATCTCCGCGCGGTGTTCCTTCATCGAAAGGTAGATGAGGATGCCGGTGCGGCCGTGCGTACGCCGCTCCGCACCGACCTTGAAAAGATCGATCGCACGCGAGAGCGCCCGGGCCGTCTTGATCGAAGCTGGCACCAGGGCAAATTTGAGCGGCTGCCACAGTTGCACGAGCCAAACGGCAAGAAACTTCGTGATCGCGAGCGCCGTCGCGATCCCCAAGAGTTCGCGATCGGACCACTCATGGGTCCAGCCACCGACGAACCAATCCACCTTGCTGAGGACGAATTGCGGAAAGACCGCGAACACAGCCAGCGCCGTGAAAGCAGCCAAGGCCGACCACCCGAAGGCAACGTCCGAATAGCCATCGGACCGATCCGCCACGACAGTGACGATCTCGCCTGCAGTGTGCGCTTCGGCGGCTGCGACCGCGTCGCTCACCCGCCGGTGCTCCTCGGTTGTCAGATGGGCCCCCAACTACCAGCTCCCGCTCGCGCCGCCGCCCCCGGACATTCCGCCGCCGAAACCTCCGAAACCGCCACCGCCACCACCACCGCCGCCGAAGCCGCCGAAGCTACCCCCGGAGTCGCGTCCGCCGTTCATCGCCGCATTGACGGCCGTCCATAGGAGCACTTCGCCAACCGCACCCGCCACTCCGCTTCCACGGTAACGGCGGCCGCGAACTCGGCCGAGCATTGGCAGGACGAAGAAGAAAAACAGGATAGCGGGCCAAACCAGCACACCGATCGGAAAGCCGCCGGTGCCTTCTTGCGCCTCGGCGGCCTCGGCCGCTTCCGCGATCGCTGCCGCTTCCTCGGGGCTCTTGGCAAGGTGGGCGGTAATCGCGTCGATCCCGGCAACGATCCCACCGTCGTAATCGTTTTGCTTGAAGCGCGGCGTGATGTCGTCGCGAATGACCCGGCCGGCCATGATCCCGCCAAAATACGGATGGAGTCCGTAGCCGACTTCGATGCGAATTTTGCGATCGTCGCGTGCGATCAGCAGCAATAATCCCTGGTCGCGCCCCGCACCGCCAATGCCCCAATCGGCATAGAGGCCAGTCGCATATTGCTCCAGGCTGGCGCCATCCAGGCTAGGGACGGTAGCGATAATCAGGGCACGGCCCGTCTCACGATTGTAGTCACGCAGACGGGCATCGAGCTGCGCCTCGGTGCCGGCCGAGATGATGTTGGCGCCGTCGTAGATCGGCCCGGCCGGACGGGGCGGAAAATCCTGTGCCTGCGCCTGCGCCGCGACAGCGAGCCACAACAGGCCGACCAGCGCGAGCAGGCGACGCAGGACAAATCGGGCGCCGTTCACCGAAGCGTTCCGGACGACCCCGCTCAGTTCGCAGCCGCGGCCGGGACACTGTCCTCGGCGTTGTCGTTCGTGGCCGCGGGGGCTGCGGCCGGCGTGCCCCCGATGTTCTCGAGGTCGACATCGGGATTGGCGCGCGACGCTTCGTCGGCTTCGAAATACTGCAACGGATCGGCGCCGTAGATAACGTTCGCTGCGATCGTCGCGGGGAAGGTGCGGATCTCGGTGTTATAATCGCGCGCCGCGTCGTTGTACCTCACGCGTTCGGTGTTGATCAGGTTGTTCGCCTCGTCGAGCGCGACCATCAGGTCGGCAAAGCGCGGTTGGCTCTGCAATTCGGGATACGCTTCCTGCAGGCGCTGAAGGGTCACCGTCAGGCGCGATTGGGCTTCAGCAAGGCGCGCCATTGCGTCGGGATCGCTAAGCTGTTCGGGACCGACGGTGATCCGCGTCGCATCGGCGCGCGCCTGGGTCACTTCCGTCAAAATCTGCCGTTCGGACGCCGCAGCGCCGCGCACGACCGAAACGAGGTTCGGAATCAGGTCCGCACGCCGTTGAAGCGCGGTTTCGACATTGCCCCACTGAGCCTTGGCGGCCTCTTCCTTCGTGGGCACCGAATTGATGCCGCAGGCCGACAGGGCAAGAGCTCCCAAGGCAACGAATGCGCCGCGTGCGATGCGGGTGAAAGTCAAACCGTTCATTCGCTCAGCTCCTCCTCGAGCAAGTGTATTGTTTAGATAGCACACGCCCGGCGGCGTTCAAGGCGTTCATATCGAACTCGCGGGACTTGTCGCCTCGATTCGCCGGTGGCAGGCTTTCGGCAGGTTCGCATTACGGAGGGACCAGGCCATGTGGTCGGAATTCAAGGCTTTCATCAACAAGGGCAACGTGCTCGACCTTGCCGTCGCGGTGATTATCGGCGCGGCGTTCGGCAAGATCGTCACCTCGCTGACCGACGACCTGATCATGCCGGTCATCGGGGCAATCTTCGGCGGGATGGATTTTTCCGATAAGTTTTTCGTCCTGTCGGGCGAAGTCGCGCCGGGCACGTCCCTAGAGGCGGCGCGTGCCGCCGGGGCCAACGTGCTGGCCTGGGGCAGCTTCGTGTCGGTCGTCATCAACTTCTTCATCCTGGCCTTCGTGATCTTCCAGCTGGTCAAGGCGGCCAACCGCGCGATGCCCAAGAAGGAAGAGGGCCCCGCCGGCCCGAGCGAGACCGAGCTGCTAGCGGAAATCCGCGACGAGCTGCGGAAACGCCCCTGACGCACGCGCGTCATCGCAGTCACTTCACATTAAGCCGGCATCGCCTATATGGGTCGGTGCCGGCTTCGGTCGGAGATGGCGATGAATTGCAGTGTGCAATAGGCACAGCGGACCCGGGGGCAGTACCCGGCGGCTCCACCATAAAATCCTGCTTCGGCAGGGTTTCCTGACGGGGCCGAACCAGGATCGACGTGTGTTGAAAGGCATTGTTTTCGCCCGGGCTGAGTAACCCGCATAAGGCTCAAAAACCCACAAGTGCCAACGATAACGAAGCACTTGCTCTCGCGGCGTAATCTGAAGGCCTAACGGCCTGATCTTACAATGTTAGAGCACGGTTCGGACCGAACCGGGTAACAGAATCGGAAACCGGGGGCCCGGGGGAGCCTAGCAACAGAATCCCCCACCCATTTCCATTCGCCAGGTTATGCCGCGCGCTTTTCGCGCTGCTGGTCGTTGGCCGCGACGGGTGCGGGCAGGGCGCCGGGTCGGGCTGCGGCCTCGTGCCTCAGGCAGTCGAGGATCTTGCCTCCGGCCATGAACACAGCGCCGGTGCAGGCGAAGAACAGCAGCCAACCGCCGACGCCGGGATAGACTTCGAGATAGTGCGCGCCACGGGTCGTGGCACCCAGCGCCAGGGCATAGATGATCAGGAACGCTTCCCAGCGCGTTTTGATCGTGAACAGTCGGCCCAGGTTGCGCAGCATGAACTCTCTTTGCCTTCCTTAACGCGACTCGGAGCAAGCTGCGTGCCAGCCCCGGAATTCCGCCGGTTACGACGGTTAAGCGCGCGAAGCTTGTAAAGGCTCCCGACAGTCCCGATTCAGGCCAGTTCGGGCAAGTCCAGTTCGGCGAGCAGGGCTGCGCGTGCGGTGACGACCGACCGCTCCAGCCCTTCGTCCCCGAGGCTGGAAGGGTCGATTTCCTCGGGCCAGTGCGCGGCCACGATCGTTTCGATGCGATCGGCTTTCGGCTCATCGAGCAGGAAGCGCGGGTCCACGTTCGCAGGGTCGGCCACCACACGCAGTCGCAGGCAGGCCGGGCCGCCGCCGTTGGCCATCGACTGCCGCACGTCGACCGGGGCGATCCTGCGGACCGGACCGTTGCCAGCGACCAGCGACTCGCACCAGCGCCACACCGCGCGGTTCTCGCGGCATTCCTCGGGCACCACGAGCGCCATTTCGCCATTGGGCAGGGTGATCAACTGGCCGTTGAACAGATAGGAGGAGATGGCCTCTTCTAACGGAATGGCGGTTACCGGTACCTCGATGATCTCGACAGCGGGAAACGCGGCGCGAATGGCGGCGTAGGTCATTTCCGGGCGGGCAAAGGCCTGCTCGTGGCATAGCAGCACGCGCTCGTTGGCGACGGCCACCACATCGTTGTGGAACGCCCCGGCGGCGATCGCCTCGGGGCTTTGCTCGATGTGCAGGACCTTCGCCGGGTCCAGGCCGTGGCGGCGGGCGACGATGCGGCCGGCCTGTTCGTGCTGGCGCGCAGGGAACGGCCCGCCGCCGCGCCCGTGGACGAAAATTTCGACCCCCGCTTCGCCGTGTGTGCCGGCCAGGCGCATGTGGTTGGCCGCGCCCTCGTCGCCGAAGGTGGATGGCACCGGCCCGTGGACCGCGAAATGCCGCGAATCCGCGAAGATCAGCCTGAGCTGGGCAAGCGTGTCGGGCCACTCGTGGCTGCGATGGGGCATGGTCACCAGGTTGGCGACGGTCAGGTGGCAGCGCCCGTCGGCGGTATCCGGAGCGGGGCTGACGGTCGCGGCATTGGCGGTCCACATTGCGCTGGCCGACCAGGCTCCCGCGACCAGCGCCGCGTCGGTCCCGTCGGCCGCCGTGTCCTTTAGCCAGCGCCGGCTGGGGCGGGGCAGCGGCACGAAGAACCCCTGCGGCAAGCCGAGCGCCATGTTCGCGCGCATCTTTGCCAGCCCCTGCAGGGCGGCGGCCAGCGGGTGCGACACCTCGCCGGCATGAGCGGTCGCGGCAAGGTTGCCCAGGCTGAGGCCGGCGAAGTTGTGGCTCGGGCCCACGATCCCGTCGAAGTTGATCTCGACGAGGCTCACCGCGCGACGCTCCACACCTCGCCACCGTGATCCGCGCCGAGTGCCCGCGCCGCCGCCTCGTCGATCACGATGCCGCCTTCGGGCGCCAGGTCGCGCCGGCCGTAGCAGCAGCGGAAGGTCGCGAGCTTGCCTGTCGCCAGGATCGCCCGCTCGCCGATGTCGAGCTGCGTGCCGCTGACCTGCGCAGGGCGCGCCTCGCGGATCGAGCGGACCTTCCCGGTGCGCGCGGTCATCGTCGGGCCCCCGTCGAAGATGTCGACGTACCCCTCGTGGCTGAAGCCTTCGTTCTCCAGCATCTTCATCGCCGCCCGACCGGTCGGGTGAGGCAACCCGATGACCTTCTTCGCCTCGTCGCTCAGCATTGCGACGTAGACCGGGTGCTTGGGCATCAGGTCGGCGATGAACTGGTTGCCGTTGATGGCGTTGAAATAGTCGGCATCCTGGAAGGTCATGCCGAAGAAGCGCCCCGCCACCCCGTCCCAGAAAGGCGATCCGCCGCGCTCGTCGATGATCCCGCGCAGTTCGGCCAGCACGCGCTCGGCAAAGCGCAGGCGGTGCATGGCGATGAACAGGTAGCGGCTGCGCGCCAGCAGCATGCCCTTGCCGCCCGACCGCTCGGCCGGGTGGAGGAACAGGCCCCCGACTTCGCTCGATCCTTCGAGGTCGGTCACCAGGCTCAGCAGTTCGGCGCGGACTGTGCGGTCGAGCTCGCGCGAGTGCTGCGACAGGGTGTTGAGGCGATAGGAGTAGAACGGCCAGCGCTGACCGACCTGGCTCATGATCTGGCAGGATCCGCGCACTTCGCCGGTGGCGGTATTCTCCAGCATGAAGACGAACAGCTCGTCGGCCAGATCGTCCTCGTCGCGGGCGAAGGACTGGGCCGACCGCTCCAGCTTGGCGCCCAGCGCGTCGCGGTCGGGCGGCAGATTGGTGAACCCGCCGCCGGTGCTCTTGGCCATTTCGTACAGCGCTTCGAGGTCGTCCTCGTGCGCCGCGCGGATCACGAACGTCACAGGCTGTCCCCCGTCGCCAGGCGGTGCAGCAGGACCGCCGAGAGCGCCGCCCGCTCCGACAGCGAGCTGGCGATCATGTACTCGCCGGGCGAATGGATGCTGCCTCCGCGCACGCCCATCGTATCGACCACCGGCACGCCGCAGGCCGCGATGTTGTTGCCGTCGCAGACCCCGCCCGAGCTCTGCCAGCCGACCGGCCGGCCCAGCGCCTCGGACGTGTCGGCGACCAGATCGAACAGCGCCTGGGCGCGCGCATCGACCGGCTTGGGCGGGCGGGTAATGCCGCCGTGGCGACGAATTTCGACATCGTGCGAGGCGATGATTTCATCACAAAGTGCGCCCAGGTCGCGCGCAAACCGTTCCGCTGCTGCCGTCGTCCGGGGGCGGATGTTGAAGCGCAGCACGGCATTGTCGGGCACCACGTTGTTGGCCGATCCGCCGTCGATCCGCGCCGGGTTCACCGAAAGATCTGCGTGATCCATCGCCTTGAGCGCCACGGCCAGCGCGGCGGCGGCGACGAGCGCGTTGCGGCCGTCCTGCGGATTGCGGCCGGCGTGGGCGGAGCGGCCAGTCACCGCGAGCGAGTAGTTGCCGCTGCCGCCGCGCGCGTGGGCCAGCGTCCCGTCGGGCAGGGCCGATGGCTCGTAGGTCAGGGCCGCGTACTTGCCTTGCGCCAGCGCGGCGATCAGCGGGGCGGAGGACAGCGAGCCGGTTTCCTCGTCCGAATTGACCATCACGTCGTAGCCGATCCGCGCGGCGGCTTGCGTTCGCTCGAACGCGGCCAGCGCGTGGAGGATCGTCGCGATTCCCCCCTTCATGTCCGCTGAACCGGGCGCGTTGAACGTGTCGGCATCGAGCCACCTCCCCTGCTGGAAGGGATGATCGGCTGGGTAGACCGTGTCCATGTGCCCGGTCAGCAGCAGGCGCCGCTCGGCCCCCGGGCGCACCCGCACGACCAGATGGCGGCCGTGCTTCAGTTCGGTCTCGCGGCCTTGCGCGTCCATGGCGGTGACGGGGGCGGGGTCGAGCAGTTCGACATCGCCAGGCAAGGCGGCGAAAGCGTCGGCCAGCGTGGCGGCCTGCGTGGCCAGCCCGGCGAGGTTCGTGGTGCCGGTGTTGGTCGCGCTCCAGCGTTCGACCTGGGACAGCATGGCGGCCTGGTCCACCTCGTCGGCGAGCGCGCGTTCGGTGGGTGAAAGCTGTTTCATCTGCAACCACCGTAGCGAGCCCGGCGGCGGCGGCCAACCCCGGCGGTCAGGACAATGCGCGGGCGATTGCGACGAATTCGGCCACCGACAGCGTTTCCGCCCGCCGCGCCGTGTCGATGCCGAGCGAATCGAGCGCCTGGATCGCCCCGTCCAGCCCCTTCATCGACTGCCGGAGCATCTTGCGCCGCTGGCCGAATGCCGCTTCGGTCACCCGCTCCAGCATCGCGGCTGCGACGCCCGCCGGCATGGTATCCGGCGTCACGTGGACGATTGCGCTCATCACCTTGGGCGGCGGGGTGAAGGCGCTGCGGTGGACCTTCATCGCCAGCCGCGCGGCGCTGCGCCACTGGGCGAGCACCGCCAGGCGCCCGTAGGCGTCCGAGCCGGGCAGCGCGACGATGCGCTGGGCGACCTCCTGCTGGAACATCAGCGTCAGCGAAGTCCAGACGGGCGGCCAAGCCTGCCCGCCGAGCCAGCGGACGAACAGCGCGGTGCCCACGTTGTACGGCAGGTTGGAGAGGACCGCGAAGGGCTCGCCCATCAGCTCGGCATGGTCGAGCTTGAGCGCATCGCCCTCGATCACCCGCAAACGGCCGGGGAAGGCCTCGGCCAGTTCTGCCAGCGCGGGCAGGCAGCGGCGATCCATCTCGATCGCGGTCACCCGCGCGCCGGCCCTGAGCAAGGCGCGGGTCAGGCCGCCGGGTCCCGGCCCGACCTCCAGAACCGCCCGATCTTCGAGCGAGCCGGGAATCGCGGCGATGCGGGCGAGCAACTGTTCGTCGAACAGGAAGTTCTGCCCCAGCGCCTTGGAGGCCGACAGGCCGTGCCGCGAGATCACTTCGCGCAGGGGAGGGAGGGGCGGCGAGGTCATCCGGGCGGGTTAACCGGCGGCGGCCCGCCGCGCGGCGATTTCGCCCGCCATGCGGATCGCCGCGATCGTCGCGCCGGCATCGGCAATGCCCCGTCCGGCGATGTCGAACGCGGTTCCGTGATCGGGTGAGGTACGGACGATCGGCAGGCCGAGCGTGACGTTCACGCCCTGGTCGAAGTCGAGCGCCTTCAGCGGCACGAGCGCCTGGTCGTGATACATCGCGATGGCAACGTCGTAGTTCGCGCGGGCGCGCGGGGCGAACAGGGTGTCGGCGGGATGCGGCCCGGTGGCGTCGATCCCTTCCGCGCGCAGGGCGGCGATCGCCGGGGCGATGATCTCGTTCTCCTCCCGGCCCATGCGCCCGTTCTCGCCGGCGTGGGGGTTGAGTGCGGCGATGGCGATGCGCGGCGCGTCGATCCCATAGTCATTGCGCACGGCGGCATGGACGATCCGCGCACGGCGCACGATCAGTTCGGTAGACAAGCGCGCGGGCACTTCGGACAAAGCGCAGTGAACGGTCAGCGGCACGGCCTTCAGGCTCGGCCCGGCAAGCAGCATGACCGCATCTTCCGCCGCCACGCCGCTGGCGGCCGCGACGAATTCGGTCTGCCCGGGGTGGGCGAAGCCGACCTCTGCCAGCAGGCTCTTGGCGATCGGCCCGGTGACGACGGCCCCGGCGGCACCGCTCACGGCCCAATGCGTGGCCGCATCGAGCGAACCGAGCGCGAACCGCGCGCCCGCCCTGTCCGGCGCGCCCGGGCGATAGGCGCAGTCTTCGTCACCCAGCACGGGCAACGCTGTGGCGAAGCACGCGGCCGCCTCCTGGGGGGTGCCGATCCGCGCAGGATCGACCGCAAGGCCGCGCCTGCGCGCGGCATCGCGCAGCAGCCCGGCTCCGCCGCACACGAAGAACGGCGGCAGCCCTTCCGCCTCGCGGCGGGCCCATGCCTCGCAGATCAGTTCGGGGCCGACGCCCGCCGGATCGCCGAGCGATACGGCCAGCGGCAGGGCGTCAGTTATACTCGACCACCGCATCGCGCCGCAGGTCGCGCAGATAACGCTGGGCGCGCTTGCCGACCCGGTCGTCTTCCAGCTGGGCCATCAGCTCGTCGTAGCCTGGCCCGCTGGCGTCCGGCGGATCGTCGCGGCCGCACAGCATCAGAACCCGCACCTCTTCCTTGAGGTCGCCGAACGGCGGTGTCGCTTCGCCGACGTTGAGTCCCAGGACGAGCTGCTGGAGCGCTTCGGGAAGCGTCCGGGCGGTCAGTTCGTCGTTGGTCACCACGCTCGCTCCGATTGCAGCGCCGGCTGCGTCGGCCTCGCCACACCCGCGGATGTTCTGGATCGCCTGCGCGAAGGTGCTGGCGCGCTGGCGCGCCGCTTCTTCGGACAGCGAAGCGTCCATCGGGAAGGAAATCTGCTTCAGGCTGAGCACCGCGTCGCGCGGATCGGCGACGCCGACCTGGCGCTTGTCGAGCAGGTACAGGATCGAGAAGCCGCCAGGGATCTCGATCGGTCCGACCAGCTGGCCAGCGGCAAGGTCGCGGGCCGCGGCCTCCAGAGTGGGATTCTGCAGCTGCTCGAGCTTGATCCAACCCAGTTCGCCGCCCACCGCCGCGGTGGAGGCTTCCGAAAACTGCCGTGCGTAGGCGATGAAGCTTCCGCCCTGGCGCAGCTGTTCGACGATGCGCATGGCGTTCTGCGCCACCTGCTCGTGCGTGGCCGGGGTCGAGGACAGGTAGATTTCCGCAAGCCGATACTCAGGCTGTCCGCGTGAGGACTGGATGCGGCCGAGCAGTTCGTTCACCTCGTCAGCCGAGACGTTCACGAACGGCTGGACGTTGCGCTGGAGCAGGCGGTTCCACGCCAGCTCGCCTTCGATCTGCCGCTTGAGCGAGGACGGCGACGAACCGAGCGAGCGCAGGTGCGCGTCGAGCGCCTCGGGCGTGCGGTTGTACCGCTGTTGGGCGAAGCGTTGGTAATACTGCTCCACCTCTTCCTTGGTCACGCCCATGTCCTGGGCCGAGGCTTCCTGGATCTGCAGGGTCTCATCGATCAGGTTGCGCAGGATGCGCAGCCGCAGGCGCTGCAGTTCCTCGGGCGAGATCGTCTGCCCCTCGGCCGCCGCGATGACGAGCGCGAGGCGCTGCTCGATATCGGTGCCGGTGATGATCTGCCCGTTGATCTTCGCGGTGGCGCGGCGCGCGTTGGGGTCCATCGCGTCGAGCACCTGGACGTCCTCGGGAATGTCGAACGCGGTGCCTTCGCCGTCCGCGGCGGGAGGCGCGGCGTCCTGCGCCGGGGCGGCCTGGACCGCGAGCAACGTCAGCGCGAGCGCGCTGCCGGCAGTAACACAAAGTCGCCTGACCGATCGATTCACTTGGTTATCCTCGCAACGGCGCAGGGGCGCGCCGGTCCACTGTTTCGGGGGCCGATTGGGCGAAATCGGCTGAACCGTAGCTGAGCAGCGCTGCTAGCGCCTTTGCCCCGGCCTGCCAACGTCTGCCGTCAGCGCAATCCTCATCTGAACCCGAGGTTCTTGAGCGAGAAGAACACGCGGAAGGAATTGCCCTGCCGCGCGTCGGCAATCCGCACGTAGTCCCGCCGCCAGGTGACGCCGAATTCCAGGCAGTCGTCCGAATAGGCGAAACCAAGCCGCGTGCGCAGCGGCTCGAAGCCGTCGGAGGTGAAGTTGTCATCCTCGTCCTGGTCGGTCAGGTTGATGACCGCCGATCCGAAGACCGACCAGTAGCGGGCGACTTCCCAGCGCGCGGCGGTGCGCAGTTCCTCGCGGTCCTGCAGGTCTTCGAACGCCAGGTCGATATCGCGGTTGAGGCGCAGATACCCGACCTCGACATAGTTGCGGTCGCTGCCCACGGTCGCGTCGAGCTCGTTGCGCCGCACGGCGAAGGTGTCCTTGTCGAGCCGGAACCGGTGCGTCAGCTTCACGAAGTCCTTGAAGCGCACTTCGGTCCGCCCGACGAAATCGGAGAACTGTTCGTTGAGACCCGTGCCGTCGGGAAACAGCGTGGGCTTGTCGGTCAGGCGATAGGACTGGCCGATCGTGCTGCGCAGGCGCCAGCCGGGCCGGTCGAGCTGGTAATCGAGGCCATAGGTCACGCGCGCGCCGTCCTCGAACCGGTCGTAGCCGGGGAAGCGGTTGAGCGCGAAGAGGTTGCTGTCTTCCAGGTCGATCGCCCGCGCATCCTCGTTGGGGATCGCCAGGTTGCGGATCGGCGGGCTGGCGACGACCTGCACCCGCGGCGTGATCACCTGCGTGCCGCCGAGGAATTCGCCCACGAAGGGCCACTTGAGGTCCACCGCGGCGGCGGCGATCGCCCGCGTCTGCCACCCCTGCAGCCCGCGATAGCTGGGGGTGATCGTCGCGAAATTCTCGTCCGAATGGTAGATGTCGGCGCGGCCCATCGCCGTCAGCGTCAATTCCTGACCCCAGGCGGTCACGCGGCGCAGGTCCCACTGGGCGCGGGCGAAGGCGCGCTGGGTATCCTGCCCTTCGGAGCGGGTGATCGCGAGCGTGTTGAGCTGCATCTCGATCTTGCCGCCCAGCAGCGGATCGGCCAGCCGCCGGCGGTAGTCGATCACCGGGACCGCGATAGGCACCTGCCCCTGCGACTGGTTGGTGAGCAGGGCCTGGGTGTACCAGCCGGCCGCCGAGAAATAGGAATCGTCGTCGATCCGTTCGGCATTGATCGTCGAGCGCAGCCGGTCGTCGCGGCTGATGTCGTAGCGGCGCAGGAACGTGCGGTCGCTCGCCAGGCGGATCGATCCCGTGACGCTCCAGTTCGGGTCGACCTGGAAGCGGCCGTTGGCGAACAGGTAGCCGCGCAGGTCCCTCTGCCGCGTGGGAACGGTGGCGGCCAACGGGATACGCGATCCGTAGGTCAGGTAGCCGGTCGCCTGAAACGCGCCGTTGTCGAACAGATGGCGGTACTGCGCCGAGACCATCGGCGCGGTCTTCGTATAGACGTATCCCGAAAGCAGCAGGTCGCGGTTCTCGGCTAGGCGGAGGTAGTAGCTCTCGCTCAGTTCAAGGCCGTTGGACGCGCTGTAGCCGATGTCGGGCACGAGGAAGCCGGACTTGGCCGACCCGTCGGTCCGCAGGTTCAGGCCGAAGAGCGGCAGGACGCGCATGCCAAAGATCTCGAGCCAGGCCCCCCGGAAAGTGATCGAATCGTTTTCCTGGTCGTAGACCACCCGCTCGGCGGTGATCCGCCAGCTCGGGCTTTTCGGGCAGCCTTCCTCGGTTTCGACCGAACAGCCCGAATAGGCCGCGCGGGTGAGTTCGACCCGGCCGTTCTCGTCGCGCAGGCCCTGCTCGGCCGCCAGGCGCCCGCCGGTGCGCATCGCGATCAGCAGGTTGCTCATCGCCCCTGCCTTCAGCTCGTCGGTCAGTTCGAGCCGGTCGGTGAAGAGCTGGTTGCCGTCCTCGTCGACCAGCCGGACGTTGCCGGTCGCGACGATTTGGCCGGTCGTCCGGTTCCAGCTCACCGCGTCGGCGCGGACCGATTGGTCGCCCGACCGCAGGACCACGTTCCCGTCGGCCGAGACCGTGTCGCTGCCGTCGTCATAAGCAAGGCCGTTGGCCTCGAACGCGATCTGGCGCTCCCCGGCGGCGTTGAATTCGGGCGCGGGCGGCGGCACGGGCGCATCTTCAGCGGGCCGCGCGGCGAGGACTTCCTCGCTCTGCGGCTCGAGCGTCTCGACGCCCGGCGCGGCGCCGTCCTGCGCCCAGGCATGGGCCGGGTGGGCGATGGCGATGACAAGCGCCAGCGCCGCTCCCGGACGGGCGACGCGCAAGCGGAATCGGCTGGCTTGCAGCGGGTGCTGCCGGACGGGGGGCATGGCTTGCCTATTGCACCGGTGCTGACTAAGCGCAACGCCATCCAATCCCGGCCGCCGCCGATCGGCGCAGCAGGCCACCTGTTCACCGGAGAGACCATGCAGATCACCTTTCGCGCTTCCGCCGATTCCACCACGCCGCGCCTCGTCGCGCGGGTCGCCGACCAGGACGCCCTTCCGTCCGATCTCGGCCGTTCGGACAGCGAAGGCGCCGCCGCCGCCCGCTTCACCGGCAAGGCGGGCCAGGTGTTCGAAAGCTTCGCCGAGATCGACGGGCGCGTCGTGCGCCAGGTGCTGGTGGGCGCGGGCAAGGCCGGCGCGGCGGAGCGGCACCCCTCGCTCGAGAAGGCCGGCGCCGCGCTGGCCGCGCGCTACCTGTGCTCGGGCGAGAAGGCCATCGCGCTGGACGTATCCGACGGCCGGCTCGACGCCGCCGCCGTCGCCTCGGTGCTGACGGGGCTGCGGCTGCGCTCGTGGCGTCACGACACCTACCGCACCCGCCTGAAGGACGAGCAGAAGCGCACCCTGAGCGAGGTCGTCGTGATCGGCGCGCCCGCCGGCACCGATGCCGCCTGGGAAATCGAGCAGGCCGTCGCCGCGGGCGTCGAACTGACCCGCGAGCTCGTGGCGGAGCCGGCGAACATCATCTACCCCGCCACCTTCGTCGACCGCGTCAGCGAGCGGCTCGAAGGCATGGGCGCGGAGGTCTCCTACCTCGGCCAGGCGGAGATGGAAGAACTCGGCATGGGCGCCCTGCTGGGCGTCAACCAGGGTTCCGACCGCGAACCGCGCCTGCTGTGCATCAAGTGGATGGGCGGCGAGCCGGGCACGGCGCCGACCGTGTTCCTGGGCAAGGGCGTGACCTTCGACACCGGCGGCATCTCGCTCAAGCCGCCGGCCGGCATGGAAGAGATGAAGTGGGACATGGGCGGCGCCGGCGCCGTGGCCGGGGCCATGCTGGCGCTGGTCGGCCGCAAGGCGAAGGCCAACGTTATCGGCGTGTGCGGGCTGGTCGAGAACATGCCCGATGCCAAGGCTCAGCGCCCGGGCGACATCGTCACCTCGATGAGCGGGCAGACGATCGAGGTCATCAACACCGACGCCGAAGGCCGGCTGGTGCTGTGCGACGCGTTGACCTGGCTGCAGCGCGAGTTCAAGCCCGCCGCGGTCGTCGATCTCGCCACCCTGACCGGCGCGATGGTCATCTCGCTGGGCCACGAGCATGCCGGCCTCTTCTCGAACGACGAGACGCTGGCCGACAACCTGCTGGCGGCGGGCAAGGCGAGCGGCGACAAGCTGTGGCGCTTCCCGCTCGACCCGGCTTACGACAAGCTGATCGACAGCCCGATCGCCGACATGAAGAACGTCGGCCCGCGTTACGGCGGCTCGATCACGGCGGCGCAGTTCATCAAGCGCTTCGTCGAAAACGACACGCCCTGGGCGCACCTCGACATCGCCGGCATGGCCTGGGCCGACAAGCCCGGCGCGGTGTGGGACAAGGGCGCGACCGGATACGGCGTGCGCCTGATCGATCAGTACGTGCGCTCGGTGCTGGAGAAATAGGCCCATCCGGCCTCAGGTAGCAAAGCGGTAGGCCGAGCAAGGGCCTCAGGTAGCGAAGCGGTAGGTCAACAGGGTGCAGCTCAACTTCTGGCAGTTCACGCAAGGGCCCGTCGAACGGATCGTGGCGATGATCGCCGCCCGCGCGATGGACCAGGGCGAGCGGCTGCTGGTGGTCGATGCCGACGATGCCCGCCGGCAGGCCATCTCCAGCCTGCTGTGGGAAACCAAACCCGAAGCCTTTCTGGCCAACGGCGATGCCGCCGAGCCGGGAGCGGAGCGCCAGCCGATCCTCCTTGCCCGCACCCCGCAGGCGGCCAACGGCGCGCGCTTCGCGATCCTCGCCGACGGCATCTGGCGCGAGGAGGCGATCGGCTTCGACCGCACGATCCTGCTGTTCGACGAGGCCGGGGCGGAGGACGCCCGCATCGTCTGGCGGCTGTTCGCCGGGCGCGAGGACGTGACGCCCGGCTACTTCGCGCAGGAAGGCGGCAAGTGGGTCAAGAAGGCGTGACACTTGCGCGGGGTGCACCGCAGCGCTAGGGGCGCGCCCAATTCTCCCACCCCCCAGCGCAAGGAAATCCCCATGGCGGTCACCCGCACCTTTTCGATCATCAAGCCCGACGCCACCCGCCGCAACCTGACCGGCGCGGTCACCAAGATGCTGGAAGACGCCGGCCTGCGCGTCGTCGCCTCCAAGCGCATCCACATGACCCGCGAGCAGGCCGAGGGCTTCTACGCCGTGCACAAGGAACGCCCCTTCTTCGGCGAACTGTGCGATTTCATGACCAGCGGCCCGGTGGTGGTCCAGGTGCTCGAGGGCGAGGACGCCGTGAAGCGCAACCGCGACGTGATGGGCGCCACCAACCCCGAGAACGCCGAGCCAGGCACGATCCGCAAGGAACTCGCTGAATCGATCGAGGCGAACTCGGTCCACGGTTCGGACAGCAAAGAAAACGCCGCGATCGAGATCGACTATTTCTTCAAGCCCGACGAAATCGTCGGCTGATCCGCGGACCATCCTGACAGCAAAGGGGCCGCCGGAGCGATCCGGCGGCCCTTTTCGTTGTCCTGCCAGGGCCGCGCGGGGGCAAAGGTGACACCAAGTATACACCTGAAACCGCCCCAATCCCGCTGCCGGTCCTCGCGCCGGGCGAAGTGGCTGGCGGGGCAGGGGGCAGCTGCGGCATCCACGAGCCTGAGCCATGATCGGGAGCCAGTAGGAAGGCGGTTTCTCAGCGTTCCTTCGGGCTGTTCGGAATGGCTCCCCTAGCCGTCTAGACCACCACGAAATCGCTCGCCGCGAGGGCGGCGGGGTGGCTGGTTTCGCCCAGCACAGCGAACAGCAGCGCTGCCTGGCCGCCGGTGCCGTCGGGGTCGAAGAACAGCTTGCCGGTGCCAGCGTCGTAAAGGATCCGGTCGTCGCCGTCGTGCGCCGCCGTGCCGGCCCAGAAGGCGCCGGCCGCCAGCGTGCCCACCGGCAGACCGGGGAAGGCGGCGGCCCCGAGCTCGATCCGATCGACGCCCGTCGCGAAGTCGAGGATCAGGTCGACGTTGGGATTGCCCCAGATGCTGGTGGCACCCGGCGCATAGGTGAACATGAAAATGTCCGCACCGCCGGCACCGAGCAGCGTGTCGGCGCCCATCGCGCCGTTCAGCCGGTTGGCGCCGTCGTTGCCGATGAAGAAATCGTCCATCAGCCCGCCGACCAGGTGCTCGACCCCCTCGTAGGTGTCGCCCTCGGCCGCGTTGTTGTAGCCCTTGGCCAGCGTCAGGTTGATGAACACGACGCCCGAGTTGTCCTCGTAGCTCGCCCAGTCGAAACCGCTGCCGCCAATGATGACGTCCGCCCCCACCGCGCCGACGATCGTGTCGTCGCCGCCCGCCCCGTCGAGCCGGTTCAGGCCCGGATCGCCGATGAGGAAGTCGTTGTAGGCGGTGCCGATGACGTTCTCGATGCTGTCGTAGGTGTCGCCGAAGCTGGCATTGCCGTACCCGCGGCCGAGCGACAGGTTGACGAAGACGCCGCCCTCGTCGCCCTCGTAGCTGGCGGTGTCGATACCGGCGCCGCCGAACAGCGCATCCTCGCCGGTACCGCCCACAAGGATGTCGTTGCCGGCGAGTCCGCTGAGAATGTTGTTACTGCCATTGCCGAGCAGCTTGTTGTCGAGCAAATTCCCAGTCGCGTTCAGGTTTCCTGAACCGATCAGGATGAGATTTTCAGCTCCGCCGAGGTATGTCGGATCATAAATCAAGTTGAAATGTGCAGTTACCGCTTCGGTGGTGCTATCTAGAACATAGGAAACAGTCGAATAGACTGTATCGTTTCCGTAGAGATTTGGGGTACCGATCACCGGGACGAAATCCAGACGTTGAAACTCCCAAACTTTGTCCTCGGGATTATCAACGTAATAGGTGTCGTCGCCAGGTCCTCCCCTCATGATATCGCGACCGCCCATCCCGTCGAAGATTTCCGAGTTCCACCCCCCGACCATCACATTGTCGCGCTCGTTTCCAGTGGCCTTGGTGCCGTCGGGCGAACCGTTTACACTGATTGCCTCAACCTGGAGTGGTAAGGTGTAGTTGATGCTGGCGGATACCCAATCGTATCCTTCCCCTTCAAACTCGACGATTACGTCGCCAGGGGAATCGACCTGATAGGTATCGTCCCCCAGGCCGCCCACCATGTAGTCGTCGTTCCCCCAACCGTACACCCAATCGTTACCATCGTCGCCGAAAAGGCGGTCGTTGCCTCCGCCTCCGCCGATAGTATCATTGTCTGGCCCGCCGTGAATTTCGTCGTCGCCTTGGCCGCCATCCAAATAATCGAATCCGAAACCTCCTATAATCAGATCATTATCATCTCCGCCGTCGATATTATCATCCTGCAACCCTCCAAAAATCCTGTCATTTCCCGATCCTGCCGCAACTATATTCCTACCGTTGCCTGGATCGATGTAATCGTCCCCGTCGTCGCCATAGATTTCGTCATTGCCGTCGTAGCCAATGATCGTGTCATTTCCCGGCCCGCCGTAACCGCGATTGTCTCCCGGGCCGAGGTCGATGAAATCCGCTCCCTCGTATCCAGCTAAAAAGTCTCGGCCTTCGCCCCCAAGCAGGATGTTGTCGGCAGCATTGCCGGCGATGTAGTCGTTGAATGCCGTCCCGATTATATTCTCGATCAGCGAACGGGTGTCGCCATGGTACGACAGGGCATTCACGATCCCCCAGTCGACCAGATCGTTGATCGCTAGTTTGGGTTCGATTGCATCCGTTAGCTGGATTGTCCCGCCCGGCTGGAAATTAAGGCCCAAGCCCTTGCCAAAACCGGAAAAATCAAAGGTGTCCACCCCGCCGCCATCCCAGAGGGTGAAGAACACCTTGTTGCCGTTTGGCACGCCCTGACCGATTCCGTCGACGAATAGCTCGCCTGTCACCGGGTCGACGCGATAAGTATTGTCACCGGTGCGGCCGTTAAAACCGGCGCCATAAAGAAACTGCAGCGCCGCGATATCTTCGCGCATAAACGTCTGCGGGTAACTCCATGTGCTGACGTAGCTGTAATCGTCACGAGCAGTGGGTTTCCATGCCCTCTCGCTCATGACCGTGTAACTCATCCAATCGAGGTCTTGGTCCAGCTGGGGCGAGGCCTGTCTCGTGTAATCGAGACCCAATGCATGGCCGATCTCGATCGTGAGCAGATACCACTGCTTGTTGCCCGGGGCCGGAGCAAAGAAATCGAAGTTACTCGACCAGACGTCACCCCCTCTTGGGTCGGATGATGGTGAATATGACGAATAGATGTCGACGCTTGACACGCTCGTCCGACCGAACCGCAAAGTGGCGGTGCCTGCTTCCGCACCCGTCAGTTCGACGAAAGTGAGTCCACTGAACCGTGATACTTGCGCAAGGATTTCGCGCACGGCCGCTTGCTGGGCGGGGGTGAACACGGCGAACTCCAGAGTTGGTTCGCCCGTGCCGCCGTAATCCGCGTACCCCGCCAAGGTTGGAAACGAGAAACTTATCGTGGTTCCGGCCCACTTGTAGGAGCCGGCTACCGCGTCCGTTTCGTCGCGCCCACTGGTGCCGGGTTCGATGACGTCCATGGGTGTTGCTCCGCGACCAATATGACCAGACGGCCGCTCCCCGACCCCCTATGTCCGGAACAATGACTCAAAGTTGTGCGAAGTAAAGCCGATTGCCGCCATCAAAAGGAGTCGGTCGCGCCCGTCAGTGTCGTGGGTCTCTTCGGGGCAACACTGCGCCTGCTGCGATCCTTTACGGCCTAGACCACCACGAAATCGCTCGCCGCGAGGGCGGCGGGGTGGCTTGTCTCGCCCAGCACGGCGAACAGCAGCGCGGCCTGGCCGCCGGTGCCGTCAGGGTCGAAGAACAGCTTGCCGGTGCCAGCGTCGTAGAGGATCCGGTCGTCACCATCGTGCGCCGCCGTGCCGGCCCAGAAGGCGCCGGCCGCCAGCGTGCCCACCGGCAGGCCCGGGAAGGCACCAGCGCTGAGCTCGATCCGATCGACGCCCGTCGCGAAGTCGAGGATCAGGTCGAGGTTGGGATTGCCCCAGATGCTCGTCGCGCCCGGCGCGTAGGTGAACATATAAATGTCCTGCCCGCCGTTGCCCACCAGAGTATCGGCGCCCATCGCGCCATTCAGGCGGTTGGCGTTGTCGTCGCCGATGAAGAAGTCGTCCATCAAGCCGCCGATCAGGTGCTCGACGCCTTGATAGGTGTCGCCTTCGGCGGCGTTATTGAAACCCCTGGCCAGCATCAGGTTGATGAATACCACGCCCGAGTTGTCCTCGAAGCTTGCCCAGTCGGCCCCGGCGCCGCCGACGACGACGTCGGGCCCCACCGCACCGATGATGATGTCGTCGCCCGCCGCCCCGTCGAGGCGGTTTACACCGGGGTCCCCGATCAGGAAATCGTTGTACGACGTACCGATGACGTTTTCGATGCTGTCGTAAGTGTCGCCGGACGATGCGTTGCCGTAGCCGCGACCCAGGGTCAGGTTGACGAACACGCTCCCCGCGTCGCTTTCGTAACTGGCGGTATCAATGCCGCCCCCGCCGATAAGCGTGTCGGCGCCGAACAGGCCGGTCAGCACGTTGTTTTCGGCGTCGCCGACAAGCGTGTCGTCGTAATAGCCCCCGATAACCCATTCGATCGTTTCGAGAGTATCGCCCTCGGCTTCGCTTCCCGAGCCGCGTCCGGTCAGCAGATTGATCGTGACCGCTCCGGAACTCTGGCTGTAATCGGCTAAGTCGAATCCGGCTCCGCCGATCAGCGTATCGGCACCCGCTCCACCCTGGAGAATATCGTTGCCGTTGCCGGCCTCGAGGCGGTTGTCGCCGGAGTTTCCGCGCAGGATATTCTCGTAGACATTGCCCTTGGCGGACAGGTTCGCCGAACCGGTCAAAATGACCAACTCGATGCGGTTCGCCCAGCCGGTATACCCTGCCAGCGAGGCACCGGCGCCGGGATCGTGATAGATATTTGTGTCGATCAGGACGATGTCGACCGAACTGTAAACGGTGTCAAAGCCACCTTCGGCGTACCCGTCGTAGACCTTGTCGCCGATGTCATCGACGAAGAACACGTCGTCTCCTGCCGCGCCGACCATCACGTCCGCACCGGCGCGCCCATCGATGATGTTGTTTCCCGCGTTGCCCCTCAAAATATTGGACTGGGCATTGCCGGTCAGCTGGGCGTTGGCCGTGCCTATCAACCATGCGTCCTCGAATACATCGCTGACTTCGTAGGAAAACGGAGTGAAGACGCGGTCGGTACCCTGGCCGGGAGCTTCGAAGATTACGTCGTCGGGATCATCGATGTAATAGTCATCGTTTCCGGTGCCGCCGGCCATGTAGTCGGCGCCCGCCCCACCGTCGAGAATGTCGTCCAGGTCCTCGCCGAAAAGCCGGTCGCTGCCCTCGTCCCCCATCAAACGATCAGTGCCCGGCCCACCGGCAATGTAATCGTTGCCGAAGCCGCCCACGAGCTCGTCGGCGTCAGCCCCGCCGTCGAGAAGGTCGTCGCCGTCTTCTCCTCTGAGTTCGTCCCTGCCCTCATTGCCGACGAGTCGATCGTTACCTGTGCCGCCGTAAACCACATCGAGGTCGTTTCCGCCTTCGATCCAGTCGTTTCCGTCATATCCCCAAAGGGTGTTGTGTCCCGCCACCATCCTCAGGTGATTGTCCGCCTCGTTCCCGTGAATCACGAAGCTGACGCCGCCGATCACGTTTTCGATCCGGCCTCGCGCGTCACCCGTCGGCGAAAAGGGCAGGACGATATTTCCCGGAGCGCTGGGGCCATCGAAGTTGGCCAATTGCGTGGGGCTGAAAGTATTGAAGATTCCCGGGGTCAAACGCACGGTTGCACCGCGGAAGTTCGACAGGTCGAGAGTGTCGATGCCGCCCGCGTCCCAGAGCGTGCCGAAGATCCTCGATTCGATCGGGGCGCCCTGGCCGACGCCGTCGACGAACATTTCGCCGGTCGTTTCGCTCCACCGATAGACGGTGTCGCCTGCGCGAAAGGAGGCATTCGTTCCATAGAGGAATTGCAGGCCGGCGATGTCCTCGCGCATAAAGGTCTGCGCGAACGACCCGTCGCCCGCCTGATAATTCTCGACGGTTCCGCCCTGGCGCGTACGGTAGCTCATTACCGTGTAGGGCATCCAATCGGTCTCGTGAGACATCGGCGGAGCGGATTCGTGCGGGTGACCGAGCCCCAGCGCATGGCCGATCTCGTGCATCAGCGAGTACCAGGCGTAGTTGCCCGGCATCGGGTTGTCGTGATCGCCGCTGGAATTGTTGAACCACGCATCGCCGCCGAAGCTGCCGGGGTTGGGCAGGTACGCGTAGGCGGTTTCCGCCTCGTCGCTCATGGCGAAGCGCAGCGTGGCGTTGGCGGCATTCGGGCCGCTCAATTCGACGAAGGTCAACCCGGTGAAGCTGGAAATCTGCGTCAGGATCGAGCGGACGGCTGCCTGCTGGACCGCGTTGAACGCCTCGAAGTTCTTGGCCACTTCGTCGACCCCGCCGTAATCGGCATAGCCCGCGAGGTCGGGGAAGGAGAACGTGATCGTCGTGCCTGCCCACTTGGGGCCTTCGACAAGCGCGTCGGTTTCGGCGCGCCCACTGGTGCCGGGTTCGATGACGTCCATGGGTGTTGCTCCGCGACCGGTATGACCAGACGGCCGCTCCCCGACCCCCTATGTCCGGAACAATGACTCAAAGTTGCGCGAAGTAAAGCCGATTGCCGCCGTCAAAAGGCGTCGGCCGCGTCCATTAATGCGGTGAGTCTCTTCGGGGCAACACTGCGCCAGCTGCGTTCGAGCCATTCGCCGACGTGATCCCAGTCGACGCCCGGGCGGTTGAGGATCAGGCCGACCCAGCCGCTCGCGCCATAGTAAGCGGGCCTGAAATAGGTCTCGGGCGAACGTTCGCACAGCGCGGCCAGTTCGTCCGGCCCGCTGGTCTTGATCAGCAGCGCGACATGCTCGGTGCCGTGATGCTGATCGCTGAAATAGGCGAAGTACTTGCCGCTCTTGCCGCCGGTGCGCCAGCCGGGCGAGCCGTGGCTCTCGCGCTCCTCGACCTCGGGCAGGGCAAGGGCGATGCGGTTCACCTGTTCGAGCAGCCAGTCGGCGCGGAACGGCCGGCCGACGTAATCGGCAAGGCAGCGGGGGTAGAGCTGGTATTCGGCCATCAGCACCCGCGCGCCCAGCGTTTCGGGCGTGTCGTCGGGCAGGATGCGCACCGGCACCTGGCCGAGCAGCGGGCCGGCGTCGAGTTCCGGCACCACGACGTGGACCGAACAGCCGCCGTGGCTTTCGCCCGCCTCGATCGCGCGCCGATGGGTGTGCAGGCCCTTGAACTTGGGCAGCAGCGAGGGGTGGGTGTTGACCATCCGGCCCTCCCACTTGTCGACGAAACCGGCGGTCAGGACCCGCATGTAGCCGGCCAGTGCGATGTATTCGGCGCCCGAATTCTCCAGCGCGGCGAGCATGATCGCCTCGTGCTCCTCGCGCGTCATCCCGCCGTGCGGGTGCGCGAAGGTGGCGATCCCCTCGGCCTCGGCGATGGCCAGGCCGCGGGCATCGGGCACGTTGCTGGCGACCAGGACGATCTCGTAGGGGCAGTCGGGCAGGCGCGACTGGAACAGCAGCGAGGACATCGTGGTGCCGCTGCCCGACAGCATGACCGCCACGCCGACCTTGCGCGGCGCCTTGTCAGGCATTGTGGACGGCTTCCCACGCCTGCTCGGAACGCCAGCTTCCGGCCGGGCCGCGCACCGTGCAGCCGCGCGGACCCTGCGCGATCTCGCCGACGTGAACCACCTCCTCGCCCGCCTCCTCGAGCTCGGCGACCACTTCGCCGGCGAGTTCGGGCTGGACGGCGAGGACCATGCCGATCCCGCAGTTGAAGGTGCGGGCCATCTCGCCGGGCTCGATATTCCCCTCGGCCTGCAGGAAGGCCATCAGCGCGGGCTGTTCCCAGGCGCCGGCGTCGACCACGGCGTGCGCGCCTTCGGGCAGGACGCGCGGGATGTTCTCCAGCAGGCCGCCGCCGGTGATGTGGGCCAGCGCATCAATCTTGCCGCCGCGCACCACGGGCAGCAGGCTGGCGACGTAGATGCGCGTGGGCTCGGCCAGCGCGTCGAGCAGGGTGCCCGTTTCGCTATCACGGCCGAACGCGGCGTCCATCGCCCAGGCCCTGTCGGCCGCCAGCCGCCTGACGAGCGAGAAGCCGTTGGAGTGGACGCCCGAACTGGTCAGCCCCAACAGGACGTGCCCAGGGGCCACGCGTTCGCCGGTCAGTTGCTCGCCGCGCTCGACCGCGCCGACGCAGAAGCCCGCCAGGTCGTAGTCGCCCGCGGCGTACATGCCCGGCATCTCGGCCGTCTCGCCGCCGATCAGGGCGCAGCCGGCCATCTTGCAGCCTTCGGCGATCCCGGCGATGACCCGTTCGGCCACGCCGTTCTCCAGCTTGCCGGTGGCGAAATAGTCGAGGAAGAACAGCGGCTCGGCGCCCTGCACGATCAGGTCGTTGACGCACATGGCCACCAGGTCGATGCCCACGGTGTCATGCCGGTCGTGATCGATCGCCAGCTTGAGCTTGGTGCCCACGCCGTCGTTGCCGGCGACCAGCAGGGGATCGGTATAGCCCGCCGCCCGCGGATCGAAGAAGCCGCCGAAGCCGCCGATCTCTCCGTCAGCGCCGGGGCGGCGCGTCGCCTTGACCAGCGGGCCGATCGCCCGGACCAGCGCGTTGCCGGCGTCGATCGAGACGCCTGCCTGTTCGTACGTGTAGCGGTTCAGCCTGGGGTTGTCGGTAGCCATCGCCGAACGCTTTATCCTTTCGCGCTTGGATTCCAACACGCCATTGGGCAATAGGCGGGCGGTTTTACCCGATGACGGCACTTTCGCTCCCTTCCAAGCCAGGCAACCGCCGCCCGCTGCTCGTGCTGGCAGGCGCCGCCGCGCTCGCGCTGGGCGCGGCCGCGCTGATCGCGCAGGTTGGCGGCGACCGCGGCATCGCGCCGGTCGCCAGCAGCACCGACATCACCGTGAACGGCATCGAAGTGAACGTGCTGGGCAAGGATTCGGAAGACGCGCGCGCCCTCGGCTGGCGCGAGGCTCAGCGCAAAGCCTGGGAAAAGCTCGGCGGGCCGAAGATTCCCGACGGGCAGCTCGCATCCTACGTTTCGGCGATCGTCATCGAGAGCGAACAGCTCGGCCCGCGCCGCTACGTCGCCAAGCTGGGCGTGATCTTCGACCGCGCGCGGGCGGGGGGTCTGCTCGGCGCCGGCAACGGCGAGCGCATCCGTTCCGCCCCCATGCTGACCCTGCCGGTCATGATCAGCGGCGGGACCGAGACGCTTTACGAGGTGCGCAGCCCCTGGCAGCGCGCCTGGGCCGAATACCAGGCCGGCGCCAGCGCGATCGACTACGTGCGCCCCAGCGGCGCGGGCGGCGAATCGCTGCTGCTCACTGCAGGCCAGCTCGGCCGCCGCAGCCGCGCCTGGTGGAACACCATCCTCGACCAGTTCGGCGCCGCCGACGTCATCATGCCGATCGCGCGGCTGGAGCGGCAATATCCCGGCGGCCCGGTGCGCGGGACGTTCACCGCCCGCTACGGCCCCGACAACACCTGGCTCGGCCAGTTCCAGCTGACCGCGCCGAGCGAAGCCGCCCTGCCGCAGATGCTGGAGCAGGCGGTGGTGCGTTTCGACCGGATGTATGCCGATGCGCTGGCCCAGGGCCTGCTGCAGCCCGACCCCACGCTCGGCCGGCAGGATATCCAGCTCAGCCCCGAGATCCAGGCGTTGATCGAGGCTTCGCGCCGGGCCGAGGAGGCGGAAGTCGCGCCGCCCGCAGAAGCGTCCGCCACGCCGGGCGCGCTGCCGACGTCGAGCCCGGTGCCCGACCAGCCGCAGGTCCTGAACGCGATCACCGTCCAGTTCGCCACGCCCGACCCAGCCTCGGTCGATGCCGCGCTGGCGGGCGTACGCAGCGCGCCGGGCGTGCGCGCGGTCGCCACGTCGAGCATCGCCATCGGCGGCGTGTCCGTGATGCGGGTGACGTTCGCGGGCGACATCTCCGACCTCGCGGAAGCGCTGCGCGCGCGCGGGTTCCAGGTCCAGTCGCTCGGCAGCGCACTGTCGATCCGGCGGTAAGTCCGCCCGTGTCGCAGATCGCCTTGCCCTTGCCGCGCGGAGGGGGCGCCGGTCCCGCGCGGATCGTGCTGGGGGAGGGCAACCGCCACGTCGCCGAAGCGCTCGCCGCGCCCCAAGGCTGGCCGTTCCGCACCGCCGTGCTCACCGGGCCGCCGGGATCGGGCAAGTCGCTGTTCGCCCGCTGGTTCGCCGAGCAGGGCGCCAATCGAGCGCTCGATAACGCGCGCTCGATGCCCGAGGACGAGGTGTTCCACCGCTGGAACCGGGCGCAGGAGGACGGCAGTCCGCTTTTGATCGTCGGCGGGGAGCCCCCGTGGGACATCGCGCTGCCGGACCTGCGCAGCCGGCTGGGCGCTGCGCTGCAGCTCGAGATCGGCCCGCCGGACGACGCGCTGATGGGCGAGCTCCTGCTGTCGCTGGCGGCCGAACGCGGTTTGCCGCTGGGGCCCGAGGCGGCGGCCTATCTTGTCCCGCGGGTGACGCGATCCTACCTGAGGCTCGAAAAGCTGGTCGAGGCGATCGACCGGTTGAGCCTGGAGCGCAAGGTGCCCCCCACGCTGGCGATCTGGCGGGCGGCACTCGAGGCGGTCGAGGGGCCGGAGGAACCGCGCTTGCTTTAAAGCGGGGTTTGAGGGAGGATTGTTGCCGGTATGTTCGGATCGCTCCTGGAATATCTCGACTCGATCCGCGCGCGCGATCCCGCGCCGCGCAGCCGGGCCGAGATACTGCTCTATCCCGGCGTGCTGGCCCTCGGCCTGCACCGGGTGGCCCACTGGCTGTTCGAGGCCGGGCTCTATTTCCTCGCCCGGCTGGTCAACCACCTCAGCCGCTTCCTGACCGCGATCGACATCCATCCCGGCGCGAAGATTGGGAAGAATTTTTTCATTGATCATGGTTTCACCGTCATCGGTGAGACGGCCGAGATCGGCGACAACGTGACGATCTATCAGTGCGTCACGCTGGGCGGCACCAACCCGACCAACGGGCAGGCCGGCAAGCGGCACCCGACGCTGCGGGACAACGTGATCATCGGTTCGGGCGCGCAGATCATCGGCCCCATCGTGGTGGGCGAGCGGGCGCGCGTGGGCGCCAATGCGGTCGTGACCGACGACGTGCCCGAAGGCGCGACGATGATCGGCCTCAAGGCCCGCTCCACGCTGGTCCCGGCGGAGACCTGGCTGCGCGAATTCATTCCCTACGGCACGCCGTGCGACGAGCCGTGCGAGCCCTCGACGCAGCGGATCGACGATCTCGAGGCGCGGCTGACGCAGTTGCAGGGCGAACTGGACAAGCTGCGGGCGGGTGCCGCGGCGGCCCAGCCGGCGCCGGTCGTGGCACGCAGCAAGAAGACGGGCAGCTGATGGCAGGCGCCTGCTGATGGAAGGTCTGCCGGGCCTCGGCCAGGTTCTTGCCTTCCCGGGCCGCCCACCCAACCAGGTCGGTTTCGAGCGCGCCGAACTGTCCCGCATCCTCGATCTCTACGGGCGGATGGTCGCCGCCGGCGAATGGCGCGACTATGCGATGGACTTCCGCAAGGACGCGGCGACCTTCGCCGCCTTCCGCCGCACGGCCGACGTGCCGCAGATGCGCCTTGAGAAGCGCCCCGCCTTGCGCGGCAAGCAGGGCATGTGGACCCTGTTCGGCGAACACGGCCAGGTGCTCAAGCGCGGCCACGAACTGGCCAACGTCCTCGCCCCGATCGAACGGCGGCTGGTCAAGGCGGTCGACTAGGACCACACCCCCATTTCAGTCGGGGATTACGCGCGCGCGCAGCATGGAACCGGCGCCAACGCCCGGTATTTCTACTCAATAGATCGTTTCAGGTTGCGACACCCCGGCCGTGGCACTCGGCACGGCGGGCCGGTTGCGACAGACGAATGCCCTGCGATCTGTTGGAGAGTTTTTCGTGCCGACCGCCGTTTGCCGTGCGCTGACGAAGGGGACCGCCGCCCTTGCATTTCTTGCTTCGGGTGCAGGCGCCGTGGCGGGCGAGGGGTCGCCGACCGCAACGATGGGCGTCTCGCTCGTCATACCCGCCACACCGCCGAAAGCTGTCCCAGAAGGCATCGATCGCTTTGTTTCGGGTACAGGCACGCGCGCGGGCTGCAACCGCAGGGAAGAGTGCGCCGAAGTGCCACTCCCCCGGCTGACCTTCAGCGGGGCTGCTCTCCCGAAGAGGCGGATCGGTGCTGGAGCCCCTCGAGCGCCCCGGCCAGTTCTCCATAATCCTCGATGATCGCGTCGGCGCCAAGCTCCGCGACCGGCATGTCGTGATAGCCGGGCGCATAGACCACGCAGGGCGCGCCCGCAGCCTTCGCTGCCAGCACGTCGAAGCTCGCGTCGCCGACCATTGCGAAACGCTTGCCCCCGCAGCGCCGCAGGGCTTCGTCCAGCATGTCGGGCTGCGGCTTGCTGCGGCCGGGGCCCATGGTGTCGCCGCCCAGGATCGCGGCGAAGCGGTGGCTCATGCCCAGCTCGTCGAGTAGCTTGACCGCGTTCTGCTCCACCTTGTTGGTGCAGACCGCCAGCTTGCAGCCGCGCGCGGCGAGGGCATCGAGCGCGTCGAGCAGCCCGGGATAAGGTTGCGAGTGGGCCGAGGTATGAGCGAAGTAGAAGTCCATCAGCACGTCGTAAGCCTGCGCGAATTCCTCGTCGGCGACCATGCCGCCGGTGCGCTCGAACGCGCGGGTCAGCATGGCGCGGGTGCCGCCGCCGATCATCTCGCGCGTCACCTCCGCGCTGACGGTGGGGCGGCCGGCCGAGGTCAGGGCCGCGTTGACCGCGCGGCACAGGTCCGGCGCGGTGTCGACCAGGGTGCCGTCGAGGTCGAAGCCGATGGTGTCGAAGGGGAAGGCGTTCATGCCTGCGGAGCCCTGCCGCAGGGTTATGGAAACCGCAACCGATTGCTGGCATGGACCCCGGCATGAGCCAGAGCCGCCCCGTTGCCGCCATCGTCCTTGCCGCCGGCAAGGGCACCCGGATGAAGAGTTCGCTGCACAAGGTGCTGCACCCGGTCGCCGGGCGGCCGATGCTGGACCACCTGCTGGCCAGTGTGGCGGCGCTCGACCCGGTCAAGACGGTCGTCGTCGTCGGCCATGGCAAGGAGCAATTGGCCGCGGCGCTGGGCGACCGGGCCGAGATCGTGGTGCAGGAACCCCAGATGGGCACCGGGCACGCGGTGCAGCAGGCCGAAAGCGTACTGGCCGGGTTCGATGGCGACGTGATCATCCTGTACGGCGACGTCCCGTTCGTGGCCCGTTCGACCATGCGGCGGATGCTCGACCGGCTGGGCGATGCGGATTCCCCGGCAGCAGTGGTGCTGGCGTTCAAGGCGGCCGATCCCGGCGCCTATGGCAGGGTCGTCAGCGTCGACGGCGAGACGATCGTCAAGATGGTCGAATACAAGGATGCGACCGAGGACGAGCGCAGGATCGACCTGTGCAATTCGGGCATGATGGCCTGCCGTGCGGGCGACCTGTTCGCGCTGCTGGCGCGCGTCACCAATGACAACGCGGCCGGCGAATTCTACCTGCCCGACGTGGTCAAGATCGCCGCGCAGGACGGGCGCAAAGCCAAGTTTATCGAGACGCACGAGAGCGAGGTGCAGGGCATCAACAGCCGCGGGGAACTGGCGGCGGCCGAGCGCCAGTGGCAGGCGTTCCGCCGCGAGGAAGCGATGGCCGCCGGCGTCTCGCTCGCCGCGCCCGAGACGGTGTTTTTCAGCTACGATACCGAACTGGCGGAGGACGTGACCGTCGAGCCCAACGTGGTCTTCGGACCCGGGGTCAAGGTCGCCAGCGGCGCGACGATCCACGCATTCTGCCATCTGGAGGGCTGCACGATCGGGGCCAATGCATCGGTCGGGCCTTTCGCCCGCCTGCGCCCCGGGGCGACGCTGGGCGCCGACAGCAAGGTCGGCAATTTCGTCGAGATCAAGAACGCCGTGCTGGGCGAAGGCGCCAAGGCGAGCCACCTGACCTATCTGGGCGATGCGCAGATCGGGGCCGGGGCCAATATCGGCGCCGGCACGATCACCTGCAACTATGACGGCTATTTCAAGCACAAGACCGTGATCGGCGAACGTGCCTTCATCGGCAGTAACAGTTCGCTCATCGCGCCGGTCAGCATCGGGGCCGACGCGATCGTCGCGGCCGGCAGCGCGGTGAGCCGCGACGTTGCGGCCGGAGAGCTGCGGATGGTGCGCGCCGACCAGTTGGTGAAGCCTGGCTGGGCCGACCGCTTCCACGACGCGATGAAGCGCAAGAAGGCAGATGCCAAGGCCAAGAAATAGCTTGCAATGATATCATGATATGATATCGCGATATCAATGACCCGGATTCTTGCCGACCTGCCCGACGACGACATCGAATGGCTCGACGCCCGCGCGGCCGCCGAGGGCAAGTCCCGCGCGTCGGTGCTGCGCGAGGCGGTGGCCACCTTCAAGGCGCAGGCGCCCGGTTCGGGCCGCAAGGACTGGATCGCGCGCGGCGCGGGCCTGTGGAAGGACCGCCATGACATCGGCGACGGGGTCGACTATCAGCGCGCGATCCGCGAGGATCGCCGGCCATACGAAGACATCTGACGGGTGTCCGACCCGTTCTTCGATTGCAACATCCTGATCGACTGGCTGAGGGACATTCCGCAGGCCAGCGCGGAACTGTCGCGTTACAATCGCCACCGGATCAGCCGCATCGTGTGGACCGAGGTGCTCGCGGGCGAACCGCTCGAGCGGCGCGACATGGTGCGTGACACGCTGCTCCCCTTCGACGTGGTGGAACTCGACGCCCGCATCGCGGCGGCCGCGGCCGATATCCGGCACCGTTCGCGGCTCAAGCTTCTCGACGCCTATGTCCTGGCCACCGCGCAGGTGAATGGGGCAATCCTGGTTACGCGAAATATCAAGGACTTCCCGGCAAACATGCCGGGCATCCGCATTCCCTACATCCTCCAGCGAAAGACCTAAAACATGTGCGGCATCATCGGCATCGTCGGCAAGGAACCCGTGGCGGATCGCCTCGTCGATGGACTGCGGCGGATGGAATACCGCGGCTACGACAGCGCGGGCATCTGCACGCTCTACGGCGGCGATCTCGTCCGCCGCCGGGCGGAGGGCAAGCTGCGCAATCTCGCCGCCGAGCTTGAGCGCAATCCCGCGCCGGGCGACGTCGGCATCGCGCACACCCGCTGGGCGACCCACGGCGCGCCGACCACGAACAATGCTCACCCCCACGCGACCGCCGAGGTGGCGCTGGTCCACAACGGGATCATCGAGAACTTCAAACAATTGCGCGACGAGCTCGAGGCTCGTGGCCGCACCTTCGAAAGCCAGACCGACACCGAAGTCGTGGCGCACCTGGTGTCCGAACAGGTCGAGGCAGGCTCCTCACCCGAGGACGCGGTCAAGGCCGTGCTGCCGCGCCTGCGCGGCGCCTTCGCGCTGGCGATCGCCTTCCGCCAGCATCCCGACATGCTGATCGGCGCGCGCCTGGGCTCTCCGCTGGTGGTCGGTTACGGCGATGGCGAGACCTACCTCGGCTCCGACGCGCTGGCGCTGGCGCCGCTGACGCAGCAGATCTCCTATCTCGACGAGGGCGACTGGGTCGTCATCACGCGCGAGGGCGCGAAGGTCCATGACGCCGAGAACCGGCCGGTCGAGCGCGAGATCACCACCTCGGGCGCTTCCGCCGCGGCGATCGAGAAGGGCAACTACCGGCATTTCATGCTCAAGGAGATCTTCGAGCAGCCGACCGTCGTGGCGCAGACGCTGCGCAGCTACCTGCGGCCGATGGAACAGCAGGTGGCGCTGCCGCAGATCGACTTCGACATCTCCGGCATCGACCGGGTGACGATCGTCGCCTGCGGCACGTCCTATTACGCTGGAATGGTGGCGAAATACTGGTTCGAGCAGTTCGCCCGGGTGCCGGTCGACATCGATTTCGCCAGCGAATTCCGCTACCGCGAGCCGGTCCTGCAACCGGGCGGGCTGTCGCTGTTCATCTCGCAGAGCGGGGAGACCGCCGACACGCTGGCGGCGCTGCGGCATTGCAAGGCCGAAGGCCAGACCATCGCCGTGGTGGTCAACGTGCCCACCAGCTCGATGGCGCGCGAGGCTGACCTGCTCCTGCCGACCCATGCGGGCCCGGAGATCGGCGTTGCCAGCACCAAGGCCTTCACCTGCCAGCTTGCCGTCCTCGCCGCGCTCGCCGCGCATTTCGCGGTGAAGAAGGGCAAGCTCTCGCGCGAGGACGAGGCGGAGATCGTGCGCCACCTGCTGGAAGCGCCCGCCTGCCTCAACGCGGCGCTGGCGCACGACGACGAGATTGCCGGCATGGCGCACCTCATCGCCCCGGCGCGCGACGTGCTTTATCTCGGCCGCGGGCCGGACTTCCCGCTGGCGCTCGAAGGCGCATTGAAGCTCAAGGAAATCAGCTACATCCATGCTGAAGGTTATGCTTCGGGCGAGATGAAACACGGGCCCATCGCGCTGATCGACGAGGCCGTTCCGGTTATCGTTCTCGCACCGTCGGGGCCGTTGTTCGAAAAGACCGTGTCGAACATGCAGGAAGTGCGCGCGCGGGGCGGCAAGATCGTGCTGATTTCCGACCGCGCGGGGCTCGAGGAAGCGGGCGAGGGCTGCCTTGCCACGATCGAGATGCCGCAGGTCCATCCGCTGATCGCGCCGCTGGTCTATGCCGTGCCGGTCCAGTTGCTCGCCTACCACGTCGCGGTGGCCAAGGGGACCGACGTCGATCAGCCGCGCAATCTGGCAAAATCGGTTACCGTGGAATGATTGCTCAATCGCGATCCGCGACCCCGTAATTTACCGGGTCTCAACGATTGCCCCCTAATCCGCGAGGGGTGACCGAAAGCAATTCCGCACTGCACCAGCTGCCAACGGAACTCACGTTGGCGGAGCTGATCGGGCTCAAGGACCCGGCCCAGGCCAACTGGGCGCACATTCGTGCGTTGCAGTACGCCTCGTTGCACCGCCTGGCGCGCAGCCGGGCGATCGTTCACGCGATGGCGGCGATTGTCATGGTCGGGCTCTATTTCGGCAAGGCGCCGCTGTGGCTGCTGCTGCCCCTGCTGCCGCTGATCGGGCTGGCGCAGTGGAATGCCTCGCGCATCGACTGCAGCCTGGCCGACATCGACCGGCGCACGATGACGCGGTACGAATTCAAGCGCCAGGCGCAGGGTGTGGCCGGGTCTGCCGGCGCGTGGGCCGCAGCGCTGCTGGTACTCCCCTACTTCGGACCGCCGGCCGATCACGTCGCCTTGTGGTGCATCGTATCGATGCTGGTTGCCGGTTCGGCTCTGGCCATGGCGCCAGCGCCGATGGCGACGCTGGTCTTCTGCGGAATTACCGGGCTTGCCGGCGTCGTCTCGTTCGCACTGCAATTGCAGTTCGCCTACGCCGCCATGGTCCTGGGCTTCGTCTGCGTTGCGGTGGCCGGGTCGCTTACGGTATCGCGCACCTTCCTCGCCGCCCAGATCGCCCTTGAGGGCGTCGCCGAAAAGAGCGAGGTCGTGTCGCTGCTGCTGCGCGAGTTCGAGGAGAACGAGGCCGACTGGCTGTGGCAGATCGACACCAACCGCCTCGTCCGCTCCGCCAGCCCGCGCTTCGCCTTCGCGCTCGGCCGCGACGTCGCGGAGGTCGAAGGCTCTTCCTTCATCAAGATGATCGCCGGCTCCTCGTGGGAAAGCGGACAGTTTCCGGCCAGCCTCCACGACCTCGCCGAACGGCTCAAGCGGCGCGAGAACTTCTCCAACCTGCTGGTCCAGGTGGAGGTCGGCTCGGGCCGCCGCTGGTGGGAAATCTCCGGCACGCCGATGCGCGACGAGAAGGGCAACTTCATCGGTTTCCGCGGGGTCGGCTCCGACGTCACCGAACAGCGCGAATCGTCGGAAAAGATCGCCTATCTCGCCCGCTACGACACCCTCACCGGGTTGCCGAACCGCCTGATGGTGACCGAGTCCCTGAAAGAAGCGCTCAAGTATTCCGAACAGTGGCGCACGCGCTGCGGCTTCCTGATGATCGACCTCGACCGCTTCAAGGCGGTCAACGATTCGCTGGGCCACCAGTACGGCGACCAGTTGCTCGCGCAGGTCTCGCAGCGCCTCGAAATGCTGGCCACCGACAACGAGATGTGCGGGCGGCTTGGCGGCGACGAGTTCGCCGTGGTGATCCGCGACGCGTCGGACCGCGGCGCGGTCGAGCGGTTTGCCGCCTCGATCATCGAAACGCTCTCGCATCCTTACGATGTCGAGAACAACAAGCTCTACATCGGCGCCAGCGTCGGCTCCGCCATGGGGCCGCGCGACGGCGATTCGGTCGAGATGCTGATGCGTAACGCCGACCTGGCGCTGTACCGCGCCAAGGACGAGGGCGGCGGGGAGCACTGCAAGTTCGAGCCGACGCTCCACGCCGAGGCAGAAGAGCGCCGCCTGCTGGAGAACTCGCTCCGCTTCGCCACCGACAAGGGCGAACTGCTGCTGAATTTCCAGCCGGTGGTCGACGCCCGGACCGAACAGGTGGTCAGCTTCGAAGCGCTGGTTCGCTGGCAGAGCGAAGAACACGGGTTCGTCCGGCCCGACAAGTTCATTCCGCTGGCTGAGGATACGCGCCTCATCGTGCCCATCGGCGACTGGGTGCTGCGCGAGGCGTGCCGCCAGGCGGTGCAATGGCCGACGCACATCAAGGTCGCGGTCAACGTCTCGGGCGAGCAACTGCTCGAACCGGGTTTCGCAAACTCGGTCGTGCGCGCGCTGACCGACAGCGGGCTGCCCGCCAACCGGCTCGAGGTCGAGGTGACCGAGAGCATCTTCGTGCGCGATGCGCAGATCGCCCGCCAGGCGCTCGAAGAGATCATGGCCCTGGGCTGCACGATCGCGCTCGACGATTTCGGAACCGGCTACTCCTCGCTCGGCTACCTGCGCGCGATCCGCTTCTCGACCATCAAGGTCGATCGCAGCTTCGTGCAGGGCGCCGCGCAGAAGAGCCCGGAATCGCTGGCAATCGTGCGGGCCGTCGTGGCGATGGCGCAGAGCCTGGACATGACGACCACCGCCGAAGGGGTGGAAGATGCCGCCCAGGCCACGCTGATCCGCGAAATGGGCTGCAACAAGATCCAGGGATTCTACTTCGGCCGGCCGATGCCTGCCGACGAAGCGATGGCCCTGGTCCAGCGCGCCGCGAAGGCCGCCTAGGACCTAGGCCGCAACGAGGCCGCCGACTGCCGCTTCGAACAGCGCGCGGCCCTGGGTGTTGCCGTGGGCCGGCTCGATCGCCCGTTCGGGGTGCGGCATCATGCCCAGCACGTTGCCCGCTTCGTTCAGGACTCCGGCGATGCGCCGCTGGCTTCCGTTGACTTCGTCGAGATAGCGAAAGGCCACGCGGCCCTCGCCTTCGAGGCGGTCGAGCGTCTCGCCGTCGGCGAAATAGTTGCCGTCATGATGGGCCACCGGCAGCGCGATCTCTTCCCCGGCATCGTATCCGCCGGTGAACAGCGACTGGCTGTTTTCCACCCGCAGCGGAACGGTGCGGCAGGTGAAGGTCAGCTGCGCGTTGCGCATCAGGGCGCCGGGCAGCAGGCCGCTTTCGGTCAGCACCTGGAAGCCGTTGCAGACGCCCAGCACCGGCACCCCGCGCTCCGCCGCCGCGACGACCGAGCGCATGATAGGGCTCTTCGCCGCCATCGAACCGCAACGCAGGTAGTCGCCGTAGGAAAAGCCGCCGGGCAGGGCGATGAAATCGAGATCGGCCGGCAGGTCGGCGTCGCCGTGCCACACGCGGATGGCGGGCTTGCCCATGACCGCTTCCAGCGCCATCGCCATGTCGCGATCGCAGTTCGATCCCGGGAAGGTGACGACCGCGGCGCGCATCAGGCGGCGCCCACCGTTTCCGGCAACATCTCGATCCGGTAGTTCTCGATCACCATGTTGGCGAGCAGCTTGCGGCACATCTCGTCGAGCGCTTCGTCACTCGTCCCGTCGGCCACCGACAGTTCGATCACCCGGCCGACCCGCACGTCGTCGACGCCGGAAAAACCCAGCCCCTCGAGCGCGTGATGGACGGCGCGGCCCTGCGGATCGAGGACGCCTGGCTTGAGGCTGACGACAACGCGGACTTTCATGGCGGGCCTTTCGCTGAAGGGCGGGGGGACTCGCGCGGAGCCTATGGCCGAGGTGCCCCGCGCGGGCAAGGGCGAGCCGCGCGGTTTCGCCCGATCATTCCCCCTGTTACGGCAGGGCGACGATTTCCAGCCGTGTGGCCGGATCGAGATAGTGCCGGGCCATCTCCTGCACGTCGGCCGCCGTCAGCGCCTGCAATGTCGCCTTGCCGCTGGCGAAGCGGGCGAGCCGATCGGGATCGCGCTGGGCATCGTCGGCCAGGCTCATCCAGCCGCTGTTGGTCTTGAGCGCGTTGTCGTAGGCTTCCAGCATCGGCTGGCGGGCCCGCAGCAGAAGGTCGTCATCGACCGGGGCAGCGATCAGCGCCTCGACCGCGGAGAGCATCGCCTGGCGCGTTTTCTCGACATCCGCGGTATCGACCGCCGCCGCCATGTTGAACGTGCCGTAGCCGGTGTGGACGCGCGACTGGCTGGCGTTGACGCCGGGCGAATAGGTCTGCCCCAGTTCCTCGCGCAAACTCTCGGTCAGCCGGATGCGCATGACCTTTTCCAGCAGTTCCAGGCGCAGCGAGTCCTTGAAATCGGCATCGTCGCGGGTCGGCCAGGTCATGCGGATCACCGCCTGGTCCGCCGCCCCTTCGTGGCGCACGGTCCGCGGCGAGCGATCCTCGGTGAAACCGCGCTGGCGGTTCGCGGCATAGTCCTGGAATTGCGGCTCTCGCGCGGGGATGGCGCCGAGGGTCCGCGCGACGAGGGCAATGGCCTGCTCGGGGTCGAAATCGCCGACCAGAGCAAGCTCGGCCGCGCCGCCCGCCAGGCGGCCGCCGATGTCCTGCCGCAACTTGGCGAAGTCGAGCGCGAGGTAGCTTTCCTTCGGCTGCAGCGTGAAGCGCGGGTCCCCGTCCGACAGGATACCGCCCAGGGCATTGGCAAGGGCGCTGTTAGGCGTCGCGTTCAATTGCCCGAAGAACGATTCGATGCTGCGCCGGTACTGCGCCTCGCCCTGCGGCCGCCAGCCGGGATCGGTCAGCGCGGCGGCGAAGAGCTGCAACTGCAGCTCGAGATCGCGCGGCGTCGTGGTCGAGGACATGACGAACGCGTCGTCTTCCGCCTGGACGCCGAAGCCCACGCTGCGGCCCGCCAGGATCGTCTGCAGGTCGTCGATCGGGTGCTTGCCGAGCCCGCCCTGCGCGAGGACCGATGTCATCGCCGTGGCCAGCGGATTATCGCGCGTGTTGAGCATCTGCCCGCCGTCGACGTTCAGCTCCACCGCGATGCGATCCTTCTGCAACTGCGTCGGCTTGAGGTTGAGCATCAGGCCGTTGGCGAAGCGCAGGGTGCGGATGCCCATGACCGGCTCGACCGTGTCGGCGACCACCGTGCCCGGCGCCCCGAAATCGGTGTAGGCGAAGGTGCCGAGCGACCCGCGGTCGTCGGCCGCCACCGCCTGCGCCATGCCTTCCTTCCACGCCGCGCGCAGGACGTCGGCACCGCCGGCCGGCGCGGTGCGCCCCTGGTATCGGATCAAGGGATCGTCGAGCGGGATCAGTTCTTCGCGCAGGGCCGCCATCACGGCCTCGGGCGTCGCCAGAGGCTCGAGCGCGCGGAAGCGTTCGAGCGAGCTTTCCGGAGTGGCCGGCACGACATCGTCATAGAGCAGCGAGAGCACAGCGTTCATGTGCGCCGCGTTGGAGCGGGTGGCGGCGCCGGCCGCCGCGTTTTCCAGCGAGGTGCGGATGTTGGCGAGCTGTTCGGCGATCTCCGCCTGGGTGAAGCCATAGGCCAACGCCTTGCGATACTCGGCCTGCGCCGCGGCCAGGCCGCGCTGCCATTCGCCGTCGCCGCTGTCGACGATCAGGTTGGTCGTGCGTCCGTCCTCGAACACGTCGGAGCTGCCCAGGCCCGCGCCGCGAAACGGCGGGTCGTCGGCCCGGGTCAGGCGCTGCAGGCGGCGGTTGACGATGCCATAGCCGATCTGGCGCAGGATGGCCTTTTGGCGGTTCGCCACGGTGTCCGGCTCGTCGAGGAAGGGTCCGTTGGCCGAAACCGTCACGCGTTCGGACAGGGCGGGGTCGACGTAGATGTCGGTCGCGCCCTGGCGATCGGTGGCGACGGGCCCCGCACTCGGCACGGCGGGGGGGTCGGCAGCCGGCCAGCTTGCGAAGCGCGCCTTGATCGCCGCCTCGACCTGCTCCGGGTCGAACGCGCCGATCACGATGACCGCGCTGTTCGACGGGCGATAATAACGCTGCCACAGTCCTCGCAGGCGTTCGCTCGTGGCGCCCTGCAGCGCCTCCACCGTGCCGATCGGCATGCGCTGCGAGAAGCGCGAGCCGGGGTACTGGAATTCGAGCGAGTCGACCGTGTTGCGATAGGAAAAGGTATCGCCCACGCGCCGTTCGGACAGCACGACGCCCTTCTCGCGCTCGACCGCCTCGGGGGAGAAGGCGATCTCGCTCGCCACCTGGCGCATCAGCATCAGCGAGGTGTCGAGCAGCTTGGCATCGTTGCGCGGCAGGTTGAGCTTGTAGATCGTCTGGTCGAACGAGGTCGACGCGTTGGTGTCCGCACCGAAGGCCAGCCCCTCGCGCTCGAGCAGGCGGACCATCTCGCCTTCGGGGATATCCGTGGTGCCGTTGAACGCCATGTGCTCGATGAAATGAGCGAGCCCGCGCTCGTCATCGGTCTCGAACAGCGAGCCACCGTTGACCCACATCCAGACCATGCCCTGGCCCGCCGGAGTCTCGTTGCGGCGAATGACGTAGCGCATTCCGTTGTCGAGCTTGCCGAAGCGGAACTCCGGATCGACCGGCAGGTCGCTTACCTGGAAGGCCCAGTCGGGCATGGCGGTCGGGGAAACGGCAGTCGGTGCAACGGCAGCCGGTGCAGGCGGCGGTGTCTGCGCGCAGGCGGCAAGCGGGAGGAGAAAGGCGGAAAGCAGCAGGCGCGGGTTCATTGCCGCCGACCTTGGCCGACGGTGCCTGAACCCGCAATGTCAATCCGATGGACTACTTCTTCTTGGCGGGGCCGCCGCGGAGCCTGGTGCGGTGGGCGCTCAGGTCGAATACTTCGCCCGGGCCACCATCTTCCTGCAGCAGGCCAAGCCGGCGGGCGACTTCCTGGTACGCCTCTTCCTCGCCGCCGAGGTCGCGGCGGAAGCGATCCTTGTCGAGCTTTTCGCCGCTCGCCATGTCCCACAGGCGGCAGCCGTCGGGGCTGATCTCGTCGGCCAGGATGACACGGGCGTAATCGCCGTCCCAGATGCGCCCGAACTCCAGCTTGAAGTCGATCAGGCGGATGCCGATCGCGGCAAACATTCCGCACATGAAATCGTTCACGCGGATGGCCATGCTGGAGATGTCCTGCATCTCCTCGTTGTTGGCCCAGCCGAAGCAGGCGATGTGCTCTTCGGCGACCATCGGGTCGTTCAGCGCATCGTCCTTGTAGTAGTACTCGATCAGCGTGTGCGGCAGCGGCTCGCCTTCCTCGATACCCAGACGCTTGCTGATCGACCCGGCGGCGACATTGCGCACGACGACCTCGAGCGGGATGATCTCGCACTGGCGGACCAGCTGTTCGCGCATGTTGAGGCGGCGGATGAAGTGCGTGGGGATGCCGATGTGCGCCAGGCGGGTGAAAACGTGCTCGCTGATGCGGTTGTTGATCACGCCCTTGCCGTTGATCGTGCCCTTCTTCTGGGCATTGAAGGCAGTCGCATCGTCCTTGAAGTACTGGATGATCGTACCCGGCTCCGGACCTTCGTAGAGGATTTTGGCCTTGCCTTCGTAAATCTGGCGGCGGCGGGACATGGGCATGACCTTCACTGGCAGTGGAAAAGCGAGCGCCCCGGCGGGCGAAATGGGTTCGCACGGGCCCGGGGCGTGCCGCGAGCCTATACGCGAACCCTGCCGAAAAGCAATTGCAGGGCCGCCCCAGCGGCGTAGACCGGTCCGCGAAGGGAGAGGGGACGATGGATACCGATCGCCGTACGCTGATGACGAAGGGGATTTCGAGCGGGGCGGCGCTGACCGCATTGCTCGCCACGGGGGCCTGCGCGCAGGAGACGCCGTCGGCGCCGACCGATTCTCCCACGACCAACCCGGCCACGGGCCCCTCGGGCCTGGCGGAGATCATCCGCATCTGGGCCGACGAGGACGGGGTGAGCCATGTGGAGCAGGTCAAGGTCATGGGATCGCCCAGGGATCTCCCGGCCACCGACGTGTCGATGACCTCGATCGCCCAGGGCACCGAGGACTGGCACATCGCGCCCGCGAAGCTCTTCACGATCAACGTGGTGGGCGACATCGAGGCCGAGGTGAGCGACGGGACGAAGGTGAAGATCGGCAAGGGAGACCTGGTCTATTTGGAGGACCGCACCGGCAGGGGGCATGTCACCCGGCTGCTCACCCCCGTGGCTAACATCTTCATCCGCATGCCGGACGATTTCGACCTGGTCGCATGGGCCGGGTCGGTTCCCGCCGACTCCGCGGGCTGACACGCGTTGCAACGGGGAGTGCGAACGCCCTGATGCGTTGACCCTGCCGCGTCCGACCCGCTAACGCCCGCGCAACAACAACGGGGGCGCACAGTGGTCATCTCTCGTCCGGCGGTTTCGCTGCTCGCGTGCGCCTGCGCGATGCTGTCCGCCTCGGTGCGGGCGCAGGACGACGAGATCGTCGTGACCGGGACGCTGATCCGCGGGTCGGCGGAAGATGCGCCGGCCCCGGTCGAGGTGATCGGCCGCGACGAACTGGACGCGCGCGGCGGGCCCACTGCGATGGACCTGTCGAAGGCGCTGGCCGTCTCGAGCGGCGTGCTGGGCGATGCCAGCCAGTTCGACACTCGCAGCCAGTTCAACCAGGGCGCCGCCTCGGTCAACCTGCGCGGGCTGGGGCCACAGCGCACGCTGGTTCTGCTCAACGGCAAGCGGATCGTCGCCACGGGGGCGGGCAACCTGCCGCTGGTGGACATCAACCTGCTGCCGCTGGCCGCGCTCGACCGGATCGAGATCCTCAAGGACGGGGCGGCCGCGACCTATGGCTCGGACGCCATTGCGGGCGTGATGAATTTCATCACCAAGAATCATCGCAACGGTTTCGAATTCGGCGCCGACTATCGCTGGATCGACGGCTCGGCCGGAGACTGGACGGCGGGGCTGAGCTGGGGCGGCGATATCGGTCCGGCGCGGGTCTTCGTTTCGGGCGGCTGGCAGAAGCGCGGCGAGCTGCGGACGACCGACCGCGACTGGGGCATCCTGCCCTATGCCGCCAACCCGCAGGGCGGCTATTCCGGCGGCGGCAACCCGGGCAATTTCGATTTCAACGGCGCGCTGGGCGGATTTTCCTTCACCGCCGATCAGGGCTGCACCGCGCTCGGGGGCTTCCGCTCGTTGCCCGGCTCGGCGGGCGACCTGTGCCAGACGAGCTACCTCGGGTTCACCAACCTGGTCGAGCCGGAGGAGCGCTGGCAGGCCTTTGCCGATATCGCGCTGCCGGTGGGCGGCGGGGAGATCCGGCTGAGCGGGCTCTACGGCCGGTCGGAGACGATGCTGACCACGTCGCCCAGCTACCTGCCGACGATCGCCCCCAGCACCAGCGCGGCATTCGGCGGCCAGGGGCTGTTCGTCATTCCGCAATATGCGCCGGCGCTGCGCGACTACTGCAGCCGGTTCGGGGCGGCCGCGGGCTGCGCGCTCGACGCGGCAGGCGCTCCGCAGCAGCCGGCGCTCGCCTTCCCGGTGCGCTTCCGCCCGGTCCTGCTCGGCGGCAATCCGCTCTATGCGAACGACCGCGGGGCGGCCACGCCGCAGTACGAGGCCGCGCAGTACCAGTTCGCCGCAAGCTACGACCGGCCGCTGAGCGACGCGATCGACCTCTCGGCAGGGCTGACCTATTCCGCCAACGACCGGCGTTTCCAGGGCATCGACAGCTATGTCGACCTGCTGCAGAACGCGCTCGCGGGCTTCGGCGGGGAAAGCTGCGCCTATGCCTCGCCGCAGGCGCGCGCGGGGCTGAGCGCGGCGCAACTGGCCGCCGTGGCCGGGACGGGCGGGTGCCATTTCTTCAACCCGTTCTCGACCGCCATCGCCGCCAACGCGGTGACCGGGCAGACCAACCCGGGCTATGCCGGGACCGCCAATCCGCTCGGCCTGTCGCTGCTGCCGGGGGCGGGGCTGATCAACGACGCCTCCACGCTCGACGATTTCTTCGTCACCATCCAGCGCGGCGCCTTCACCCGCCAGTGGGTGGCCGATTTGCAGGTTTCGGGCGATGCCGGGTTCGCGCTTCCCGGCGGCGAGGTGCGTTTCGCGCTCGGCGCGCAATACCGCGACGACCGTTATCGCCGGACCTACAGCGACAACCACAACCTCGATCTGCTGCCGTGCCCCGGCTCGGTGCTCGATCCCGGTGCGACCTGTGCGGTCAGGACAGGCGCCATCGGTTTCCTGGGCTCGGGTGTCGACACCGCGGTGTCCGAGGACGTCTGGGCGCTGTTCGGCGAGTTGCAACTGCCGGTGACCGATCGCCTGCAGGCCCAGCTTTCGGCGCGCTACGAGGATTACGGCGGCCGCATCGGCGCGACCTTCGATCCGCAACTGCGCCTCAAGTGGCAGGCGACCGACTGGTTGGCCTTCAGGGGAGGGGCGGGCACGACGTTCCGCGGGCCGCCGCCGCAGAACACCGCGGCCGATCTCGTCATCCTGACCTTCATCGGCGGCGCGTTCCGCGCGGTCGACATCTTCGCCAACCCCGACCTGACGCCCGAAACCGCGACGACCTACAACGCCGGCGTGCTGCTCGACCGGGGCGGCCTCAGGGCCAGCGTCGACTACTGGCGCTACGATTTTTCCGGCGCGATCGAAAGCGAGCCGATCAACGGCATGGTCGCCGCGCTGTTCGGCGCCAGCGGGACCGCCAACTGCGCCGATCCCGCCTATGCCGGGTTGCGCGCGCGCTTTACGTTTTCGGGCGGGGTCTGCGCGGCGGGCAACGTCCAGCGGCTGGCGACCTATGCCTTCAATTCCGCCGACGTGAGCACCAGCGGGCTCGATTTCCGGGCGAGCTACGATTTCCGGCTTGCCGACCAGGCGCTCCAGGTGGGGCTGAACGGCAGCCATGTGTTCGATTACCGGGTGGGCGACGTTGCGGTGGAGGGCATCCTGGTGCAGCCCGCGTTCGACGCGGCGGGCAAGCTCAACTTCCAGACCACCGCCTATCCGATCCCGCGCTGGAAGGGCCAGGCGTGGCTCCAGGGGCGCAGCGGCGATCACCTCGTGCGCCTGCAGGCCAACCACGTCGCGGGCTATACCGACCAGCGCGGCGCCGACGTGTTCGGCCCCAACACCGCATCGCTTGCCGGGGCGTCGGTCACGGCGGGCAAGAGGATCGGCAGCTTCACCACGCTCGACGCGATCTGGCGCTGGTCGGTGCTGGAGAAGGCAACGCTGACGCTGGCGCTGGAAAACCTGCTCGACGCCGATCCGCCGTTCGCCCGGCTCGACCAGAACTACGACCCGTTCACCGCCAGCCCGCTGGGCTTCACGGCCAAGATCGGCGCCAGCATCGGGTTCTAGCATCTTCGGCCACGGCCGGCCAGGTGATCGGGTCAGGCGTTGCCGACCACGAAGCAGGCCGCCGCGACCAGCGCCCCGGCCCAGCGGTTGGAGCGGAAGCGGGCGAGCGCGTTGTCGGCGCTGTCGGGGTCCAGCGTCAGCCCCTGCCACAGCAGGTGGATCGCGGCCGGCAGCAGCGCGATGAGCGCCAGCCAGTCCTGCCGCCGCAGCATGAAGGCCAGCGCCCACATGGCCAGCGCCAGGCAGTAGAACGCGATCACCCCGGCGCGCACCTTGCGGCCCAGCCGCAGCGCGCTCGACCGGATGCCGACCAGCGCATCGTCCTCGCGGTCCTGGCAGGCGTAAATCGTGTCGTAGCCCATACACCAGAAGAACGCCCCGGCGTAGAGCGCGAGCATCGCGCCGAGATGATCGCCGCGAAGCGCAATCCAGCCGACCGGCGCCCCCCAGGTGAAGACCAGGCCGAGCCACGCCTGCGGCCACCAGGTGATCCGCTTCATGAAGGGATAGGCCGCAACCAGCGCCAGGCTCGCCAGCGCGACGAGTTGCGCCTGCCAGCGCAGTTGCAGCAGCACGACCAGCCCGACGAGGCACAGCAGCAGGAGCCAGCCCCAAGCCGCCTTCGCGCTCACCCGCCCGCTCGCCACGGGCCGAACGGCGGTGCGCGCGACCTGCCGGTCGAGATCGGCATCGACGATGTCGTTGTAGACGCAGCCCGCCCCGCGCATCGCGATGCTGCCCAGGAGCAGCCAGGCGACCAGCGCGACCTGCCACCCGGCGCCTGCCAGCCATACGCCCCAGGCACAGGGCCAGAACAGCAGCCACCAGCCGATCGGCCGGTCGAACCGCGCCAGCAGCGCGAAATCGCGCAAGCGTGGCGGCAGGGCGCCGACGAGCCCGCCCGAAAGGCTCTTGCGCTCGCTGTCGGGAGTGATGGTCTCGGCGCTCATTCGCTTGCCCCGTAACGCGCGGCGCGGCTAGTGACCAGCCATGCCTGCCACCCCCGCCTGGCCCCCGCGCTCCGCCCCGCGGCTGTTCGTCGCCCCGCCGCTGGCAGAGGGCGAGGCCGTGACGGTCGAAGGGAACCAGGCGCACTATCTGGCCAAGGTCATGCGCGTGGGCGAGGGCGATGCCGTCGTGCTGTGCGACGATGCGACCGGGGAATGGGCGGCGCGAGTCGTTTCGGCCGGCAAGCGCGAAGTCGTGCTGCAAGCGGTCGAAATGCTCCGCCCGCGCGAGGACGTGCCCGACTTCTGGCTCTGCCCGGCCCTGCTCAAGAAGGATCGCTTCGACCTCGTGCTGGAGAAGGCGACCGAGCTTGGCGTCCGTGCGATCCGGCCCGTGCTGACCCGGCGCTGCGTGGCCGACAAGCTCAACATGGAGCGCGCCCTGGCGCACGTGACCGAGGCGGCCGAGCAATGCGCCCGCACCGCCTTGCTCGCCGTCGCAGCGCCGGTGACGCTCGACGCGCTGCTGCGCGACTGGACGGCCGACCGGGCGCTGTTCTTTGCCGACGAGCAGGGCGGGGCGCCGGCGGCCGATGCGTTCGCCGCGCGCACCGAGCCTGCCGCATTGCTGGTCGGGCCCGAAGGCGGGTTCGACGATGCGGAGCGCGCCGCGATCCGCGCGCATCCCGCAGCGCTGGCGATCTCGCTCGGCCCCCGGGTCCTGAGGGGCGAAACGGCCGCCATTGCCGCCACCGCGCTGTGGATGGGCGTGGCCGGGGATTGGCGCCCGCAAGATTAGCGTGAAATCGCTGCGAAAAGCGCTGGCGCCGGGCCGAATCCTCGCCTAACCGCGCCGCGATGAGCACGCGCAAGGCGTCAGAGGGGGAGGAGCGGCGCATCGAACGCCGCGAGCAGCTGGCAGAGCCCATGGCTGCAGGCGAGAAACCGCGCGAGCGCTGGCGGATCGGCACCGAGCACGAAAAGCTCGTCTACCGCACCGGCGATCACCGGGCGCCGAGTTACGACGAGGCCGGAGGTATCCGCGATATCCTGATGGAATTGCGGCGCTTCGGCTGGGAGCCGATCGAGGAAAACGGCAAGGTCATCGCCATGGGCGGCGAGGACGGCACCGTCAGCCTCGAGCCCGCCGGGCAGCTCGAACTGTCGGGCGCCGCGGTCGAGACTTTGCACCAGACCTGCGCGGAGACCGGCCGCCACCTGACCCAGGTCAAGGCGATCGGCGAGGAATGCGGGGTCGGCTTCCTGGGCCTCGGCATGTGGCCGGACAAGACGCGCGAAGAGCTGCCGATCATGCCCAAGGGGCGCTATGCCATCATGATGCGGCACATGCCGCGTGTGGGCAGCCTGGGCCTCGACATGATGCTGCGGACCTGCACCATCCAGACCAACCTCGACTATTCGTCCGAGGCCGACATGGTGGCCAAGTTCCGCACCAGCCTGGCCCTGCAGCCGCTGGCGACGGCGCTGTTCGCCAACAGCCCGTTCACCGAAGGCAAGCCCAACGGCTTCCTCAGCTATCGCAGCCACATCTGGTCGGACACCGACCCGCATCGCACGGGCATGCTGCCCTTCGTGTTCGAGGACGGCTTCGGGTACGAACGCTACGTCGACTACATGCTCGACGTGCCGATGTACTTCGTCTTCCGCGACGGCCAATACATCGACGCCGCGGGGCAGAGCTTCCGCGACTTCATGCGCGGCGAACTTCCCGCGCTGCCGGGCGAGTTGCCGACCGAGAGCGACTGGATCGACCATCTGTCGACCGCCTTCCCCGAAGTGCGGCTCAAGTCCTTCCTCGAGATGCGCGGTGCCGATGGCGGCCCGTGGAACCGGATCTGCGCGCTGCCGGCGCTGTGGGTCGGCCTGCTCTACGACCAAGGCGCGCTCGACGCGGCGTGGGACGTGGTCAAGGGCTGGTCGATGGAAGAGCGCGAGGCGCTGCGCAACGCCGTGCCCGCGCAGGGCCTTGCCGCGCCGGTCCCCGGCGGGCGCACCTTGCGCGACCTTGCCCGCGAAATCCTGCCGATCGCCCGTGCCGGGCTGTCGAGCCGCGCCATGCTCAATTCGAGCGGCGACAACGAAACCGGCTTCCTCGAACCGCTCGAGGAGATCGTGGCCAGCGGGAAGGTCCCGGCCCAGCGCCTGCTCGACAAGTTCCATGGCGAATGGAACGGCGACATCGCGCGGGTCTACGAGGAAAGCTTCTGACCCCTTGATCGCTCCCCCGGATCGGGCATTGTGCCGCCGGGAAAGAGACGGGTCGGTCATGCGGTTGAAGGGAACAGGTACCGGCGCTTTGCTGGCCTTGGCGCTGACAGCGTGCGGCGGTGGCGACGGCGGCTCTGGCCCGCCGACGCCCGCGCCCACCGCCACGCCCACCCCGACGCCGAGCGAAACGGCGGCTTCGGACCAGGCCGCGGTCCAGGCCGCCCTGACGATCGACCTTGCCAACCTGCCCAACTATGCCGCGCCGCTGCTGCCGGCCCATTACGACGGAACCCTGGCGGCGCTCGACAACACGCCGGCGAACAACCCGGTCACCAATGCCGCGGCCACGCTGGGGCGGGTGCTGTTCTACGACCGCGCGCTGAGCACGAACGACACCGTCTCGTGCGCCAGTTGCCACCGGCAGGCACTCGGCTTTGCCGACGACAAGCGCTTCAGCATCGGATCGACCGGGTCGGCCTTCATCAACGCGCACGGGATGCGGCTGGGGAACCTGCGCTATTTCCAGCCCGGGACGATGTTCTGGGACCGCCGCGCCGCCACGGTCGAGGCGCAAGCTTCGGTCCCCATCCTCAACCCGGTGGAGATGGGCTGGCAGGACCAGGGCGGCTTTGCGGCACTGGTCGCCAAGCTGGGCACCAAACCTTACTATCCGGTACTGTTCCGCCGGGCCTTCGGCGATGCGGCGATCAGCGAGGCCCGCATCCAGCGCGCGCTGGGCCAGTTCCAGCGGGCGATGATCTCGTCCGACAGCAAGTGGGACCGCGCCTATGCCCAGGTCTTCGCGCCCGCTGCGCCCAACCGCGGGCTGGACCAGCCGCTGCCGGGCTTCACCGCGTCCGAACAGCGCGGCCGCGAGCTGTTCATGAACGCGCCGGGGCCGGGCGGCGGCGCCGGATGTGCCGCCTGCCACGTGCCGCCCACCTTCACGCTGGCGGCGAGCAGCCGCGGCAACGGCCTCGATGCCGACGAGACGCGGCTGTTCAAGGCCGCCTCGCTCAAGAACGTCGGCCGCTCGGCATTCTTCATGCACGACGGGCGCTTCCTCAGCCTGTCGCAGGTGGTCAATTTCTACAGCACGGGCATCCAGGACTCGGCCGTGCTCGACAACCGGCTGCGGCAGGGCGGGGCGGCCGGCGGGGCACCGCTGCGGCTCAACCTGTCGGTGGAGGACCGGCAGGCGCTGGTTGATTTCATGCTGACCCTGAACGACGAGACGCTGGCGGCCGACCCGAAGTTCTCAGACCCGTTCCGCTAGCTCATTCGGCCGGCTGCGCGGCCGCGACCGGGCGCCTGCGGGCAAGCTGCGCCAGGCGCACGAGGCGGCTCGTGATCAAGCCGTGCTCGGCCATCCAGGCGTGGTACTCGCGGTACTTCGCGTCCTCGGCCAGCAGGTGCGCCTCCTCCGTCCGCGCGCGCCAGTAGTAAATCGCGCTGACGAGGCCGAGGAACACGGTGTTGCGCACCACGTCGGTCCAGGAATCGCTGGTCACCCAGAAGGGCAGCGTCGAAAGCCACCAGAAGGCGTTCTTGCTGAGGTAAGCCGGGTGCCGGGTGAACCGGTACGGCCCGTTGGTCAGCACGCCGCGATAGGTCAGGTTGGAAAAGCGGATGCCGAATGCGACCGTCGCCCAGGCGTAGATCGCGGTCAGCGCCACCAGCAGCGCCGCCCAGGCCCAGAGCAGCACTGTATGCCCTTCGAACCAAACGTCCCAGCTTTGGGTGTTGACCTCGTACTGCAGCGCGCCGCCGTCACCCATGAAGCCCCACACGAACGGCGGATAGCACAGCAGCGCGGCGAGCCAGCCGCCGAGATAGGGGTTGCCGCTGCGGATGTGCGCGTCGAGCGGGCGCAACGTCAGCAGATAGCCGACGGTGCCGATCTGCACGTCGAACACGAACATCAGGTTGAGCAGCGCATTGCCGGCAAAGACCGGATCGCTGGGCAGCAGCGACCAGTCGGTTTCCACCGCCGCGGCGAAGCCGGGTGGCAGGATGGAGATCATGAAGGCGCCGAAGAAGCCCTTGATGGCCCAGGCGCGCCAGTGCTTCTTCACCTGCTCGGTATCCCACGCCTCGCGCCCAATCAGCATCGCGCCGAAATGCCAGGCGCCGTCGCGCGGGTTCACCAGCACGCGGTCGAGCCACAGGACGTAGGGGATCGACAGCAGGAACAGCGGCAGCGCGGCGAGGCCGATCACTTCCATCGCGAACAGGTATTGCCCGTCCCAGTACCAGCGCCCCAGGCAGTAGAAGAAGCCGATTGCCGCCCAGGTCGCCCACAGGCCGGCGAGCTTGGTGACCGCGGTCTCCATCGCCTCGTGCAGCGGGCGCGGGCGCGCCCAGTCGATCCCGGTGCTGGGGTTGCGGTGAACCTTGTCGACCAGCACCGACCAGGCCGCCATGGCGACGCCCGTCAGCACCATCGCCAGCAGCGCGCTGTAGGGGCCGGAGAGCGGCTCGCGCGGTCCGGGCAGGTCGAAGGCGGCGGAAATGGCCGGCCACTGGCGCGCCACCGCGATCCAGCCGAGCAGCGCGAACAGGCCGACCGCGCCGACCCAGGGCGAGACGTCGCTGGCCGGCGGCCGGCTGGCAGAGGGTGAACGCGCGCTCATGCCCCGCCGTTCTAGGCGGGAAAGGGTTAAGGCCGCGGTAAAACCCGGCTCAGCGGTAGGCGCTGATGCGCCCGTTGTCCTCGAGCACGTAGAGCGTCTGGTTGGCCACGACCGGCGGGAGCGAGATTGCGCTGTCGAACTCCGCGAAGTCGGCCACTTCGCCGGTCATCGTATCGACCGACTTGAGTTCGCCGCGCGTGTTGGCGATCCACAACCGGCTATTGGCCAGCACCGGGCCGGTCCAGAACACCGGGTTCTCGCGCTTTTCCTCGTTCCGGTAGCGCATGAGCTGGCTGATCCAGCGCACCTTGCCGGTCGAGCGGGCGATGGCGATGATCCGCGCATCGTCGGTCAGCGTGAAGAGCCATTCGCCGACGACCACCGGGGTCGAGATGCCGGCCAGCGGCAGTTCCCAGATGCGTTGCCCGGTGACCAGCTCGTAGGCCGCCATGCGCCCACCCTGGCCCAGCGCGTAGACGCGGCCACCGTCGATGATCGGGTCGGCGTCGACATCGGTCAGCGTGCCGACCGAGGTGGAGATCGAAGTGCGGGACAGTGCATCGGACCACAGCGTCCGGCCGTTCTCGTAACGGTAGGCGACGATTTCGCCCGTGCTGTAGCCGGCGATCACCGTGCCCTGGCCGGCTGCGGGAGCAGCCACGCCGAACACGCCCGATTCGCCCGAGGCGGCGGCGTCCTGCCAGACGGTGTGGCCGTCGGCGATGTCGAGCGCGACGATCTGGTTGTCCTGCGTCATCGCGTAGACCGCGTTGAAGGCCACGGTGGGCGAACCGCGCAGCGGACCTGCCGGCTTGACCCGCCATTCCTCGGCGCCGGTCACTGCGTCGAGCTTGACGACATCGCCAGCGCCGCTGGTGGCGTAGACCTTGCCATCGGCATAGCTCGCGCCGCCGCCGAAGGTCGAGGGGCGCAGGTCGCGGGCGACCTCGATCGTGTGGCTCCAGCGCTTGACGCCCGTTGCCGCGTCGAAAGCCTGCACCTCGCCGTTGACGTCGACCACGAACAGCGAGCCGCCGCCCACGACAGGGGCCGCGGCAAGGCGCTCGCGCTTGCTGGTGCCGGGGACCTGCGCGGTCCAGACGCGGACCGGGGCCGCGCCCAGCGCGACGTTGCCGACCGACTTGCTGGCATTGCCCGCGGCCTGCGGCCAATCCGCGTTGACGGTGGCGGTGGGCACGACGACCGATACGCCCGCCAGCGCCGGGTCGGCGGTGACGACTTGGCTGATGGTCGACAGGATCGGCTTGCGGTTGCCCACGGTCGGAGTCGTCTTCTTGTCACCGCCGCCGCCCAGCGCGCTGCACCCGCCGAGCATGGCGAGGGCCGCGGTCGCCAGAGCGATACTACGGAAGGAAACTAGGCGCTTGGTGGGGTTCATCTGTCGATCCATTATTGAGCGGCCTGAGCCTGCGCCTGCGCGGCGGCATCGCGTTCGCGCAGTTCGGCCAGCGTTGCGTCAACGTCCTCGATCGCGTCGAAGCCGAGCATGCCAGCCATCTGCCGGGCCCGCGAGCGGGCGGTATCCGGCGCGGTTTCGTCCTGCGCGATCGCCGTGAACAGCGGCCCCGCCAGGTCGTTATTGCCCTGCTTGATATAGGCCATCGCCACCAGTTCCGCGGCGCTGGCGAACCAGGGGTTGCCGGGCGTGGCGAGCGGCTTCAGCCGGGCGACGACATCCTCGGGCTTCATCTTCTCGTAACTGGCGGCGACCGCGCGCACCGTGGCGAAGTCGCGGTATTCCTTGGGCGCGTCGCCGTCGGCGGCGACGGCGTTGAACATCTGCGCGGCCTGGTCGATGTTGCCGTTCTGCGCCGCGATGCCCGCGCGCATCATCGCTGCGGCAGCTGCCGCAGCGGGGGCTCCGTTCTCGGCGATCGTGGCAAGCTGCCGGTCGGCGGTGTCGAGGTTGCCGGCCTGGAACTGGTCGAGCGCCTTGACGAACGCCTCGGACCCTTCTTCCTCCTGGCCCGCGCGATGGCCGCTCCACCACAGCCATCCGGCGAAGGCGAGCAGCGCGGCGACGAACAGCGCGCCCAGCGGCTTGCCGTAGCGCCTGACGAACTCGGTCGCGTCGTCCTGCCTGACGGCATCGTCGACTTCCCGCAGCAGCATGTCCTGCTGCGCGGCTTCGCGCGCCGCCTGCTTTTCGGACTCGGACTTGGGGGTGATGGGTGTCAGGGCCACGCCGGGCTTTCGATCTAGCGGTTCACTTGTCCGCGCCCCGTTAAGGAAACGGACGGCGAAACTCAATCTGTCTGTGCGATGTGTCCACCAGCAGGTGAACAGCGGGTGAAGGTCAGCCCTGGCGGGCGATGGCTCCCCAGTAGAGCTTGCGATAGCGCTCGATCATCGTCGCCTCGTCGAACTCGGCCAGTGCCTTTGCCCGGTTGGCCGCGCCGATCTCGCTCGCCAGGGCGCGGTCACGGCAGATCCGCTCGAGCGCTGCGGACAGGGCCCGCTCGTCGCCCGCCGGGACGATCAGCGGCGCGTTCTCGTTCGCGACCATCGGCGCCACGTCGCCCACGTCGGGCGCGACGACCGGCAGCGCGGCGGCCATCGCCTCGACCACCGAGATGGGGAATTGCTCGCTGTTGGACGAGAGGGCGAAGACATCGAACAGCGGGGCGATCTTCGTCGGATCGACGAACCCCGGCAGATGCACGCGGTCCTCGATGCCCAGCCTGCCTGCCTCGGCCAGGATCGCCTCGCGTTCCGGCCCCTCGCCGGCGATGACGAGCTGGCATTCGTCAGGGAGCGGGGCCACCGCGCGCACGAGGGCCGGCAGGTTCTTGACCTTGCGCAGGCCGGCCAGCGTGCCGATCCAGATCTCGCCCTCGTGCTTGATCAGGCCGGGCAGCAGGCGCGGGTCGGGCTTGCCGCCATAACGGGCCGTCGCGATCCCGTTGGCGATGCGGCGCACCCGCCGCTGCGGCTGGTGCCACACGTCGAGCGCGATCCGCTTCAAAGTGCGCGAGGGGACGACCAGCGCGTGGGCACGGCCCAGCGCAATCCGGCGATAGACGTTGCGGGTGGCCTTGAGGCCGGTGGCCTCGTCCTCGTTGAAGCCATCCTCGTGATGGATCAGCGGCGGGAGCTTGTAGACGTCGGCGAACAGCGTGTGCGCCAGCACCGCATCCATCGCGCCCCAATTGTAGGTCAGCACCAGGTCGTGGCCGCGCATCGCCTCGGCCAGGCGGCGCAGGCGGTTGGGGAAAGGCTTGCCGCGCAGGGCCGGGAAGGCGGGCCAGGCGACCCGGGCCTTGCCGCTCAGCAGCTTCGCCGCCCCGCGCCGCTCGGGATCGCCGGACACGATGGCGTGCTCCGCCGCCGCGCCGAACGCCTCGATCAGGCGGACGCAACGCACTTCCTTGCCGCCTGCGTCGAAGGCGGAATGCAGGTGGAGGAAACGCGGGACGCTCATGCCAGGCGGGCGAGCCAGCCGGCGATCGCGGCACGCGCCTCGGGCTCGGTCAGCAGCGGGACGTGGCCCACGCGCGGGACGGTTACCGCCTGCGCGCCAGGCACTTCCGCGATCATCTTGGCGACGGTGGCTTCCGACAGAAGGTCCGACTTCTCGCCGCGCAGGATCAGGACCGGCAGGCCCGCCAGCGCGCGGTAGGCGGGCCACAGGTCGGGCACCTGCGCGCCTTCGGTCGCGGCCATCGGCTCGGCGATCTTCATGTCGTAGTCGAACGCGATGCGGCCGTTGCCGGTGACGCACATCGTGCGCTTGGCCATCGTCAGCCAGTCGCTCAGGACGAAATCGGGGTGCGCCGGACCGGCGCTGTCGCGCAGCCCGCGCGCGGCGTGCATCCAGGTTTCGTAGCTGCGCGGCTGCCCCACGTAGGAGCGGATCCGGTCGAGGCCCGCAGGCTCCAGATCGGGGCCGATGTCGTTGAGCAGCACGCCGGCCAGCGGCCAGGCGCCGGTCGCCGCCATGACCATCGCCATCAGCCCGCCCATCGACGTGCCGACCACGGCCACGGGGCCGGGATCGAGCGCCTGCAGCAGGCGGACCACGTCGTCCAGGTAAGTCGGCAAGTCGTAACTGCCGCTGGTCTTGGCATATTCGCTGCGGCCGCGGCCGCGCATGTCGGGCACGATCAGCCGCCATTCGCCGGCCAGATCTTCCGCCAGAGCGGCGAAGTCCCGGCCGTTGCGGGTCAGGCCGTGGAGGCACAATAGTGGCGGCCTGCCGCCACCCTTGCCGGGCGCGGCGGGATAGTCGCGATAGGCCAGGGTCAGCCCGTCCTCGCTCTGCCATTCCCCGTCGATCCAGGCGGATTCCGCCATACTGCGCGCCGTTCCCCATTGCGGCCCGCCTTGAACGTGGCCCGTGGCGGGGCCACTAATGGCAGATGCGCGCCGATCCGCAAGCAGGCGAATATCGCCCCGACCCACAGCTTTCCTCGCTGGCCGAATGGCTGGCCGACCCGGTCGAGGCGGCCGACTTTCCGCAGGCGATCCAGCGCTTTCGCAACCGGCGATGGGACCGCGCGGTGGGCCTGGATACGCTGGACGACGCGGACTGGACCCGCCACTTCGGCCGCTTCGAGCCATTGCCCGGAAACCTGCCGCAGCCGCTCGCCCAGCGTTATCACGGGCACCAGTTCCGGGTGTACAATCCGGAGATCGGCGACGGGCGCGGGTTCACCTTCGCGCAGCTTCGCGATGGAGAGGGCAGGTTGCTCGACCTCGGTACCAAGGGTTCGGGCCGCACCCCGTGGAGCCGCACGGCCGACGGCCGGCTGACGCTCAAGGGCGCGGTGCGCGAGATCCTCGCGACCGAGATGCTCGAGGCGCTCGGCACCTACACCAGCAAGACCTTCTCGGTCGTCGAGACCGGCGAGGACCTCGAGCGCGGCGACGAGCCGAGCCCGACGCGCTCCGCGGTCCTCGTGCGGCTGAGCCATTCGCATATCCGCATCGGCACGTTCCAGCGCCTCGCCGCGCTGGGCGAGAGCGATCACATGCGCGAACTGGTCGATTACTGCCTGCGGCTCTATCCCGGCCTGCCGCCGCCCGCCGACGCGCCGGGGCGCGACGAGCCCGCGGCGATCCTGCTGCACCACGTGACCGAGCGCCTGGCGGACCTGGCCGCAAGCTACATGGTCGCCGGGTTCGTCCACGGCGTGCTCAATTCCGACAACATGAACGTGACGGGCGAGAGCTTCGATTACGGCCCGTGGCGCTGGCTGCCGCGCTGGGACCCGGCCTTCACCGCCGCCTATTTCGATCATGCCGGGCTCTACGCCTTCGCCCGCCAGCCCGAGGCGATCCGCTGGAACCTGGGCCAGCTGGCCATCGCGCTGCGCACGATCTGCGAGGCGGAGCCGCTGGTCGCCGCGTTCAACCGCTTCGGCGACCTCTACGAAGCGGCGATGACCCGGCGGTTCCGCTGGCGCCTCGGCGTCGCGAGCCGGGGCCAGGAGACCGACGGCGCGCTGATCGCGGCGGCAGAGAAGGAAATGCGCGAGGCGGCCATCGGCCCCGATGCCTTTTTCTTCGTCCATCGCGGCGGGCGGGGCGCGACCGGCGCACTGGCCGAGGCGCTGAGCGGCTACGAGGCGGTCGGCGACGACCATCCTTATTGGCAGGGCGGCGAGCCGCAGGCGATGCTGATCGACGAGGTCGAGGCGATCTGGTCGGCCATCGCCGAACGCGACGACTGGGGGCCGCTGGAAACCAAGGTCGCGGCGCTGCGCGAGATGGGCCGTGCGCTGGGCGAACCGCCCGTGCCGGCCGGCCACGCTTAGGTCAATTTAAACCGTTAACGCACTGGCTTGGTTAACGGGCAGCCGTTATCAGCGCAGTCCTACGCGAGCCGAACCTGTCCCTTTGACCCAGAATACCATCATCTCCACCGAGCCGGCGACCGGCGCGGAATTTTGGCGCGGCAAGGCCGGGAACGTCGAGGAGACGGTCGATCGCGCGCGCCGTGCGTGGCCGGCCTGGGCCGCGCAGCCGCTCGCCAACCGCATCGAACTGGTCCGCCGCTTCGCCAACGAGGTGCGCAAGGAGCAGGACGCCTTCGCCGAGCTGATCGCGCGCGAAACCGGCAAGCCGCTGTGGGAAGCGCGCACCGAGGTCGAGTCGGTCATCGCCAAGGTCGAGATTTCCGTGCGCGCCTATGCCGAGCGGACCGGCCAGCGCAAGCTCGACAGCGCGCTGAAGGGCGCATCGGCGGTGCGCCACAAGCCACATGGCGTCATGGCGGTGCTGGGCCCCTACAACTTCCCCGCGCACCTGCCCAACGGCCATATCGTGCCCGCGCTGATCGCCGGCAACGCGGTAATCTTCAAGCCCAGCGAAAAGACCCCCGCGGTGGGCGAATTCCTGATGAAGCTGTTCAATCGCGCGGGGATCAGCGCGGCGCTGATCCAGGTGCTGCAGGGCGGGCCGGAAGAAGGCAAGGCGCTGGTCGCCCACCCCGGCATCGACGGCGTGCTGTTCACCGGCAGCGCGCAGGCCGGCATAGCCATCAACCGCAAGCTGGCGGCCAATCCGGGCAAGGTCGTGGCGCTCGAAATGGGCGGCAACAACCCGGTGGTCCTGTGGGACACGCCCAAGATGCACGATGCGGCCACGCTGGTCGTGCAGTCGGCCTTCACCACCGCCGGGCAGCGCTGCACGGCGGCGCGCCGGTTGATCGTGAAGGCCAGCCTGTACGACCAGGCGCTCGAGGAAATTAAGCGGCTCGCCAAACGGATCATCATCGGCGGCCCGTTCGACGATCCGGCGCCGTTCATGGGCCCGGTGATCGACGGCCAGGCGGCCGACCAGCTGACCGAGGCGTTCCTCTATTTCCTGTCGAACGGCGGCAGGGCGATAAGCCACCTGCGCCGCCCCAAGGGCGACCTGCCGTTCCTGACACCCGGGATCATCGACACCACGGCGATGAAGGAACGGCCCGACGTGGAGCTGTTCGGCCCCTTGCTGCAGGTCATCAAGGTGGACGATTTCGACCAGGCCATCGCCGAGGCGAACAACACGCGCTTCGGCCTGTCGGCTTCGCTGATCGGCGGCACCCCGCAGGAATACAACCGCTTCTGGGCCAACATCCGGGCCGGGATCGTCAACTGGAACCGGCCGACCAACGGCGCCAGTTCCGGCGCGCCCTTCGGCGGGATCGGGCTGTCGGGCAACCACCGCCCGGCTGCGTTCTATGCGGCGGACTATTGCGCCTATCCGGTCGCCAGCACCGAAATGGAACAGCCCCGCGCCAGCCTGGGCGTTGGCTTCAAGGACGACTAGGCCGGGTCTCCGGTGGGGGCAGGGACCTAGCCAATAGAGCGTCCGCTTTCGGCTTGCGCCCCGGAGAGCGCGAACGTCCGATTGTGGGGTGGTTAGCTGACATCAGCGGGTAGCCGTCACCTTTGTTCGATACAGAGTTTTCAATACCTTTTTCTGATCAGGGCGAATTCGCCGATGTCGAATGGCAATTGAAAAAGGGATGCAATTTTGTGCGCCGTCTGTTTAGGGGAGGGTGCCATGGAAATGCTGGCATCTTACAATTTGCCATTTGCCGTCGCGCTTGGCGCGATGCTCCTGCTGTCGCTGCTACAAATTGTCGGCCTCGCCGATTTCGGTCCCGATGTGGACCTGGATGTTGATGGCGACATCGACGGGGCGACGAATTTTTTGGGTGGCCTCACCACCTTACTGGGCATTGGACGTGTGCCATTCCTAATCTGGCTAATCGTCTTCCTCTTTCTGTTCGCCGCCATAGGTATCGGCATCCAGTCACTTAGCTCCTTCCTCATCGGCACACCTCTGCACTCGTGGCTTGCCTCTGCCATCTCAGCGGTGGCAACACTGCCAACGACGGGGATACTGGTGCGCCCGCTGGCGCGCGTTCTCCCGCAGGACGAAACCAGTGCAGTCGAGGTCGACAGCCTTGTCGGGCGCAGGGCTGTCATAGCCCATGGACGTGCCGCCGCCGGGTATCCAGCGCGGGCCAAGGTCCTCGATCGTTATGGTCATGCACATTACGTTATGGTCGAACCCCACGAGCAAGCGAGCGAACTCTTGGAAGGGGACGAACTGTTGCTGGTGCGCCGGGAAGACCAAGTTTTCTACGGGGTGCCGCTTTCAGAGCGCAAGCTCGCACCGATGTCCTGACACAACCAATCGACGGGGTAAGTGATGCTAGAAGTAATTGGAAGCGGGACAGTTCTGGCGGTGTCAGGAGCGATAGGCGTACTCGCCATCATCATTTTCATTCTCAAATTATATCACCGCGCCAGCAAGGAAACCGCCTTTGTGCGGACGGGTGTGGGAGGCGAGAAGGTCGTGATGAACGGCGGCGCCCTGGTGCTGCCGGTTTTCCATGAAACCATGCCTGTCAATATGAACACGCTGGTACTTGCGGTAATTCGCCGCGATGCCGAGGCGCTGATTACACTCGACCGCTTGCGCATCGACGTGAAGGCAGAATTTTACGTACGAGTGAAGCCCGATGCCGCAGCAATCGGCATGGCGGCACAGACGCTTGGTCAGCGGACCATGCAACCAGAAGCTCTGAAAGATCTTGTCGAAGGCAAATTCGTTGACGCGCTGCGCTCTGTTGCGGCCGGCATGACCATGAACGAGCTTCACGAACAGCGGGCCGACTTCGTCCAGAAGGTGCAGCAGGTCAGCTCCAACGATCTGGCGATGAACGGGTTGGAGCTGGAATCAGTGTCTTTGACCGGCCTCGACCAGACCAGCATCGAGCACTTCAACGCCAACAACGCATTCGACGCCGAAGGCCTGACCAAGCTGACCGAGCAGATCGAGGCACGAAAGAAGCTGCGCAATGATATCGAGCAAGACACTCGCGTGCAGATTGAGACCAAGAATCTCGAGGCTGATACGCGGAGCTTTGAGATCGGCCGCGACAAGGAATATGCCCGGCTGGAGCAGGAGCGCGAAGTCGAAATGCGCCGTGCCAAGCAGTCTTCTGAAATCGCCCGCGAACAGGCCGAACGAACCCGCGAGGCCGATGCCGCACGGATCGAGGCTAAAAAGCAGGTCGATGCACAGCAGATTGAGGCTGACCGGTTAGTCGAGGAAGCTCGGATCGATCAGGTTCGCGCATTGGAAATCGCACGGCAGGAACAGCAGATCGCCGTGCAGAACAAAAGCCGCGAGGAAAGTCAGGCAAAGGCCGAAGCCGATGCAGCGCGCGCCAAGGCGGTCGAGGCTGAGGAACGTGTCGCCACCAGCCGAGAGAGCGAGATCGCCGAAAGGGGAAAGAAGATCGAGCTGATCGAGGCGGCCAAACAAGCCGAGCGCGACGCGATCAAGATTCGCGTCGATGCGGAGGCCGACAAGGACGCGGCGATCAATCGCGCCGAAGCGATCCGTCGCGAGGCCGAAGGCGCTGCCGATGCAGTGAAGTTGCGGGCCGAAGCCGACCGCGTGCGGTTCGACGTGGAAGCCGCTGGCCAACGGGCCATAAACGAGGCTGCGAATATCCTGTCGATGGACCAGATCAGCTTGCAGACCAAGCTGGCGCTACTGAAGGTGCTACCGGAAATGATCCGTGAAAGCGCCAAGCCGATGGAAGCTATAGATTCTATCAAGATCGTGCAGGTGGACGGGCTGACGCAGAAATACGGCGCGCCGGGTACAACTGGTGGCAACGCCGGAGGGTCCGGCAACCTTGCCAATGACGCTGTAGCCGCCGCGCTGGCCTATCGTGCGCAGGCGCCTGTGCTCGACGGACTGATGAAGGAGCTGGGTTTGGACGGCTCCTCGCTAGGCAAAATGGTCGAAGGGGCTTCTTTGAGCGAGTTGAAGGCGCACCTGCCTCTGGACACCGGCGCGGTCGAAACGGAAAGCAATGCCCGCGGCACGGCGGATGCGCCTACGGCTGCGCCTGCTGCTGAAATTACCAAGGGCTTCGGCAAGGCAAACCCATCTGATTGATTCGTGAGTGGATCGCCTTGGCGAACAAGAGACTTGTGGCCGGACCGAAGCATAAGGAATGGCTGCGGGCCTAGTCATGGGATGACCAGCATTCGAACAACAGGGTCGTTAGCGGTCAGGCAGCTTTGAACTTAGTGCCTTTCGATTTACCGACCGATCCCGCCCAAAGGAAAACTAGCCGCCGTTGGTGACCAGGTCGACCGAGCTGCCTCCGGTGGGGGTCCGGCGCGCGTAGACCATGAAGCTGGCGCCTTCGCGGTTGCCGCCCATGGCGTGTTCCTCGCCGGTCAACACGTGCTGTGCCGAATAGCCGGCGCTCGCGGCGCGGGTGAAGTAGAAGTCCATGACCTCCTTCACCGGCACGGGCGTGGTGAAATTGACCACCCGCAGGCGGCAGCGGCCGGCGTCGGTGCCGGCCGATTCCTGCACGGCGCCGCGCGGGTAGACGGGGAACGGTTTGGGCATCTTAGCGGCCCACGAGGCGGTGTAGGTGGCGGCCTGTGCACAGTCGCCCGATCCGCCGGGCGAGGCCGCGGCGCGGGCGGCGGCGGTCAGCGTGGCATCGGCTGGGAGCTCGCCGGCGATCTCGCGCGGCTGCGGGGCCTTCTTCATCTTGCCGGGGCCGCCGACCAGGTCGAGCGCTTCGGATCGCGCGGCGGCGACCGCCTCGGGCGAGGAATCCTCCACCGGGATCGATCCGTCGCCGCTCGAGACGACGGCGGCATTGGCGGCGCGGTTCTGACCCACGAGATCGGGATCGACCATGATCTGGTCGCCCAGCGCGCTGGTCATGGCCGGATCGTCCTCGGGTTTCTGCAGCGCGGTTTCCTCCTTGCCGCAGCCGGCGAGAAGAAGGGCGGGGACGAGCAGGACGAGCGAACGGCGGATCATGGGCATACCTCTAGCGTAGGGGTCTTGCCGTCTCCTTACCGCATGCCTTGCCGCGCGGGGCGGGCGAGATTGAGCCGGTCCCGTTTCCGGACGGTCGAGGGGCCGCGAATGAACGCCGGGTCGCCGCAATCCCTTCGGAGGAATGCTCGGAAGCCGCCACCAGACGAACAAGGCGCCCGCACAACCTAATGCGCGGGCGCCTTGGCGCGACCCCATTAAGTTTACGACCCGGGGGCCGCGCTCCGGCCGCGCCCAACAGGGAAGGCGCGGCCGGTATTCGCTATCGCGCTATCAGCGGCAACCGCTGCCGCCCGAGGCGACTTCCTTGCCCAGCAGCGCACCGGCGGCGGCGCCGAGAACGGTGCCGAGCGTGCGATCGCCGTAGCGGTCGACCGAGCGGCCGAGCAGCGCGCCGGCGGCGGCACCGACGATCAGGCCGGTCGTCCCGTCACGCTTGCGGCAGTAGTACTGGCCGTCGTTGCCGCGCCACACGCGGGTGTCGCGATAGACCGGCTCGGCGTAATACTGCTGGCGCGGCTGGTAATAGGTGCGCGGCTGGTAGTAGCCGCCGCCATAGGATCGCTGGTCGTAGTAGCGGTCCTGGTTGCCGCGGCCCTTGTGCCAGCCCTTGTGCTTGCCGCGGTCGTACTGGACATCGACATAGGGCGATGCGCCGGAGCGATCGAAGTCTGCAGCGACGGCGGGGGCGGCGAGACCGCCAGCGGCCAGAGCCAGGGCGGTAGTACGGAAAATGGTATTCATGGAAGCGACTCCTGACTGGCCCCACTCGATGTGTTAAGGTTTATGCATCGTTTGGTGAACGCTCGGCAACGGCGCTGCAAGAAACGACACCATCCTGAAATGACAGCGAAATTTGTTTCTAAGGCATGGTTGTGAGCCGCGGGCGCGGGGCGTAATCGTGCCGGCGATGAGCGAAGCGCCGGGCAAGTGGGATCGCAAGGGGCTTGCCGCCGCCCTGACCGCGCACGTGTTCTGGGGATCGATGCCGATCTACCTGCTGACGGTGCGCAGCGTCCCGGCGCTGGAATTCCTCGCCTGGCGGATCCTGTTCGGCATCCCGTTCTGCTTGGCGCTGCTCCTGTGGCGCGGCTCGATGGGCGAAGTGCGCGCGGTGCTGCGCGACAGCAAGGCGATGCGCACGCTGCTCGCCACGGCGATGCTGATCGGGTTCAACTGGTTCCTTTACGTCTGGGCGATCCAGACCAGCCACGTCTATGCCGCCAGCTTGGGCTATTACATTCTGCCGCTGGTGATGATGGTGCTGGGGATGCTGTTCCTGGGCGAACGGTTGAACCGGGCGCAGTGGATCGCGGTCGCGCTGGCGGTGGTCGGGGTCTCTTTCCTTGCGCTGGGCGCGCTGACCACGCTGTGGCTCAGCCTCAGCATGGCGGTCTCGTTCGGCATCTACGGGCTGCTGCGCAAGACGGTGAACGCCAGTCCGCTGGCGGGGCTGACGGTCGAGTCGCTGATCCTGGCCCCGTTCGCGCTGGCGGTGCTGGTCTGGTACAGCTCGAGCGCGCAGGGCTCTGCGCTGGACAAGGGGGCGGTGCAGATGGCCTGGGTCGCGCTGGGCGGGCCGCTGACGGCGGTGCCGCTGACGATGTTCGCCTTCGCCGCGCGGCGGTTGCCCTACACAGTGGTCGGCTTCCTGCAGTTCGCCAGCCCGACGATCGTGTTCCTGGCCGGGATGTTTGTGTTCGGCGAGGATCTCAAGCCGGCCCAGCTCGCCTGCTTCGTCGCGATCTGGGCCGCGGCGCTGATCTTCGTGGCGGACGCGGTGCGCGGCAGCCGAACGGTGCAGGTGCCTGCGCCGGTCAGCTAGGCCGGCTGCTCGAGACGCCAGCCGAGCGTTTCGTTCGCATGAAACGGTACCAGGGTCTCGCTGCCCGCGGCGATCTCGCCGGGTACTTCGATGGCCTTGCGCACCAGGGTCATCGTGCCCTCGTTGAGCGGCAGGTGATAGAACCGCGGGCCGTTCTCGCTGGCAAAGGCCTCGAACCTGTCGAGCGCGTTCTCCGCTTCGAACACAGCGGCATAGCTTTCCAGCGCATAGGGCGCGTTGAAGATTCCCGCGCAGCCGCAGGCGCTTTCCTTGGCATGGCGCGCGTGCGGCGCGCTGTCGGTCCCAAGGAAGAATTTCGCCGATCCCGAGGTGGCGGCCCGGCGAAGCGCCAGCCGGTGCGCCTCGCGCTTGGCCACCGGCAGGCAATAGGCGTGCGGCCTTATCCCTCCTACCAGCATGGCGTTGCGGTTGATGTGCAGGTGCTGCGGCGTGATCGTTGCCGCGATGTTTTCGCCTGCGCTTTCGACGAATTGCACTCCCTCCGAGGTGGTCAGGTGCTCGAACACGACGCGCAGTTCGGGCAGTCGTGCGGCCAGCGGGGCGAGCGAGCGTTCGATGAAGACCGCCTCCCGGTCGAACACGTCCACGTCCGCGTCCGTCACCTCGCCATGAACGCACAGCGTCATGCCGATTTCGGCCATCCGCTCGAGAACGGGCATGATGTTCGCGATCGACGTGACCCCATGCGCCGAGTTCGTCGTCGCGTTGGCGGGGTAGAGCTTGGCCGCAGTGAACACGCCCGCCTCGAACCCGCGCGTCACCTCGTCGGGGTCGGTCGCATCGGTCAGGTAGCACGTCATCAACGGGGTGAAATCCGCGCCTTCCGGAAGAGCGGCCAGGATTCGCGCGCGATAGGCTTCGGCGGCGCCGACGTCGGTCACGGGCGGCGCAAGGTTGGGCATGACGATCGCCCGCGCGAACTGGCGCGCGGTGTGTCCGACCACCGCCTGCAGCATCTCCCCGTCGCGCAGGTGCACGTGCCAGTCGTCGGGGCGGCGGATCGTCAGCGTGTCCATCACCGGGCCGATAGTCCCACGGGCAGCGTGCGACAAGGCGCGGAACCGTTGGCGCGGTGGGCGGTTGACGACCCAAGTCGAGTTCGCGCGGGGCCCCAGCTTTTGAATACCGAAGACAATCCGCCACGCGGCTCCTCGCAAGCGACCCTCAATCCCCGCGACTTCGACGACAGCCCCGACCGCTTCCGCGGCGAGCATCCCGACGATCAGTTCGCGGGCTCGTCCGGCGTGCTGTTCGAACAGGCGATGGCGCAAACGCGCATGGCGATCTGCCTGTGCGATCCGCACAAGCCCGACATCCCGATCGTGTTTGCCAACCGCGCGTTTCGCCAGCTGACCGGGTATCACGAGGAAGAGATCATCGGGCGAAATTGCCGCTTCCTGCAGGGCCCGGACACCGACCAGGGGGAAGTGGCCAAGATCCGCACCGCATTGCAGACCGAGGACGTGGCGGTTGTCGAGCTGCTCAACTACCGCAAGGACGGCACCCCGTTCTGGAATGCGCTGCACATCGGCCCGATCTACGACGCGGCCGGACGCCTGACCTATTTCTACGGCAGCCAGTGGGACGTGTCCGACGTGCGCGCCGCGCGCGCCGAGGAGCACTACGCCCGCGAAATGGCGCGCGAATTGTCGCACCGCATGAAGAACATGTTCGCGGTGATCTCCGGCATCGTCAACGTGACCGGCCGCATGCGCGGTATCGAAAAGGAGGCGGCGGAAATCAACGACCGCGTCCAGGCGCTCGGCCGCGCCTACGAAACCACGCTCGACGAGGCTTCGGCCGGCAGGATCGAAGTCGGCCAGGCGATCCGCGCCATCCTCGAACCCTATGGGGGCGACGGCCGTCTGGTATTCCTCGGCAACGGCCTGCGGGTTCCGTTTCCGGTCGTTTCGGTCATCGGCCTGGTGCTGCACGAGCTGGCGGCCAACAGCACCAAGTACGGCGCCTGGTCCGAGCCGGAAGGTTCGGTTTCGGTCGACTGGCAGGAGGAAATCGTGGATGGCGAGTCCTCGATGGTGCTGACATGGTCCGAAACGGGCGGGCCCCCAGTGGTTCCGCCGCCTCCGGGCAGCGGCACCGGCTCCGCCATCGTCGATCGCCTGCTGCGCTTCGGCGGCGGGCGGATCGACCGCGACTGGGCACCCGGGGGCCTGACGGGGACAATATACGTGCCGATCGGGAAGAAGGGCGAGTGACCGCCGCGCGCGAATGCCGCGTCCTGCTGCTGGAGGATGAGCCGATGATCCTCATGGACCTCGAGTTTGCGGCGGAAGACTGCGGATGCGTTCCGTCTTCGGCCACGAATGTGCGGCAAGCCATGGCGCTGCTCCTCGAAGGGCAGCCCGAAATCCAGGTCGGCATTCTGGACGTGAACCTGGGCGAGGGCGAAACCTGCGAACCGGTCGCACGCGAGCTGCAGAAGCGGGGCATCCCCTACATTCTCCATTCCGGCGATCTCGATCGCCAGAACGAGACCGTGCGCGCTCTGGGGGCCTTGCTGATTCCGAAGCCGGCCAACGCTCACAAGGTCATCCGCACCGCGCTCGGCGCCGCGGGCGGCCACTGCGCCTGACGCGATGACCGGGGGCCGCCTTTTTTCCCGCGCCCTGATCCGGCTGTCACCGCAGGAGCCGGGGGAAGACGTGGCCGCCTTTCTCCAGGGTCTGGTGACCAATGACGTGACCGGCACCCTGCCGGTCTGGGCGGGCCTGCTCAGCGCGCAGGGCAAGGCGATGTTCGATTTCATCGTCTGGCCGGCGGGCGAGGGCGGACTGCTGATCGACTGCGAAGCCGATGCGGCCGACGATCTGGCCAAGCGCCTGTCGCTCTATCGTCTGCGGCGCAAGATCGCGATCGAACGCGACGACACGCTGGGTGTCTACTGGCAGGCGCAACTGGGCGACGGCGGCGCGCCCGACCCGCGGTTGCCCGATCTCGGCCAGCGCTGGATCGCGAAAATTGCCGAGGACGACAAAACTGGCGCCGACGACGCGTGGACCCGCCATCGCCTTTCGCTCGGTGTGCCCGAAGGGCGCGGCGAACTGGGCGACATCCTGTGGCTCGAGGCGAACGCGGTCGAACTGAAGGGGGTCAGCTTCGACAAGGGCTGCTATGTCGGCCAGGAGAACACCGCGCGGATGAACTGGCGGCAGAAGGTCAACCGCCGGCTGGTGGTCGTGCCGCTCGGCCAATCCGACGAGAAGCGCCGCAAGGCGAGCTATCCGGAATTCGGCCTGGCGGTGGATCACCTGCGCGTCGAGGATCTCGACCCGGCGACGCTCCCGGCGTGGATGAAAGGCGCCTAGCGCGCCGGCTGGAGCGATTGGGTCAGCATCGCGTCGGCCGTTTCCCGGGCCGATCCACGCGGCAGGCCGAGCGATCCGGCCAGCTGCGCGCCCAGCAGCGCATCGCCAAGCGCCAGCAGCACGAGCGAGAGGGTGACGCGGTGCATCCGGTCGAGCCCCTCATGTCCGGCTTCCTCGGGATGCAGTTCCTCGACCAGATCGTGGATCGCCTCGACGATGGGGTCGAGCGCATCCTCGTTGCCTGACAGCAGCATCCAGCTCGCCAGCGCGCCTGCGCCCTCGCGGTCGAACGCGTCGAAAGTCAGGTCGACCACCTCGCGCGGGGTGCCGATGCCGGCCCTCGTCGCCCGCACCGCATCGGCGATGCTGGCACAGACCGCTTGCGCCAGGTGCTCGGCGAGAGCCTTCTGCAGGCCGGATGCCGACCCGAAATGATGCAGCAGATTCGCGTGGGTCTTGCCGACCCGGCCGGCCACGGCCTTGAGCGTAACTGCCTGCGGCCCGGCCTCGATCAGCAACAATCGCGCCGCCGAAAGCGCGGCCAGACGCGATTGTTCGGGAGAGAGGCGTTTGCGGGTTGTCATTGATTTTCATGCCCAATAGTTTTCGGGCCACTATAGGACCCATGGTCAAGACGTAGAGCGAAGCGTCCACGGCGACAAGGCAGGGTTGGCTTATTGACACGAATGTAAGTTCTGCATATTTCAGTGGGCATAACGGAGCCAATGCATGAACGCCCCTGTCCGCATCGCCGAACCGGCGAGTTTTGAAACGCCCACGCCGGGCGACCTTTCGATCACCGTGCGCGACCGGCGCTTCGGGCGCGGCGCGCAAATGGAGCGCTGGTGGTGCGGCGGCGATCCGATCGCCACCGCATGGAACAACTCGCTATCTGCCAGCTTCCCGCGCGGCGAGGGGCTTTTCATCGATTCGGTAAAGGCTTTCCGCGACGGGGCTCCCCCGCGCTTGGCGCAGGAAATCCGCGCCTTCGTGCAGCAGGAAGTGAACCACACCCGTGAGCACCTGGCCTTCAACCGGGCAGCCGAGCAGGCCGGCTACGACATGACCGCGATCGACGCCGGCATCGCCGAGAATGTCGCCCGCGCCCGCTCGCGCCCGCCGATCGTTCAACTCGCCGTCACCATCGCGCTGGAACACTACACGGCGATGTTCGCCCGCGTGTTCCTGGAAAGGCCCGGGGATTTCTTCCCCGAAAGCAACTCGCTGTCCGATATCTGGCGCTGGCATGCGATCGAGGAGATCGAGCACAAGGGCGTCGCCTACGATACCTATCTGTGGGCAACCCGCGACTGGCCGCGCCGGCGCCGCTGGGCACTGCGGTCCTACGTCATGCTCGACGTCACCGTGCGGTTCATCAAGCATCGCAGCCAGGATGCCCTGACCATGTTGGCGCAGGACGGGATCACCGGCTGGAAGGCTCGCGCGCGGCTGTACTGGTACATGTTCGGCAACCCCGGAATCTTCCGGCGCATCTTCCCCGCATGGGTCGGCTATTTCCTGCCGGGCTTCCACCCCTGGAACCACGACGACCGCGCGCTGATCGGTAAGTACGAAAGCGAATTCGCCGACGCAGTCCTGCCGGGCTGATCAACTCGCGGGCGCGCCGAACAGCGCCTCGTGACGCTCGCAGATGGCGGGCCACAGGGCGCGGGCGTTGGGGTGGTCGATGCCGAACCGGGTCCGCAGCACTTCGTCGAATTCCTCGGCGCTGGACAGCGTCTCCGGCTGCGCGCCGTTCGCCGACCGGCGCGTGAACACCCGACCGCGCAGGCTGAGGTGATCGTCGCCGTCGCGCCGCATGGCTACGAAGTTCTGCACGAAATTGGAATCCGCCGCGGTCGCCTGCCAGTGGCATTTGGCCGTCAACCGGCTCTCGTCTCCGGGCGCCGCAGCGAAGTCGTAGGAGAACGGGTCGCCGCCCGAATGCTCCGAGAACCGCCAGCGCGCGCCGTCGATCCGCGACAGTCCGACCTTGAAGGGGAGGTGATCGTGCTCGCCTTCGTCCAGAGGGATCGGTTCGGCCTGCGTGCTGCCGAAGCCGACGTCGGCGAGCCAAGTGCGCCCGTCCGCTTCGACCAGCAGCGCCAGGTGCGTATCCGCCCGCTCCTCGCCGCCGACATGCTGCATGACTCCGCATGACACACGCGTGACCGGAAAACCGATCTGCTCGAGCGCCCAGCCGAACAGGCCGTTCATCTCGTAGCACCAGCCGCCGCGCCGCCGTTCGACGAGCTTGGCGAAGATGTCCTCGATCCGCATCGACGGGACGACGCCGCTCTGCGCGTCGATGGCCTCGAACGGGATCGCAGCGAGGTGCAGCCGGTGGAGGGCGCGCAGCGTGGCACGGTCGGGCCGGGGCTCGCCCGCGAAACCGATCCGGCCAAGGTAGCGCTGCAGTTCAGCCATAACTCACCACCTCGTACTCGATGCCGTCCCAGTCGAAGAAGTAGAACGTTCGCGGGCCCGGTTCGTACTTGCCCTGGTTGAACGGTTCCAGCCCTGCGTCGCGCACCACCTGCTCCGCAGCCGCCAGATCGTCGACCACGAAACCGACGTGGTTGAGCGGCGCACCCTTGGCGTGGCGGGCGTGCGGCTTGCGGTCGGTGTAGAGCGCGAGGTAGGTCTTCTCGTCGCCGACGTGGATGGTCTCCCCGCCGTTCATCGCCGGGCCGCGCCAGCGCTGGCCCCAGCCGAGCAGCCGCTCGAACAACGCGGCTGAGCGCTCGATGTCACTCACCGTCAGATTTGCATGTTCCATCGTGCCTTGCGGCATATCGGCCCCTTTCGTTCATCCGGCATCCAGTTTCAGGTCACAATTTCGCCTCGGGACGGGCGAGGGCGAATCGCGTGCTTGCCATTATGCAACCTCAAGCTAAGTTGAGGTCAAGGCCGGGACTGGGAGGTTCGGACAAGTGAATGTCATGGGGTCGATAACAAAAGACGACATCATCCCGATCGGGCAGCTGGCGGGGCGCACGGGCGTCGCGGTCTCGGCGATCCGGTTCTACGAGGACAAGGGGCTGATCCATTCGGTCCGCACTAGCGGCAACCAGCGCCGCTTCCTGCGATCGGACATCCGCCGCATCAGCTTTATCCTCATCGCGCAGCGCCTGGGCCTGTCGCTGTGGGAGATCGAGGAGCAGCTCTCGCTTCTCCCGCGCGGCCGCACGCCCACCCCGCGCGACTGGCGCCAGATCAGCCAGCAGATGCGCAGCGCGATCGACAAGAAGATCGAACTGCTCAGCCGCACGCGCGCCAAGCTCGACGAATGCATCGGCTGTGGCTGCCTGAGCCTGCAGAAATGCCAGCTCTACAACCGCGACGACAAGATGGGCGCGGCGGGCGCCACCGGGCCGAGGCTGGTGCTCGACTGAGCGCAAGGCTAGGGCGGCGGGCATGATCCCGCTCGAACATCTCGACACTGCGCAGGTCCCCGGCGGCGCGGAGCTGCGGCTGATGCGGCGCGGTCCCGACCACATGATCGTGCTCGACCGCAACGAGTTGATGAACAGCCGGATGAGCGGATCCGAAGAGGCGCTTGCGACGATGACGGCTGCGCGCCTTGTCGATCGGAAGGGCCAGCGCTGGCTGATCGGCGGCTACGGCATGGGATTCACCCTGCGCGCCGCGCTTGGCGTGCTTGGGCCCGATGCCCGCCTGACAGTGGCAGAGCTCGTGCCCAAGATCGTCGAGTGGGCGCGCGGCCCGATGGCGGAGCTGACCGCCGGCTGTCTCGACGATCCGCGCGTCACGCTGGTCCATGCCGACGTCGCGCTGCAGATCGCCGGTAAGCGCAGCGCATGGGATGCGATCCTGCTCGATGTCGACAACGGGCCCGACGGCCTGGTGCGGGCCGAGAACGACCGGCTCTACACCCGCGATGGCCTGGCAGCCGCAAAGGCCGCGCTGACGCCGGGCGGGGTGCTGGCCGTCTGGTCTGCGGCAAAGGATACGGTCTTCGCGAACCGCCTGCGCCGGGCCGGCTTCACGGTTGACGAGGTGCAGGTGCGTGCCCGCAGCAATGGCAAGGGCGCCAAGCACACGATCTGGTTCGCGCAGGTTTAGGCAGCGGCACAGACGCCCCTTCCGCATCGGCGGCGGCAATGGCATTGTCGGCGGCGATTTGGGGGAGAGGGATGATGAAGACATCGCGGCTGTCGTTGTGCGCGCTCGCCGGGGCTGCGTTGTGGTTCACCGCCGTCCAGGCTCAGCGCGCGGTTCCCATGGCCAACGGCATCCCAGTCGCGCCGACCGGCGTGGCCGACAATCCGCTGGCGCCAGGACCGTTCACCTATCGCACGGCGGAAGGAATGGACATCCGCGTGGAGGTGGTCGCGCGGATGGAATATCCGATGGCGCTGACCTTCCTGCCCGATCGCTCGATGCTGGTCGCGACCCGCAAGGGCGAACTGCGCCACCTGACGCCCGGCGCGACCCGCTCGACCATCGTGAGCGGAAGCCCGCGGGCCGTGTTTCGCGGCGAATCCGGCGATGCCGGCACCTCGCACGGCTACATGAGCATCGCGCTGCATCCCGACTTCGCCACCAATCGGCTGGTCTACCTATCGTACAACAAGCCCGACGGTGACGGTCGCCGCGCGGCCGTCGGGCGGGGGCGCTGGACGGGCTCCAGGATCGAAGGGTTCGCCGACATCTGGCAGGCGCCGCCCAAGGCGGGCGGGCTGATCGTCATCACCTTCGCGCGCGACGGCAAGCTGTTCCTGAGCGGGGCGGGGGGCGACGCGCAGAACCTGTCGGCCCCGGGCGGCAAGTTGCTGCGCCTCAACGATGACGGGACGATACCCGCCGACAATCCCTTCGCCGGCAACGATGCGGTCGCCAAGGGGATCTATTCCTATGGTCATCGCGGGGCGCTCGGCCTGGCGATCCACCCGGTGACCGGCGAACTGTGGGAATCGGAAAACGGCCCCAACGGCGGCGACGAGCTCAACCGTATCAAGCCGGGCGCCAACTACGGCTGGCCCTTCGTCAGCCTGGGCCGCACCTATCCGGGGCCGTGGCAGTCGAGCAACCGGCCGGGGCACGAGATCTTCGAGCCCCCGGTCGTCTACTGGACCCCCGCGATCGCGGTTTCGGGGCTGATGTTCTACACCGGCGACGCATTGCCGGCGTGGAAGGGCGATGTTTTCGTCGGCGCGCTGCGCACCGGCGAGATTCCCGGCACCGGCCATCTCCAGCGCATCGTGTTCAACGAGAACATGGAGGAACTGCGGCGCGAAATCCTGCTGTGGGACCTGCACCAGCGCGTGCGCGACGTGAAGCAGGGGCCTGACGGCTACATCTACCTGGCTACCGAGCAGAAGGACGGGGCGATCCTGCGGATTGTCCCGGCTCGCTGACGCCGGTGTCCGCGATAGCCCCGATCAGGCCACGCTCGAGCGCCTCGCCGGCAGGCAGATACCAGTTGTAGAGCGCCTTCCCGAGCAGTTCGTCCATCGTCACGTCGCTGCCTTCGATCAAGCGCTCGAAGTTGGCGGTTTCCTGTTCGATCCCGGCCTCGATCTGGTGAAGCAGGGCCTCGATCTTGGGGCGGCTGCTGCGAATCGGCCCGGAAATCTGCAACGTCTTTTCCAGTTGCCGGCAGTGGATCATCAGCGTCGCGTCGCTGGTCAGGATGCGGTCCTTGCGCGGGAACGCCGCCATCAGCGTGGTTCCGGCCGAATAGACCGTCGTCTTGCCGAGGAACAGCAGGCGGCGGGGGGCAAGCGCGCGGCGGAACGGGTCGACTTCCAGCATCATCCGGCGGCCGATCTCGGCGTCTCCGCCCACCGTGCAGACTTCGACGGTAACGTCCCCGCCGTGCGGGTCCTGCTCGGCCGCCTGAAGCCCTTCGATCAGGGAGCCGAGCATGGCCTCGCCGACCTCGCCGCGCAGCGCGATCCGGGGCCGCAGCAATTCGACCCGGTCTTGCGCCATGTCTCGGTCGTCTCGTGCCATCTCGCCTGCTCCCTGCCGATGCAGGACCGGAACCGGGCGGCCGGGTTGTGGTTCCCGTGGCCGCGCCGGCGCGACGCGTGGCGACAGGTGGCAAGCTATTGCCGGATCAGAACTTTCCTCCGCCAGTGAACAGACCAGCAGAAGGGGGCGTCAGGCAGCCGCTATTTCGGCCGTCCCATCCGCGGCGTCAGCATGCCGACGCGCGCGCGGTAATCGACGTATTGCTGCCCGAACAGGTCGACCAGGTCGCGCTCTTCGTGGCGGATCGCGATCAGGATGTAGACGGTCATGCCCGCCGCCAGCAGCAGGTGGCCCACGCTCATGACCGGGATCGCCCAGAAGGCCAGCAGGAAGCCCGAATAGAGCGGATGGCGCACGAAGCGGTAGAAGAACGGCTCGCGCAGCACCGGGGCGGCACTCTCGCGGCGGCGGGCGTGAAACCAGGTCTGTTGCAGTCCGAACAGTTCGAAATGGTTGAGCAGGAAGGTGCTGACCAGGACCGTCACCCAGCCTGTGGCGAACAGCGCCCACAGCAGACCGCGGCCGAGCGGGTTCTCGACGGACCAGACCGTCGCGCCGATCGGATGCCACAAGGCGAACAGCAGGATCAGCGCCAGGCTCGCGGCCAGGACGTAGACGCTGCGCTCAAGATGCTTGGGGACGATCCGGGTCCATGCCTGCTTGAAGCCTTTGCGGGCCATCACGCTGTGCTGCAGTCCGAACGTGGCGATGAGGCCCACGTTGATGACCGCTGCCAGGATCGGCGAAGCCTGCAGCCCACGGTCGACCGTGACCGGCACGAAAGGCATGTCGCCGGTGAAGGCGATCAGGTACAGGAAGGTCGCGAAGAAGATGGCGTAGGATGCGGCGGCGAAAAGCAGGCTGACGACGGCGGCCATGACAGGTCTCCCCAAGCAAGATCGCAACAATCCGCCTTTGCGCCCCTCGCGGCAATGACCGGGCCGCCGTATTGATTGATTGAAAAGCCGGAAGGGGGTAACCGGGGGCATGGCCGCAAGCGTTGGCGAAACAGGCGCTGGAATGGCCGATCTGGCCCTCGATCGCGCGCTGGCGACGATCGGGCAGAGCTACGCCCAGCCGATCGACATCGCCATGCTCGCCCGCGCGGCCGGCGTGTCCCGCACGATCCTGCGCGAACGGTTCGTCGCCGCGTTCGGCTGTCCGCCGATGCGCTATTGCAACCGCTACCGATTGGACCGGGCCGCGGAGATCCTCCGTTCGGAAGGAGCGACCGCCAGCGAGACGGCCTACCGGGTCGGGTTCGGCAGCGAGGCGGCGTTCAGTCGCGCCTTCCGGCGGCAGTTCGGGGCATCGCCGATCGCCTGGGCGCGCGCAGGGCAATTCCCCCGTGCTGATAGCGTGGCCGCGCAGGCGATCGCATACTGCAGCGCGACCGACGGCACGACCATCGCGTGGTCGGAAATGGGCGAGGGCTTTCCGCTGGTGAAGACGGCCAACTGGCTGAACCATCTGGATTTCGATGCGAAGAGCCCGGTCTGGCGGCCCTGGCTGGCGGAACTGTCGGCCGGGCGGCGGCTGATCCGTTACGACGAGCGCGGCAACGGCCTGTCGGACTGGGACACGCCCGAACTCTCGCTCGATGCCTTCGTCGACGATCTCGAAACCGTGGTGGACGCTGCCGGGGTCGAGCGGTTCGACATACTGGGGCTGTCGCAGGGTGCGGCCGTGGCGATCGCCTATGCCGCGCGCCATCCGCACCGCGTGCGCCGGATGATCCTGCTGGGCGGCTTTGCGCAAGGCTGGCGCCTGCGCATGCGCGGCGAGACGCTCCGGCTGGCCGAAGCACTGGTGACGCTCTCGCGCACGGGATGGGGGAGCGACAAGCCCGTGTTCCGGCAGACCTTCACCAACCTCTACATCCCCGGCGGAACGCCCGAGCAGCTCGGCTGGTGGAACGAGCTGCAGCGGATTTCCACCTCGCCGGCCAATGCCGAGCGGCTGCAGAATGCCATAGGCCTGCTCGACGTGATGGACCTGCTGCCCCGCCTGTCGCTGCCGGTGCTCGTCGCCCATTCGCTGCGCGATCAGGTGATCCCGGCATCGCTTGGGCGCGAACTGGCCGCGCGCATCCCCGGGGCGCGCTTCCTGCCGCTCGACAGCGCCAACCACATTCTCCTGGAACACGAGCCGGCGTGGCAGGACTTCCGCGCCGAGCTGCGCCGGTTCCTCGACGCCTGAGGATTACTCCGCAGCCAGCAGTTCCGCCTGGCCCAGATCGACGCTAACGAGGCGGCTGACGCCCTTTTCCACCATCGTCACGCCGAACAGGCGGTGCATCCGGCTCATCGTAACGGCGTTGTGGGTGACGATCAGATAACGCGTCTTGGTTTCGGCGACCATGGAATCGAGCAGGTCGCAGAAGCGGTCGATATTGGCATCGTCGAGGGGCGCGTCGACCTCGTCCAGCACGCAAATGGGTGCCGGATTGGTTAAAAAGAGCGCGAAAATGAGTGCGGTTGCGGTTAGAGCCTGTTCGCCGCCCGAGAGCAGGGTGAGCGACTGCAACCGCTTGCCGGGCGGTTGGGCATAGATTTCCAGCCCGGCCTCCAGCGGATCGTCGCTGTCGACCAGCGCGAGATGTGCCTGGCCGCCTTCGAACAGCCGGGTGAACAGGCGGCGGAAGTGCGTATCGACCGCCTCGAACGCTGCACGCAGGCGCTCGCGCCCCTCGCGGTTCAGGCTGCCGATCGACCCGCGCAGGCGATTGACGGCCTCGGCGAGTTCGGCCTGTTCCTCCGCGCTCGACCCATGCTGGCTTTCCAGCCTGGCCAGCTCGTCCGCGGCGACGAGGTTGACCGGCCCGATCCGCTCGCGCGAGGCGGTGAGGCGGTCCATCTCTTCGCTCTCGAGACCGGCGTTCAGAACCTCGGTCTCGTCGAACCCGAAGCGCTGGCCCAGCAGCGGGGGCGGGGCCTGGAACCGCTCGCCCGAAATACGCGCCATTTCCTCGCGCCGCTGTTCCTCGTTCTCGGCCCGGGCGGCCATGCCGGCGCGGTTCTCGCGCGCGGTGGACAAGGCTTCGGCCGCCTCCGCCAGGGCGGCTTCGGCGCGCTTCATTTCGTCGCTCACGGCGGCGACGGCGGCTTCGGCGGCGGCAAGGTCCTCCGCCAGGCGCGCGCGGACGGTGTCGCCCTGCTCGATCTCGCGCATCAGCCCCGCCGGCTTGGCCGCGACGACCGCTCGCTCCTCGGCGATTTCGGCGAAGCGGCGCTCCATCTCGGCCAGGCGGCGCGCGGCATCGCCGGCACGCGCTTCCCAGCCGCGAATGTCGGCGCGCTGCGCTGCGGAGCGCTCACGCGCCACGGCCAGCGCCTGGTCGTGCGCGGCAAGCGCGGCGAGCGCGGCCTGGAGCGCCGTTCGCGCCGCTTCGTGCCGCGCCTGTGCGGCGTTCAGCGTAGCGCGGCCGCTTTCGGGATCGGGCAGGGCAGAGCGCTTCTCTTCGGCCGCCGTCAGTTCGGCCTCAGCCGCCGTGCGCTGCGTGGCCAATTCCGCCGCCGTCGCGTCAAGCTGTTCGATCCGCGCCGCCAGCCGCTCGCGCGCGGCTTCGGCCTGGTCGAGCGCGCGCAGGGCCTGCCGCTCCTGTTCGGACGCCTGGGCGACCGATCGCTCGTCGCTCACCAGCTGCTTCTGCAGCGCTTCGAGCGCCTGGTTCACATCGCGGTGGACCGCCTCGGCCGCACCGGCCGCCTGGCGCAACGCCGGGAGTTGCTGCTCCAGATCGGCAAACCGGTTCTCCGCTTCGAGCCGCGCCGCCTCCGCCGCGCCCTCGCCGCGGGCGACGAAACCGTCCCACCGCCGCAATGCGCCGCCCTTGGTGACGAGCCATTCGCCCGGCCCCAGCGCCCGCCCGTCATCTTCGTCCGCAACATGCACCAGCGCCAGCCGCGCGAGCAGTTCCGGCGGGCAGCGCGGCACATGATCGGCGAGGGAATCGGCAACCTTTGCGGGCGCTTGCGAGCCGGTCCAGAAGCGGCCTTCCGCCCCGTGCTCAGGGGAGCCGAGCGGCGCCCGCGCATCGCGGCCCAGCACGGCGGCCAGTGCCCGTTCGTAGCCCTTCTCGGCCGCCACCTTGTCGAGCGCGGCCGGCAGGCCGTGCTTGTTCGCCGCCTGCTTCGCGCGCGCCTCGCGGTCGCGCGCGAGCGCGCCGTATTCACGCTCGATGCCGGCCAGTTCGGCGCGCGCCGCGGAAAGCGCGCTCGACGCGGCATCGCGCTTCTCCGTCAGCCCTTCACGGCGCGATCGGGCCTCCTCCAGGTCGGCGCGCAGGCGGTTGAGCGATTGCCCGGCGGACTCCGCAGCTTGCCGGGCCTGCGCGGCGGCAGCCTCGGGATCGCTTTCGCGCGCCAGCGCAGCCCGTGCCTCGTCCTGCCGGCGCATTTCCCCGCCGATGCGCTCGATCCGGGTGCACGCCTGCGCCACCTCCGCCTCGGCCACTCGCCATTCGGCCTCGACACCGGCGTGGTTGGCCGTCGCCCGGGCCAGCGCGAGTTCGGCCGCGCGCCCGGCCCGTTCGGCCTCCTCGCTTGCGGCGGCGATCGAGGGGCGGCGCGCTTCCTCGGCAGCGAGGGCCTGTTCGCCGGCCTCGACCTCCGCCCGCAGCCGGTTGAGCGCCTCGGCCGCATCGCCGGTCAGCCGGTCCGCCTCGCCGCGGTCCTCCTCCAGTCGTGCCTTCTGCCGGTCGAGGTCGGCGAGCCGCTGCTCGGCCGCTTCGAGCTGCCCGGTCAGGGTCGCCATGCGGTGCCCGTGGGCAGTGGCATCGTCCCGCCGGTCGGCAAGCTCGTCGCGCACTTCGGCAAGCTTGAGTGCGAGAGCTGCCTGGGCCTTCTGCGCGGCATCGGCGGCGCCCTTGGCCTGCGCCACCTGGGCATCGGCCGAGCTTGCCTGCTCGCGCGCCGTCTCAGCCGCTGCGGCGGCGTCGCGCCAACGGGCGAACAGCAGGCGCGCTTCGGCCATGCGGATCTGGTCGGACAGGATCTTGTAGCGCTCTGCCTGCTTGGCCTGGCGCCGCAGCGTGGCGATCTGGCTGTCGAGCCCGGCCATCAGGTCTTCCAGCCGCGCCAGGTTCGCCTCGGTCTGGCGCAGCTTGCCCTCGGCATCGCGGCGCCGCACGTGGAGGCCGGCGATGCCCGCGGCCTCTTCCAGCATCATCCGGCGTTCGGCCGGCTTGGCGGCGATCACCGCGGCGATCTTGCCCTGCGAGACCAGCGCCGGGGAATGCGCGCCGGTGGCGGCATCGGCGAACACCAGCGCCACGTCCTTCGCGCGCACGTCGCGGCCGTTCACCCGATAGGCGCTGCCTGCGCCGCGTTCGATCCGGCGGGTGACCTGGAGCTCCTCGCCATCGTCGTCGACCGCGTCGAGCACGACCTCGGCGAAGTCCCGCTGCGGTCGGGTCGCGGTCCCGGCAAAGATGACGTCGTCCATCCCGCCCGAACGGAGGGACTTGGGCGAGTTCTCGCCCATGACCCAGCGGATCGCTTCGAGCAGGTTGGACTTGCCGCAGCCGTTCGGCCCGACGACGCCGGTCAGGCCCGGCTCGATACGCAGTTCGGAAGGCTCGACGAAGCTCTTGAAGCCCGACAGCTTGAGCTTCCTGAAGAGCATCCTCGTGCTGGCCCCCCCGCCGCCGGCCCTACCGGGCGCCGGCGTTCTGCAGATTGGCCTGCAATTCCTTCCACCCCAGCGTGCCGACATTGCGGCCGTTGATGAAGAACGTCGGGGTGCCGGTGACGTTGAGTTCTTCGGACTGCTTGTTGGAGCGATCGGCGATCGCCTGGATCGAGGCGAAATCGCTCAGGCACTGGCGCTGCTGATCGCTGGAGACGCCGCGCGCTGCCATGAAATCGACCAGGCCGAGCGTCTGTGCGAGCGCAAAGAAGCGCTCGCTCTCGGGCAGGCTCATCGCCTGCTGCATCGCGGCCTGGTTGGCCTGCATCTGCGCCGACATGTTGCCCAGGTTCTGCCACAGCTGCTCGGCCAGCGGAATCACGGCCGTCGGCTCCGTCCCGCAACGCACGAGGCGCGCCATGGTCAGGTCCATCGGATCGTGGATCTGGTTGCGCAGCTCGTAGCTGACCACGCCGCTGGCGACATACTTCTCGCGCAGTTCCTCGCCCGCCTCGGCCGCGAAGTCGGCGCAGTGGGGGCAGGTGTGGCTGGCATATTCCATCAACTTCACCGGCGCGTTCGGATTGCCGATGAGAAACCCGCCCTCGGGCGTTTCGGTCGCCACGTCGACCCAGTTCTGGCCCGCGGGCGCGGCGACCGGAGCGATGGCGGCCTGCTGCGCGGTACCGTCGGCCTCCGTGTCGTTGCAGGCGGCAAGCCCGGCGACGAGCAGAGCGGCCAAGAGCGAACGGGGTGCGATGCGGCGGAGCATGGTCATGACGTTTCCTGACGAGCGTGAAATACGGATGGCGAAGCTAGCGAAGGCCGCACCTGCGGCAAAGCACGGTAACCAACGCGGCCGGTCTTTTACACAGGCTTTTCACCCTGCCGGTGCCTGCCAGCTCAGTTGAGCGCCTTTTGCAGGGTATCCCAGGAGTGCACCCCGTCGAGCAGCTTGCCGTTCAGCACGAAACTGGGCGTGCCGGAGACGCCGTATTTGGTCGCCGCGGCCTCCGATTGCTGGGCCAGCGCCTGCAGCTTCTTCACGTCGCCTAGGCACTGGTCGGCCTGGGCGCGCGAGTAGCCGCGCGTCGCCATCATGCCGTAGAAACCCAGGTCGCCTGCGATCGCTTTCAGCCGATCGGGCATGGGGCCGGTCTGCCAACGCTGGCGCTGGGCCTGCGTCGTCTGCTGGACCTTGCCGAGCCACTTGTCCTGCTGGGCGAAGAACATGTCGTGATTGCCCCAGAACTTCTTCGGGTCGCCGCAATTGGCGAGCGCCACGGCGGTGGCGTCGATCGGATCGCGGATCACGTGGCGCACTTCGACCGAAGCCTTGCCCGGCTGCACCAGCGCCAGCTTGATCGCGCCGTCCGCCTCCTGGAAGAAGTGTCCGCAGTGCGGGCAGGTGTAGCTGACGAATTCGATCAGCTTCTTTTCCGCGGCCGGGTTGCCCACGCGCTTGCCGCCGTCGGGCGTGGAGGCCTGCGTGGCGAGCCAGTTCTGCCCGGCAGCCATCGCCGGCATGGCCAGCGCCGCGAGAGCGGCGAGAACGATCGATTTCTTCATCCCTGTTCGTCCTGTTGATCGCCCAGGCTGCGGGCGAGCGATTCGAGCACCGTGCGCAATTCCGGATCGCCGATGTCGCGCAGGCTTTCCCCCAATTCCATCGGGATCGGCTTGAGCGAAGGCGGCGCCTTGGGCCTTTCAGCATTCTGCGGCTTAACCTCGCCTTGCCGCATCTTCACCTTGGCCACGGCCTTGTAGCCGAAAAAGCGGTTCACCCGCTCCATGATCTCAGGGATCACGTGCTGGATGATCGGCGCGTGCGCGGGCAGGACGACGAGCTGAAGGATGCCCTCGCTCTTCTCGCCCGGTGGGAAGCGGATCGCCTCGGGCTGACAGACGCGCGCGTGGCGCTCGCCGACGATTTCCGGCCAGCGGGTGACGACCGAGCTCTGGACGAAGCCGAAGCGGCGAAACGCGGCGCGCCCGACTTGGGGCATCAGCTCGCTGATAGGCCTTGCGGGGCCGCCCCGCGGGCGTTCGTACGGCTTGACCGCCGGCCCCGCTTTCGCGCCGCGCGCGGTCTTGGGCTCCTTGGCCTGTGGGGGTTTGTCGCCGTCGCGTTCCATGTGCCGCGCCGCCATGCCATAGCCGCCGCGTGAGCGCCACCGGGTCCATCGCTGAAGCCTTGCTCGGCTGGTACGACCGCAACGCGCGCCGCCTGCCCTGGCGCGTTCCGCCGGGCGACGGTGCGGCCGATCCCTACCGCGTCTGGCTGTCCGAAGTGATGCTGCAGCAGACCACGACGACGGCGGTCGCCCCCTACTTCCGCGCCTTTACCGAGCGGTGGCCGACGGTCGATGCGCTCGCCGCCGCGCCGGAAGATGACGTGATGGCCGCCTGGGCCGGGCTGGGGTACTATTCGCGGGCGCGAAACCTCGTCAGCTGTGCGCGACAAGTCGCGGAAATGGGGGCGTTTCCGTCCACCGAGGGCGAGTTGCGAAAGCTCCCCGGGCTGGGCGACTATACCGCCGCCGCGGTCGCCGCGATCGCCTTCGGCCGGCGGGCGGTGGTGGTCGATGCCAATGTCGAGCGGGTCGTCGCCCGCCTCTTCGCCATTGCCGAGCCGCTGCCGGGTGCGCGCAGGGCCATCCGCGCCGCGGCCGATACGATCACGCCAGACGAGCGCGCGGGCGATTTCGCGCAGGCGATGATGGACCTGGGCGCCACGATGTGCACCCCGCGCGATCCGAAATGCCTGCTCTGTCCGCTTAGCGTCTCATGCCGGGCGAGGGCGGAGGGCGATCCCGCGCGGCTCCCGGTCAAGGCGCCCAAGAAGGCCCGGCCGCAGCGCATGGGCACCGCGTTCTGGATCGAGCGCGAGGGGGCGGTCTGGCTGGTGCGCCGGCAGGGCAGGGGAATGCTCGGCGGGATGCGCGCCTTGCCCGACGATGGCTGGTCGGCCAGCGCCGACGGATCGGGCGATCCGCCGCTGACCGGCGGGTGGAAGGCGGGCGGCGTCGTGCGCCACGGGTTCACCCATTTCGATCTCGAACTGGGGCTGGCGATCTACGCGGGGGAGGCGTTTTCCCTGCTCGACGAGGGCGAATGGTGGCCGGTCGCCGATCTGAACCAGGCCGGGCTGCCGACGCTGTTCGCGAAGGCCGCGCGGCTCGCGCTGGCCTAGATCACGCCGCCGCCCAGCATCAGCCGGACCACCGCCACCGCGAAGACGACGAGGCAGAAATTGCGCCCGCCGTTGCTGCTCGACAGCGCCCCGAGGCCTATCCCGACGACGCAGAGCGGCAAGGCGAACCAGTTGCCCCAGCCGAGCAGCGGGATCTGCGAGGGGATCACTATCAGCAGCGACAGCAGTCCGGTGAGGATCGAGAGCACGTTCAGCATGTGTCTTACTTAGATAAGGCACTTGGCAAGCGCAAGATTGTGGTGCGATTTTCGGGACGCCTGCCTAAGCTGGCGCCCGGACGAGGATGCAGAGGACGCCGATGGAGTTTTCACGCAGGCAATGGCTTGGCGGCGCGGCCGCGCTGGGTGCGGGGGCCGCGTTCGGCGTGCCGGCCATGGCGCAGGACGCCGCGCGCTGGACCAACCTCAACCGGCTGATCGCCAGCTACGTCGACGGGCGCAAGGTGGCAAACATGGTCGCCGTCCTCGGCTTCGGCCAGGCCGCGCCGATGCTCATCGCCGCGGGCGCCGACACCTTCGGCAAGCCGCGCCGGTCGGACGGCGATTCGCTCTATCGCATCTATTCAATGACCAAGCCGATCACCGGCATGGCGACGATGCAGTTGATCGCCGATGGCAAGCTGGGTCTGGACCAGCCGCTGCACGACATCCTGCCCGCCTACCGCACCATGCAGGTGCAGAAGGTCTATGACGGCGGCATCGGGCCGGGCGACGTCGAACCGGCGAGGCGCGCCATCACCATCCGCCACTTGCTGACCCACACCGCGGGCCTGGGCTATCCCATAGTCCAGCAGGGCCCGTTGGCCGAGGCAATGCGCGATCGCGGCGTGGTGCCGGCGATGGCCACGCGGCCGCAGACCTCGCCCGCCTTTCGCGGCACGCCGGTGCGCGGCCTGGCGAACTTCGCTGACCGGCTGGCCGAGTTTCCGCTCGTCTACCACCCGGGCGAGCACTGGTCCTACTCGACCGGCGCGGACCTGCTCGGCCGGGTGATCGAGGTGGTCGAGGACAAGCCGTTCGACCGCGTGTTGCAGGAGCGGTTCTTCGATCCGCTGGGCATGGGCGACACCCATTTCCAGGTCCCGCACGAGAAGGCCGAGCGGCTGACCACCAGCTATTTCCTCGCCGGCGGGCTGCCGCTGCCGATCGATCTGGGCGCGAATTCGATCTACCTCGAGGAACCGCCGTTCCCGTTCGGCGGGGCGGGGCTGGCGAGCTCGCCGCTGGATTACGACCGCTTCCTGCGCATGCTGCTCGCGCTGGGCGAGCCGGACGGGGCAAAGGTGATGAGCGCCGCGGCTGTCCGCCTCGGCACCAGCGACATCTTGCCCCGCACGCTTCTGAACCAGCAAAACTATGGCAGGGATTGGGGTTTCGGCGCGCTCGGCCGCGTCGGGCGCGGCGATTGGGACGGGGTCTACGGCTGGGCCGGGGCGGCCGGGACGATCGGCTTCATCCATTCGAAACTCGGCCTGCGCGCCGGGTTGTTCACCCAGTACATGCCCAGCCAGGCCTACCCGCTGATGGATGAATTTCCCGCCGCGGTCCTGGCCGATCTCAAGGCGCAGGGCCTCGGATGAGGATCGCCTTCACCGGCCATCCGCTCGACCGTGCCGATCATGTTCGCGCCGATCCCGCGCGCCTGGCCGCGCTGGCGACGCCAGACGCCCGGCTGCTCAAGCTCGACGGGCTGACCCCGGACCTGGGCGAAGGCGACAGCCTGCAATGGGGCCGGCTGGGCGATGCGAATGGCGCCGATCTTGTGTTCCTCGGGCTGCTCCATGGCGAGGCGCTGTTCGGCGCGGTGCCCGAGGCCGGCGACCCCGATCCTGCCTATTCCCGCGCGCAGACCTTCGCCGCGCTCGGGCGCATGGGGCTCGACGATCTGGCAATTTACGGCGGCGCGCGCAGCCTGCTCGACTGGCACGCCCGGCATCGCTTTTGCGCCCAGTGCGGCCAGCCGACGCGGATCGCCAAGGGCGGCTGGCAGCGCGATTGCCCGGCGTGCAAGGCCCAGCATTTTCCGCGCACCGACCCGGTTACGATCATGCTGGTCGAGAACGCCGGCCGGATCCTGCTGGGGCGCAACAGCCGCTTTCCGCCGGGCCGCTACTCCGCGCTCGCCGGGTTCATCGAGCCGGGCGAGACGATCGAGGAAGCCGTCGCACGCGAAGTGCTGGAGGAGGCGGGGGTTGTAGTGCGCGACGTGCGTTACGTCGCCAACCAGCCCTGGCCCTTTCCCAGCCAGTTGATGATCGCCTGCCATTGCATGGCCGACGACGACGCGCTGATGATCGACGAAACCGAACTGGCCGATGCGCGCTGGTTCACCCGCGCCGAGGTGGCCGAGGCGATGGATAAACGCGAGCAGAGCCACACATTCATTCCGCCGCCGCCCATGGCGGTCGCGTGGCACCTGCTCGACTGGTGGCTGGAGGAAACGGCATGAGCGAAGCAAAGAAGGTCGAAGTCCAGATCTGGTCGGACGTAATGTGCCCCTGGTGCGCCATCGGCTATGCGCAGTTCGCCAAGGCGGTCGCGGCGCTCGACGGCGAGATCGAGGTCGAGGCGCGCTGGATGCCGTTCGAGCTCAACCCCGACATGCCGCCCGAGGGCAAGAGCCAGGCAGCGCACATCGCGGCGGTCTACAACCGTACGCCCGAACAGATCGCCGAGATGCAGACCGGGATGGAGAAGCGGGCCGAGGAAGCCGGTTTTCCGATGCGCTTCACTACGCCCGATGGCGAGCCGGCGATGATGTGGAACACGTTCGAGGCGCACAAGCTGCTGCGCTGGGCGCTCGCCGCGCAGGGGCCGGAGGCGCAGACCCGCCTCAAGGTCGCGCTGCTCGAGGCGCACTTCCAGCAGGCTCGCCGCGTGGGGGATCGCGACGTCCTGCTAGACATCGCCGCCGAGCAGGGCTTCGACCGCTCGGCCGCCGCCGCTGCGCTGGACGAGGAGGCGCTGGCCATCGCCACCCGCATGGAAGAGCGCCGGGGCATCGAGGCGGGCATCAACTCGGTCCCCAGCTTCGTATTCGCGGGCAAGTATCTCGTCCCCGGCGCGCAGGAGCCGGAGGTTTTCGAAGCGACGATCCGCAAGGTGGCGGAACTGGCAACGGTCTGATCCCCGGCGCGCCGGTCGCGACCGGTCGTCAGGCCAGCCCCAGTTTGCTCAACTCGCGCACCAGCCTGCCGGGCAAGGCGTCGCCCTGTTCCTCGCCTTCCGCCAGGTCGGCGGGCGCGTCCTTCTCCGCGAGGTAACGCCAGCCCTGGTGGGCGCGCTTGGCCTTGGGATGGACCAGTCGCAGCTTGCCTTCCAGGCGGATCGTCCAACGCCCGTCGGGCCGTTGCTCGAAGCCCAGGATTTCGCACCGGGCGACGATGGCGTGCTGCAGGATCCAGTAGAGCGAGCCGCCGATCATCTCCTCGTGCCGCTTGGGGAGATAGCGCGTGGTCATCAGCGCCTCGGGTTCCGCTTCGACCCACTTGCGCAGCACTTCGATGGTTTTCGAGGTGTAGGCGATCTTGGTCATCGAAAGCGGCATGACAAGGGAGATAGGGATCGCTGCGTGGCGGGCAAGGAAATCGCTTTCCTACAATGCCCGGAATGTGACCAGTGGCTGCTATGGTCGGGCCGATTTTCCTCGCGAGCGTTTCCTTGCTGGCGGCGGTGTTGTGGGCAGGCCGGTTTCTTGCCCCTGGACCGTGTAACATCCGGTCCATGTCTCCGGCGTCAGCCGACCAGGCCCGTCGCCACGGCCAGTCCCAGGAAAACCAGGAAGCCCATCGAATCGGTCGTCATGGTGACGAAGATCGAACTCGAGATGGCCGGATCGACCTCGAGTTTTTCCAGCGTAAGCGGCACCAGCACGCCGGCCACGCCGGCGATGAGGATGTTGGTCAGCATGGCCAGCCCGATGACGAGGCCGAGATGCCAGTCGCCGAACAGCGCGGTGACGACCACGCCGATGACCATCGCCACGCTGACCCCGTTGAGCGCGGCGATCGACATCTCGCGCCGCACCGCGCGCCAGGTGTTGGATGCGGTGAGCTGGTTGGTCGCCAGCGCGCGAACCGTCACTGCCAGCGTCTGGGTCCCGGCATTACCGCCGATTCCGGCGACGATCGGCATAAGCACGGCCAGCGTCACCAGCTGGGCGATCACGTCCTCGAACCGGCTGATGACGAAGGAGGCGATCGAGGCGGTGGCGAGGTTGGCGATCAGCCACCGGACCCGCGCCGTATAGGCCTCGCGGATGGGCTCGTTGATGTCGCCTTCGCCGGCGCCGGACAGGAGCAGCGCGTCCTCGCCCGCTTCCTCGGAAATGATGTGGACGATGTCGTCGACCGTGAGCTGGCCGACCAGCCGCCCGCTCTCGTCGACCACGGCGGCCGAGATCAGGGCGTATTTCTGGAACCGGAGGGCGACCTCCTCTTGGTCCATGCCCACCGGGATCAGCGTCTGGTCGCGCTTCATCACGTCGGCCAGCGCGATGTGGCGCGGGGTGCGCAGGATCCAGCTGAGCGCGCATGTGCCGACCGGGTGGTGTTTGGGGTCGACGACGAAAACCTCCCAGAACTCGGTCGGCAGGTCGTCGTTGTCGCGCATGTAGTCGATCAGGTCGCCGACGGTCAGGTGCTCGGGCACCGCGACCAGCTCGCGCTGCATCAGGCGGCCGGCGGTTTCCTCGGGGTAGGCCAGCGCGCTTTCGATCGCGGCGCGGTCTTCCGGCTCCATCGCCGCCAGGATGGCGCGCTGGTCCTCGGGCTCGAGGTCCTCGATCAGCTGGACGGCGTCGTCGGTGTCGAGCTGTTCGGCGATCTCGGCCACGGCGGAGGCGGGCAGGGCCTCGACCATGTCCTCGCGCACATAGTCGTTGAGTTCGGCGATGACCTCGCCGGTCATCAGGTCGGTGATGGCCTTGGCGAGCGGCCCGCGGTCCTCGCGGTCGATCAGCTCGAACAGGTCGGCGATGTCGGCCGGGTGGAGCGGCTCGACCAGTTCGTAAGCGCGCGCCTCGTCGCCTTGCTCGATCGCCTCGGCCACCGAGCGGACGAACTCGGACTTGAGCCGGTTCTCGTCGTCGAGCTGTTCCTCCTCGGCCGCCTCGGCGCTGTCGGCCGCCAGATCGTCGAGGGAGGTTTCGCTCATGCGCGCTTCCCTATGCCGCCGGGGGCCAAAAGCAAGTGCGGGGTGACAACTGGCATCGCGCCCCTATATCGGCCCCGCATTCAAAGGAGATTACCCCATGGCCGATACCCTGACCTTCACCCTGGACTGCGGCGACGGAAAGGGCGGCGACGTGGTGATCAAGCTGCGTCCCGACCTCGCTCCCGGCCACGTGGAGCGCATTACCGAACTCGCCAACGACGGGTTTTATGACGGCGTCGTCTTTCACCGGGTGATCCCGGGCTTCATGGCGCAGGGCGGCGACCCGACCGGCACCGGCATGAGCGGCAGCGACAAGCCGGACCTGAAGGCCGAATTCAACAGCGAGCCGCACGTGCGCGGCGTCTGTTCGATGGCCCGCACCGCCGTGCCCGACAGCGCCAACAGCCAGTTCTTCATCTGCCTCGACGATGCCCGCTTCCTCGACAAGCAGTACACCGTGTGGGGCCAGGTCGAGAGCGGCATGGAGCACGTCGATGCCCTGCCCAAGGGCGAGCCGCCGCGGCAGCCGGGCAAGATCGTCAAGGCGACCGTCAGCTAGGTCCCTAGCGGACAATCCCTAGCTCGGGGACAGCAAGCTCTTGACCCATGGCGCGCCAGAAGCGTGCCATGGGTCGGGACAAGCTTCGAGAGCAACGTGTGCCGTTGTGCGTGCGAGCGCGGATGCGCTTCGACGGCAGCTGGCACGATGTCACGATCGGCAATGCCTCGTCGCGCGGCATGTTGCTGGAAGCGCCGCTCGCGCTGGAGCGGCAGACCTTCATCGAAGTGCGGCACTGTGATCAGGTGATCGTCGGCCGGGTCGTGTGGAACCGGGGGAAGCGCTGCGGCATCCGCACGCAGGACGACGTCGACATCGCGCTCCTTGCAGGTTCGCCCTCGGGCACCCGACGCCCTCCGGGCATCGAGCGTCGCCGGTCTGCCCGCCCGCCCGTTGTCGCAAGGCCGCGGAGCCAAGTCCATGACGCGTTCGAGCAAAGCCGCCTGCTGGCCCGGAGCTTCGACTTCGCATCGATCCTGCTGTTTGCCGTGGCCGGGGCGGCGGCGGTCTACCACGGTTCGCAACAGGTGCTGGGCGACATCCTCCACTTGGTGATCGCCGCGCTCGACAAGTGATCGGGGGCTACAGCCCGGCGCCGACCAGCCAGTCGTGGAAGATCTTTACCGGGCGGTTCGTCAGGTCGACCGGACGGCAGACGAACCAATAGCTGTAGGGGCTTTCCACCTCGACATCGAACAGGTGGCCGAGACGCGGGTCGCCGGCTCGCTTCAAGTGGTCGTCGTGCATGATCGCCACGCCCAGCCCCTGGGCCGCCGCCTCGAGGATCAGCTGGCCAGAATCGTAATGGTCGATCGCCTGCGGGTGCAGCCCCGGCATCCCGATCGCGGCCTTCCAGGCGTCGAAACTGTTGGGCATGTCCGAGTGGATCAGGAAGGTCTGGCGTTCCAGCTCGGCAATGCCGGGGTTCGCGCCGAGCTCTTCGGCCAGAACCTTGCTGGTGATCGCGTGGACCGTGTTGTGGTCCAGTTGCACCGCGTAATAGCTCGCGTCCGGCCGGGTGGTCAGCAGGATCGCGGCGTCGAGCGTGTCGCCGACCCGGTCGATCAGGTGCGGCCCCGTGTCGATGTCGATGTGCAGCCGCGGGTGCAGCTTGCGCAGTTCCTGCAGCCGCGGGAACAGCCGCTGCGTGCCGAAGAGGGGCAACACGCCGAGGCGCAGACGCAGGAGCTGCTGGTTCTCGCTCTGGTTTTCGACAGCGGTGGCCAGCGCGTCGAACGCCGGGGCGATCGAATCGTAGAAAACGCGCCCCTCGTCGGTCAGTTTCATCGTCTGCCCGCTGCGCGAGAACAGCTTGCGGCCGGTGAAATCTTCCAGACTGCCGATCCGCCGCGACAGCGCCGAGGGGCTCAGTCCGATTTCACTGGCCGCCGCGCGGGCCGAGCCCAAACGAACGGTCCGCATGAACGCTTCGAGGGCTCGCAGAGGTGGTAGGCGGCGCGTCGGCATGAGACGGATTGTTGTGCGTCATAGCAACAAAAGTCGAGCCCGTATTTGCCGCACTGCACAATTTTTCAGATCGGCCGCTACTCGCCTTCGGGAGTTTCTCGCACTACCGGCCGGTGAAGCCGCAATCGGGTGACGTGGGTTTCGTCGCCCTCGGTCACCTCGATCCGCCATCCACTGGGATGTTCGAGCATCGCGCCCGGCTGGGGCACCTGTTCGGCAAGCACGAAAGCCAGTCCGCCAAGCGTGTCGACGGCTTCCTCCACCTCGGCAATCCGTGGATCGCCGACGATCTGGGCCACGTCTTCAAGCTCGGCACGGGCATCGGCATCCCACATGCCATCGCCCAGCGGCGTGATCAGCTCGACCGGGGCTTCATCGTGTTCGTCCTCGATATCGCCGACGATCTCCTCGACCAGGTCCTCGATCGTGATGATCCCGTCGGTGCCTGAAAACTCGTCGAGGACGATGGCGAGGTGCGTCCGGCTGGATCGCATGTCGGCCAGCACGTCGAGCGCGCCGCGCGCCTGGGGCACGTAGAGCGGCTGGCGCATCAAGCTGGTCCAGACGGGTGGAGGCGGCGCTCCCGTGGCCAAAAAGGGGAACACATCCTTGATGTGCATCATGCCGATGACCTCGTCGAGCGTCCCGCGATAGACCGGCATGCGCGAATGGCCGTGCTCGGCAAAGCCGGCGACGACCTCCTCCCACGATGCGTCGGCGCTCAGCGCGATGATTTCGCCGCGCGGAATCGCCACGTCGTCGGCGTCGTGCTCGCTGAAATGCAGCAGGTTGCGCACCATCTGCACTTCGAACGGGGTCAGGTCGCCGGATTCCGGCTCCTGGCCGCCGGGCGCCTGCGCCTCCTCGGCGTGCTCGTCGATCACTTCCTCGAGCTGCGCTCGAAGAGAGGTGTCGGCTTCGGTTGTGTCGAACAACTTGCGGATAGCCTTCAACAGGCCGCCGCTACTGTCCCCGTCTCCGCTGGAGGATTCGGGTCTGGAACTCTCGGGCATCGCCCTTACGCTTCCCCTGTATCTGTCATGCGGTCCCCATATGGGTCGGCTATACCGATTAGTGCAAGCGCCTTCGTCTCGAGAAGTTCCATCGCCACGGCCTCGGCCTCGCCCAGTTCGTGGTCGTGCCCTGCCAGATGGAGCAGCCCGTGGACGATCAGATGCGCCGCGTGATCGCTCAGCGCGATGCCCTTGTCCGCGGCCTCGCGGGCGCAAGTCTGGTGGGCGAGGGCGATGTCGCCGAGCAGTTCCGGAGGCCCCTCGTCACGCAAGGTCACCAGCTCGCCGCGCTCCAGCATGGGGAACGACAGCACGTTGGTCGGCTTGTCGCGTCCGCGCCACTCGCGATTGAGCCGATGGATTTCCTCGTCCGAGGTGAACAGCACGCTGGCGGACAGCCGCGGGTTGGCGAGCTCCGGCGCGACTGCGGTCAGCGCGTCCGTCGCGCGCTGGGCCAGGTCCTGCCATTGGCCCGCAGGCCAGGGCTCTTCGATGTCGACATCGAGCTCCACCGGAACGGCTAGGGCCTCGCGTTCTCGCCCTCGTAGGCTTCGACGATGCGGCCCACGATCGGGTGTCGCACCACGTCGGCGGCGGTGAAGCGGGTCACTGCAACGCCCTCGACGCCTTCGAGCCGGGCCACCGCATCGGCCAGGCCGCTCATCTTGTCGCCACCGGGAATATCCACCTGGCGCGGATCGCCGCACACGACCATCCGGCTGCCCTGGCCGAAGCGTGTGAGGAACATCTTCATCTGCTCGCGCGTGGTGTTCTGCGCCTCGTCCAGGATCACGAAGGCATCGCTGAGCGTGCGGCCGCGCATGAAGGCGATCGGTGCGATCTCGATCTCGCCGCTGGCGAGCCGGCGGTCGACCTGCTCGGGCGGCATGCAGTCGTACAGCGCATCGTAGAGCGGGCGAAGGTAGGGATCGACCTTCTCCTTCATATCGCCCGGTAGGAAGCCGAGCTTCTCGCCCGCTTCGACCGCCGGGCGGCTCAGGATCAGGCGCTGCACGCTGCCGGTGATCAACTGGCTCACCGCCTGCGCCACCGCGAGATAGGTCTTGCCCGTGCCGGCCGGGCCCAGGGCGAAGATGATGTCCTGGCTGGCCAGTTGCCGCATGTAGCCGCCCTGCATGGCGGTGCGCGGCACGATGGTCTTCTTGCGTGTGCGGATCATGATGGGCGGGGTCTTCGCCTCGCCGGTGATGATGCCTTCCAGCGTCGGCTCGCCCGACATCGCGATCAGCGCCTCGATGGCTCCGGCGTCGAAGTCCTGCCCTGTCAGCAGCTTCTCGTGCAGCGCCTTGAGCACCTCGCGAGCCCGGGCGACGGCATCTTCGGTGCCTTCGATCACGACCTTGTTGCCGCGGGCGCCGATATAGACGCCCAGGCGATTCTCGATGAGGACCAGGTTGGCGTCGAATTCGCCGAACAGCGCGCCCAACACGGCCTGTGCATCGAATTCGATCTCCGCTCGCGCCCGGCGCCCGAGATCGTGGCGCAGGCCGCCTTGGCGGTCTTCGGAATGAGCCAGCGCCGCGTTGGCGTCGCTGCGGTCAGGTTTGCGAGCCATGCTCTCCTTTCGCGTGTACGAGTCGGAAATGTAGGCCCGGCGAAGTGGGGCGCAAGCGCAAGGGGGCCACACCGGCGGGGAAAACAACCGCGCCTGAAGCGTTTCAGGGCAAACAGGGGAGTTCAGGCAAATGACAAAGTGGTGGACGGCGGCGCTCTTGGCGCTGCCACTGGCAGCCTGCGGCAGCAGCCCCGACGACGATCCCATGACCCCGGCCTCGGAAAACGAGCGGAGCGCGAGTGCATCCGATGCTGGACCGCTTCCGCGCGAACTGCTCGAGCAGTGGATCCTGGCCAATTACGCGACATACGGAAAGCTCGGCTATCTATCGAGCGAGTACGATCTGGACGGCGATGGCAAGCCGGAGGTCCTGGCTTATATCGGCGGGACGACGCTATGCGGCACGGGCGGCTGTGCGCTGGTCGTCGCGAAGCGCGAAGGGGAGGCTCTGACCAAGGTCTTGCAAACCTCTGTGACCCGGCTCCCGGTGGGCGTTCTCGACAGCTCGACCAACGGTTGGCGCGATCTGTGGGTTTCGACCGCGGGGGGAGGTGAACTGAGCGGAAGGCGGATCCTGCGCTACGATGGCGACAATTACCCGAGCAATCCGACGGTGCCCCCGGCGGAAGAACTGAAGGTTCTGGATGCGCAGATCCTGATCGAGGATACCGAGCTCGACTGGCTGAACTAGGGGGTCAGCCGGATCGCCACAAACACGGTCCCATCGCCGTTTTCGCGCCGATTGGCGAGTGCCGCGTGGGCGCCGACAGCGAGGGACAGGCGCTGCGCGAACTGCCAGGCAAGCCCGACCCCGGCGAGAGCCAACGCCTGTCCGTCCTGGTCCGCCTCCTGGACGTAAAGTTCGGCGCCCAGCGAAAGACGTTCGTCGAGCTTGCGGCTGGCCACCAGGCCGCCGAACCGCACATCGCCGCCGTCGGCTCGCGAGGCGATGCCGATCCCGCCGCCGCCGTAAAGCGACCACTTTCCCGTCTCGGTCCCGAACCAGAGTGGAACGTCGATGCCGAAATCGCCGCGCGATCTGCTGCCGACCGGGACGTTGACCGTCGGCGCCAGCGCGACTGACACGCCACTCTGGCCGCCGTCGAGCAGGAGAATTTTCGCGCCGATGGCTACATCGCCGATGGCGAAACGATCAGGCTCGTCGTCGAACCGTACGACCGGCAGAGCGACGCCCACCTGGATGCGCTCCGCCACGCCGAGCGAGAAGTCGAGCCCGAGTTCGCCTTCGTATTGCCCGAGGCCCAGTGTTCCGTCGCTATAGGCGATGGCTTCGTATTCGCCGGGCGCCAGAACTCCGGGATCATCGGTCGTGAACGGGATATCGGCGCGCGCAGGGTCGGATAGCAGCGCGGTGACGAGGGCCGAGAGCGCCGCCAGAGCTCGCGGCGCCAAGGAACTCATGCCGCGACCGTTTGCCTCGTCACACCGCGGAGCGAATTGGGGCCCGCTTCGGCCAGGTCCAGGTGAACGATCTCGCCGATCGCTGCATCGCCTTCGAAAAGCACCGATTGCAGCCAGGGAGATTTGCCAAGCCACTGGCCCGGCTTCTTCCCCTTGCGCTCGATCAGCACGTCGCAGCGCTTGCCCACGCTCGCCTGGTTGAAGGCCAACTGGTCGCGGTTGAGTGCTGCCTGCAGGCGCTGCAGCCTCTCGTCCATCACTTCGCGGGCGATCTGGCCTTCCATTCCCGCCGCCGGTGTGCCGGGGCGGGGCGAATACTTGAAGCTGAAGGCCTGGGCGTAACCGACGGCGTCGACCAGGGCGAGGGTCTGGGCGAACTCGGCTTCGGTCTCGCCGGGAAACCCGACGATGAAATCGCCCGAGAGCGCGATGTCGGGGCGGGCCGCCCGGAACCGGTCGAGAAGCGCGAGATAGCTGTCCGCCGAATGACTGCGGTTCATCGCCTTGAGCACGCGGTCGCTGCCGCTCTGCACCGGCAGGTGGAGAAACGGCATCAGCTTGTCGATCTCGCCGTGCGCGGCGATCAAGCCCTCGGTCACATCGTTGGGATGGCTCGTGGTGTAGCGGATGCGGGCGAGATCGGGCAGCTTGGCCAGGTCGCGGATCAGGCCGTCGAGCCCAAGCTCGCGGCCCTTGCCATCCACGCCGGTCCAGGCGTTGACGTTCTGGCCCAGCAGCGTGATTTCGCGTGCCCCGGCTTCGACCAGCTTCTCCGCTTCGCGTAATAAATCGCCGTAGGGACGGGAAATTTCCGCGCCTCTGGTGTAGGGAACGACGCAGTAGGTGCAGAACTTGTCGCACCCTTCCTGCACGGTCAGGAAGGCGCTCGGCGCGGTCTTGTGGCGCACCGGGAGGGCGGCGAACTTCGCGTCGGCCGGCATGTCGGTGTCGGTTGCCCGTTCACCCTTCACGGCTTGCGCAATCATCGCGGGAAGGCGGTGATAGGCCTGCGGTCCCACGACCATTCCGACCGCCGGGGCGCGGGTCATGATCTCCTCGCCTTCGGCCTGTGCCACGCAGCCGGCGACGGCGATCATGGGCTTGCGGCCCGCTTGCGCGCCCGCTTTCACAAGGCGACCGATATCAGAATAGACCTTCTCGGCCGCCTTCTCGCGAATATGGCAAGTGTTGAGCACGACGAGCTCGGCCTCTTCGCCCTCGGCGGCGGGAGCGATCCCGTCCGAAGCGAGGAGCTCGGCCATGCGCTCGCCATCGTAGACGTTCATCTGGCAGCCGAAGCTCTTGACCCTGAAGGTCCGTGGTTTCTCTCGAACGTCCATTCGGCGCGGCCTTTAGGTTATTCGCCGCGCCGTTTCAAACGCCGGGTGTGGGCAGAGCGCTGAGCCGCGGAACATCCGGCGAATGCGCAGCCTTTTTCGCAGCTTCCTCACCGCGCAAGGGCGGCGCCGATCGCTTCACGGGCGGCGCTCGTCATCGCCTTACGGTCGGCCAGCGCTTGGCCCTCGAGCGGATCGAGAAAGTGGATCGTCAGCCCGACCGACCCCGGCCGCGACAGGATCCGTCTGGCATTGGCAAGGCCGGGCTCGTCACCAAACCAGCAGGTTTCCTCCGCATCGGCATATTCGAGCGCGACCGGCTGGATCGGAACTTCGTGTGCCAGAGGTTCGACCGCGGACAGGAGCGAGCTTCGGAAGGGCAGCAGGTCACGCCCATCGTTGGTCGTCGCTTCGGGAAAGATCGTCAGCGGACGGTCGCCCAGCGCGTCGCGCACCTGGGCGACCTGTGCGGCCACGCTGCCGCGCCGGTCCCGAGTGATGAATACGGTGTCGTTCTGGTCGCACAGCCATTTGAGGACCGGATGCCCCGCCAGGCCGCTGTGCGCCACGAAGATCGCCCGCGATTCTCCGGCGAGCGCGAGGATGTCGAGCCACGATTCGTGGTTGGCGATGAACAGGGCACCCTTGCGCGGCTTGCCCCGGGTGCGGACGCGCAATCCGGCGGCGCGTCCCATGTATCCCAGGAATATGGGTGGGACCGCGTTGCGCCGGCCCAGAAGACTCATCAGCAAATGGGCAGGGATTAGCAGCAGGAAACCCAGCACAATCGCCAGCCCGCGCAGGGCGAGGCGCGCCGTGCCCATCCGCTCAGCCCTCGCGGTCGATGCGGACGCCGTAGAGTTCCATCCGGTGATCGACCAGGCGGTAGCCCAGTCGCTCGGCGATCTGACGCTGGAGGAGCTCGAGTTCCGCATCGACGAACTCGACGACCTTGCCGGTCTCCACATCGATCAGGTGATCGTGATGGGCTTCGGGCGCGGGCTCGTAACGGGCGCGGCCGTCGCCGAAGTCGTGGCGGTCGAGAATGCCCGCGTCCTCGAACAGGCGGACGGTGCGATAGACGGTGGCGATGGAGATCTTCGGATCGATGGCGCTGGCCCGGCGATGCAGTTGCTCGACGTCGGGGTGGTCCTCGCTCTCCGACAGGACCCTCGCGATCACGCGCCGCTGCTCGGTGATGCGCAGGCCACGTTCGGCGCAGAGGGCTTCAAGATCGATGGTCTGGTGCAATTCGGGCTCGCCAATTGAGAAACGCCCCGGGACCGTAGAGGCCCAGGGCGCTTATCTCAAGCCGTCACCGGATTACGTCATTGCGACCTTTTTCTTGCGGCCACGCTTCTGGCCGGGCTTGCGCCCCAGGCCGATCTTCACGGCGAGGTCGCGGCGCTTCTCGGCATATTCCGGCGCGACCATGGGGTAATCCGCCTGCAGCCCCCAGCGAGCGCGATACTCATCGGGCGTCATCCCGTGATCGGTCATCAGATGCCGCTTGAGCATCTTCATCTTCTTGCCGTCTTCCAGGCAGACGATGTGATCCCTCTTGATCGAGGAGCGAACCGACACAGCCGGTTCCGGCCGTTCTTCCACCGGCGCTTCGGCCCCGCCGAGCCCGGCGAGGGTGGCGTGCACGGTCCGGATCAGCGTCGATACCTCGTCGGCCGCCACGGAGTTGTTCGAGACATAGGAGACGACGATATCCGTCGTGTGCATGATAAGCGTTTCAGCCATCTCGTTTTCGATGTCAGTCATGGTGCGAACTTTCTTTTTATTATCTTGGCGCTTTTGCGCCTTCGCAGGAGCGATCCCCGAGGCCCAGGGCGAGGATTGGAACGAGCGCTCAGGGCCCGCTTCTCTAACGCGCAAAATTCCGCTCTTCGCAAGTGCTAAGTATTGAGAGGAGTAATTTGACGCGCGAAAGTAACGGCGTCAATCGGTCCGCTCTTCGCTTGCCGATAATAGTTCTTTCGCCGACCGACCGGTACAAAATCACAAGACAGGTAAAGCGACGCCGCGGGGTTTCCGTCGCGCATCTCCAGAAAAAGGCGCGTGGTTCCCCTCGTTCCTGCTTCTTCGGCTAAGCGCTCGATCAGGCGCCGTCCGATGCCTTTGTGGCGGTGGTCGGGATGAACCGCGATCAGAAGCAACTCCTCTTCGCCGGCCGCACCGCGTGAAAGCAGGAAGCCGCACGTGGGCTGATCCTCTTGCGGCGACTCACCATCGGGGCCGGCCAGCAGGTAATGCGTGTGCGGCAGAACCAGCGACTCGCCCACCTGGCGCCGATTCCACGCCTCGCCGAACGTGGGGTCGAACGCGGCGACCATGACTTCCATGATGCGGTCGAGATCGTCAGTCACAAGGCACCCTTGACCTTGGCATCGGGTGGCCGACCATAGAGAGGGGCGAGGGCGCCAAGGATGGCGCGTTCCGGCAGGACCATCGTCTGGCGCGCGTCGGGCAGCAGGTCCAGGCTCGTCCGGTCGTCGCCCAGCAGCGAAGCAGCTGCGGCCGCCTGACTTCCAGCGATCAATGGGTGGCGGCATGCCTGGGCAGCCGCCGCAGGGGGAAGCGAGGCAAGATTCCCTTCCGACGATCCATCGGCGGCAAAATTCTCGACGAACCATTCGCCATGTCCGCCGCTCATGCAGACGCTCACCGGTTCTAAAGTCCGCTCGCGCTGTGCCATCGCCGCGACGAGCGCCAGCGTCGGATAGCCGTCGACGGTGGCTTTCCAGGCCAGCCCCAGGGCGCGTCCGGTCGCGAGACCGATACGCACGCCCGTGAAGCTCCCCGGCCCGAGGGAAATGAGTATGCGGTCAGCCTTTCCCTTGTCGGGCAGAGCCGCGATCATGGGCACCAGCTTCTCGGCATGCCCCCTGCCAAGCACCTCATAGCGCCCGGCCAGCAGATTGCCGTCCTCAAGCAGCGCGACCGAGCAGGCCTCGGTGGCGCAGTCTATGACCAATGTTCTCGACAACCCCGGCACGGGATCCGCCCGGTCAGTCGATGCGGTTAAAGGTGTCGAATTCGGGCCGCGGACTGCGGGCAAAGATGCTCGACCGGTCGCCATGGCCGATGGCGCAGATGAAGTTGCTGCGATGGCGCGGCTCATCGGGGAAGAACGCCTTGTCCACGGCGGCATTGTCGAACCCGGACATCGGTCCACAGTCCAGCCCGAGCGCACGCGCGGCGAACATCAGGTATGCACCCTGCAGGCTGGAATTGCGAAAAGCGCCCTGCTCGCGGCCCTTTTCGTCGCCCTCGAACCACGATTTCGCATCGGTATGCGGGAACAGCCAGGGCAGTTCTTCGTGAAAGTCGATGTCGTAAGCGATGATCGCGACGACGGGCGCCGCCAGAATCTTCTTCCTGTTTCCCTCGCTGGCGAGAGCGGCCAGCTTTTCGCGCGAGTCCTGCGACTTGCACCAGACGATCCGTGCCGGCTGCATGTTGGCAGAAGTCGGACCCATCTTCATCAGTTCGTAGATCGCATGAATGTCCTGATCGGACACCGGCTCGTCGGTCCAGCCATTGTAGCTGCGCGCTTCGCGGAACAGCTGGTCGAGCGCCTTGTCGTCGAGCTTTGCCATCACGCGGCCCTGACTTCGCTGACCTCGGGGACATAGTGCTTCAGCAGGCCTTCGATGCCATGCTTGAGCGTGGCGGAGGAGCTGGGGCAGCCCGAACAGGCACCCTGCATCTGCAGATAGACCACTCCGTCGCGGAAGCCACGGTACTGGATGTCGCCCCCGTCACCGGCAACCGCCGGACGGACGCGGGTTTCGATGAGCTCGCGAATCTGCGCCACGACCTCCGCGTCCGCCGGATCGTCCGCTATCTCCTCTTCGGCGGGAACGCTGATCCCGGTGGCATCGCCGCCCGCGAAAAGCGGCGCTTCCGACACGAAGTGGTCGAGCAGGGTCGCCACCACTTGCGGCTTCAGCGCGCTCCACTGGGCGCCGGGCGCCGCGGTGACCGAAACGAAATCGGCGCCGAAGAACACACCCGTCACTTCGCCGGTATCGAACAGCGCCTCGGCCAACGGCGATGCCGCGGAATCTTCCGGCGTGGTGAACTCGCGCGTGCCGCTTTCCATCACCTGCCGCCCGGGCAGGAACTTGAGCGTTGCGGGGTTGGGCGTGGTCTCGGTTTCTATGAACATGGCCGCGATGTAGGAGCGGCGGACCGCACCCGCAAGCAAGCTTGACTATTCACTGTCCCTTCATCGCCTTGCCCGATATGGCGGGGTCGATGACTTCCCTACCGCGCGCGTTCCGCGTTCTCGCTCCCTTCCTGCTGATCGCCCCGCTGCCGCTCGCCGCGCAGCAGGCGGCACCTGCCACAACCAGCGCGACGCCGCTTTATTCGCAGCCGAACGATCCGTGGATTTTCCGCGGAACCGACATTCCCATCGATCCCGAATGGCTGTTCGGCGAACTGCCCAACAAAGTGCGCTATGCGGTGCGGCACAACGGCGTGCCGCCGGGCCAGGTCGTGCTGCGGATCAGGATCGACGCCGGTTCGCTGCACGAACGCAAGGGCGAGGAAGGCTTTGCCCACCTGCTCGAGCACCTGACCTATCGCGAATCCAAGTATCTCGGCTTTGGCGAGGCGATCCCGACATTTCAGCGCTGGGGCGCGGCTTTTGGTAGCGACACCAATGCCGAGACCTCGCCGACGCATACGGTCTACAAGCTGACGTTACCCAACGCGCAGCCCGAGACGCTCGATCTGGCGATCAAGTACATGAGCGGCATGGTGCGCGAGCCGACCCTGTCGCAGCGGGCGGTTTCGGCCGACGTGCCGATCGTACTGGCCGAACGGCGCGACCGGGCCGGGCCGGAAGAGCGGCTGGGCGACGCCACAAGGGAAACCCTGTTTGCAGGCACGCTCCTGGCCGATCATGGCGTCATCGGGACGGTCGAGGCGCTGGAAAAGGCGACTCCTGCATCGGTCAAGGCGTTCCACAACCGCTGGTACCGGCCGGAAAACACTGTCGTTGTCGCCGCCGGCGATGTCGACCAGAAGCTGCTCGCCGGGCTGATTGAGAAGTATTTCGTCGACTGGAAGGTCAGCGGAACGCGCACCCCCGCGCCTAACTTCGGCGTCATCAAGGCCGAAGCGGGCGTCGACCCTGCCAATCCGGTGGGCAACACCCGCGTCCTGGTGGAGCCCGGCCAGCCGCGGGCCTTCACCTATATCTATGCCAAGCCCTACGTTCAGGTGACCGACAACCTGGAGCTCAACCGCGGGCGGTTGATCGACACAATCGGCCAGATGATCATCAACCGCCGGCTCGAGAAGCGTGCGCGCGACGGCGGGCGCTTCCTGTTCGCGCAGGCCGACAATCAGGACATCAGCCGTTCGGTCTCGGGCACCTTCGTGACTTTCGCCCCGCTCGATTCCGACTGGCGCGCCGCCCTGGCGGACGTGCGTGCGGTGATCGCGGATGCACTTACCGAGCCGCCGTCGCAGGAGGAGATCGACCGCGAGCGCGCCCAATTGGAGGTGGCGTTCGTCAACCAGGTCGAGCAGCGTCCGGTTCAGGCCGGGTCGCAACTGGCCGACGACGTGATCAACGCGATCGATATCGGCGAAGCAGTCGGTACGCCCGACCTGTTCCTGCAACTGTTCCGCGAGATGGAGCCGCGTTTCACTCCCCAGGCAGTGCTCGAGCACACCCGCGCGCTCTACAAGGGCGACGTGATCCGCGCTCTCTATCTCACGCCGGCCGTGGGCGAGGCGGACGCCGCGGATATTGCCGCCGCGCTGCGGCAGACGGCAGTGGCTAACGCAAGCGGCCGCCTGTCCGCCGCCGCCATGTCGTTCGCCGATCTTCCCCCGATCGGCGCCAAGGTCGATCCGGTTACGCGCACGAGCATCGGCGTCTACGACATCGAGCAGTACGACTGGCCCAACGGCGTCAAGGCGATGGTCTGGAACAGCGGCAACGAGCCGGGCCGCGTGACCGTCAGGGTCCGCTTCGGCAGCGGCTGGCGCGGTTTCGCCGGGCAGGACGCGGTCTATGCCAAGCTGGGCGAACTGGCGCTCGTCAGCGCCGGCGAGGGCGAACTCGGCCAGGACGAGATCGACGCCGTCACCAGCGGGCGGAAGCTCGGCTTCTCGTTCAAGATCGAGGACGGCGTCTTCGTCTTCGAGGGGTTGACCCGGAAAGACGATCTGGCCGACCAGCTTTATCTCTTCGCGCTCAAGCTGGCGCAGCCGCGGTGGGACGCGGGGCCGATCCAGCGCGCATTGGCCTCTGCCAAACTCGCCTACGACAGTTACGACATCAATGCCGTCGGCGTGCTCAACCGCGACCTGGGATACCTGTTGAGCAACAACGATCCTCGCTTCGCTACGCCCGACCCGGCAGCGCTCGACCGCGCCACGGTGGAAGGCTTCCAGAAGGTGTGGGAACCGTTGCTCGCCCAGGGTCCGGTCGAAGTCGACGTGTTCGGTGATATCGACAAGGATGCCGCGGTCGAGGCGATCTCGCGCACGTTCGGCGCTCTTCCTACGCGTCAGCCGATCCCCGCCACCGCCCTGGCGCGCAAGACCGAGTTTCCCGCCGGGAAGCCCACGGTCACGCTCCGCCATACCGGCGATTCCAACCAGGCCGCCGCGGTCATCGCCTGGGAAGGCGGGGCGGGCTCTGCCGGGCTCCCGGAAAGTCGCAAGGTCGATCTGCTGACCCAGGTCTTCTCCAACCGCCTGCTCGATGCCCTGCGCGAGAATGCGGGCGATGCCTATTCGCCGCAGGTGTTCTCCGACTGGCCGACCGACATCGACAGCGGCGGCCAGATCGTCGCGCTCGCGAATATCCCGGTGGCGAAGGTCTCGTCGTTCTTCACCATGGCGGAGAAGATCGCGTCCGACCTCGCGGCGACCGGGCCGACGGCCGAGGAACTCTCGCGCGCAACGGAGCCGATGGCCCAGTTGATCGCCCGATTGCAGACGGGTCACACCTTCTGGCTCAACCAGCTCGAAGGTTCGACGGCCGACGCCAACCACGTGAACAACCTGCGCTCGCTCCTCGTGGACTACACGCAGACGAGCCCGCAGGAACTGCAGATGCTCGCCGCGAAATATCTGGTGCCGGGCCGCAGTTTCCGCATCGAAGTGCTTCCGCGGGGCGAGACACAGGCAGTCGCCGGCCGCTGATTCGATACCAGATGTAACCTTTGCAATGGGGCGGGGCGGGGCGTAAACGCGCCGCTCCCCGCAACCATCGGCCAAGGCATCTGGAAGGCTTTTACGTGGCACAGGACTGGAAACCCGACAGCTGGAAGGCGTGCGAAGCGAAGCACCTGCCCCAGTACGAAGATCGCGAGGCGCTCGCCCGCACCGAAGGGATCCTCGCCACCTATCCGCCGCTGGTGTTTGCCGGCGAGGCGCGCGCGCTGACCGCCCAGCTGGCCGACGTCGCGGCCGGGCACGGCTTCCTGCTCCAGGGCGGCGATTGCGCCGAAAGCTTCGCCGAGTTTCATCCCAACAACATCCGCGACACCTTCCGCGTGCTTCTGCAGATGGCCGTCGTGATGACCTTCGCCAGCAAGCGCCCGGTGGTGAAGGTTGGCCGCATGGCGGGCCAGTTCACCAAGCCGCGCAGCGCGCCGATGGAAACGCAGGGCGAAACCACCCTGCCGAGCTATCTCGGCGACAGCGTCAATGGGATCGAGTTCGAAGCGGCCGCGCGGGTCAACGATCCGGAGCGGATGGTGAAGGCCTATTCGCAGAGCGCCGCGACGCTCAACCTGCTGCGCGCCTTCGCCGGGGGCGGCTATGCCAACCTGCGCCAGGTGCATCAGTGGACGCTCGATTTCATGGGCCGCAGCCCCTGGGCCGCGAAGTTCGCCGACCTGGCCGACCGCATCGGCGAGTCGCTCGACTTCATGGAAGCCTGCGGGATCGATCCCTCGACGGTGCCGCAGCTCAAGAGCACCGACTTCTACACCAGCCACGAAGCGCTGCTGCTCCCTTACGAACAGGCGCTTGCCCGGCAGGATTCGCTCACTGGCAAATGGTACGACACCAGCGCGCACATGTTGTGGATCGGCGACCGGACGCGCTTCGAAGGATCGGCCCACGTCGAGTTCCTGCGCGGGGTCGGCAATCCGCTGGGCATGAAATGCGGCCCGAGCCTCGAGCCGGACGCCCTGCTGCGCCTCCTCGACACGCTCAATCCCGCGCGCGAGGCGGGGCGTATGACTTTGATTACCCGGTTCGGGCACGACAAGGTCGAAGCCGGCCTGCCCCGGCTCGTCCGCGCGGTGAAGGCGGAAGGGCATCCCGTGGTCTGGAGCTGCGACCCGATGCACGGCAACGTCATCAAGGCCGACAGCGGCTACAAGACCCGCCCGTTCGACCGCATTTTGACCGAGGTGAAGGGCTTCTTCGCGGTCCATCGCGCCGAGGGGACCCACGCCGGCGGCATCCATATCGAGATGACCGGGCAGGACGTGACCGAGTGCACCGGCGGCGCGGTGGCCATCACCGATGCGGGCCTAGCCGATCGGTATCACACCCATTGCGATCCGCGCCTCAACGCGGCCCAGTCGCTCGAACTGGCGTTCCTGATCGCGGAGATGCTCAACCTGGAATCGGTCGAGCGCCAGCGGGATGCTGCCTAGGGTTTTTGCCTAGGGGCCCGGCGCGGGCCCGCTAACCAAGCGGCGGTAGAGCTTCCACCTCGATACGGAGGTCGGAACCCTGCAGTTGTTGAGCCAGTGGAAATGCCCCGCAAGGATGGCAGCTGCGTGGGCAGTTCTTGCCTGCGCCTCGCTCGGCGTGCGGGAAAGCGGGCACGGCGTGCTGCTCCTCTGGTTGCCGAGCGCGGTTGCCGTCGCCGCGCTCGCGCAGCGCAGACGAGACGAATGGCCGCCGTTCCTGATCGCCTTGTTCTGCGCGAATTTCGCCGCCAGCCTCCTGTTCGGCATTCCGCTCGGCCGGTCGGCCGGTTTCGCGACCGCACAGTTGGCCGAGGCCGTGGTCTGCGTCTCGATCGGGCGCAGGGTGCTGGGCCGCCATGACGTACCGCAGACGATGCGGCACCTGACGGGAATATTCTTCGCCGCGCTGGCTGCCAGCGCTGCAAGTACGCTGCTTGCCCTGCCGTTCCGCCTGCACGGCGGTCTCGGCCAGCAGGTCTGGTGGTTCCTCGCGACGACGCTGGGGATGCTCGTTGGAACGCCGATCATCGTTTACGTGCGGCAGCTCCTGCATGGCGGCGAACAGCGCACCCAGACGCTGCAGCGAAATCCCCCGGCGAACGTGATCGTCGTGTTCGTGTCGGCGGTCGTGCTGTCGGCCCTCGTCCTGACGGGTAACTCATTTGCCACGATCCCGCTCCTGTTCTGCGGTCTCGTCTTCGGGGTGCTCAAAAGCGGGCAGATGGGTGCCGCCGCATCGGTCCTGGGCTTTGCCGCGACCGCGACGGTGGGCGAAAGGCTGGGTTTCGTTCAGGCGGAGACATTCGGCCTGTCGCCATTCCTCGCCGGGTTGGCCTTGCAAGCCTACATGCTGCTGATGCTGGCAACGTCGCTGCCGCTCGCCTCCGCGCTGATCTCGCGGCAGCGGCTCGAGAGGACGCTGCGCAGGCGGAACGACGACTTGCGTGCCAACATGACGATCCTGAAGCTGGCGGAAACGCTCGCAGGGATGGGGCGATGGCGGCTCGATTGCCGCACGGGCGAACAGAACTGGTCGGAACAGATGCTGGCGCTCAACGGCCTGCCGCCGGGGTACGCGCCCGATCCCGGGGACATTCGCGAACTCCTGCCCGACGGCGGGACCGAGCTGTTCGGCCTGATCGCGGCCCGCCGGGAAAGCCGTATACCCTACAGTTTCGACTACCGCATTCAGCCGCCGGTCGGACACGAGAAGATCCTCCGGATGAATGCCTTCAACGAGTTCAGCGGTGACAGGCGCAGCGCCATCTTCGCCGTGGCCATGGATGTCACCGACCAGCGCATCCGCGAGCGATCGCTCGATCGTGAACGCGCCGATGCCCTGCGCCTTGCTACCGAGGCGCAACGGCTGGCCAACACCGATGTCCTGACCGGTATGGCCAACAGGCGCTGTGCGCTGGCCACGCTCGACAAGATGCTGCTCCAGGCACGCCGCGAAGGCACGCCGCTTTCGCTCGTGATGTTCGACATCGACCATTTCAAGCAGGTCAACGACAGGCATGGCCACGGAGTAGGGGATGAGGTGCTGGTGCGCGTGGCGCGGATCGCGCAGGCCATGGTGAGGGCCGACGATCTGGTCGGCCGGCTGGGCGGGGAGGAGTTCGTATGGCTGTTGCCGGGGATTGCCGAGGCGGGCGCTGCGCGGCTGGCCGAGCGCCTGCGCCAGGCCATTGCGGGCAATACCGGCAGGAGTGGTCTTCCGCCGGTTACAGTCAGTGTTGGACTGGCCTGCCGCCGCTCCGACGAGAGTGCGAGCGATCTACTGGTGCGTGCGGACAAGGCGCTCTATTTCGCGAAGGATGACGGACGCAACCGGGTGCGCAAGGCGGCCTGACAGTCGTGCTGTCGGAACATTTGGGAAACTTTTTTCCCGGTCGGTCTTTTCATCGTCATCCAACCCCGCCATTGTCCCGATGGAACCGGCTCAGAGGAGACGACCTTGCCCGAAGCGGGTGTGCGCACAGCGGCGCATGAAGACCAACCCCTCGCCGACCGGTTTCGCACGACGCGCACCCTGTCCGAATCGCTCGCGGCTCCGCTTTCCGAAGCGGATGCGACCATTCAGTCGATGGACGATGCCAGTCCCACCAAGTGGCATCTCGCGCACACGACCTGGTTCTGGGAAACCTTCCTGCTGCGGGACCGGCTGCCCGGATACCGCCTGTTCGACGAACAGTGGCCGTACCTGTTCAACTCGTATTACGAGGCGGAAGGCGAACGCATCATGCGCGCTAAGCGCGGGCTGCTTTCGCGGCCCAGCGTGGCCGACGTGCTCGGCTGGCGCCATCACGTCGATGCGGCAATGGAGAACCTGCTGGCCGACCCGGCTCATACGGACCTGATCGAACTGGGCATTGCGCACGAACAGCAGCACCAGGAGCTCCTGCTGACCGATATCAAGCATGCGCTGTTCCAGAACCCGCTCGGGCCCGCGATGTGGGAAGGTTCGCCCGAACCATCCGCCGGATCGACCGAAGGCTGGCACGAACATCCGGGCGGCATCGGGATGATCGGCCATGACGGCGCGGGTTTCGCGTTCGACAACGAAGGCCCGCGGCACCGCGTGCTGCTTGAGCCTTTCGCGCTGTCCAGGCGGCTCGTCACCAACGGGGAGTGGGAAGAATTCATCGCCGACGGCGGCTATTCGACCGCCGCGCACTGGCTGTCCGACGGTTGGACCTGGGTCCAGCGCTGCGGGATCGTTGCGCCGCTCTACTGGCGGGGCGATGACCAGTTCACGCTGCAGGGTTGGCAACCGCGCGATCCGCTCGCGCCGGTCACGCACATTTCGTATTACGAAGCCGATGCCTTCGCGACCTGGGCTGGCCATCGCCTGCCGACCGAGTTCGAATGGGAGGCGATTGCGCTGCAGGGGCACGATCCGGACGGGGGCAACCAGCTCGACGAGGCGGCGCCGCCGACACCCAGAGGCAGCGACGCGCTGTTCGGCGATTGCTGGCAGTTCACACGGTCCGCCTATCTGCCCTATCCGCGTTTCCGGACCGCGGAAGGGGCGGTGGGCGAGTACAACGGCAAGTTCATGGCCGGCCAGTGGGTGCTCAAGGGCGCAAGCTGTGCCACCGTGCGCGGCCATTCGCGGGCGAGTTATCGCAACTTCTTCTACCCTCAACAACGCTGGCAGTTCACCGGCCTGCGCCTGGCGCGCGACCTGTGAGTCCGCATGAAGGCCTCGCGCTCGTCGATCGCGACGAGGACGGCGTCGACCGGGCCTTTCGCGCGGACGTGCTGGCCGGGCTGGCGCAGCCGCAGAAGGCCGTCCCCGCGCGCTGGTTCTATGACGAAGCCGGTTCACGCCTGTTCGAGGACATCACTGGCCTGCCGGAATATTATCCGACGCGTGCCGAGACGGAGATCCTGCGCGAGCGGTGCAGCGAGTTCGGATCGCTGATAGGGCCGGGCCGGGCAGTCGTCGAATTCGGCTCGGGCAGTTCGGTCAAGACCCCGGTGTTGCTCTCCTGCATCCAGCCGGCAGCCTATGTCCCGCTCGACATCTCGGGGGACTTCCTGCGCGAATCCTCGGCTGAGCTGTCGGCGAAGTTTCCCGATGTGCCGGTGCATCCTGTCGAGGCGGACTTCATGCGCGCGGTCACCCTGCCCGATGCGGTGGCGGACATGCCCAAGCTCGGCTTCTTTCCCGGATCGACCATCGGCAACATGGTTGCTCGCACGGCGGTCGACCTCCTGCGCTCGATGCGCGAAACGCTCGGAGCCGGCGCGAAACTGCTGATCGGCATGGACCTCATCAAGGACCCGGCGGTGCTGGAAGCCGCGTACGACGACGCGCAGGGGGTGACCGCGGCGTTCAATCTCAACCTGGCGCATCGGATCAATCGCGAGCTGGGCGGCACGATTCCGGTGGACAAGCTGCGCCACGTCGCGCGCTGGAACGACACGTTCGCGCGGGTCGAAATGCATCTCCAGGCTAGCGACGACATCAGGTTCGAGGTTTCGAACAATCGCTTCGAAATGGCGAAGGGCGAGACCATCCACACCGAAAACAGCCACAAGTTCGACCTGCGCAGCCAGAACACCCTGCTTCTGGCCGGGGGATGGACGCCGGTCCACCGCTGGACCGATGGCGAGGGGCGGTTCTCGCTGATCCTCGCCGACTGGACCGTGCCGCGCGGCGCCCCGTGAGCGACTGGCCCAAGCTCGATTTTGCGCAGGACGAGGGGACGATCGAGAGCCTCCACCTGCTGCTGCAACTAATCGGCAAGTTACCCACCCGGCTTCATCCCTGGGTAAACCATGGCTGGCATGTCGCGCTGCGGATGACCCCGCGCGGCGCGATCACCCGCTCGATCCCGGCTGGCGGCCGGCACTTTGCGGCGGAACTCGATTTCCTCGCCGGGGCGATCCGCGTTACCTGCGACACCGGCGCTGCGGAGGAGTTGTCCGTCGCCGGCAAGACGATCGCAGCGGTTCATGCCGAGCTTTCGGCGCTGCTGGTTTCGATGGGCCTGCCCGCGCCGCTGTGGGGCGGGCCCAACGAATTGCCCGATCCCCTGCCTTTCGCTGGCGACGACCGCCCGAGGGAATGTGACCCGGATGCTGCGATACGGCTGCACCGGGCGTTCCTCAGCGCCGACCGGGTCTTCAATGAGTTTCGCTCGCTTTACAGCGGCAAGTCCTCCCCCAGCCACCTGTTCTGGGGCAGCTTCGACCTGGCCGTGACGCGGTTTTCCGGCCGCCCCGCGCCCGCGCACCCCGGCGGCATTCCCAACCTGCCCGACCCGGTTACGCGCGAGGCCTACAGCGCGGAAGAGATCAGCGCCGGCTTCTGGCCTGGCAACGGTGGGTTCGGACAGGCGGCCTTCTATGCCTACGCCTACCCTGCGCCGGAGGGCCTGTCCGAAGGCCCTGTCGCGCCGGACGGAGCTTATTGGGACGAGGGGCTCGGTGAGTTCGTCCTGCCATACGAAGTGGTGCGCCGTTCACCGGACCCCGACGCCGCACTGCGCAGCTTCCTTGAATCGACTTACGCGGCGGGTGCGAAGCGGCTGGACTGGCCGCCCGACCTTGCCCGAGCCGAGCCCGCGACGTTCGGCCGGCCGCCGCCGCTCTAAGTCATCGCAAGGCAAGCAGCGCCGCCCTATATACCCTGCATGGACATCGCTCCGATCTTCGAACAACTGGCCGCGACGGTGCGCGCGTTGCCCAAGTCGGGGCTGCTGCTGGCGGCGCTCGCGGCGATGATCATGGGCGTGCTCGGCTCTCTGGTGATGCGCCGCCTGCCCGCACTGGGGCAAAGCCTGCGCATGGCCAGCACCCTGGGCCTCATGGGCGTGCTGGTCATGGTCGTGCTGCAGATCTCGCGGATCGATCCGCGCTTCGAGATGGCCGTGCCCGAACTCGGGATGCCGCAGCAGGTGGTGGAGGGCAACGAGACCCGCGTGCCGCTGGCGCCCGACGGCCACTTCTGGCTGCGCGGCGAGGTCGATGGGGTGCCGGTCCGCTTCCTCGTCGATACCGGCGCGACCTTGACGGCGGTCTCGCGCGAGACGGCCGACCGGGCGGGCCTGGAACCAAAGAACGCCGGGTTCCCGGTCATCATGCAGACCGCCAATGGCTCGGTCTCGGCCGAACTGACCACGCTGGACGAACTGCGCTTCGGCAATGTCGCGGCGCGCGGGCTGGATGCGGTGATCGCACCGGGCCTCGGCAACACCAACGTCATCGGCATGAATCTGCTCAGCCGCCTCGCCTCGTGGCGGGTGGAGAACAACGAGCTGATCCTGGTGCCGCACAATCCCCAGCCGGAACTCGAAACCGCCGATTGACGGCGGCCCTTCGCACGGTCACTCTCCCTTTTTGACAGAGTCCAGGGGAGAGGGACGCATGGCCACGGCGGCAGCCGAACGGCGCTTCGACGTCGCAGCGTGGATGGACGACCGCCCGATTACCTGGCGCGAAATCCTGATGCTGGCGGTCTGCTCGCTGGTGCTCTTCATCGACGGTTTCGACATGTACTTCTTCGGCAAGATCCTGCCGGCGATCGCCACGGGGCTGAATGCCGCGCCGGCCGACATGGAAACGGTGATCTTCTGGACCTATGTCGGCATGGCGGTGGGCGCGTTCCTCATGCCCCCGCTGGCCGACAGGATCGGGCGGCGCCCGGTCCTGGCAGTCTGCGCATTCGGCTTCGGCGTTTTGTCGATCGTGGGCGCCTACGCGCAGACGGTCACCCACATGGCTATCGTCCGGGGCCTTTCGGGCATCTTCTTTTCCGCCATGCTTCCGATCGCGCTGGCGCTGCTTTCCGAAATGACACCCAAGCGCTGGCGCGCGGCGTTCATGGCCATTGCGCTGGTGTGGTTTTCCGGCGGCAATGCGGCGAGCGGAATCATCGCGGCCTGGCTGCTCGACCTGTACGGTTGGCAGATCGGCTTTTGGGTCGGCGGCGTGCTGGGCTTCCTGGCGCTGCCTCTGCTTGCCGCCATTCCCGAATCGCTCGCCTTTCGTATGGTGCGCAATCGCGAGGATCCGAAAATCCCGCTGACCATCAAGGCGATCGGCGCCAACCAGCCGATCCAGGGCGGCGAAGCCTTCCATATGGGGGACGAGGCGCCGCCGTCGACCAAGCTGGGCCCGCTGGCGCTGTTGCAGCCCAAGTTCCTGACGCAGACGCTGATCCTGTGGGTCGCCTGCTTCCTGTCGCTGGGCAATATCGCCCTGTTGCAGAACTGGATGGCGACCTTCTTCCAGGAAATCGGCGGCATCCCGATCCAGGAATTCGCGGTTTCGGCGATGATCAGCTTCATCGGCGGGGCGACCGGCACGCTGATCATGGGTTTCCTGATGGACCGGCTCAACCCTTACTGGCTGATCGCGTTGTTCTACTTCGTTGAGGCGATCGCACTGGTTGTGCTGGGGAACGTGCCGTTCAGCTCAGGCGTGTTCCTGGGCGCGCTGATCATGTGGAATTTCACGCAGGTGGGCGGGCAGACCGGGCTCAACAATCTGGCGACCCTCAGCTACCCGCCCGAGATGCGCTCCACCGGGATCGGCTGGGCCGGCGGGTGGGGCCGCATTTCGGGCATGGTCATGGCGCCTTTCGCCGGTGCCATGGCGCTCAGGATGATGATGCCGCTCGAAACGATCATGGCCGGCGTCGCCGCGCTGGCGGTGTGTGTGGGCCTGCTCGTGATCCTGCTCGGCTTCGTCGCTCCGGTGCTTTATCCTCGCAAGCGCGCCGCCATCAGTCACTGAAAGCGGGCGGCAGCGGATGTCCCGCTCGCCGCCCGGCTCCCCCCTCAACCTCAGTCGTTGATGCCGTAATGGTCGGCCAGTTCGGCCGGACCCCAACCGAAGCTCGACACGGCCTTGTCGTACTGGACCATGTCCTTGTTCCAGTCGGCGAATGCGGCCTTCAGTTCGGCGAACTTGTCCGGCATCCGGGCGGCCAGGTTTCCGCGCTCGCGGGGGTCGGCCACGATATCGAACAGGTATTCGTTGCCGTTGATCGACAGGTATTTGTAGCGCCCGCGACGCACGGCCTTCTGGTCTTTGTTCCAGAACCGCCAGAACAGCGTCCGTTCGGGCAGCGCCGCACCTGCCAGCGCGGGCTGGATATCCACCCCGTCGGCGGGATAGCGCGGGTCTGGCGCGCCGCCCGCGGCGGCTAGGAATGTCGGCAGGAAGTCCATCGACAGGACAGGGTAATCATTCTCGCTGCCGGGCGCGACGAGACCCGGCCACTTGACGATGAAAGGCACCCGCAGCCCTCCCTCGAGCAGCTCGGTCTTTATTCCAGTGAACGGCCAATTGTTGCTGAACCGTTCGCCGCCATTGTCGCTGGTGAAGACCACCACCGTATCGCGTTCCATGCCTAGGTCGCGCAGCCGGGTGAGGATCCGCCCGACGTTCATGTCCATTGACGTGACCATCCCGGCATAGGTTTCCATGTCGCCGCCGTCGTAATGGGCGATGTGCAGCGCGGAATCCGCGCCGTTGGCGGACTGCCCGGTGTTCTTCGCATCCAGTCGGGCGCTTTCCGCGCGCCCCTTCGCGTCGTTCGCCTCCCACGGCCAGTGCGCGGCCGTGAAATGCAGGCTGAGCAGCCAGGGCTTGTCCTTTTCCTTTGCGCGGTCCTCCAGATACTTGATCGACCGGTCCGCCAACAGATCGGTGTAGTAACCCATCTGCTCGACCTTCACGTCGCCGTCCCACACGTCGAGCTGGCCGCCGACCTTGTGGGTGAAGTAATCGACGCCGCCGCCCCGGTTGCCCCAGAACTCGTCGTATCCGCTTTTCAGTGGACCGAAGGTGGGCAGGTTGCCGAGGTGCCACTTGCCGATCAGCGCGGTGCGATATCCCTGCTTCTTGAGCAGCGAGGGCAGGGTGGGGTGCTCCGGCGGCAGCCCGTGGACCGGCCCGCCCATCGGTTCCTCCAGCCCGGACCGCAGGCGATATTGGTAGCGGCCGGTGATGAGCCCCATGCGCGTGGCGCTGCACACCGCGCTGTTGGCATAGCCGTGGTTGAATTTCATGCCCTGCGCCGCGAGGCTGTCGATCGCCGGGGTCCGGTATTCCTGGCGGCCGTAGCACGACAGGTCGGCCCAGCCGAAATCGTCGGCCATAATGAACAGGAAATTCGGCTTGCGCGCCGGGGTGTGGGCGAAGCCCGGTCCGGCCGCGAGGGCGGCGGTTGCAGCCATCCCGCCGACGGCGGCGCGGCGGGTAATTGCTGACGGGAAAATGGTTTCGGTCATTGGGCGTCCCTTCAGGTAATTCAGGCGCGGCGGGCGGATCGGCCCCGCAGCGGGGCCGATCCTAGGTTCCGTTTCGGTCGAAGCACAATCAAAGCTTGAACTTGATGCCGAGGGTGAAGCGCCGCCCCAACACGTCGAACAGCGCGGCGTTGTACTGCGTGGAGGTGGCGGTGAAGGTCGAGTATGTGGCGGTGACCGGGGGGGCCTTATCAAACAGGTTGGTGATCGAGGCCCAGAACTCGGCGGTCGAATTGGCCACCGGTACCTCGTAGCCAAGCCGCAGGTCGATGTACGTGACCGCGGGCACCGAATTGTCGGCGATGTTGACGCCTTCGACAGCGGGCGCGGTGCCGAACAGGTACGTGTTCTTGCCCTTGCCGATGACGCGGGCCTGCATGAAGCTGGAGAAGCCGCCGTTGCGATAGGTCAGGTTGGCGTTGGCCTTGAACTTGGGGAAAATGCCCGCCGTGCCGCTGTCGGGCGCGATGCCGGTCAGCCCGTCGAACCGGGTGACCGCGCCGTTCGGCGCCGCTGCGGTCGGGGCGCCCACATCCGACCTGTCGAGCAGCCACGAAGCGAGGAACCTGAACCCCAGGCTTTCGTCGCCGCCGCCGAAAATGTCGGCGCTTGTGCGATATCCTACTTCAGCGTCGATCCCCTCGACCCGCAGCTTGTTGATGTTCACGAACTGGTTGCCCACCAGGATGATCTTGCCGTTCTGGCCGGGATCGGTGGTCACCAGCGCGCAGAAGGTCGGCTCCTGGTCGATCAGGCAGCGGCGAGCCACGTCGTTCACGGTGAGCTGCGCGATCGCATCTCTGATGCCGACCTTGTACCAGTCGGCCGAAGCCGAGAAGCCGGGCAGGAATGCCGGCTGGAACACGATGCCCGCGGTGTAGGTATCGGCTTTTTCGGGCTGGATGGCCGGATTGCCGCCCGAGAAGATCGTGGTCTGGTAGGTCGTGCCGCCATACGTGGGGTTGGTTGCCACGGAACGCGGATCGGTCACGTTGGCGGTGCCGCCGGTCTTGTCGAACCGTTCGGACAGGTTGCCGGCGCGCACGTCGCGCGAATAGGTGCCACGCAGGCGCAGCCAGTCGGACGGCGCGACGTCGAGACCGGCCTTGTAGGCCCAGATGGATCCGGACCCCGAATAGTCCGCCCAGCGGCCCGCGAGGTTCAGCGTTGCATCGAAGCTGCCCGCGTTCACCAGCGGGATCAGCGTTTCGGCAAAGGCTTCCTTGACGGTCGCCTGGCCCTGTACGTTCGAGACTTTCGAGAACTGGAAGGCCACCGTGTTGTTGCAGTCCGGCGGGTTGAGGCCGCGCAAGCCCAGCGTGGCGGCGACGGCCGCAGTGGGACAGGGGCGATAGCCGCCGTCGTGGTTCGACTGCAGATTGGCCGTGTCCTGCACCACCTGGTAGATCGATTCCTTGCGCCACGATGCGCCCAGTGCCAGCGAGATCGGCCCAGCCCAGCCGTCGAACAGTTCGCCCGCTGCGGAAACCTCTGCGAGGTGCTGCTCGAACGTGGTCACGTTGCGCTTGGGAGCGACCGACGTGTAGTCGTAGGTTTCGCCCGTGAGGCCCAGGTTGGCGAAATAGAGCGGAGTGCTGATGGCAAGTCCGGGGTCGTTGCCCAGCACGTAGTCGATCGCGCCCGGGCTGGCATTGCCGCGCCCGAACAGGTTGAGCGGCTGGCAGCCAGGGAAGGCTGCTGCCCCGGCCGCCACAGTGCTCACCCGGCAGACGATGTTGCCGCTGGCATTCTTGACCGCATCGACCGCCGCAAAGATGCGGTCGACACGCAGCGTGTACTGATCCCAGATCCGCTTGGATTTGCCGTACTGGTAGTAGCCGTTGAGCTTCCAGTTGCCCAGCACGCTCGCCTCGAAGCCGGCGGTGCCGACGTTCTGGGTGACCTCGTCGCGAAACCAGACGTCGCCGATGTCCTCGATGCTGCCGACGCGCCGCAGGTTGAACGATGCGATGGTGGGATTCGCGTCGAGGATGGTGCGCAGCTGCTGGGGAATGAAGGCGTTGTCGCGGAAGATCGTGATAGCGGTGGGCACGCCTTGCAGCGACGAACGCGGGGTGTTGTACTGGAATTGCTTGTTCCAGCCGCGCATGTACTGGCCGAACAACATCAGGTCGTCGGTCAGGTCGTATTCGCCATAGGCGAAGGCCGAATAGCGCTGGGTGTCGGGATAGAGCGTGAAGAGTTCGGCATTGAGATCGTTGCCGGCACCCACCGCGCGCCCCTGGTTGCCCACGGTGCCCGCGCCCGTGTTGATCGAACCGATGTTGAGCGGTGCCAGAGTCCCGTCGCGATTGAGGGCGAGCCCGTTGATCGGCGTGTTGGGCGCGTAGATGATGCCGTCGAACGAGGCTCCGATCGATCGCACGTCGGGGAACACATCCCAGAACGGCGCCGCCGTGGTGCCGGTGTTGATGGCGCCGTAGTTGCGGTACCATTCGCGGCTGGTGATGTCGTGGATGCCCTCCTGCTTGGCCCAGGATGCGGACAGCAGCAGATGCCCGCGATCGCCCAGCGCCATGCCCCAGGCGCCTTTCGCCTCGTAGTTCGCGCCGTCGTTCTCGTCGGTGATTCCGGCCTGGACATCGAACTGCAGGCCTTCGAAATCGGTGTCGATCAGGAAGTTCACCACGCCGGCCACCGCGTCGGTGCCGTAGGCGGCGGAGGCGCCCCCGGTGACCGTCTCGATGCCGCGGATCATCGCTTCGGGGAACAGGTTGATGTCGACCCCGCCGAAGGCGCTGGTGGCCGGCACCCGGCGGCCGTTGAGCAGGGTCAGGGTGCGGTTGGGGCCGAGCCCGCGCAGGTTCAGGTTTCCGGTGCCGCCGCGCACGAAGAAGTTCGAGTTGTTGGGCGTCTGGTTGCCGTAGAACTGCGGCAACTGGCTGACCGCGTTGATTAGCGCCCCGGGGTCCATCGCGTTCAGTTCCTCGGCCGCGACCGCGGTAACCGGGACCGGCGAATCCATGCCCGAAGTGACAAGGCGCGATCCGGTAACGACGATCGCCTCGCCCGCGTCCGCTTCGTCGGCCGGAGGCTGGTTGTCCTGCGCCTGAGCCTGCGTGGCCAGCGCAAGGGCCATGGCGCTGACGGTGCGTGACGCCCAGCGACGCGTGCGCGGCGTCGATTTGGAAGCGGACAGTGTTCTCATCGTTTCCTCCCCAATGCCGGCCTTTTCGGCCGTTCATGGGATCGGAAATCGAGTTATCGGCCTTACAAAGCAACGCATCGCGAGGTGATGACAGGTCATCACTTCGCAGTTATGTGTGGGGTCGAGAGCGATAATGCCCACTCTACCTTTCACCTTGCGCCAGCTCGACGTGTTCGACAGCCTGTGCGCCACGCGCAGCTTCCGCCGCACGGCCAATGCGCTGGGAATTTCGCAGGCATCGGTCAGCAACCAGATCAAGGCGCTGGAGGCGCAGCTCGGGGTCTCGTTGTTGGCGCGCAAGCCGGGCAAGCGGCCCTCATTGACAGTCGAGGGGGTAGCTTTCCTCGACGATCTTGCCGTCTTCCAGCAGGCCGGGGAGAGGCTGGCCGCGCACCGGCGCGACACAATGGAGATGGTGCGCCCGGCAACCTATCGGATCAGGGTCGGGCAGGGGATGCTCGACAATTTCATCCGCCCCAAGCTCGATCGTTTTCTCGCCCGCCATCCGCAGATCGACCTCGAGTTCGACGCCCGGCCGCCGAGTTTCCGCTACGCGCTCGACATCCAGGACGGCCGGTTCGATTTCGCACTCTATCACCTGCGCGCCGACCGGCCAGTCGATCCCGGCCTGCGCCAGCTGGCGATGGTGCGCGGGGGCATCTTCGGGCATCGCGATTTCCTGAAGGGGCGCACGGCGCCGCTATCGGCCGACGAGATCAACCACCTACCCTTCATCCTGCCCCAGGTCGGCAGCCAGCAGGAGCTCGACGTGCTGCAGGCCTTCGATCGCCACGGGATCGTGCCGCGCAAGGTCATCGGCCACACCCAATATTTCGACGTCATGGGTACTATGGTGGAGCGCGGGCTGGGCGTCGCCTCGTTCTCGGAGTTCATGCTCAGCCCCGAGGCGCGCGAGACGGTGGCCTTGATCTATCCGCTCGAGAATTGGCGCCTGCTGTGGTTCCGCAAGGACCGGGGCGGCGACCCGCGCTGCGAGGCGGTCGAGAGCTTTATGCTCTCCGCCGTACTGCAGGATCCCAACTATCCGACCATCGACGTCTTCGCCGAAGGCTATTCGGGCTAACTGTCGACCCCGAAGTATTCGGCCAGCTTGTCGCCGGTGAAGCCGTGCCGCCCCGCGGCGGGGTCGGGTGGCAGCATGCCCGCGTTCCATGCATCCCACTCGGCCACCAAGGCAGCGAACTCGTCAGGCCGGCGGTCCTTCAGGTTCGCCCGCTCCATCGGATCGGCGACCACGTCGAACAGGAAACTCTGGCCGAGGATCTCGAGGAACTTCATCCGCCCCTTGCGCGCGGCCTTCTGCTCGCGGTGGGAGAAGCGGAAGAACAGGGTCCGGTCCGGCAGGGTTCTTCCCTCAATGGCAGGGCGCAGGTCGATGCCGTCGGAAGGCGCTGCGGGATCGGTCGCTCTGCCCGCCGCGGCAAGGAAGGTGGGCAGCCAGTCCATCGTTATCAGCAGTTCGGCGCTCTCGCTTCCTGGGCGGGCGACGCCCGGCCAGCGAACGATCGCGGGGACCCGCAGTCCGCCCTCCAGCAGCTCGGTCTTGCGGCCGACAAAAGGCCAGACGTCGGAGAAGCGCTCGCCCCCGTTGTCGCTAGTGAAGACGACGATCGTATCCTCGCGCATTCCGAGCCGGTCGATCGCGGCAAGGACCCGGCCGCATGCCTCGTCGAGCGAGCGCATCATCGCGGCGTAGGTCGGGTTATCGCCGCCGTCCCAGTGCTGGATCGGCATCGGCCCGGCTTTCGCGGCGAGCCGCTCGGACTCGGCCCGGCCCGCCGCGTCCGGACCTTCCCACGGCCAGTGCGGGGCGGTGAAATTGAGGTTGAGGAAGAACGGACCGCCCGCCGCCGCGCGCTCTTCCAGCACCGTGACCGCCTTGTCGGCCAGCAGGTCGGTGAGGTAACCAGCCTGCTCGACGTTCGTGGTCCCGTCCCACAGGTCGTTCACGCCGTCGAGCTGGTGGGTCCAATAATCCACCCCGCCCCCGCGGATGCCCCAGAACTGGTCGAAGCCGCTCTTGAGGGGGCAGTACTCCGGCAGCGATCCAAGGTGCCACTTGCCCACCAGCGCGGTATGATAACCGCAGCCGCGCAGAAGCGACGCAAGCGTGGGATGCTCCGGCGGCAGGCCAAGCGCGCGGTCCTGCAGCGGCTCCTCCAGCCCGATCGGCAGGCGGTATTGATAGCGCCCGGTCATCAGCGCCACGCGCGTCGCGGTACACACCGCGCTGTTGGCATAGGCCTGGGTGAACCGGACGCCCTGCGCGGCAAGTCCGTCGAGCACCGGGGTCCGATAGTCCTGCCGGCCGTAACAGCTCAGGTCGGCGTAGCCGAGGTCGTCGGCCATGATGAAGACGATGTTGGGTTGCCGGCTCATTCCAGGGGCAGCTGCACCAGTTCGATTTCGTGACCCTCCGGGCTCGCAAGGATCGCCACCTGTGCGCCGCCAGCCTCGAACGGGGCGAGCACGGGGGTGGCCCCGTGCGCGATCGCCCGGTCCCATTCCGCCTGGATGTCGTCGCACATCAGGCCCACCGGGCCGTGACCGCGGCCCACTGTCACGTCGCGCCCGTCCCTGCTTTCCACCAGCATCAGCATCGGCCCGGCTTCCTGCCCCGGAAGCGCCAACACATGTTCGAGGAAACCCGGCTCGTCGAAGGTCATGGTGACGGCGAACCCGAATGCCCCGCACCAGAAGGCGAGAGCCGGCTCCATCGCCGGAACGTTGAGCTTGAAAAACGCGAGCCGGATGCCGTTCACTTGTCCCTCCGCATGGGAAGACTGGCTGGGGCGGCAGGATTCGAACCTGCGAATGCCGGTACCAAAAACCGGTGCCTTACCACTTGGCGACGCCCCAGCATGCGCGTGCTGCGCGCCGCCTATAGCGCTTGGCCGGTGCGGCGCAAGGCCGCGCCCGGCAGCGTGCCGGGGTCAGACGTCGGCGCGTTTGCGGACCGGTTCGAACAGGCTGCGGTCCTCGACCGAGTCGAAGTCCACCGGCGAATGCCGCTCGCGCATGGCCGGGCTGTTGACCAGCCGCCCGCGGATCGCCCCGGGCCGCGCGTCGATCGCCTTCACCCAGCGGCCCACGTTCTCGTATTCGTGCAGCGACAGGAACCTGTCCGCGCCGTTGTAGGCCCCGTGATAGAGGTTGCCGAGCCAGGTGTAGGCGGCGATGTCGGCGATCGAGTAGTCGCCCGCCAGGTACTCGGTCTTGGCAAGTTGCCTGTCGGCCACGTCGAACAGCCGCTTGGTCTCCATCGCATAGCGGTCGATCGGGTACTTGTAGCGCTCGGGCGCGTAGACGTAGAAATGCCCGAACCCGCCGCCGATGAACGGCGCGCTGCCCATCTGCCACATCAGCCAGCTCAGCGTTTCGGCGCGGGCGGCACCCGAAGTGGGCAGGAGATAGCCGAACTTCTCCGCCAGATGGACGAGGATCGCCCCGCTCTCGAACACGCGGAACGGTTCGGGTCCGCTGCGATCGAGCAGGGCGGGGATCTTGGAGTTGGGATTGAGGTCGACGAAGCCCGACCAGAACTGGTCGCCGTCGAAGATCTTGATCGTCCATGCATCGTATTCGGCATCGGAGAACCCGGCTTCGAGCAGCTCCTCGAACATCACCGTCACCTTCACCCCGTTGGGCGTGCCGAGCGAATAGAGCTGGAACGGGTGGTCGCCGACGGGCAACTCCCGCTCCTCGCGCGGGCCCGCAGTCGGGCGGTTGACCGATGCGAAGGCCCCGCCGTTTGCCTCGTCGGGGGCCCAGACTTCGGGCGGGGTGTAGACGTCGGACATCGTGCGGGGCTCCTCGTTCTGTCTTGCGGCCTGCGACATGGGACTGGCGGGGCGGCGGCGCAAGCGAACTTGCCGCCGGGCACGGCAATGTTACCTATCACCCCCCGAAGTTCGCGAGGGAGGCACGAGTGCAGCAACCGATCGGCCGGAATCTCGACGATCCGGACATCCTGTTCAACTGGCTGCACTCCGTCGCCATCGGCCTGCCCATGCTGCACTTCGCCTGCCGCTCTGGCCTGGCGGAGGCGGTGGCCGCGGGTCCGGTCGATCCGGCGGAATTCGCGCGGGCCAGCGGGCTTCCCGCCGACAGCATCCGACGGATCGGCAACTACCTTGCCGCGCACGAACTGCTGGAGGTCGAGCCGGGCGGACACCTGATCGCCAATTCGCGCACCGCGCGGATCGCCGAACTGCGCGGGTTGTGGCAGCAGATGATCAACACCACTGCCGCGGGCGCATCGCTGCTCGACGGACTGTCCGCAGGCACCAACGGGTTCGAGGCGCGATTCGGCCAGCCGGTGTTCGAATACTTCGCCGACCATCCCGAACTGGGCGCCCAGTTCGGCAGCTTCATGTCCTTCATGACCGCGCGGACGCTGGATTTCCTGCGCGGAAACTACGCCTTTGCCCCGTTCAGCGTGGCGATCGACGTGGGCGGCAGCCAGGGCAGCCTGCTGGAATACGTGCTGGCTGACCGGCCCGAGGCGCGGGGCATCCTGTTCGACCTGCCCGAAGTCGCCGCGCGGGCGCAGGGCCGGTTCGCCGGCACGCGGATCGAAGCGATCGGCGGCAGTTTCTTCGAGGCTGTCCCGCCGGGCGACCTCTATCTTCTCAAGCAGATCCTGCACGACTGGAGCGACGAGGAATCCGTCGCCATCCTGTCCTCGATACGGGCCGCCATCGCGCCCGGCGGTGCGGTCGTGGTGATCGACCACCTTCTCGGTGAGAGCCCGGAGCCGGGCGAGGCGCTGTCGACCGACATCGCGATGATGGTCTGGGCCACCGGGCATGAGCGGACGCTGGCGCAGTTCGCGCAGCTTTTCGGACGGGCGGGCTTTCGCATGGGCAGGGCCATTCGCAACCCGCGCGGGCACAGCGTGATCGAGGCCTTGCCGATCTAGCCGGAACCCTTTGAAGTTGCGGCGCGTTCAGCGCTCGCAATGACCGGTCGGACGCCCAAGCTCATCTACGTCAGCGACGACATGCCCGGCATCAGCCGGCAGAAGAAGGGCAAGGGGTGGGCCTATTTCGACCCCAAGGGCGAGCGCATCACCGACCGCGACGAGATCGACCGGCTGAACCGCATCGCCCTGCCGCCCGCCTATACCGACGCCTGGTACTGCCCGGCGGAGAACGGCCATATCCTCGCCACCGGTATCGATGCCAAGGGGCGCAAGCAGTATCGCTATCACCCCGATTTCCGCACCATGAAGGAAAGCGAGAAGTTCGACGGCTGCCGTGTCTTCGGCGAACTGCTGCCCCTGGTGCGCAAGCGGGTGGATGAGGACCTTTCGGGTTCCAAGGTGTCGCGCGCCCATGCCATCGCCAGCGTCGTGCGGCTGCTCGACCTGGGCGTCATCCGCGTGGGCAACGAGGCCTACGCCAAGTCGAACAAGAGCTTCGGGGCGACCACGCTGCGCCAGCGCCATGCCGAGGTGAAGGGCCATCGGTTGACGCTCAAGTTCAAGGCCAAGAGCGGCAAGATGCGCGAGGTGACGATTTCCGACCGGCGCCTGGCGCACTTCGTACGCAAGATGCAGGACCTGCCCGGCCAGCACCTTTTCCAGTACGAGGCCGAGGACGGCGCGATCCATCACGTCGGCTCGGGCGAGGTCAACGCCTACCTGTGCGAGACGATGGGCGAGCATTTCACCGCCAAGAACTTCCGCACCTGGCATGCCAGCGTGCTGGCGTTCAAGATACTGGCCGAGGCGTCGGGCGCGATGACGCTCAAGGCGCTGATGGAGGAAGTCAGCGAGAAGCTGGGCAACACGCCCACGATCGCGCGCAAGAGCTACGTCCATCCGGCGGTGGTTGCGCTGGTCGACCGGCAGGTGAAATGGCGCGAGGGCCTGCGCCTGCCGCGCAAGACCCGCTGGCTCAGCCGCGAGGAGCGCGGGCTGATCGAACTGCTGGAAGCCAACCCGAAGGCACAGAAGTTGCTCGCCGCGTAAGAACGGTTAGGGAGGCTTCGGAAGGAGCCTCTAGTGTCCCAGCTTTACGACGGCGTCTGGCGCGGCAGCCCCCCGGCAGCCGAGGAAATCGGATCGGACGGCGAGTTCCGCCGCATCGAGAGCCCGCTGCGTAACTGGATCTCGCCCGATCCCGATGCCGAGTTCCCGGCCGAGGCGGGCCGCTATCATCTCTTCGTCGCCTGGGTCTGCCCGTGGGCCAGCCGCGTCACCGCCTACCGCGTGCTCAAGGGGCTCGAGGACGTCATCTCGCTCTCGGCCAGCCACGGAGTGATCGGCAACCAGGGGTGGATCTTCCAGGACGACACGATCCCGCCGTTTGAGGTGCCGCATCCGCTCTACCAAGTCTACCAGGCGCACGATCCGCACTACACCGGCAAGGCCACCGTGCCGACGCTGTGGGACAAGAAGACCGGCCGCATCGTCAACAACGAGAGCGCGGACATCATCCGCATGCTCAACACCGCGTGCGATGCGATCACGGGTAACCGGCTCGACCTCTATCCCGAAGACCTGCGCCCCGAGATCGACCGCTGGAACGACCTGATCTATCCGGCGCTGAACAACGGCGTGTACCGCGCGGGCTTCGCAAGCACGCAGGCCGCTTACGATCAGGCTGTCCGGGGCGTGTTTCGAGCGCTCGATTCGCTCGAGGATCGCCTGTCGCACAGCCGCTATCTCGCCGGGGAATGGCTGACCGAGGCGGATTGGCGCGCGTTCACCACGCTCGTCCGGTTCGACGTCGGCTACCACGGCGCCTTCAAGTGCAACCTGCGGCGGGTGGAGGACTATCCGGCGCTGCGCGGCTATCTGCGCGAGCTCTATCAGTGGCCGGGTATCGCCGCGACCGTAAAACTCGATGAAATCAAACAGAATTATTACGCGCTGACCGACAAGCACGGGATCCATGCGATCGGCCCGGAGCTCGACCTGACGACGCAGCACGGCCGCGATGCGCTACCCGGGCAGGGTATGCGGGAGCGGGAGTACGCCGCGTGACCTCGGACCTGATAGTCGTCGGCGGCGGCAGCGCCGGGGCGGCCTGCGCCGCACGTCTCGCCCAGGGCGGCAGAAAGGTCCTGCTGATCGAGGCCGGCAAGAGCGATCGCGACATCCGGTCCAAGGTCCCCGCGCTGATGGGCGGCATCGTCCACACGCCCGATTTCGATTGGATGTACAGCGCCGAGCCGGACGAGAGCGTGGGCGGCCGCCCCGACGTCTGGCCCGCCGGCAAGCGCCTGGGCGGCGGCAGTGCGATCAACGGAATGATGTTCATCCGCGGCCACAGGTGGGATTACGACAGGTGGGCCGAACTTGGCGCAACCGGCTGGGACTACGCCAGCGTGCTGCCCTATTTCCGCCGGATGGAGCACAACGAGCGGGGCACCGACGCCTGGCGCGGGCAGGGCGGCCCGCTCTCGGTCGGCGAGATCCGCAGCCGTTACGCCGTGACCGACGAATGGATCGAGGCCGTGCAACAGGCCGGCTATCCCCGTTCGCCCGACCTCAACGGCCAGCACGCCGAGGGCGTCGACTACATCCAGCTGTCGCAGAAGCGCGGACTGCGACATTCGACCGCCGCCGCCTATCTCACCCCGCCGCCTGCCGGGCTGACGGTCATGACCGAAGCGCAGGTGGAGGCGATCGTATTCGAGGGCGCCCGGGCAACCGGCGTTCGCGTGCAGCGGGCGGGTCGCCAGGAGACGATCGTCGCCGGCCAGGGCGTGGTCCTGTGTGCCGGTGCGCTCAACACGCCTCGCCTGCTCATGCTGAGCGGGCTCGGTCCGCAGGCCCATCTGCGCGATCACGGCATCACGGTCGTCTGCGACCTGCCGGGCGTGGGGCAGAACCTGCAGGAACATTCCGCCTGCCACCTCGTGAATACCGTCAGCGCGCGCACGCTCAACGACGACAGCCGTGGGCTGGCCGGGCTGCGGCAGGTGCTGGCCATGGCGATCCGCCGAAGCGGCGCACTGACCACTGGTATCGGCCACGCGCAGGCATTCGTGAAGAGCCGCGAGGGGATGTCCGCGCCGAACCTGCAGCTCGCCTTCAGCGCCTTCGCCTTCGACATCACCCTGCAGGGCAACCTCGAACTGCGCAAAGAGCCCAGCGTCACCACGCTGGTCGGCTTGATGCGGCCCACCTCGCGCGGTTCGATCGAATTGCGCGGCAACGATCCCTCCGCTCCGCCGCTGATCCGCCACCGCCTGCTGGGCGAGACGGATGACCTCGAACAGCTGATCGACGGTCTGGAAATCGCCCGCAAGGTCATGGCGCAGCCCGCCATCGCGAAAGACGTGACTAGCGAGGTCCGCCCTGGGAGGGAGCTCGCCGATCGCGAGGCGCTGGGCCATTACGTGCGGGCGGCGACAATCCCGATGTACCACCCGGTCGGCACCGCCAGGATGGGCGCGGTGGACGACGCCATGGCGGTGGTCGGGCCGGATTGCCGTGTGCGGGGCATCAACGGCCTGTGGGTGGCCGACGCCTCGATCATGCCGACGATCCCGCAGGGCAACACCAACGCCACGGCGATCATGATCGGCGAGCGGGCCAGCGACCTGATCCTCGACCGGCTCAAGGGCAAGCTGGCGGCGTGATGCTTCGGTTCCTGCTGGCTATCCTGGCGCTGCTCGCGGCGGCACCGGCGGCGGCTCACCCGGCGCCGTTCTCCTACCTCGACCTGCGGTACGAGGGCGACAAGCTGACCGGCACGCTGACGATCCACGATTTCGATGCCGCGCATGAATTGCAGCTGGGCGATCCCCGGGTCCTGAAGGATCCGCATTTCCTCATTCACCAGCTCGGTCTGCTCGACCAGATGCTGGCGAAGAGGTTTGCCCTGTCGAACGACGACGGGCCCCTCGCGCTCGAATGGACCTACATCGAGCCGGTGGAAGGGCAGGACGCGATCCGCCTGTGGTTCGAGGCGACCGCCCCGCCAGGCGGCAAGCTGACCTATCGCGGCGACCTGTTCCCCTACGACCCGCAGCATCAGACCTTCGTCAACGTCTACGAGGGCAAGCAAATCCGCCAGCAGTGGATCACCTCGGGCACGAGCGCCCCGCAGACTTTCTGGCGCGGCACCGCCGAAGGGCGCCTGTCGGTGCTGCGGACCTTCATCCCCGCCGGCGCGCATCACATCTGGATCGGGCCGGATCACCTGCTTTTCCTGCTCGGCTTGCTGCTGTTCGGCGGCACGTGGCGGCGGCTGGTCGGCATCGTCACCGCCTTCACCCTGGGCCACTCGATCACCCTCGGGCTAGCGGCGACGAACCTCGTGGTGCCGCCGGCCTGGCTGATCGAGCCGGCGATCGCGCTGACCATCGTCGTGGTGGGTGCGGACAACCTGCTGCGCGGCGAGGGCAAGGATCTGCGGGCGTGGATGGCGGGCGCCTTCGGGCTGATCCACGGGTTCGGCTTTGCCTCCGTGCTGCGCGAATTCGGGCTTCCGCCCGCGTCGCTCGGCTGGTCCTTGTTCGGCTTCAATCTCGGGGTCGAGCTGGGCCAGCTCGCCGTGGTCATACCGCTCACCCTTGCACTGGGCTGGCTGTGGCGAACCCGCCCGCGCGCCGCACGACAAATTGCTACTCTCGGCTCCGTTGCGGTGATCGCAGGGGGCGTCTACTGGTTCGTCCAAAGAACAATCCTTTGGGGAGGAACCTGATGAAGCGCAGTGCCATCTTGTCGGCCATCGTGGTCACCGGCGTCGCCGCCGCCTGCGCAACGCAGCCGGGCGACACTGCCAGCACCGGAGGCAACGGCGGCGCGCCTTCGGGCGTCGTCGCCACGACGCCGATGGACTCCGCGCCGCCGAACTACGTTCCGGGCGGCGGGCCCGGCCTGCCCGGCATCAGCCCGATCGAGCACGTGAAGGGCAACGTCTACAAGATCTTCGGCGCGGGCGGTAACACCACGGTCTTCCTGATGGACGACGGGGTCGCCATCGTGGACACCAAGCTGGCGAATAACGGCCAGAAGATCCTCGACGAGATCCGCAAGGTTTCCGACAAGCCGGTCACCTTGGTGATCAACACCCACAGCCACCCCGATCACAACGGCTCGAACCAGTTCTTCAAGGACCAGCGGCCGACGGTCGAGGTGGTCGCCCAAGCCAACACAGCCCTGCGGATGAGCAAGCCGGTCGGGCCGATGCCGGCCAATCCCGCGACCCGCCAGTTCGGCGACACGATGACGCTGGGCAGCGGGAAGAACCGCATCGACCTCTACTACACCGGCCCCGCGCATACCGACGGGGATGCGTTCGTCGTCTTCGCCAACGACAAGGTCATGGCGATGGGCGATGCGATGGCGTGGTCGATGGCCCCGCTGATCGACGGCAACTCGGGCGGTAGCGCGGTCAAGGCGGCCGACACGATGGAACGACTGGTCCGCACCGTGAAGAACGTAGACACCATCGTGGAAGGGCACGGCTATATCCAGCCCTGGCAGCGGCTGGTGGATTTCGCCGCGTTCAACCGCGCGCTGGTCGACGAATCGCGCCGGGTTCAGGCAGCCGGCGGGCAGCCGAAGGACGTGGTCACCGCGCTGATCGCCAGCGGCAAGTATGCGCCGTTCCTCAAGCCGACCACGCTGACCGGGCTCGAATACGGCAGCACCGGCCAGAACCGCGCACTGATCAATGCCATGGTGGCCTTCGCCGAACTCAAGGGCGAGAAGCCGCCGCTGATCATGAACCTGCCGCCGGACCAGGGCTACAAGCCCTGATCCGGCCGCGGCCGGTTACCTGGCCGCCATCGCGGGGATGAACTGCGTTTTCACGGCGTCTTCCAGGCCGTTCAGGGTCAGCAGACCCTGGGCGAGGATGAAATCGTTGAAGGCCATCCGGTCGAACTTGGCCCCGAGCGCGACCTCGGCCTGCATGCGGATATCGAGCAGCCGGCTATAGCCGTAGTAATAGCTGCCCGCCTGCCCAGGGGCGCGGAAGGTGTAGCGGTCGGCTTCCTGCTTCACCATCGCGGGGGAGAAACCCGCTTCTTCGCGCAGGATACGCTCGGCCGTCTCGCGGTCCGCCTGGCCCAGGTTGAGCATCGGGTCGAGCATCGCCCGGCTGGCACGCAGCAGCCGGTGCTGCAACGCGATCAGCTGGCCTTCGAGCGGTTCGTAAGGCTGCATCTCGGCTTCGGCATAGAGCGCCCAACCTTCGGCGTTGGCCGAATTGGCGGCATAGAGCGCGCGGGCCTGGCTGACCCCGGTTTCGACCATGCGGGCGAACTGGAGTTCGTGTCCCGGGCGCCCTTCGTGGACGCTCAGGGTCCAGGCGGCGGCATCGAAGTCGAAGTCGTGCGCTTCGATCGGGTTGTCCTTCGTCTGCCCGGTGGTCAGCACGAACACGCCCTGCTCGCCGGTATTGCCGATAAGACGCGGGGGGCGCATGTGCGGCGCGGGGCTGGCGGCGTTTTCCGCCTCGGTCCCAAGCCGCATGGCGACTGGATATGACGGCAGGGTGGCTATCCTCTCGCGCGCGGCGATCTGCTGGATCTCGCCCAGGATCTCGGCGTAGCGGGCCTCCATCCTTTCGGGCGGTATCTGCTGTTCGCGCAGCTTGTTCAATACCGAGGGATAATCGGTTTCGCTCCAACCGTTCTTGGCCGCGATCTGCGGGGCGAGAGCGCGCATCTGCTGGCGGATCTCGTAGAACCCGCGGCGGGCGCGGCTGATCAGTTCCTCGGGCGCGATATCGATGCCGTAGCCCTTGAGCTGATAAGCATAGAGTTCGGGCGGCAGGCGGAAATCCTCGCGCGCCGCGGGGAGGACGTTGGCGCGCTCCCATTCCGCATAGTCGCGCAGCTGCGTTTCCATGGCGTCGAGCGCCTTGTCCGCGCCCTTGATCTTGTACTTGGCGAACAGTTCGCGCACGCCGGAAATATAGACGTCGGTCTTGCCCAGCGTGTCCTCGACCCGGCCCTTGAACGGACCGATCTTCCCCTGTCTCTGGCTCTCGGCCCAACGCGCCTTGGCCAGCTCGGTCAGCGGCGTGGTGCCCTTGTAGAGCCCGGTATAGCGCTGCAGCAGCTCCAGCGCCTTCTGCCGGCGCGCGGGCGAGCGCTGGTCGTCGAGCACCCCGTTCATCACGCCGAACACTGTGGCGGGCACGTCGGTCCACGCCAGTTGGGTCTTCTGGTTAAGCCGGACTCCCTCGATCGAATGAATGAGGTCGTCGATCAGGATCTGCAGATCCTGCTTCACGCGCGGATCGCCTTCCGACGCCTTGGCGGCGGTCAGGCGCGTGACTTGGCTCTCCAGCATGGCAACCATACGATCGGGGAGATTGGGGCCGAGGTCCATGGCCAGCCCGTCGAACTGCTCGAGGCCGGCGCCCGACGCGCCTTCCGGAGAAAAGGCGGCCTGCGCTTCGATCAGTGCCGTGGTGTAGGTGTTGCTCTTCTCGATCCACGCCTTGTCGTCGGTCGTGGCAGATGCGGGCGGCGAATTGTCCTGCGCCGCGGCCGGCACGGCGAAGGCAAGGGCGGCAGCGCCCAGAAGAGAGGCGAGGCGAACGGTCATGTGGTATCCCCTGAACTTGGCAGCCCAGCTATGTCATGCCGTTCGTCGGCAGGCAAAGTCGCTCGTCGGGGCGCATGGCGGCTCAGTCGAGCCGATGGACCCAGCCGTGGCGGTCCTCGATGATGCCGCGCTGGATGCCCACCAACCGGTCGCGGATGCGGCCGGTCAACTGACCGGGCCCTCCGCTGCCGATGGTGAATTCTCCATCCCGCCCGGCTACCTTGCCCACCGGCGTGACGACGGCCGCCGTGCCGCAGGCGAAGGTTTCGAGCAGTTTGCCGCTCTCGGCATCGGCGCGCCACTGGTCGATGCTGTAGCGCCCCTCACGGATCGAAAGGCCCTCTTCTCGCGCGAGTTGCAGGATCGAATCGCGGGTGATGCCCGGCAGGATGGTGCCGGTCAGCTCCGGGGTCAGGACCGACCCGTCGTCGAAGGCGAAGAACAGGTTCATCCCGCCCAGTTCCTCGATCCACTTGCGCTCGACGGCGTCGAGGAACACGACCTGGTCGTGGCCCTTGGCGATCGCCTCCGCCTGCGGGACGAGGCTGGCGGCGTAGTTGCCCCCGCACTTGGCTGCCCCGGTCCCGCCGGGCGCCGCGCGGGTATAGTCCTCGCTCACCCAGATGGAGACCGCAGGAACGCCGCTCTTGAAGTAGTTGCCCGCCGCGCTGGCAATCACGAGGAACTTGTATTCCCGTGCCGGGCGCACGCCGAGGAAGGCCTCGGACGCGAACATGAAGGGGCGCAGATAGAGCGAGCCGCCATCAACCGGCGGGAACCAGGCCCTGTCGGCCAGGACGAGCTGGCGCACCGCCTCGACGAAGGTTTCCTCCGGCAAGCGCGGCATGGCCAGGCGATCGGCCGATGCGTTGAAGCGCGCGGCGTTCGCCTCCGGGCGGAACAGTGCCATCGTCCCGTCGTCGAGCCGATAGGCCTTCATGCCTTCGAAGATTTCCTGGGCGTAATGCAGAACGGCCGCCGCCGGATCGAGCGTCAGAGGGCCGCGCGCGCCGAGCGTCGCAGAATGCCAGCCGCGCCCTTCGGTGTAGTCGATCGAGACCATGTGGTCGGTGAAGACCTTGCCGAAGCCGGGATCGGCGATGGCCTGATCGCGCGTCGCACCCGGAACGGGGGCGGGATGGGCAATGCGGTCGAAGTCGATTGGCGGTTTGGCGGTGGCGTGCATGAAGTCCTGCTTTCGGCGCGGCATCTGTCTGATTATTTCAAAACAGGCAAGCGAAATGAAATAAATGGTAAGCTATTGAACTGGAATGCCCCGTCTAGCGTGTCTTGGACCGCAATTGAAGGGATGCGCTGGTACGTCGAAGGTTACCCCTAAGGTGACACCTAAATTGGACGCGCCGAATGCACTCCGGCCTGGCCGGCGAGAGGCGAACCGGTGATCCGGTATGCATTCATCGTGCGTCGACACGCGTCACCATGAAACGCCTCGCCGGCGGTAGGAAAGCGAAAAAATGAGAAGGGCGGCACCCCGGATGGGATACCGCCCTTCGCATGGTCAGCGGTCGTGTTGGGACCGCTCACGGAGCCTTACTCGGCGAAAGTGATGTTTACCGAATATGCTCCGCGCGGGTCGTTTCCGACCTCCCTGCTGAACCATGAGACATCGGATCACCTCCTTTCGCGCTGTTTAAGCCAGGCCCGCCGTTTCACCGGGGTCCGGAAGCCGCGTGTACCGCTTCTTCCGAGGTGCAATGTGATTCGTTGCAGGTGCTAACGCAAGTCTTGCATTAAAGTTTTTCGCTGTCAGAATTCTCAGCTTCTGGCCTGCGCAAATCGCATGCCTTTCTCCTAGCGGCAGTCGTCGATTACCCGGCCGATTTCGGGCCATGCGGGAATATAAAGCGGCGCCACCCCGGCGATTTCCACAGCGAAGCGACCCCTCGAAAACGCGATGGCGTCGAGGAACGAGTCGTTGGCCGTGATCGTGGCTACAAGTTCGGGCACGCCGCCCTGTCCCGGCACCGCGGTGAATGCCCGTTCTGCCGTCTCGGTGCGGACCTGCATCGGCACCGCGACCTGGGAACTGGCGGCGCGGGTCAGAGAGACGCTGCGCGCGGCGCGATTGCAGGCGATAGTGAAGCGCGCCCCACTGGCGGCCTCGCCGAACGTCGCGGCGCTTCCGCCTGCCGTCGTCCGGTAGGTCCAGTCGCCCGGCGTTGCTGGAGCGTCCATCCAGCTCGCATGGGTCGGCGCAGGGGTCGGCGTGGGCGTGGGTACCGGGCTTGGGCGCGGGGTGGGGGTCGGGATCGGCGTCGGAGCAGGTGTCGAGGGGACGCAGGCGCTGGCAACAGCCAGCAGCGGCAGGGCGATAAGAAGTCTGGTGCGGGTCATCAGCTCGACCTTGGCGGATCGACGGGATTGGCTCAAGCGGCCCGCAGCGGCTAAGCGCGTTTCCATGGCGAAACAACGCATCGACCAACTGCTTGTGTCCCGCGGCCTGGCCGAAAGCCGCGCGCGGGCACAGGCACTGATCATGGCGGGCCTGGTCTTCGCGGATACACGAAAGATCGACAAGTCCGGCCAGCAAGTGGCTGAAGATGCGTCGATCGAGGTCAAGGGGCGCGATCATCCCTGGGTCAGCCGCGGGGGGATCAAGCTGGCCCACGCGATCCAGCACTTCGCCCTCGACCCAAACGGGGCGATGGCGATGGACATCGGCAGTTCGACCGGCGGCTTTACCGACGTGCTGTTGCAGGGCGGGGCGCAGCACGTCTTCGCGGTCGACAGCGGCACCAACCAGCTTGCCTGGAAATTGCGACAGGATCCGCGCGTGACGGTTCTGGAACAGACCAGCGCGCGGATTCTTTCGCCCGAGCAGATCGACCGACCGTGCGACTGGGTGGTGTGCGATGCCAGTTTCATCGGCTTGGCCAAGGTCCTCGAACGCCCGCTCGAACTGGCTTCGCCGGACTGCCGCCTGGTCGCCCTGATCAAGCCGCAGTTCGAGGTTGGGCGCGAGGAAGTGGGCAAGGGCGGGGTGGTGCGCGACCCGGCACTCCATGCCCGCGTATGCGCCGAAGTGCGCGACTGGCTGGAGAGCGGCGGCTGGACCGTCGACGGGATCGTCGAAAGCCCGATCACCGGCCCGGAAGGCAACGTCGAGTTCCTCGTCGCGGCGCAACGCGGGCATCGCTCTGGCCCGGGGCGGGACGGCATCGTGGACCCAAGTTGCGCCTGACCGGGCCCCCCGCCATAAGACCGGGCGAATCGCAGGAGTCCGCATGAACCGCCTCGCGTCCCCGTCACAGTTGCGTGCCAGCGTCCTGCGCTGGGCCCTGTTTCTCGTGCCCACCGTCATGCTTCTGGGATACCTGTCCGGTGTGGTCGGGGGCAGCACGGCGGACAGTCCGTGGTTCATGAGCCTGGACAAGCCGGCGATCTTCCCGCCGCCGGCTGCCTTCGGGATCGTCTGGTCGATCCTCTATTTCCTGATGGGCATCGCGCTGGCGCTGGTCTGCGCCGCCTGGGGTGCCCGCGGGCGCGGGCTGGCGATCGCCGCCTTCGTCATCCAGCTCGCGCTCAACCTTGCCTGGTCGCCGACCTTTTTCGCTTTCCACCAGATCACCCTGGCGCTGGCACTGCTGCTGGCGATCGACGTGGCGGTGCTGACCACGACGATCCTGTTCTTCCGGGTGCGGCGCCTGGCCGGCTGGCTGCTGGTCCCCTATCTGGCGTGGGTCCTGTTCGCGACGGTGCTCAACTGGCAGTTCCTGCAATTGAACCCCGATGCCGACGGTAGGGACGTGTCAGGTTCGGTCCAGCGGATTGAATTGTGATCGAAGCGGGGCCACAATAGCGCCATGCAAAGCGAAAACCCCCTGATCGCCGACTTCGTGAAGATGGCGAACGCCGCCGCCGGGACCTTTGCCGGCATGACCCGCGAAGCCCGCGAGGCTGGGCGCGAGCGGCTGAAGGAAGCGCTGGGCGGGCTCGACTTCGTCAGCCGCGAGGAATTCGACGCGGTCAAGGACATGGCCGCGATGGCCCGCGAAAAGGTCGAGATCCTCGAAGCCAAGATCGCGGTGCTGGAAGCCAAGTTGCCGAAATAGCTTTTGTTTTGCGCGGCGCGGGGAACTGGCCGCGCGCGCCGGGCATTGGCGATGTCGAAAGGCATCCCTCATGTTCACCCAGCTTAATCCTCCGATTCCGCTCCATGTGCTCGGCAAGGGCCCGGGCCAGGCGATCGGACTGATCGACTACGGCCCCGAGCACAACCTGATCTGGATCACGGCGATCGACGAGACCGGCGAAATCTGGTGCGCCCCCAACCCCAAGGTCCGGATGCAGAAGAACTGGACGATGGGCCGCAAGGAAAATCCCCTGGTTTCCGCCGAGAAGGCCGCGCGCCGCGAACAACCGTGCGCAGACTGCGCCGATCTGCTGGCGACTCCGCGCGACTATGCCTGAAAGGATGGGCTGGGCCTGACAGGTCGGGCTGGGCCTGACAGGACGGGCTGGCCGTAGCGGGCGGATCGGCGCAAAGACCCGGACCTTGTTACCGGGAGAATGCCATGCCGACCAATCTGTACTCCATTGCCGCCCCCGCCTTCATCGCCATGCTGCGCAACATGCGCGCGTGGCTCGACAAGGCGGCAGAGGAGGGAGACCCCGAGGCGCTGGCCGGGGCGCGGCTGGCGGAAGACATGAAGCCGCTGACCGCGCAGTACCAGTTCGCCTCCGACGCTGCGAAGAATGCGATCGCCCGGCTGGCGGGCATCACGCCCCCCGTGATGGAGGATACCGAGACCACGTTCGCCGAGCTGGCGGACCGGTGTGACAGGACCATCGCCTTCATCAAGAGCGTCGACGCCTCGCAGCTCGATGGAGTCGAATCGCGCGAGGTCGTGATGAAGTTTCCCAACGGCATGGGCTATCGCTGGGCAGGCGCCGACTACTTGCGCGATTTCGCGCTGCCCAACTTCTATTTTCATGCGACGACGGCCTACGCCATCCTGCGGGCCAACGGCGTGCCTTTAGGCAAGCCGGACTTCCTCCAGCATCTCGGCCAGCCGGAGCAGATGTAACCCCGCCCCGCGATGGAACTGCGTGCGCCCGCCATCGTCCTGTCCGCTCGCCAGCACGGCGAGACGGCGGTGGTTGCGCGCCTCCTGACCGAGGAGGCGGGCGTCGTCGCGGGCTATGTCGCTGGCGGGCGCGGGCGCGTGCTGCGGCCGGTCGTCATTCCCGGCAACCTGGTGGCGGCCGACTTTCGCTCGCGCTCCGACACGCAGCTTCCCTTCGCCAGGCTCGAGCTGGTCGAAAGCCGCGGGCCCTGGCTTGGCGAGCCGCTGCCGGCGGCGGCGATCGGCTGGGCCTGCGCGCTGACCGCGACCGCGCTGCCGGAACGCCACGCCTATCCCGCGCTGTGGCAGGCGCTTACGGCCCTGCTGTCGGCGATCTGCCACGCGCCGTCCGCGCGGGGCTGGGCGCCCGCGCTGGTCGGCTATGAAATCTTGTTGCTGCGCGAGCTCGGCTATGGCGCCAGCGCCGCCGGCGCCCGTGTCCCCGAGGGCGATCTCGCCGACGTGCTGGCGGCGATGGACAAGCTGGCGGCGCCGCTCGACCACTACCTCCTTGCCGACCGGAGGGGAGACGTTATGGCCGCCCGCGCCCGCCTGAGGGAGCTGCTGGGGAGAATGGCATGAAGATCGCGATACTGCCCGGCGACGGGATCGGGCCGGAGATCATGGCCGAGGCGCGCAAGGTGCTCGCCGCGCTCGAACTGCCCGGCCTCACGCTGTGGGAAGGCGACGTCGGCGGGGTAGGCTATCGGCGCCATGGCCATCCGCTTCCCCCGGAGACGCTGGAAATGGCCCGCGCGGCCGATGCCGTGCTGTTCGGAGCGGTGGGCGATCCCGAATGCGACGGGCTGGAGCGGCATCTGCGGCCCGAGCAGGCGATCCTCGGCCTGCGTAGCGCGCTGGGTCTGTTCGCCAACCTGCGGCCCGCGACGCTGTTTCCCGGGCTGGAGGACCTGTCGGCCCTGCGCCCCGAGATCGCGCGCGAGATCGACCTGCTGATCGTCCGCGAACTCAATGGCGACGTCTATTTCGGCGAGAAGGCGATCCGCATCCTCGACGACGGGCGGCGGCAGGGGTTCGACTTCATGTCCTATGCCGAGGACGAGGTGCGGCGCATCGCCCATGTCGGGTTCCAGGCCGCGCGCGGCCGCCGCCGGAAGCTGTGCAGCGTCGACAAGGCCAACGTGCTCGAAACCAGCCAGCTCTGGCGCGACGTGATGATCGAGGTGGGGCAGGAATACCCCGACGTCGAGCTGAGCCACATGTACGTCGACAACGCGGCCATGCAGCTGGTGCGCAATCCCGGCCAGTTCGACACCATCGTGACCGGCAACCTGTTCGGCGACATCTTGTCCGACCAGGCGAGCATGTGCGTCGGGTCGATCGGCTTGCTCGCCAGCGCCAGCCTTGGCGAGCGGCGGACGGCGTTCGGTACCTTTGGGCTGTACGAACCGATCCACGGCAGCGCGCCCGACATCGCGGGGCAGGGCACCGCCAACCCGATGGCCGCGATCCTGAGCCTCGCCATGCTCCTGCGCCATTCGCTGGGGCGCGAGGCGGACGCGGCGCGGGTCGAAACCGCGGTGGCGCGCGCGCTGGCCGACGAGGTCAAGGGCGCGGACCTGGGCGGCGGGGCAAGCAAGGTCCAGATCGGGGACGCGGTGGTTGCGCGGCTCTGACCGCCGCAACGTTTTCTTGATCTTTACCATATATCGGGCAGGTCCATGGACATGACCCATGCCGAACTGGACCGTGCCGTGACCGCAGCCGACAGGCCGCTGGAGCTCGCCATCGTCCTGCCGACGTTGAACGAGAAGGCGAATATCGCGCCGATGGTCGCCCGGCTGGACGAAGCGTTGGGCCCGGGGGGCTGGGAAGCCGTTTTCGTCGACGACAATTCGCGCGACGGCACGGCCGACGCGGCGCGCGAGATCGGCAAGACCGACCCGCGCATCCGCGTTATCCAGCGCATCGGCCGCCGGGGCCTGGCCAGCGCGGCGATCGAGGGAATGTGCGCCACGGCCGCGCCCTATGTCGCGGTGATGGATGCCGACCACCAGCACGATCCGGCCTTGCTGCTCGAAATGCTCGCGGCGGTGAAATCGGGCGAATACGACCTCGCCTATGCCAGCCGCTTTGCCGAGGGCGCGAGCGCCGAAGGGCTTTCCAGCAAGGGCCGCGAGACCGGCAGCCGCTTCGCCAACGCGCTCGCCCGCAAGCTGACCGGCACCGAACTCAGCGATGCGATGAGCGGCTTCTTCCTGCTGCGCGCCGACCAGTTGCGCAAGCAGGCCAACCGCCTGTCCGGCATCGGCTTCAAGATCATGCTCGACATCCTGGCAACGGCCGAGCCGCGCCTCAGAGTGAAGGAATTCCCGTTGAAGTTCGCCCAACGCCTCGCCGGGGAAAGCAAGCTCGATCACGGGGTCGTGCTCGATTTCATCGCCGGCCTCTACGATCGCTGGTTTGGCCGCTTCATCCCCACGCGCTTTGCCCTGTTTGGCACGGTCGGCGGGCTGGGCGTGCTGGTGCACATGGCGGTGGTCGGCGTGCTCTATCGCGGGTTCGACGTGAAGTTCACCTGGGCCGTCGCGGTGGCGACGATCGTGGCGATGACGTTCAACTTCTGGCTCAACAACCTGCTGACCTACCGCGACCAGAAGCTCGCCGGGGCGGAGCGCATGTTCTACGGCTGGATCAAGTTCTGCGCCGCCTGTTCGGTTGGCGCGCTGGCGAACGTGGGTGTGTCGTCCGTGCTCGAGGCGATGCGGTTCCACTGGTACGCCGCGGCGCTGATCGGCGTGGTGATCGCCTCGGTGTGGAATTACGCGCTGTCGAGCAAGTTCGTCTGGGGCCGCTTCCGCTGAATTGCACTGGGAAACAGGATCGTTAGAAGGCGGCCCAACGGTCGCACTTTCCAAGGTCTTTCCCCGATGCGCTTTTTCCGGTTGGCTCTGCCGCTCGTGGCTGCAATGGCAGCGCCCGTGATGGCCCAGAGCAACGCAGACGATCCCTACATCTGGCTCGAGGAGTTCTCCTCGCCCGAGGCGATGACCTGGGTCGAGCAGCACAACGCGGTCACGACCGCGCGGCTAGAGGCCGATCCCCGCTACCGCGCGAACTATGACCAGGCATTGGCGATTCTGTCCTCGCAGGAGCGGATTCCCGCGGTCAGCTTCCGCCACGGCAAGCTGTACAATTTCTGGCAGGATGCCGACCACCTGCGCGGCCTGTGGCGGCGCACCACGCTCGGCAGCTATCGCACCGACAGCCCCGAATGGGAAACCGTGCTCGACATCGACGCGCTCGGCGCAGCCGAGGGCCGCAGCTGGGTCTACAAGGGCGCTAACTGCCTGCGTCCGGAAGAGAACCGCTGCCTCGTCTCGCTGTCCGACGGCGGCGCCGATGCGACCGAGGTGCGCGAATTCGACCTGGCGACCAGGCGCTTCGTCGAGGGCGGCTTCGTCATCCCGATGAGCACCCAGGCGATCTCGTGGGAGGATGCCGACCACCTGCTCGTCGCGACCGACTGGGGCGGCGAAGGGCTGACGACGTCGGGCTATCCCTACATCGTCAAGCGCGTGGCGCGCGGGCAACCGCTAGAGGCGGCGGTCGAACTCTATCGCGGCAAGCAGACCGAAGTCGGGACCTTCCCCTCCGTCATGCGCGACGGCGAGGGCAACACCCTGACGGTATTGGTGGAAGCCACCGATTTCTTCCGCCGGGCGCATCACGTGCTCGACGGCGAGCATGTCCGCCGCCTTGCCTTGCCGGAAAAGGCCGACATCCAGGCACTCGTCGCCGGGCGGCTGGTCGTCTCGCTGGACGAGGACTGGACCGTCGCCGGTGCGACTTATCCGGCCGGATCGCTGGTCTCGCTCGACCGCGCGGCGGTACTCGCCGATCCGGCGAACCTCGTGCCCACGCTCGTCTGGAAGCCCGGCCCGAGCGAGGCGCTCGAAGGGGTGGGGACCACGAAGGACCGGCTGATCGTCAGCACGCTGGACAACGTCGCGGGCAAGGTCTGGTCGTTCGCCCCTCTCGCCGCCGGTGGCTGGGAAGCGCGCGCGCTGCCCCTGCCGGAGAACATGGCGCTGTCGGTCAGCGCGGCCGACGACGACAGCAATGCCATGATGGTCACCGCCAGGGGCTTCCTGACCCCCAGCACGCTCTACCTGCTCGACGCGGTCGACCAGGCCGAGCCGGTTGCGATCAAGCGGCTGAAGGCGCAGTTCGACGCGCCGAACCACGTGGTCGAGCAGCTCTGGGCGACCTCGAGCGACGGAACGAAAATTCCCTATTTCATCGTCCGGCCCAAGGACGCGCCGCGCGACGGCACGACGCCCACTGTCATCAGCGCCTATGGCGGTTTCGCGCAGAGCGAGACGCCGACCTACTCGGCCACGGTCGGCAAGCTCTGGCTCGAGAAGGGCGGGGCGTTCGTGATCGCCAACATCCGCGGCGGCGGCGAGTTCGGGCCGGCCTGGCACCAGGCGGGCCTCGGGACCAAACGGCAGATCGTCTACGACGATCTTGCCGCCGTGGCGCGCGACATCATCGCTCGCGGCCTCTCCTCGCCGCAGCATCTGGGCATGTTTGGCGGCTCCAACGGCGGGCTGCTGGCCGGCGTGGCGATGGTCCAGACGCCCGAGCTCTACAACGCGATCGGCATCCAGGTTCCGTTGCTCGACATGATCCGCATCAGCAAGATCGCCCGCGGGGCGAGCTGGCAGGGCGAATACGGCGACGTCGAGGCCGATCCGGCGGTGCGCTCGTTCTGGGAGAAGACCTCCCCCTATCACGCGCTGAAGAAGGGCGCGACGTATCCCGAGCCGTGGATCTTCACCACCACGCGCGACGACCGCACCGGCCCGCAGCACGCCCGCAAGTTTGCCGCGCGGATGGAGGAATACGGGCTGCCGTTCCTGTTCTACGAGAACACCGAGGGCGGCCACGGCTCCGGCGTGGACGTGAAGCAGAGCGCCACGATGTACGCGCAGATGTTCACCTACTTCGCTGAGAAGCTGGGGCTGCGCGACTAGCGCCTCAGCGCCAGCTTTCGAGCCAGGCGTAGTCGAGGAAGCTCATCGTGTCGGCCAGGGGCGCGGCGCTGAGGATCGGGAAGAACCAGGCGAAGAAGGCCGCAGAGCCCGCCAGCACCGCAAGGGGCGCCCAGCGGTGGCCTTTACGCCAGAGCTCGTCGAGACCCATAGCCAGCATGGCGAGCAGGAACGTGCCCGGCAGCAGGTAGTGGTAATAGAACTGCACCGGCTTGGCCGCGACGATCCACAGGCCCAGGGCCGCGAGGTAGAGCAGCACCAGTGCCAGCAGATCGGTGCGGCCGCGCATTGCGCCCATCCAGCCGGCCCAGCCGAGCGCTCCGAGCCCCAGCAGCATCGTCAGTGGATTGCCGATCAGGAGCACGCCGCGCTGGGCGCCGTCGGTCACTTCGTAGAGATACCAGATGGCCCGCCAGTTGAGGATCCACTGCGGCCAGGTCGATTGGTAGGTGTGCGGCGCCAGCGTCTGCTGCTGCAGGTCGAGCATCACCCGGTGGATGCCGATCAGCCCGTTGGGGGCGAATGGGTCGGCCGACCAAGCATTCTGCGCGAACGCCACGCCCGGAAGATAGGCCGCGGCATAGGCGGCGAGCGGGACGAGGCCGAGCCAGACAGCGGCTTCCCACGTGGTCATGCCGGCAACCGGCGCGCCGCGATGCGCGGTGACGAAGCGCCAGCCGGCTTCGCGTGCGCGGACGGCGACGAAGGCCAGGCCGGGGAGGATGGCGAGCGGCACGGCGTTCCACTTGCAGGCCATGGCAAAGCCCAGACACACGCCTGCGATGGCGAACCTGCGCCGCGCAGTCTCCGGCTCTCGCATGGCCCCGGCCAGCGACCAGAGCGCGAGCATGACGAAGGCGGCCATGAACACGTCGAGCATGGCGATGCGGCTCTGCACGAACCAGGCGAAGCCCGTCGCGAGCAGGAAGCCGAAGGCCAGCGAGCCGAACCGGCTGAGCGTGGCGAACCACAGCGCGCGCATGGCCGCGAACAGGCCAAGCGTGCCGAACAGCGCGGAAAACAGCCGCCAGCCGAGTGGTCCGTCGCCGAACAGCCGGATACCCAGCGCGAGGATTTCCTTGCCCAGCGGCGGATGCTCGACGTTGGGCGGCATCGTCAGGTCGAGCCAGGCACGCGCGGCGGGCAGATAATGGACCTCGTCGAAGAACGGCTGCGAGGGGATCGTCAGCCGGACGAGGCAGAGCAGGAGGAAGGCTGCCGCGAGTGCCCCGTGCCAGGCGATCGGGTCACGCGGATGCTCGGGCGGTTGGCTCATCGCCCCGGGCTTACGGGGGCCGGGCAAATGCTTCAAGCGCGCGCTTGCCCGCGCCCCGTGCGCGACCTAGACGTGCGCCCGCTATGAAGAAAACGACCGGCACCGATCGCTCAACAGTGGACAAGTGGCGTCCCGCGACCAGGGCGGTGCGCGCCGGCACCTGGCGCTCCGAACACGGCGAGACGAGCGAGGCACTGTTCCTCACCTCTGGCTATACCTACGACGATGCCGAGACGGTTGCCGCGCGCTTCGCCGGCGAGGCGACGGGCATGCAGTACTCGCGCTTCAAGAACCCGACGGTGGAGATGCTGCAGGACCGGATCGCGGCGATGGAGGGGGCCGAAGCGTGCCTGGCCCAGGCAAGCGGAATGGCCGCGATGACCAGCGCGCTGCTGTGCATGCTCTCGGCGGGCGACCACGTGGTCGCTGGGCGCGCCGCGTTCGGTTCGTGCCGCTGGATCCTGTCCAACGTGCTCAACCGCTTCGGCATCACCCACACCGTGGTGGACGGCACCGATAACGCGGCCTGGGAAGCGGCGGTGCAGTCCAACACCAGGGCGTTCTTTTTCGAGACGCCGGCAAACCCCACGATGGACCTGGTCGACCTGACCTTCGTGTGCGGGCTGGCGCGTTCGAAGGGGATCGTCACGGTGGTCGACAACGCCTTCGCGACGGCCGCCCTGTCGCGCCCGCTGGAGCACGGGGCCGACGTCGTCGCTTATTCGGCCACCAAGCTGATGGACGGACAGGGGCGGGTCATGGCGGGCGCGGTGTGCGGCACCCGGCAATGGATCGAGGAGAAGCTGAGCCCGTTCCAGCGCAACACCGGGCCGATCTGCGCGCCGTTCAACGCCTGGGTGGTGCTCAAGGGGCTGGAGACGCTGACGCTGCGCGCCCACCACCAGAGCGAAAGCGCGCTCGAGGTCGCCCGGATGGTCGAGAGCCGCGGCCTGCGTGTCCTGCATCCGTGGCTTCCCAGCCATCCGCAGCACGCGCTAGCCCAGCGCCAGATGGACGCGGCGGGGCCGATCTTCAGCTTCTTCGTGCCGGGCGGGCGCGAGCAGGCGATGGCCGTGTGCAACGCCTGCGAGCTGATCGACATCAGCAACAACATCGGCGATTCGAAGAGCCTGATCTGCCACCCGGCGACCACGACGCATCACAACATGGGCCCGGAAGGGCGGGCCGAGGCGGGGATCGAGGACGGCATGCTGCGGATCAACATCGGGCTGGAGGATCCGCTGGACCTGATCGAGGATCTCGCCCGGGCGTTCGATCGCGCCGGGGTCTGACCTGTTCCGACAGGCGCATTAACCGCGCTTTCTCCGCTACTTGGCCTGCCCATTTATTTTGCTGTAAGGCTGCGCGCGAGAGCCCGTGACTTCTTGCGGGACTGGTCGGACGGGTGTCATGCTCGAAGTACGCGATTTTTATGAATCCCTCGTCGCCTCTTCCGACGATGCGATCGTCGCCAAGGACACGAACGGGATCGTCATAGCGTGGAATCCCGCGGCCGAGCGGTTGTTCGGCTGGCGCGCCGACGAGATGGTCGGCCATTCCATCCTCCGCCTCCTGCCACCCGGGCAAGAGCACGAGGAGGATCTCATTCTCTCGCAAATCCGCGCCGGCGAGCGGATCGGGCAGTTCTTCACCAAGCGGCTGCACAAGACCGGCGTCCTGCTGGACATCTCGGTCAGTATCTCGCCGGTGCGCAACGCCGCAGGCGAAATCGTCGGCGCCAGCAAGATCGCGCGCGATGCCGGTCCCTATCTGCGCGACCAGGCCCGCCTGCGCGAGAGCGAGGAGCGGTTCCGCCTGCTGGCGGAGAACATCAGCCAGTTCGCCTGGATCGCCCAGCCCGACGGGCAGATTGTCTGGTATAATCAGCGTTGGTACGATTACACCGGCAGCACCTTCGACAGCATGCAGGGCTGGGGATGGAAGGCCGTCCACCACGAAGATCACGTCGACCGGGTGGTCGAGGTTTGGAGCCGCGCCCTGGCTGCGGGCGAGCAATGGGAAGACACGTTTCCCCTCCGCAGCAAGAGCGGCGAGTGGCGGTGGTTCCTGAGCCGCGCCATGCCGATCCGCGGCGCCGACGGGTCGATCGTCTGCTGGTTTGGCACCAATACCGACATCACCGGGCAGCGGGAGCAGGCCGAGCAGATCCGCCTGCTGTTGATGGAGGTCAATCACCGGTCGAAGAACATGCTCTCGACCATCCAGGCGCTCGCCCGCCGCAGCGCGCCGAACGAGGAGGGCTTCCTCGCCCGGTTCGAGAACCGCGTGATGAGCCTGTCTGTCAACCAGGACATCCTGGTCCGCCGGCAGTGGCGCGAAGTGCCGGTCGAGGAACTGGTCCGCCACCAATTGGCCTTCATCGACGACGCGCCAGGCGAGATAAGCCACGCGGGTCCCGAAATGCACCTTGCGCCGCGCACCGCCGAGGTCGTCGGCATGGCGCTGCACGAACTGGCGACCAATTCGCTCAAATACGGCGCACTCTCGGCCAGGGGCGGCCGGGTGGAGATCGGCTGGAGCCCGCGCGACGACGGGACGGGTCTGCGCATCTGGTGGAACGAGCACGGCGGTCCGCCCGTGGTCGCGCCTCGCCATCTCGGCTTCGGGACGACACTGATCAGCGAAGTGCCCAGGCACAACCTGGGCGCGGAGGTCGATCTCGTCTACGATCCGGGCGGAGTGCGGTGGGAATTGCGCGCGGGGCAGGAGGCGCTGGCCGACCATGTGCGGATTGCCGCCTGACCGGCGGTTGCTCCTTGCCCGGAACGCGCTAGATTGCCGCTATGAGCGATGTCCTTGGTAGCTTTTTCCAGCACGCGGCAATGACCGAAGGCGTCACCGTGCGCGTCTCGGTCACCTTCATGCCGGAACAGTCGCGGGTCGATGCGGGCAAGTGGTTCTGGGTCTACCACATCCGCATGGAGAACAATCGCGACGACACGATCCAGCTGCTGACCCGGCACTGGCGCATCGTCGACGCGCGCGGGATGATCAGCCTGGTGGACGGGGAAGGCGTGGTCGGCGAAACCCCGGTGCTCGCCCCCGGCCAGACGCACGACTACGTCTCGGGCTGCCCGCTGGCGACGCCGCACGGCTCGATGGAGGGGTTCTACACCTTCCGCGACGGCAACGGCGACACGTTCGAGGCGCGCATCCCGTTCTTCCCGCTCGCCGCCCCGGCGGAGGCGAACTGACGCGCAGCCTTGCCGCATGCGCCCCGTCGCAATAGATGCAGCGCAAGATGAAGCGCACACACCTTCCGCTCAACGCCCTGCGCGTGTTCGATGCCGCCGCGCGGCACCTGTCGTTCACCCGTGCGGCTGACGAGCTGGCCGTGACGCCCGCGGCCGTGGGCCAGCAGATCCGCGCGTTGGAAGACGTGCTCGGCGTCGTCCTGTTCCGCCGCACCAGCAAGGGGCTGGAGCTGACCGACGAGGCCGAGGCCGGGCTGGAGAGCTTGCGCGAAGGCTTCCTCAAGTTCGAGGAATCGGTCCAGGCCATGCAGGCCGGGCAGGCGAGCAGCTTCTACACCATCGCCGCCCCGCGCGAATTCTACGCCCAATGGCTGGCCGCGCGGCTGGCCGGCTTCCAGGCCGCCAACCCGGACGTGCGCTGGCAGATCGTCGGCGGCGAGGCGGTGGACTTCACCGAGGCCAACCTCGACCTCGCGGTGCGGCTGGTCGATGGGCCGGGCGAACTCGAAGGCGTCCAGCTCGCGCCCGCGCAGCGGGTCATCGTCGCTGCCAAGGGCGCACCGGACAAGTGGATCGTCTGGCCCGGCATGCCGCTGCCCGATGGGGTGGAGCCCGACATTCAGGCCGGCGACGCCGGGCAGGCGCTCGCCAGCGCCATCGCGGGCCTGGGCAAGTCGATGCTCCCCCTGCTGCTGTGCGACGAGGCGATCGGCCACGGCCAGCTCGAAGTTCTCGAAGGCCCGGAAGACGGCCGCCGCTCCTACTGGCTCGTCGCCCCGCGCCCGCAATGGCGGCAGAAGAAAGTCCGCGCGCTGGTGGAGTTTCTCAGCACCGCCGGCTGACCAGCGAGGGCGGCCGGGCCGTAGACCCGGGAACCGCTAGACCGTTGCGGCCGTTGCGAATCTTCAGCTTCGCACGAGAGAGGGTCGCACCATGCCGCAGCAGATTTCCCAAGGCGTAGAAACAGAGGTCGTGGGCAGTTCGCCCAACGTGCGATCCTACGATCCGACGATTTTCGCCCTGTCGAACGGCAATTTCGTCATCATCAACCGCAACAACCAGTATGGTGTCCAGAACTTCGTCGGCACGGTCTACAACGCCGATAACGAACTCCTGAAGATCTTTACCCTGCAGGGTAGCTATGTCTTCGCGTCCAACCTGCAGACGCCCGAGATCATCGAGACCGACACCGGCTTTGCCGTCGGCTATTCGACCGACAGCAACCGCTCGGACGCGAACGGAAGCGTTCAGTTCGAGCTGTTCGATTACAACGGCAATTCGCTCCCCTCATCACTCGTGTTGATCGATCCCAATCCTGTAGGAACGGGCGGTGGCCAGCCCGACCGGGTCGACGTGGACCTGGCGTTTACGGCCGATAAGCACATCGTCGCTGTGTTCACGAAGGTCGACCCCAATACCCCCACCGATCCCAATATAGCGATCCGCGTGTTCGACGCAGCGGGCAATCCACTGACCGCGACAGCCATCCTGACTGCGGATACGTCGGGATCTCAAACCGCCCCGAAGGCAACCGCGCTCACAAACGGCAACGTCGTTGTAACTTTCAGTGAGAGCGGTTTCCTTTCAGGTCAGATCGTCGACTCGCTTGGCAACAGGGTTGGGACCGAGTTCGGGATTGCCGGCGGCGGCAATGAGGTGGTCGAAATCTTCGCCCGCGCGAACGGCTTCACAGCCTATTGGCGTGCAACCGACGGGACGTTCCATCAGCGGGATTTCGACTCCGCGGGCGTTCCGACCGGGGCCGACATCGTTCTGCCCGGCGTGAACGCGGCAGGCGAGGTCAATGTCGCTCCTTATCAGGACGGCGGCGCGATCGTCAGCTGGGGTTCCTACGCACAGGTCTTCGACCGGTCCGGCACCGCGGTCAGCGACCCCGTTTACGTGGTCAATCCGCAAGGCGGTACGTTGACCGAACTGATGGCGGTGCAACTGGCCGACGGAAGCCTGATGTCGGCCGGGATATTTCCGCTCGGCGGATTTTCCGGCTCGGCTGCGATCACTCACCGCGCCGAGCTGTTCCTCGGTCCCAAACCGCAGGACCAGACGGGAACCTCGGGGACCGACTGGATTGCCGGCGATGCGCGCGACAACGTACTCAACGGCAGCGCGGGCAACGATTACCTCTACGGTCTGGCGGGGAACGACACGATCCTGCCCGGTCTCGGCGGTGGCCTGGCCTATGGCGGTGCGGGGATCGACACCTTCAGTTTCGCCGGGCTGGATATCGAGACCTCGGCCAGTCTGGTGACCAACGCGGCTTATGGCTACGGACCGGAGATCCTGTTCTTCGAGTTCGAGAATCTGACCGGCGGTTCGGCAAAGGACACGCTGCAAGGCGACGACAACGCCAACCGGCTCGACGGCGCGGCGGGCAACGACATCCTCATCACCGGCAAGGGCGGCGATACGGTGATCGGCGGCAGCGGTACGGATACCGTCAGCTACATCGATTCCAACGGCACGGTGGTAGTCAACCTGACGCTCGGCAAGGGATACAACAACTACGCCGACAGCGATACCTACAGCGGCATCGAGAACGTCTTCGGGTCGTCCTACGCCGACATCCTCATCGGCGACGAAGGCAGCAACCGGCTGACCGGCAGCTTCGGCAACGACACTCTGATCGGCGGCCTGGGTGCCGATGTGCTCGACGGACAGGGTGACGCGGACACCGTGGAATACAGCGATTCCATCGGCACCGTGTTCGTCAACCTGACACTGGGCCGCGGCTACAACAACTCGGCCGAAGGCGACGTCTACGTCGACGTCGAGAATGTCACCGGTTCGGCCTTCGCCGACTTCGTGATCGGCGATGCCGGAGCCAATCGGATCGACGGGGCGGGCGGCAACGATACGCTGATCGGCGCGCTCGGGGCCGACGTGCTGGTCGGCGGCGCGGGCAGCGACATCGCCAGCTACGAGGACAACCAGGGCGCTGTGTTCGTCAACCTGGCCAGCGGGCAGGGCTTCGGCAACGCCGCGCAGGGCGATACCTACCAAGGGATCGAGAACGTCGCCGGATCGATCTACAACGACTATCTGATCGGCGATTCCGCGGCCAACGTGCTGACGGGCGGCGCGGGCGACGACATCCTGATCGGCGGGCTGGGCGCGGATACACTCGCTGGCGGAGCCGGGTTCGACACCGCCAGCTACGAGGACAACTGGGGCGCGGTGTTCGTCAACCTGCTGACCGGCGCGGGCGCCAGCAACGCCGCGCAGGGCGACGGGTTCGACAGCATCGAGGGGCTGGTCGGCAGCGTGTTTTACGACACCTTCATCGGCAACGACGTGCGCAACGTGCTCAACGGCAAGCGCGGCGCCGATACGCTGACCGGCAACGGCGGCAACGACGATTTCGTGTTCGACACGCCGATCGACGGGCAAATGAACGTCGACCACATCACCGACTTCACCTCGGGCCAGGACCGCATCGTGCTGGACAATGCGGTCTTCTTCACCCTGTCGGACGGCGCGCTGCAGGCCAACAACCTCGTCTTCGGGACCGAGGCGACCGGCGGGCAGAACCGTATCGTCTACGACCAGGCCAGCGGCCGGCTGTGGTTCGACGACGACGGCAACGGGACTGATCCGGCCGTGCTGTTCGCGGTGCTCGACAACCGGCCCGCGCTCACCAGCGCCGATTTCATCGTGGTGTAGGCCGCCGGGGCGGTCTCAGGCGAGGTTCAGCTTTGCGCGGCTAGCCCTGACGCGCCGGAAAAGGGATGTTTCCGGCGCCACGACAGGGATCGCACATGGATTTCCAACGCCGCCACGTGCTGGCGGGAGCAATCGCATTGACCGCCGGGGCCAGCGCCCCGCTCTGGTCGCGCCCGGCGGACGGCCGCGCGCTCGCCACTGCCGCGGGTGCGCCCGAAAACCTGCTGCCCGCCGCCTATCGCAAGGCCGACATGCCGCCGCTGCTGCGCGAGGCAATGGCCGCGCTCGACCGGCACGATCGCCGGGTGGTCCTGCGAGACCGGATCGGCGTGGTGGACTTCACCCGGCCTTCGGGCGAACCGCGCTTCCAGATCGTCGACGTCGAATCCGGCGAAATCACGCACGCATGGCTCGTCTCGCACGGGCGCGGGTCCGATCCGGCGAACACCGGGATGGTGCAGGCGTTTTCCAACGTGCCCGAATCCAACGCCTCCAGCCGCGGGGCCTATCTCACCGCCAACGCCTATGTCGGCAAGCACGGCCGCTCGCGCCGCCTGCTCGGGCTCGATCCGGAAAACTCCAACGCGCTCGAGCGGGCGATCGTTCTCCACGGAGCAGACTACGTCAGCGACGACATGGCGCGCGACCAGAACCGCGTGGGCCGCAGCCTGGGCTGCTTCGCCGTGGCGCAAGACGTACGCGACCTGATGCTCGACCAGCTGGGCGAGGGGCGGCTGCTCTACTGCGGGCAGGTGGCCTGAGCGATCAGCCGGCTGGGTTGTGCCGGGCGAGAAACTTGAGCAGCGCGTCGTACCATGCCTTCTCGTCCTCCGGGCTCGCGAAATTGTGGCCCGACTTGTCGAGGATCAGGTACTGCGCGTTGGCATTGCCCGCCTCCTGCATCGCATCGCGAAACACGAGGTACTGACCGAAGGGGACGATCCGGTCTTCGCGGCCCTGCACGATCAGCACGGGGCGGGTGAGGCGGCGCGCGTTGCGGGCCGGTGACACCCCGGCGAGATCGAACTTGGCGTCTTCGCCGCGCACGCGGCTTTTCCATTTGGAGCGGAAGTCCCGGTCCAGAAAGTCGACCTGGTAGGAAAGCTGCTTTTCCCAGTCCATTACGCCGGCGAAGCTCGCCGCGCAGCGCCAGCGCTCCGGATTGCGCAGCGCGCCCCAGACGGCGGCATAGCCCCCGTAGCTCGCCCCGACGAGGCAGGCGCGCTGCGGATCGGCGATGCCCTGGGCAACGGCCCAGTCCATCGCGTCGTCCAGGTCGTCCTGCATCTTGCGGCCGATCTCTCCGTCGCCGAGCCGCTCGAACTCCTCGCCGAACCCCGCCGACCCGCGGAAGTTGGGCTGCAGCACCGCGTAACCGCGGTTGGCCAGAAGTTGCACTTCGTCGACATAGGACAGTTGGTCACGCACGTTGAACGGGCCGCCATGCGGCATGACGATCAACGGCAGGCCCTTTGCCGGGCGCCCGGGAGGCAGGGTTAGATAGGCGCGGATCTTGGTGCCGTCGCGCGCGGAGTAATCGACCGCCCTTGCCGGGCCGAGCAACTTGGGGTCCAGATCGGGGCGCATGCGCGAGAATTCAGCGAGGCGCTTCGTCGCCGGAGTGTAGACATACCAGGTGCCGGGATCGCTGGCGCTCGAATGCTCTACCAGCATGCGCGACCGGTCGCGCGCCATCTGCAGGATGCGGGCCTGCTCGCCGCCGAGCGCCTTGCTCAGATCGGCCTGCAGTCGGGCGATTTCAGGGTCGAGCCAGACGATGCGGTCGCGATCGTCGGCGTACCTGACCGCGAGCGGCTTGCCGGAGTCGTCGAGCTGAAAGTCGAGGATGTCCCAGCCAGGCATGGCGTAGACGACCTCGCCCGGCTCGCGCGTGGCGTAGTTGAACCGCCGCAGGGCGATCCTGCCATCGTCGCCGGGCTTGAGGACGTAACCTTCGTCGGTCTCCCCGATCAGGCGGGAAAGGTCCCAGCGGGTATCCTCGTCTCCGCGACCCACGCGGGCGATGACTTCCAGTTTGTCCTGCGCGGACTTGCGGTACCAGACCTTCACATTTCGGTTCTCGTAGCCGAGCCCCATTCGCACCACGCCGGCATCGTCGGCGAACCAGCTCCAGATCCCGCGCTTGGATTCTATCTTCGTGCCCTTGTCGCCGCTGGTCTCGAGCGACATGCGCCAGACCTCGGGCTCGCTGTACAGGTCGGGCGAAACGGACAGCAGGATGAAGCGCCCGGCAGGATCGACGTGGATCACGTCGTCGCCATCGACGCCTTGCGCCTTGGGCCCGACCAGGAACAGTTGCTTCTTGGCCAGGTCGCGCACCAGCAGGCGAACGATCCGGCCCTCGGCCCAAGATGTCTTGACCGGCACCATGACCGACATCAGCAGCCGGTCGTTCCCTGCCCAGCGGACCCACCGCAGGTCCATGCCGGCGATCGGCACCAGGTCCTCGATAGCCCCGTTGTCGATGTCGATGACGCCGACCCTGTCCTGACCTTCGACTGTGAAGGAATAGGCAATGCGCCTGCCGTCCGGCGCCAGTTGCGGGCTTTCGCCGAAGGGGCTGCGGCCGGCAAAGACGCTTGTGGCGATCTCGGCGGGAAGCGATTCCTGCGCGGCAAGCGGGGCGGGCGCCAGTGAAAGCGCCAACCCTGCCATGATACCGCGGAAGACTGCGACCAGCCTCATCCCTGCAACGGACCTACTCCCGGCGTTGCGCCGCTGCCGGTGAGGGGGCCGGGGTGGGGGCTGCTGCGGGCGGTGCGCCCGGCGGGGCGCGGGGCGGGGTGACGACCGGGTCGAAGTCGAACTGCTCGGCGAAGCGGCTGCGCGAATCCTGTTCGGCGGTTTCGGGAACGTCGGTCCCCGCGGCGATCGCGGCGCGGTGCGCGCGGCTCGATTGGATGTACCCGCGGATCGCCTGGTTGCCTTCGTGGCAGGCGTATTCGAAGAACTCGTACTCCGGATTGCGGCTCCACTCGAGCCGCGTGGTCCACGGCGCGGTGTAATAGACCGGGTCCGAATAGGTCAGCTCGTGGACGATGGTATTGGCGTCGGTCATCGTCAGCCGTTCCATCGTCATGGCCTGCGCGCTCATGGGGATGGTGTTGAAAGGCGGCACGTGCTGCGTGGCCATGTTGAGCGGGCTGCTGGAGCGCTTGGTGACGTCGTGGGTCGCGCTGTCGCCCGAGACGATGTTGGTCGTCTGGATGACGAAGGTCTTGCCTTCCCACCAGCCGACGCTCTGGCCGAGCCATTCCTCGACCGGCTTGGGCCACTGCGCGGCCTGCGCGGCGGCCTTGCTGGGATAGATCGGCACCTTGCGCACGCCCATCATCTCCAGCTCGATCACGAAATAGCCGGGCGCCTGGTGCACGCGGATCCCGTTGTTGTAGCGGAACGGGTACATGCTAGCCGGAAAGCCGCGGGTCACGCAGCGGTCCCAGCTGTCGAAATCGGTCACCCAGTCGAAGTCCTGCCCCGGTACCCAGCCCGAACGGCCGGCCTCGTACAGCCGCTGGCCTTCGGGAGTCAGCGGTGGAAGCTGCCCGTCGGCGGGCGAGACCAGCATCGACGTGCGCCAGCTCATGTTGGAGTTCTTGGTCCATTCGACCAGGCCCTCGGTGCCCGAAGTGCCGATCCCGCGCTCGCTGGCGGCGGCGAAGTTTCCGTCGGACCGTTCCGCATTGGCGACGCGCTTGGCGTGCTGCTCGTCGGTGATCCAGTAGTTCATCCCGTATTCCTTCGGGCGCTGGAACAGGATGCGGGTGTCGGGGATGTTCTCGATCGGCCAGATGCCGGTGAAGTCCCAATCGCCCCACTCGGTCTTGCCCGGGGTGAAGTCGGTGGGGACCGGCGGCAGGGTGGCGAGATCCGCCGGGCGCTGCTGCGCGGGGGCGGGGGCCATCGCCAGCGCGGCGAGGCTGAGGGCAACGGACGAAAGAAGCGCGATACGGCGCATGAGAACTCTCCCAAGAACTTCCCTTGCGCGTGTAGAGCCAAGTTGACTTTGTCTCAATTGGTTTCTGTCGACGGCGGCCGATCGCGATCGGCCCATGCAACAACAATCAATCGCAATTTCGCGACGGCCTCGGAAACCGTCGGGACAGCCCGCGCATTGGGCCATGGCGATTGCAAAAGGGGCAGACGATGTCGAACAGGATCGCAAGCCGCGCGTCGGCAGCCAAGATTTCTCCGTCGCTCGCGTTGCGCGAGACGCTGGCCGCCATCGCCGCGGGTACGCGCAAGGCGCTGGTGCGGAGCGGCGAGATCGCCTTCGAGGCAATCCTCGCTGGGGGCGAGCTTTTCGTATGCATCCGCCGCGGCGAGGGGGGGGGCGGGGGGCTGGCCTGGCGCGTGCCGCTGTTCAGCCCGGAGGCCGAGATCAGCCGGGTCCACAGCGACGCGCTGCTGGAATTTACCGCCGCCAGCCAGCTGGGGCGCCATCGCATCGTGATCGCGGCGGACCCCGAGGAGGCGGCGTACTTCACGCTCGAGGTCGCGTTCACCCCCACGCGCGCGCTGCACCTGCCGTTCCTGCCGCGCGATCTCGTCGCGTTCGGCCCGCCGGGCTCGGCCGACCAGCCGAAAGGCGCGATCGAGGCCCGGCAGCGGCGGCTGAATAGCGGGTTCTGCTATTTCTCGCTCGACGCCCCCGACATGGGCAAGGTGCTTTACTGGCAGGACCTGACCGCGCTCAACGCCTACTTCGCGGCGACCGGCACCAAGCCGGAAAACGCCGTGGGCGGGGAATGGCCCGAGGTGGGCTACCTCGCACCGACCGATCCAGGTGACACCGATAAGGCCCTGCCGCCCGGCCGCGAGACGGTGCTGGGCCGGGCCCATCTGCTGATCCGCCGTTTTCCGGAAGACGAGGAGATCGGATCGGCCTGGCAGTTCATGGACATGATGGCCGCCGTCTATCGCCGGATCGAGCGCCCGCCCGCCGCGTATCGCGACTGGATCGAACGGTCGCGGCGCACGCTGGCGGACCTCTCGCGCAGTCCCAAGGCGCACAGCAACCACGCCGGGCACATGTACTTCCATCCCTACACCGCCGCCGAGCATCCGGATTCGATGGTCCAGCTCTCGCTGCTGGCGGCGATCCACCAGTGGGGGCGGTGGCAGGGCCGGCGCCATCCGCTCGAGCGCCGGATCGCCGACGGCCTGCGCGGCTTCTACGATCCCAAGCTGAAGGCGCTGAGGCGCTACCTGGCCGGCGCGTCCGAGGGGAAGGACGCCGATGCAGTGGACTCCTGGTACATGTACCACCCCATGGCGAACCTCGCCTCGCTGGCGCGGGACGGCGACGAGGCGGCAAGGGCGCTGCTGTTCGACATCGTCGACTACGGCATCGAGGCCGCCCGCCACTTTGAATACCGCTGGCCGATCCAGTACAAGATCGACACCTTCGAGGTGATCACGCCGGTGGCCGCCGACGACCTGGGTCAGACCGACGTGGGCGGGATGTACGCCTGGGTCATGCTGCAAGCCTTCGCGCTGTCGGGCGAGGCGCGTTTCCTGGACGAGGCGCGCGCGGCGATCGACGCGGCGGAGGGGATGCGCTTCGACCTCAACTACCAGGCCAATCTCACCGCCTGGGGCGCGGTCGCCTGCATCCGGCTGTGGCGCATCACGGGCGAGAAGCACTACCTCGGGCAGAGCTACGTCTACCTCGCCAGCTTCTTCCACAATTGCCAGATCTGGAAGAGCGACATCGGCCTTGCCGCGCACTATACCAACTTCCTCGGCGTGACCTGCCTGCAGGATGCGCCCTACATGGCGATCTACGAATGCTTCGACAGCTTCGCCGCCTTCGAACAATACCTCGATCTCGCCGGGCCGGACCTGATCGGCTCGGTCAGGCTGCTGGTCAGCGAGTACTGCCGCTACGCGCTCGACCGGGCGTGGTACTACTACCCCGACGCCTTGCCCGAGGAAGCGCTGGCCGGGGAGAACCGCAACGGCCACATCGACCGCGCGCTCTCGTTTCCGGTGGAGGACCTCTATCCCGATGGACAGCCGGCGGGCCAGGTCGGGCAGGAAATCTACGGCGCGGGGGCGGCGATGGTCTTCGCCAGCCGCGCCTTCCACCGGATCGACCGGGTGCCCTTCCTGCTCCACGCCGACCACTTCGTCCGCTCGCTGACCCGGACCGACGAGACGGCGGTGAGCTTCTCGCTCGACGGGCCGGCGGGCGGGGAGGCGCGGGTCTCTGTCCTGGCGGCCAAGGCGGGCGACGTGCCGCGCACGCTCGTCCTGCGCGGGCCGGCTGGCGGCGAACTTCCGCCGGCAAAGAATGACGACGCCGCCGGCCCCGGTCCCGGGCGCACCTTCGTGGTGCCCGCCCAGGGGACTTATACGCTGAGCTGGTAGAGGACCGCCGGCGCCCCGGCCCCAATCCGAACCGCCCCCCATCCGCCCCGGCGCGTCAGGCCGCCTTGCGTGCCTTCTTCACCGCCGGCCAGTCCACGCAGTCGCGCAGGTCCTCCAGGCTCAGTTGCGCCAGCAGGAAGAACAGGTGGCCCCTGGCCCCTTCTTCCAGCGGCAGGCGCCCCTCGGCGAGGTCGGCCAGCTCGGCGCGTTCCCTTTCCAGCTCGGTCTCCAGCTCATGGACCTCGTCGAATAACGCATCGCGCCTGGCGTCGAGCTCCTTCGCGGCCTTCGCGAAGTCCTTCTCCAGCGACTTGCGCCGCTCCTCGTAAGCCGCGCCCAGCCGCGCCTCGACCTCCTGCTCGATATGGGCATAGACCGGGTGGCCGGGGCCGATCAGCGTCTCCTTGCCGTATGTCGAGCGCCGCCGGTTGCGCAGGAAGAACTGAACCAGCGCCTCGTTGTGCCGCGTCTCGAGCACGACGACCTTGCCGCCCGAGACCACGTGCCGTACCTCGCCGTGGATCGCGCGGGCGAGCGCGCCGTCCTCGATCAGGTCGATCCCGCGCTCGGCCGCCGCATCCCACGCCGCCGCGAACGCCTCGGCTCCGGGCTTGCGCCGCAACCGGTAGAGCGCCTCCAGCGAAGCCCCGATATGCCGCGCCGCCTGGGCGACGATGCCCGTGGCCGCCAGATGCGCCACGAACGCCCGCTGCCGATCGGCGGTGATCGGGTTCCGCCGCGCAGCGACGTGCGGCGCCGGCGCGAAGGCGAGCAGCGGATCGTCCTCGTCCGGCGGCTCGGCGACGAACGCGACGCGGCTGGTCGCCTGCCGCGCGATGGCGCGGGTGGGACGCGGGCCTCGCTCATCTTGAGCTTGTCGAAGGGGGGTGAGGGAGTCGGGTTCGGGCTGGTCGGTCATGGCCCGAAGGCAGGTTGCAGATTCGCGGGCGGTAGGAAAAGGTTTTCTGATCTCGAGAACTACAATCTGGCCAATCTTTGTTCGAACCAATTTAGTGCCCGCCGGTGTAATGCGATATCGCCTCCCTCAAGTTCCTTAGCATGCGCGTCAGGACGATCATTGATAATGTCGGCCTGTAACGCAAATTGGGTCTTATCCCCAAATACCCGCTCGAAAACGATCCAATTTCTTTCAATAATTGCTACTAGTTCTTTTCAAGTTAAGCTAGAAGAGATAGCCTCCACGTTATAGGCATCCAGTTCCCTTCGTCGAGTTTCATTTAACGCCGATAGGAGCATCGCTTTCGCTGTGCTTTTTTTGGTGAGAGCCTCGGCTCGCAGAAAGTTGACGGTAAAAGACCGAAGAGATCTCTCAAGTAGGTTTCGCCGCATTGATATGCCTGCAAGCTCTTCAGCCCATTCGCTGATCGGCATTCGGGTGTCGAAATCTAGAGAAACTTCAGAAAGTTCGGACAACGGTTGGCCGAAGAGATCACCCTCGGCTAAAAGCTTGAGTGCTTGCTCAATCATCACGCCTGAAATTTTACCCTCCGGCGACGTGATGCCATACCGTCCTAATATGCGGACAGCTCGCGGGGATGTCGGTAGTTCTGGATTTAACAAAGACTGGGCCGGTTCGCGTAATTCCGGGTAAACTCGAAAGAGATGCTGCAATGCCACAAGAGCAAGGGGGCCGCCTTGATCTTTCACATAGGCTTCGAGAAGGGGAAGGACCTGTTCTTTAGAAAGTAGCAAAGGCCTTGCAGCGGTCTCAACTCTCGCGTGAATGAAGGAACAAGCTTTTCGAATCCAAAAAGGCATGTCAGAACAATAGGAACAGATGGTCGACAGGGCGACTTCATCAAATTTCAATCCCGCCATCGATCCGATATTTTTGATCATCGCTTCTGCCGCGCCCCTCGGGAGAGGGCTAAGATATTCTTCGGGAACAAACGCTAACGCCGCATTTTCGACATTATCGATGGACTCGACAGCGAACCACCTACTCGAAACTCCGCTCACAAGGAGAGAAACTATTCGATCTTCTCGCGCTGCAGCATGGTACGCAGCACGTACATTCCTCCAGAATTCTACGAACCCATGTCGCCATTGAGGGCATGCCGCGTTTCCAGGCGTGATATAGTCAATTTCATCAAATGCGAGAATGACTGGCTTTTCAAAAGAAACGAACGAGCGCTGTAAGGCAGCGGCTGCCACACTCAGGTCACCGTCATATTCAGCCGCTTCCACTTCGATATATGGCTTGCCGGTCGCTCTAAGTGATTCCAAGGACTGAGAAATTGACCATATGAGCCCGGCAGCGTTTAAGTTGAAAACATCATCACGTTGACAATCCACAAATATTGTGGGGCAGTCATAGTTTTCCTTGATCTCCCCTAAAATCCGGTGAAGAATTGAAGTCTTACCAATTTTCCTTATACCAAAGCATGCTCGTATATGACCTTGACTTTGTTTTCGCTCTATTTCTAAAGCTTCATTCCGTCTTCCAAAAAACTGGCTGTCATTTGCGACGGGACCGGTAATGTCAAAGGGGTCTTGGGTAAAAAACTCATATGAAAGCTGGCGTTCTAGTTCTTGTCCTCTAGGCAATATTCCGGACGAAGTATAAATTGGGATGACGATTAGGCCGCGCTCTCTTCCCCAATTCTTAAGTTTATTGTTACCTCTTGCGTCCTGATGGACGATAATGCAGATAGACCTTTCTAGACGGCCATCCGACTCTTCGATCAGCTTGTGTGCAAATTGAATCGATCTAGGCTGTTGATCGTGGAATGTGTTGCCGATTATGAGAACTTCTCTTTCGGCCCCTAAAATGCTTCGGACTCGTTTTGACCCAAGGGCAAAAAGGGTGAAGTAGGTGCCCTTTTCGTAAGACTTGATCGCCTCACCATTCACGACGAAGAGTCCTGCCACGGCCGCAATCGTCTCTTCCTTGAGTTGGCTGAGATTGTGCGAGCTCATTTTACCTCCTAGCCATCGTTCTAGAGTTAGTGTTTGCACACGTTCTCAGTGCAAGAGCAATCCCTTGACCCCGTCCACGAATCCAACTAACGGCCCGCACATCCGAAGCAGCCCAAGGTTTTCCATGGTGCTCGCCTCGGTCAGATAGAGCTGAACATTGCCGGTCATGTCCCGGGGGCCTTTGGCGATATGCCACAGGCTCTTTTCTATTGGAGCGGAGACGCTTCGGGGCAGCCGTCAAAGTAACCCGGCGTTCGTGGCCGGGTGGAGCGTTTCAGGCTCGCGCGAGCATCGCCTTGGCCTTCCGGCCGGGTGCCGCGCGTTCCTTTCCTCTCCATCCGCCTGGTAACACCACCCAACGGTGAAGAGAGAAGTCTTTAATGCCGACGATCAACCAGCTGGTCCGCAAGGGCCGCGAGCCGCAGAAGGCCAAGTCCAAGGTCCCTGCGATGGAGCAGAACCCGCAGAAGCGCGGCGTCTGCACCCGTGTCTACACCACGACCCCGAAGAAGCCGAACTCGGCGCTGCGCAAGGTGGCCAAGGTCCGCCTGACTAACGGGCGCGAAGTCATCAGCTACATCCCGGGCGAAGGCCACAACCTGCAAGAGCACTCTGTTGTGCTGATCCGCGGCGGCCGTGTGCGCGACCTTCCGGGCGTGCGCTATCACGTGCTGCGCGGCGTGCTCGACACCCAGGGTGTCAAGGACCGCCGGCAGAGCCGCTCGAAGTACGGCGCCAAGCGCCCGAAGTAAGCACTCGCTTTTCGAGGTTTCCGGCCGCGCGCAGGGCGCTGCGGCCTTGTAGAAGGAATTTGCGACATGAGTCGTCGTCGTCGTCCCGAGAAGCGGGAAATCCTGCCCGATCCCAAGTTCGGTGATCAGGTGCTGTCGAAGTTCATGAACAACCTGATGCTCGACGGGAAGAAGTCCGTCGCCGAGGGCATCGTCTACGGTGCGCTCGAAGTGGTCGAGAACCGTGCCAAGGCCGATCCGATCGCGCTGTTCCACGATGCGCTGAACAACGTGAAGCCGCAGGTCGAGGTCCGTTCGCGGCGCGTCGGCGGTGCGACCTACCAGGTGCCCGTCGAGGTCCGTCCCGAGCGTGCCCAGGCGCTGGCCATCCGCTGGCTCATCACCGCCGCGCGCGGCCGGGCCGAGACGACCATGGCGGCGCGCCTTTCGGGCGAGCTGATGGATGCGGCCAACAACCGCGGCAACGCGGTCAAGAAGCGGGAAGACACCCACCGCATGGCCGACGCCAACCGCGCGTTCTCGCACTACCGCTGGTAACGGCGGTGTTCTTCAAGAGCCGCTGGTAATACCCATATAGGGGGCGGGCCGCTTCGCCGCGGCCGCCCCCAGACTACCCGAGGAACACAACATGGCCCGCGAATATCCGCTGGAGCGCTATCGCAATATCGGCATCATGGCGCACATCGATGCCGGCAAGACCACCACGACCGAACGCATCCTCTACTACACCGGCAAGTCCTACAAGATCGGCGAAGTCCACGACGGCGCCGCGACCATGGACTGGATGGAGCAGGAGCAGGAACGCGGCATCACCATCACCTCCGCGGCGACCACGACCTTCTGGTCGGCCGAGGACGGCAAGGGTGAGAAGCACCGGATCAACATCATCGACACCCCCGGGCACGTCGACTTCACCATCGAAGTGGAGCGCTCGCTGCGCGTCCTCGACGGCGCGGTCGCGGTGTTCGACGGCGTCGCGGGCGTGGAGCCCCAGTCCGAGACCGTGTGGCGCCAAGCCGACAAGTACGGCGTGCCCCGGATGTGCTTTATCAATAAGCTCGACCGCACCGGCGCCGACTTCTACTACTGCGTCCAGTCGATCATCGACCGTCTCGGCGCGGTGCCGCTGGTGCTCTACCTGCCGATCGGCATGGAGAGCGACCTCAAGGGCGTGGTCGACCTCGTCAACAACCGCGGCATCGTCTGGAAGGACGAGAGCCTGGGCGCCGAGTTCGAGTACACCGACATCCCCGCCGACCTCGCCGACAAGGCGGCCGAATACCGCGAGCGGATGATCGAGCTCGTCGTCGAACAGGACGACGACGTGATGGAAGCCTACCTCGAAGGCGACCTGCCCGACGTGGCGACGATTAAGAAGCTGATCCGCAAGGGCACTCTCGAGCGCAAGTTCGTGCCGGTCACCTGCGGCTCGGCGTTCAAGAACAAGGGCGTTCAGCCGCTACTCGACGCAGTGGTAGACTACATGCCCAGCCCGCTCGACGTGCCGGCCATCAAGGGCGTGCTGCCCGACAGCGACGAGGAGGCCGAGCGCCCCTCGAGCGACGATGCCCCGTTCGCCGCGCTGGCGTTCAAGATCATGAACGATCCGTTCGTCGGCTCGCTCACCTTCACCCGCATCTATTCGGGCAAGCTGTCCAAGGGCACCTACCTGAACTCGGTGAAGGACAAGCGCGAGAAGGTCGGCCGCATGCTCCTCATGCACTCGAACAACCGCGAGGACATCGAGGAAGCCTATGCCGGCGACATCGTCGCTCTGGCGGGCATGAAGGACACGACGACCGGCGACACGCTGTGCGATCCGCTCAAGCCGATCATCCTCGAGCGCATGGAGTTTCCGGACCCCGTCATCGAGCTGTCGGTGGAGCCCAAGACCAAGGCCGACCAGGAGAAGATGGGCATCGCGCTCAGCCGCCTGGCCGCCGAGGATCCCTCGTTCCGCGTCTCGACCGATCACGAATCGGGCCAGACGATCATCAAGGGCATGGGCGAGCTTCACCTCGACATCCTGGTCGATCGCATGAAGCGCGAGTTCAAGGTCGAAGCCAACGTCGGTGCGCCGCAGGTGGCCTACCGTGAATCGCTCGCGAAGCCGGTCGAGCTCGTCTACACCCACAAGAAACAGTCGGGTGGTTCGGGTCAGTTCGGCGAGGTCAAGGTCAAGCTCACCCCGGGTGAACGCGGCCAGGGCATCAACTTCATCGACTCGATCAAGGGCGGCAACATTCCGCGCGAATACATCCCGTCGGTCGAGAAGGGCATGCGCGAGACGGCCGAGACCGGATCGCTGATCGGCTTCCCGATCATCGACTTCGACATCGAGCTGCTCGACGGCAAGTACCACGACGTCGACTCGAGCGCGCTGGCGTTCGAAATCGCCGGCCGCGGTGCGATGCGCGAAGCTGCCCAGAAGTCGGGCATCAAGCTGCTCGAGCCGATCATGAAGGTCGAGGTCGTGACCCCGGAAGACTTCATGGGCGACGTGATCGGCGACCTGAACTCCCGCCGTGGCCAGATCCAGGGCACCGACAGCCGGGGCAACGCCCAGGTCGTCGAAGCCTTCGTGCCGCTCGCGAACATGTTCGGCTACGTCAACGAATTGCGCTCGTTCACCCAGGGCCGCGCGCAGTACACGATGCAGTTCAATCACTACGACGAGGTCCCGGCGAACGTCGCGGCCGAGGTCAAGGAGAAGCTTGCTTAAGGCAGGTCCAACGTCTAGGGGCGGCGCCTGATTCAGCGGGTGCCGCCTCCCTTTCCCGCAGAAATCGAATCCAGACACTAGAGGTTAGAGAAAATGGCCAAGGAAAAATTCCAGCGGAACAAGCCGCACTGCAACATCGGCACCATCGGTCACGTCGACCACGGCAAGACCACGCTGACCGCCGCGATCACGAAGGTGATGGCCGAAATGCATGGCGGCGCCGCGGTTGATTTCGCGAACATCGACAAGGCGCCGGAAGAGCGCGCCCGCGGCATCACCATCTCGACCGCTCACGTCGAGTACGAGTCCGACGCGCGCCACTATGCGCACGTCGACTGCCCGGGTCACGCCGACTACGTGAAGAACATGATCACCGGTGCCGCCCAGATGGACGGCGCGATCCTGGTCGTGAACGCCGCCGACGGCCCGATGCCCCAGACCCGCGAGCACATCCTGCTCGCCCGTCAGGTCGGCGTGCCGGCCCTGGTCGTGTACATGAACAAGGTCGATCAGGTCGACGACGAGGAAATCCTCGAGCTGGTCGAGCTGGAAGTTCGCGAGCTGCTCAGCTCGTACGACTTCGACGGCGACAACATTCCGATCGTCAAGGGTTCGGCCCTGGCCGCTCTGGAAGGCCGTGACGACAACATCGGCAAGGAATCGATCGTTGCCCTGATGAAGGCCGTCGACGACCACATCCCGCAGCCCGACCGTCCGGTCGACAAGCCGTTCCTGATGCCGATCGAGGACGTGTTCTCGATCTCGGGTCGCGGCACCGTCGTGACCGGCCGTGTCGAGACTGGCATCGTCAACGTTGGTGACGAAGTCGAGATCGTGGGCATCAAGGACACTCAGAAGACCACCGTTACCGGTGTCGAGATGTTCCGCAAGCTGCTCGATCGCGGTGAAGCCGGCGATAACATCGGTGCCCTGATCCGCGGCGTCGCTCGCGAAGCGGTGGAGCGTGGCCAGGTCCTCTGCAAGCCCGGTTCGGTCAGCCCGCACACCGAGTTCTCGGCCGAGGTCTACGTGCTGTCGAAGGACGAAGGTGGCCGTCACACGCCGTTCTTCGCCAACTACCGCCCGCAGTTCTACTTCCGCACCACCGACGTGACCGGCGAAGTCATCCTCCCCGAGGGTGTCGAGATGGTCATGCCGGGCGACAACGTCACGATCTCGGTCAAGCTCATTGCCCCGATTGCGATGGACGAAGGCCTGCGCTTCGCGATCCGCGAAGGCGGCCGTACCGTCGGCTCGGGCGTGGTGGCCAACATCACCAAGTAATCGCCCCGGCGATTGCCTGTGGACAGGGCCCGGCCCCCAGCGTGGGGCCGGGCCTTTTCCTTCCCAGCGGACGGAGTGGGTAAACCGTTCGCCGTGCCTGGAGCCCGGCCTTGCAGATTGTCCCATTTCGGGGGTTGCAAGGAATCGGCTGTATCCGTATAGGCCCGCCCACAGACAGAGATTCGTCTCTCGTCGCAACGAATTCGGGGAAGGTCGCCCGTTCCGGGAAACCGGGTCTAGCGGGTCGGGCCTTTTCTTTTTGTGGAGCGCAAGCTCCGTGGCTCTTTCGCATCGGTAGTAGGACATGGAAGCCCAGAATATCCGCATTCGCCTCAAGGCGTTTGACCATCGCGTACTCGACCAGGCCACTGGCGAGATCGCCGATACCGCCCGTCGCACGGGCGCGCTGATCCGGGGTCCCATTCCTCTGCCGACGCGTATCGAGAAGTTCACCGTGAACCGCGGCCCGCACATCGACAAGAAGTCGCGCGAGCAGTTCGAGGTGCGCACGTACAAGCGGCTGCTCGACATCGTGCAGCCCAACGCCCAGACCGTGGATGCGCTGATGAAGCTCGACCTGGCCGCCGGCGTGAACGTCGAAATCAAGCTGGCGTAAGCCGGCAAGCCCCCGCGCAAGCGGGGGTCCGGACCGGCAGCGAAAGCTCGCCGGTCGGGACAAGGGATACCTCCGGTCTTTCGGCCGGGCAGCGTCCCCCGTCTCGCTCCCTTCGCAGGAAGGGGGCAGTTTCAGCCCGGACGGGGCGACGCATGACAATCGGGCTGACAAGCCTCCCGGGATGGTCCCGGAAGGCCTCTGTAAGGAGATTGGATCATGCGCACTGGCGTGATCGCGAAAAAAGTCGGGATGACCCGCCTGTTCCAGGAAGACGGCCGCCATGTGCCCGTCACCGTCCTGGCGCTTGAAGATTGCCAGGTCGTTTCGCACCGCACCGCCGACCGTGACGGATACGTCGCGGTTCAGGTCGGTTCGGGCGTGGCCAAGCAGAAGAACGTCAACAAGCCGCAGCGCGAGCACTTCGCCAAGGCCGAAGTTCCGCTGAAGATGAAGGTCGCCGAGTTCCGCCTGGCGGACGAGGACGGGCTGCTGCCGGTCGGTTCGACCATCAGCGCCGAGCACTTCGTCGCCGGCCAGATGGTCGACGTGACCGGCCACACCCAGGGCAAGGGCTTCCAGGGCGGCATGAAGCGTTGGGGCTTCGGCGGTCTGCGCGCGACGCACGGCGTCTCCGTCAGCCACCGTTCGCTCGGTTCGACCGGTCAGCGCCAGGATCCGGGCAAGGTCTTCAAGAACAAGAAGATGGCCGGCCACATGGGCGACAAGCAGCGCACCCAGCAGAACCTGGAGATCGTGCGCACCGATGCGGTCCGTGGCCTGCTCTTCGTCAAGGGTTCCGTCCCGGGTTCGAAGAATTCATGGCTGCTCGTCCGCGACGCGGTGAAGCTGCCGATCCCCGAGGGCGCCCCGTTCCCGGGTGCGATCCTCGAGAAGAAGTCGACCGCTCCCGAGCATGACGAGGCACCTGCCGGCATGGTCGAGCAGGCTGCCGAGCACGAAGTGCACGAGCAGGTCGATGCGGCGCACCAGGCCGAACTGCTCCAAGAGCAGCAGGCCGGCGCGGGTGACGATGTCACCCCGGCCGTGGGCGAAGAGAACACTACCGCCGAGGGCTCCGCGTCCTCGGACGAGAACAAGGAGGGCTGATCCGTGAAGGTGAAGGTCCAGAATCTAGACGGCAAGGCAGCCGGCGACCTCGAGCTCAACGATGCCGTTTTCGGTGTCGAGCCGCGCCAGGACATCCTGCACCGCGTCGTCACCTGGCAGCTGTGGAACCGGCGTGCGACCGCACGTCCGACCCGCGAGCGCAGCGACGTTGCCCGCACGGGCAAGAAGTGGGGTCGCCAGAAGGGCGGCGGCACGGCTCGTCACGGCGATCGTGCAGCCCCGATCTTCATCGGCGGCGGCAAGGCCCACGGCGCACGCAAGCGGGATTTCGACATCTCGCTGAACAAGAAGATCCGCGCTCTCGGCCTGAAGATGGCGCTGTCCAGCAAGGCGCGTTCCGCCGATGGCAAGGGCCTGGTGATCGTCGACAGCCTTGAGCTGAAGGACGCCAAGACCAAGGCGCTCGTCGGCCAGTTCGAGAAGAACGGCTGGGGCGGCAAGGTCCTGGTGATCGACGGCGACGCGGTCGAGACCGGTTTCGCGCGGGCGGCGGGTAACATTCGCGGTATCAACGTGATGCCGGCGATGGGCGCCAACGTCTACGACATCCTCAACCACGACACGCTGGTCCTCACCAAGGCGGCTGTCGAGAAGCTGGAGGCGCGCTTCAATGGCTAAGAAGCAGGAAATCGACGCGCGTCACTACGACGTGATCGTCGCCCCGCACATCACCGAGAAGTCGACCATGGCTTCGGAGCACAACGCGGTTGTGTTCAAGGTGTCCGGCGACGCGACCAAGCCGCAGATCAAGGAGGCCGTCGAGGCCATCTACGATCGCAAGGTCGCTTCGGTGAACACCATCGTGGTGAAGGGCAAGACCAAGCGCTGGAAGGGCAAGCCCTACAAGCGCACCGACACCAAGAAGGCGATCGTGACGCTGGCTGCCGGCCAGGACTCGATCGACATCACCAGCGGTATCTGAGGCTAGAACAAGATGGCACTCAAGAACTACAAACCGACGAGCCCCGCACGGCGCGGCCTCATCCTTGTCGACAAGTCCGGCCTGTACAAGGGCAAGCCGGTCAAGTCGCTGACGGAGGGCAAGCGCAAGACCGGCGGCCGTAACAACAAGGGCCATGTGACCAGCCGCGGCATCGCGGGCGGTCACAAGCAGAAGTACCGCTACGTCGACTTCAAGCGTCGCAAGTGGGACGTCGAGGGCACCGTGGAGCGGATCGAGTACGATCCCAACCGCACCGCCTTCATCGCGCTGGTCAAGTACACCGACGGCGAACTCGCCTACATCCTGGCGCCGCAGCGCGTCGCGGTGGGCGACAAGATCATCGCCGGAGAGAAGACCGACGTGAAGCCCGGCAACGCCATGCTTCTCGGCCAGATGCCGGTCGGCACGATCTGCCACAACATCGAGATGAAGCCGGGCAAGGGCGGCCAGATCGCCCGTTCGGCCGGGACTTACGTCCAGCTCGTCGGTCGTGACCGTGGCCTCGTGATCGTCCGCCTCAACAGCGGCGAACAGCGCTACATCCGCTCGGACTGCATGGGTACGGTTGGTGCGGTGTCGAACCCCGACAACCAGAACCAGAACCTGGGCAAGGCCGGCCGCAAGCGCTGGATGGGCAAGCGTCCGCTGACCCGCGGCGTCGCGAAGAACCCGGTCGATCACCCGCACGGCGGCGGCGAAGGCCGTACCTCGGGCGGCCGTCACCCGGTCACCCCGTGGGGCAAGCCGACCAAGGGTGCCCGCACTCGCCATAACAAGCAGACGGACAAGATGATCATCCGTTCGCGCCACGCGAAGAAGAAGAGGTAATCCGCCATGGCTCGTTCCGTCTGGAAAGGTCCGTTTGTCGACCTGCACCTGCTGAAGAAGGCGCAGACCGCTCAGGAAGCTGGCGGCCGTGCGCCGATCAAGACCTGGTCGCGCCGGTCGACGATCCTGCCGGATTTCGTCGGCCTGACGTTCAGCGTCTACAACGGTCAGAAGTTCATTCCCGTCTCGGTCAACGAAGAGATGGTCGGCCACAAGCTCGGCGAGTTCGCGCCCACGCGCAACTTCCCGGGTCACGCTGCCGACAAGAAGGGTAAGCGCTGATGAGCAAGCAGAAAGCCCCGCGCCGCGTCGGCGACAACGAGGCGCTCTCGGTCGGCACCACGATCCGTGGTTCGGCCCAGAAGCTGAACCTCGTGGCGGCACTGATCCGCGGCAAGAAGGCCGAGGAAGCGATGAACATCCTGTCGTTCAGCAAGCGGGCGATGGCCCGTGATGCGCGCAAGGTGCTCGCTTCGGCGATCGCCAATGCGGAGAACAACCACAATCTGGATGTCGATGCGCTCGTCGTGGCGGAAGCCTCGGTCGGCAAGTCGGTCACCATGAAGCGTTTCGCGACGCGCGGCCGTGGCAAGTCCACTCGGATCCTCAAGCCGTTCAGCCGCCTGCGCATCGTCGTCCGCGAAGTCGAGGAGGCCTGATCATGGGTCATAAGTCGAATCCCATCGGCCTGCGCCTGCAGATCAACCGCACTTGGGACAGCCGCTGGTACGCCGAAGGGCGTGGCTATGCGCAGCTGCTCAAGGAAGACATCGAGCTGCGCAAGTACATCGTCGAGACCCTGCCGCAGGCGGCGATCTCGAAGGTGGTCATCGAGCGTCCGGCCAAGCTGTGCCGCATCTCGATCTACGCTGCCCGTCCCGGTGTCATCATCGGCAAGAAGGGCGCGGACATCGAGAAGCTGCGCTCCAAGCTGGCGACGATCACCGACAGCGAGGTGAAGCTGAACATCGTCGAAATCCGCAAGCCGGAAATCGACGCCAAGCTCGTCGCCCAGGGCATCGCCGACCAGCTTGTCCGCCGCGTGGCGTTCCGCCGTGCGATGAAGCGCGCGATGCAGTCGGCCATGCGCCTTGGTGCCGAAGGCATCAAGATCATGTGCGGCGGCCGTCTCGGCGGCGCGGAAATCGCCCGCGTCGAGCAGTACCGCGAAGGCCGCGTTCCGCTGCACACGCTGCGTGCGAACGTCGACTATGCCGAGGCCGAGGCGCTGACCGCCTATGGCGTGATCGGCATCAAGGTCTGGGTCTTCAAGGGCGAGATTCTCGGCCACGATCCGATGGCGCAGGACCGGTTGATGATGGAGGCTCAGACCTCCGGCGTCCGCCCGGCCGGCGACCGTCGCTAGGATAGAGCAAGAGCAATGCTGCAACCGAAGAAAACCAAGTTCCGCAAGGCCTTCAAGGGCCGGATCAGCGGTCTCGCGAAGGGCGGCACGGCGCTGAACTTCGGCTCCTACGGCCTCAAGGCCCTGGAACCGGAGCGCATCACCGCCCGCCAGATCGAAGCCGCGCGCCGTGCGATCACGCGCCACATCAAGCGCCAGGGTCGCCTTTGGATCCGCGTCTTCCCGGACGTGCCGGTGTCGAAGAAGCCCGCCGAAGTCCGTCAGGGCAAGGGCAAGGGCGCCATCGAATACTGGGCCGCGCGGGTAAAGCCGGGCCGCATCCTGTTCGAGCTCGACGGCGTGTCCGGTCCGCTGGCCGCCGAGGCGTTCGAGCGTGCGGCCATGAAGCTGCCGATCAAGACCAAGGTTATCGCCCGCCTGGGTGACACCTCGCACCTGGGAGGCGAATGATGGCCCAGACCAAGTCTACTGCCGATGATCTGCGCACCAAGAGCGACGATCAGCTCGACACCCAGCTCACCGAGCTGAAGCGCGAGCAGTTCAACCTGCGCTTCCAGGCTGCGACCAACCAGCTCGAGCGTCCCGCGCGGATCAAGGAAGTCCGCCGCGAGATCGCGCGCATCAAGACGCTGCAGGGCCAACGCACCCGCAGCGCCGAAGCGAAGTAAGGAACCAGACGATGCCCAAGCGTATCCTCATCGGGACCGTCGTTTCCGACAAGACCGACAAGACCGTGACGGTGCTTGTCGAGCGCAAGGTGAAGCACCCGCTCTACGGGAAGATCATCCGCCGCTCGAAGAAGTACCACGCCCACGACGAGGCGAACGAGTACAAGCCCGGCGATATCGTCCGCATCGAAGAGACGCGGCCGATTTCGAAGACCAAAACCTGGGCCGTGAAGGACCGGGTGGTCGCAGGCGGCGTCCAGGCGGTCGAAGCCGACCTCGACGTGGCCGAAGCCGGCAATTGAGATTGGTCTCCGCCCAGGCGGGGACAGACGTAAAGGAACTGCCGGACCCGTACCGGCAAGCCAGTGAGAAGGAACCGGATCTATGATCCAGATGCAGTCCAATCTCGACGTCGCGGACAACAGCGGCGCGAAGCGCGTCCAGTGCATCAAGGTGCTGGGTGGCTCGAAGCGTCGGACCGCGAGCGTCGGTGACGTCATTGTCGTCTCCATCAAGGAGGCGCAGCCGCGTGCCCGCGTGAAGAAGGGCGACGTTCACCGCGCGGTTATCGTGCGCACCAGGAAGGACGTCCGTCGTCCCGACGGGAGCGTTATCCGCTTCGACAGCAATGCCGCGGTCCTCGTGAACAAGAACGAGGAGCCGATCGGCACCCGTATCTTCGGCCCCGTCGTGCGCGAACTGCGCGGCAAGGGCTTCATGAAGATCATCTCGCTTGCTCCGGAGGTGCTGTGATGGGTGCCGCCAAGATCAAGAAGGGTGACAGCGTCGTGGTCCTGTCCGGCAAGGACAAGGGCCGCACCGGCACCGTCACCAAGGTGATGCCGAAGGAAGGCAAGGTCGTGGTCGACGGGATCAACGTCGCCGCGCGCCACCGCAAGCCGACGCAGACCAATCCGCAGGGCGGCATCGACCGTGCGCCCGCCCCGATGGCGATCAGCAAGGTCGCCGTTGCCGATCCCAAGGACGGCAAGCCCACCCGCGTCCGGTTCGAAGAGAAGGACGGCAAGAAGGTGCGCGTTGCCGTGAAGTCCGGGGAGACTATCGATGGCTGATTACACGCCCCGCATGAAGCAGCGCTACGACGACGAGATCGTCAAGGCGATGACCGAGAAGTTCGGCTACACCAACCGTCTTCAGGTCCCCAAGCTCGAGAAGATCACGCTCAACATGGGCGTGGGCGAAGCGAGCCAGGACAAGAAGAAGGTCCAGACCGCTGCCGAGGAAATGGAACTGATCGCCGGCCAGAAGCCCGTGATCACCAAGGCGAAGAAGTCGATCGCGCAGTTCAAGCTGCGTGACGGCATGCCGATCGGCTGCAAGGTGAACCTGCGCCGCGAACGCATGTACGAATTCCTCGACCGCCTCGTGACCATCGCCATGCCCCGCATCCGCGACTTCCGTGGGCTCAACCCGCGTTCGTTCGACGGTCGTGGCAACTACGCGATGGGTCTCAAGGAACAGATCGTGTTCCCCGAGATCAGCTACGACAAGATCGACAAGGTGCGTGGGATGGACATCATCGTCACCACCACCGCGAAAACCGACGAAGAGGCCCGCGAGCTGCTGCGCCTTTTCGGATTCCCGTTCCCGGCCGAAGAAGTGGCCGAAGAGAAGGAGGCCGCATAAGCGGCCCCCAGGAGAGCTTAAGTCCATGGCGAAACTGAGTTCGATCAACAAGAACGAGCGGCGCAAGAAGCTCGTCAAGAAGTACGCAGCCAAGTTTGCGAAGCTGAAGGCTATCGCGGACGACGAGTCGCTCGACGAGACCGAGCGTCTCATGGCGCGTCTCAAGATGGCTGAACTGCCGCGCAATGCGAACCCGACCCGGGTCCGCAACCGCTGCTCCACCACTGGTCGTCCGCGCGGTGTCTACCGCAAGTTCGGCCTGAACCGCATTGAGCTGCGCAACTTGGGCAACAAGGGGATGATCCCCGGCCTGACCAAGTCGAGCTGGTGAGGGTTTAGAAGATGGCTATGACCGATCCCCTGGGTGATATGCTCACCCGCATCCGCAACGGCCAGCAGGCGAAGAAGGATTCCGTCCTTTCGCCCGCTTCCAAGCTGCGTGCAAACGTCCTCGAAGTGCTTCAGCGCGAAGGCTACATCCGTGGCTACAGCGACGACGCTTCGGGCAAGCACCCGCAACTGCGGATCGAACTGAAGTATTTCGAGGGCGAGCCTGCGATCAAGCACGTCGCCCGCGTCTCCAAGCCTGGCCGCCGCGTCTATTCGGGTTCGAAGGAACTGCCGATCGTGCGCAACGGCCTTGGCATCACCATCGTCTCGACGCCCCGCGGCGTGCTCTCGGATAACGAGGCCCGCTCGCAGAACGTCGGCGGCGAAGTGCTGGCGGAGGTATTCTGATGAGCCGCATCGGTAAGGTGCCGGTGGCGATCCCAGGCGGCGTCACCGCGCAGATCGAAGGCGACACCCTGTCGGTCAAGGGCCCCAAGGGCACCCTGACGATGGGTCTGAGCGACCTGATCAACTACAAGGTCGAAGACGGCACGATCACGATCAAGCCGGCCAATGATTCGCGCGCCGCGCGCAATCACTGGGGCATGCAGCGCACGATGGTGTCGAATCTGGTGCAGGGCGTCACCGACGGCTTCACCAAGATCCTCGACATCAAGGGCGTCGGCTACCGCGCTTCGTCGCAGGGCAAGAAGCTGAAGCTGCAGCTTGGCTACAGCCACGACGTCGATCTCGACGTGCCGGAAGGCCTGGAGGTGAAGACTCCCGACCAGACCACGGTCGAGGTGTCGGGCATCGACAAGCAGAAGGTCGGCCAGTTCGCCGCCGAGGTACGCCGTTGGCGCAAGCCGGAGCCCTACAAGGGCAAGGGCATCGCCTATCGCGGCGAGTACATCTTCCGCAAGGAAGGGAAGAAGAAGTAAGATGGCCAAGCTTTCTCTTTTCGAACGCCGTCGCCGCCGCGTGCGGACCGCGCTCAAGAGCCGCGCAGGCGGCAAGCCGCGTCTGTCGGTGCACCGCACCGGCCAGCACATCTACGCGCAGATCATCGACGACAAGGACGGCCGCACGGTTGCCGCCGCCAGCACGCTGGGCGGCAAGGCCTCGGGCGCCAATGTCGACGCTGCCAGCCAGGTGGGCAAGGATATCGCAGCGGCGGCCAAGAAGGCCGGCGTCACCACCGTCGTGTTCGATCGCGGCGGCTACCTGTACCATGGCCGCGTCAAGGCGCTGGCCGATGCCGCCCGCGAAGGTGGGCTGGAGTTCTGATGATGGCTGACGAAACCAAGAACGAAGAGACCCCGGTGGTCGACAACGCGGGTTCGACTCCGACCCCGTCGATGGCGCCGACCGAGGCTTCCGAGACGCAGTCGGCCGAATCCGGCGAAACGACGCAGCCGCGTGGCCGTGGCGATCGCGGCGGCGGTGGTGGCGATCGCGGTGGCCGTGGCGGCCGCGGCGGCAACGACCGTGGCGGCCGTGGTGGTCGTGGTGGTCGCGACGACCGTCGTGGTCGTGGCGGTGACGACGATGGCGGCGAGGAGCTGATCGAGAAGCTCGTCCACATCAACCGCGTCTCCAAGACGGTGAAGGGCGGCAAGCGCTTCGGTTTCGCCGCGCTCGTCGTGGTGGGTGACGGCAAGGGCCGCGTCGGCTTCGGCCACGGCAAGGCCCGCGAAGTGCCCGAAGCCATCAACAAGGCGACGGCGGCGGCCAAGAAGAAGATGGTCCGCGTTCCGCTCAAAGAAGGCCGCACGCTTCACCATGACGGCAAGGGCCGTTTCGGCGCCGGCCGCGTGAACGTGCGTACCGCGCCCGCGGGTACCGGCATCATCGCCGGCGGCCCGATGCGCGCCGTGTTCGAGAGCCTTGGCGTCCACGACGTGGTGACCAAGTCGATCGGCACGTCCAACCCCTACAACATGATCCGCGCCACCTTCGCCGCGCTGACCGAGCAGACTTCGCCGAAGTCGGTCGCTCAGCGTCGCGGCAAGAAGGTCGCCGACCTGCTTGGTCGTGGCGGCGCGAGTGCGGTCGAGGCGGAAGCCGAAGCCGCCGCGATTGCGGAGTAAGCGACATGGCCAAGATCAAGCTCAAGCAGATCGGTAGCCCGATCCGTCGCCCGGAAAGCCAGAAGAAGATTCTGGTCGGCCTGGGCCTCGGAAAGATGCACCGCGTCGTCGAACTCGAGGACACCCCCGAGGTTCGCGGCGCGATCGCCAAGCTGCCGCACATGGTCGAAGTGGTCTCCTGACCCTTCGCACCCGTTGCGCAACACGATGGGCCCCGGCAGCGATGCCGGGGCCTTTTCGTTTCAGAACCTGGCCTGGGGCTCGGCCTCGCCCATCATCGCCTGGCGGATGAGCGGGATGGGCGCCCCGCCATACGACAGGAAGGTGTCGTGGAACGTCTTCCAGGCTTTGCGGCCGCCGCGGTTCGCGGTCCAGTCGTCGCGCAGGCGCATGATCTGCAGCTTGCCAAGCGTGTAGTTGAGATAGCGCGGGTCGTAGGTCCCGCGCGCCGCCTGCTGCCGGGCGGTGCCTTCGTCCTGATAGCATTCGTCGCGGAACAGGTCGCGGCTGCGGTCGACCGTCCAGCCCTGCGCGTGCAGCCCGATGGCCGAGAGGTAGCGGCAATTGCGCAGCAGGGCCTTGGCCAGCTGGCCGATGTGAACCTCGGGATTGCCGTCGCCCAGGCCCGCATCCCACATCATCTCCTCGGTGTAGTGTCCCCAGCCTTCGGCGAGGCCATAGGTCACGAACACGCGCGGGAAGATCTGCTGCGAGCGGTTGGAGTGCAGGAACTGCAGGAAGTGACCCGGCCAGACCTCGTGGACCGAGGTGAACATCAGCTCGTACTCGCCGGGCACGAAGTTGGCCTGGGTCGCGGCATCCCATGAAGGGTCGGGCGGGCTGATATAATAGGTCGCCGGCAGGCCGGTCTCGTAGGGTCCGGGGATCGAGATATAGGCCGAGTTGTTGCGCCGATAGGGCGGCGATTCCTCGACCAGGGCTTCCTCGGTGCCGGGAATGGTGACCAGGTCCTTGGCGACAAGGAATTCGCGCAGGCCGGGCAGCTGCCTGCGCGCCCCGGCCACCGGGCCGCCGGCGGACTTGTTCGCCTCCATCCTGGCCATGCAGTCGCCGATCGACGCACCGGGCGCAAACCGGCCGCAGGCTTCGCGCAGGGCCGCCTGGTTGCGCGCGAGATCCGCCCGGCCGATCCGCTCGAGTTCGGCGAGGGAGACATCGACGCCTTCGCCCACTGCGTTCATCCGGGCGAAGTTCTCCGCTCCCATGGCATAGCCATCCGGGGTGGAGCCCGCCTGCGTTATCCGGTCAGCCAGCGCCTTCAGCGCAATCGCGGCCGCGTCGGTCGCCTCGACGAGCTGGCGCTGTTGATCGGCAGTGCCGACGCCCTTGAAGGCCACGCGGGTGTCGCCGGTCAGGTAATCGGCCATGCCGCCGTATCCCGAGGCGGCCAGACGGACGAAAGTCTCGGGCAGGGGAAGCTGCAGGTTGGCTTCGATCTGCTTGGCAAACGCCGGCAGCGCTCGGACATGGGCGATCAGCGCGTCGAGCCGCTGCGGGGCGGGCGCGTAGTCGCGGGTCATGTAGACCGCCGGGCTGATCAGGTCGGTGTAGTAGGCCGGGTTGCGGTACGGGCGCCGCTCTTCGTTGAGCTTGAACAGCTCGTCGCTCGCCAGCAGGACCAGATGGTCGCGTTCGATCCCCTCGGCCGGGGACAGGCCAGAGAGCGCCTGCGCCGCCGCCATCGACTCGCGCAGGAATGCTTCCTTCGCGGCCAGTCCGGCAGGGGTGATGTCCGGCAGCCTGCCGTCGAACTCGTGCCGCCCCTGATAGACCGCGAATTCGGGGAAATGGCGAAAATAGCCCTCGATGAAAGCCTCGCGCTGCGCCGCCCAGCCCGTCACCGTGGAAGGCTGGGTCTCGGTCGCAGGGGGCAGGGTTGCGCAAGCCGGCAGGGCGAAGGCCAGCAGGCTGGCGGTGAACAGAAGGCGCATGACATACTCGCTCGGACAGGGGAAAGACCCGGCCTAGCCTGTCACCCAGGGCAAGGCAAAGGCGCGCTGGCGGGTTGCCATGGCCGGCGATGGCCGCTAAGGGCCCGCCTTTCGTCGGCCGGACAATTGGCCAAACATCAGCGCGACTCAAAGCGAAAGCGAGTGCTCCCATGAAACTCAACGACATCCGTGACAATGAAGGCGCCCGTCATCGGCGCATGCGCGTCGGCCGTGGCATCGGCTCGGGCAAGGGCAAGACCAGCGGCCGTGGCCAGAAGGGCCAGAAGAGCCGTTCGGGCGTGGCCATCAAGGGCTTCGAAGGCGGCCAGATGCCGCTTCACATGCGTCTGCCCAAGCGCGGCTTCAACAACAAGTTCGGCAAGGATCACGCCGAGGTGAACCTGGGCATGATCCAGAAGTTCATCGATGCCGGCAAGCTCGACATCAAGGGTGTGCTCGACCACGAAGCGCTGCAGGCCGCCGGTCTCGCGCGTGGCGGCAAGCACGGCGTGCGCCTGCTCGCCAAGGGTGAGCTCACCAGCAAGGTCAGCTTCAAGGTCGCCGGCGCCAGCAAGGGCGCGATCGAAGCGGTCGAGAAGGCCGGCGGCAAGGTCGAGGTCATTGCGCCCGCCAGGCCCGAGTCCGAGAAGAAGGCCGAACGTGCCGCGGCCAACAAGGCTGCCAAGTAATCGGGACAAGAGGGGCGGGCGGGGTTACATGACCCTGCCCGCATCCTATATGGGCCGACATTCATGGCCTCGCCGGGGAGGGTCCGGCGCCTAGTTCAGGGCATTTGCAAGACAATGGCATCACGCGCCGACAACATCGCCAGCAACCTCAGTCTTTCCGGGTTCGGCAAGGCGACCGAGCTCAAGCAGCGCATCCTGTTCACGATCGGCGCGCTGATCGTGTTCCGTTTCCTGAGCTTCGTGCCCCTGCCGGGCGTCAACCCGCTGATCCTGGAAACGCTTTACCAGCAGACTCGCGGCGGCATTCTCGACCTGTTCAACACGTTCTCCGGCGGCTCGCTGGAGCGCATGAGCCTCATCGCGCTGGGCGTCATGCCCTACATCACCGCGTCGATCGTGGTGCAGCTTGCGGCCGCGCTCCATCCTTCGCTGATGGCGCTGAAGAAGGAAGGCGAGGCCGGTCGCAAGAAGCTCAACCAGTACACCCGCTACGGTACCGTGCTGCTGTGCGCCGTGCAGGGCTGGTTCCTCGCCTCCGGGCTCGAGGCCTACGGCGCGCAGAGCGGGCTGCAGGCGGTCATCAACCCCGGCTACCTGTTCAAGGTGACGGCGGTCATCAACCTGATTGGCGGGACCATGTTCCTGCTGTGGCTGGGCGAGCAGATCACCAGCCGCGGCATCGGCAACGGCGTGTCGCTGATCATCATGGCGGGCATCGTTGCCCAGTTCCCCACGTTCATCGCCAACCTGTTCGAAGGCGGCCGCACCGGCTCGATCAGCGCGTTCGTGATCGTGTCGCTGGTCGTCATGCTGGTCGGCCTGGTGCTGTTCATCTGTTTCATGGAGCGTGCGCAACGGCGCCTGCTGATCCAGTATCCCAAGCGGGCCAGCGCGCGCGGCATGATGCAGGCCGATCGCAGCCACCTGCCGCTCAAGCTCAACACCGCGGGCGTCATTCCGCCGATCTTCGCCAGCTCGCTGCTGCTGCTGCCGCTGACGATCACGCAGTTCGCCGGCAATTCGATGAACACCGACAGCACGTTCTACGGCGTGATCCAGACGCTCAACCAGTATCTGGCCCACGGCCAGCCGCTGTACCTGCTGCTCTATGCCGCGGGCATCATCTTCTTTTGCTTCTTCTACACCTCGGTCGTGTTCAATCCGGAAGAGACGGCGGAGAACCTGAAGAAGAACGGCGGCTTCATCCCAGGCATCCGGCCGGGCAAGAACACCGAGAAGTATCTCGACTACGTGCTCGACCGCATCACCGTGATCGGCGCGCTCTACCTGACGCTGGTCTGCGTGCTGCCGGAATACATGATCGCCCAGACGGGCATCCAGCTGTTCCTGGGCGGCACCAGCCTGCTCATCGTGGTCAACGTCACCGTCGACACGATCACGCAGATCCAGTCGCACCTGCTGGCTCACCAGTACGGCGACCTGATCAAGAAGGCGAAGCTGAAAGGACGCCTGCGCTAGGCGCAGCGGCAAGCGGGGGCAGGGTGCGATGAACATCATTCTCCTCGGGCCGCCCGGCGCGGGCAAGGGCACCCAGGCCGCGCGCCTGGTCGAGCACCACGGCATGCGCCAGCTGTCCACCGGCGACATGCTGCGTGCCGCGGTCAAGGCGCAGACCCCCGTCGGCATCGAGGCCAAGGCCGTGATGGAACGCGGCGAGCTGGTGTCCGACGAAATCGTCAGCAAGCTGATCGACGCCGAACTGACCGCCATGGGTCCCGATGTCGGGGCGATCTTCGACGGCTATCCGCGCACCGCGATCCAGGCCGAGATGCTAGATGCCATCCTGGCCCAGCATGGCCGCACGCTCGACCACGTGATCGAGCTCGAGGTGAACGAAGACGCGCTGGTCGAACGCATCACCGGTCGCTTCACCTGCGCCACCTGCGGCGAAGGCTACCACGACATCTACAAGCAGCCCGCCGTTGCGAACGTGTGCGACAGGTGCGGCGGGACCGAGTTCAAGCGCCGTCCCGACGACAACGAAGAAACGGTGCGCACCCGCATGACGGAATACCGCGCGAAGACCGCGCCGATCCTGCCGATCTACGACGCGCGCGGGATCGTCAGCCGGGTGGACGGCATGGCCGATATCCGGACCGTGACCGCCGCCGTCGAAGCGGCTCTCGGCCGGTGACGGCACTGCGCGGCGTCGCACTGGCGGCCGCGCTGATTTCAGCCGCATCCCCGGCCCGGGCGGAGGTCCTGCGAATCACTGACGGCGGGTTCGCGGTCGGCCGCACAGTCACCGCGCAAGATCCCCCGGCCGAGGTGTGGGCCCGCCTGGTAAGACCGGCGCAATGGTGGAGCGCCGAGCACACCTGGTCGGGCGAGGCGGCCAATCTCTTACTCGAGGCAAAGGCGGGCGCGTGCTTTTGCGAAACCCTCCCCGGCGGCGGGTCGGTGGAGCATATGCGGGTGATCCATGCCGCGCCCGGGCGCCTGTTGCGGATGGTCGGCACGCTGGGGCCGTTGCAGGCCGAAAGCCTGACGGGGGTCCTGTCGGTTGAACTGAACCCGCAGGGCACGGGCACCAGGATCGTGTGGTCCTACAAGGTCAGCGGCGTGTCGGATGTGCCGCTGGCCACGCTTGCCCCGGTGGTCGAGGGCGTGGTCGGCCAACAGTTCGCCCGCCTTGCCGCGGGGCCGGGCTGACGGGGTTTTGACCGCGCCCGATTATGCCGCTATATACGGGATATCACCGGCTGCGCGGGGCGCGGCCGTCGCTGGGGCGAGGCATTTTGCTTTGCGCCCGCCTGGGGTGTTGACGGGGGTTGCGAATCCTCCTAAGCGCCCCACATTCGAGACATCGGGACGAGTCCGGCAGGCGACAGCCTTGTGCGCGCCGACCGGGCCTTTTGCCGTCCGGCAGTCCGTCATCTCGGATGAAACGCGATGAGATAGGGCGCTGCCTGGCAGCAAGTCCCTGTGGAGCATGGAGAAGTAAGTGGCTCGTATTGCCGGGGTGAACATCCCCACCAACAAGCGCGTGATCGTTGCGCTGACCTACATTCACGGAATCGGCCCCACCACGGCCAAGAAGATCGCCGACAAGCTCGGCATCGATCAAAGCCGCCGCGTGCAGGACCTGTCCGACGCCGAAGTGCTGCAGATCCGTGAAACGATCGACGCCGATCACACCGTGGAAGGCGACCTTCGTCGCGACACCGCGATGAACATCAAGCGGCTCATGGACCTCGCGTGCTATCGCGGGCTGCGCCACCGCAAGGGCCTTCCGGTCCGCGGCCAGCGCACGCACACGAACGCCCGCACCCGCAAGGGCAAGGCCAAGCCGATCGCCGGCAAGAAGAAGTAGGCCCCCGGGCTTCGGCGCATTTTTTTCTCCCTTGGACCGTGTAACATCCGGTCCATGTCTCGAGGTTAGGATACCCAGCCAATGGCACGCGAACCCCAGCGCATCCGGCGCCGTGAACGCAAGAACATTTCCAGCGGCGTCGCGCACGTGAACGCCAGCTTCAACAACACCATGATCACCATCACCGATGCGCAGGGCAATGCGATCAGCTGGTCCAGCGCGGGCATGATGGGCTTCAAGGGCAGCCGCAAGTCGACCCCGTATGCCGCTCAGGTGGCCGCGGACGATGCCGGCAAGAAGGCCGCCGAACACGGCGTCCGCACCCTCGAAATCGAGATCAAGGGACCGGGTTCGGGCCGTGAGAGCGCACTGCGCGCCCTCCAGGCCGTCGGTTTCACGATCACCTCGATCCGTGACGTGACCCCGATCCCGCACAACGGCGTGAGACCGTCGAAGCGCCGTCGCGTCTGATCCGAACCTGCGGCGGCTTTCGGGCCGCAGTTATTTCGCATCGGCCGCGGCGCACCAGCGCACCGCGGTCGTTGCCATTGAAGATACACCTTAGGGGAAGTCCATGTCCGTCAACATGAAGAACTGGCAGGAACTCAAGAAGCCCAACAGCCTCGACGTCAAGGACGGCGGGGACAAGAAGCGCAAGGCGACCTTCGTCGCCGAGCCGCTCGAGCGCGGCTACGGCCTCACGCTCGGCAACGCTCTGCGCCGCGTGCTGCTTTCGTCGCTCCAGGGCGCGGCGATCACCTCGATCAAGATCGAGAACGTGCTGCACGAATTCTCGTCGCTCGCCGGCGTGCGCGAGGATGTCACCGACATCGTCCTGAACGTGAAGCAGATCGCGCTGCGCATGGAAGGCGAAGGCCCCAAGCGGCTGCAGCTTTCCGCCACCGGCCCGGCCGAGGTCAAGGCTGGCGACATCGCCGTGACCGGCGACATCGAGGTGCTCAACAAGGACCTCGTGATCTGCCATCTCGACGAGGGCGCGACGCTCAACATGGAGCTGACCGCCGACACCGGTAAGGGCTACGTCCCGGCCGTGTCGAACCGCCCGGTCGACGCGCCGATCGGCCTGATCCCGGTCGACTCGCTCTATTCGCCGATTCGCCAGGTCAGCTACAAGGTCGAGAATGCCCGCGTCGGGCAGGAGCTCGACTACGACAAGCTGAGCCTGACGGTCGAGACCGACGGCACCGTAACGCCGGAAGACGCGGTGGCCTATGCCGCGCGCATCCTGCAGGACCAGCTGTCGCTGTTCGTCCACTTCGAGGACGGCATTCCGCTGCCTTCGAGCCCGATGATTGGCATGGCTGCCAAGCCCGAAGAGAGCGACGCCAACCAGCTCAACCGCTACCTTCTCAAGAAGGTCGACGAGCTGGAGCTGTCGGTCCGTTCGGCCAACTGCCTCAAGAACGACAACATCATCTACATCGGCGACCTGGTTCAGAAGACCGAGGCCGAGATGCTGCGCACGCCGAACTTCGGCCGCAAGTCGCTCAACGAGATCAAGGAAGTCCTGTCCAGCATGGGTCTTCGTCTCGGCATGGACATCCCCGGATGGCCGCCCGAGAATATCGAGGAAATGGCCAAGAAGCTCGAGCAGGAACTGCTCGGCTAACTGGCTTCCAGGGGCATGGGCCGGACCCCGTTTTCCGGCCTGCATCGGGCTACCTGATACGGGCCCCCTACGAACGGAGTAATCGCAATGAAACACGGCATTTCCGGCCGCAAGCTGCAGCGCAAGTCCGGCCACCGCGCCGCCCTGCTGCGCAACATGGCCGCCGCCCTGATCAAGCACGAGCAGATCCTCACCACCACGCCCAAGGCGAAGGAACTGCGTCCCTATGTCGAGAAGCTGATCACGCTGGCCAAGCGTGGCGGCCTGTCGAACCGCCGCCTGGCGCACGCCCGCATCATGGACGAAGCGCAGGAAAAGAAGTTGTTCGACGTCCTGGCCGAGCGTTACGCCGGGCGTGAGGGTGGCTACACCCGCGTCATCAAGGCCGGCATCCGCGCCAGCGATGCGGCCCCGATCGCGGTGATCGAGCTGGTCGACCGCGACGAGACCGCCAAGGGCCAGGACAGCGGCCCGGTGATGAACGAGGAAATGGATTTCGCCGAAGCCTGATAGCTCGGCAATGTTCCAAACGACGGCCGCGGACCCCTGGGTTCGCGGCCGTCTTAGTTTCTCAAGCCGACTTGAGGATATTCAGGATCGGCGGCCTTTTCCTGAACGTCACCTAACGACAAGGTTCAGCGTCGCCACAGCGCGACTCGGATAGAACCAGTGTCATGAAGGAGCATTCCCAGCTCCGGGTTCGAAAGGTGACGACAATGAAGACTCTCTCCAAAGCACTGGCCAAGGGCACGATTGCAACCTTCGCGGCTGGCGCGATGGCGGTGACGTCGGCCTCTCCCGCCTTCGCCCGCGATCGTAACGATGGCGGCATCGACGCAGGCGACGTGATCGCCGGCGCCCTGATCATCGGCGGCATTGCCGCGGTGGCCGGTTCCATCGGCAACAACCGCGGCTACGACTATCGCGATGGCCGGACCCGCGGCTACGGCTACGATGGCTACAACGGCGGCTATAACGGATACAATCGTTACGGCGACCCCCGCCAGGCCGTCGAGCAGTGCGTCCGCACCGCGGAGCGCAATGCCAGCCGCTACAGTTACGGCGGCGGCGCGAAGGTGACCGATATCCGCAAGATCGATCGCAAGAGCAACGGCTACCGGGTGGAAGGGCGCATAGCCGTCAACACCCGCAACAACGACTGGCGCCGTGGCTGGGGCAACGATTATCGCGGCTACAACGATCGCTACAGCGGCTACGACGCCGGCAAGTTCAAGTGCTGGGTCGAATACGGCCGGGTCGTTGATCTCGACTATAGCGGCATCCGCGGGCTCTGATCCCCTTCGAGCACCGCTGACAACCGGGCCGGGCCCTCGCGATGGCGGGGGCCCGGTTCAGCATTTCGCAAGCCAGCGCGGCATAATCGTCGTACCCGGAGGGGTGCGCCATCCTGGCAGCACCTAGTTTATCAGGACGCCGCCCATGGCCGTTTCCCGCCGTATTGCCGCCGCGAGTGCGCTCGCCGCGGCTTTTTCCATGTCCGCCACCTCGGCGCTTGCCGTCGATCTTCCCGCCAGTGCCGCGCCAGCGGCGGTTTACGAGACCGACAGGGCTCAGGGTCATGGCTGGAACCCCTACCGCTATCGCCGCAACCGCGTGGATGCGGGCGACGTGCTGGCGGGCGTGCTGATCCTGGGAACGATCGCCGCCGTGGCAAGCGCCGCCAAGAAGAACAGCGAGCGCGAATACCGCTATCCCGACGGCCGTTATCCTGACGGCCGTGCGCCTTATCCGCAGGATCGCCAGCGGTACGATTCGCGTGCGTGGGACGACAACTCCAGCGGGCTCGACCGCGCGGTGGACATGTGCGTCGAAGAGGTAGAGCGCGGGCGTGGCCGGGTCGACACCGTCGAAGGCGCCAACCGCACCGGCGAAGGCTGGGACGTGCGCGGCCGGCTGGAAGGCGGCGCGCCGTTCTCCTGCCGCATCGGCAACGACGGGCGGATCAGCGACATCGATGCCGACGGCGGCCGGGCCGACGCTGCCCCGGTGGACGATCGGCAATACGATGCCGACGTCTACGCCCGGGCACGTAGCTCCGTCCCGGGTGCGCCTCCTGCGGGCGAGGTCGACGACCGCCCCGTCTGGACCGGCGACGAACGTGCACAGGCCCCTGCCGGCGGCGACGACGGGCGCTACGGCGTGTCGGCCACGCCCGATTTCGATCAGGCCGGCTAGGGCCGCTCGGCTTCGCGCGAATAGGCCGGCAGCTCGATCCGCCAGGCGAGCGCCGCGCCGCGCAGGGCAAAGCCGGCGAGTGCGGAGATCGCCCAGACCAGCCCCTGCGGCAGGCCGAGCCACGTGCCGCCGGCGCACATGCTGGCCGAAAGCGCGGCGGCGGTGACATAGAGTTCAGGCCGCATCAGGATCGAAGGTTCACCGGCGATCACATCGCGGAAGATGCCGCCCATGCATCCGGTCACGATTCCCAGGATCGCGGCCGGCAGCGGCGCCACGCCGAAGGCCAGAGCCTTGGCCGTGCCCATCACCGAGAAAGCTGCGAGGCCGGCGGCGTCGGCCCATTCGAGCAGGTGGCCCTCCCACCATCGGCGCGGAGTGAACCATGCGAGCAGCGCGGTCCCCAGGATCACCGGCGCAACCCACGGGTCATGCAGCCAGAACGCCGGCACGCCGATCAGCAGGTCGCGCACCGTACCGCCGCCGACCCCGGTCAGCAGGGCAAAGAAGCTCATCGTCACGAAGGTCTGCCGCAGCCGAGCGGCCATCAGCGCACCGGTCAGCGCGAATACCGCGGTCCCCAGCAGTTCGAACAGCGGCGGGATGACTTGCGGGTTCACGCCGGGCGCGCCTTGCGGCGGCGGAACATCAGGATGCAGCCGAGCAGCGCCCCCAGCGTGGAGAGCACCGCAAAAACGATGATGATCGGATGGTGCGGATCCTCGCGCGTTTCCAGGTCCATGATGTGCAGGCCCCACATCAGGTCGTAGATCCGCCACCACCGCGTGCGCACGGCCAACACCTCGCCGGTCTGGCTGGCGATGTAGATGTTGGTCCCGTCGGTGAAGCGGGCCTGCCAGGCATGGACCTTCTGGCGCAGGTCGATGGGAGGGGAATCCGCCGGGAAGTAGGTCATTGCCTCGATCCGCGCCGTGCCGGCATAGGCGGCCTGCGCGATGGCGCGGACGCTGTCCTCGTCGACCGGATTGTAGAAGCTGCCGTCACGGGCCGCGTAGCGCAGCCGGCTGCCGTCGGCGCCGACGACGATCCAGCCGGGCCCATCGGGGAAGCTTTCCAGCGTCACACTGTGCACCGGTCCCTCGAGCTTGGGCAGGACAACCTGTTCGCCGGGAATTGCCGCGTGCTCCGCCCGCACATCGTCGCCGCGCACCTCGGCGAGCGGGCGGACGATCATCACCAGCCCCGTCACGGTCCACATCAGGATCGGGAAGCCGACCAGCCATCCGAGCCAGATGTGCCAGCGGGCGAACTTGAGCATCGTGCGTTGGCGGGCCATGTCTCTCGCTAGTCCATTTTCCGCCCGGTGCGAACCTGCCGGCGGGATGCCACCATTTGCGCCGTGCGCCTCGCCTCAGTCGGTCGCGAACAGCTGGCCCAGATCGACGAAGGCCTTCATTTCGATGGCGTTGCCGCTCGGGTCGCGGAAGAACATTGTCGCCTGTTCGCCCGGCTGCCCGCGGAACCGGACGTGGGGTGCGATGACGAATTCGGTGCCCGCTGCGGTCAGACGGTCGGCGAGGGCCTGCCAGTCCCCCAAGGTCAGCACGATGCCGAAATGCGGCACCGGCACGTCGTGACCGTCGACCGGGTTGGAGGTCGAAGCGCCGGCGGTCTCGGCGAGATGGGCGACGATCTGGTGTCCGTAGAAGTCGAAGTCGATCCATTCGTCCGACGAGCGCCCCTCCGGACAGCCGATCGTGCCGCCCCAGAAGGCGCGGGCCGCGGCCAGGTCGTGGACCGGAAAGGCGAGATGGAACGGGCGCAGGCTCATGCGGCGGCTTTGCTCCTGACGAGGCCGAGTGCCAGGCCATAGCCGACGATCGGCGCCGCGCCATAGCCGATCAGCGGGTAGGGATAGTGGTTCATCATGGCGATGATGACGAAGCCGAAAAACGAGCCGGCCAGCGCGAATCGCTCGGCGCGGGCGAGCGGGGCGGCATGGACAATCAGCAGGTAGCCGGCGCCGAGCGCCAGGGCGAGGGCCAGGGCAACCAGCGGATTGGCCGTCATCGCGCTGCTCAACACGCCTTCGACGAAGCGCTGGGCCGGCAGCTCGCCGCGCAACGCCATGAAGATTGCCGAAACGAAGCCGACGATGGCCACGGTCGCGACCTTCCAGTCCTTGCCGACATGGTGCAGCCCGACGGCGGCGAAGGTCGCCGCAAAGCCGGTCGCAGCATCGGGCTGGAGCAGCGCCGCGAAGAGCGCGGCCAGCAGGATCGGCGGAGCATAGGCAGGATCGCGCGCGGCCAGCACGGCGAGCGCGGGAAACGCAAGCATGCCCGCGTGCAGCGCTATCGGCCCGAGCGAGAGCCAGCGGGTGATGCCGTTGAGCTCCGGCCCCGTGGCGAGCGGCAGGAACAACAGGGCGAGCAGGACGCCGCAAGCGATCCGGCGCGGGAGGGCAGCTTGCGGCGCCCGCCCGAACAGCGCGAGGAGCAGGCCCAGCGCAAGGCTGCCGGCATTGACGAGCAGGAACGCGTAGGGCGCGCCGTACGCCGCCATCCAGGCAATGCCTGCGAGCACCGGAATGGCCAGCGCGGCGGCTCCGGGCAGGCGATCCCTCAGGGCGGCCCGGGGCACCGCAGCCGGCATGGTGTCAGATATGGATCGGCTTGCCTGTCACCGCCATCGCCGCTTCCTTGATCGCTTCGGAATGCGTCGGGTGAGCGTGGCAGGTGTAGGCGATGTCTTCGCTCGTCGCGCCGAATTCCATCGCCAGCGCGGCTTCCGCGATCATCGTCCCGGCGACCGAGGCGATCGCCCAGACGCCGAGCACCCTGTCGGTCGCGGCATCGGCCACGATCTTTACGAAACCGTCCGGCTCGTGATTGGTCTTGGCGCGGCTATTGGCGAGCATCGGGAATTTTCCGACCTTGATCTCGCCCTTCTCCTTCGCCTCGTCCTCCGTCAGGCCGACACCGGCGATCTCGGGCCAGGTGTAGACGACGCCGGGGATGACCGCGTGGTTCACGATGCCCGTCTGCCCGGCGATGTTCTCGGCGCAGGCGATGCCTTCGTCCTCCGCCTTGTGCGCCAGCATCGGGCCGGGGATGACGTCGCCGATGGCCCAGACGCCGTCGACCTTGGTGCGAAACTCGTGGTCGGTCTCGATCTGGCCGCGCTTGTTGAGCTCCAGCCCGATCGCTTCCAGCCCCAGCCCGTCGGTGTTGGGTCGGCGCCCGATGGAGACCAGCACGCAGTCGGCTTCCAGCGTCTGCGCCTCGCCGCCCGCGGCGGGCTCGATCGTCAGCGTGGCCTTGCCGCCGTCGACGGTGCAGCCGGTCACCTTGGTGCCCAGCATCAGGGTCATGCCCTGCTTCTTGAAGATCTTGGCCGCTTCCTTGCGGATGTCCATGTCCATCCCGGGGAGCAACTGGTCGAGATACTCAACGACGATGACCTCCGCCCCAAGGCGGCGCCACACCGAACCGAGTTCCAGCCCGATCACCCCGCCGCCGATGACGACCATCTTGCCGGGCACGGTGCGCAGTTCGAGCCCGCCGGTGCTGTCGACCACGATCTGCTTGTCGTTGTCGATCTCGACCCCGGGAAGCGGCGTGACCGAGGAACCGGTGGCGATGATCACGTTCTTGGCGGTGACGGTTTCTTCGCCGACCTTGACGGTGTGCGCATTCTGGAAGGTGGCATGGCCCTTCTTCCAGTCGACCTTGTTCTTCTTGAACAGGAACTCGATGCCCTTGGTCAGCCCGCCGACCGCGTCGAGCCGCTGCTTGTGCATCTGCCCGAGGTTGAGCTTGGGCGTCACTTCGATGCCCAGTTCCGCCATCGCGCCGTTCTTCGCCGCGTCGAAATATTCGCTGGCGTGGAGCATCGCCTTCGACGGGATGCAGCCGACGTTGAGGCAGGTGCCGCCCAGGGTCTCGCGGCTTTCCGCGCAGGCGGTCCTCAGCCCAAGCTGCGCGGCACGGATCGCGGCGACATAGCCGCCGGGGCCGGAGCCGATGACGAGGACGTCGTAGTCGTAGTCAGCCATTCGTCGTTCCTCAAAGGTCGATCAGGATGCGCATGGGATCCTCGATCGCCTCCTTGATGATCTTGAGCGCGGTGACCGCCTCGCGGCCGTCGATGATGCGGTGGTCGTAGCTGAGCGCAATGTACATCATCGGGCGGATGACGACCTCGCCGTTGCGCGCGACCGGGCGGTCCTCGATCCGGTGCAGGCCGAGTACGGCGCTCTGCGGCGGGTTGATGATCGGCGTGCTCATCAGGCTGCCGAAGACCCCGCCGTTGGAGATGGTGAAGGTGCCGCCGGTCATGTCCTCCATGGTCAGGGTGCCGTCCTTGGCCTTCTGTCCATAGTTGGCGATCGCCTGCTCGATCTCGGCAAAGCTCATCGAATCGGCGCCGCGTACCACCGGCACGACCAGCCCGTTGGGCGCGCTGACCGCGACCGAGATGTCGACGTAATCGTGGTACACGATCTCGTCGCCTTCGATGTAGGCGTTGACCGAGGGGACGTCCTTCAGCGCCAGGCAGCTCGCCTTGGCGAAGAAGCTCATGAAGCCAAGCTTGATGCCGTGCTTCTTGGCGAACACGTCCTTGTAAGCCTCGCGCGCCTCGATCACGGCGGTCATGTCGACATCGTTGAACGTGGTCAGCAGCGCCGCGTTTTCCTGCGCGCTCTTGAGGCGCCGGGCGATGGTTTGGCGCATGCGGGTCATCTTGACCCGTTCCTCGCGCCGTTCGCCGGCCACTTTGGGAGCGGCGGCAGGGGCGGGCGAAGGAGCCGGCGCGCTGGCGGTCGGCGCGGGCGCCGCCTTCTTGGCCTGCGCTGCAGCGAGCACATCTTCGCGGGTCAGCCGGCCGTCCTTGCCGCTGCCCTTGATCTGCGTCGGATCGACGCCCGCCTCGATCACCGCGCGGCGCACCGCGGGCGACAGGGAGACCGCGTGATCCTCGGGCTCGTTGCCCTTGGGCAGCTCGGCGATCTCGCTGTCGATCGCCGCTGCCTGCGGCGGTTCCTCGGCCGGGGGAGCGGGTTCCTCGCGCGGCTCGACGGACGTCGACTCGCCGGCGGCCACCCCGTCCTCGATCAGCGCGAGCAGCGCGCCGACCTGCACGGTATCGCCGACCGCGGCCTTCTGTTCGCCCATCGTGCCTGCCACCGGGCTGGGCACCTCGATGGCGACCTTGTCGGTCTCCAGGCTCACGATCGGTTCGTCGACCGCGACCGCGTCGCCCGGCTGCTTGAGCCATTCGGCGATCGTGCCTTCGGTGACCGATTCACCCAGTGTGGGCACTTTGACTTCGGTTGCCATGATCTACTTTCCCTTGGCCTTGCCAGGCATGGTCTGTCCCGGCGGGGGACCGTTCTGCAGCTTGCGTTGCATCTCGCCGCCGTCGGCCATGCCGAGCGCGATGCTGACCAGTGCCTCCTGCTGCATCTGGTGGCGCTTGGCGAAACCGGTCGCCGGGCTAGCCCCCGGCTCCCGTCCGGCATAGCTCGGCCGCATGCCGGCATGGCCAGCGGCTGTCAGTGCCTGTTCGATCTGGCTGTCAACGAAGAACCAGGCGCCGTTGTTCCTCGGCTCTTCCTGGCACCAGACGACCGATTCGAGGTTCGTCATTCGCTTCAGGCGGGCCGCCAGCGGTTCGCCGGGGAAGGGATAGATCTGCTCAAGGCGCACGATCGAAACGCCTTCGATCCCCTCGGCCTCGCGCTTTTCCATCAGGTCGTAGGCAACCTTGCCCGAACACAGGACCAGGCGGCGGACCTGGTCGTCGGCGATATCCATGCGGTCGGACAGGATGCGCTTGAAGTGGCTTTCCTGCGTGAACTCCGCCGCCGTGCTCTTCGCCATCGGGTGGCGCAGCAGGCTCTTGGGCGTCATGATGATCAGCGGTTTGCGGAACGGCCGCAGCATCTGCCGGCGCAGCACGTGGAAGTAGTTCGCCGGGCTGGTGATGTTGCACACCTGGATGTTGTCGTCGGCGCACAGTTGCAGGAACCGTTCGAGGCGGGCGCTCGAGTGCTCGGGCCCCTGGCCCTCGTAGCCGTGCGGCAGCAGCAGCACGAGGCCGTTGGCGCGCAACCACTTGACCTCGCCCGCGGCGATGAACTGGTCGATGATGATTTGCGCCCCGTTGGCAAAATCGCCGAACTGGGCTTCCCACAGTACCAGCGTCTTAGGATCGGCTCCGGCAAAGCCGTATTCGAAGCCGAGAACGCCGTATTCCGACAGCGGGCTGTCGTAGACCTCGAACTTACCGTGCGGCAGCGTGGTCAGCGGAATGTACTTGTGCTCGTCGTTCTGATCGACCCAGATGGCATGGCGCTGGCTGAACGTGCCGCGGCCTGAATCCTGGCCCGACAGGCGCACCCCGAACCCTTCTGTCACCAGGCTGCCGAAGGCGAGCGCCTCGGCCGTCGCCCAGTCGAAGCCTTCGCCGCTTTCGAACATCGTGCGCTTGGCTTCGATCACCCGCTCAAGCGTGCGGTGGATCGTGGTGTCCTCGGGGACCGTGGTCAGCGTGCGGCCCAGGCTGTCGAGCAGCTTCTTCTCGATGGCGGTGTGAACGTTGCGCCGGGCGGTTTCGGGATCGGCCGGCTTGTGCAGCCCGCTCCATCGCCCGGCAAACCAGTCGGCTTCGTTGGGCAGGTAGTTCTGCCCGGCGGAGAATTCCTCCTCCAGCAGGGCATTGAATTCCTCGCGCAAGGCCGGCCCGGTGCCCGGGTCGATCACGCCTTCGTTCTTCAGGCGTTCGGAATAGATGTCCGACACCCGCGGATGCTGCTTGATCGCCGCATACATCAGCGGCTGGGTAAACATCGGCTCGTCGCCTTCGTTGTGGCCGAAGCGGCGATAGCACCACATGTCGATCACGATGTCGCGCTTGAAGCGCTGGCGATACTCGATGGCCAGCTTGCAGGCGAAGGTGACCGCTTCCGGATCGTCGCCGTTGACGTGCAGGATCGGCGCCTGGACACCCTTGGCGACATCCGAGGGATAAGGGCTCGACCGGGCGAACTGCGGGCTGGTGGTGAAGCCGATCTGGTTGTTGATGACGAAGTGGATGCAGCCGCCGATGTTGTAGCCGCGCACGCCCGAAAAGCCGAGGCATTCCCACACGATGCCCTGGCCGGCGAATGCCGCATCGCCGTGGATCAGCACCGGCAGGACTTCGGCGTGCCCGCTCAGGTCGCCGCGAATCGCCTGCTGCGCGCGGACCTTGCCCAGCACCACCGGGTCGACCGCCTCGAGATGGCTTGGATTGGACACCAGGCTCATGTGCACCTTGATGCCGTCGAACTCGCGGTCCGTGCTGGTGCCGAGGTGATACTTCACATCGCCCGATCCGCCCACGTCGTCGGGGTTGGCGCTGCCGCCGGAGAATTCGTGGAAGATGACCTTGTAGGGCTTGGCCATCACGTTCGCGAGCACGTTGAGGCGACCGCGGTGCGCCATGCCGTAGACGATCTCGCGCACACCGTAGGCGCCGCCGTATTTGATCACCGCCTCTAGCGCCGGGATCATCGCCTCGCCGCCATCGAGCCCGAAGCGCTTGGTGCCGACGTACTTCTTGCCGAGGAACTTCTCGTATTCCTCGCCCCGGATTACCGCCTGGAGGATCGCCCTCTTGCCTTCTGGGGTGAAGGTAATGACCTTGTCCGGCCCCTCGATCCGGTCCTGCAGGAAACGCCGTTCCTCGACGTCGGAGATATGCATGTACTCGATGCCGACATGACCGCAGTAGTTGGCGAGGAGGATTTCCTTCAGCCGCCGCGGCGTGACCCACTCGAGCCCCAGGTTGCCGCCGACATAGACCTCGCGGTCCAGCGCGGGGCCGGTGAAGCCGTGCCATTCAAGCTTGAGATCGTCGGGTAGCTCTCGTTCGCTAAGATGCAGCGGATCGAGTTCGGCCGCCATATGCCCGCGCACGCGATAGCTGCGGATCAGCAGCATGGCGCGGATCGAATCCCCTGCCGCCTGCTCGATGGCGCTGGCGTCGACCGCCAAGCCCTCCTTGGCGGCCGCTTCGGCGACGACGGCTTTCATCATCGTCGGATCGAGCGCGTCGGTCAGGTCGCCAGCGCCCTCGACCAGCGGCCAGCGCGCGTTGGCCCAGCTCGGGCCGGGCTGCGGCCCGTCCTGTCCGGCGAGTTCGGGAAGGAAATTCTGCGCTTCGTTGCCCATGGGATTGTCCTGGGGGTAATGGGGGAGGGCTATGCGAGTTCCTTGAGCAGCGCGCTCATCGTCGTGCCGAGTTCGCTGGGCGATGGGCTGACCCGGATGCCGGCCTCTTCCATCGCGGCGATCTTGTCGTCGGCGCCGCCCTGGCCCCCGCTGACGATGGCACCCGCGTGGCCCATCCGGCGACCCGGAGGGGCGGTGCGCCCGGCGATGAAGCCGACCATCGGCTTGGACCACCCGCGCTTCGCCTCGTCCTTGAGGAACTGCGCTGCCTCTTCCTCGGCGCTGCCGCCGATCTCGCCGATCATGATGATCGACTTGGTCTCGTCGTCCTTGAGGAACAGCTCGAGCACGTCGATGAAGTTGGTCCCGTTGACCGGATCGCCGCCAATGCCCACCGCGGTGGTCTGGCCGAGGCCCGCCACCGTCGTCTGATGGACGGCCTCGTAGGTCAGGGTGCCCGAACGGCTAACGACGCCGACCGAGCCTTTGGAGAAGATCTTGCCCGGCATGATGCCGATCTTGCATTCGCCGGGGGTGAGCACGCCGGGGCAGTTCGGGCCGATCAGGCGCGACTTGCTGCCGGTCAGCGCGCGCTTGACGCGCACCATGTCGAGCACCGGAACGCCTTCGGTGATGGCGACGATCAGTTCGATCTCCGCATCGATCGCTTCGAGAATCGAGTCCGCGGCGAACGGCGGCGGGACATAGACCACGCTGGCGGTCGCCCCGGTCGCGGCCTTGGCTTCGGCTACGGTATCGTAGACCGGCAGGCCGATGTGCGTCTGGCCGCCCTTGCCGGGGGTGACGCCGGCGACCATCTGTGTGCCGTAATCGAGCGCCTGCTGCGTATGGAAGGTGCCGGTCTCACCGGTCATCCCCTGGGTGATGACCTTGGTGGTCCTGTCGACGAGAATGCTCACGCCAGCGACCCGTCCAGGTTCTTGCACGCCACCAGCAGTTCCTCGACCGCATCGGTCGAAACCTTGAGGTTGGCCTTCTCCTCGTCGGACAGGGCGATCTCGACGATCTCCTCGATGCCGCCCGCGCCGATCACCGCCGGGACGCCGACGTACAGACCGTCGAGGCCGTACTTGCCGTCGACCCAGGCCGCTACGGGCAGGATGCGCTTCTGGTCGCCGAGATAGGCCTCGGCCATCGCGATGGCGCTGGTAGCAGGTGCGTAATAGGCGCTGCCGGTCTTGAGCAGGCCGACGATCTCGCCGCCGCCGCCGCGGGTGCGCTTGACGATCTCGTCGATCTTCTCGGGCGCGATGCCCATGATCTTGGCGAGATCGTTGACCGGGATGCCGCTGATCGTGGTGTAGCTGGTGACCGGGACCATCGTGTCGCCGTGGCCGCCGAGGACGAAGGCGTTCACGTCCTTGACCGAGACGCCGAACTCCCAGGCCAGGAACGTGGCGAAGCGCGCGGAATCGAGCACGCCGGCCATGCCGACGACCTTCTCGTGCGGCAGGCCGGAGAATTCGCGCAGCGCCCAGACCATCGCGTCGAGCGGGTTGGTGATGCAGATCACGAAGGCGTCGGGCGCGTGGGCCTTGATGCCTTCGCCCACGGCCTTCATCACGCTGAGGTTGATGCCGAGCAGATCGTCGCGGCTCATGCCCGGCTTGCGCGGTACGCCGGCGGTGACGATCACCACGTCGGCGCCGGCGATGTCGGCATAGTCGTTGGTGCCGCTGATCTGGGCGTCGAACCCTTCGACCGGGCCGCACTGGCTGAGGTCGAGCGCCTTGCCCTGGGGAATGCCTTCGGCGATGTCGAACAAGACGATGTCGCCCAGTTCCTTCTTCGCGGCCAGGTGGGCGAGGGTGCCGCCGATCATGCCGGAACCGACGAGTGCGATCTTCTTGCGGGCCATGGGGTGCTTCATTCCTTCACGCTTGCGCGGGCGCTCGCACGAACTGGCTCGGATGCACACCCGCGCTCCGCAAGAGACGCGCACCCGGATTCGGCGCTCGCCCTAGGCCCGGGGAAGGGGCAATACAACCGCGAAACGACTGCCGGTCTGAATTATCTTTGCAATCAGTTCGCAATAGCATTTAATGGGGCAGAGAGGCTTCTCGGCGCTGTCGGGAGCGCGCGTCCACGACGCTCGGCAGCGCTGTGAGTGCTTCCCCGACAGGTTGTGGATGCTCAGCCGGCGAGGCGGGAGGCGCCCTGGTCGCCGTCGCGTTCCTGGCTCAGCAGCATCGCGGCAAGGAAGTCCGGCACGGCGCGGCTGAAGTAATAGCCCTGGCCAAGGGTACAGCCGGCGTTGCGCACGGCTTGGACCTGCTCGATGGTTTCAAGCCCTTCGGCGACGATTTCCATCTCGAGCGTGGAGCCCATTTCGGCCACTGCGCGGATGATCGCGTCGCTCTTGCGGCCGATGTTGGGGCCCGAGACGAAGCTGCGGTCGACCTTGATCTTCTTGAAGGGGAACTGGTTGATATACCCCAGCGAGGAATAGCCCGTCCCGAAATCGTCGAGCGCGAACCGCACACCCTTCGCGGATAGCTGCTCCATGAAGCTGGCGGTGTGTTCGGCGTCCTCGATGAACAGGCTTTCGGTCACCTCCAGCTCGAGCCGATGCGGCGGAAGGCCTGCTTCCTTCAGCGCGTTGAGGATGCCGAGCGCCGCACCGGGCGCGCGGATTTGCAGCGGGGAGAGGTTGACCGCGATGGTCACGTCCTCGGGCCACTGCACGGCCGCCTTGGCAGCCTGCGCGGTGATCCAGTTGCCCAGCGTGATGATCACGCCGGTTTCCTCGGCCACCGGGATGAATTCGTCGGGCCGCAGCTCGCCCTTTTCGGGATGGAACCAGCGCACCAGCGCCTCGAAGGTGCGGATGCGCCCGGTCTTGAGGTCGACGATCGGCTGGAAGAATATCGACAGCTCGTCCTTCTGGATCGCGGCGCGAAGCTCGCTTTCGATCTCCTTCTTGCGGACCAGGTCGCGCGTCATGGACTGGTCGAAGAAGCGCAGCTGGTTCCGGCCGTGTACCTTGGCGTGGTACAGCGCCAGGTCCGCGCCCTGCATGACCGTCTCGATGTCGCTGCCGTCGTCAGGCAGCAGCGCCACCCCCATGGATGCACCGCTGGTGACCCGGTTGCCGTCGATGCGGAAGGGGCGGGACATGTCGGCGATGATCGAGGTGGCGAGTTGCTCGCTCTCCCCGCGGTCGGTCACGATACAGGCGGCGATGAACTCGTCCCCGCCGAAGCGGGCGACGGTACCGGCGCTCGGAACCGTGGCGACCAGTCGCTTGCCGACTTCGACCAGCACGCCGTCGCCCACGGTGTGTCCGAGCGTGTCGTTGATTTCCTTGAAGCGGTCGAGATCGAGCCAGAACAGCGCCAGCTTTCGCCCGGGGGGCAGGCGCATGAGCTGTTCGACGAGCTCGTGGTTGAGGCCCGCCCGGTTGAGCAGGCCGGTCACGACGTCCGTGCGCGACTGCTCGCGCATCTTCAGCGCCATCTTCTCGCTCGCGTCGGCGGCAAGGATCTGGTCGCGCAGGACCTTGAAGACGTTGAGCGTGATCGAGGTCATGCCGAGAACGAGGAACACGATGATCCCCGCCAGCGCGTACATCGCGATGTCGCCGATCCCCACGGCGACTACCGTGATCGGCAGGCAGGTGAGGAGGAGCTGCCCGATCGCCATCGAGGGCTTGCCGGCGTTGCGCGCCGCGATGCTGGTGCCGTAGACCAACGCATAACTCACGGCGAGAGTCTGGAGATGGGCCGACCCGCCCTGGAACAGGATGGTTGCGCCGATCGAGCCTACGAGGAAGGCATAACTGAGGGCGCCGGTCTCGTAGACCATGCCCAGCACCCAGGTGTCGCCCGCGCCCGAAAGGCTGCGGTTCTTGAGCCAGATCGAAATCGCGACGCGGACTACGGCGACGGCGACGAGGGCGACGCAAAGTCCGAAAAGAAGCGGCGAACTGGTCTCGATGATCGCCGTCCCGGCCGTGGCGATTCCGCCCAGGGCACCGAGAGCGAGGCTGACCGGCTGGGCATACAGCGAGCCGACCAGTTTGCTGCTGACAAGCTGGGTCTGGTCGCCAACCTGGCGGTAAGTCCTGAAAATGGCGCTCAGACGCTTGATCGGTCGTACTCCTCGCAACCGGAGCCCTACCAACAACAGGTCACCTAATGGTTAAGGCTCCGATTACCCTTATCCGTACAGTCGCTTAGCCGGCGTCTCTCGTCGTGGCGGCGAGTTCGCGCGCCATGCGGCGGTCGAGTGTGCGGCAGATGCCCAGCCACCAGCGATAGGAGTCCCGGTCGCCCGAGAACCACGCCGCTTCGGCGGTGGCCCTGGCGAGGGTCGCGGCGGCGAGGCCGTGCTCGGCAAAGTAGCGCAGCGACGCGCGCAACACCGCCTCGCCGCTTTCGCCCGCACCGTTGTCGTTGGCCGGCAGGGTCATCGCCGCGCGGGCCTGCGCACCGCGGAGGCGGTGGATCATGGCCTGGGGCGGAGCGGCGAAACGGATGGACATGCTGAGGAAAGCGACCCTGCGGTGTTCGGAAGAGTGCCCGGCCTAGGGCATCGCGGCTAAGCCTTCGTGTGGCGACATGGTTTCCGTGTTGTTACACATGATGCGCGAAGCGGCCGCTCAGTTGCCCGGCTGGCGCAGCCATTGGCCGCTGCGTTCCAGTCCCGGCAAAACCTGGCCGCTGGTGGGCAGGTTGTTGGCCGTGAACAGGGCGTCGCCGCCGCGCGCCTGCACTGCGTCCGAGTAGGCAGGCGGCGCCACGTAGGTGCTGGCAACGGCCGCCGACTGGGCTGCCTTGCGCCCGCTTTCGAAAGCCTTGGCGAGCGCGATCGGATCGGCCTCGCTCGCCGGTGTCGGTTCCGAAGTACGGGCGTGAGCCCGCGCCATCGGCTCGCCGCCGCGATAGGCGAAATTGAAGGCGTTGCGTTGGCCGGCGGCACCCTTCCAGCGGTAGAAAATGTGCGCCCCGACCACCGTCACGCGGTTGAGGCTGTCGGCCCAATAGGGATGGATCGCGACCGTGTGATAATGGGTCGCCAGGCCGACCGGGGCGTAGACTGCGCCCGCCAGCGCCTGCCGCGCCACGTTGGCCGCGCGGTCCCAGAAGGCCTTGACCGGCTGGCGCGACAGCGCGCCGTCGCAGGTGAAGGTGAACTGGCAGCCGGTGCGCCGTTCCGAGCCCTGAAACACCACGCCGCAAACCGTATTGGGATAGCTGGGATGGGCGACGCGGTTGAGCACGACCTGGGCGACGGCGCGCTGCCCGGCATCGGGCTCGCTCGCCGCCTCGTAATAGATCGCCATCGTCAGGCATTGCTGGGCGCGGGCCATGTCGAGCCCGGAACCGGCCGACCGCAGCGCGCCGGCTGCCGGCCCACCGTCGACCGCCTGGGCAAGCGCGGTGGGCGGTGCGAGCGGGGCGGGCGCACCGTCGGAGCGGATTTCGCTCTCGATCGGCAAGGGGACATAGCCCTCGTCGTCGAGATAGTAGAACGCCGACCCGGGAAAGCTCTCGCCGGCCGTCTCGAAGGCCATCGCCATGGGCGCGGCGGGTTCGGCATCGGCGAAGGGGACGGTCCATTCGGCCGGCGCGGCCATCGCGGGAACGGCGATCACGGCGACCAGGACGGCGAAGCGCTTTCGCAGGGTGCGCCGCGGGGCTTCGGTGAAGAAGGCTTTGACACGGCCCGCCACGCCCGCGCGCGACCGCTGGCGGCGGCGTTCGAGCAGTTCGGCGGGAGGCCAGGATGGGCTAGCGGCGGACATCTGTGCGCGCCCCTATGCGAGAACGACCAATTCCGCATCCGCGCAACTTGCGCCGTCCCGCGGTGGGACGCAGGGATTCAAGGCGTTAACACGCATTAACCTTGAAGCGTGCCGACCGCCCCGGTATGGCCGCGGCGTGTCATGGAGTGTCCGGGAGACCGGGCCGCGGCGACGATGTCGCCGCGAGGGAAGCGGGTCCCAAGCCCGCGCTGCCCCCGCAACTGTGGCCGGGGAGGGCGCTCCCACCACGTCACTGTCCCAAGCTTGCGCGGGATGGGAAGACGGGAGCGGCCCGCTGATCCGGCGAGCCAGGAAACCTGTCCGCGACACGTCGTTCCGCGCCGGGCGGGGTGTACCGGAAGCAAGCGTAGGTCGGCCCTGACAGGCCCTCCCGCCACGAACGACGCGTTCGCGTGGTCAGGGAGGTTTCGTGCGTAAAATACTGTTTTTGTTCGCCTTGACGGGCGCCTATCCTGCTTTGGGGCAGGATGGCGGGCAACCCATCGTCCTGTCCGGCGAGCGGACGGTCGACGAGACGTCGATCACCGTGACCGCCACCGGAGTCCGTTCGGAAGTTGAGGATACCGGGCAGGCCGTTTCGGTCATCGGCAGGGCCGAGATCGAGGAAGTGCAGGGCGCCGATGTGGTGCGGGTGCTCGAACGGGTCCCCGGCGTGACCTACAGCCGCAACGGAGCGCCCGGCGGCTTCACCGGCCTCAGGGTCCGCGGCGCAGACGCCGAGCAGCTCGTCGTTGTCGTCGACGGCATCCGCCAGATGGATCCGGCCGCTCCGGCGGGCGGTTTCGACTTCGGCAACCTTGCCGCCGGGACTCTGGAGAAGATCGAGCTTCTGCGCGGCTCCAACTCGACCATCTGGGGCAGCGATGCCATCGGCGGGGTCCTCGTCGCCTCGACGCGCGCCGAGAGCGGGCTGCGCGGGAGCGGCGAGTATGGTGCCGACGACAGCGCCTATCTGACGGCCTCGGGCGGGATCGGCGGGCCGGGCGGCTTTCTCGGCGGCTCGGCCGGCTGGTATCGCACAGACGGCTTTTCCTCCGCCGCGGGCGGCTCCGAAGCGGACGGTTTCGACCAGGCCGAGGGCAACGCGCAGGGCAGGCTCTATCTGTCGGACGTGTTCGAGGTTTTCGCGCGCGGCAGGTATGCGCGCGGACGGCTCGACCTCGACGGCTTCGTCGGGTTCTCGCCGATCCCGGTCGACACGGCCGAGTATCAGGTGACCCGCCAGTGGTCGGGCGCGGCAGGCGCGGTCTACGACAGCGGCGTGCTCTACGTGGCGGGGGATTTCTCGCTTGCCGATACCGAGCGGGAGAACTTCAATCCGGCGGCTGGCGCCGCCCCCGGCTACACAACAGACGGGACCTCCCGCCGCCTTGCGCTGCGCGGCGAATGGCGCGCCATCGGCCCGCTGCTGGTCGATTTCGGCGCGAGCCGCGAATGGTCGCGCTTTTCGACCCTGTTCGATCCGGCCCGGACCACGGCCATCACCGGGGCCTATGCGCAGCTGGGAATCGAGTTCGGCGCCATCTCGGGCCATCTCGGCGCGCGGCAGGACGACCATCGCGATTTCGGCGGTGCGACGAGCCTTGGCGCCGACATCTCGTGGGAAGCGGCGCCCGATCTGCGGCTTCGCGCCAGTATCGGCGAAGGGTTTAAGGCGCCCAGCCTGTTCCAGCTCCATTCGGACTTCGGCAACCCGGCGCTACGGCCGGAACGCAGCACCGGCGGCGACCTCGGCCTGGCGTGGAAGCGGCGCGGTGACACGCGCCATGCAGGCCTCACCCTGTTCCGGCGCGAGAGCGAGAACCTGATCGGCTTTGTCTCGTGCTTCGGATCCACGACCGGTATCTGCGCCAACCGCCCGTTCGGCACCTACGCGAACATCGGCCGGGCACGCTCGCAGGGTTTCGAACTCGAGGCGGGTTTCGAGCCAGTCGCGGGCCTTGGCCTGTCGGCGGCGTACGCGTTCGTGGACAGCGAGGACCGCGCGACGGGCAAGCCCCTTGCCCGCCGCCCCCGTCACGCCGCGACCCTGAGCGGCGAATGGGCCTCGGGCAAGCTGTCGCTCGGCGCGGACCTGCGGCTCGTCTCGTCCAGCTTCGACGATGCGGCCGGCACCGTCAGGCTCGAGGGGTACGAGGTCGCGACGCTGCGCGCGGCGTGGGACCTGGGCCCGGTCGAGCTGTTCGGGCGTGTCGAGAACCTGTTCGACGAACGGTATCAGACCGCTGCCGGCTACGGCACGCAGGGCAGGGCGGCGTTCGTGGGCGTGCGCCTGCGGTGAAGGGCTGGCTGGCCGCCTTGCTGGTCTTGAGCGGCTGCGCTCCCGTCGCCCGTGCGGACGGCCCGCGCCCGACCATCGTCAGCCTCAACCCCTGCAGCGACGCGATCCTTTCGCGAGTGACCCGGCCGGGCCAGTTGCTGGCGGTCTCGCACTACAGCCACTCACCCCGCGCGACCTCGATGCCGCTGGAGGAGGCTAGGAGCTTCCCCGCGACCGGGGGCACGGTCGAGGAAGTGCTCGCCCTCGCTCCGGACATCGTCGTCGGCGATCCGTTCATGGCGCCCGCCACGCGCGCCTCGTTCGAGCGCCTGGGCATCAGGGTCGAGACGGTCGATATCGCCTCGTCGCCGGCAGCCAGCCTCGCGCAGGTCCGGCAGCTCGCCGCGTTGGCCGGCGCGCCGGAGCAAGGCGAGCGGCTGGTGGAGGAAATCGAGACCGCTCTCGAGGAGACGCGCCGCACAGGGGCGGTACCCGCGCTGCTGTGGCAGCAGGGCGGGCTGGTCGGCGGGGACGGCTCGCTCGTGGCCGCCATGCTCGCGCACACGGGGTTCGCCAGCCACGCCGCCGCGCGGGGCATGGGGCAGGGCGCCTATCTCCCGCTCGAGCAGGTGCTGGCCGATCCCCCGCAGGTCATCCTCGCGGCGGGCAGCGAGCGCATGCTCCGCCACCCGGCGCTGCAGGCGCTGGAGGGCGTGCGCTACGAGCGAATCGACCCGGCGCTTCTCTACTGCGGAGGGCCGACGATCCCGCGCCTCGCCCGTCGCCTGGCAGAGGTAAGGGACGCCTTGTGAGCCGGACCAACCTCCTGCTGGTGATTCTGCTCGCGCTGGCCGTGCCGCTGTCGCTGCTGGCGGGGCGCGTCTGGCTCGATCCGTGGTCGACGTCCAACGCCGCGCTCATTCTTGGCGAGTTGCGCCTGCCGCGCGCCTTGCTGGCGGTGACCCTGGGTGCGGGTCTCGGCGCGGCGGGCGCGGCGATGCAGGGCTATCTGCGCAATCCGCTGGCCGATCCCGGCCTCTTCGGCGTCGCGCCCGGTGCGGCGCTCGGCGCGGCGGCGAGCCTGTGGTTCGGCTATGCCGCCAATCCGGTGCTGCTGCCGCTCTTCGCGCTCGCCGGCGCGGCGGGCGCAATGGCGCTGCTCGCCGCGATCGCCGGGCGGACCGGAGGGATCGCGCTGTTCACGCTGGCCGGCATGATGATCGCCAGCCTTGCCGGTGCGCTGACCAGCCTCGTCATCAGCATGGCGCCCAACGCCTTCGCGCAGAGCGAGATTGTGACCTGGCTGATGGGTGCGCTGACCGACCGGGGCTGGCCAGACCTGTGGCTTGCGCTGCCGCTGACGATCGGCGGTATCGTGCTGCTGCGGCGGGCGGGTACCGCGCTCGACGCGCTGACGCTGGGCGAGGCGGCGGCGCGGTCGCTCGGGGTCAATCCAGTCCGGCTGCAGGCGCTGCTGATCGCAGGCGTGGGCCTGACGGTGGGCGCCGGGGTGGCGGTGGCCGGGGTGATCGGCTTCGTCGGCCTGATCGTGCCGCATCTCGTCCGGCCGTTTACCGACCGCCGGCCGTCCAGCCTGATCGTCCCCAGCGCGCTCGCCGGGTCTGTGCTGGTGCTGACCGCCGACGTCGTGTGCCGCATTCTGCCGCTGGTCACCGAACTGCGGCTGGGCATCGCGCTGAGCCTGATCGGCGCGCCCTTCTTCCTGCGCTTGCTCCTGACCATGCGGCGGAGCCTGGCATGACGCTCGAAGCGCGCGAGTTGTCCTGCCCCGGGCGCCTCGAAGGCGTGTCGGCGGTCCTGCGCCCGGGTGAGATTACCGCTATCTGCGGCCCGAACGGCGCGGGTAAGTCCAGCCTGCTGCAGGCGCTGGCGGGTCTGCTTCCGGTCGGCGGCGAAGTGCGCCTGGACGACCGGGCGCTCGGCTCGCTGCATCCACGCGAGCGGGCGAGGCGAATCGGATATCTGCCGCAGGCGGGCGAGGTCGCGTGGGATGTCTCGGTCCGCAGCCTGGCCGCGCTGGGCCGCCTGCCGCACGGCGACGGCGCGACCGAACCGGTCGATCGGGCCTTGGCCGCGCTCGACCTCGAGCATCTGGCGGCGCGGCCAGTCTCGACGCTGTCGGGCGGGGAACGGTCGCGCGCCCTGCTGGCCCGCGTCCTGGCCGGAGAGCCGCACTGGATCCTGGCCGACGAGCCGCTCGCCGCGCTCGATCTGGCGCACCAGGCCGCCCTTCTTGCCAGCCTGCGCCGTGCGGCCCGGGGCGGGGCGGGGGTTGTGCTGGTGCTGCATGACCTCGCGCTGGCGATGAACCATGCCGACCGCGCGATCGTGCTGAACGGTGGGCGCCTGTGCGCTGACGGGCCGCCGCGCGCGGCGCTGTCGGAAGAGGAAATTCACCGCGTGTGGGGCGTGCGGACGCGCTGGCTGGGCGAGGACGGCAGCCGCGCGCTGTCGATTGCCGTTTCACCCGCAACCAACGGGAATGACAATGTTTGTTAGGTTGATGGCAAGCGCTGTGGGGGCGTAGACAGCCACCCGCCGCCCCCGCATCGTCCCCGCGTCAATCGTGGGGGGCACTTGCGAATTCATGCGATCCTGATCGCTCTCGGAACTGTACTGTTCCCCTTCCACGGGGCCGCAGCGCAGGACGGGGGCGCGGTTGCACCGCCTGCGGCGGACCCGTCGCCGACCCTCGCCGCGGCGGACGTGTTCATCCTGGCCGACGCCGCGCGCGACCAGGGCGATCATGCCTTCGCCGAAGCGGCCTACACCGCGCTGACCAACGACCCCGACCTCGAAATGCGGACCGAGGCGCGCTTTCGCCTTGCGCGGATGTACGCCGACCTGATGAACCGCCCGCGCGATGCCGCGGTTCTTCTGCGCCGCATCCTGGACGACAAGCCTGACGAGCCGTCGATCCGTATCGAGCTCGCGCGCGTCCAGGCGATGATGGGCAACTATGCGGCGGCCGAGCGCGAGCTGCGCTCTGTCTCGGCCGGCGAGCTGCCGCCGCAAGTGCAGCAGATGATCCGCTTCTACGCCAGCGCGCTCGCCAGCGGGAAGCCGAGCGGCGGCAGCCTGGCCATCGCGCTTGCGCCCAGCAGCAACATCAACCGGGCGACCAGCCGCTCCACGCTCGATACGGTGATCGGCGATTTCGTGCTCAACGAGGATGCCCGGGCGACTTCCGGCGTCGGGCTGTCGCTGCGCGGCCAGGCCTATCGCCGGATACCGCTATCGGCGACTGCGCAGCTGCTCGCCCGCATCTCGGGCGATGCCGACATCTACCGCCGCAGCGATTTCAGCGACATCGCTGTCGGCGCGCAGATCGGGCCGGAATGGCGCTGGGGGCGCGACCAGCTGGCGCTGTCGGCCGCGGTGTCGCACCGCTGGTTCGGCTACAAGTCCTACCTGGTGAACTACGGGCTCGCCGGGACATGGCGCCACCCGCTCACGCCGCGTGCGCAGATCCGCTTCGACGCATCGGGCACCCGCGAGATCAACCGGGTCAACAGCCTGCAGACCGGCGAGCGGTATGGCCTGGCGGGCTCGCTCGACCTGGCGCTGACGCGGGACTCGGGCGCCGGCCTGTCGCTTTCGGCCAACCGCTTCGCGGCGCGGGACCCCGGCTACTCGACCACCCAAGGCGCGACCGGCGCCTACTACTACCGCGAGATCGGCCGCACGACCGCGGTGATCGACGTCGGCTACAGCCATCTGGAGGCGGATCGGCGGCTGGCCCTCTATCCGGAAAAGCGCCGCGACGACCGGATCGCGGCAAGCCTTTCGGGCACGTTCCGCGCGCTGACCGTGGGCACGTTCGCCCCGCTTCTGCGCGTGCGCTGGGAGCGCAATTTTTCCTCCGTTGCGATCTACGACTTCACACGTCTTGCCGGTGAAATCGGCATTGTTTCAGCATTTTAAGCTCGGGAGTTTAAAGCCATGATCAAGAACCGTATCCTCACCTCCGCTTCGGCCGTCGCCCTGAGCTTCTCGCTCAGCGGCTGCTTCCTGTTCGCCAATTCGAACTACACGCCGAACAACACTCCGGCGCCGACGCCTGCACCGGCGCCTGCTCCGACGCCGACTCCGACGCCCACTCCGACGCCGACGCCTACGCCTACGCCGACACCCACGCCTACGCCGACACCCACGCCGACACCTACTCCGACGCCGACGCCTGCTCCGACTCCGACGCCGACACCCACGCCGACGCCTACTCCGACTCCCACGCCCACTCCCACACCGACGCCGACGCCTACGCCTACTCCCACGCCGACGCCGACGCCGACTCCCACACCAACGCCAACTCCGACGCCCACGCCGACGCCGACGCCCACTCCGACCCCGACGCCTACTCCGACACCGACGCCTACTCCGACACCGACCCCAACACCCACGCCGACCCCAACACCCACGCCGACCCCGACGCCCACGCCGTCCTTCCCCACCCCTCGTCCGGGGCAGGTCGGTGCGCTTGGTCTGGGGGCAAACGGGCCGACGACCTACAACGCGCAGATGTCCAGCTTCAAGGTGGGCCTCGGCGCGACCGGGCTCGACTACACGCTCGATGCCAGGCCGCCGGCTACTGGCACGAAGGTCGAATTCCTGGGTGATCCCGGGTACCGCATCACGCGCAACGACGGCCAGACGGTGGGCTTCAACGACAGCCACATCGTCTCCTCCGCGGGCGATGCCTATCACACGCAGTGGCGGGTCACGTCGGGCGGGATCCAGAACGACGTCGTGCTGACCAAGGTCGGCACCGCGGCGCCCGGCGCCTTCGCACTGACCTATCACGTCATCGGCGCCTGGACCCAGGTCAACACCGGGAACCCGGGCGACCTCAGGACGAACGAGTTCTTCCTCTTCGGCAACAAGACCGTCACGCTGCCGAGCGGGAGCGCGACCTACAAGCTCGACAAGGGCATCGGCCTGACCGGCCACGACCGGACCTTCACTGCCTACAACTTCCAGCCCAATTCGACCGGTACGCTGACGGCCAACTTCGGCGCCGGCTCGGTCGCCACGACGCTTCACCTGATCGGCAAGGACGAAATTACCTCGGCCACGAAGGATTTCGGCACCTTCAACGGGACCGCCACGATCACCTCGGGCGCCGATTTCGCCGGCACCTGGGGCGGCACGACCGGCCGCTGGTACGGGTCCTTCTTCGGCCCCAACGCCGAGGAAGTGGGTTACACGACGTATCTGGAAACGCCGACGATGGAAGCGGTCGGCACGGTCTCCGGCGTCAAGCAGTAGGCCCGGCCCCAAAGCCCCGCACGGCCGGGCGGCCGTGCGGGGTTGGGCTATCCTTTCGTCAGGGCCGCTCGCCTTGCGTGGGAATGGCCCGCCCGTCGCCCGCCTTGCGCGCAGCGGCTGCGGCGGCCTCGGCCAGCGCCTGATGGTTTACGGTGGCGATGCGCGGGCGGCCGCCCATGCGGTCGGCCACCAGCCAGATCCCGCCGAGTTCCACGAACGCGCCCTGTCCGGCGACGACGGTGAGATCGCCGAGCTCCAGGCGCGCCAGCAGGTCCAGCGTGCTCCGGTCGAACACGTCCCCAAGCACGGCGGGGCTCAACGCGTCGCGGCCCAGTTCGCGGCGGTTGCCGTCGACATCGATGAACAGCAGCGGCTGCGCGATCGCGTCCGAAAGCTGCGTCCTGTCGCCGCTCGCCGCGGCTGCGCGCAGCGTGGCCAGCGCCTCCACGAACCGGCTGGCGCTGGTGCCAGTGGCGCAAGAGATCGAGCCACCCTCTGCATCGTCGTGCGCCAGATCGAATGCGCGATCCTGCGTGGTCTGCGCCTGCCAGACCGGTTTCAGACAGCCTTCGGCTCCGCCCGCGACGGGAAGGATTATCTGAGAGGGTGCGGGGGAGGGCGCATCGCCCGCCGGCGGCTGGCACCCGGCGAGCAGCAGCACCGTCGCCAGGCGCCATGCCGGGTCAGATCGAACCGGAGGGGAACTCCGGCGCGCCCGGGCGGGTGTTATCATAGCTGGCCAGGGTGAAAATGTTCTCGCGGCGCTCGCTGCGGTGGACCAGCCCAGCCGCAACCGCGTCGCCGGCAAAGGTGTAGCCGAGTTCTTCCGCCATCGCATAGTAATCGCCGCTGTCGATCGCGGCGTTGAGCCGCGGGCTGTTCTGGGCCGACACATTGCCCTCGCCGACGTTGAAGACAAGATCGACCAGCGCATCGAATTCGTACTGATAGAGCGGCAGCTTGCCGACCAGGCGAGCGACCCCGGCTTCGGCGATCTGCAGGTCCTGCTCCAGGAAGTCCAGCACCCGCCCGGGGCTGATCCGGTCACCGACCGCCAGGCCATCCGCCGGCGTGACGAGATGGCCCACGCCCACGGTCGGATGACCGGCGACATCGCGGTAAACGGTATAGCGCACGCCCTCCTCCTCGATCATCGCACGCTTGAGCGAACCGCTTACGCGCAGTAGGGCCGCGGGCAGCCGCTGGTCGATCGCGACGGAGAAGGCCGGCTGGCCGTTTTCCGGGAAGGCCGCGCCGGTGTTGAAGCCCATTACGCCCGCCGACAGGGCGAGGGCTGCCTTGCGCCGCCGCATCCGGCGGCCGAGCATTCCCTTGCGGGCCCTCGACCTGTCCTGCAGCCGTTTGATCAGGCCCTTCACGCGGTCGCGGCCGCGCCGCCGCTGCCGGGGATTGCGGACGGAATCGGGCATTTCGGGTGGAGTCATTGCGGGGCTCCTGTTGACGTGAGCGGGTCGTTGGGGGGAAACAGGCGGACGGAACCGGGCGCATGGCCGGCAATGCCCGATTGCCGCCCCGTCACCCGATCAACGGCGAACACCCGGCCAAGGTCCACGGCTCGTCCGGTCCGACGCACGGGCCGGAGCGCGTTTACGGACTGAGCTTGAAGTCCAGCAGAGGTTCGTAGACCGAGCCCCCGGGGCGCAGGTGGCTCGCATAGAGCGCAAACCGGTCCGCCTCCCACGGTCCGACCGCGAGCAGGCCGTGCGCCGCAATCCAGGGCCCGACCGGGCCGGCGCCGCCGGGCAGCCGCGCGAGCGTGACGTGCGGCTTGAAAGCCTTGGCATCAGGCGGCGCGCCGGCCCGGCGGCATGCCGCGACGACGCGCGCATGGAGCGCGGTCAGCGCATCGGACGGCTCGACCCCGGCCCACAGGGCGGTCGGCCGTCCCTTGCGTTCGAAGTGGCCGACGCCGCGGATCGCCAGCGGAAACGGAGCGCTTCGCACACCTGCGAGCGCAACCGACAGGTCGTCGATCCGCTCGTCCGGCACGTCGCCCAGGAAGGCGAGGGTGATGTGCAGTTGCGCGTCGTCCTGCCAGCGCGCGCCGGCGACCCCGTCCATCAGCGCGAGCAGCCGTTCGCGCAAGGGTGCGGGCAGGCTAAGGGCGACGAACAGGCGCATGGTGCCCAGTACTTACCGCCCGACGGGCCTGCGCAACAGGGCAAACAGGGCGGTTTAAACCCCGTCTTGACCTTCTTGCCACACGCTTCTGCAACCCGCCGTCGTGCTTAACGGGGCAGCAACTCCCCCCTGCGCAATGTCCCGGACCCTGGTCGGGCGGCGGAGCGAGGAGAGGGAGAGGAAATCGATCGTCGCCCGCTATTGCGGAGCGGCAGGAGGCACGGATGAGACAACCCGGTTCGACGGAGAAGGCCCGGCTGGCGCGCGATGTCGCGAAGCTGGAAAACGAGCTCGACAAGGCAATGAACCTGCTGGGCAAGACCCAGCGGGCGCTGGTGGACGTGGGCACCAACATCGCCGCGATGCACCAGTCGCTGCTCGAGATGAAGGGCGCCCTCGGCAGCGAGGAGGCCGCGCTGGAATCGGCTCTCGGCTAGCGCGCGCAGTACTCGTGCCGGCCGCTCTGGCACAGCGCGACGGCGCGGCGCCATTCGGCCATCTGCCGGCGATACTCCTCCTGCGCTCGGGCGTTCTGCCGCGGCGCGTCGCGCTGGGCCTGCCACTGCCGGGCATACTCCGCGTCGCGCTTGCGCACGTAGGCCAGCTGGTCTTCGTTGAGCTTGCGGATGATCGCCGCGTCGCGCTCGCGCGCAGCCTTGCTTCGCATCGAAGGATCGGAGGGATCGTCGGCCCATGCCGCGCCCGGAACGGCCGAAACCGCCAGCGCCAGCGCGCCAGCCATGAGCCTGATGATCATCGTTTCGCGAACCCTCCCGAATGCCGGTCCCTCGGCACACCGATCGATCTGCCGCGGGCGAGTTTGCCCGCGGCTGAATAAGCGGGGCTGAGCGCGGAACTGCGCCCGTAGCGCCCGAAGGTCAGACCACCGCGAAGTCCGTCGCCGCGATGGCCGGATGGCTGCTTTCGCCCAGGGTCGCGAACAGCACCGCCGCACCCGCCCCGTTGCCATCCGCATCGAAGAACAGCCGGCCCGTCGCCTGGTCGTAGATGATCCGGTCGTCGGCATCCGCCGCCGCCGTGCCGGCGACAAAGGCCGATGCAGGCAGGGCGCCCGCGGCCAGACCGGTGAACGCCGCCGAGGACAGCTCGATCTTGTCCTCGCCGCTCTTGAAGTCGAGGATCAGGTCGACGTTGGGCTTGCCGTAGCTGCTCGTCGTCCCGGGGGCATAGGTGAACATGAACACGTCCGCACCGCCCGCGCCCAGCAGCGTATCGGCCCCCATCGCCCCGTTCAGGCGGTTGGCATTGGCGTCACCGATGAAGAAATCGTCGAACAACCCGCCGACGAGGTTCTCGATGCCTTCCAGCGTGTCGCCCTCGGCCCCGTTGTTGTATCCCCGGCCGAGCGTCAGGTTGACGAAGACGGTGCCGGAATTCTCCTCGTAACTCGCCCAGTCGCTTCCGCCCCCGCCGATGAGTTGGTCGGCCCCGAATGCGCCAAGCAGCACGTCGTTGCCGTCGCCGCCGTCGAGCCTGTTTACTTCCGTGTCGCCGATGATGAAGTCGTTGGCGGAGGAACCGATGACGTTTTCGACATTGGCATACGTGTCACCGAAAGCCGAGTTGGTGTACCCTTTGCCCAGAGTGAGATTTACAAAGACGGCCGCACCGTCGTTGGCATAACTGGCAGTGTCGGTGCCGTCGCCACCATCGAGCGCATCTGCGCCGAGCCCGCCGACAAGCGTGTCCGAGCCGCTGCCACCGGTTATCGTGTTGTCGAGTTCGTTGCCGGTCAATGTCAGGTCGGCACCAGAGATCGAGGCCATGCCTTCGAGCGAGACGCTTGGTGAAAGCGTAAACGATACCGTCGTGAACACGGTGTCAAAGCCTTCGCCAGCATTTTCGACAATGATGTCTTCCGTGCCGTAGACATAGTACCGGTCGTCGCCGAGTCCGCCAATGAGCGTGTCGACGCCCGCGTCGCCGGTCAGCCAATCGTCCCCCGCACCTCCCGACAAATAATCACTGCCTGCTCCGCCCCACAACCTATCGTTCCCATCACCGGTCACGAAGCGGTCGTCGCGCGCGCCGCCGAATAGTTCGAACCGCTCGAACGAGATGAAGCTTCCGCGATTGTTGGTGATCGTGCCGTCAGCCCCCACTTCGAATAGATTGGCGTCAGCAAAGCTGCTGAGATCGGCTTTCAGGAAATCGTTTCCTTCCGCGCCATCGAATCGAACCTGATCGGGGCCGTAAGTCCATGAGATCTCGAAATTGTCGTCCAGCGCGCTCCCGGTGAAATCGACCACTTCCATGAACGCAAAGGTGATTGAGTTGGCTGTGCCGGCCAGTCCCCCCGCCGAGTTACCTTCGACAATGAAGGTCTGAGAACCGCCGGTGTCGACCATGACCGTCAGCCGGTCGGTCCCACCGCGCCCATTCAGCCCGAACTCCATGTCGGTTTTGACTATGAAGCGATCGTCGCCCGCGCTGGAAATGAGCTGTCCATTTTCAAAATTGACAATGGTAGTTCCATTTGAAATCGCAATGTTCTTATCGAGCGTGAACGTCAGTGGAGTGAAGGTGGACGAACCGGTTATCCCGCCGAACTCGCCGATGAATGTGTCGGTGCCACTACCGCCATCGAAGGTCCCAGGGTCAAACGCGATAACCTTGTCATCTCCCGCCCCGGTGTCGACAGTGTCGGGCCCCCCACGATTGAACACATAGCTCGGGATGACGATGTCGTTCCCGGCGCCGGTGGTGATTGAGTCGGCACCAGTTCCTGTCTCGATTTCGTAATTCGCGAAATTGCTGAAGCTGCCAAATGGGCTGTTGAGCGTAGAGCCCGACACAGACACAGTCACGCTGTCCGTAAAATTGGTAGGAACCCGCAGGTTAAGAGTGTCGGTGCCACCAGCACCGTCGATAACCAGGTCGGCAGCCGCGACGACGCCGAAGAACGCCACGCGATCATCCCCGGCCGACCCAGTCAACGAAAGTGTCTCAAACGAGGTGAACCGGATATCGCCAAGAGTTCCTTCCATCGATCCGCTTCCGTTTGCCGTTAGCTGCGCGCTAAAAGCATCGGACGCTGGAACGGCAATCGTGAGCGAATCCCGCCCCTCCCCGCCACGCAAAGCAACTGTTCCCAATCGCGTCAGCATGAAGGTGTCGTCGCCGGACCCGCCCTCAAGCCCGACATTCTCGAAATTGACCATGCTGGTGCTGTTGGAAACAGTAATCGTCTCACCAACATTGAAACTTAGGTTCGCGGTGTTGATGGCTCCGCCCACATAAGCAAAACTGGCAGCGACGGTATCGTAGCCCGTGCCCCCATCATACGAACCGGCAGAAAAGGTCATGACGACGTCATTGCCGCCCCCGGTCGAAACCGTGTCGATGCCCGCGGCGGTGTCGAAACTGTTGCTTGAATTTACATGATCATCGCCGTCACCGGTCCTGATCGTGTCGCGGCCACCACCTGTAAAAACGACGTAGCTCTCGAAATTAGTGAAGGTTCCAAAAGCGGTCGTGACGGTGCCCGAAGTCGCGTCGAAGACGATGTCGCGGCTCGTGGAATCGAAATTGAAGCTCATTCGGTCGTTCCCGGCGCCTCCATCGAACCGGGTATTGAGCGTCAGTGGATTGCCTAGAATGCGGAAGGAAACACTATCGGTCTGGGCCGAGCCTAGGAATTCAACCGATTCAAATTCGTAATACGCAAGATGTGCAGAAGACGAGTAAAAATCTCCAAAAATCGATCCGTCCAAGTAGGTCGCAACGATCTGCCCTGGCGTGCCAGGATTCAAGATCAGTTTGTCGGTTCCCGCCCCACCCTTGACCACTTGCGGTCCCACGGGATTTTGGGGTGAAGTGGTTGGTTAAAAGTGAAAGTGTCGTCCGCCGAAGTCCCGTCTACGCTAGTGGTAGGGTTCACGTAATCAGCCATAGCAAGCTCCCTCGTGCGACCCGGAGCAGTGTCCGGCGGAGTCTCGTTCTAATCGAAAGGCATGTCTGGCACGGCAGGCGCGCAGGTGCCACCCCAAAGCGACGGGACGTGAGCAGAGCAACGGAGTCGCCCCGTGTTGCAATTCACGGCGCATCCCCCACATCGCCCCAACACCTGTGGGCCGCCCTCCGCACCCCCTTGACCATCGCGAACATTTACGGAACATCGCCACCCTATGGCCCTCACGCAAATCTCCGTCCGCGGCGCCCGCGAGCATAATCTCAAGGGCATCGACATCGACCTGCCGCGCGATGCGCTGATCGTGATCACCGGGCTCAGCGGCTCGGGGAAGTCCTCGCTGGCGTTCGACACGATCTATGCCGAGGGGCAACGGCGCTATGTCGAGAGCCTGTCGGCCTATGCGCGCCAGTTCCTCGAGATGATGCAGAAGCCCGATGTCGAGCATATCGACGGGCTCAGCCCCGCGATCTCGATCGAGCAGAAGACCACCAGCCGCAACCCGCGCTCGACCGTGGCGACGGTCACCGAGATCTACGACTACATGCGCCTGCTGTGGGCGCGCGTAGGCGTGCCCTATTCGCCCGCCACCGGCCTGCCGATCGAGGCGCAGACCGTGTCCAACATGGTCGACCGGGTCATGGCGCTGCCAGAGGGGACGCGGCTGTTCCTGCTCGCGCCGGCCGTGCGCGGGCGCAAGGGCGAGTACCGCAAGGAACTGGCCGAGTGGCAGAAGGCCGGCTTCACCCGCGTGCGGATCGACGGCGAGATCTACGAGATCGGCGAGGCGCCCGCGCTCGACAAGAAGTACAAGCACGACATCGAGGTGGTGGTCGACCGGCTCGCCGTGCGCGAGGGTATCGAGACCCGGCTGGCCGACAGCTTCGAGCAGGCGCTCAAGCTGGCCGAGGGGCTGGCCTATGTCGACCTGGCCGACGGCGTGGTTCCCGGGCGCGAGGGCGAGGTGGAGAGCGGGGGCCAGCTCAAGGGTGCGGGCATCCCGGCCAACCGCATCGTCTTTTCCGAAAAGTTCGCCTGCCCGGTCTCCGGCTTCACGATCGAGGAGGTCGAGCCGCGACTGTTCAGCTTCAACGCCCCGCAGGGCGCCTGCGCGGCATGCGACGGGCTGGGCGAGAAGCTGCTGTTCGATCCCCAGCTCGTGGTGCCGAACGAGGCGCTCACCCTCAAGCAGGGGGCGGTGGTGCCGTGGGCCAAGTCCAACCCGCCGTCGCCCTATTACATGCAGGTCCTCGCCAGCCTGGCGAAGGAATACGAGTTCGACCTGACGACGCCTTGGGCCGACTTCGACCAGGAGATCCGCGACGTGATCCTGCACGGCACGAAGGGCAGGGCGATCCCGCTCACCTTCAAGGACGGGCGCAAGGAATACACGGTGCGCAAGGCGTTCGAGGGGGTGATCGGCAACCTCAACCGCCGCATGCTGCAGACCGACAGCGCGTGGATGCGCGAGGAGCTGGGCAAGTTCCAGACCGCGCAGCCGTGCGAGGTGTGCCACGGCAAGCGCCTCAATGAAAAGGCGCTGGCGGTGAAGATCGCCGGCACCGACATCGCCACTCCCACCCAGATGGCGGTCAACGCGGCGAAGGACTGGTTCCTCGCGCTGCCCGACCACCTGACCGAAACCCAGCAGCAGATCGCCCGCGCGATCCTCAAGGAAATCAACGAGCGGCTGGGCTTCCTCGACAACGTCGGGCTCGACTACCTCAACCTCGACCGGACCAGCGGCACGCTGAGCGGCGGGGAAAGCCAGCGCATCCGCCTCGCCAGCCAGATCGGCAGCGGGCTGTCGGGCGTGCTCTACGTGCTCGACGAGCCGAGCATCGGCCTGCACCAGCGCGACAACGACCGGCTGCTCGAAACCCTCAAGCGCCTGCGCGACCTTGGCAACACGGTCATCGTGGTCGAGCACGACGAGGACGCCATCCGCGCCGCGGACCACGTGGTCGATCTCGGCCCCGGCGCCGGGGTGCACGGGGGCGAGGTGGTGGCCGAAGGCACGCTCAAGCAGGTGCTCAAGAGCAAGAAGTCGCTCACCGCCGCCTATCTCAACGGCACGCGCTCGATCGAAATCCCCAAGAAGCGCCGCAAGGGCAACGGCCACAAGCTGACCGTCCACGGCGCGCGGGCCAACAACCTGCGCAACGTCACCGCGGCGATCCCGCTGGGCACCTTCACCTGCGTGACCGGCGTGTCGGGCAGCGGCAAGTCCAGCTTCACGATCGACACGCTCTATGCCTCCGCCGCCCGCACGCTCAACGGCGCGCGGGTCATCGCAGGGGCGCACGACAAGGTCACGGGGCTGGAGTTCTGCGACAAGGTGATCGAGATCGACCAGTCGCCGATCGGCCGCACCCCGCGCTCCAACCCGGCGACCTACACCGGCGCCTTCACCCAGATCCGCGACTGGTTCGCCGGCCTGCCCGAAAGCCAGGCGCGCGGCTACAAGCCCGGGCGCTTCAGCTTCAACGTCAAGGGCGGCCGGTGCGAGGCGTGCCAGGGCGACGGGTTGATCAAGATCGAGATGCACTTCCTGCCCGACGTCTACGTGACGTGCGAGGAATGCCACGGCCGGCGCTACAACCGCGAGACGCTGGAGGTGAAGTTCAAGGGCCTCAGCATCGCCGACGTGCTCGACATGACGATCGAGGACGCGGAGGAATTCTTCAAGGCCGTCCCTCCGATCCGCGACAAGATGCACATGCTGAACGAGGTCGGCCTGGGCTACGTCAAGGTCGGCCAGCAGGCCACCACGCTCTCGGGCGGCGAGGCGCAGCGGGTGAAACTCGCCAAGGAACTCAGCCGCCGCAGCACCGGGCAGACGCTCTACATCCTCGACGAACCGACCACCGGCCTGCACTTCGAGGACGTCCGCAAGCTGCTCGAAGTGCTCCAGCGGCTGGTCGACCAGGGCAACTCGGTCGTGGTGATCGAGCACAACCTCGACGTGATTAAGACGGCGGACTGGATCGTCGACCTCGGGCCGGAAGGCGGCGTGCGGGGTGGGGAGATTGTCGCGGAGGGTACGCCGGAGGCGGTGGCGGGAAATGTGCGGAGCTTTACCGGGCAGTATCTGGCGCCGATGTTGGGTAAGGCGGGCGTAGCTCGCGAGCAAGTGAATGAAGCGGTAGAATGATTACCGCAATCCCGCTTTCCTTAGAGTTGTCGTGTCTTTGATATATTAACTGACAAGGGCTGCCTTCACAGAGGCAAAGAAAGTGTCCGATCGGATGGCGTCGCGTAGCCGTTCCCGATTCTCCTGACTGAGTTGCTTTGATTGTTCCTCAAGGATCCGACCAATCTGCTTCACTGCTCGTTTGAATTTAGCTTCGTCGCTCGCTAGATCGATGACCGCCTTGGCAGCATTGGCCACATCCCGCGGCTTTGGGTTTTTAACTAAAGTTGCTCCTCCGACCGCCAATTGCCAGACGCCCCAGAGAATATAATAACGAAAAATCTTTAGAGCATTGTCTATGCGCTGATTGCGCCACAAAAATTCGAGTCGATAATAGAGATAGGCAATGGCATGATAAAGCCGAACGTCATCATTCTCCTTGAAAATAATGTTGGAATTTTCCTTGAAAATCCTTTTGTAATCACGCGCTGATCTGTTGGGTTGACCAAGCAATGTGGCGGAGACAGCCTTCATAAGTACCGCGAGCGGCATTATGCGAGCTCTCTCAAGAGCTTCGCGTTGATACTGATTCTCGCGACGTTCAATGAAAACTTGAAGATGCTGATCAATCGACTGTGCGTACTCCTCTAGATTTTTCATAAAAGGAAGCAATGCCAAAAACTGCTCTTCTTTAATTTGATTCTGGCTATTGGTGCCAACGATAATAGACGAAATAAACGTGTCGTCGGTCGAGCCGATGAGGCGAAATGGCACGTAAACATCGTCTAAGTTATCACGATTCTCAAAAAGAATATTCGTAGTCTGGCATCCATTCACAATTTGATAATCTTCAACTCGAAACTCCTCCGCTGTTTGGAGAATTGACTTAGCTATTACTGTCACCCCGTTGTTGCGAAATACAAAGTCATGGCCTTCGTGTTTCTCAATCGTTCCGGATATCTTTTTATTTAACGAGGACCCCTCATTATAGTCCCGTACATTGTCGAAAAAAACAAACCTATTTATTCCAATCGTTTGTCCATCTTCATCGTAAACTGAAACCATCTTCACGAGTTCTTTAGCTTCAAGAAAGCCGATAAAGCCCTGCTGAACTTTGGGGTTCTTAGGAAGCGGAACCTGGCGTGGAAACTCAATCTTCACCTGGGTGGATCGAGTGGCTGAGCGATAGAAAGCTTGCAATTGATCGGCACCAAGCATTTCCACAACAATTCTCGAATTGTCGAATATGCTGAGTTCCTGTAACTTAGCCGTCCTATCGCGGATTAACTTTTCAATCTTGGTTGGTTTTCTATAGGAGCCAGTTGTTGCGTAATAAATCCTCAACCCAGGATTATTCCGGGTCACCGCCTTGCGGTACACCAAATTCTTCACATCAATCAAATCGTCGAGTTGATCACTTTCACCGACGAGCTCATCCTGGAAGAATTCGACTACCGCGTCGAAAAGCTTTCCTATATCTCCATAATCGTACCCAGTCCCGGTTTTAGACTGAAAAAATACGAATTCCACTTCGGGATTACGAACGTCCTCAAGAAGTGCGTTGGCTTCGTCCGTGTCGGTGGCGAGGTTGCCCTGAATGATCACGGCCGCACCATCCAATCCGAATTCGTCCCCCTTTAGGTGAGCGCGGAGCGGGTCAACGGAATTTCCCAGCTGACTAGAGAGCACAGAATAGATGGTGTATGACTCGAAGACCTCTGACTCTTTCAGATGGTGCAAGCTTTCGTCGATTTTGAATTGACCCGCTTGTGCCTTAACAACAGGGTTCATTTTGTATGCTCATCTGATTGTGATGTGGTTGGCTTATGCGCTTGGAGATAGATTGCAAGCGGCAATGAAGTCCTGGAATTGATGCTAGCTCGATGCGTCGGGGATTCCGAGGTCAGCGTGGATTGCGGCGCCGCTTCGCTAGATTTTCTGCGCCTCCAGGTGAACTTAAGTAAGCTGGCCTTTCAATTGGGTCCAAAGAGATGGAGTTGCCTGTTCTAAGGTACGGCGCCCCCAACCTTCCCGTCGATGGGAGGGGTGATCCTTCAAAAACATTTTCCTACAGCCCCCGCTCGCGCATAGAGGACTCGGTTCACCTCCACCCACGCGGAGCCTGGACCGATGACCGCCCACACCCCCAATCTCCCCGCCCTGATCGCCGCGATGCCCGGCGATCGCACCCGCAAGCCGCAGACCGAGTTCACCCGCGAGCGGCAGGTGCTGTTCCTCGAGAATCTCTCGGTCACCGGCTCGGTCCGCTCGGCGGCGGCAGCGGCCGGGGTCTCGCACCAGACGGCCTATCGCGCGCGGCGCTCGCAGGGGGCGTTCCGCACCGCGTGGGACGCGGCGATGGTCGGCGCGCGGGCCCATGCCGACGCGGTGCTCGCCGCCCGCGCGATCGACGGGATCGAGGAGCAGGTGTTCTACCACGGCGAGGTGGTCGCCACCCGGGTGCGCTATTCCGACCGTCTGCTGCTGGCTCACCTTGCTCGGCTCGACAGGCTGGTGGCGGACCCGGCGATCCAGGCCGTCGCCGACGACTGGGACGCGGCGATGGAGCGCTTCGCCCGCGGCGAGGACCCGGCGGCCGGGCCGGAGCCTGCCGGGGCGCCGGACAATTCTTCCCCTGGACCGTGTAACAACCGGTCCATGTCCTCCCCTGAAAGCGAGGACCACGCGGTCCGGTCTGACCAATGGGGCGCGGCGTGGCCGCACGCCTACCCGCCCTGCGGGAATTGCAACGGGCGCTGCAACGGACCCGAGGAAGAAATGGGCGAGGGCGACTGCATGTGGATCGACCCGCGCCTGTTCCAGATGGAGGACCTGCGCCCTGCGGGGGTGCCCACCATGCTGGAGCAGGCGGGCGCCGCCGGGGTTGCGCCGATCGCGGTCGAGGACGCCCAGCTCGCCGCCTTCATCGCGGGCAGGGCCGAGTGGTGGCTGGCCATGCCCGAGGCCGGGATCGCGGACGAGGCGGACGGCGCGGGCGAGGCCGCAGGCGATGAGGACAGCGACGAGGACTGGACCGAGGAGGACCCGGACGAGGAGGAATGCCTGGACGAGGGACACTCGGGCGCGGAGGGCGGGGCCGCGAGCTGGCGCGTGCTCCCCTAGCCCTCGCGGGCCGGGTCGGTCGGCTCGCTCATGCCAGCCCGTCCACCCCCATCGCGGCCCAGGCGTAGAAGAACTGCGTCCCCACGATGAAGGCGATCAGCGCCACGTCGATGCCCCTGCGCTTCGACAGCGCCAGCCACAGCATCGCCGGCAGGTTGAGCATGATCAGCAGCGAGGCGGCGAGCAGCTCGGGGATGGCGGCGGCCTGGTCCGCGGTCAGCTGCGGCATCGGGGCGGTCAGCGCAAGCAGCCCCTGCGCCGCGACGTTGATGACCAGCACGCCCAGCACCACGAAGCGCTTCTGCAGCGCGTAGTACTGGTCGAAGTCGGGCCAGCGCTCGGGATGGTCGGGAAAAACCTGCGTGGCGACGAGGTAGTAGCCGCCGATCAGGAGCATCACCGCGAACACGGTGAGCATCGACATCTGGATCCCCGCCCGCGCCGACCACAGGCCGTACCAGAAGGTCGCCAGGTCGACGAGCACCATGAGGCCGAGGAGCGGCACCATCCAGCCGATCCTGACGCGGATCGCCTCGTCGTCGGCCCGTTCGGGATAGAGCTGGTTGGCCTTGCGGCGGGCGCGCAGCTTCAGCACATGGCCGAACCCGCCGAGCATTTCCGCCACCGCCAGCCCCAGCAGCAGCGCGAACAGCTCGAACACGTAGCTGAAGTCGTCCATCCGCTTGCCCCCACGTTGCCCAGGGGGCGGACGCTAGCGCGCCGGGGCGGGGCGGCGCAATCCTCGACGGCGCAGGGTGGGGGAAGGGGCGTGGGCCGCGGTGCTATTGCTCGCCGCGCGTATCCTCGCGGTTCAGTCCCTCGCGCAGCTCGCGCGCACCGCGCTCCGCCCGGTCGACGGTGCCTTGCGAGGCGGAGCGGTTGCGCTGCCACACCCAGATTACGACCACCAGCAGCAGGATCGGCCCTGCTATCGTGACCCAGCCCCAGATACTGCCGAACATGCTTCGTCTCCTGTCGTTTTGCGCTCGCTACTGGAGTCACAATGCGCGGATGCGCCGGACTTTCCGGAGGGCACCGAAAAACATTGGTGGAGGCAAGCGGCAACCATCGGCTGCTAGCCGATGTGACCGAGCAAAGATGGTGGCGTCAGGAGTTGCGGTCGTCGAAGACGGCGAGGGTCACCCGGCCGTGGCCCGGGCCGATCAGCCCCAGGTCGCGCGCGGCGGCTTGGCTGACGTCGATCTCGCGCCCGCGGGTGAAGGGGCCGCGGTCGTTGATGCGCACGACCACGTCGCGCCCGTTGCGGCTCAGGCGCACGCGGGTGCCGAAGGGCAGGGTGCGGTGGGCGGCAGTGTACTCGTCGTTGTCGAACCGCTCGCCGCTGGCGGTGCGGCGGCCGTCGAACTTGCTGGCGTAGTAGCTGGCCATGCCGCTGCCGTACTGGGTCCACTCGTCATCGGTTTCGGCCTGCGCCATGCCGAGGTCGGCGGGAGCGGTATCGGCCGCCGGCTCGAACCGGGGCAGGGTGGCGTCGAAGCTTTCGGCGAGCTCCGGCCCGGTCTCCGCGGTCGTCTCGATCGCCCAGCCCGGCGCGACCGATGCCCCGAGGGCTACGACAGCACCGGCAAGCAGAAGCAGCTTGCGCGATCCGAAAAAGTTCCCGTCCAAGTTCACCCGGCGGATTTACGCGGCTTGGCCGGACGAAAATACCTATCGACGCTCGCCTTGCCCCGTTTCGGCCTCAATTCATCGTGGGGCTAGGGAACCTTAACCATGATGCGGAAAGGATTCCGCTTTCGGGTCGTCGCATTGCGGTTCTTACGGGCCCCGAACGAATCGACCGAGGGAAGGCATGCTGCTGTAGGTCAAAATGGACTTCGGTGGGGGCGCACAACGGAAATGGGGCCGGCATTGCTGCCGACCCCACTCTCACCGGCGGTGGGTCCCGAGGGACGCTTATCGCCTGACGTTTCGCGCGCTAGCTGTGAAGCAGCCTCGCTCTGTCGTCCGGCGCTCGCGCCGGTGCCGGTTCTGTCGGTTGCCGGGTTCGATCCGAGGATCCATCCCTTGCCATCGGCAGTACCGAGACCGTTCGTCGTTACCGTTCTCTCAAGCGGTCCTTCGATCCGAAGATCTCCAGCCCATCGAAATCGGTCCGGTTCGTCCGGCCTTCCGACTGCGCACCTTCGCGGTTTCAACGCTAGGGTATTTGACAGATCCGAAGATCTTTCGCTTACCTTCGCTCCACCCCGCGGCATCTCGCGGTCGCATCAGGAACGGTTCCAAAATCTCTTCGTTTTTCAGGGTGTTACCCCTTCGATCCGAAGAGCCAATCGCCGCTCTCGATGACTTGAAGATGCGTGCAATCGCTGAGTCGGGCAAGCGCGCGAAGCCCGACTTTTCCACTTTCAACCGATTTGCCTGTGGACGAGGGTGGATAACTCCACCGTTCGTCGCATAACTTCGCTTCCGTCAGCGATCCCGCTGCGCAAGTAGCCGCAAGCGCAGTGCGTTGAGTTTGATGAAACCTTGCGCGTCGGTCTGATCGTAGGCGCCGGCGTCGTCCTCGAAGGTCACGTGCCGCTCGGAATAGAGCGAATTGGGGCTCTTTCGCCCGACGACCTGCGCCATCCCCTTGTAGAGCTTGAGCCGCACCGTGCCGGACACCTTTTCCTGGCTCAGGTCGATGGCAGCCTGCAGCATCTCGCGCTCCGGGGCGAACCAGAAGCCGTTGTAGATGAGCTCGGCATACTTGGGCATCAGCTCGTCCTTGAGATGTGCTGCGCCGCGATCGAGCGTGATCTGCTCGATGCCCCGATGCGCGCGGGCGTAGATCTCGCCGCCGGGGGTTTCGTACATGCCGCGGCTCTTCATGCCGACGAAGCGGTTCTCGACCAGATCGAGCCGTCCGATTCCGTGCTTGCGGCCCAGGTCGTTCAGCGCGGCGAGCAGGGTGGCCGGGCTCATCGCCTTCCCGTCGAGCGCGACGCCGTCACCCTTCTCGAAGTCGATGGTGATGTATTCCGGCGCGTCGGGCGCGTCCTCGGGATTGTCGGTCCGGCTGTAGACGTAGTCGGGCACTTCTTCCCACGGGTCTTCGAGCACCTTGCCCTCGGACGAGGTGTGCAGGAGGTTCGCATCGGTCGAGAACGGGCTTTCGCCGCGCTTGTCCTTGGGAACGGGAATCTGGTGCGCTTCGGCCCACGCAATGAGCGCCGTCCGGCTGGTCAGGTCCCATTCGCGCCACGGGGCGATAACCTTGATGTCGGGGGCGAGGGCATAGGCCGACAGTTCGAAGCGGACCTGGTCATTGCCCTTGCCGGTCGCACCGTGCGCGATGGCGTCGGCCCCGGTCTCGCGCGCGATCTCGATCAACCGCTTGGAGATGAGCGGGCGGGCGATGCTGGTGCCGAGCAGATAGTCGCCTTCGTAGCGGGCGTTGGCGCGCATCATCGGGAAGACGAAGTCGCGGACGAACTCCTCGCGCAGGTCGTCGATATAGATATGTTCGTCCGGAAGGCCCATCAGCTTGGCCTTGGCGCGGGCCGGCTCCAGTTCTTCGCCCTGGCCGAGGTCGGCGGTGAAAGTCACCACTTCGCAGCCGTAGGTGACCTGCAGCCACTTGAGGATCACGCTGGTATCGAGACCGCCCGAATAGGCGAGGACGACCTTGTTGATCTTGTCGGACATGGGGGCAGGACTCCGCTTGAAACGGCCGCGCGCCTAACAGCCGGGGGCGGCGCCCGCAATGGCGCTGGTGGTCAACCGTTGATCGGTTTGGCACCCAGTTGCGGGTTCATCCCGGCCACGCGGTTGAGCCAGGCGCGCGGCTTGCGCAGCAGTTCCTTGGGATAATCCACCTTCAGGCCGCCCATCTGCGCGATCTTGCCGACGAAATGGATGCAGTTGTTCTTGTCGAGATCGTAGAATGCGCCGGGCGCGTTGCGCCACGTCTCGACCTCCGCGCGCATCTTGCGATAAGTCGCATCGTCGACCGTCAGGGTGAAATGCCGGTTGGTCTTCTTCACCCACTTCGGCTCTTCGACGTAGATCATCTGCTTGACCGGACCCGTGAGGACGGCGGGCGAGACCGTCTTGGCGGTGAAGCCGAAGTTCTCGTCGACCTTCTGCCCGGTGTCGTCCAGCGTCCCTTCGAACACCACGAAGGTGTGCGGGTAACGGCCGAAGAAGACCGACCCGTTGAAGCTGTGGAACGAGACGCGCACCTTCGCCTGGGCCGGTTGGGCCACGGCGAACAGAGCAAGGGCGGTGGCGAGGACGAACAGGATGCGACGCAACATGCGCCTTCGTTAGGCGGGCGCGGTGCGCGGTTCAACCGGCTCGATTGCGCGCAGCAAGCGCGGGAATGCGATCGCCAGGCCACCTGCACGGTAGAGGTAGGCAGCCCACAGTCCCAGCCACACGCCGAGCCCGCCCAAAGGCCGCAGCGCGAGGTCGGTCGCGAGGTAAAGCACGGTCGCCGCTATGCCGGCGTTGCGCAGGGCCGTGCCGCGGGTCGCGCCGATGAAAACGCCGTCGAGCATCCAGCTTGGCATCCCGATCAGGGGGATGAGGGCGGCGAACGGCAGGAAGCGGGCCGCTTGGCGGCGGACCTCCGGGTCGGTCGTGATAAGGGAGATGATCTCGTTGCCGAAGGCCCAGAACAGCGCGGCCAAGACGGCCCCCGCGGCAAGCGCGAACTCGCCGGTCAGCCGCACCGCCCGCAGGAACGCCGCGCGCGAGCGGGCGCCAATGGCCTGGCCGACGCGGGCCTCGGTGGTGAAGGCAAAGGCGTCGAGCACGAAGGCGGCGACGTTCACGAACTGCATCAGCACGTGCTGCGCCGCCAGCGCGACCGCCCCCAGCCTGGCACCTGCGTTGGCGAACCAGGCGAACATGATCAGCAGCGCGATGGTGCGGATCATCAGGTCGCGGTTGACCGCGAACAGGTTGGTCAGCGCGGCGCGGTTCCACAGCCGTTCGCGCCCCGCGCGGCGGGCGAGGGCGACGGGCCCGGCGCCGGCGATGCGGGAAACGATCACCAGCGCCGCGACCAGCGCGACCCATTCGGCGAGCGCGGTGCCGAGGCCGACGCCTGCCGCCCCCATGCCCAAGCCGAACACCAGCGCGACATCGAACGCCACGTTTGCCGCATTCATGACGATCTGCAGCACCAGCGCCTCGCGGCTGCGGCCCAAGCCGAACAGCCAGCCTGTCGCCGCGTAGACGGCCAGGGCCGCCGGCGCGCCGAGGAAGCGCATGGTCACGTAGTCGCGCGCCTCCCCAGTGATGGCCGCCCCGCCGGAGAACACCGCCAGGGCAAGTTCGCGCAGCGGCCAGGCGAGCAGCAGCAAGGTGCCGCCGATCGCCCCACCAATTACCAAGCCGCGGACGAGCAGGGCAGACACTTCGCCCCGGTCCCCGGCGCCGTCGGCCTGGGCGGTCAGCCCGGTCATGCCCATGCGCAGGAACCCGAAGGTCCAGAATACCAGCGCGATGACGGTCGCGCCCAGCGCAACGCCGGCAAGCCCGGAAGGCGCACCGGTTCGGCCGATGACCGCCGTGTCGACCAGCCCGACCAGAGGGATCGAGGCCTGCCCGAGCATGAGCGGCCAGGCCTGCGCGAGGACCGCGCGGCGGGTCAGGATCGGCGGCGGGGGAGGCTCGTCAGTCGGCAGGTTCGATCCGCAGCACGGCGTTGGTCGGTCCGTCGGTCAGCACGTAGATGAGCCCGTCGGGCCCCTGCGCCATGTCGCGCACCCGGTGGTGCAACTGGGACAGCAACGCCTCGCGCCGGACGTCGCCCATGTCCTTGCCCAGAACCACCCGCTGCAGGCTCCCGGTGTGGTTGATTTCCCCCCAGCGGCCGCTGCCGACGAACAGGTTGCCCTTCCACGCCGGGAATCTGTCGCCGGTGTAGAACAGCATCCCCGAAGGCGCGATGGAGGGAGCCCAGACGATCAGCGGTGCCTCTGTGCCCGGGCCGAAGGGGAGCGCGGAATGCGCCCCGCCGTCATAGGCCCGGCCGAACGAGAAATCGGGCCAGCCATAATTCGCCCCCGGCTTGATCAGGTTCGCCTCGTCACCGCCGTTGGGGCCGTGCTCCACGGTCAGCGCCTGGCCAGTCTGGGGATGGGTGGTCAGCCCGTGCTGGTCGCGGTGACCCATGCTGTAGACTGCGGGGTGGTGTCCTTGTTTGCCGGCTAAGGGATTGTCCGGCGGTATGCCGCCGTCACCCTCGAGCCGCAGCACCTTGCCGTAGACCGACGCAGGGTCCTGCGATTCCTTGCCGAACGGCCCGCCGGTGGCGACCCAGACCTTGCCGTCGGCCGCGACGTGAACCCGCGACCCGCCGGCGTAGGATGCCTTGTCGATCTCGAGGATCGTCTCGACCTGGGTGACGCGCCCGTTCTCCCATTTGCCGCGCAGCACCTTGAAGAAACCCTGCCGCTGCTGCGGATTGGCGCCTTCCGGCATCGGGGCGATGGCGTTGAAGGTGAAATAGACCAGGCTGTTGCGGGCGAAGTCGGGATGCAGCGCGATATCCTGCACGCCCCAACTGAATACCTCGGGATCGGCCGTCGGCACGCCGGCCACGAGGGCACTGTCGAGCCGCGGCGACGGACCCGTGGCGCCGTGCAGCACGCGCAGCCCGATACCCCGTTCCACGATCAGCAGATCGCCCCCGGGCAGGAAATCGATCGCGAAGGGCCGGGCGAAGCCTTCGGCCAGCACGGTCACTTTGATCCGGTGCTGCTCGGCCGTGTCGAAGGTCCACGGACCGCCCGCAAGCGTCGGCGTGGCGATCCCGGGAGGCGGGCCCTGCTGCGCCGCCGCCGCTGCCGATAGCAGAAGCGCGATACAAGTGGCGGCGCGCCGAAGGATCACTCGGCGGCTTCTCGCAGCATCGGGTCGAGGTGCCAAACCGGCGGCTCCTCGCTCTCGCGCAGACGCTCGCTCTCGTGGTGCATGAACTCGCGCGTCATCGGCAGCGCGCTGCGGTCCTTCACGTAGACGATCTGCCAGTTGACCATCTTCCCGTGGCGGAAGCTCTGTTCCGCGCCGGCGAGATAGAACTGCCACATGCGGTAGAACTTCTCGTCGTACATATCGACGATCTCGTCGCGGTGCATGACGGTGCGGTTGTACCATTCCTCCAGCGTGTGGCTGTAGTGGAAGCGCATCGCCTCCACGTCCATGACCTGCCACGCGTGCTTTTCCGCCTCGGTGACGAGTTCCGACAGCGCCGGGATATAGCCACCGGGGAAGATGTACTTGCGTGTCCAGGCGTCGGTGAAGCCGGGGGTGTTGGCGCGGCCGCAACAGTGGCTGAACATCACCCCGTCGCGTTTCAGCAGCTTGGCCGTGTGGGCGAAGAACTGCGGGTAATGGACCGTGCCGACATGCTCGAGCAGGCCGACCGAGCTGATGCGGTCGAATTCGCCCTCGACGTCGCGATAATCCATCAGCGCGAACTTGACCTTGTCGTCCACGCCCGCGGCTTTCGCACGTTCCTTGCAGAAGGCGATCTGGTCGGGCGCCAGCGCCACGCCGAGCACCTCGCAGCCGTAGTGCTTGTTGAGGTAAAGCGCGAAGCCGCCCCAACCGCAGCCGATGTCGAGCACCTTCATGCCCGGCTTGATGTACATCTTGGCCGCCATGTGGGCCTTCTTGTCGAGCTGCGCCTTCTCCAGGCTGTTCGACGTGTCGCGGTAATAGCCCATCGTGTACTGCCGGTCCTCGTCGAGGAACAGTTCGTACAGGCGGCGCGTCAGGTTGTAGGTATGCTCGGCGTTCTTGCGCGCCTTGCCCTTCAAGTTGACGCCGTCGGCTTTCGCGATCAGCCGCTGGGCCGCCTTGCGCAGCGGGCCCTTGGGGTGGAGCGAGCGGTCGCCCTGGCTCTTGGAGTTGCCGGTCACGAACAGCACCATGTCGCGGATGTCGTGCGGCGGCTCGACCTCCAGCCAGCCCCACATGTACGCTTCGCCAGCGCCGACCTGCGGATAGGTCGCGATGTGACGCGCGGCCTTGCGATCGGTCAGGCGGATCCGCAGCTCGGCGACACCGCTCACTTCCCCCACGCCGGGCCCGTATTCGTAGACCTTGCCGTTGTAATCGGTGACGACCAGCTTGCCGGTCCGGATCGCCTTCTTCAAAAACTTGTCGAGCAACCACATGTCCCGCGCATCTCCCCAAACGTGTTTCCCTCGGAAGCGGTTGAACGCGCTGGATTGCCGTAAGTCAATTGCGGGTTACAGTATCGCCGATGGCCGAGAACAAGACCAAGGCGAACGAGGCGAGCGTCGCGGGGTTCATCGCGGCAATCGACCATCCCGGCAAGCGCGAGGACGCTGCGGTGCTGGATGTCTTGTTTCGCCGGGTGACCGGGGAAGAGGCCCGCATGTGGGGCCCGACGATCATCGGCTACGGCCGCTACCGTTATAGGTATGACAGCGGGCGCGAGGGCGAGATGTGCCGCGTGGGTTTCAGCCCGCGCAAGGCCAGACACTCGCTCTACGTTTCGTGCAACTGCAAGGGCGAGGAGGACCCGCGCTTCACTGCAATGGTCGAGCGTCTGGGCAAGACCGCGCGCGGCAACGGTGGGTGCCTGTACGTCAACAAACTGGCGGACATCGATCTCGCCGTGCTGGAGGAAATGATCGCCCTGAGCTGGGCGAACTCGCTCGAAAGCTATCCGGACTAGGCGTCAGGCGCCGGCATACCAGTGATAGCCGCGGTCTTCCCAGTAGCCGCCCTTGCCGCCTTCGATCCCCTCCAGGCTCGCGACCGCCTCGATCCCGGTCAGGTACTTGGCGCTCTTGTAGCCCAGTTGCCGCTCGATCCGCACGCGCAGCGGGGCGCCGTTGCGGACCGGCAGGGGCTCGCCGTTGAGCGCGTGGGCGACGATGGTTTGCGGATGGAAGGCGTCCACCAGATCGACGCTTTCGTAGTAGGGGTTGCCGTTGAAGTCGTCGGCGCAGCGAAACACGATGTAGCGCGCCTCCGGCTTCAGCTTTGCCGCCTCGAGCACCGCGGACAGTTGCGGCCCGGTCCATTGGCCGATCGCGCTCCACCCCTCGACGCAGTCGTGCCGGGTGATCTGGGTGCGCTGGGGCAGGGACTTGAGCTCGGCGAGCGAATAGCGGCGCGGATTGTCCACCAGCCCGCCGATGGCAAGCGACCAGTCGGCGAAGCCGCTCTCGGCCGCCGCGAGATAGTCGGGCCGATCGATGCTGGTCGTGCCGTTGCCGCGGAAGAAGGGCGAGATGTCGGCCGGCGAGAATTCGGGCGCCAGCGCATCGCGGCCGGCGAGCAGGCGATGCGCGCCACGATGCCAATCCTCCGCCAGCCCGAACAGGTCCTGCATCGGCTTGGTCTTGCCCACCTTGGTGCAGCCCGAGACCAGGCCGGCGGCGAGGGCGAGAAGAAGGTTACGCCGCTTCATCGAACCGTCCCCCGGTGATCATGGCGCGCATCTGCCGCAGCGGGTGCGATGCCAGCACGAGCGCCACGTGCAGGACGAAGAACCCGAACAGTCCCCAGGCCGCGATGAAATGGACCGAGCGAGCGCCCTGCCGCCCGCCGAACAGGTCGACGAGGAAAGGAAGCGAGGCGTTGGTGCCCGGGCTGATCGCCATGCCGGTCAGGATCATCGCTGGCAGCAGGACGAAAAGCACCAGACCGTAAGCGACCTTCTGCAGGAAGTTGTACTTGCCATCACGGTGCGCGAAATCGAACCGAAGATGCGCTGCGATGTCGCTGCGGATCGCGTTCCACCGCCATTCGCTGCGGCGGGTCGCAATGTCGCGGCGGAAGTGCCGGTTGATGAGGCTGGCGATCATGTAGAACAGCAGCCCCAGCGCGAAGACCCACGCGAACAGCAGGTGCCACTGCCGCGCCACGGCAAGGCTGTAATAGTCGGGGATGGTCGCCCATCCGGGAAACCGCATGACATCGAGCCAGGCACCGTCGCCGCCGAAACCCCACTTGCCCCAGTAAAGGTGGCGGTGAGCGTTGGAGATGTTGAGGCCGGACATGAACAGCATGACCAGCGCGAGGACGTTGATCCAGTGCCACAGCCGGGTCGCCAGCGAATGGCGCTTCATTGCAGTCCTTCCCGCGCGAGAAACATCACATCGCGCGGCTGGCTTAGCAGATGCTGGCCGGAATCCACAAAGAGCGTCTGTCCGCTCTGCAAGGGGCCCGTGGCGAGGAACCAAGCGGCATCGGCGACCTCGTCGGCATCCGTGCGCCGGGCAAGCAGGTTCAAGCGGTGCGACCGCTCGGCTTCGTCGGGCGACTGGTCGTGACTGGCGAGGATGGCTCCGGGGGCGAGGGCGTAGACGCGGTCGGCCGGACCGGCCGCCATCGCCAGCATCGGCACGGTCGCGGCAAGCGCGTGCTTGCTCAGCGTGTAGCTGAAGAAATCGGGATTGGGGTTGGCCAGCTTCTGGTCGGTCACCTGGATCACGCGGCGGCCGGCGGACGACCGGGCGAGGGCGAGATAGCGCTGGGCGAGAAATGCGGGCGCACGCGCATTCACCTGCATCGCCGCCGCCAGTATTTCGGGATCGAGACCCTCCACCCTGTCAGGCTCGAACAGCGACGCGGAGTTGATCAGCGCGCGCCAGTCTCCCAGCCGTTCGGCGAGGCCGGCCGCCATGGCTTCCACCGCGCCCAGATCAGCCAGGTCGCACGCCGCGACCTCGGCAGCGGGCAATTCGGCCGCCAGAGCTTCGGCCTCGCGCCGCGAGGTATTGCAATGGATGACGACGTGCCAGCCTTCCGCTGCGAACCGGCGGCAGATCGCCGCGCCGATGCGGCGCGCGCCGCCGGTAACGCAAACGGCCGGCTTCGAGATCACCCGCGCTTGGCGTCGAACGCGAAAGTCACGCCCACGGTCTGGTCGATGCCGTCGCCATGCGATCCGGTGCCGACGCCGAAGGGCAGGCGGTTGATGTCGGCCTTGCCCTCCACGCGGCGGGTGTCGCCACTGCCGGTCAGGCGGAACTCGACATCCTGCGCGACTGACAGGCTGCGCAGCGACAGGTCGCCGTGCGCGATAAATCGACCGTCGGGCAGGGCCTCGACGCTGGTGCTCCTGAACGTGGCCGTGGGATTGGCATTGGCGTCGAAGAATTCGTCGCCGTGCAGCAGGCTGTCCTTATAGCCGTCGTTCACCGTGGAGCTGAGCAGGTCGATGTCGATCGCGATCGCGGCTTCGGCCGGCGCGTCGGGATCGAAATTGATCTGGCCGCCCCACTTGGCGAACTTGCCCACGATGTCGGTACCGTCCTGCGCGACGGCGAAACCCAGCTCGCCGCCGGGCTGAATGGTCCACGCCGGTGCATTGCTGGCGGCAGCGGTGGCGACCTGGCCCGGCGAAAGCGCGGCAAGGCCCAGGGCAAGGGCAGGCACGGCAACAAACAACTTCTTCATCGTATTCCTCTCGGATTTCGGCGACTATCGGGCACGGCGGGCCGGCTTTGCAAGCAGCGATAGCGACGGGCCGCTGAACCTCAGCTTTCGGGCACATTCCGGCGCAGGTCGTCCAGCCAAACGGCGGCCACGGCATCGCTCGGCGCGCGCCAGTCGCCGCGCGGGGACAGCGCGCCGCCCGACGAAACCTTGGGCCCGTTGGGGATCGCGCTGCGCTTGAACTGGCTAAATTCGAAGAACCGCCTGCAGAAGCTTTCCAGCCACTTGCGGATCTCGGCCAGGTCGTACTCGCGCTTGGCCCCTTCGGGGAAGGCGTGCGGCCACAAGCCGCGATTGGCGTCGCGCCACGCGTGCCAGGCCAGGAACGCCACCTTGGCGGGGGTCTGGCCGAAACGGATCATGTGGTGGAGATAGAAGTCGGCCAGCGAATAGGGCCCGATCTTCTCCTCGGTGCTCTGGATGGCGCCGTCCGCGCCGGGCGGGATGAGCTCGGGGCTGATCTCGGTCGCCAGCACGGCCTCGAGCACGCTGTCGATCCCGTGATCGAACTGGTCGGTCCGGGTTGTCCAGCGGATCAAATACTGGATCAACGTCTTGGGCACCCCGGCGTTGACCGCGTAGTGGCTCATCTGGTCGCCCACGCCGTAGGTGCACCAACCCAGCGCCAGCTCGCTGAGGTCGCCGGTGCCGATCACGAACCCGCGATGATGCCCCGCCAGGCGGAACAGGTAATCGGTCCGCAGGCCCGCCTGCACATTCTCGAACGTGGTGTCGTAGATCGGCTTTCCCTCCGCGAAGGGATGGCCGATGTCGCGCAACATGCGCTCCGCCGTGGGGCGGATGTCGATCTCCTCGGCCGTGATGCCGAACGCTTCCATCAGCTTCCAGGCATTCGACTTGGTCCCTTCCGAGGTGCCGAAGCCGGGCATGGTGTAGCCGCGAATGGTCGAGCGCGGTAGTTTCAGCCGGTCGCAGACCTTGGCCGCAACGATCAGCGCATGGGTCGAATCGAGGCCGCCCGATATGCCGATGACCATGGACTCGCCGCTCGTCGCCTCGAACCGCCGCATCAGGCCGTCGACCTGGATGTTGAACGCCTCGAAGCAATCCTCGTCCAACTTGTGCTGGCGGTTGGGCACGAAGGGGAAGCGCCGGATCGTGCGGGCAAGCCCGATGTCGCCTCGCGCTGGGGCGTGATCGAACCGGATCGTGCGGAATCTGTCCTCTGGGCGCCCGGCGGCCTCGGCCGCGTCGTTGAACGTCTGCCAGCGCAGCCGGTCGGCCAGGATGCGGTCGGTGTCGACATCGGCGATGCATAGTTCGGGCCGCAGTTCGAACCGCTCGCTTTCGGCCAGCAGGTCGCCCAGTTCGAAGATCATCCCCTGGCCGTCCCAGGCCAGATCGGTCGTGCTCTCGCCGTGCCCGGCGGCCGAATAGACATAGGCGCTGGCGGTGCGGGCCGATTGGGCGCGGCACAGCAGGTGGCGCTCGTCGCTCTTGCCGATCACGATGTCGGAGGCCGAGAGGTTGGCTAGGATCGTCGCCCCGGCCAGCGCGCCGCGGGTGGAGGGCGGGTCGGGCGCCCAGTAATCCTCGCAGATCTCCACGAACAGCTTGAAGCCGGGCAGCTGGTTGGAGGCGAAGACAAGGTCGACCCCGAACGGCACCTCGCTGCCTGCCACGCGGATCGCCTTTCCGCGCACATTGCGCCCGTGGGCGAACCAGCGCTTTTCATAGAATTCGCGGTAGTTGGGCAGGTAGCTTTTGGGCACGACCCCGAGCAGGACCCCGTCGGCGATCGCCAGCGCGCAGTTGTAGAGCCGCCCTTCGTGCCGCAGCGGGGCGCCAATCAGCAGGACCGGCGACAACCCTTTGCTGGCACGCACGACCTCGGCCACCCCCGCCTCGACCGCATCCAGCAGCGCGCCCTGCATGACCAGGTCGTCGAGCGCGTAGGACGACAGGCAGAGCTCGGGATAGACGACCAGATCGACGTGGGCGGCGTGGGCGCGCTGCGCCTCGTCGACGATCCCGGCGCAGTTGTAGCTCACGTCGGCAGTGCGGACCCGGGGCGTGCTCGTCGCCACCCGCACGAAGCCGTGGCGGTGCATGTCGTAGAATGGATGGGTGCGGCCCTCTGCTGCGGGGTCCGGCCCGCCGCGCGCCGGTTCCAGCCAGTCGCCCGGCTCGCAGATACCCAGTTCGGCCAGGCGCCGCTGGATACCCGGGCGCGGAACCTTGCCCTTGGTTTCCCACCCATAGACGGTCCGGCTGGGCCAAGGATCTGGATCGCCGTATTTCTCGCCGAATCCGGCGGCGGTCAGCGGCGGCAACTGGCTTTCGCGCCAGGCGCGAATTTTCTCTCCGGCAAGATGCATGATCAATCAGTATCCCCAAAGGATACTCCGAGCAAGAGCATCATTCCCGCAAACCTTTTTCGAGCAGCTCCAGCGCGGCTTCGAGCGAAGCGATCCGCACCCCGTCGCGCCCGATCGGGCCGAAATGCTCCTCGCGGTGATGGACCGGGCCGCCGCGTCTGCGGGCGCACAAATGGACGAGGCCTTCCTCATCCTCGTCGCCGCCCGGGCCAGCAAACCCGGTGATGGCGACCGCGAGGTCGGCCTGCGAACGGTGCAGCGCGCCGGCAGCCATCTGCAGCGCGACATTGCGGCTCACGCCCTTGCAGGCGTCGACCTCGGCATGATCCAGCCCGAGAATGTCGCACTTGGCGTCGAGCGAGTAGGTGACGAATCCCCGGTCGAACACATGGCCGCGGCCGCGCACGTCGGTCAACAGCGCGGCGAGTAGCCCGCCCGTGCAGCTTTCCGCGGTGGCGAGCTTCACGCCCTTCTCGTGCGCCAGGTCCAGCACCTTGCAGGCCCGATCGGAAACGGCGGGCGGCAGGATCGGGGACAGAGTGTCCGCTTGCATGTCAGTTCCTCGCTGCATGGCCTTATGCCGCGAGGAATGTCCTTTGGGGGCAGAGGGTTCCCCGCTCAGGCGGCCTCGCGCGCGCCCACGTCGAGCCTGGCCTTGACGGTCGCCTTGCCCAGATCGAGGCCGTAGAGCTTGGCCGCGTTTCCGCCCACCAGTTTGGCGACCGTGGCGGGGTCCATGTGGCCCATCGTCTGGTCGATCGTGCGCACCGAATTGGGCCAGATCGAATCGGGGTGCGGATAGTCGCTGGCCCACAGCATGTTGTCCGGGCCCCAGAACTCGGTCAGCCGCATCGCCGTGGGGCTCTGCTGGAAGGTGCCGTAGACCTGGCGCTTGAAAACCTCGGACGGTTTCATCTTGTGCGGGATGCCGCCCTTGTCGTCCCAATAGTCGGCGCATTCCCACAGCCGGTGATGCCGATAATCGAGCTCCTCGATCACCCAGGGGACCCAACCGATGCCGCTTTCGGCGATGACGATCTTGAGCCCCGGGTGCCGTTCCAGGATGCCCCAGGCGAACAGGTCGACGAAGGGATCGAGGAACTGTTCGATGAACATCTTGGCGTGCAGGAAGGTCGCGCCGGGGCTGCCCTTGTACTTGTCGAATGCGTCGCCCGCCTTGGGGAACACGGTGACATGGAAGCTCAGCACGATGCCGCTTTGCTCCAGCAGGTCGAACAGCGGTTCCCAGCGGGGATCCTCGAGCCGCGGCTCGGCCACCGCGATCTGCAAGTTGGCCTGCTTGCACCCGCCGCGCTTGGCGAGCCGCTGCAGTTCCTCGAACGCCGCCTCGGGATGCGGCGGCAGCATCGCCACGCCGATCAGCCGGTCGGGGGCGACCGAGCAGAAATCCTCGTACAGCCAGTCGTTGTAGGCCGCGTAGCAATCGCGCCGGAATTCCTCGTCGGTCGTCTTGATCGACGTGACCGGCCCGAACACGACATGAGCCCAGACGCGGTCGCGGTCCATGTCCTGCAGGCGCAGCACCGGGTTGCCGGCGCGCAGTTCGGTCAGGTCCTCCACGCCGCCGCGATCGTAGGCGGTCAGAATTGGCTTGGGACCGTTGCCGAAAGGGCTGGGCCCCTTCTTGCCAGACCAGAACCCCCAGCGCTCGCCGTCGGCGATCCAGGCCGCCGGCCCGCCCTCGGGCGCCTCGATATGCGGGGTGCGATCGCCCCACTTGCTGGCCATTCGCTTGGCCAGCGCGTCGGCCGGCAGCATGTTGAGATCGAGATGGTCGTCGCACGAGACGAGGGCGGTTTCGAGCATGGTCGCTTTCTCCCAAAGACGTTTGCTGGCCCGTTACACGAAAAAGGGCCGCGTGGGGACTGGTCCACGCGGCCCTTTTCTTGGGCGGACTAAAGTGTCAGCGTCAGCGGCAGCGGACGGGGCCCTGCGCCACCCTCTTGCCGAGCAGCGCGCCGGCTGCCGCGCCGAGAATCGTGCCGGTGGCGCGTTCGCCCCGGGTATCGACCGCACGGCCCACGAGCGCGCCGGCGGCGGCGCCGACGATCAGGCCGGTCGTTCCGTTCGAACGCTTGCAGTAATAGCGCCCGTCATTGCCCTGCCAGTAGCGCACGCCGTTGTCCGACTGGTAATAGCGCGGAGCCTGCTGCTGGTAGTAGCGGCCGTCGCGGTGGCGGTCGGCCAGGGCGGGGGTCGCGGGCAGTGCCAGCGAGGCCACGGCGAGAGCGAGAATAGTCTTTTTCATCTGGCTGTCCCTTCATTCGTATTCGGTATCTGGGAGTGGAACCCCGCTCTTCCCGCCAGGGTCCACAACGTCAGATGAACAGGTCGATGGACTGCGATTTTCACGACGAGCCGAGCATTTTCGAGGGACGAAATGTCTGTCGTCTCCTATGCCGCAGGACCGTTGCAGGATGACGAATATGAAATGCGATCTGGTGGACGTGTTCGGCTCGGGCTCGCTCAGCGGCAATCCGCTGGCGGTGGTCCATGGGGTGGAGGGACTGACCGACGAACAGATGCTGCGTCTGACGCAGTGGCTGGGATTTTCCGAGACGACCTTCCTCCTGCCGCCGCGCGATCCGGCCGCGGATTACCGGGTGCGCATCTTCTATCCTGCCGGTGAATTACCTTTCGCCGGGCACCCTACTTTGGGTACCTGCCACGCCTGGCTGCGGGCGGGCGGGATGGCGAAGCGGGCAGGGGAGTTCGTCCAGGAATGCGGGGCGGGCCTGATCGCCATTCGCGGCGATGGCAACACGCTGGCGCTGAAGGCCCCCGGCTTCACCCGCACCGGCCCCTTGAGCGAGAGCGAACTTGCCGCTGCGACTCGTTCCGCCGGCGTAGATCCGGCGCACGTGGTCGAGGCGGTGCATGTCGCCAATGGGCCGCAATGGCAGTTGTTGCGGCTCGATAGCGCCGAGCAAGTACTGGCAGCCAGGCCCGCGGCCGAAGCGCCGATCGGGACCGACATCGGCCTCGCCGCGCCCGCCGCCCCCGGCTCGGGCGCGGACTGGGAGCTGCGTGCCTTCTTCGCCAACCAGCACGGCCAATTGCGCGAGGATCCGGTGACCGGCAGTTTCAACGCCGGCGTGGCGCTGCACTTGTTCGCCGCCGGACTGGCGCAGGGTCGCTACATCGCCGCGCAGGGGCGGATGACGGGTGCCGACGGGCGGGTCGAGTGCGTGCAGGATGCCGACGGGTCGGTCTGGATCGGCGGGCGCTGCGCAATCGTGGCGCAGGGCGCGGCGCTGACGGCGTTCAGCTGAGCGCCGCGGCGTCCTCGCGGTCGCGCTGGGCGCGGCTCTTCTTCTCGGCGGCGGTCTTGAGCTGGCCGCAGGCGGCATCGATGTCGCGCCCGCGCGGCGTGCGGACCGGCGCGCTGATCCCGGCCTGGAAGACGATTTCCGAGAAACGCCGTACCCGCTCGGGTGTCGAGCATTCGTAGGGCGCGCCCGGCCAGGGGTTGAACGGGATCAGGTTGACCTTCGCGGGCAAGTTGTAGTGCTTGATCAGGCGGACGAGTTCGCGCGCGTCGTCGTCGCTGTCGTTCTTGTCCTTGAGCATCACGTACTCGAAGGTGATCCGCCTTGCGTTTGAGGCGCCGGGATAGGCCGCGCAGGCTTCGAGCAGTTCCTCGATGCCGTACTTCTTGTTCAGCGGCACGATCTCGTCGCGCACGTCCTTCGTTACCGCGTGGAGGCTGACCGCCAGGTTGGTGCCGATCTCCTCGCCGCAGCGCGCCATCATCGGAACGACGCCGCTGGTCGACAGGGTGATGCGCCGCTTGGACAGGGCGAGGCCTTCGCCGTGCATGACGATGTGCAGCGCGTCGCGCACGTTGTCGAAATTGTACAGCGGCTCGCCCATGCCCATCATCACGATGTTGGTCAGCAGGCGGCCGTCGGCCCTGTACTCGGCCTCGTCCTCCACTTCCGCGAAGTCCATCTTGCCTTTCGGCCACTCGCCCAGCGCATCGCGCGCCAGCATGACCTGGCCCACGATCTCTCCCGGAGTCAGGTTGCGCACCAGCTTCATCGTGCCGGTATGGCAGAACCGGCAGTTGAGCGTGCAGCCGACCTGGCTAGAAACGCACAGCGTGCCGCGGTCCGCGTCGGGGATGAAGACCATCTCGAAATCGTGGCCGTCGGCGGTGCGCAGCAACCACTTGCGCGTGCCGTCGGTCGAATGCTGCGCCTCGATCACTTCCGGCCGGCCGATCACGAAGCGCTCCGCCAGCCACGGACGCATGGCCTTGGAGATGTCGGTCATCTCCGCGAAATCCGTCACCCCGCGATGATAGAGCCAGTGGAACACCTGCTTGGAGCGCAGTTTGGCCTGCTTGGCATCGAGCCCGGCATCGCCGAACAGATCGATCAATCGCTTCATCGACAACCCTAGGAGGTCGACGCGCCCGTCCTCGCGCGGCGTGACGTCGCGCGCGACGGGAACCGGATCGATCGCTCCGGGGATGGGCATAAGGGCAGTGTCGGCCATGACGTGGCGCATATAGGGCGGGTGGAGCGCGAAGGCCAGGACGCGCGGCCAGGCGAATGAAATTACGCGGCGAAATGCGATTATTGCTCGCGCAGGCGCTCGTGAACGCAGCATTTTGCCGCCGAGTTCCCGACTTTCGTCGTGCCCCAAGCGCAGTCCGTCGAAGCATGTGTTGCACAAAAACATCATGATTTTCGTTGTCTTAGGTTCATGAAACTAGACGCGGTCTCAAGTCATTCTCCGGGTCCACGCCGCACGTCGCGGCGCGAGTACGTGAAGAATGGAGTTCGTTATGAAGAAGAGTCTCGCACTTATCCTGACCGCCAGCGCCCTGGGCATGGCGGCTCCAGCGATGGCTCAGGACACCGGGTTCAGCGGTCCGTGGGTTGCTGCGGTTGCCGGTTATGACATCAACAAGGCCGGCAGCTCGCAGGACGACGGGATCAACACCCCGAGGGACCAGAATGCCGAAGGCGTGGTCTACGGTGGTGCGGTCGGTTACGACTTCGACCTCGGCACCATGGTCGTCGGCGCCGAGGCCGAACTGACCGATTCCACCGCGGATTCGACCTACGGCGATCCGTACACCACCTTCGGCCTCGGCAGCGTCGATGCGGGCCGTGACCTTTATGTCGGCGCCCGCGCCGGCTTCAAGGTCGCCCCCAGCACGCTGCTCTATGCCAAGGGCGGCTACAGCAACGCCCGCTTCAACTATCAGGGCACCGATGGGTCGACCATCTACGCGACCAACATCGACACGGACGGTTTCCGTCTCGGTGCCGGTGTCGAGCAGAAGATGGGCAGCAATGCCTTCGCCAAGCTCGAATACCGCTACAGCAACTACAGCGAGGGCGAGGTCGATTTCGAAGCGAACAACGTCGTCGACAGCGACCGGTTCGACATCGATACCGACCGCCATCAGGTGGTTGCCAGCGTAGGCATCCGCTTCTGATCGACGCATAGCGATCGGAAGCCGAAGGGCCGGGGAGCGATCTCCGGCCCTTCGTATGTCCTTCGTCAACGAATTCGTGCGCAGCCCACCGTCGCGGCGTCCATCGCCGTCGCCACGCCGGCAAGCTCGTAGCGATCGGTGAAACGCCGCCCGGCCGTGTCGGTCGCCGAGAGGTTCATCGTCGAAGCCGAGCGCATCGCCGCCACGATGGCCGCATCCATGCGCCGGTCGACCGCCCAGGCGTCTACCCCGCCACCGGTTAGTTCGAAGCGGGCGCTGCCCAGCGTGAGGACCAGGCGCGGCGTGTCGGCCAGGGCGCGCGAGAGGCGGAAATGGACCTGGTTGCGCACCCCGCGGCGGGGCCATGTGGCGATGTCGGCAAAGGCCGGGAAGGCCGTCGCCGTGTCGCTGGCGAGGGCTATGGCATAGCAGCGCGGCACGGCTGGATCGCGAAACGCCGCCCAGGTTTCGAACACGCCGAGGTCGTCCTTCGCGGCGAGGGGAGCGGCAAATAGCAGTGCGGAAAGGGCCAGCGCGCGACGCATCGCAGCGGCCTTATCGGTCGGTGCTGGGATAGTCGATGCGCACGACTTCCCATTCCTTCTCGCCCGACGGCAGGCGCACCGTGCGACAGTCGCCCACGGCCGCGCCGCGCAGGGCGCGCGCGATCGGCGCGCTCCAGCCGATCCGCTCGGACGAAGGATCTTGTTCGTCGTCCCCCACAAGGGTGAGCGTGCGCTCGTTGTCGTCCTCGTCCGCGATGGTGACGGTTGCGCCGAACCACGCGCGGCCGCGGTCCGGCTGCTCCGCCGGGTCGACCACACGGGCTGCCTTCATTCGCCGGGCGAGATGGGCAAGCTCGCGGTCGATCTCGCGCATGCGCTTGCGGCCGTAGAGGTAGTCCCCGTTCTCGCTGCGGTCGCCGTTGCCCGCGGCCCAGCTCACGATGGCGACGATCTCCGGCCGCTCGGTGCCAAGCAGCCGGTCGTAGCGCGCCCGCAGGGCGGCGAGCCCCTCGACGGTAATCGGGTTCGAACCGGGTTCCATGGGCGGGACTTAGCCCGCCGCTGGACCGGACGCCATGCCCCCGAGTAACGCTATCGGCACGAACTCAGCGCAGGAGCGCGCCGAGCGGCCGGGCCTTGCCGTAGGGTGCCTTGTCCGGATGCAGAGCCTCGTAGACGACCGCGTTCTCGAGCACGCGCTGGACGTAGTTCTTCGTCTCGTAGAACGGGATCTTCTCGATCCAGTCGATCCAGCTGATCGAACCGTTGCGCGGGTCGCCGTTCTGCGCGAGCCACTTGTTCACGTTGCCGGGCCCGGCGTTGTAGGCCGCGATCGCGAGCGGATAGCTGCCGTTGTAGCGCGACAGCAGCCGTTCGATGTGGTTGCTGCCTAGCTGGACGTTGTAGCCCGCGTCGTCGACCAGCGAGGCCGACATGTAGGCGACGCCGGCCTTCTCGGCCTCCTCGCGCGCGGTGCCCGGCATCAGCTGCATCAGACCGCGGGCGCCGGCGTGGCTGACCGCGTTCTGCGCGAACTGGCTTTCCTGCCGCGCGATGGCGTGGACCATGGTCCAGTTCGTGCCGTGCGGCGCGACGAGCGTCGGGTAGCCCAGCGCGGTGAAATCGTTGTGCCCGTCGGCCCCGGCCGCATCGGCCAGGATCACTGCCAGGTCGCGCCGGCCGATATCGCGCGCGAGATTGGCGACGAGCAGGTGTTCGGACAGCGTCGTCGCCTGGTTTGCGATCTCGCGGTAGAACTTGACCCCCGTCGCCCACGGGGCGTCGCGGGCGACTTCGGCCACGGCGGCGGTCAGCGGGGCGCTGGCGAAGGTGTTGCGCTCTGCCGGAGTCGGCTCGGCCGTCGGCATCGCGTCGAACGCGGGGAGCGGCCGGCCGAGCCGCTCGAGCGCCAGCTGGCCATAGAACCGGTCGGGATAGGCGGCGGCCATTTCGTAATAACGCTTGGCATCCTCGGTCCTGCCCGCGCGGCTGGCCGCGTGGCCGGCCCAGAAGAAGCCCTTGGAGCGGGTCGGCGGAGTGCGCGCGGCGGTGCCGTAGCGGTAGAATAGCGGCGCGGCGGACGCAGCGTCGCCCAGTTCCCACAATGCCTTCGTCCCGCCCAGCCAGACGAGCGAGGTGTAATCGTCACGCAGCTTGTAGCCCAAGTCGGCGACATTGGTGCCGGGTGCGAACGCCTCGTCGATGCGGCCGGCGATGCGCGCCGCCGCGCTCGCCCCGCCCATGCGCGCCACCTGCAATTGCTCGGTCACCCATGCGGTCTGGTCGAAGGGGAGCGATGCGAGGGGAGGGCGATTGGCGAGCAGGTCAACCGCAGCCGGTGCGCGCCCTTCGGTACGCAGTTCGCGGCTGCGGTTGTAGAGATAGCCCGGGTCGCTCTGCGCCAGCGGGTTGCCGGTCGCGCCGTCGCCGCCCTGCAGAATCGCGAGCCGCGCCTGGAGAATCTCGCGCTTGGCCGGGGAAACAAAGGCGATCTGGCGCCCGGCGCCCGCGGCGTCGCGCTGCCACAGCAGGGCGTCCATCCGCGCATCGTGATCGGCCGGCGTGAAGCGGCTTCCGTAGCTGGCGTAGATCGCCGCTTCGGCGCTGCTGCTCATCTCGCCCCCGCGCCATGCGTCGAGCGCGACCTGCGCCGCATCGCCTGGCCGCTGGGTCATCAGCGCCAGCGCATAGTGCGCGCGGGCGAAATTCGATTGCGGCGCGTAACGGTCGAAGAAGCCTACCAGCTGGCTGTTCTCGACGAACTGCGATCGCAGCCGCTCCTCGGCGTAATCCTGCAGCTTCGCGGCTTCCGGGAAGCCGGGATAGGTCAGCAGGAACGAGGCATAGGTCTCGAACGGATAGGCCTTGCTGGCGCTGAGCGCCTCCCACTGGCGGATCGCAGGAGCCATGCGCCCGGGGCCTTGCGCCACCAGGTCGGCCCGCGCCCGATCCCAGTCGGCCGCGCCGTAACTTGCTTCCTGGGCGTGAACCACGCCGGCGGTCGTTGCGAGGAAGATGGCGATGGGGGCAAGTCTAAGCATGCTGGACATCGTGGCAGGCGGCTCCTTATCAGGCGGTGAACGACGCCGTCGCTTGCGCGACAGACCCAGACGACACCATGATTCAAATACAGGAGCGGTGCAAATGTTCTCCGGTTCGATTCCCGCCCTGGTGACTCCCTTTCGCGATGGAGCGTTCGACGAGGGCGCCTTTCGCCGCTTCGTCGACTGGCAGATCGACAACGGGTCGAGCGCCCTGGTGCCCTGCGGCACGACCGGCGAGAGCGCCACGCTCGACCGCGACGAGCATCACCGGGTGATCGAGGTCTGCGTCGAGCAGGCCGCGGGGCGCGTGCCGGTGATCGCCGGATGCGGATCGAACGACACGATGGTGGCGCTGGATCACCTGAAGTTCTGCGAGGAGCTGGGCGGGGTGGCCGCGGGGCTCGTCGTCTCGCCCTATTACAACCGGCCGAGCCAGGCCGGGCTGATCGCGCACTTCTCCTATCTGGCGGAAAACTCGGGCCTGCCGATCATGCTCTACAACGTGCCCGGGCGCACGGTGGTGGACATCCAGGCCGACACTGTGGTCGAACTGGTGCGCAGGCATCCCGGCCGGATCGTCTCGATCAAGGATGCCAGCGGCGACCTGCAGCGGCCGGTTCTCCACAGCCGCGAGCTCGGGCCGGACTTCAACCAACTGTCGGGCGACGATCCGCTCGCGCTGGCCGGCTATGCGATGGGTCAGGTCGGCTGCATTTCGGTCACCGCCAACGTCGCGCCCCGGCAATGCGCGGATTTTCATGCCGCCTGCGCCGCGGGCGATTTCGAGACCGCGCGCCGGATGCACGAAAAGCTGATCGGCCTGCACAAGGCGCTGTTCCTCGACGCCAGCCCGAGCCCCGCGAAGTACGCGCTCAACAAGCTGCAGCCGTGGTTTCCCGGCGAGCTGCGCCTGCCGATCGTCGCGTGTTCGGATGCGGCGCGGACGGCGGTGGACGAAGCGCTCGACTTCGCCGGGTTAAGCGCCTGATTCGCTAGTAGAGCGGCGAGGGGTGGTCCTCGCCCAGCATCATCGCGCCGTAGCTCGCCAGGGCGGGCCTGGCGACGATCATGTGCTGGTTCAGCGTCAGCGCGTCGCGCGCCAGGCGTTCGAGCGGGCAGTCCTGGAAAATGGCATTCGCGCCGATCAGGTCGACCAGCCTGCGGGTGACGTCCGCGGCCATGCGGAAGCAGTTGACGTTAGCCAGGGCGAGGCGGCCCTTGGTCTCGACCTTCGGCATACCCCATTCGAGCTCGGTCCAGAACTCGTCGGCCGCCGAATAGAGAAAGGCCCGCGCTGCGCCGTGAAGCGTCTCGCATTCGGCGATCGTCTCGCGAACGTGCGGCAACTGGCCCAGCGGCTGGGGCGGGATGCCGCCCTTGCGGACCGCGATCAGCGCGATCGCCTCGTCGAGCGCGCGGCGTGCGGTGCCCAGCGGAACGGCGGCCATCGTCGTCACCCAGTTGAATCCGCTCGAATAGAGCGGGTCCTTGCCTTCGAACAACGCGGCATCGATGCGCATCGCCTGGTCTTCCGGGATGAACACGGCCTCGGCCCGGTAGTGGGTCGAGCCCGATCCGCGCAGGCCGAGCGTGTGCCAGGTGTCTTCGATGACAAGCTGGTCGGCCCGGCAGAAGGCGAGGCGCGATTCGGGCATTCCGTTCTCGCCCACGACAGGCTGGCCGCCTTCGTGCACCACGGCGCCGGTCATCACCACGTCGGCCGAGGTGATGCCGCTGCCGAACGGGAAACGCCCGGACAACTCGTAGCCGCCCGCGACGCGGTCGAGCCTGCCGTGCCCCGAGGTAAACTGTCCGGCCGTGATCATGTCGGGATGAGGCAGCAGACGGGCCGACGCCTCAGGCGCTAGGAGTTCGGCCAGCAACCCACTGTCGGTCCCGATCTTCACGCACCAGCCGACCGAAGGATCGGCCTCGGCCAGAACCTCGATCACCTCAAGATGCTGGCGCAGCGTCATCTGCGGGCCGTCTTTCGCGATACTGCGCCCCATGCGGAAGAATCCCGCTTCCCGCAGGTCGTCGACGAGGTCGGCCGGGAGCCGCCGGAGATCCTCGATCTCCCGCGAGCGGGCGCAGATCGCCGGCGCCATGGCCTGGGCATTGGCGAGAATCCGCGCCGGCGTAAGCTCCCGATCGATCTTCGCTGCCGTCGCCACCGCTGTCCCTCCCAAGACGATTCGCCGGCCAGTCTAGGATTTTGCGTGCTCCCCGCCTACATGCCGCGGCCATGGCCCGTCCCAAGCCCTCCACATTCGACAAGAAGAAGACCGTCGCCGAAAACCGGCGGGCGCGGTTCGACTATTTCATCGAAGAGACCTTCGAGGCCGGGATCGCGCTGACCGGGACCGAGGTCAAATCGCTCCGCTTCGGAGAAGGCTCGATCGCCGAAAGCTATGCCGCTGTGCAGGACGGCGAGGCCTGGCTGATCAACGCCAACGTCCCCGAGTTCAGCCACGGCAACCGTTTCAACCACGAGCCGCGGCGGCCGCGCAAGCTGCTGCTCCACGCGCGCGAGGTCGAGCGCATGCTCGGCGCGGTCGAGCGCAAGGGCATGACCCTGGTGCCGCTGTCGATCTATTTCAATTCCAAGGGGCGGGCGAAAGTCGAACTGGCCTTAGCCAAGGGCAAGCAGACGCACGACAAGCGCCAGACGATGAAGGACCGCGACTGGCAGCGCGACAAGGCCCGCTTGCTGCGCGATCGGGGCTGACCCACGCGGTTAAGCGCACGTTCGCGGCAGCCAAGCTAACCCCTCCTTCCGTTGGGAATCGAAAGGTGTATGAGGCGCGCGATGGCGAAGCGCTCGAAGACATGGCTGGCTGACAAGCTGCTCAAGATGCCGACTCGCGAAGAGATGGCGGCGAACCGCTTTCTGCGTCCGTTCGCCAGCCGGATCATGCGCTCGGAGCTTTGGCGCTTCACCCGCCGTTCGGTTCCGCGCGGCGTTGCCCTCGGCATGCTGGTGGGGATCATCATTCCCTTCGCGCAGATCCTGTTCGCGGCGCTGCTGAGCGTCTCGGTCCGCGCGAACGTTCCGCTCGCCGCAGCCATGACCTTCGTCAGCAATCCCTTCACCACGCCGTTCATCTGGGTGATCGCGTACAAAGTCGGCGAAGTCATTCTGCGAGTCGATGCGGCAAGCGTCGTCTCGCCGGTCAACACGGCCATCGAACGGACCGAGTTCCAGGAATTCATCCAGTGGTTGACCGGCGCAACGCTGGTCACGGCATTCGGCCTGATCGTCTTGTCGGTGGTGCTGGCGGCAGTCAGCTATCTTGTGTCGAGCTGGTTCTGGCGCTGGCGGACGGGTCGCAAGCGCCAGCGTCTGCTGCGTCGCCGAAGCACCTCGCTCGCGCCGGCGGAATGAGCGCCATCGAGGACAGCGACCGCAGCGGCACGCGCGATACGCTGGCAGTCGCGGCTGCCGCCCTGGCGAGCGTGGCGCTCGTCCAGTTCGCCGCCTCCAGCCTCGTCGTGACGCTGTCCTTTGCCGGCGGCCTTGTGGTTTTGGGCCTCATAGCGTTCGCCGCGGCGCGGGGCACCCGCTCCGCCCGCGTGGTCGATGCGCCCGTCATGCCCGACTGGTCGGTCACGGTGACCGCGATCGAGCAGGCGGGGATCGCCGTCGCCATCACAGATCGGGCCAACCGGCTGGTCTGCGCCAACGCCGCGTTCGAATTGTGGTTCGGGTCGAGCCATGCTCCGCCCCGGCTGCCGGTCGACGGCGCTTCGCTCGACGCGCTCGACCGTGCCGCCCGCGCCGCCTGGCGCGACGGGGTGAGCGCGCGAGAGACCATCGCCGACGAAGCCAACGCCTGGACGGCCGAAGTCGTGCGGGCGGGCAGGGGGGAAGACTATCTCGTCTGGCGGTTCGCCCCGGTCACCCGGACCGAGCCGTTGCAGGCGATCGGCAAGTACGTGACCGGCATATTCGGGCGCATCCTGTCCGGCGCGGGCATCGAGGTGGCGCTGGTCGGGCCGGAGGGCGCCATCCGCGCCTCCAGCCCCGGCTTCGCGCGCCGCTCGATGGGCGACGAGCACGCCAGCATGGCCGGGCAGGATTTCACCGCCCTGCTGCGCTCCGACGAGCGCGAGCGGATCTATTTCGCCCGCGAAGGGCGCAAGGGCAGCCCGCAGACGCTGGTGCAGGTCCCGCTGTTCGAGCCGGGCAAGCAGGAGCGGATCGGGGCCGATCAGGCGCCGTCGCTGATGCTGCTGGTCGATCACGGCGTGGGCCTGGGCGGCTGGGGCGGCGAGACCCGCGGCCAGACGCCCCAGCTCGAGGCGCTGCTCGAGCAGCTGCCGGTTGGCCTGGCCATGACCGACCGCGACGGACACTTCCTGTTCGCCAACCCGGCCTTCCGCCGGGCGGCCGGCATCGCCAAGTCGGTGCACCTGCCGCCTTACCCCTCGGACCTGGTCGTCCCCTCGGACAAGACCGCCATGTCCGACGCGGTGCGCCGGTACGGGCAGGGCCCGGCGTCAAGCGGCGACATGGCGGTGCGGCTGCGGACCGATCCCGAAGAACCGGTCAGCCTGGGTCTCGCCGGCGTGCGCGGACTGGGCGACGCGGCCGTGCTGCTGAGCCTGGCGGACACAACCGAGGAGACGCGCCTCAAGAAGCAAGTCGCGCAGGCCACGAAAATGCAGGCCGTCGGCCAGCTGGCGGGCGGCGTGGCGCACGATTTCAACAACGTGCTGACCGCCATCATCGGTTACTGCGACCTCATGCTGATGCGCCACATCCCGGGCGACAGCGACTACGACGACATCCAGCAGATCAAGGCCAATTCCAACCGCGCCGCCAGCCTGACGCGCCAGTTGCTCGCATTCAGCCGCCAGCAGACCCTGCAGCCCGAGATCATCCAGCTGCCGGACGTGATCAGCGAGGTCGGCCAGCTGCTCAAGCGCCTGCTCGGTGCCAAGATCACGCTCAAGACCCATCACGACCGCGAGCTCGGCGCCGTGCGCGCCGATCCGCGCCAGCTCGAACAGGTCATCGTCAACCTGGCGGTCAATGCGCGCGACGCGATCCAGAGCCGCGGCGGTGAAGCGGCGGCCGGCACGCTGACCTTCGCCACCCGCCGCGTGGCCGCGACCGACATCCGCCGGATGCGCGACAACGAGATCATCCCGGCCGGGCACTACACCGCGCTCATCGCCGAAGACACCGGCGGCGGCATCCCGCCGGAAAACCTCGCCAAGATCTTCGAGCCGTTCTTCACCACCAAGGAGCTGGGCAAGGGCACGGGCCTCGGCCTCTCGACCGTCTACGGCATCGTCAAGCAGTCGGGCGGATTCATCTTCGCCGACAACGTGACCGGGCCCGACGGGCGGATAAAGGGCGCGCGCTTCACGATCTACCTGCCGGTCCACCATGCCACGCCCGAGGAGCTGGCGAAGGAGAAGCAGGCGGAAGAGGCGGCCGACTGGTCGGGCGGCGGGCGCATCCTGCTGGTCGAGGACGAGGACATGGTCCGCGCCGTGGCCGAGCGGGCCCTGACCCGGCAGGGCTATACAGTCACCACCGCGAGCGACGGTGACGAGGGGCTGGAAAAGGTCAAGGCCGGCGAACAGTTCGACCTCGTGGTGTCCGATGTCGTCATGCCGGCGATGGACGGCCCGGCGATGGCGCGCGAGATCCGCAAGCTCGCCCCTGCGCTGCCGATCCTGTTCATGTCGGGCTATGCCGAAGAGCAGCTGCGCAACGACATCGACATGGACGACATGTACTTCATCCCCAAGCCGTTCAGCGTGCAGCAGATCGCCGCCAAGGTCGGGCAGGTGCTTGCCGCCAGCCGGTGAGGGGCGCGGCGCGAGTGGACCAAACCTCCGGCATCGTTCAGCATCCCGAAAGCCGGTGTAACATTATCACATAGGCACGAGGTTCCCAGGGGAGAGCACCGATGCGTTTCCGCAGTCTTGCACTAGCCACCACTCTGATGGCCGCGCCTCTGGCGCTGCCGCTTCATGCCCAGGCCGATCCCGAGACCGAGGCGACCGCGCAGGGCGATCTCGCCGTCACGATCTACAACACCGGGCAGTCGCTGGTGCAGGACGTGCGCCAGATCGCCATCGCGCAGGGCCGCACGCGGATCGAATTTCCCGACGTCTCCGCCATGATCCGCCCCGAAACGCTCAGTTTCGCCGCAGCGGACACCGGGATCGTCGAGCAGAACTTCGATTTCGACCTGCTGACCCCGACCAAGCTGATGGAGAAGGCCATCGGCCAGCAGATCACCCTGGTGCGGACCAATCCCGCGACCGGCGTTGAGACGCGCGAGCGGGCGACCGTCCTGTCCACGGTGGGCGGCGTGGTGGTGCGGATCGGGGAGCGTATCGAGGTCCTGCGCGACGACGACCTGCCCGTGCGCGTGATTTTCGACCGGGTGCCGGCGAACCTGCGCGCCCGGCCGACGCTTTCGGTCACCCTGCAGAGCGAACGGGCCGGCACGCGCCCCGCTTCGCTGCGCTACCTGACGCCCGGCCTCGGCTGGGGTGCCGACTATGTCGCGCTCTACGACGAGACCAAGGGTACCGTCGACATGCAGGGCTGGGTCACGCTGACCAACAACACCGGCACCACGTTCCACAACGCCGACACCCTGCTGGTGGCAGGCAACCCGAACACCGGCACGCCGGTCTATCGCCCCGGCGGGCGCCCGGTACGCGGCATGCCGGTGCCTCCCCCACCTCCGCCGCCGCCCGGCGCATTTGTCCCGGGTACCGAGTCTCCGGACCGTGAGCGCCTCGGCGATTTCTACCTCTACCCGCTGGCCGGCCGGACCACGATCGCCAATGCGCAGACCAAGCAGGTCAGCTTCCTCGACGTGCAGACCGTGCCGGCGCGCAAGGTCTACAGCCGCGAGGTCGGCTGGCTGGGCAATGATGGCGGCCCGGTTGCCGTGGCCAGCGCGATCTCCTTCAGCTCGAGCAGGCAGGGGGGCCTGGGCGATGCCCTTCCTGCCGGCACCGTCCGCTTCTACCAGCGCGACCGGGCGGGCAATCCGCAGTTTATCGGTGAGAACGGCATCGGCCATACGCCGATGGGCAGCGAACTGACGCTCAAGACCGGCGACGCGTTCGACGTCTATGTCCAGGCCGAGGTCGAGAAGCGCGAGACGATCACCGGCGAGGAGTGGGAGCGGACCTCGCGCTACCGCGTCTACGAGGACGGACAGCTCGTCCGCACGGTCGAAGGCGAGCGGCCGAAGACCTTCTACCGCACGACGATGCGCTACACCCTGACCAACGCCCAGAGCCGTCCGGTCGATGTCGAGCTAGTCCAGTCGGGGCTCGACCGTGGCTGGTGGGGCAACGACTTTCGCGTGACCAGCGAGGACGTGCCCGGCGAGCAGCTGAATCTCGATCGGCGCAAGTTCGTGATCAGCGTGCCCGCCAACGGCCGGCGCGAGGTCCGCGTGACCTACGAGACGCGGTACTGAGGGGAAGGAAAGTGCGCTTTCCGGCGCTCCTTCTGGCCGCAACGGCGCTCTTGCCGGCAGGGACGGCGCTTGCCCGCGACGCGGTCGACGCCTCGGCGCCGCAAAAGCTGGCGGTGACGCTCTACCGCGATCCCAACCGCGGAGAGAGCCAGCCGATGCGCGCCGACTGGCCTCAGGGCTTCGCGATGATCAGCGAGACTCGCACCGTCACCCTGCCGCCCGGCGAATCGACGATCCGCTTCGAAGGCGTGGCGGAAGGCATGGTGGCCGTGACCGCGATCGTCACCGGCCTGCCCGGGGGGACGATCGAGAAGAACCGCAATGCCGACCTGCTGAGCCCGGGCGCGCTGGTCGACGGAACTCTCGGCAACCGGTTGACGATCACCCGGACCGATCCCGCGACCGGAGCGCAAAGTGCCGAGAGCGCGATCATCCGCACACGGGCCGACGGCGGGATCGTGTTGCAGACCGGCTCCGGTTTCGAGGCGGTGCGCTGTTCGGGCCTGCCCGAACGGCTGACCTTCGACCGGGTGCCCGCCGGGCTATCGGCCCAGCCGGTGTTCTCGATCGACACGCGCGACGAGCGCGGCGGGACCCACACCGTCACGCTGACATATCTCGCCTGGGGGTTCGACTGGCAGGCGCACTACGTGGCGACGCTGGAGGAAGGCGGGCGCGGCGACGACGTCCGGATGCGGCTGATGAGCTGGCTGACGCTGCTCAACGACAACGGCCAGAGCTTTCCCGACGCGGACCTGATGGTCGTGGCGGGGCGCCTCAACGTTCAGAGCGACTATGCGGCGCTGTCGGACCCGCCCGATGCCCGGCCGCTCAACCTGGTCTGCTATCCGCTGGGGCATACGGCCGACGGCTCGCCTTATGGCGGAATCGCACCTCCGCCGCCCGCGCCGCCGCCGCCACCAATGGCTGTTTCCGCCGTAAGCGACGAGGCGATCATCGTGACCGGCTCCAAGGTTTCCGCCCGGCAGATGGCGGCCGCCCCGGCCATGGTCGCCGAGGAAGAGGATCTGGGCGACCTCAAGCTCTATCGCGTGCCGGAACCGGTAACCCTATCGGCCAAGGGCCTCAAGCAGGTCGCCTTCCTCGACCGGCGCGGCGTGAAGGGCGAAATGCTCTACAAGGCGGCTTGTCATCCCTGGGCCTACCAGGAGGACGGATCCTTCGTACCGGCCGAGATGCTCCTGGCGACGGTCAATGACGCAAAGCACGGGCTCGGCGTGGCGCTGCCGACCGGCGCGATCACCGTGTTCGAGCCGACCGCCTACGGCGACCTCCTCGCAGGCGAACAGCAACTGCGCAACTATGCCGCCGGCCAGGATGTCGAGATCGCGATGGGGCAGAGCGCGCAGGTTTTCGCCGCATGCGAAGTTATCGGCCGCGAGCCTAGCTTCGAGCCTGGCGACACGGTGACGATGCGCGTGAGGCTCAGCAACGCCGCAAGGTCCGCTGCCCGTGTGCGGCTATCGCTCGGCGGCAGCGGGGAAAATGCGGTCAGCGGATTGCGCGGCGTCCGCGTCAAGGATGGCGAGCGGGTCGCGGATATCGACGTTCCGGCCAGCGGAACGCGCGAAGTGCGCTTCACCTACCGCCTGGACTGAGCGCCAGACCGCGCAATTGCGCCATTTCCTGCATTGCGTAGGAAATTTACGTTCCCCTCTTGTTCTGTCGGAACAAATGGGATACATCCTTTCCCAACAGGGGTTTTCGGGCCAATCCGGACCGGCCTCTGGCCAAACGTGGAAAGGGTATGTCATGGCGGCTGCGAACCTGAAGCTGGTGGAAGGCAAGGAAGTGGATTCGGACCGTCAGAAGGCGCTCGATGCGGCGCTCGCGCAGATCGACCGCGCGTTTGGAAAGGGCTCGGCGATGAAGCTGGGCCAGAAGGAGACGATGCAGGTCGAAACCATTTCGACCGGCTCGCTCGGGCTCGACATCGCGCTCGGCGTCGGCGGCCTGCCCAAGGGCCGGGTGATCGAAGTCTACGGCCCGGAAAGCTCGGGCAAGACCACCCTGGCGCTTCACGTGCTGGCCGAATGCCAGAAGAACGGCGGCACCGTGGCGTTCGTGGACGCCGAGCACGCGCTTGATCCGGTCTATGCCAGGAAGCTGGGCGTCAACATCGACGAACTGATCATCTCGCAGCCCGACACCGGCGAACAGGCGCTCGAGATCGTCGACACGCTGGTGCGTTCGAACGCGATCGACGTTCTGGTGGTCGATTCGGTCGCCGCGCTGGTGCCCCGGGCCGAGATCGAGGGCGAGATGGGCGACAGCCATGTCGGCCTCCAGGCGCGCCTGATGTCGCAGTCGCTGCGCAAGCTGACCGGCTCGATCAACCGCTCCAAGTGCATGGTCATCTTCATCAACCAGCTGCGCATGAAGATCGGCGTGATGTACGGCAATCCCGAGACGACGACCGGCGGCAACGCGCTCAAGTTCTACGCTTCGGTCCGGCTCGACATTCGCCGCACCGGGCAGATCAAGGATCGTGACGAGATCATCGGCAACACCACCCGCGTGAAGGTGGTCAAGAACAAGGTGGCCCCGCCGTTCAAGCAGGTCGAATTCGACATCATGTACGGCGAAGGCATCTCGAAGATCGGCGAGATTCTGGATCTCGGCGTGAAGGCCGGGCTGGTGGAGAAGTCGGGCAGCTGGTTCAGCTACGATTCGATCCGCATCGGCCAGGGCCGCGAGAACGCCAAGACCTACCTGAAGGAAAATTCCGAAGTTTGCGACAGGCTGGAAGCCGCGATCCGCGGCCGCACCGACCAGGTCGCCGAGGAGATGATGACGGGGCCGGACGCGAACTCCGAAGACTGATCCTCAACCGGCGCTGTCCTGGTGTATACTTAGTGTCACCTTTCAGCGGCGCCGCAACGAACCGGAGCCGGCGCGGCAGTCCTACGGGGCCCGCGCCGGCCTCTTCGTTCGCGGGAAGGAGCTTTCGGCACGCACCGCGCTTCGCTAGGGAACTCTCTCAGACAGGAGGGTGCCGGACATGGAAGTGCGCGACTGGCAGGGGCGGACCGGCGATAGCTGGGCGGCCGAGTGGAAGCGTACCGACCGCAGCTTCGGCGGACTGACCGAACGCCTGCTCGCCCGCACCCGCGACTTCCCCATGCGCGACGTGGTCGACATCGGCTGCGGGGCGGGGGAGCTTTCGCTCGCCATCGGCCGCGGCCGCCCGGAAGTCCAGGTCACCGGGGTCGACCTCTCGCCGCAGCTAGTGGCCGTCGCCCGCGAACGCGGTGCCCATCATGGCAACGTCAGCTTCGTCGAGGCCGATGCCGCCGCGTGGCGCCCCGAGCAGGAAGGGGTGACCGACATGGTCGTCTCGCGCCACGGGGTGATGTTCTTCGCCGATCCGGTCGCGGCCTTCGCCAACATCGCAGGTTACGTCTCGCCCCGGGCGAACCTGCTGTTCTCCTGCTTCCGCCCTCTGGCGGAGAATCCGGCCTTTTCCGAGCTCGGCAAGCTGCTGCCCCCGCCCGCCAGCCCGCCCGACCCGCGCGCACCGGGCCCCTTCGCCTTCGCCGACCGGGAGTACGTCAGGGGCATTCTCGAAGCGGCGGGGTGGGGAGACGTCCGCTTCGAGGCGTTCGATTTCGCGATGATCGCCGGCGCGGGCGACGATCCGGTGGGCGACGCGCTGTCCTACTTCACCCGCATCGGCGCGGCGGCGGCCCCCCTGGCGGAGATGAACGACGCGGAGCGGCAGGCGACGCTGGAGAAGATACGGCACCTCGCCCGGCAGAACTGCCGCGATGGTGTCGTGGCCCTTCGCGCCGGTGCGTGGCTTGTCACCGCCCAACGCGCCTGAGGACGGTTCCCCCGGTTCGTCGCCGGGCGAGCCGATACCTGCCCGCAATCTGCCGGTCATCGTCAACCGCTCGGGGGGCACCGCTTCCCGGGCGGGGGAGGCTTTGCAGGACGAACTCGTCTCCGCGTTCGCGGCTGCCGGCTCTTCGGTGTCGCCGCAATTGGTGGAAGGCAGGCAGGTGCAAGCGACCGTGCGGGCCCACGCCACGGCGCTCCGCATTGTCGTCGGCGGCGGTGACGGCACGATCGGGTCGGCTGCGGGCCTGGCGGCGGAGCACGGCTTCGAACTCGCGATCCTCCCGCTTGGCACGCGCAACCACTTCGCCCGGCAGCTCGGCGTTCCGCTCGACCTAGAGGAAGCGGCAAAGCTCGCCGCGGGGGGCACCGCGGTGCCGATCGACGTGGGCGACTGCGGGGGAGAGGCGTTCATCAACAACGTGTCGGTCGGCGCCTACGTGGACCTGGTGAGGGAGCGCCAGCACACCGGCTTGCCCAAGGCCCTCGCCTCGATCGTCGCTGCCTTGCACATCCTCTTTCACCTGCGCGCACGCCGCTTCAGCCTTGTCCTCGACGGCGAGCGCATCGAGATCGTGACGGCCATGCTGTTCGTGGGCAACAACCGCTACGAGATATCCGAAGGCCATCCAGGCGTACGCGACAGCCTGACCGACGGGCGCATGTCCGTCTTCGCGCTCGCGCCCCTGTCGGCGTGGCAGGTCATGGGTCTCGCCTTCCGGACCCTCGTCGGCCGTCCGGACATGCGACGCGACTTCGCGCTCGACTGCACGGTGCGGGACATGACCATCGAAGGACCAGGATCCGCGCTAGAGATCGCGCTGGACGGAGAGCGCAAGACCATCCCCCTGCCGCTCAATCTGCGCATACGGCCAAGGGCGCTGCGCGTGGTCGCAGGGCCACAGGGAGGCGGTTGATCGCTTGGGGCGAACGGCTCGACCGCCTTAACCGTCTTGTCCGCGCGCACGCGAAGCCTTAACTCGCCCCCATGCAATCGACGAACGACATCCGCCGGGCCTTCCTCGACTACTTCGGCGCCGCCGATCATCGCGTGGTGCCTTCCGCGCCGCTTGTCCCGTACAACGATCCCACGCTGATGTTCGTCAATGCGGGCATGGTGCCGTTCAAGAACGTGTTTACCGGCCTGGAAGCCGCCCCGGCTCCGCGCGCCGCCAGCAGCCAGAAGTGCGTGCGCGCGGGCGGCAAGCACAACGACCTCGACAATGTCGGCTATACCGCGCGGCACCTGACCTTCTTCGAGATGCTCGGCAACTTCAGCTTCGGGGACTATTTCAAGGAACGGGCGATCGAACTCGCCTGGGGTCTCGTCACCAAGGAGCTTGGGCTCGACAAGGACCGGCTGACGGTCACGGTCTATCACACCGACGACGAAGCCTGGTCCTTGTGGAAGCGCATCGCCGGGCTGCCCGACGAGCGCATCATCCGCATTCCCACCAAGGACAACTTCTGGGCCATGGGCGCCGATGGCCCCTGCGGGCCGTGTTCTGAGATCTTCTGGGACTACGGCCCCGATGTCGTCGGGGGGCCTCCGGGCTCGCCGGACGAGGACGGCGATCGGTTCGTCGAGGTCTGGAACCTCGTCTTCATGCAGCACCTGCAGGAAGCCGACCAGATCGTCGGCGATCTGCCGCGCCCCAGCATCGACACCGGTATGGGGCTGGAGCGGATTGCCAGCGTCCTGCAGGGCCAGCGCAACGTGTTCGACACCGACACCTTCCGCACGCTGATCTCGGCCAGCGAAGACCTGGTCGGGGCAAGCGCGGACGAAGCCTCGCTCGCCAGCCACCGTGTCATCGCCGACCATCTGCGTTCGACCAGCTTCCTGATCGCCGACGGGGTGCTGCCGTCGAACGAGGGACGCGGCTACGTGCTGCGCCGGATCATGCGGCGCGCGATGCGCCACGCGCACCTGCTGGGCGCCAAGGACCCCCTGATGCATCGCCTTGTCCCGACCCTGGTGGGCGAGATGGGGCAGGCCTACGCGGAACTTGGCCGCGCGCAGGCGCTGATCGAGGAAGTCCTCGAACGCGAGGAGACTCGCTTCCGCCAGACGCTCGAAAAGGGGCTTCGCCTGCTGGACGAAGCGACCGGCGAGCTGGGCGAGGGCGGCGAACTCCCCGGCGAAACGGCCTTCAAGCTCTACGACACTTTCGGTTTTCCTTACGACCTGACCGAGGATGCCCTGCGTGCCCGCGGGATCGGCGTCGATCGGCCCGGCTTCGATGCGGCGATGGCGCGCCAGAAGGCGGCTGCGCGGGCCGCCTGGAAGGGCTCGGGCGCGGCGGCGGACGACGAGATATGGTTCGACCTGGCCGAACGCGAAGGCAGCACTGAATTCACCGGCTATGCGTCGACCGAGGGCGAGGGCCGGGTGGTCGCGCTGGTTGTCGACGGCAAGTCGGTCGACCGGGCCGAGGCGGGCGCGGATGTGACGGTGCTGACCAATCAGACGCCATTCTACGGCGAAAGCGGCGGCCAGACCGGCGATGCCGGGTGGATCGCGGGTCCGGCCGATCTGGCGATCACCATTGCCGATACCTCAAAGCCCCTTGGTCGGCTCCATGCGATGCGCGGCACGATTGACCGTGGGAGTATCGCGGTGGGCGATACCGTGCACCTGACCGTCGACGCCGCGCGGCGCGACCGGATCCGTGCCAACCATTCGGCCACGCACCTGCTGCACGCCGCGCTGCGCCATCACCTGGGCGACCACGTGACGCAGAAGGGATCGCTCGTCGCCGACGATCGCCTGCGGTTCGACTTTTCGCATCCCAAGGCGCTGGCCCCGTCCGAGCTTGCCGCGATCGAGGCCGAAGTGAACGCCGAAATCCGCCACAACGAGGCCGTCGGCACGCGCCTGATGAGCCCGGACGACGCGATCGCGGCGGGCGCGATGGCGCTGTTCGGCGAGAAGTATGGCGAGGAGGTGCGCGTACTGTCGATGGGCAGCATGCGCGACGCGGGCCAGACCTACTCGGTCGAACTGTGCGGCGGTACGCACGTGCGCGCAACGGGCGACATCGGCCTGTTCCGGATCGTTTCCGAAAGCGCCGTGTCCAGCGGCGTGCGGCGGATCGAGGCCCTGACCGGCGAGGCCGCGCGGCAGTGGATCGTCGGGCGCGAGGAATCGCTCAAGTCGATCGCGGCGACGCTCAAGACATCGCCCGATGATGTCGAGTCGCGCGTTGCCGCATTGGTCGACGAGCGGCGCAAGCTGGAGCGTGAACTTGCCGAAGCAAAGAAAGCTCTGGCGCTGGGCGGCGGGGTCGGCAATGCTGCCGGTTCGGCCGACGAGGACATCGCCGGAATCAAGTTCGCCGGGCAGGTAATCGAGGGGCTGAACCCCAAGGACCTGCGGGGATTGATTGACGAAGCCAAACAGCGCCTGGGTTCGGGCGTCGCGGCGATCGTTGCGGTGAACGACGGGCGGGCGACGGTCGGAGTGGGCGTGACCGCCGACCTTACCGAGCGTCACGATGCCGTGGCGCTCGTCCGGGTCGGTGTCGGCGCGCTGGGCGGTCAGGGCGGCGGAGGCCGGCCCGACATGGCGCAAGGCGGCGGACCGGACGGCAACAAAGCTGCCGAAGCGATCGCCGCCGTGCGCGACGCCCTTACGCGCGAGACCGTCTAGCTATCGATTGCCGTGGCTTGCGCGGCGGGTCGAACCTTCCGCGCCAGCCGGCAGGTCGGTCGTCTTGATGTTGTGATCGGTTACCTGGGGCCCTTTGATGGTGCCCTTGTTCTCGTCCGTCTGGTTCTGCGGGTGGGGGTTCGGGGCGGCATCGGGCCGCTGCTTTGCGTCGCTCATCGCGTCTCTCCTTCGCCTAACCAATCCTTGGCACCGTCGAAAGGTCCGGCGTGCGCGGAAGAACTCGGCTCGCGGACGAAAAATCGCGCCGGTCGGCGTCAGGGCTGCTCGCCCGCCGTGCTGGTGCGCAGCTTCGGCTTGTGCTCCAGCGCCGCGCCTTCGCGAATGGACTCGCGGAATTCGTCGCGCTTCTCGTGAATCGAGGCGATGACAGGCCCCATCGCCACGCCGAGTTCGACCAGCACTGCCTCACTCAACTGCAGGCTCGCCTCAAGAGTCTCGGGAACAGCCATCGTGGCCCCGCTGCGATACAATTCGGCGGCGTGAAAGGTATCGCGGGCGCGGGCGAGGATGGGAAGGTCGGGGTAGGCGGCGCGCAGCTTGCGCACGATGCGCTGCGCCAGGACAGGCTCGTCCATCGTCAGGATCACCGCAGGAGCCGTCGCCAGGCCCAGGCGTTCGAGCGCGGCCGGGCGTGCCGCGTCGGCGAACATGGCGGGATATCCCGAACGGCGGGCAGTTGCGATCAGGTCGGCATCGGAATCGATCGCCAGGTAAGGCCTGCCATGCACCGTGAGCATGTCTCCCACAAGGCGCCCGACCCGGCCGCAGCCCACGACGATGACGCGAGGCTCCGCAAAGTCGGCATCGAGATCGTCGGGTGTCGCATTGGGCTCGACCTTGCGCGCCACCACCTTTCCGAGCCGCGCCAGCAAGGGGGTCACGGTCAGGCCGATGGCGGTGACGATCTGCCAGAACTGAGCGGTCTCGGGTGCGATGAGCAGCGCGCTGGTGGCCGCGGCAAGGACGATCAGGGTCGTCTCGCTGGGGCTGGCCATGAGCACGCCGGTTTCCGCTGCCGTCCCCCGCCGCGCGCCCATGAGGCGCAGCAGGAAGCCCGTGATGACCGCCTTCAACGTCAGCACGGTGACCACGGCAAGGAGGATCGGGCCCAGGTTGGCCCAGAGTGCGCGCAGATCGATCCCCATGCCGACGGTGATCAGGAAGACGCCCAGCGCGAGGCCCTTGAACGGCTCGATGATCGCCTCGACCTCGGAGTGATATTCGGTCTCGGCAATAAGCAGCCCGGCGATCAGCGCGCCGACAATCGGCGACAGCCCGACGAGTGTCGTGGCGAGGCTGGCTGCGATGACGACCAGCAGACTGGCCGCAAGGAACAGCTCCGGGCTCTTGGTCCGCGCTGCCTGCGCGAACAGCCGGGGCAGCGCGAGGCGCCCGCCGATCATCATCACCGCCACAACCAGCACACCCTGCCAGATCGTGGTGAACAAGCCGGACCACCCCTCTTGGCCGGCATAAGGCGCCAGTGCGCCGAGCGTGAAAATGATCGGCACGATGGCGATATCTTCGAACAGCAGCATCGAGAGTGCCGCGCGCCCGACCGGCGTCTGCGTCCCGGCGATCGGAAGCACCAGCGCGGTGGAGCTGAGGGCGAGGGCGAGGCCGAGGCCCAGCGCGCCGCTCCATCCCTGGCCCATCGCCGCGAGCCCTGCGGCGATCAGCGAGGAGATGATGCCGAGTTCCAGTGCGCCCAGCCCGAAGACCAGTTTGCGCATCGTCCAGAGGCGATTGAACGACAGCTCCAGCCCGATGGTGAAGAGCAGGAGGACGATGCCGAACTCCGCGAAGGGAGCGAGCCTTTCCTGGTCGGAGATGGTGAACCAGTAGAGCCACGGCTGATCCGGCACCAGGCGGCCAAGTCCGAACGGCCCGACCAGAAGACCGATCAGGATGAAGCCGATGACGGGGGTTATCCTGAAGCGGGCGAAAACCGGGATGACGATCCCCGCGGCCCCGAGGATCACCAGCGCATCGGACATCATGGGGGAGATGGCTTCGCCGTGCATAGGGGTTGGTCTATGGCAGTCCTTCGATGACAGACTCAACGGCAGATGTGATAATTGTCGGGGGTGGCCCGGCGGGGATGATGGCCGGCTATCTGCTCGCCCGGGCCGGCGTCGGTGTGCGGGTGCTGGAGAAGCACGCCGATTTCTTCCGCGATTTTCGCGGCGACACGGTCCACCCATCGACCATGCAGGTCCTCGACGAGCTGGGTCTGTTGCAGCGTTTCCTGCAAAGGCCGCACAACCAGATCGACCGTGCGGAGATCGATTACAACGGGCGGCGGCTGAACGTGGGCGACCTGTCCCACTTGCGGATGCCCGCGCCGTTCATCGCCATGATGCCGCAATGGGACTTCCTCGATTTCCTGCGCACGGAAGCGACGCGCTTTTCCGGTTTCGCCTTGCAAATGGAGGCCGGGGTGGAAGGACTGCTGACGAAAGACGGCCGCTATTGCGGCGTTCGGTTGAAAGACGGGGAGGAACTGGCTGCCGCAAAGCTCATCCTGATGTGCGACGGCCGCGATTCGCTGGTCCGCACGCTCCTGCCACTGCAATCGCTCGGCGCGCCGATCGACGTCCTTTGGTTCGCGGTCCCGAAGACGCGGCCCGGCTCAACCTTGCGCGGGGTGGTGCGCGCAAACCGGCTGTTCGTCGCGATCGATCGCGGCGACTACTGGCAGTGCGCGGCGGTCATCGCCAAGGGCGGGGCCAAGAACATGAAAGCGCGGGGAATCGCGCAATTCCGCCAGGAGGTGGCAGCCGCGCTGCCCGCGATCGAGGATATCGATGCCGCTCTGCCCGATTGGGACGCGGTAAAGCTGCTCTCCGTATCGCTCGACCGGCTCACGCAGTGGAGCGCGCCGGGCCTGCTGGCGATCGGCGACGCGGCGCACGCGATGAGCCCGGTGGGCGGTGTCGGCATCAACCTGGCGATCCAGGATGCGGTGGCGACGGCCAACATTCTTGTCGCGCCGCTGGCAAGGGGCGAGGCGGTCGATGGCCTGCTGTCAAAGGTGCAGGACAGGCGCATGTGGCCCACTAGGGTCATCCAGGGCGTCCAGCGCCAGGCGCATGAACGCATCCTGCGGCCCTTGGTCGAGGGGCGGGCGGATATGCCGCGCGATCCGCCGGCGGCTCTCCGATTGTTGGAGCGCTTCCCCCTGCTTCGGCGCATTCCCGGCCATTTCATCGGCCACAGCCTGCGCCAGGAACACGTGCGCTCTCCTGCGGCGGCGGACTAGCCCCCGCCGGGACCGCCCTGGTGGAGCGGCGCGGGACCGTTGGGCAGGTCGCCGGTCGGCGAGCCCTTGTCCCATTCGATACGATAGAGATCGAACCTCCGGTCGGCGAGGTTGCGAACGGTGCCTTCGGCCCGGGCCCAGGAAAGATCGGCAAGGTTCACGTCGCTGATCGTCAGCGTCTCGACGTTCTCCGTCGCTTCCGCGGCTATGCCGTCACGCGCGAAGGGGAAATCGCACGGGGTCAGGATGCAGCTTTGCGCGTACTGGATGTCCATGTTGGCGACGTTGGGCAGGTTGCCGACGTTGCCGCTCAGAACCATGAAGCACTGATTCTCGATCGCGCGGGCCGCGCAGCAATATCGCACGCGCATGTAGCCCTGCCGGCTGTCGGTGCAGAACGGGACGAAGATGATCCGGGCACCCTCGTCGACCAAACGGCGCGAAAGTTCGGGGAATTCGCTGTCGTAGCAGATCTGCACGCCGATCGGTCCGCAATCGGTCTGGATGACGTCGATCGAATCCCCGCCGCGGATGTTCCACCAGTAGGCTTCGTTCGGCGTCGGGTGGATTTTCTCCTGCGAATGGATCGATCCGTCGCGCAGGCAAACGTAGGCCACGTTGTGGATGTCGCCATCGTCCATGCGGGTCGGATGCGAGCCGCCGATGATGTTGATGTTGAACTTCAGCGCCATCTCGGACAGCGCTTCGCGGATGCGCGGGGTATAGGTGCTCAGCTTTTCGATCGCCTCGATCGGTGTCAGTTCGCGCGCTTCGGCGCTGAGCAGCATGACGGTGAACATCTCTGGGAAAAGGATGAAATCCGCCTCGTAATCGGCTGCCACGTCGACGAAATATTCGACCTGCCCGATGAATTCCTCGAAGTCCTTCACCGCGCGCGCCTGCAGCTGGCAGGCCGCGATGCGGACGCTTTCCACCCCGCGAGGGACGCGCATCTTGGCGCTCCCTTCCTGGTCGACGAAGGGATTGCGCCACACCATGTGCACGGCAAAGCCCCGCGAGAGCGTGTCCTCGGGCAGATATTTCGGCAGGATTGCGATGGGCTCGAAGCCATTGGCCAGCTGGAACCGCAGGACCGGATCGTGCAGCTTGCCGCTGAGGACGTGCTCCAGATAGGTCTCGGGATTGCCGACCTTGCGCCACTGGCGCCGCAGGTTGGGCATGCGTCCGCCGAACGCGATGCCCTTGAGTTCCAGTTGTTCGGCCAGCTTGCGGCGTTCTTCGTAAAGGCGCCGTCCGATGCGGGTGCCGCGCACTTTCGGATCGACGCACATCTCGTACCCGTAGAGGAAGTCTCCGGTCGGATCGTGCCGGCTGCCGAAGCCGTTGCCGGTGATTTCGTCCCAGGTATGCGGGCTGAGCGCCTTTTCGGCGGCAATCCGCATCGATGCGCAATAGCCGATCGTCTTGCCGTCGAGCACCGCGACGAAGCAGCCCTCGGGATAGTTGTTCAACTGCCCGCGGATCTCGCCCAGCGTATAGGGTTCGAAGTCGCCGTACACGCGCTTGACGAGCGCCGAAATCGGGCGCGCGTCGGCCGGCACGGCCTGCCTGATCTCGAGCCTTGCGGTGCCCTTGCGTTCCGCCATCAGCGCGTCAGGCCCAGGATGACATTTCCTTCTCAAGCCCTTCGACGATCGTCTCGAAGAACTGCTCGGTGGTCATCCAGGCCTGGTCCGGCCCGATCAGCAGCGCGAGATCCTTGGTCATCTTGCCGCTCTCGACGCAATCGATGCAGACCTTCTCCAGGGTCTCGGCGAACCGCACCACGTCGGGCGTGTTGTCGAAGCGGCCGCGATAAATGAGGCCGCGGGTCCAGGCGAAGATGCTGGCGATCGGATTGGTGCTGGTCGCCTTGCCCTGCTGATGCTGGCGGTAATGCCGGGTGACAGTGCCGTGCGCGGCTTCGGCTTCCACCGTCTTCCCGTCAGGCGTCATCAGCACCGACGTCATCAGGCCGAGCGAGCCGAAGCCCTGCGCGACCTGGTCGGACTGCACGTCGCCATCGTAGTTCTTGCAGGCCCAGACGAACTTGCCGTTCCACTTGAGGGCGCTGGCGACCATGTCGTCGATCAGGCGGTGCTGATATTCGATACCCGCCTCGGCGAACTTTTCCTTGAATCCTTCGGTTTCGAACACTTCCTGGAACAGGTCCTTGAAGCGCCCGTCATACTTCTTGAGGATCGTGTTCTTGGTCGACAGGTAGACCGGCCACTTGCGGTCGAGACCGTAGTTGAAGCTCGCCCGGGCGAAATCGCGGATCGACTCGTCGAGGTTGTACATCGCCATCGCGACGCCGGGTTCCTTGAACTCGAACACGTCGAGATCGATGTTCTTGCCGTCGGCCCCTTCGAACACAAGGCGCAGCTTGCCCGCGCCGGGGATCAGGGTGTCGGTCGCGCGGTACTGGTCGCCGAAGGCATGGCGGCCCACGACGATCGGGTCGGTCCAACCGGGGATCAGGCGGGGCACGTTCTGAATCACGATCGGCTCGCGGAAGATCGTGCCGCCCAGGATGTTGCGGATCGTCCCGTTGGGGCTCTTGTACATGTCGTGGAGGTCGAATTCCTCCACCCGCGCCTCGTCGGGGGTGATCGTCGCGCACTTCACGCCAACGCCGTACTGCTTGATCGCGTTGGCGGAATCGATGGTGATCTGGTCGCGGGTCTCGTCGCGTTTCTCGACCCCGAGGTCGTAATACTTCAGATCGACGTCGAGGTAGGGCAGGATCAGGCGTTCGCGTATCCACTGCCAGATGATCCGCGTCATCTCGTCGCCGTCGATCTCCACGATGGGGTTCGCAACCTTGATCTTCTGCATGAGAGTCCTGTCTGTTCGGGAGTGAGGCGGAAGGATTTGCGCGTCCTTACGAAGCGGACGGGGGGAGCGCAAGGTGCCGCCTCGGCTCAGGCGAGACGGGTCGCCTCGACCAGTTTGAGCAACGCCGACGGAACCATCCTGGCCAGCGCGAGAGCCGGCGTCGCCAGGGCAGGATTCTCGCCCGCTTTCCACGCTGCTTCGGCCCAGCGAACCGGTGACTGGGCCCGCTGCGCAAAGCCTGCCTGCCACTGCGGGGCGCCTTGCGCGCTGCCTGACAGCCATGCCTCCGCCGCCGAGATGCCGCTGGAGAGAGCGATGTCGATGCCTTCCCCGGCCAGCGACGGGATGACCGCTGCCTGGTCTCCGATGCGGAAAAGTCCCGGCTCGGTCGAAGTCGCGATCCAGCCGTAGGGGACCGATCCGATGGTATCGATCTTCGCGTCGTGCCAGCCGGATTCGAGCCGGAGCGCGAAGTGGCCGTGCCGCTTCGCGAGGTCTTCCAGCAGGGCTTCCGGGCTCCCACCGGTCTCAGCCAGCAGCGACTTCCGGACAGCCATGCACAGGTTGGCGCTGCCGCCTTCCTGCAGCACGATGCCGGCATAGCCCCCGTCGAACAGGTGAAGTTCGATCTTGCCGGCAAGGCGGCGAGCCAAGGTAGGGGAGGGCTGGAGCCGGAGCCGCACCCCGAGCGCGGGATCGGTGCTTTCGCGCGGGCGGGACGCTCCGCGCAGGTCGTGCTTGCCGGTGGCGAGGAACGTGCTCTCGTCCGTCAGTTCATCCGTGTTCCGCACATTGCGCACTGCAAAGCTTGCGCCTGCTGCCCGGGCCAACCCGCGCAAGGCGGTATCGAGGGCACGGCGTGACAAGCCCCAAGCCGCGTGCGGCAGGGCGACCTCCACCGGGCTGCCCGTCCCGAAGAGCGCGAGCCGGCCGACGCTGTGGGCGCCAAGCCTTTCCACGTCGAGCCCGAGACCGGCCAGCCTTTCCGCCGTCTTCCAGCTCAGGAACCCCCCGCACAAGGCGTCGCCCGGAGACTCGTCGCGGTCGATGAGCAAGGGGCTCGCGCCGCCGCGGGCGAGCGTAATGGCGGCGGCGCAACCGGCCGGCCCGGCGCCGACGATCAGTGGATCTTTTCGACGCACAGGCGAAACGGAAAGAAGCGGCGAACGCTGGCGCCGGAGACGCCGGCTTCGACTAGAAGGGGTGGCCATTCGCCTGGGCGATAGCTGCGGGCAATCGACATCGTCCCATCGAGGCGAACGACGCGATGCCAGCCCATCAGCCGCGCCAGCACAGGGTACCCGGCATGGGCGAACCCGTGCCGATGCAGGTCGTTGACGAACCAGCCCGTCGCGGCCTCGCGATCCATGAAGCGGAGGAAGGACACGAGTTGCTCGTGGCTCATGTGATGGGCCACCAGGCTAGAAACGATGAAGTCGAACCGCTCCGACTTCAGATCGTGATAGTCGCCCGCCAGATAGCGAATGGGCAGGTCGCTTTCATGCGCCTGTGCAGCGGCCAAGCTGCGATCGTTGAGGTCGATCCCGGTCAGGTCCGCCTCGATGCCGCGCCGGGCGGCCCAGCGGGCAATCCGCCGCAGCATGTCGCCGTCGCCGAAACCTACGTCGAGCAGGCTGAACTTTTTCCTGTCGCCCACGGCCCTCCGGAGAAAGCCGAGCGTGGGGCGGTAGGCGAGCGTCAGGCGATTGACCTTCGCCAGATCGGACAGGACCGCGTGATAGGTCGACTCCGCCAGCGCGGGATCGTCCATCAGCTCGTCGGCCTCGAGGCGGCTAGCCAGCATCGTCTTCGATCCAGCCGAAGCGGAAGCCTTCCATCGCCAGGCCCGGCCCGAAGGCGAGGGCAACCCCGCTCGGCGGCCGCCGGGCCAGGATCCGTTCGAGCACGAACAGGATCGTCGCCGAGGACATGTTGCCGAAGGCCCGCAGCACTTCGCGCGAATCAACGAGGGCGTCCGCTGGAAGGTGGAAAGCACGCTCGACGGCGTCGAGGATCGAGCGGCCGCCCGGGTGCACCGCCCATGCGGAGATGGCCGATGCCGGCTCGCCGCCGGTGATGCGTTCGGCCAGTTCGGGGTCGGCCAGTGCATGGGCCAGCCGGGCGGGAACTTCGCCCGATAGGTTCATAACGAAGCCGTTGTCGCCGATCTGCCAGGTGATCAGGTCGCCGCTTTCCTCGAGCGTGGCGGACAGACCCTCGCCGATCGCGAGGCCCGGCCCTTCGGTAGTGATCAGCGCCGCGGCCGCGCCATCGGAAAACTGGGCCATGGCCAGCATCTGTTCGAGCCCGGCGTCGCCCTGCAGGTGCAGGCTGCAAAGCTCCGCTGCGACAACCAGCACGCGCGCGCCAGAATTGGCCTTGGCGAGGTGGCCGGCGGTGCGCAGGGCGGTTGCCCCGGCATAACAACCCATGAACCCGATCAAGACCCGCTCGACATTGCCCGCGAGGCCGAGTTCGCGCGCGATCACCTGGTCGAGGCCGGGCGCCATGAAGCCTGTGCAGCTTGCCACGACGAGATGAGTCACCCCCTCCAGTGAAGGCAGGCGGCGCGCGGCCTCGAGCGCCAGCTTGGGGGCCTCGCGGGCATAGATCGCCATGCGTTCGGCCGTTCCCGGAGCCTCGCTGCGTGCGTAGAAGCGCCCGGGGGCCAGCCGCGCTTCTTCGCCCAATATCGACCAGCGATGTTCTATGCCCGAGCGTTCGGCCATGCGCTCGAACAGCTTCTTCTCGCGCGGGTCGGCCAGATGCTCGACCGCCCAGCGACGATAGTCCTCGTCGACGTCCGTTTCGGGGGAGGCGATTGCCAGCGCCACGATGCGGGCGACCGGGGGTAAGCTCGGCATGTCCGGGAAATAGGGCGCCGGCGATCAAATGATAGGCGCGGGCAACAAAAAAGCGCCGCATTTCGCGACGCTTCTTCGTAAGCCGGCGATGGTGGGCGTACCAAGGTTCGAACTTGGGACCCCTGCGATGTCAACACAGTGCTCTACCGCTGAGCTATACGCCCATCGCCGGCAGGCGCGCCCATTAGCGGGCGGTTTCGGCGGGTGCAAGGGGCTTAGAGCGAAACGCTCTGTGCATCCTCGAACATGCGCTCAACCTCGAGGACGAGGTCCTTGAGATGGAAGGGCTTGGACAGCACCTTGGCCTGCGGCGCTTCCCGGTTGGGCCGCAGCGAAACCGCGGCGAATCCGGTGATGAACATGACCTTCGTCTGGGGGCTGACCTCGGCGCACCGCTGGGCCAGTTCGATCCCGTCCATCTCGGGCATGACGATGTCGGACAGCAGAAGATCGAAATCGCCGCCTTCAAGCAGGGGCAGGGCCATTGTTCCGCGGTCCACAGCGTAGACTTCGTAACCGGCGTTCTCGAGCGCCCGCGACAGGTAAGTGCGCATCGCCTGGTCGTCTTCGGCCAGCAGGATACGGATCATGGCGCTATTCCTCGTTGCTTGGGGTCCCCATACGCCGCATTGGTTGAAAATTCCTCCCCCTTCGTGGCTTGTGACCAGCTTTGACACACCCCCGCGCAAACGGCACTGAGTGACCCTGAAAATGCGCGAATCGACGATGGATCAGCCCACGGCAGACGCGGGGGGAACGATACCCGGCACCGCCGGCGATGCGGCCTTCACCATTCGCCGCGCCGTGCCTTCCGCCATACCCGTGGTTATCGCCGTTCCCCATGCGGGCCGCAATTATCCGCAATGGCTGCTCGACCGGATGCGCGAGCCGCATGCTGCCGGGTTGCGGCTGGAAGACCGCTATGTCGATCTCCTGGGAGAGCAGGTCGCTGCCGCAACGGGCGCGGGGTTGATCGTTGCGGAAGCTCCTCGCGCAATGATCGACCTCAATCGCGCGCCGGACGACATGGACTGGGATATGCTGGCAGAAGGTCGCCCGGAGGCGGCGATCCTGCGGACCGGCCGGCGGGCGCGGGGCGGGCTGGGCCTGGTGCCGCGGCGCCTTCCGGGCATGGGAGAAATCTGGCGCGGCAGGATGAGCCAGGACGATCTCGAATCGCGCATCGCCGGGGTACACGCACCGTATCATGCCGCCTTGGCGCTCGAACTGGCCGATGTGCGCAAGCGCTGGGGCTGCGCGCTGCTGATCGATCTGCATTCGATGCCTCCGCTCTCGGCGCGGCGCGGGACGGCGGCGGCGGAATTCGTGCTGGGCGACAGGTTCGGCAGTTCGTGCGCCGGTGCCCTGTGCGCGGCAACCTTCGACCATTTCGGAACCGAAGGGCGGCGCACTGCGCACAACCGGCCCTATGCGGGCGGGTATGTGCTCGACCGCCATTGCGCCCCGTCGCGCGGCATCCACGGGTTCCAGCTCGAGGTGTGCCGTTCGGCCTATCTCGACGCCGGCCTGCGCGAGCCGGCTGCTTCGCTGCAGAGCGTCGGTGATCTCATTTCGGGGCTGGTGCGGAGGCTGGCGGACGAGATGGCCGCGCTCGCCCGCCCGATCGCCCTGGCGGCCGAGTAGCCCATAAAAAACCACCTCGTGCAAAAAACACGAGGTGGCCAAGGTTCAGGGAGGAGGCGCACCGAAGTGCACCTATCCAAGCGGGCCATGAGGGAAGCGCCGCCCGGACAAGATCGATTTAAGCAAACGGGCCCGCCTCTTCAAGAGGCGAGCCCGTCGCAATTTGTCGCGATTTCGGCTCAGGCCGACGCTTCGACGGCCTCGGTATTGGCGTTGCCGACCGGCGCGCTGGGCTTCCAGCCCTGCTCGACCTGGCGCGCGAAGACGTTCCGCATGTTGTCGAGCGAGAACAGGTGCGCGTAGATCAGCGGGAGCATCCCGTTCTTGTTCCAGGTGCGCAGGACGTCGCCCTTCATGTCCTGCAGCTTCTCCTGATTAACCATCAGGAAGCCGCGGTAGACGTAGGGGGTGTCGGGCTCTTCATTGCGCTGAATGGCGACTTCGCCTTCCATCAGCAGGTCATGCTTCTTGAGCTCTTCGATGAAGGCCTGCGTGCGCTGGCCGGCTTCCTCGAACGACTGGCAGAACTGCAGCACGCCCTTGGTATGCTCGGTCGGCTGGTCGCCATCGAACAGGGCCTCGCCCTCGTCGCCTTCGCCAATCAGCCCGCTCGAAGGATCGAAGCACAGGGTCATGTCCTGCGAGTCGGCGTTCATCCGTGCGAGGAGATAGGGATAGCGGCGGACGTAGGCCGGCACGTAGAACGGGCCCTTCGCGGCGCCGTCTTCTTCGAAAAAGGTGTTCACGCCTTCGTTCAGCGCCAGCAGCGCCAGCGGGACGGGGCTGTCGCCCGACGAGAAGACGATCGGGAAGTCCCGCATGGCCTGCACGAACTCGTCCGACGTCAGCGGAACGGCGTGCTGCTTGGCCACCCAGCCGGCACGGTCGGTCGAACGGGCGCGGAAGTTGGAGTGATCCCGGCTGTTGAGCGGGGTGAGGTCCTTGTAGAACATCGGCAATTGGGCTTGCGGCGCGCTGGCCATCTTACTCTCCGAATTTCAAATGGTTGCGGTGGTCCAGACGTTGGTGCCCGGCACGCGTGAAGCGCGCGCTTTAGTGGCTTGAGGCTTCCGGCGCAAGCGGCACGAGTTTTCCGGGGTTGAGGATCCCGAGGGGATCGAGCGCCTGCTTGACCGATCGCATCATCGCCAGGTGGACCGGGTCGCCGAGCCTGCCGAGCTCGTCGCGCTTCAACTGGCCGATGCCGTGTTCGGCGCTGATCGACCCGTGCCATTCCGTCACCATTTCGTGGATCTGGGCGCTGATGGCCTTGCCGTCCCCGGTCATCCATTCGAGCGGTTCGGCGCCGCGCGGCGCGATGACGTGGAAATGGACGTTGCCATCGCCCAGGTGCCCAAACGCGAGCGCCTCGGTGCCCGGCCAGGCCGCTTCGATCGTTGGCCCCGCAAACTCGACAAAGTCGGGCATGCGGTCGACCGGCACCGATATGTCGTGCTGCACGGCAGGGCCCTTTTCCCGCTCGGCCGGGGCGATCGAATCGCGCAGCAGCCAGAAGGCGTTGGCCTGGGTTTCGTTCGCCGCGATCACGGCATCCTGGAGCAGCCCGCGCTCGAACGCCGTTTCGAGCATCCGTTCCGCCATGGGGCCGAGCGCTTCGGCTCCTTCGGCGCTTTCGGCGACGATTTCGATGAGGGCGTGCCACGTGTGATGGCCTGCGAGGGGGGGGCGAGCCCCGGAAAGATGCTTCACCACATCGTCCAGGGTCTGCTGGGCCAGGACTTCGAACCCTTCGAGCGCATCGCCAGCCGCTGCCTGGCAGTGAAGCAGGAGTGTGCGCGCCGCGTGAAGTGAGGTCACGCCGGCCCAGATCACCCGCCGGTCGGTCAACGCGGGCATCAGCCGCAGCGTGGCGGCGGTGACGATTCCCAGGGTTCCTTCCGATCCGATCAGCAATTGCTTCAGGTCGAAGCCTCGATTGTCCTTCTTCAACGGGACCAGCGCGTCGAACACCGAACCGTCGGCCAGTACGGCTTCGAGACCCAGAACCTGTGCCCGCATCGAACCATGCCGCAGCACCTGCGTGCCCCCGGCGTTGGTCGAAACAAGGCCGCCCACGGTGGCAGAGCCCTTGCCGCCTAATGTCAGGGGAAACCTCAGCCCCTTGTCCTCGGCGCAGTCGTGCAAAGTCTGCAGGATCACCCCGGCCTCGCAGATCGCTTCGCGCGCCGCGGGATCGATCTTGCGGACGGCATTCATGCGCCGCAGCGAAAGCACCACGGCATCGCCGCTTTCGTCGGGCGTGGCGCCCCCGCACATGCCGCTGTTGCCGCCTTGGGGAACGATGGGCACGCGGTGTTCGGCACAAAGCCTGACGAGGTCCGCAACCTGGGCAGTGGAATCCGGTGAGGCGAGCGCAATCGCCTTTCCGGTGTATCGACCGCGCCAGTCGGTCAGCCAGGGGGTCACGAGTTCGGCGTCTGTCGTCAGCCCGCGTGGGCCGAGCAATTCGCTCGCTCGGGACAGGAAGTCAGCGTGTCGGCTCATGCCGGTGCTTTGCCAGCGGTGCCATGGTTTGCAAAATGCAAACTGCGGATTAAGCGGGCATTCAAGCGCATGGCTTATGGAGCTCACAGCGGCGGCGTGGCTGCTCGCAAACCGAAAGCCCGATGGACAGCCTGACCGCCCTCATTCTCTCGCTAGCTCTGCTTGGCATCGCGCCGTCAGCAACCGATGGCGAGACCGCGCGCAATGCGCGTGAGCCCGAGCAGGCCCCCGCCATGAGCATGCAGCGGATGCCGGGCGCCTTCGTCACGATGGAAAGCTTCACGGTCCCCCTGGTGCAGGGCCAGGTGCGCATCGAGCAGCGGGTCATCATCCGCATCGCGCCGAGTTCGCCCGCGGTGCGCGAGGAGATGCTCGCCCGCCTGCCGCGGCGCGACATCGCGACCCAGTTTCACGAGGTGAAGGACGACAGGTGCATGCCATTGTCCTCGATTGCCGGGGTCGCGCCGGTGCAGCCCAACCGGCTGCTCCTGTTCATGCGCGACCGCCGCATCCTGAGCGCCTCGCTCGACCGGGCGTGCGACGCTCAGGCGTTCTACTCCGGCTTCTATGTCGAGCGCAGCGAAGACGGCATGATGTGCGCCGGGCGCGACATGCTCAAGTCGCGGGCCGGCGCGAGTTGCGAGGTCGCGCAGTTCAACCGCCTGGTGGCGGTGCGCGATTGAAGCGCCTCATCGGCCACCTTTCCTTGACTTTTCGCCCCCTGAGCGCATAGGCCGCGCCCTTCGGCGCAGGGCGGAACGCCGGACAATCCCATGTACTGGACATTATGACGATGAAATTCGCCGATCTCGGCCTGTCTGACGAGCTGCTGCAAGCTGTTGAAGCTGCCGGCTACACCGAGCCGACGCCCATCCAGGCGCAGGCCATTCCCCAGGTCCAGATGATGAAGGACCTTATCGCCATCGCGCAGACGGGCACCGGCAAAACCGCCAGCTTCGTCCTGCCGATGATCGACATCCTCGCCCACGGCCGCCGCCGGGCGCGCATGCCGCGCTCGCTGATCCTCGAGCCGACGCGCGAGCTCGCGGTCCAGGTAGCCGAGAATTTCGAGAAGTACGGCGTCAACCACAACCTCTCGATGGCGCTGCTCATCGGCGGCGTGCAGATGGGCGACCAGGTCAAGGCTCTGGACGAAGGCGTCGACGTGTTGATCGCCACGCCGGGCCGCCTGATGGACCTGTTCGGTCGGGGCAAGATCCTGCTCACCGGGTGCGACCTTCTGGTGATCGACGAAGCCGATCGGATGCTCGACATGGGGTTCATCCCCGACATCGAATTCATCTGCGAGAAGCTCCCGGCCAACCGCCAGACGCTGCTTTTCAGCGCGACGATGCCGCCGCCGATCAAGAAGCTGGCCGACAAGTTCCTCACCAATCCCAAGTCGATCGAGGTCGCGCGGCCCGCGACGGCCAACATCAACATCGCCCAGCACAAGGTCGCCACCAGCAGCCGCGGGAAGGGCGATACCCTGCGGCACCTGCTGCAGAACGACGATGTCTCGACCGCGATCATCTTCGCCAACCGGAAGACGACCGTGCGCGAGGTCAACAAGACCCTGCAACGCTTCGGCTTCCGCTCGACCGAAATCCACGGGGACATGGATCAGGCGAGCCGGATCAAGGAACTCGACCGGTTCAAAGGCGGAGACGTGAACATCCTCGTCGCCAGCGACGTCGCTGCGCGCGGGCTCGACGTGAAGGGCGTAAGCCACGTCTTCAACTACGACACTCCCTGGCATCCCGACGACTACATCCACCGGATCGGCCGCACGGGCCGCGCCGGGGCCAAGGGCCGCGCGTTCACTCTGGTCACGCCCGAAGATGCCGAGGCGATCTCTAACGTGGAGAAGCTGACCGGGCTTTCGATCCCGATATACGAGATGGGCGGCGAGGCGCGCGAGCCAAAGCAGGAGCGCCGTGAGAGGCCTAAGCGCGAGTCCCGCACCGACGAGCCGCGCGAAGCGAAACGCGCCCCTCGCGAGGAAGAGCGCGAATCCCGCGAGGAAGTGCGCGCACCGCGCGAAGACAAGCGCGAACCGCGCCGCGAGAAGCGCGAACGTTCGTCCGAACCCAAGGCCGGCCCGCGGCCTGCCCGCCCGCCTGAGCCGCGCCGCAGCGATCCGGCTGACGACGATCAGTCCGCGCCCGGCGAATGGAACGGTCCGGTCCCCGGCTTCCTGTCGAACACCGCGCTCTGATTTAACCCGGCGTTAGCCATCCCCGCCTAGGCTGGCGGGATGGCCGGCCTGCTTTCCTCCACTCTGGCAGTCGCGACCGCGCTGGTTCCGGCGTTGGTCGTTTTCGCCTTGGTGTCGTTTCTCACCAAGCGGGCGGGGGCGCTGACAGCGCTGCGGGCCGCGTGGCGCGAAAGCACGACCAACCTCGCGCTGGTCGCAATCAATTCGATCCTGCTTGTGGGGCTGATCGCGCTGGCAACCGACGGCTTTCATGACCAGTTCCGGCTGTTCCCGCAGTTGGCCGACTTCTGGCAGCGCACGCCCGAACTCCTACTGCTGCTGCTCGCGCTGCTGATCGACGAGTTTGTCGTCTACTGGCGCCACCGCGCCGAGCATCATCCGCTGCTCTGGCCGATCCACGCCACGCACCATTCGGACGAGGCGATGACGTGGCTCACGCTGTTCCGCAAACATCCGCTGAGCCACCTGTTCGGCAATCTCGTCGATGTCATCCCGCTGATCCTGCTCGGTTTCCCGGCCTGGGCCGTCGCTGCCTCGGCAGTGATCCGCACCTGGTGGGGCTATTTCATACATGCCGATCTGCCGTGGACATTGGGCGTGTTTGGCAAGGTCCTCATCTCGCCCGCAGCGCATCGGCTGCACCACATCGACGACGAGCGGCTGATGGGTCAGAACTTCGGCGGCCTCTTCTCCATCTGGGACCGCCTGTTCGGCACTTTCGACGATGCGAGCGCGCACCTGCGCTGCAAGACCGGCATCGCCGGCGGCTCGCGCCCTACGCTGGGTGAACTGGCGCGCCCGCTGGAAGCGGCCGCCGGGCGCCTGAGCAGGGGAACGATCAGGCCGGCTTGACGAAGCTGTCGATCACCCGCTTGGTTCCGGCCTGCTCGAACTCGATCTCGAGCTTGTTGCCTTCCTGGTCAATGACCACGCCGTAGCCGAACTTCTCGTGAAACACGCGCGCGCCGATGGCGATGTCGGCGCGGGGCTTGGCCGCGAAGCTGGCTGCACTGCGCCCGGGCTCGGCCAGCCGCTTGGGGGTCGCATCGTAGCCGGTCGCCAGCGCACGCTGCCAGCCGGGGCCGCGGGTCAGGGTGCGGGCGGGCTGCTGCCGCGCGACATTGGCGAAGGGGTCCTCCTGCTCGGTCCAGTTGGCCCGCCACAGGCTTGCGCCGCCGGTCATCGTCGTTTCGCTGTCGACGTGGTCGGCCGGCAATTCGCCAACGAAGCGGCTCGGTATCGAGCTGGTCCACTGGCCGTAGATGCGCCGGTTTGCCGCATGGAGGATCGTGCAGCGCCGCCGCGCGCGGGTAATCGCGACATAGGCCAGCCTGCGCTCCTCCTCGAGCGAGGCGAGTCCCCCTTCGTCGAGCGAGCGCTGGCTGGGAAACACGCCTTCCTCCCAGCCGGGCAGGAAGACATTGTCGAACTCCAGGCCCTTGGCGGCGTGGATGGTCATGATGGTGACCTTCTCCTCGTCGTCGTTGGCGTCGTTGTCCATCACCAGGCTGACGTGCTCGAGGAAATCGCCCAGCGTGTCGTATTCCTCCATCGCGCGGGCCAGCTCGGCTAGGTTATCCGCCCGGCCGGCACTCTCTGCGGTGCGATCGGCCTTGAGCATCGCGTCGTAACCGGATTCGGCCAGCACGGTGCGCAGCAGTTCGCCCGGCGCGGTCGTCTCCGCCAGCTCGCGCCAGCGCAGGAACTGGCCCATGAGCGCGGCGATGGTGCCGCGGGCCCGGGGGGCCAGCTCGTCGCTGTCGGCCAGTTGCAGCGAGGCGGCGGCCAGCGGCATGCCGGTGGCGCGGGCATGGCGGTGCATGGTCTCCAGCGTCTTGGCGCCAAGGCCGCGCTTGGGCTGGTTGTAGATCCGTTCGAACGCCAGATCGTCCTGCGGCTGGGCGATCACGCGCAGATAGGCGAGGGCATCGCGGATCTCCGCCCGTTCATAGAACCGGAAGCCGCCGACGATGCGATAGTTGAGGCCGATCTGGATGAACCGATCTTCGAACTCGCGCGTCTGGTACTGCGCGCGCACCAGGATGGCGACCTGTTCCAGCGACGCGCCTTCGCGCTCGATCCGCTCGATCTCCTCGCCCACCCGGCGCGCCTCTTCAGGCCCGTCCCACACACCGATGACGCGGACCTTGTCGCCACCGTTGCGTTCGGTCCACAGCGTCTTGCCAAGGCGTTCGGAGTTGGATGCGATCAGGCCCGAGGCGGCTGCAAGGATCGGCGGCGTCGAGCGATAGTTCTGTTCCAGGCGGATGACCTTGGCGCCGGGAAAATCCTTCTCGAAGCGCAGGATGTTGGCCACTTCCGCCCCGCGCCAGGAATAGATCGACTGGTCGTCGTCACCCACAACGCAGATGTTCTTGCGCTCCTGCGCCAGCAACCGCAGCCACAGATACTGAACGGCGTTGGTGTCCTGGTACTCGTCGACAAGCACGTACTTGAAGCGCTGCTGGTACATCGACAGCACGTCACGCTCGCGCTTCAGGATGTTGAGCATGTGCAGCAGCAAGTCGCCGAAGTCGCAGGCGTTCAGGCTCTTGAGGCGCTGCTGGTAGAGACCGTACATCTGTTGGCCCTTGCCGTTGGCATAGGCCTCGTTCTCGACCGCATCGAGATCTTCGGGATTGAGTCCGCGATTCTTCCAGCGGTCGATCAGGCCCGCCAGCTGCCGCGCAGGCCAGCGCTTTTCGTCGAGATCGCTCTCCGAAATAAGCTGCTTCAGGAGCCGGATCTGATCGTCGGTATCGATGATCGTGTAGTTGCTTTGCAGACCCACCAGTTCGGCGTGTCTGCGCAACATCCTGGCGCAAATTGAATGGAATGTGCCAAGCCACGGCATCCCTTCCACCGCGTCGCCGATCAGGTCGCCCACACGGTGGCGCATTTCGCGCGCCGCCTTGTTGGTGAAGGTGACGCACAGGATCTCGCTCGGCCAGGCGCGTCGGCTGCGGATCAGGTGGGCCAGGCGCGCCGTGAGGGCGGCGGTTTTCCCCGTACCAGCGCCGGCCAGCATCAGCACCGGCCCTTCGGTGGTCAGCACGGCTTCGCGTTGGGGCTCATTGAGCCCGGCAACCCAGGACGGTGCCTCGCTCGCCGTGGTCGGCAGGGTATCGCTGGAAACGTCGGTCACCCGTGAACAGCTAGGGAACACGCGCTGCGTGCGCAACCCCGGCACCCCGCCGGGCCCGGAACCTGAAGGCGGGAAGCGCCGTTCTCAGGCCCGACAGGAGATATCGAGTTTGGAGATTGTCATGCGTAACTTCCTCTTTGCCGGCGCCGCCGCCATTGCGCTGGCTGCCGTTCCCGCCATCGGTCAGGAGACCGCACCCGTGGCTCAGGCTGCAGCCCCCGGCAGCTACACGATGAGCACGGACCAGCAGACCATGTACGATGGCTGGCCTGCCGAGCAGCAGACCATCTATCTCGACTGGAGCCCGGAATATCAGACCTACTTCTGGACCCTCACCCCGGCCCAGCAGCGCGGTTACTGGGCGCTGACGGACGAGCAGCGCACTCAGGTCTACGAAATGACCCCTGAACAGCGCACGGTTGCCTGGCGGGCGATCGAAGCGCAGCTTGCCGGGGCGACCCCGGCCACTCCGGCGGGTCAGGCCAACCCCCCGGGAACCGGCGTGCCGACCACGGGCGTTCCGGCCCCGCAGTCAGCCTCGCAGGACGTGCGCCCCGCCATGCCGGCCGATCCGGCCTACCAGGGTGGTCCGTACAAGGGCGCGCTGACCCCGCCGCCCGCCACGGCCATGAACAAGGACTATCCGGTCTGCACCGCGAAGATGCAGGACAACTGCCAGAACTCAGGCGAAGGCGGCGCCCCGGGCCGCTCGCGCGCGCTGAGCTACTGGCCGGGCAAGCCTGCCAGCGAATCGTAAGCACAGCGGTTCGTCACCGATGGGGCCGGTCCGCAAGGATCGGCCCCTTTCGTTTGCAAGACTGAAGGATGTACCGGGCAGCTCAGACAGCCGGCAGCCGTAGCAAACTGAGCTTCGCGGAACCCACGTTGCGTTCGCTCTCAATCTCGAGCGACTTGGCGGCAGCAGGCTCGTCCGCCGCCGTTTCCAGACAGACCCAGGTCCCCGCGCCGATCCAGCCGAGCCGCGCGAGTTTGTCGATCGCCACGTTTCCCGCCCCGCTGCGATAGGGCGGATCGAGCAGGATGAGGTCGTAAGCGCGCGTCGGCGGACCGAGCGAAAGAACCGAGCCGGCGATCACATCGCATTGCTGCTGCGCGCGCAGGGCTGCGATGTTGGCGCGCAGGGCCCGGATCGCGGCGGCGTCCTGTTCGACGAACAAGCACGTGGCAGCGCCGCGCGACAGCGCCTCGAGGCCGAGCGCGCCGGATCCCGCGAACAGGTCCGCAACCGCCAGCCCTTCGAAGCTGCCGAGGCGGCTGGCCAGCATGGAAAACAGCGTCTCGCGGGTGCGGTCGGCGGTTGGGCGCGTGGCGTCGCCCGGCGGGGCCTTGAGCTGCCGGCGGCGCCATTCGCCGGCGATTATCCTCACGCGCGGCCTTTCTTGAGGTTGCCGCGGAACCGGTCGAGTTCGCCCTTCTTCACCTCGGCCACCGTGCCGCGCGGCAAGGGTCCGAGTTCGAACGGGCCATAGGACGTGCGCATCAGGCGGCTGACCTGAAGCCCGAGATGCTCGAGCACGCGGCGCACCTCGCGGTTCTTGCCTTCGGTCAGGGTCAGCTCGATCCACTGGTTGCGGCCGGTCCGGCGCTCGAGGTTGGCGTCGATCCGGCCGTAGTTGATCCCCTCGATCGTCACGCCTTCGATCAGGTCCTCGAGCTGGCTCTGGCTGATGTCGCCGAAGGTCCGCGCGCGATAGGTGCGCGGAATGCCGCTGGCGGGCAGTTCCATCGCCCGCTTGAGCTCGCCGTCGTTGGTCAGCAGCAACAGCCCCTCGGTGTTGAGGTCCAGCCGGCCGACCGGCATCAGCCGCGGGGTGCTGCTGGGCAGGGCGTTGCGCAATGCGGTGTAAATCGTCGCCCGGCCCCTGGGATCGCTCTCGGCGGTCAGCAGCCCGCTGGGCTTGTTGAAGCGGAATAGCCGGGTGTCCTCCGCCTTGCCGACCGGCTTGCCGTCGACGGAAATGCCGCGCAGGTCGGGTAGGATCGTGGCCGGGGTCGTCAGTTTCTCGCCGTTCAGCGCCACCCGCCCGTCGGCAATCATCCGCTCGACCTCGCGCCGGCTGGCGACGCCCGCCCGCGCGAGGAGCTTGGCGATGCGTTCGCCCTTGGGCCTGTCGGGAGAGTCCATGGCGCCGCCCTAGCTGTTGATGCCCGGTTCATCCACCCTTCCCATGACGGTCGGGCGCGCTAATCATGCACGCTTTGAGGAGGAATGCCGCGATGGCGGAGATCGAGCAGACGGTTCCGGCAGAAGAACGCAGCCTCTGGGGATCGATCAAGCCCTATCTCGAAAAGGAATCACTGGCCGCCTTCTTCGTCGGGGTGTCGAGCGGATTCCCCTTCGCGATGATCGCCGCGACCCTGACCACCCGGCTGGCGCAGGACGGGATCGACAAGTCGACCATCACCGCCTTCAGCTTGGCGTTCCTGGTCTATAACCTGAAGCCGCTGTGGGCATGGATCGTCGACGGTGTGCGCCTGCCACTCCTCGGTGGGCTCGGCCAACGGGTATCGTGGATGCTGCTCGCCGGCGTGCTGGTCATGGCGGCGACGATCAACCTGGCGCTGGCCGATCCCGGCGCAGATATCGCCTGGACGGCAACCTCCGCGGTACTGCTGGGGCTTGCCGGCGCGACGTTCGACATCGTGATCGACGCCTACCGGATCGAAACCCTCAAACCCTACCAGCTCGGCGTCGGCTCGGGCATGAGCCAGTACGGCTGGCGCATCGGTTCGGCCAGCGCGGCGGCCGTCGCACTGGTCGTCGCGGCGCGCTACGGCTGGTCGGCTGCGTACATGGCCTGCGCCGCATTCGCGCTGCCGGCCATGCTCACCGCCCTGATCCTAGGCGAGCCTGAGCGGCGGCAGATCGTCGCCCAGAAGCGGGGGCTGGGCGAGATATGGGCCTCCATCGCCGGGCCGTTCGTGGAGTTCTTCCAGCGCCACGGCGCCTGGCTGGTGCTGCTGTTCATCCTCGTCCACAAGGTCGGCGACACGCTGGCCAACCTGACCTTCCGCCTGCTGTTCGATGACCTAGGCTACAGCAACGACGAGATCGCGCTCTACGACGTTGGCGTGGGGTTCTGGGCGCTGCTGATCGGCGTGTTCGTTGGCGGGGTGATCTACGCCCGCCTGGGCCTCAAGCGCTCGGTCATGATCGCGCTGATCCTGATGGCGATCTCCAACCTCAGCTTCGCCGGGCTGGCGGCGGCTGGGCACTCCAACCTCGGCATGGCGGGCGCGATCGGGTTCGAGAACTTCGCCAGCGGCTATGGCGGGGTCGTGGTGGTTGCCTACTTCTCCGCGTTATGCGACCTGCGCTTCACGGCGGCGCAGTACGCGCTGATCTCCGCCGGATCGAGCGTGGTAGGCCGGTTCGTGACGGGCACCACGGCCGGCTCGCTGATCGAGGGCATGGGCTACGTCAATTTCTACCTGCTGACGACGGTCCTGGCGCTGCCGGGGATCCTGGTGTTCTGGTGGATGATGCGCAGTGGGCTGGTCGATGCCGCGATGGGCACGGCGGGCGAAGTGGGCGAGGGCGACGCGCGGGCCGACCCGCCCCTTTAAATCCGCGGCGAGCCTAGTCGGGCACTTCGCCGTTGGCCTGCAGGACCTTGCCGGCGAGGTAGAGCGACCCCGCGATCAGCACGGGCGCGCCGTCCTGCGGCAGCGCCGCGAGCGCCTGTTCGACCGTGTCGGCCCATATTGCCCGTTCGCCGTAGGCGGCCGCACCGTGGCTCTCGCTGCCGGCGATCGGCACGGCGGTGACGGAGACCAGGCTGCCTTCGAGCGGGTCGAGGATCGCGGACGGATACCGGTTGGCCAGCATGCCGATCACCAGATGCAGCCGGCCGCCCGCGAAATGGCGCCCGATCGCCAGCCCGGCGTCGGGGTTGTGCCCGCCGTCGAGCCAGACGTCATGGCCCCGCGCCAGGGCGGTCAGCGGTCCGGGGCCGAGCAGTTGCAGGCGGGCCGGCCAGCGGGCCGAGCGCAGGCCTTGCGCCATCGCGGCGCCCGACACCGTGACGTCGTCCTGGTGGCGCAGCATGGCCACCGCCAGAGCCGCATTGTCGCCCTGGTGGCGGCCGGGCAGGGCGGGGAGCGGCAGGTCGAGTTCGCCGTGGCGGTCGCGATAGGAGATGGCCTCGCCGATGTCGGCCCACCAGTCGTGCCCGCGCATGTGCAGCGGCGCGCCTGCCAGCCCGGCTCGGCGCTCGATCTCGAGTTCGACCTTCTGCTCGTAGCCTTGCGTCACCATCGGTGAGCCGGGCCGCGCAATGCCCGCCTTTTCGAACGCGATACGCACGATCGGCTCCTGCGGAACGCCGTCCTCCGGGACCAGCAGGAACGCCTCGTGATCGATCCCCAGCGTCGCGATGCCGCAGGCCGCGGGCCGCTCCATCACGTTGGTCGCGTCGAAGCGGCCGCCCAGGCCCACCTCGATCACGCAGGCGTCGGCCGGGTGGCGGGCGAAGGCAAGGAAGGTTGCGGCGGTCGTGATCTCGAAGAAGCTCGGTTCCAGATCCTCGCCAGCGTCGAGTACCTCTGCCAGCAGATCGGCCAGCAGCTGGTCCGAGATCAGCTCACCGGCGATGCGGATACGCTCGTTGTAGCGGACGAGGTGCGGCTTGATCGCCGAATGGACGGTCAGTCCCTCCGCCTCGAGCATCGCGCGCAGGTATGCGCAGGTCGAACCCTTGCCGTTGGTGCCGGCGACGTGGAACACCGGCGGCAGGCGCTTCTGCGGATCGCCCAGCCGGGCGAGCAGCGCGCGGATCGTCTCCAGCCCGAGCCGGCCCTGCGGCAACGACAGCTTCGCCAGCCGGTCGAGCTGGGCCTGGACGCGGGGGTCGTCGGAAGTGGCGAAATCCTTCAAAACATTACTCCGGCGACGATCGAAAGGTGACACTAATTATACACTGAAACGCGTTGCCAACGCCTTGTTCTACTTGACCATTTGGCACCGCCACGGCCCCCGGCGAATGAATCGCGTCGGGGCCCGTTCTGAAGCACGGATCGGGACGTGTAGGAAAGCGAATTTCTCCCCGATCGGCGGGAGGATTACGCCGCTTCGGCCGCGCGCATGTAGCCGAGCAGGCTGGCCAGCGTCGCGCGCAGATCGCTGCGCGGTACGACCATGTCGACCATGCCGTGTTCGTGCAGGTATTCGGCGCGCTGGAATCCCTCGGGCAGCTTCTCGCGGATCGTTTCCTGGATCACCCGCTGGCCCGCGAAGCCGATCAGGGCGCCGGGCTCCGCGATATGGACATCGCCCAGCATCGCATAGCTGGCGGTGACGCCGCCGGTGGTCGGATCGGCCAGCACGACGATGTAGGGCAGGCCGGCCTCCTTCAGCCGCCGGGTCATCACCGTGGCCTTGGGCATCTGCATCAGGCTGAGAATGCCTTCCTGCATCCGCGCACCGCCCGCGGCTGTGACCACCACATAGCCGCAGCCCTCGTCGATCGCGCGCTGGGCGCCGGCGCAGAACGCCTCGCCCACGGCCATGCCCATCGAGCCGCCCATGAACAGGAAATCCTGCACGCCGACCACGGCCCTGATGCCCTCGATCGTGCCGAACGCGGCGGTAAAGGCATCGTCATGGACGTTGTTGGCGCGTGCCGTCTTGAGGCGGTCGGTGTAGCGCTTGGTGTCCTTGAACTTGAGCGGATCCTCGCGGACCTCGGGCGCCGGAAGCAACTGGTAGCCGGGATCGAGGATCTGTTCGAGCCGCGTATCCGCGCCGATGCGACCATGATATTCGCAGCGCGGGCAGACGTAGAGGTTGTCCTCGAATTCGCGCGTGAACAGCATCTCGCTGCACGAGGGGCACTTGACCCAGAGGTTGTCGGGCGTTTCGCGCTTGGGCACGAAAGGCAGGGCGTTGCGGACGCGGGTGAGCCAGCTCATGCCGAGGCCCTTGCCGCCGAATGCACCGCCTGCGCAAGAGCCGCGGTCAATTCCCTGAGGTGATCCGGCGCATCGGCGCCGTGCTTGCCGACCAGTTCGACCAATGCCGAACCGACGACGACGCCGTCCGCAACGCGAGCGATTTGAGCGGCTTGTTCCGGACTTCTCACACCGAATCCGACCGCGATGGGCAAGTCGGTGGCCGCCTTGAGGCGCGCCACGGCATCGGCGATGCTGGCCTGGGCGGCCTGTTGCAAGCCGGTGATGCCCGCGACCGAAACGTAATAGAGGAAGCCCGACGAGCCATCGAGCACGGCGGGGAGCCGGGCGGCATCGGTCGTCGGCGTGGCGAGCCGGATCAGGCTGACGCCTTGCGCGCGCAACGCGGGGCCGAGGTCGGGATCCTCCTCGGGCGGGATGTCGACGCAGATCACCCCGTCGACGCCGCAGCCCATGCATTCGCCGGCGAACCATTCGGGCCCGCGTCGGATCATCGGGTTGGCATAGCCCATCAGAACGAGGGGCACGTCGGGATGGCGCGCGCGGAACTCGTTGGCGATCGTGAAGACCTCGGCGGTGGTCGTGCCCTTGCCGAGGCTGCGCAGGTTCGCCGCCTGGATTGCCGGACCGTCGGCCATCGGATCGGTGAACGGCATGCCCAGCTCGATCACGTCCGCGCCGCCCGCGACCAGCGCGTCGAGGTTGGCCGCGGTGTCGCCGTCACCCGCGGTGATGAAGCAGACCAGGGCGGGCCGGCCCTTGGCGAAGGCGACGGAAAGGCGGGTCAATGGTCGCCTCGATTTATCCACACTAGTGTCAGTGCAACGAGGTAAAACAAAATTGGCACTCCGATAGCGATAGACGTCAAGTAAAAGACATCAGCGAAAGACCATGAATTGGGATTATTCTGCTGACAGATTTGCAATGCCAACTTTGATTGCCCCTCGACGAGATCTCGGCATGCTTCGTGGACATGAGAACCTTGCCAATTTGAGGCTCGATAAACCCACATCACCAACCAGGCGACGATAAAACATCCAAGAGTTCTCGAAGCTTGCGTTCTCATTTGATGCTAATTTCTGCCGCTCACATCTGTACCCCAAGATGCTCCGCCACGGTGAAGATGTCCTTGTCGCCGCGGCCGCACAGGTTGGCGCAGATGATCGCGTCGCTGGGCATTGTCGGCGCGACCTTGACGATGGCGGCAATGGCGTGGCTCGGCTCGAGCGCGGGGATGATCCCTTCGGTGCGGCAGAGCAGTTGGAAGGCTTCCAATGCCTCCGTGTCGGTGATGGCGGTGTATTCGACGCGGCCGGTTTCCTTCAGCCAGGCGTGTTCCGGCCCGATGCCGGGGTAGTCGAGCCCGGCGCTGATCGAATGCGCCTCGGCGATCTGGCCGTCCTCGTCCTGCAGCAGGTAGGTCTTGTTGCCGTGGAGCACGCCGGGGAAGCCCCCGGCAAGGCTGGCGGCGTGCTGCTTGTCGAGGCCATGGCCGGCAGCCTCGACGCCGAGCATCTTCACGTCCGGATCGTCGAGGAAGGGGTGGAACAGGCCGATGGCATTGCTGCCGCCGCCGATCGCCGCGACGAGCAGGTCGGGCAGGCGGCCGGTGCGGGCGAGCATCTGTTCGCGCGCTTCCTTGCCGATCACGCTCTGAAAATCGCGCACCAATTCGGGGTAGGGGTGGGGGCCGGCGGCGGTGCCGATGATGTAGAACGTGTCCTCGACATTGGCGACCCAGTGGCGCAGCGCCTCGTTCATCGCGTCCTTCAGCGTGGCCGCGCCGCTGGTGACCGGGATCACCTCGGCGCCGAGCAGCTTCATGCGAAACACGTTGGGCTGCTGGCGGGCGACGTCGGTGGCGCCCATGAAGATCGTGCAGGGCAGGCCGAAGCGCGCGCAGACCGTGGCGGTGGCGACGCCGTGCTGGCCGGCGCCGGTCTCGGCGATGATCTTCGTCTTGCCCATGCGCATGGCGAGCAGGATCTGCCCCACGCAGTTGTTGATCTTGTGTGCGCCGGTGTGGTTCAGCTCGTCGCGCTTGAACCAGATTTGCGCGCCCTTCTCGGGAGGGGCATTGCGGGCCAGTTCTTCCGTCAGGCGCGGCGCGAAATAGAGCGGGCTGGGGCGGCCGACGTAGTGCTCGAGCAGGTCGTCGAACTCTTCCTGGAAGGCCGGGTCCTGCCGCGCCGCGCGGTAGTGCTTTTCCAGGTCGAGGATCAGCGGCATCAGCGTTTCGGCGACGTAGCGCCCGCCGAACTGGCCGAAGTGCCCGCGCTCGTCCGGCATCTGCCGGAAACTGTTGGCGTCGGGCTGGTTGCGGAAGGAGGTGGGTTGCTGCTCGGTCATCGCGCCCCCATGCCGTTCGCACGCAGCGAAGTCGAGACACCTTCGCTAGGCGCGGATCGACCTCACCTATGCCGCGCGGGCGGCCTCGCAATAGGCGCGGATGAGGGCCGGGTCCTTCACCCCCGGGGCGGTCTCCAGCCCCGTCGAGGCGTCCACCAGCGGCGCGCCGGTCAGGGCGATCGCCTCGGCCACGTTGGCGGGCGAAAGGCCGCCCGCCAGGCCCCAGGCGATCTGGTGGCGGTGATTGGCGAGCAGCGACCAGTCGATCGCCAGGCCCTGGCCCCCGGGCGCCGACTTGGCCGGTGCGTCGTAGAGGATGCGGTCGACGGCATCCTTGTATTTCAGCGCGTTGGTCAGCGAATCGGCATTGCGCACGCCGAACGCCTTCCATACCTCGAACGGCGTGTTGTTCCTGATCAGCGCGAGCCATTCGGGCGTTTCGCTGCCGTGGAACTGCACCACGTCGGGCTGCACCGCCTGCAGCGCCAGCGCGGTCGGCTCGGCCTGCATGTTGACCAGCAGCAGCACGACCTTGATCCGCGGGGGAACCCGCCGGCGGAGCTTCTGGGCGTCATCGAGCGAGACATGGCGCGGGCTGGGTTCGTAATGGACGAAGCCGAGATGGGTCGCCCCGGCATCGACCGCCGCGTCTACCGTCTCGGGCGTCGAGAGCCCGCACACCTTGATCAGCGTTTCCGGCATGGCGCTAGAGCGTCGCCTCGATCGCCCGGGCCGCGGCCAGGGGGTCGTCCGCGCGGCTGATCGGGCGGCCCACGACCAGCACGCTGGCCCCGTCGTCGCGCGCCTGGCGGGGCGTGACGACGCGTTTCTGGTCGCCCTTGCCGTGATCGGGCAGGCGCAGCCCGGGCACGACGAAGTAGCCGCTCTTCCATTGCTTGCGCACCGCGCCGACCTCGTGCCCGGAACAGACGATCCCGTCGAGCCCGGCCGCCTCGGCCAGTTCGGCCAGACGCATGACCTGATCGTGCGCCGACCCGGCCACCCCGGTGCGCACCAGGTCCCGCTCGTCGAGGCTGGTCAGCATCGTCACCGCCACGACCTTGCAATGTTCGCCCGCCGCAGCCTTCGCGTCCTCCATCATCGCCCGACCGCCGCTGGCATGAAGGGTGACGATCGCCGGCTCGAGCACGTGGATCGCCTGCATCGCGCCGGCGACGGTGTTGGGGATGTCGTGCAGCTTCAGGTCGAGGAAGATCGGCAGGCCGACATGGGCGATCTCGTGGACCCCGTGGTGGCCGTGCGCGCAGAAGAATTCGAGGCCCAGCTTGAACCCGCCGACATGGGCCTTGACCTTGTTGGCCAGCGCCGCCGCCGCATCGAGCTGGGCGACGTCGAGCGCAAGATAGACCGGATTGCTCACCGCGGCTCGGGGCTCAGGTTGTCGCGCGGCTTTTCGTTCTCGGGCACGACGGGATCGGTGGAGGTTGCCGTGTCATCGACCACGACCGGCTTTTCGACCACGACGGTCTCCGTAACCGGTGCGGCGGGCGCCACCGGAGTGGTTGCCGCAGTGCGCGCTGCCGTCTCCAGCGAGGAGATGCGCCGGCTCATGTAGAAAGCGTTGGCCTTGTGCAGCAGCCACATCGGGATCAGCCCGAGCAGGAAGGAGACCACCACCAGCGCGGGAATCTTGGTCTCGAGCACGAGACCTTCCCATATCTTCACCTCCACCGGGTTCCAGTTGAACGCCGAGAAGATAAGCAGCGCCACAAGCAGCAGCACCCAGACGATCGTGCGGACGATCTGCATCGTAGAAGTCTCCTGACCCGAAGTGCCCCGACACTAGGTCGATTGGCGCGGCAAGGGAAGGCTCCGGCTGAAACGCCTAGCCGAAGACCCGGGCGAAAATGGTCTCGACGTGCTTGAAGTGGTAATCGAGGTCGAACTTTTCCTCGAGCTGTGCGTCGGACAGCGCGGCGGACACCTCCGGATCGGCCTTGAGCAGTTCGAGCAGCGACAGCTGCCCGTCGGATTCCCAGACCTTCATCGCGTTGCGCTGGACCAGGCGATAGGCATCGTCGCGCGTCAGCCCGGCCTGCGTGAGCGCCAGCAGCACCCGCTGCGAATGGACGAGCCCGCCCATCCGGTCGAGGTTCTTGCGCATCCGTTCCGGGTAGACCAGCAGCTTGTCCACCACGCCGGTCAGGCGGGCGAGCGCGAAGTCCAGCGTGATGCAGGCATCCGGGCCGATGAACCGCTCGACCGAGGAGTGGCTGATGTCCCGTTCGTGCCACAGGGCCACGTTCTCCATCGCCGGGATGGCATAGCTGCGGATGATCCGCGCCTGGCCGGTCAGGTTCTCGGTCAGGATCGGATTGCGCTTGTGCGGCATCGCGCTCGAACCCTTCTGGCCCGGGCTGAAATACTCCTCCGCCTCGAGCACCTCGGTGCGCTGGAGGTGACGGATCTCGACCGCCAGCCGCTCGATCGAACTGGCGATGACCGCCAGCGTGGCGAAGAACATCGCGTGCCGGTCACGCGGGATGACCTGCGTGCTCACCGGCTCGACCGCGAGGCCCAGCCGCTCGGCGACATGCTCCTCCACCGCAGGATCGACATTGGCGAAGGTGCCGACCGCGCCGCTGATCGCGCAGGTGGCAATCTCGGCCCGGGCGGCGACGAGGCGCGCGCGATTGCGGCTGAACTCGGCATAGGCCTCCGCCAGCTTGAGACCGAAGGTGACCGGTTCGGCATGGATGCCGTGGCTGCGGCCGATGCTGGGGGTGAACTTGTGCTCTTCCGCCCGCCGCCGGATCGCCGCGAGGAGCTGGTCGAGATCGTCGATCAGGATGTCGGCCGAGCGCGCCAGCTGGACCGCCAGGGTCGTGTCGAGCACGTCGGAACTGGTCATGCCCTGGTGCATGAAGCGCGCCTCGGGCCCGACCTGCTGCGCCACCCAGTCGAGGAAGGCGATGACGTCGTGCTTGGTGACGGCCTCGATCGCATCGATCGCGGCGACGTCGATCTTCGGATCAGTCTCCCACCAGTCCCACAGGGCCTGGCCGGCGCTTGGCGGCACCACGCCCAGCTCGCCGAGCTTGTCCGTCGCGTGCGCTTCGATCTCGAACCAGATGCGATAACGCGCCTCCGGCTCCCAGATCGCGGTCATGGCTGGGCGGGAATAACGGGGGACCATCGAAAACTCCGGAAAATCGGTGCCCCGCCGCTATGCCGAGCGCGAAAGCTTGGCAAGCTGGGCATTGCAAACACTGCGCACTTACAACCCGCGGGCAGGTCACTAGATAGGAAGTGGATAATGGCGAGATCGCAGCCCCTTCACGCCCTTAAGGCGCTTTTCGCGTTCGACGTCTGGGGTTGGATGACTCTGGTCGTGGTGCTGTTGTCGGCTGCGCCCACCGGCGGTGCCTTGCGCACGCAGTGGATCGGCTCGGCCTTCGACCCGTCGACCTATTCTCTCACGACCGGCGCCAAGCGTTTCCGCGCGCCGTCCGAACAGCGCTACCAACAGCTCGAACCACCGGCAAAACCCGTCACTTCGATAGGCGATTTTGCCACCCAGGCACTCGCCGCACCTGCGCTGGCGGCGCGCCAAGCTGGCGCCGGGCCGGCTGTGGTTCCGTCCGAACTTGCGCGGCCGCACGGTTCCACCGTCTCCCGCAACCTTGCCCCGCGCGGGCCTCCGACGGCGTGACACGACCGGCTTCTTGCGAAGCCATCATGTCCTGCACCTGATCGAGACGATCGGGTGCGCCTTTCCGGAGGCTGTCATGGAAAAGAAAAAGCGCAGGGCGCCGCGTTGGTTCGCCCCTGCAGTCATCATCGCTGCGACGGGCGGGGGCGGAATCATCGCCCTGATCGTCGCGGCGGCGATCGAATAGGAATCGTTCGCGGGATCCCCTGGGATCCCGCGACACTTCGGAGATCCGGATGCCGCATCACACGCCGCTGATCGCCACCATCGTTGTCGGACTTGTCGCAGCGTTCATCATGGGCGCCATCGCGCATCGCCTGCGCGTCTCGCCGGTGGCGGGCTATCTTTTCGCAGGGGTTCTGGTGGGGCCGTTCACGCCCGGCTACGTGGCCGACGTCTCGCTTGCCAACGAACTAGCCGAGCTCGGCGTCATCCTGCTGATGTTCGGGGTCGGCCTGCACTTTTCCCTGCGCGACCTGCTGGCGGTGAAAAATATCGCGATACCCGGGGCGCTGGTCCAGATCGCCGTGGCCGCAACCCTGGGCATTGCGCTGTCGCAGTGGCTCGGCTGGCCGATTGCCGCCGGGGTGGTGTTCGGCCTGGCCCTGTCGGTCGCGAGCACCGTCGTGCTTCTGCGAGCCATCCAGGCCCGGGATCTGCTCGATACGGAGCGCGGGCGCATAGCCGTCGGCTGGCTCATCGTGGAAGACCTCGTGATGGTCATCGCGTTGGTCCTCCTGCCGCCGATGGCGCAGATCCTCAACGGCAGCGAAGTCTCCGGCGCCTACATCGCCCAGACCCTGGGTGTGACGCTGCTGAAGATTTCGGGCTTCATCGCGTTCATGCTCATCATCGGTCGCCGGGCAATTCCGGCTGCGCTGCATTGGGCCGCGCACACCGGGTCGCGTGAACTCTTCCGGCTTGCCGTGCTGGCCATCGCCCTGGGCGTGGCATTCGGTGCCGCATTCATTTTTGACGTATCGTTCGCGCTGGGTGCGTTCTTCGCCGGGATGATCCTGGGCGAAACCCAGCTCAGCCGGCGCGCCGCGGAAGAGACCCTGCCGCTGCGCGACGCATTCGCCGTGCTGTTCTTCGTTTCAGTGGGGATGCTGTTCGATCCAGCAGTGGTCGTCGAACAGCCGATCCCGCTGTTGCTGACCTTCCTGATCATCGTGCTGGGCAAGTCCGCCGCAGCCTTCGCCATCGTGCGGATATTCGGCCACCCGACGCGCACCGCGCTGATCATCTCGGCCAGCCTCGCCCAGATCGGCGAGTTCTCCTTCATTCTGGCGGGGCTGGGGACGAGCCTGCAAATCCTCCCTGCGGAAGGGCGCGACCTGATCCTGGCCGGCGCGATCTTCTCGATCTTGGCCAACCCCTTCGTTTTCTCAGCCGTGGCGGGCCGTGTCGGTGCGGCCAAGATCGCCGCCGCGGCCGAGGCCAAGGCGGTGGAGCGGGAACGGGAACTGCGGCGCCACGACCACTCTATCCTGGTGGGTTACGGCCGGGTCGGGCGCCTGCTTGCCGAAGGTGCGCGCGAGAAGGACAAGGCTGTCGTCATCGTCGAGAGTGAGGCAGACGTCGCCCGCGCCGCCAATGCCGACGGCTTCACCGCCGTGCGCGGAAGCGCCGCCGAAAAGGGCACGCTGATCGAGGCCGGGATAGAGAACGCCGACCGGCTCATCATCGCCATCCCGGAGGGCTACGAAGCAGGCGCGATCGCCCAGCTGGCGCGCAAGCTCAACCCCGATCTGACGATCTTCGCGCGGGCGCATTCCGACGACGAGGTCCTGCATTTGGAGCGCCACGGCGTCGATATGGTCGTGATGGGAGAGCGCGAGATTGCCAAGCGCCTGCTGGAACTACTGGAGCCGGTCGACCCCATGCCGCATTAGATCAAGCCCTTGCTCTTCAGGCTCACGTGGCCTTCGCGCCCGACGATCACGTGGTCGTGGACGACGATGCCGAGCAGGCGGCCCGCCTCGGCGATGCGCTGGGTGATCTGGATGTCGGCCCGGCTGGGCTCGGGATTGCCGCTGGGGTGGTTGTGCACCAGGATCAGTGCCGAGGCTCCGATGTCGAGGCCCTTGCGGATGACCTCGCGCGGATGGATCGCCGCCTCGTCGATCGACCCGTCGCCGACATGGTCGTCGAGCACCAGCCGGTTGCGGGTGTCGAGATAGAGCACGCGCACGCGTTCGACCGTCAGGTGCGCCATGTCGATGGTCAGGTAGTCGAGCAGCGCCTGCCAACTGCCCAGCACCGGCCGATCCTGCACCTCGTTGCGCGCCATGCGCCGGGCGGCGAGCGCGACCGACTTCAGCGCGGCGACGCTGGTTTCGCCCATGCCCTTGACCTGCAGCAGCGCGCCGGGCGCCGCGTTGAGAACGGCCGAGAGCGAGCCGAACCGGGCGATCAGGGCCTTAGCCAGCGGCTTGGTATCGCCCTGCCGGATGGCCGCGAACAGCAGGTATTCGAGCACCTCGTAATCGGCCAGCGCCTCGGCGCCGCCGGTCAGCAATTTGCTGCGCAATCGGGAACGGTGGCCCGCGGCTCCCGTTGCATTCGCTCGATCCCGTTCCTGCCGGTTTTCCGCCACATGCGCCCCTTCGACCCTTGGATGACGCATTGCCTTTAGAGCGCCCCTCGCGCAAGTGTGGCGCCAATGGCTGAGGACGAGGCGATCGAAACCGCACCCGGTGCGGACGAGCAGGCTCGTTCCGGCAAGCGTTCACCCTTCTGGTGGCGCTGGTTCGCGCTCCCGCTGGTCCTAATCCTCGGCCTGGCAATCCTGGCCTTTTGGATCCAGCGCAAGGACATCGCCGATAACGTGATCGCCGGGGCGATGGTCGACAAGGGCGTTCCCGCGACTTACGAGATCGAACGGATCGGCGGCACGCGGCAAGTCCTGCGCAACATCGTAGTCGGCGATCCGGCCCGCCCGGACCTGACTGTGGAGCGTGCGGAAGTTGTCATCCGCTACCGGCTCGGCTTCCCGGCGATTTCCAGCATCCGGCTCGTCCGGCCCCGACTCTTCGGCACGCTGGTGGACGGCAAGCCGAGTTTCGGCACGCTCGATCCGCTGATCTTCACGGGCGGGGACGAGCCGTTCGAATTCCCCGACTTCGCGCTCGACCTGGTCGACGGCCGCGCGCTGCTGGAGACCGACTACGGACCTGTCGGCATCAAGGCCGAGGGCAGGGGCCATCTACGGAGCGGCTTCAAGGGCGCCTTGGCCGCAACGGCGCCAAACCTGGCCTTGCCGGGATGCAGGGCGGTCGGCACGACGCTGTATGGATCGGTCGCGATCGCGGCGGAGCGCCCCTCGTTCAAGGGACCCCTCAGGTTGGCGTCGCTCGACTGCGCCGAAAGCGGCGTTTCGCTGGGCACATCGGCGCTGACGGCGGACTTCCGGCTCGATCGCGACCTCAAGGGCGTCGAGGGCAAGCTGGGCGGATCGGCCTCGCAGGTTGCCGCTCTCGGTGCGGCCGTCGACGAACTGAAGATTGCGAGCGACGTGACCTTCCGCGATGGGGCGCTGACTGCCGCCTACGATCTCGCCGGCGCAGAGGTTTCCCATCCTCAGGTGCGGCTTGCCAGCCTGGCGGTCGACGGCACGGTTCGCGCTGGCGACGGCTTCGACTGGATCCGCGCCGAAACCGAGTTCGAAGGCACGGGACTGCGCCAGGGCCAGACTCTCGATGCGACGCTTGCCGGCGCGGTCCGCTCGGCCGAGGGGACGTTTGCCGCAAGCCTCCTGGCCAAGTTCCGCACCGCCCTGCTGCGCGAAACCGCGGGGAGCGGGGTCTCGGGGGAACTGAGCCTGCGCAAGACCGCCGACGCACTGGCGGTAGTCGTCTCGTCCGCGCAGGTGCGCAACCGCGGCGGGGATACCTTGCTCGCCCTTTCGCGCCTGCAATACGCGACGAGCCAAAGGGGGCTGCCCCGCCTGTCGGGCTTCTTCGCGACCGGAGGCCCCGACCTGCCGGCGATCGAGGGGCGGATCGACCGGCGGGGCACCGACGATTTCACGGCCAAGCTGGCGACGGCGCGCTACGCCGCCGGGCAGGCCAGCCTGGCCATCCCCGGCCTCACGCTCGTCACCAACGGGTCGCGGGTCGGTTTTGCCGGCAATGCGACGATCAGCGGCGACCTGCCGGGCGGCTTCGCCCGGAACCTGCAACTGCCGCTGTCGGGCAACTGGACGTCGGGCGGGCAACTCGCGCTGTGGAGCAGTTGCACCAACCTGCGGTTCGACGCGCTGCGGCTGGCCAATCTCACGCTGGAGCGGCGCGGCCTGACGCTGTGCCCGGCACGCGGCCAGCCGATCGTGCGGTATGACGGCCGGGGCCTGCGCATTGGCGCCGGGGCGCCGTCGCTCGACCTTGCCGGGCGGCTGGGCGAAACGCCCATGACGATCCGCAGCGGACCGATCGGCATCGCTTATCCCGGCGCCGTCTCGGCCCGGCAGATGCTGGTCACGCTCGGCCCGCCGGCGAACGCCACCACTTTTTCGATCAGCAACCTGACCGCGGATATCGGCAAGACGATCAACGGCCGCTTCGACGGAACCGACGTCCGCCTCTATGCCGTGCCGCTCGACCTCGTCGATGCTAGCGGTGCGTGGGACTACACCGGGGGTGTGCTGTCGATCGGCGGCGGCAAGTTCCGGCTGGTCGATCGCCAGGCGGCACCGCGCTTCGACCCGCTGGTGGCCGAAGGCGCATCGTTGCGGCTGCGCGACAACCTGATCACCGCCGATGCCCTTTTGCGTGAACCGCGGACGGGGCGCACGGTGACCCAGGTCGACATCCGCCACAGCCTGCAGACCGGTGATGGTCATGCCGACCTGCTCGTGCCGGGCATTCTGTTCGACCAGGATTTGCAGCCGGCAGCGGCCGACTGCGCCGCGCGGCCCGCGGGCAGCCCGCTGCCGACCGGGCGCGGCACCCCGGGCCTCAGTTGCCTGATGCAGGGCGTCATCGCGCTCGCCAAGGGCACGGTGACCGGCAAGGGCGTGATCGACTGGGGCGCCGCCGGGGTGACCAGCAGCGGGGAGTTCTCCAGCGACTCGCTGGACTTCGCCGCCGCCTTCGGACCGGTGCGCGGCGCGTCGGGCACGGTCGTCTTCACCGACCTGCTGGGCATGACGACCGCCCCCAACCAGCGGATAAAGGTCGCGGCGATCAATCCGGGCATCGAGGTCTACGACGGCGAGATCGGCATCGAGCTTCACGATGGCCGCGTGCTCGCGCTGACGGGCGGCACCTGGCCTTTCATGGGCGGTACGCTGACCATGCGGCCGGTCACGCTCAATCTCGGGGCGAGCGAGGTGCGCAGCTACATCCTCGAGATCGCCGGGCTCGAAGCGGCCCAGTTCGTCGAGCGGATGAAGCTGGGCAACATCAACGCGACCGGCGTGTTCGACGGCACGCTGCCGCTGGTCTTCGATGCCAACGGCAATGGCCGGATCATCGGCGGCAGACTGACCTCGCGCGGCCCCGGAAATGTCTCCTACGTCGGCGCGCTGACTTACGAGGATATGGGCGCGATGGCGAACTTCGCTTTCGATGCGCTCAAGTCCCTCGATTACCAGCGCATGACGCTCACCGTCGACGGCCCGCTGACCGGCGAGCTCATTACGCAGGTCAATATCGAAGGCGTCAGGCAGGGCGAGGGGGCTAAGCAGAACTTCATCACCCGGCGCTTCGCCAATCTGCCGATCCGCTTCGTGATCAACGTGAAGGCCGCGTTCTATCAGCTGCTGAGCAACCTCAAGTCGCTCTACGACCCCGCGGCGGTGCGCGATCCGCGCGAGCTGGGCCTGATCGACGCCGAAGGAAACGCCCTGCGCACCGAGACCGAGGGGCCGCCACCCGAGCCGCCGGTCACCCCCGACGATCTCATACCCGATGATGCCACCATTCAGCGCCGCGAAAGCGAGGACATGCCATGACAGCCGTGAAATTGACCAACCGTGCGCGCCGTGCGCATAAACCTCCGATGGACCGGAGGGGCAGGGCGCGGATCGGACTGATGGTGATGCTGGGCGCCGGCCTGGCGGGGGGCTGCGTTTCGGTCAATGCGCCGGACAAGCCCATCGTCATCGAGCTCAATATCAACATCAAGCAGGAAGTGATCTATCGCCTGGCGGCCGACGCCGGGAACACGATCGACCAGAATGCCGACATCTTCTGATGGGCGGATATTTTTAATGGAGTGTGTGATGAAGACCATTTCGACGCGTGCCACGCTGGCCCTTTCGGCGCTTGCCTTGGCCGTGACCGGGGTCGCCTCGCCGGTTTTCGCCCAGCGCGACCCGGCCTATGAATCGGCTCGCTCGCAGGGGCGGGTTGGCGAGAAGATGGACGGCTACCTCGGCATCGTCGGGGCGGCCGACGGGGCGCTGCGCGCCATGGTCGACGACATCAATATTAAGCGCCGGGCCGTCTACGCCGAAAAGGCGCAGGCGGCCAACGCCACGTTGGAGGAATATGCCTTCACCGCCGGCTGCCTCGCCATCGCCCGCACCGCGGCCGGGGAAAAGTACCAGGGACCCGACGGTTCGTGGCAGACCCGCGGCGCCGGGGCGCCGATGCGCGATCCGCGCTGCCCCTGACGGCTGCTATCGACTGAGACACGGCGCCGCTCGCAGGTTGAAGGCCTGCGGGCGGCGCTTTGCTTTTTTGCAGTGCGGCACGCGCGGTTGACTCGGGCCCATGCCCCCCCTAATGGCGGCGCGTCGACGGCTGGGGCACCCCGGCCGCGCACTTCATTGCAACCCTGCGCGAGGCACCCGCTTCATCGTGGCAAACGATCCCGAGAACGCACCTGTCGGAGAAGACCCGGCCCTCGATTCGCTCGAGGACCGTATCGAAGCCGCGCGCAAGGCTGAGGACCACCGGCTTGGCCGCGACAAGCCGGACACCTTCGACGGCCGCAGCCGGGCGATGCAGATTGCATCGACCATGGTCGGCTATCCGCTAGGCGGGATCATCATCGGCTGGGTCCTGGACGGCGTGTTCGACACCCGTCCGTGGATCATGATCGGCCTGATGTTCCTCGCCTTCTTCGGCGCCTGCCTGCAGGTCGTCCGTTCCAACAAGGCCGGCTGACGGCCGGCGATCAGATCAGGGATACGACCAGACGTGGCCGCTGAAGCCAAAATGGACCCGATGCACCAGTTCGCCATCTCCCCCATCGGGGGCGGCGAACTCGCAGCCACGCCGTTCCAGTTCACCAACTCGGCGATGTGGATGATGTTCGTGCTGGCCGCGATCATCGTCTTCATGTGGGGCGGCATGAAGCGCCAGCTCGTGCCCGGCCGCTGGCAGGCCGCGGTCGAGGGGATCACCGGTTTCGTCGGCGATATCGCTAGGCAGGGGATCGGGCCGGAAGGCCGCAAGTACCTGCCGTGGATCTTCACCGCCTTCATGTTCATCCTGGTGTCGAACTGGCTCAGCGCGATGCCGTTCGCGGTCATCCCGGGCGTTCATCCCTTCGCCGTCACCGGCCAGTTCACGATCACGGGCCTGCTCAGCATCGTCAGCTTCGCCATCGTGCTGGGCGTCGGTTTCTGGAAGCACGGTCTTCACTTCCTCAGCCTGTTCGTGCCTAAGGGCGCGCCGCTGGCGGTGAAGCTGTTCGTCGCGCCGATCGAATTCGTCAGCTTCCTGGTCCGCCCGTTCAGCCTCGGCCTGCGCCCGTTCGTGGCCATGTTCGCCGGGCACGTGCTGCTCGAGGTGTTCGGCAACTTCGTGGTGCAGGGCCTGAACGCGGAAAGCGCGCTCGGCCCGGTCATCGCGGCGCTGTGCTTCGTGTTCCTCATCTTCGTGAACGCGCTGGAGCTGCTTGTCGGCGGTATCCAGGCCTATGTGTTCGCGCTGCTGACCGCGCTGTATATCAACGACGCGGTCAATCTTCACTGATCTTTCAATCGCTTTTGAAACGGAGTTAATAACATGGATCTCGCTTCTGCTCAGGTCATCGGTGCCGGTCTCGCGGCGATCGGTGCGGGTGCCGCGGCCGCCGGTGTCGGCACCGTGTTCGGCAGCTTCCTTCAGGGTGCCCTGCGCAACCCGTCGGCCGCTCCCGGTCAGACCACGGTTCTCTACATCGGCTTCGCCGCCGCCGAACTGCTCGGCCTGATGGCGTTCGCCGTGGCGATGATCATCCTCTACGCGCGTTGATCCGGTTTCCGGCGGGCTTGCGCTCGCCGGGTCCGCTCAATTGACCGTCAAGAGAGACCGATGCCCCAGATCTCCCAACTTGCCCTCGTGTACCAGTCGCAGTGGTTCTGGCTGCTGCTGACCCTGGCGATCATCTTTTTCGTCGTCGGCCGCGGCATCCTGCCCAAGGTCGAGGCGACCGTCGATCAGCGCGATGCGCAGATCGCGGCGGATCTTGCCGAGGCCGAGCGCCTGCGTATCGAGGCCGACGCGGCCGAGGATGCCTGGCGCGCCCGGATCAACGAGGCGCATGGCGAGGCCCAGGGAGTGACCGGGGCGGCCAAGGAAGCTGCGGCGAAGGATGCGGCCAAGCGCCTCGCCACCGCCGACAAGAAGATCGCCGAGGAAGCCGACAAGGCTTCCGCCGAGCTCGATGCCGCGCGGCAGTCCGCGCTGACCGAGATCGAGGCGATGGCTGCCGATGCCACCCGGGACATCGTGTCCAAGCTGACTGGCGCGCAGGTGGATGAACCCACCGCCCGCGCCGCCGTTGCAGAGGCCCTGGCCCGTGCTTGATATCCTTGCTCACGCCGCCGAGGCGGAACATGCCGCTCCGGGTGCTTTCGGCATCGAAGCGCTCGGCCCCGGGTTCTTCGTGGCCACCGCCATGCTCGTGGTCATCGGGATCATGCTGTGGAAGGGTGTCCCCGGCCTGGTCGCAGGGATGCTCGATCAGAAGATCGCCGGTATCCGCCAGCAGCTCGACGAAGCCAAGGCCCTGCGGGCCGAGGCCGAGCGGCTGCGCGACGAGTATGCGAAGAAGACTGCCGAAGCCGAGCAGGACATCGCCGCTCTGCGTGCCGGTGCCGAACGCCAGGCCGAGGAAATCGTCGCCAAGGCGAAGGACGACGCGACCGCGCTGATTGCCCGGCACAAGGCTCTCGCCGCCGACAAGATCGCTTCGGCCGAGCGCGCCGCCATCGAGGAAGTGCGCGCCAAGGTCGCCTCCGCGGCGGCCGTCGCGTCGCGCCAGCTTATTGCCGCGAAGCATGGCGAGGCCGACGATCGGGCTCTGGCCGACAAGATCATCGCCGGCATCTGATTTTTCGGAACATCGTGACGGGGCCGCGCGCTTTCCTCGGGTAACCGAGGAGAAACGCGTGGCCCTTTCCGCAATCGCAATCAACTGCTCGCTGGTGAAGACCAGCGCGCGCCCGAGCTCGACCGACGCCATGATCGGCGTGCTCGAGGAAGCCTTCGCCCAGCACGACGTCACCGTCAGCGAGACGATCCGGATCGCGGACTTCAACGTGCTGCCGGGCGTGAGTTCGGACGAGGGACCGGGCGACGACTGGCCGGAAATCCGCCGCAAGATCCTCGACCATGACATCCTGATCTTCGGCGGACCGATCTGGATGGGCCAGATCGGCTCGATCGCCAAACGCGTGCTCGAGCGGATGGACGCCTTCCTCTCCGAAACCGACGACCAGGGACGCATGCCGAGCTATTCCAAGGTGGCTGTCGCGGCCATCGTGGGGAACGAGGACGGGGCGCACTGGGCATCGTCGCAGCTGTTCCAGAGCCTCAACGACACCGGATGGACGATCCCGGCCGTCGCCGCCTGCTACTGGGTGGGCGAAGCGATGGGTTCGGTCGATTTCAAGGATCTCGAGCATCGGCCGCGCAAGGTAAGCCAGACGGCGGGCATGGTCGCGGCCAACGCTGCTCATCTTGCCGGGCTGCTGAAGGATGCGCCCTATCCCGGCTAGCGCGCGCGGCGCCAAGGCGTTAGCCTGCCGCGCAAAGACAGGCAGGAGAGCATGATGAAGGTTGCAGTACTCGGAGCGGGCGGCAAGGGCGGTTCGGAGATCGTCAAGGAACTGGTGTCGCGCGGGCACGAGGTCATCGCGGTAGGGCGCAATGTGGAGACACTGCCCAGCGGCGACGGTGTGGAGCAGCGGCCCGGCGATGCATCGGACGGCTCTGCCCTGCCTGGCCTGATTGCGGGTGCCGACGCGGTCATCAGCGCGCTGCAATTCAACGTCCCTGCCGCCACGCTGCTGGACGCGGTCAAGCAGGCGGGCGTGAAGCGCCTGCTGGTCATGGGCGGCGCGGCGAGCCTTAACAACAAGGAAGGCATCCGGGTCTACGATTCCGAGGGCTTCCCGGAGTTCCTCAAGCCGATCGTCAAGCCGGGGATGGATTTCCTCGACGACCTGAAGAAGGACGAAGGGACCGACTGGACGTTCTTTTCGCCCGCGATGAACATCTTCGTCGGCGACCGGCAGGGCCCGGACAGTTTCCGTCTCGGCAAGGACGACATGGTGTTCGACGACGCCGGCGAGAGCCGGATCAGCTACGCCGACTACGCCATCGCGATGGTGGACGAACTCGAGCAGGGCAACTCGATCCGCAGCCGGTTCACCGTCGGCTACAAGTAGACGTCAGGGGGGGCGGCGGCCCCTGAACGCCTGGAGGGACCGCAGCACTCAGACGACGGCTGTCGCCAAGTGCGATATCGTCAGAAATTGTCCTTGGCCGACCTGAGCCGCGCGAACGTCTCGGGGGCCGAGGTGCCGCCCCAACGGTTGCGGATGTTCTCTTCGTCGGCGCGCAGGAACGGGTTGGTCGCCAGTTCGCGGGCCAGGCCCATCGGCACGGTGGGTTCGCCGCGCGCGCGCCGGTCGTCTATTTCCCGCGCGTAGAGTTGCAGCTCGATGTTGTCGGGATCGGCGTGCAGCGCGAACCGGGCGTTGGCTGCCGTATATTCATGCGCGCAGTACAGCTTGGTCTGCGGCGGCAAGGCCTTGATGCGCGAAAGGCTGGTCCAGAACTGGTCGGGCGTCCCTTCGAACATGCGCCCACAGCCCAGCGCGAAGACCGAATCGCCGACGAAGGCGATTCCCGCTTCCGGCAGGTGATAGGCGCAGTGGCCCATGGTGTGACCGCCAACGTCGATGACGGTGGCCTCGAACGCGCCGATCGTCACCGTGTCGCCGTTGGAAACCGTCCGGTCGACCGCCGCGATCTTCGGCGCATCGACGGCCGGCGCCGCGATGGTGCAGCCGGTTGCAGCCTTTATCGCCTCATTCCCGCCGGCATGGTCGGGGTGCCAGTGGGTGTTCCAGATTTGCGTGATGCGCCAGCCCTTGGCCGCGGCCTGGCGCAGGTATTCATCCGCATCGGGCGTGTCGATGCAGACGGTCTCGCCGCTGTCGGGATCGTGCAGAAGATAGCCGTAGTTGTCGGACAGGCAGGGGAACTGGTGAATTTGCAGCATCAGGGGAGCCTAGGGCGCTGTGCCGCCATAGGAAAGGCCCGCCTGCTCTGATGAGCGGGCGGGCCTTCCTGTCTGCCTCAACGATGAAGCCGGAGCGGGTTACTCGCCCTGCTTCTTGAGTGCTTCGCCCAGGATGTCGCCCAGCGAGGCGCCCGAGTCGGACGAACCGTACTGTTCGACGGCCTGCTTCTCTTCGGCGATCTGGCGCGCCTTGATCGAGAAGTTCGGCTTTTTCGAACGGTCGAAGCCGGTAACCATCGCATCGAGCTTGCTGCCGACCTGGAAGCGGTCGGGACGCTGTTCGTCGCGATCGCGGCCGAGGTCGCTGCGCTTGATGAAGCCGGTCGCGCCGTCCTCGCCGACCTGAACCTCGAGGCCGCCATCGCGGACTTCGAGCACGGTCACGGTGACGACGTCGTTCTTCTTCAGGCCGCTGGTGCCGCCCGAGGTCGCGCCGCCGGCGGACGGGGCACCCTTCTCGAGCTGCTTCATGCCGAGGCTGATGCGCTCCTTCTCGATGTCGACGTCGAGCACGACGGCCTCGACCTCTTCACCCTTGCGGTGCAGGGCCAGCGCGTCTTCGCCCGAGATGCCCCAAGCGATATCCGACATATGGACCATGCCGTCGACGTCGCCGGGCAGGCCGATGAACAGACCGAACTCGGTGGCGTTCTTGACTTCGCCGGTGACCTTCGAGCCGACCGGATGGGCTTCGGCGAACTCTTCCCACGGATTGCGCTGGGCCTGCTTAAGACCGAGCGAGATGCGACGCTTCTCGCTGTCGACTTCGAGCACCAGGACCTCGACTTCCTGCGAGGTGCTGACGATCTTGCCCGGGTGCACGTTCTTCTTCGTCCACGACATTTCGGAAACGTGGACCAGGCCTTCGATGCCCGGCTCCAGCTCCACGAAGGCGCCGTATTCGGTGATGTTCGTGACCGTGCCGGTGGCCTTGCCGCCGATCGGGTACTTGGCGCTGACGCCGTCCCAGGGATCGCTTTCGAGCTGCTTCATGCCCAGGCTGATGCGCTGGGTGTCGGGATTGATGCGGACGATCTGCACGGTGACGGTGTCGCCGATGTTGATCACTTCGCTCGGGTGGTTGACCCGCTTGTAGCTCATGTCGGTGACGTGCAGCAGGCCGTCGATACCGCCCAGGTCGACGAACGCACCGTAATCGGTGATGTTCTTGACCACGCCGTCGATCACCTGGCCCTCGGCCAGCTTGTCGATCAGCTCGCTGCGCTGTTCGGCGCGGGTCTCTTCCAGCACCGCGCGGCGCGAGACGACGATGTTGCCGCGGCGGCGGTCCATCTTCAGGATCTGGAACGGCTGCGGCATGTCCATCAGCGGGCCGACATCGCGCACGGGGCGAATGTCGACCTGGCTGCCGGGAAGGAAGGCCACGGCGCCATCGAGGTCGACCGTGAAGCCGCCCTTGACGCGGCCGAAGATGCGCCCTTCGACGCGCTTGCCTTCGCCGAATTCGCTTTCGAGCTTGTCCCAGGCGGCTTCGCGGCGGGCGCGGTCGCGGCTGAGCATGGCTTCGCCGTCGGCGTTCTCGACCCGGTCGACGAAGACTTCGACTTCGTCACCGACCGACAAATCTGCGGGGTTTTCATCTTCGCCGCGGCCGAATTCACGCAACGACACGCGGCCTTCGCTCTTCAGGCCGACGTCGATCAGCGCCATGCCGTTCTCGATGGCGGTGACGGTGCCCTTGACGACGCGGCCTTCGAAGCCCTCTTCGCCGGCGCCGCCGAGTTGTTCGTTGAGCATCGCCTCGAAATCGGCGCGCGTGGGATTGGCAGTAGTGGCCATAAGGCAATTTCCTTCACGTTGTTCCGGCCAGGCGGTTGTATCCGCCGGTCTTTTCTCCGCCTTCCGCACCATTGCGTCGGCGGGCCAAGAGGCCGAATTGCCCGCGGGGCCGCATGCCGCCGCGAACATCCTTGGGACCATTCCCGCAAGATGCCGTCGGCCGCGCCGTGTGGCACAGCGTTGTCAGGCATCGTCGGGAGAGGTCCGTCGGACGGCCGCGCGCCTAGGTGAAATGTTACCCGAAAGCAAGGGAAACCGGCGCAGCGGGGCCGTGCACAACAGCCCGGTTTCACCCTTTCTTCAGCCGATCGGCGTAGGTCGTTGCCATGCAGCACCGGTTGTTCGGCCTTGAAGCTCTGCGCGGCATTGCTGCCTTGGTGGTCGCAATCAACCATGCCGGATTCATTGCCGGGTATCCCGATGCAATTTCGCATCTTCTGTCGCGGTCGTATCTCGCGGTCGACTTCTTCTTCCTGTTGTCGGGGTACATCCTGGCCCGGGCCTTCGAAGGGCGAATGCCGGGCGCCTCCACCTTTCTGAGGCTGAGGTTGGTCCGGCTCTGGCCGCCGATCGCCGCGGGTGTCGGATTGGGAGCCGTCCTTTTCTCGGTCGCGCCGATCGAAGGCTGGACTTACGCGATGCATCTGGTCGCGGGCCTTGCGATCCTTCCCGTCTTCGGTTTCGCGATCTTGTTCAACCATCCAGCCTGGTCGATCTTCTTCGAACTGGTCGCGAACTGGTGTCATGCGCTCGTGTTCGGCAGGCTGCCGACGGTGGCGTTGCTGGCAATCGTAATGGGGTGCGCCGTCATGTTGACTGCGACCGCCGGTCCGCACGGACTGGACGTCGGGCAAGGCGAGACGTTCGCTCTGGGTTTCGTCCGCGTCGCGATGTCCTATCTGGCCGGAATCGCTCTCTGGCGTACTCTCGGTGACAAAGCGCGCTCGCCGGCCTGGGCCGGCTGGGCAGCGGTGGCGATCTTTCCCCTGCTTATCATGGCTGCTGCGTGGTGGTTGCCGCGTGCAGCCGAGCCCGCCTTCGTGCTGCTCGGCGGGCCGGCGATTCTCGTCCTGAGTTTGGCGACGGGACCTTCGCGAATTGCCGTTTTGCTGGGGGCATTCTCGTTCCCGCTCTATGCAATGCATTATCCGCTGCAGACGATAGCCTTCGTGGCGGGACTGCACTGGACCGTCAGCCTGCTTCTATCGCTGGCCGGAGCCGCTTTGCTCGGAACACTTGTGGATCCGCGATGGCGGAAGGCCCTGAAATCTCTGGGTGAAAATCCAGCCTTGAAGGCGGGTGCCGATCGCACGGCGGTCGCCGCAGTCTAGCGGACGATGACTTCAGCCTGCCAGACCAGGGCCTCGCCATCCTTGAGCGATACTTTGGCCGAGCCCTTCTTGATGGCAACGATCCGTACCTTGCCGCCTTCGAGGATCTGCGCGGCCACGGCATTACCGTCGACTTCGACCCACGAGGCTTCCCTGCCGATCGGGACATCGAGCGTGTCGCCGCGATACATCTCGTAATGGATGGCTTCGACCGGCGCGGGGCCATACCCCTTGCCCGCGCCCGGAACTGCAAGGCACAGTGCCAGTGCACCGAACAACAGTTTCACGTCGCGCTTCCCCGGTTTCCAGCAGCCAGCCGCCCCTCGGCCAGCCGTATCGCCGCGGCGATGGCAGCCTCACGATTAAGCGCCGATGTATCGAGGATCATGGCATCGTCCGCGGCACGCAGGGGGGCGTCCTTGCGGTTCGTGTCCCTCTCATCGCGCCGCCGGAGGTCGGCCACGATTTCCTCGAGCGACGAACGGTCGCTGCGCGCTTCCATTTCCTTCCAGCGACGCTCTGCCCGCGCTTCGACGCTGGCGGTGACGAACAGCTTCAGGTCGGCCTCGGGCGCGATGACCGTGCCGATGTCGCGCCCGTCGAGGACCGCGCCGCCCGGCTGCTTGGCGAAGCTTCGCTGGCGCTCGTAAAGGGCCTCGCGCACCGAAGGATGGACCGACACCCGGCTTGCTAGGCCGCCGCTTTCCTCCGAGCGGAGAACCGGATCGAGCAGCAGGCTATCGGGAAAGGTCGTTGCTGCGAGGGCATCGCCCGAATTGTCGGGATCGCCCCCATCGAGGAACACCTGCCGGCCGACCGCGCGATAGAGCAGCCCCGTGTCGAGGTGTGGCAACCCGAAATGGGCGGCCAGCGCCCTGGCGATAGTGCCCTTGCCCGAGGCGGTCGGTCCGTCGACGGCGATGATCATGGGGGCGGCTGTAGAGCGGGAAAATCGGCTTGAGAACCGCCCATGTGCGACCTATCTGGCGCCTGCGGGCGGCCACGTCCCCCGCGCCCCGGATCGACTGACGTTGGGGCGGTCAAGACCGGGACGGCCCGGCAGCTAACCTAACACAGGAGGCTGCCATGCCCTGGATACTGCTCATTACCGCCGGCGTTTTTGAAACGGTCTGGGCCTATTACATGAAGCTGTCGGATGGTTTCGCGCGACCCGGTCCCACGGTGGCGACGTTTGCCGCGATGGCAATCAGTATCGCGCTACTCGGTCTGGCAATGAAATCCCTTCCGCTGGGCACGGCCTATATGGTTTGGACGGGGATCGGCGCGGTCGGCGCGTTCGTCGTCGGCATCGTGGTGCTGGGTGAGGCGGCAACACCCCTGCGCTTGCTGGCCGCAGGGCTGATCGTCGCGGGGATCGGGCTAATGAAGTTTTCCAGCCCGGCCTAGCGCGCGGCGCGGTCGAGCAGGTCCTCGAACGCGGGGAAGCTGGTGGCGACCGGGCGGGTGTCGTCGACCTCCACGCCCGCGCGGCTGGCGAGACCGGCGATGGCCATGCTCATGGCGATGCGATGGTCGAGGTGCGTGGCGACGGTATTGCCGCCCGGCAGTGGCTCGCCCCCGGTGCCTTCGATGACCAGGCCGTCCTCGCGCTCCAAAATCCGCGCGCCCGCGCCAATGAGCGCTGCGGCCATGGCAGACAGGCGATCGCTCTCCTTGACGCGCAACTCGTCGAGGCCGCTGGTGGTGGTCGTCCCCTCGGCCAGCGCGGCGGCGACGAAGAGGACGGGAAACTCGTCGATCATTGCCGGGGCAATGGCCGGGTCGACCTTGATACCCTTCAGGTTCGAATGTTTGACGAGCAGATCGGCTACCGGTTCGCCGCCCACTTCGCGGCGGACGAGTTCCTCGATCTGACCGCCCATCTGGCGCAGGACCTCGAACAGGCCGGCGCGGGTCGGATTCAAGCCCACGTTTTCAATCACCAGCTCGCTACCCGGAACGATCAACGCGGCGACGGCGAAGAAGGCGGCAGACGACGGGTCGCCGGGGACCTCGATGACCTGGGGTCGCAATTCCGCTTCCCCGCGGATGCAAATGAAGCGCTCGGTTCCGGTGGTCTCGACCGTCAGGTCGGCGCCGAAACCGCGCAACATGCGCTCGGTATGGTCGCGCGTCGGCACCGGCTCGATCACGGTGGTCACGCCCGCAGTGTTGAGACCGGCAAGCAGCACCGCGCTCTTCACCTGCGCGCTGGCGACCGGCAGACGATATTCGATCGGCACGGCCGGGCTGATGCCGCGTACCGTGAGGGGCAGGGTGGTGGCCGAGAACTGGGCGCCCATCAGGCCGAGCGGCTCTGTCACCCGCGCCATGGGGCGCTTCGACAGGCTGGCATCGCCAGTGAACTGCACGGTGAGCGGGTGGCTGGCGACCAGGCCCATGAGCAGCCGCGTGGACGTTCCCGAGTTGCCCATGTCGAGCGGACCGCCGGGCTGCAGCAGCGAGCCCACGCCCACGCCGTGGATCGACCAGACGTCGCCATCCTTCCCGATCGTCGCGCCCATGGCGCGAAGCGCGGTTGCGGTGGCGAGCACGTCCTCGCCTTCGAGCAGGCCGGTCACGCGGGTTTCGCCCACCGCCAGCGCGCCGAACATCAGCGCGCGGTGGCTGATCGACTTGTCGCCCGGAACGCGGATGCGGCCGCGCAGCGGACCGGCCGGCAGGAAGCGCCGGGGGCGAGGGGCGTCGAGGTGGTTCACGGCGCGGGTCTTTGACAGCGCCCCGGGCCTGTGGCAAGGCGCCCGCGCTCTTGATTCAGGGGCTACACGTTCCCATCAAGTTACACGACATCCGCCCGCCCGGTGGCGCGGCAGCATCGAGGATTTACAATGGTCAAGCCAGAGTGGGGCAGCAAGCGTACCTGCCCCAAGTGCGCTGAGCGCTTCTACGACCTGACGAAGGACGACCCGATCGAGTGCATCGAGTGCGGGAACAAGTGGTATCCCGAGCCGGTCCTGAAGTCGAAGCAGCCGATCCCGTTCGAGGAAGAGAAGGTCAAGTCGAAGGAAGCCGACTCCGATCTGGCGGACGAAGACGAGGATCTGGAAGACATCGACGACGGCGAGGATTCGCCGGACAACGATGTGGACCTGGGCGGAGACGACGATCTCGGTGTGCCGGGTGCTACCGACGACGACGAGGACGACAACTAGGCCTTCGGGTCGGAAATTTTCAGGCTTGCAAGCGCGCGGGCGGGCACTTAAAGGGCGCCCTCCCGAGCCTGCTGGCCCGGGACGGTCCACCTCCCAGGGTGGGCCGGGCAGAATGGCACGGGGCCTTAGCTCAGCTGGGAGAGCGCTACAATGGCATTGTAGAGGTCAGCGGTTCGATCCCGCTAGGCTCCACCATTCCGGATACCGAAATGCGCCATGCGTATCGCATGGCTTGATTGCCGAGTTTCCCGCTGGCTGACGAGGTTTCGTCCGCCGGCGTCTTTTGCTTTGGAGTGCTGCTGAGCCGATGTTCGATACGCTGTCCGATCGCCTGACCGGGGTCTTCGACCGCCTGCGCGGGCGCGGTGCGCTGAACGAAGGCGACGTGCGCGAGGCGATGCGCGAGGTGCGCGTCGCGCTGCTGGAGGCCGACGTGGCCCTGCCGGTGGCGCGCAAGTTCATCGATGCCGTCACCGAAAAGGCCGTCGGCCAGCAGGTGCTGAAGTCGGTCACGCCGGGCCAGCAGGTCGTCAAGATCGTCAACGACGAACTGGTCGAAATGCTGGGCGGGGCCGGGACCGCGCCGCTCGAGCTCGACGTCCGCCCGCCGGCCGTGATCATGATGGTCGGCCTGCAGGGCTCGGGCAAGACGACCACGACCGCCAAGCTGGGCAAGCTGCTCAAGGAAAAGTACGGCAAGAAGGCACTGATGGCGTCGCTCGACGTCAACCGCCCGGCCGCGCAGGAACAGCTGGCCGTGCTGGGCGAGCAGGTCTCGGTTGCGACGCTGCCGATCGTGACCGGCCAGCAGCCGGTCGACATCGCTCGCCGGGCGCTCGAATCGGCCAGGCTGCAGGCGGTCGACGTGCTGCTGCTCGACACCGCAGGCCGGCTCCACGTCGACGAAGCGCTGATGGCCGAGATGAAGGCCGTGGCTGCGGTCGCCACGCCGACCGAAGTGCTGCTGGTCGTCGATAGCCTGACCGGGCAGGACGCGGTCAACGTCGCGCAGAGTTTCTCCGACGAGGTCCCGCTCACCGGCGTCGTGCTGACCCGGATGGACGGCGATGCCCGCGGCGGCGCGGCGCTGTCGATGCGGGCCGTCACCGGCAAGCCGATCAAGTTCGCCGGCACGGGCGAGAAGCTCGACGCGATCGAGGCCTTCAGCCCCGATCGTGTGGCGGGCCGCATCCTGGGCATGGGCGACGTGGTCAGCCTGGTCGAGAAGGCGGCCGCCCACATCAAGGAGGAAGAGGCCGAAGAACTCGCCAAGCGGATGATGGCGGGCAAGTTCGACATGAACGACCTGCGCACCCAGCTTCGCCAGATGCAGAACATGGGCGGTCTGGGGATGCTGGCCGGAATGCTGCCGGGCATGAAGAAGGCCAAGGCGGCGATGGCGAACAGCGGCATGGACCACAAGGTGCTGGTCCACATGGACGCTATCATCGGATCGATGACGCCCAAGGAACGCGCCAGGCCCGAACTGCTCAACGCCAAGCGCAAGAAGCGCGTGGCGGCCGGTTCCGGCGTCGAAGTGCAGGACATCAACAAGCTGCTCAAGATGCACATGGAGATGGGCCGCGCGATGAAGCAGATCCGCAAGATGGGCGGGCTCAAGGGCCTCGGCGCCATGCTGGGCGGCGGAATGGGCGGAATTGGCGGGGGCGCAGGCGCGCCGCCAGCACTTCCCGGCCTGGGCGGCGGCCAAATGCCGCCGGACATGATGAATCTTCTCAAGAAGAAATAATTTTCAAACGATTACATTCGAAAGGTAAGACACAATGGCAGTTTCGATCAGGCTCTCGCGCGGTGGTGCGAAGAAGCGTCCCTACTATCGTATCGTCGTGGCCGACGCGCGCAGCTCGCGCGACGGCAAGTATCTCGAGCAGATCGGCACCTACAACCCGCTGCTCGCCAAGGACGACGAAAAGCGCGTGGTGCTGAACGAGGACCGCGCCCGTTACTGGCTCGGCGTCGGCGCACAGGCGACCGACCGCGTTGCCCGTTTCTTCGATGTCGCCGGCATCCAGGAGCGTCCCGCGCGCAACAATCCCAAGAAGGGTGAACCCGGTGCTGCCGCCAAGGAACGCCTCGAGATGAGGGCTCAGAAGGAAGCCGAAGCCGCCGAAGCCGCCGCCGCGGCCGAGGAAGAGGCCAAGGCCGCCGCCGCCGCTCCGGCTGAAGAGGCGACTGAGGAAGCTGCTCCGGCCGAAGCCGAGAACGACGCGACCGGTTCGGTGAAGTCGGAAGACACCGCCGAAGCCGTGGCCGACGCCGTTGCCGAGGAAACCCCGGCCGACGCGACCGAAGCCGACGCCGCCGCGATGGCCGAAGAGACCGCCGAGGGCGGCCCGGTCGTCGAGGAAGCCGCCGCCGAGGAAGCGCCCGCTGCGGATGCTTCCGAGGACAAGGCCGAGGGCTGAGCCGCTTGGCACAGGACAAGCCCGTTACCCTGGCCGCCGTCACCGGCGCGCACGGGGTGACGGGCGAAGTCCGCCTGAAGCTGTTCGGTGACGGCTTCGAGAGCCTGAAGCCGCACAAGAGCTTCAACGAGGGCGCGCTCACGCTCAAAAAGCTGCGCGACGACGGCAAGGGCGGGGCGATCGCCCGCTTTGCCGAACTGCCCGACCGGAACGCCGCCGAGGCGCTGCGCGGCACGCTGCTGACCGTTCCGCGCGCCCAACTCCCCCCGCTCGAAGAGGGCGAATACTACCACGCCGACCTGATCGGACTGCCCGCTGTGTCCGACGCCGGCGAGACGCTGGGCACCGTCGTGGCGATCGAGAACTTCGGCGCGGGTGACATCCTCGAGATCGAACGGCCGCCCGTGGACGGTAGCCCGGGCAAGCGTTTCATGATCCCGATGATCGCGGACGCGGTGCCTGCGTGGAACGACGAGCGGGTCGTCATTGCCGCCGATTTCGCTGCGGGATTGACATAGCCTGATTGTTATATAAACGAGCGGTTATGCAAGAGCCGCTCGACCTCGCGTTCGCCGCCCTTTCGGATCCCACCCGCCGCGCTATCCTGCTGCGATTGGCGTCGGGCGAGGCCAGCGTCGGGGAAATCGCCGCCGGCTTCCCCATCAGCCAACCTGCCATTTCGCGCCATCTCAGGCTGCTGGAAGAGGCCGGCCTGATCGAGGCTGGCCGCGAGGGCAAGGCGCGCCCGCGTCGCCTCCGGCCCGAAGGGATCGAACAGGCGCAGCGCTTCCTGAGCGAGATGGCGAGCTACTGGCCCGACCGCTTCGACCGGCTCGACGAATTTCTCCAGCAGACCAAGGATCAGTCATGACCACCAGCGATGTCCCCGTGTTCGTCATCACCCGTACGTTCGACGCGCCGATCGAGCGGGTCTACCAGGCCTGGGCCGATCCCGAGCAGATGATCCGATGGTCGGGACCCAAGGGCTCGACCTACGAGATCGTCGAGGGCGAAGTGGCCGAGGGCAAGACTTCGATCGCGCGCAATGCGAGCGCCGACTTCGAGCTTTACGCACTGTGCCTGTGGCGCGAATTCACCCGGCCGACGCGCGTCGCGTGGGAGCAAAGCATCTGCGACGCACAGGGCAACAAGATCGCCCCGCCGTTCTTCGAGAACTGGCCCAAGACCCTGCTGACTGAGGTCGACCTGGTCGACCGCGGGGGTCAGACGGAGGTCACGCTGCACTGGACCCCGATCGAGTACGACGAGGCGTCGCTCGCAATGTTTGCCCAGCAGATGGCCAGCATGAAGGGCGGCTGGGGCGGCAGCTTCGACAAGCTGGACGAGTTCCTCGCCGGCTAGGCTGCCGCGATGCCGTCCAGCCGGGCGAGCGCCCCGGCTGGCAGCTCCAGGTCGGCCGCGGCAACGTTTTCGCGCAGGTGATCGGGCGACGAGGTGCCCGGGATCAGCAGAATGTTCGGCGAGCGCTGCAGCAGCCAGGCGAGCGCGACTTGCATCGGCGTGGCGCCAAGCTCCGCGGCGACCGCGTTCAACGTCTCCGATTGCAGCGGGTTGAAGCCGCCGAGCGGGAAGAACGGGACGTAGGGGATGCCGTCGGCCGCCAGCTCGTCGATCAGGGCGTCGTCGCCGCGGTGGGCCAGGTTGTAGGCGTTCTGGACGCAGGCGATCTCGGTCATGGACCGCGCCTCGCGCACCTGCGCGGGCGTGGCGTTGCTGATGCCGATGTGGCGCAGGATGCCCATGTCCTTCAGCCGGATCATCGCCTCGACCAGCGGGCGGATATCGCCGTCGGCCGGGCCGACGTGGCCGAACATCAGCCGCAGGTTCGCGACCTCCATCGCCTCGATCCCGAGCCGCTCGAGATTGTCGCGCAGGCCGCGTTCGAGCTCGGCGGGCGCATTCCATTGCAGCCAGCCGCCCTTCTCGTCGCGCCGCGCGCCCAGCTTGGTGACGAGGACGAGGTCGGCGGGGTAGGGCGCCAGGGCTTCGTGGATCAGGTCATTGACGACATGCGGGCCGTAGTAGTCGCTGGTGTCGATGTGATCGATGCCCAGCGCTATGGCCTCGCGCAGCACGGCCAGCGCCTGGTCCCGGTCGCGCGGCGGCCCGAAAACGCCGGGGCCGGCAAGCTGCATCGCGCCGTAGCCCATCCGGTGAACCGTCCGGTCGCCCAGCCGATACGTGCCGCCTAAGTTCCCCGTCGGCTCGCTCATGCCTCGTCTCCCGTCGGTTCGCCGCGCAGCAGCGGCCGTTCTTCCGCCAGATGATTGCGGATGGTCGTTGCCGCAACCCCGGCCTGGCCCATGGCGTGGCTGATCTGGTCGAGCCCGATGACCACGTCGCCCGCTGCGAACAGGCCCGGCACGCTCGTCTCCATGTGGCTGTCGACGAGGACGCAACCTTCGTCGGTGCGCTTCGCCCCGGCGAGTTCGGCCAGTTCGGAGCGGACGTGGGAGCCTAGCGCCGGATAGACGCTGTCGAATTCCTTTCGGCCCTCGGCAGTATCGAGCGTGAGGCGACTCCCCTCGATCTTCCAGCCGCCACAAGGGCCGGCGACGACTTCTATGCCCGCGTCGGCCAGCTTGGCCGCGCAGGTCTCGTCGAGATCGTGCTCTCCGTCGGGAGAAATCAGCGTGAGATCGGCGGTGAAGCCGCGCAGGAACATTGCCTCGGCCGTGCCGTGATCGCTCGTGCCGACGACCGCCACGCGCTTGTCGGTCACCTCGTAGCCATCGCAGACCGGGCAGTAGCGGAGCATTCCGGCAGCGAGCGCGGCGTCGTGAATGTCGTCGGGCAGGCTGGCCGGGCGCCGGTTCACCACGCCGGTCGCCAGCAGCACGGTGCGCGCGGTGTAGGTCCCGCTGTCGGTGCCGACGGTGAAGTGGTCGCCGGTCAGCGCGAGGTGCGCGACCTCTTTCTCCTCGCGAATCGCGCCGTACCTGTGCGCCTGGGCGTACATTCGGCCCAGCAGTTCCTTGCCGTTGATCCCGTCGGGAAAGCCGGCGTGGTTGTGGCTGGTGGGGATCCAGGCCGCGCGGCTGGTGCCGTTGTCGAACAGCCGGATCGAGAGGTGATAGCGCGCCAGATAGATCGCGGCGGTCAATCCCGCCGGGCCGGCCCCGATGATGATGCAGTCGTCCATTGCCAGCGCTAACGCTGGCGGGGCCGAAACTTTCCCCGCCGGTCCGGGACTGGAGACCGGACAGGGCAAGCTTCGGCCCCTGATGGCGCCTCAGGCGGGGCGGGGGGCCCCTGCCTGCGGCGTCTCGACGGCAATGGCGGAGTCGCCCTGGGATGCGGCACCCAGCGGCATGACGACCGTGAGCAGCGCGGCGATCATCGCGGTGGTGGCAACGCTGGCGATGCTGCCGGCGAGCAGCGCGGGGCCGCGCGCCGCGCTCCACCGGCCATAAGCCGAACCTATCGGCCGGGCCGGCCAGAACTTCGCCGCCGCCTTGGCCAAGGTCGCGGTGACCGCCGCGCTGAATTCTTCGTGGTGGGCGGCCCAGTGCCGCATCATCAAGGTGTCCTGCATTTCTCGCTTCCTTCCTGTTGGTGAATCCCAAATGTACCCGGCCGACCCTTCGCGCCAACAAAACGCTTGGCGGAGGTCATAAGTCGACCTTATGGAGAGCGGATGTCACGTCTGCCGCCGCTGTCCGCCATCCGCGCCTTCGAAGCCGCGGGACGGCTGGAGAACTTCAGCCGCGCGGCGGAGGAGTTGGGGATGACCCAAGCCGCAGTCAGCTATCAGGTGCGGCAACTGGAAGACCGGTTGGGCAAGTCGCTGTTCGTGCGCGAGAAAGGCCGGGTGCGGCTGTCCGACAGCGGGCGCCGCCTGCTGCCCGCCCTGACGCAGGGTTTTGCCGGCATGGCCGAGGCATTCGACGCCCTGCGCGACGAGGATACCGAGGTGCTTTCGGTCAACGCGGCAATGTCGATCGGCGGCGCGTGGCTTTCCTCTCGCATCGGCCGGTTCCAGTTGCGCCATCCCGACATCGCGGTGCGCCTCTCGCTGGCCAACGACATCGTCGACCTGTCGGGCGGCAGGATCGACGTGGCGCTGCGTTCGGGCTCCGGCGAATGGCCGGGCATCCGGGCCGATTTCCTGTTCCGCCAGCATTTCGCGCCGATCTGCACGCCCGAGTTCGTCGAGCGCAACGCGATCCGCGCACCCGAGGATCTGCTGCGGGTCGACCGGCTGACACCGAACGACGGCCTGTGGAACGGCTGGTTCGCCGCGGCGGGCGTCGCCGATCCCCCGCAGAGCCGCCTCGGCGTGGTGATGGACAGCCAGATGCAGGAAGCGAGCGCCATTCTCGGCGGCTTCGGCGTGGCCGTCATGACGCCGTTCTACTGGCAGGCGGATCTCGACAGCGGGCGTCTGGTGCAGCCGTTCGAAACCCTCTACCTGCCGCGCAGTTCGCACTTCCTGGTTCACCCGGTAGGGCGGGTCGGCGTGCGCAAGATCGAGCGGTTCCGCGAGTGGCTGCAGGACGAACTGGCAGCAGACCGCATGCGAACCGCTCCAGAAATCTGGATCCGACCCGAATGACTTTCACCGCAACCGTTCTGACGCTCTATCCCGAGATGTTCCCCGGGCCGCTCGGCGTGTCGCTCGCCGGGCGGGCGCTGGCAGAAGGGGCGTGGAGCCTCGACACGGTGCAAATCCGCGACTTCGCGGCCGACAGGCACCGGACGGTGGACGACACGCCGGCCGGTGGCGGGGCGGGCATGGTACTCAAGGTGGACGTGCTGGCGGCGGCGATCGACAGCGTCGAGCGCGGGCGGCCGGTCCTGGCGATGACCCCGCGCGGCAAGCCGCTGACCCAGGCCCGGGTGCGGGAACTCGCCGCGGGACCTGGGGTCATCGTACTGTGCGGCCGGTTCGAGGGTTTCGACGAGCGCATCTTCGAGGGCCGGGGGGTCGAGGAAATCTCGCTCGGTGACATCGTCTTGTCGGGCGGAGAGCCGGCGGCGATCGCGCTTCTCGACGCTTGCATTCGGCTGCTGCCCGGAGTAATGGGCGCGCCTTCCAGCGGGGCCGAGGAATCCTTCGAAGAGGGATTGCTCGAATATCCGCACTATACCCGACCTGTCGAATGGGAAGGGCGCACGATCCCTGAAGTGCTGCGATCGGGGGATCATGCGAGGATTGCCGCATGGCGCAAGGCCATGAGCGAATCCGACACACGGTTACGCAGGCCGGACCTTTGGGAGCGCCATGTCGGTGCTCGGGTTCAGCCTGCCTCTAGCGCGCGGCGAACGAAGAAGGACCAGGGCAAGTGAACCTGATTCAGCAGCTCGAGGCGGAAGCCATCGAGAACCTCGGGAAGGACATTCCCGAATTCCGCGCCGGCGACACCCTCAAGGTAGGCGTGCGCGTCGTCGAAGGTGAGCGTACCCGCGTGCAGAACTTCGAAGGCGTCTGCATCGCCCGCTCCAACCGCGGCATCAACAGCAATTTCACCGTCCGCAAGATGAGCTTCGGCGAAGGTGTGGAGCGCGTCTTCCCGCTCTATTCGCCGAACGTCGAGAGCATCACCGTCGTCCGCAAGGGCGTGGTGCGCCGCGCGAAGCTCTATTATCTGCGCGGCCGGACCGGCAAGCGCGCCCGCATCGCGGAGCGTCGCGAGGTGCAGAAGGAAGGCTGAGCTTTCCTGCATCCGGTTTCACGGGTAACGGGATGGGGCGCTCCGCGAGGGGCGCCCTTTCTCGTTTGGAGTCGCATCCACGTTGTCGAAATTTGGCCTTCTAGCCGCAGCAGTCATGCTTGCGGGCGCTTTCCAATCCGCTACCGCCCTTGCCAAAGAGAGGACCGAGATGACTGCCGAGCAGGCGCCCAAACTGACCTTCGAGCGGGTCTTTGCCAGCCCATCGCTCAACGGCCCGGCGCCGCGCCTGGCCAAGTTGTCGCCGGACGGACGCTGGCTGGCCGTGCTGCGCAACCGCGAGGACGATCGCCAGCGCTACGACCTGTGGGGATATGACCGCACGAGCGGTGAATGGCGGATGCTGGTCGATTCGGCCAAGGTCGGATCGGGCGCGGAATTGTCGGAAGCCGAGAAGATGCAGCGCGAGCGCAGCCGCATCGGTTCGCTCACCGGCATCGTCTCCTATTCCTGGAATGCGGACGGGCAGAGTCTGCTGGTGCCGCTGGACGGCGACCTGTTCCTTGCCCGGCTCGACGGGACAGTCGAGCGCCTGACGCAGGGCGGGGCGGGGCAGCTCGATCCCGAGCTCAGCCCCAAGGGCACCTATCTGTCCTACCTGCGCGACAACGGCCTGCACGTCGGCAAGCTGGGTGGCGCTGTCGGCGCGATCACGCCTGCAGAGGGCGACCTGGTCCATTGGGGTGAGGCCGAGTTCGTCGCGCAGGAGGAAATGGACCGCAAGCGCGGTTACTGGTGGTCACCCGATGAAGCGCGCATCGCGGTCGAGCGGTTCGATGAGGCGCCCGTCGGCGTCGTCACCCGCGCGTCGATCGGCGCGACGGGAACCCGCACCTTCGACCAGCGCTACCCCGCTGCCGGGACGCCCAACGCCGACGTGCGGCTGTTCGTGATGGACCCGGACGGCAAGAACAAGGTCGAGGTTGACCTGGGGGCGGAACGCGACATCTATCTCGGCCGGGTGGATTGGTCGCCCGACGCCCGCACGCTCTACGTCCAGCGGATCAACCGCGCGCAGGACCGGCTCGACATGCTGGCGGCCGATCCGGCGACCGGGGCGACGCGGCTGCTGTTCAGCGAAACGGCGGCCGAGGGGCACTGGATCAACCTGTCCGACGCCTACCGCTTCCTGAAGGACGGCAGCCTGATCTGGCGCTCGGAGCGCGACGGCTTCGGGCATCTCTACCGTTTCGCGGACGGCGCCTGGACCCAATTGACTCGCGGCGAATGGGTCGTGAGCAAGCTGGTGGGCGTGGACGAGGCCGCCGGCCGGCTCTTTTTCACCGGAACGAAAGATCACGTCACCGCGCCGCAGGTCTATTCGCTCCACTGGCGCACCGGCGGGGAGCCTGTCCGGCTGACGGACCCCGCCTTCACCAACTCGGCGACAATGGATGGCAAGGGCCGGACCTTGCTGGTCAGCCGGTCGAACCCAAGCCAGCCTCCGCAGGTCTATCTTGCCGATGGTGAAGGACAGCGGCTGGCATGGCTGGAAGAGAACGCGCTGGATGTCGGCCATCCCTACGCACCGTTCCTTCCCGGCCATCGGCCGACGCAGTATGGCGAACTGATCGGTCCGGACGGCACGACCATGCACTGGGAGATGATCACGCCCGAACTCAAGCCGGGCAAGCGCTACCCGGTGTTCTTCTCCCACTACGGCGGGCCGCACCACCAGGACGTCTACCGCAATTGGGGCGGGGGGCTGGCGCAGGCGATCGTCGATCGAGGCTACATCTGGTTCGAGATCGACAACCGTGGATCGGACAACCGCGGCGTGGAGTTCGAGAAGGCGATATTCCGCGCAATGGGCGGGGTCGAGGTCGAGGACCAGAAGGCAGGAGCCGCCTATCTCAAGTCGCTACCGTTCGTCGATCCGGCCAAGATCGCCACGTTCGGCTGGTCGTACGGCGGATACATGACGCTCAAGCAGCTCGAGGCGGATCCCGGACTCTACGCGGCGGGCATCGCGGTCGCTTTGGTCACGCGGTGGGAGCTCTACGACACGTTCTACACCGAGCGCTACATGGGCGATCCGGTGGCCGACGCGGAAGCCTATCGCAAGGCGAACGCGCTGGCGGATTCGGGCAGGATCGCAGACCCGCTGCTGGTCATCCACGGCATGGCCGACGACAACGTGATCTTCGAGAACACGTCCGAACTGGTCGCCAAGCTGCAGGCGGAGAACGTGCCGTTCGAAATGATGCTCTACCCCGGGCAGACCCATTCGATCGGCGGCCCCATGATCAGCCCGCACCTGTACGAAACGGTCTTCCGCTTCCTCGAGCGGCACGGGGTAACGCCGCCCGAGTAACTCCCCATTGCGCCGTTCCCCGCCAAGTGAACCTTGGCCCGGAACCAGACCCGCTTGATTGACTAATCCGCCGGTGCGCCTATCGCCGCCGCTCTTCGAGCGATGGAGTGTGCGATGGGTTACCGGGTGGCAGTGGTCGGAGCGACGGGCAATGTCGGGCGCGAAATGCTCGCCACGCTGGCCGAGCGCGAGTTCCCGATCGACGAGATCGCCGCTGTCGCCAGCTCGCGCTCGACCAACACCGAGGTCGAATTCGGCGACACCGGCAAGATGCTGAAGTGCAAGAACATCGAACACTTCGACTTCACCGGCTTCGACATCGCGCTGTTCTCGGCCGGGTCGGGTCCGGCGCAGGAGTATGCACCCAAGGCCGCGAGCCAGGGCTGCGTGGTGATCGACAACAGCTCGTACTACCGCATGGATCCTGACGTTCCGTTGATCGTGCCCGAGGTGAACCCCGACGCGATCGACGGCTATGTTCGGCGCAACATCATCGCCAATCCCAACTGCTCGACCGCGCAGATGGTCGTGGCGCTCAAGCCGCTGCACGACGCCTTCGGCATCAAGCGCGTGGTGGTCAGCACCTATCAGTCGACCTCGGGCGCCGGAAAGGCCGGGATGGACGAGCTGTTCGAGCAGAGCCGCGCGATCTTCGTCGGCGATGCCGTAACGGCGAGCAAGTTCACCAAGCAAATCGCCTTCAACGTGATCCCCCACATCGACGTGTTCATGGATGACGGGTCCACCAAGGAAGAGTGGAAGATGGTCGTCGAGACCAAGAAGATCCTCGACCCCAAGATCAAGGTCACCGCCACCTGCGTGCGCGTGCCGGTCTTCGTCGGCCATTCGGAAGCGATCAACATCGAGTTCGAGCGCGATATATCCGCAGAGGCGGCAATGGACATCCTGCGCGAGGCGCCCGGCATCATGCTGATCGACAAGCGCGAGGACGGTGGATACATCACCCCGATCGAATGCGTCGGCGACAATGCGACCTTCATCAGCCGCGTGCGCGAGGACCCGACGGTCGACAATGGCCTCAACCTCTGGTGCGTCAGCGACAATCTGCGCAAGGGCGCCGCGCTGAACGCGGTGCAGATCGCCGAGCTGCTCGGCCGGCGCCACCTAAAGAAGGGCTGATGCGGAGCGCCGCCGCCTTCGCGCTCGCCCTGTTGCTGGCGTCATGCGGCGCGGGCGAGGCGGAACCGGAAGCGCAGCCCGCGACCACGCCTACCGCGACGGCTGCAGAGCCGGCGGCGGAAACACCTGCCGGACCGGCGGTGGCACTCGATATCGGCGGGCTGCGTCTGGTAGACCCCGGCAGCGGCAAGACCACTGCCCTGTCGTTCGGCATGCCGCGCAGCACGGTCGACGCGATCGTCGCGAAGGCGACAGGGCAGACAGCCGAGCTCTCGCACCTGGGCGAATGCCCGGCCGGGCCGATGGACTTTTCGGCCTTCGGCGCGCTGAAGCTTCATTTCATGGATGGCGAATTCGTCGGCTGGTCGCTCGACGAGGGTCTGCCGCGCCTGACCACGATGGACGGGATCGGGATCGGCTCGACCCGGCGCGAAGTCGAAGCGGCCAGAACGATCGCAATGGTCGAGGGCAGTACGCTGGGCGCCGAATTCACGCTCACACCGAGTTCGGGCGAGAGCAATCTGTCGGGAATTTTCGACGGGGATAGGGAATCTGCGAAAGTGCAGGTCCTGTGGGCGGGAATTGCCTGCAACTTCCGCTGAGCGGCCGCTGCGTCAGCGCCTGCGCGGCGGCTTGTTCATGAACATCACGAGCGGCACGCTCAGGAAGCAGATCCACATCATGAACCAGAAGTCGTTGGCATAGCCGATCATCGCCGCCTGGCGATTGATCTCCAGGTCGAGCAACTGCAGCCCCGCCTCGCCGACGGTCTGGTATTGATCCATCTTGGACAGGTCGAACACCGAACTGCTGGCAGCGGTCACCTCGCTCGCAAGATCGGCATGGCTGACTTGCATCGAGCGGATCAGCAGCGTCGTAGTGATCGAGATGCCGACCGACGAGCCCAGCGAGCGGAGGAGGTTGAGCAGGCTCGATCCGTCGGTCCGGAACCGCGGGGGCAGGGTGGCGAAGGCGACGGCCTGCAATGGAATGAAGATAAAACCCATGCCCAGGCCCTGGAAGGCGCCGGTCCACCAGATATGGCCGTAATCGACCCCGAGCGACCAGTGCGCCATTTCCCACAACGATAGCCCCACGACGACGAACCCCGAGGCCACCATCGCCCTGGGGTCGATACCCATCTTGCTGCCGAGCGCGGCGAGCTGCATCGAAATCAGCACGCCGACGCCCCGGGGCATCAGCGCCATGCCGGTATCGATCACGCCGTAACCGAGCAGTCGCTGCATCATCGGTGGTAACAGGGCCATGACAGCGAACATCACGATCCCGACGACGAGCATGAACAGCACCGCGACGACGAAATTGCGGTCCGCGAACAGCTCGCGTTCGAACAGCGGATCCTTCGCCGTGGAGAAATGGACCACGGCGAACCAGACGCCGCTGACGGCAAGGAAAGCGTAGAGCCAGACTTCGACGGAATCGAACCAGTCGACGTGCTGTCCGCGGTCGAGCATCAGTTGCAGAGCCGACAGTGACAGGGCGAGATAGAAGAACCCTGCCAGGTCGAAACGCCGCCGCCGGGTGGGTCTGCGCGGCAGGGTCGTAATCAGCAATGCGAGAGCGACGATGCCGAGCGGCAGGTTGACGAAGAACACGAAGCGCCAGTTCCAGTTCTCGGTCAGCCATCCGCCCAGGACCGGGCCGACGATAGGGCCGATCATGACCCCAAGGCCCCAGATCGCCATCATCTGCGGGTGCTTGCTGGGTTTGGCCGAATCCAGCATGAAGCTCTGGCTCAGCGGCCCGATGAAGGCGCCAGTGACGCCCTGCAGCGCGCGGAACATGACCATTTCCGTCAGGTTCTGCGCCAGGCCGCACAGCACCGAACTGGCGATGAAGCCGGCGGTCGAAAGGATGAACAGCCGCCGCGCGCCGAACCGGTCGGCCAGCCAGCCGGTAATCGGCATCGCGATGGCTGTCGCGATGATGTAGCTGGTCAGCACCCAGGTAACGCTGTCGGCGGTCGCGCCCAGGGCCGATTGCATGTGCGGGATCGCCACGTTGGCAATCGTGATGTCGAGCACCTGCAGCAGGCTCGCCAGCATCACGCCCACGATGAGGAGACGCGGATTTTCCGCCGGCAGGGAGGCTACGTCCTCGAGCGGCACGGCGGCCGCCCGGCGATCGCCGCGGGCAGGCGCGGCCGATGCCACGGTCAGCTCTCTTCGCTCGTGAACACCGTCACGTGGGTGGACAGACCGGCCAGCAGGGGCCGGGCGCTTTTCTCGTCCAGCGCAATGCGCACCGGCACGCGCTGGGTGACCTTCACCCAGTTTCCGGTGGCGTTCTGCGCCGGAAGGACGGAGAACTCCGACCCCGTGCCGGCCCCGATCGATTCGACGTGGCCCTTTATGCGCATGCCGGGATAGGCGTCGAAACTGAGCTCCGCACGCTGGCCGACGGCCATCTGGGCAAGGTCGGTTTCCTTGAAATTCGCCTCGATGTAGGTGCTGCCGTCGGCGACGATGGTCAGGACCGGGAGGTTAGGCAGCAGCTGCTGGCCCACCTGCAAGCGGTCAGCCTGGGCTACGCGACCGCCGACCGGGGCACGCACTTCGGTCCGCCGCAGGCTGAGCTGGGCGTTGGCGCGCTGCGCCTCGGCCGCGGCAATCTGCGGGTTCTTGCCCGGGACCGCGGCGCCTTCGGCCAACCGTGCGCGCGCCGCCGTCTGCTTGGCCTCGGCCTGGCGCAGTTCCTCGCGCGCCTGTTCCACCGCGTGACGCGCGGCGTCGTAGTCTGCCTTGGTGGTGAAGCCCCGGTCCATCAGTTCCTGCTGCCGGCGGAAGCGCGACTGGGCGAAGGCGATATCCTCGCGCGCGCCGGAAATGTCCGCTCCCGAAAGATCGGCCGAATTGGCGAGCGCGGTGACGTTGGCCTGCGCGGTAGCGATCGCCGCGTCGGCCTGGGCGACCTGGAGTTCGAACGGCTCGGGATCGATCCGGAACAGGAGATCGCCGGCCTTTACGCTCCGGTCCTCGCCGGTCATGACGTCGACGATCTTGCCGCCGACTTCCGCGCTCACGGCCACCATGTCCTGCTGGACATAGGCATTGTCGGTGGTGACCTTGCCCTGGAGGCTCTGCCAGTAGAGAAGCCCGCCGATCAGGAGCGCGACGGGAAGCGAGAGCATGACCAGCACGCGCCCCAACCGGCGCTGTTTCTTCGGCTCTTCGGTCGTCCCGAGGGTGTCAAGTTGGGGATCGGCTTCGGCCATCGGTTTCCAAATGCAACGCTCTGCGCCGGCAAATAAGATACCTTGCCGCCAATAACAATGCGTTGCGAACCTTGTTTTCGGCACCCATCGGCGCGATGACTGGCGGCATGGAACGTAGCCTCAAGGATGGCGGCTGCCAGTGCGGCCGCGTGCGATATTCGGCCAACGTCGATCCGACCGACGCGTACCTGTGCCATTGCCGCATGTGCCAGAAGGCGACCGGAGGCTTCGCCGCCGCCTTCGTAAACGTGCCCAACGAGCATGTGAGCTGGCAGAGCGAGCCCGACTGGTACGCCAGTTCGCCGATCGCCAGGCGCCCTTTCTGCAGCACCTGCGGAACGCCGCTCGGCTTCACGTTCAACGACGGCAAGGGGTTCGACCTCACGGTGGGCAGCTTCGACGATCCGTCCGACTTCGTGCCGACGGCCCACGCCGGCGCGGAAAGCCTGCACGAAGTCTGGCTCGACACCCGCGACCTCCCGCGCCAGCGCAGCGACCAGACCGACAGCGTCGTCACCCGCTGGCAGGCCGCGGGCCTCGAGGTGCCGGAGTGACGTCACCGAAGGTCGAAACGTTCGCCGGCTTCGGGGGCACGGAGCTGGCGCTGCATCGGATTGGGAAAGGGCGGCCGGTCGTTCTGCTCCACGGCCTGTTTTCCGACGCCGAAACGAACTGGATCAAGTTCGGACACGCCGCCCGGCTAGCGGAGGCCGGTTTCGAGGTGCTGATGCCGGACCTGCGGGCGCACGGGCACAGCGGCAGGCCGCACGATCCCGGCGCCTATCCGCCCGACGTCCTGCTGCGCGATGTCGAGGCACTGGTGGCGCATCTGGGACTGCGCGATTTCGACCTCGCTGGCTTCTCGCTGGGCGCGCGCACGGCGGTAGGCTGCGTGGTCGAGGGGATCGCTCCGCGGCGCCTGGTCATCGCCGGCATGGGCATGGAGGGCCTGGCCGGGTTCGAGCGGCGCGCCGGCTTCTTCATCGACGCCATCGACAGGTACGAGCAGGTGAAGCGCGGCGACCCGGCGTTCTTCGCGGTGGCTTTCATGAAGACGCAGAAGGTGGACCTGGTCGCCTCGCGCCTGTTGCTCCAGTCGGTCGCGGGAAATGCCGAGGCCGATCTTCAGGCGGTGACGATGCCGACGCTGGTCGTGTGCGGCGCGCAGGACCGCGACAACGGCTCCCCCATGGCCCTGGCGCAGGCGCTTCCCGACGGGCATTTCGTCGAAATTCCCGGCACGCACATGAGTTCGGTCACGCAGCCGGAACTTTCCACCGAGATCGTGCGCTTCCTAACGGCTTGATCAACCGCGCAGCCCCGTGCAATGCGGTTCCAACAGAAACCAAATCGCTTCGAGGTTCGCACCCCATGACGTTCAAGGCTTCCGTCGCGCCGCTGGCGCTGGCCATCTCGCTGTCCGCCTGTGCCACCGCACCGGCGACGGCCCCCGTGAGCACTCCGGTCGCAGCCGCCGCCGAGGCTCCGGCGTTTCCACTCACCCCGCAGGGCGCGGCTGACTTCGTCGCTGCGGCGGAAAAGGAACTTTTCGACTTCGGCATCGAAAACGCGCGCGTGTCCTGGCTCAACGCGACGTACATCAACGATACCAGCGATGCGCTCGCCGCGACCTACAGTGCGCGCGACACCGAAATGAGCGTGCGCTACGCCATCGACGCGGCGAAGTATGCCGCGGTGCCCGGGCTCGATCCCGAAGTGAAGCGCAAGCTCGACACACTGCGCAGCCGGATCGTGATGCCTGCCTCGACCCGGCCCGGCGCCGCTGACGAGCTCAGCCAGATCACCACCAAGCTCAGCTCCGACTACGGCAAGGGCCAGGGGACGTTGAACGGCAAGCCGATCGCCGGGGTCGATATCGAAGAGCAGATGGGCAACCTCGACCACACCCCGGCCGAATTCGCCGAGATGTGGACCAGCTGGCACGACAATGTCGGCGCTCCGTCGAAGGCGGACTACGTTCGCATGGTCGACCTCGGCAACGCCGGCGCCAAGGAGCTCGGGTTTGCCGACGTGGGCGACATGTGGCGCGCCAATTACGACATGCCGCCGGCCGAGTTCGCCGCCCTGACCGAGAAGATGTGGCAGGACGTGAAGCCGCTCTACCAGAGCCTGCACACCTATGTGCGTTGGAAGCTCAACGAGAAGTACGGCGATGCCGTGCAGCCCAAGACCGGCCCTATCCGCGCGGACCTGCTGGGCAACATGTGGGCGCAGGAATGGGGCCCGATCTATCCGCTGGTCGCCCCGCCGGGATCGGGCGACATCGGTTACGAGATTACCGACCTGCTTGCCGAGAAGGGCAAGGACGAAATGGACATGGTGAAGACCGGCGAGGGCTTCTTTTCCTCGCTCGGCTTCGAACCCCTGCCCGAGACGTTCTGGACCCGCTCGATGTTCCTCAAGCCGCGCGATCGCGAAGTGACCTGCCACGCGAGTGCGTGGAACCTCGACAATGTCGACGACCTGCGCATCAAGATGTGCATTAAGAAGAACACGACCGATTTCGTGACCATCCACCACGAGCTTGGCCACAACTACTACCAGCGCGCCTACAACAAGCAGGACTACCTGCACCTCGACGGTGCCAACGATGGCTTCCACGAGGCCATCGGGGATGCTGTCGCGCTCTCCATCACGCCCGAATACCTCGTCCAGATCGGGCTGCTCGATCGCAGCAAGGTCCCCGGGCCGGACAAGGACATCGGGCTGCTGCTGCGCCAGGCGATGGACAAGGTGGCGTTCCTCCCGTTCGGGCTGCTGGTCGATCGCTATCGCTGGGGCATCTTCGACGGCACGATCGCGCCGGCCGACTACAACACCGCGTGGAACAAGATGCGGCTCGATTACCAGGGGATCACGCCCCCGGTGGAGCGCCCCGTCGACGGGTTCGACGCCGGGGCAAAGTATCACGTGCCGGGCAACACCCCGTACACGCGCTACTTCCTTGCCCGGTTGCTGCAGTTCCAGTTCTACAAGGCAGCGTGCGACCAGGCCGGGTGGACCGGGCCGCTGCACCGCTGCAGCTTCTACGGCAACAAGCAGGTCGGCGAAAATCTCAACAAGATGCTCGCGATGGGCGCCAGCAAGCCCTGGCCCGACGCGCTGGAGGCGTTCACCGGCAGCCGCGAAATGAGCGGCAAGGCGATGGCGGAGTACTTCGCCCCGTTGAAGGCGTGGCTCGACGAGCAGAACAAGGGCAAGCCGCAGGGCTGGTAAGCTGCGGGAAGGCCGGGACCGTCAGGTCGCGTCGGGTTCGTCCGTCGTGGCCAGACGGAACCGGTTGCGGCGCGCGCCCATCTGAATGTTGCCCATGGCCGCGGCAGGTTCGGCCGGTTTCCACGTTTCGACCGTTTCGCCGACCAGTTCGGGCGGCAGCGGCTTGTCGAACGAGAGGCCGCACATGTCCTTCTTCGACCAGACGACGCGGCACATGAATTCGCGGCCGTCCCAGTCGAGCATGGCCATCGTTCCGGGGCGGGGCGAATCGGGTGTCCGGAAGCAGGCACCCCCGGTGGAAATGTCCGACAGTTCGCCCGGCAGGCGGGCGTAGGGCGTGCAGAGCGCGGCCGGGCAGGAAACCTCCCGGCGCTCCGCCGTGCGCCTTTCCATCGGGTTCGGAAGGGGAAGCGACCGCATGACCATGCGCGCAGCTTCCCCCAGGTCAGGTTAGTTTCGGGTAAACGCTGTTCGTTTTCCCTGTGCGTTCAGCGAAACGGCGGCTCGTTGAAGGCGCGCAGCTTGCGGCTGTGCAGCCGAGGCCCTTCTGCGCGCAGCCGCTCGCAGGCGCGGATACCCATCATCAGATGGGCAGCGATCGCCTGTTCGTAGAAGGTGTTGGCCTGGCCGGGCAGCTTGATTTCGCCGTGCAGCGGCTTGTCTGATACGCACAGCAAGGTTCCGTACGGAACCCTGAAGCGATACCCTTGCGCGGCGACCGTGGCGCTTTCCATCTCGATGCCCACCGCGCGGCTCTGACTGAGGCGCCGGGCGGTGAGGGTATAGCGCAGTTCCCAGTTGCGATCGTCGGTCGTCACCACGGTGCCGGTGCGCATGCGCTGCTTGAGGTCGGCACCTTGCGCGCCGCTGACTTCCTCGGCCGCCCCGTAGAGCGCCTGCTGTACTTCAGCGATTGCCGGGATCGGGATTTCCGGCGGCAGCACGTCGTCTAGGACATGGTCGTCACGTAAATAGGCGTGCGCCAGCACGAAATCGCCGATCTTCTGGCTCGGGCGCAATCCGCCGCAATGCCCGATCATCAGCCACGCCTCCGGGCGCAAGACCGCCAGGTGGTCCGTAATCGTCTTGGCGTTGGAGGGACCTACGCCGATGTTGACCAGGGTGATCCCCAGGCCGTTTTCGGACTTGAGATGATAGGCGGGCATCTGGTGCCTGCGCCACGTCGTTTCGTTGAGCTGGGCGTGGGCGTTCTTGGTCTTCTTCGTTAGCGCCAGTCCGCCGGCCCCGGTCAGCGACGTGTAGACCCCCTGGCCGATCTGCTCCCCGGCCCAGTCGACGAACTCGTCGATGTAGCGGTGATAATTGGTCAGCAGCACGAAGCGCTGGAAATCGCGCGGCGCCGTCCCGGTGTAATGCGCCAGGCGCGCAAGGCTGAAATCGGTTCGCAGGCCGTCGAACAGGCTGAGCGGGAGCGGAGCGCCGGGATCCTGCTCGAGGATGGAATCCGCCAGTTCGTCACCGATCAGGGCAAGCTCGGTAGTGGGGAAGAAGCGCGCCAGATCGGTGGGGCTGACACCGGCCATGGCGGCCCCGGCTTGTCCATCGAGGACATAGGGAAAGGGTATTTCCTGCTGCGATCGGCCGGTTTCGATCTCGATATCGAAATCTTCGAGGAGCAGGTCGAGCTGCTCGGTCAGGTAGCCTTCGAAGTGTTCGGGGCGAGTGACCGTGGTGGAATAGGTGCCTGCTTCGTGCAGCCTGCCGAATGCGCGCGTTCGGTCGTTCGCCGGCGTTCCGCCGAAATAGCGGACGCGCACCTCGGGATAGCAATAGGAACCGTCGGATCGCCGTTCGGGCGGGGGCTGGGTCCCTTCGGTGACGTACGCGGCAATGTCGCTGCGCAGACGCTCGATCGCGGCGTCGTAGATGGCCGAAAGTTCGGCGATGACGGTCTTGGAATCCATGAGAGCCGATAGCGCCATCAAATGGTCAATTCAAAGGCAAACGAAAAGGGCGCCTTCCATGCGGAAGACGCCCTTTCGTGTCGTTCGATTTCGAGAGATCAGGCTTCGGCTTCGTCGCCGGCCGGCTTCTCGAGCATGTCGGCGGGAATTTCGCCGGGCTCGAGCGTCCGGTCCACCTCTTCGGTGAAGCCACCGGCGTCGCCGCCGTGCTCATCCTCGAAGGCCTGGGCCATGACGTCGACACCCTGGCGTTGCAGTTCGGCTTCGTCGTCCGAACGGGCGACATTGGCCTTCACCGTGACGCGCACTTCGGGGTGAAGCTGAACGGTGACGTCGTGCATGCCGATCGCCTTGATCGGGCTGCCCATGATGACCTGGCGCTTGTCCACGTCATAACCCTGCTCGGCGAGGGCAAGGGCGATGTCGCGCACGTTGACCGAACCGTAGAGCTGGCCCGAGTTCGACGAAGCGCGGATCAGCACGACCTCGGCCCCTTCGACCTTCTCGCCGGCCTTTTCGGCGTCGGAGCGGCGTTCGGCGTTCTCGTTTTCGAGGCGTTCGCGGTTCGCTTCGAACACCTGCTTGTTCGCATCGTTGGCGCGCAGCGCCTTCTTCTGCGGGAGCAGGTAATTGCGGGCGTAGCCGTCCTTGACCGACACGACGTCGCCGATCGTGCCGAGGTTCTCGATGCGTTCGAGAAGAATGATATTCATGACCGTTCCTCCCTTACTTCACGATGTAGGGCAGCAGGCCCAGGTGGCGGGCGCGCTTGATCGCCTTGGCCAGTTCACGCTGCTTCTTGGCGGAAACGGCGGTGATGCGGCTGGGCACGATCTTGCCACGCTCGGACATGAAGCCCTGCAGCAGGCGCACGTCCTTGTAGTCGATCTGCGGAGCGTCCTTGGCCGAAAACGGGCAGGACTTGCGGCGGCGGAAAAATGCACGGGCCATCAGTCTTCTCCCCGCTCCGAACGGCGACGCTTGTCGCGCTCGTTCTTGCGCATCATGACCGACGGGCCGGTCTCGTGCTCTTCGACGGCGATCGTGATCCAACGGATCACGTCTTCGTTGATCCGGTTCTGCCGCTCGAGCTCGGCGACGATATCGCCGGGACCCTCGATGTTGAGCATCACGAAGTGAGCCTTGCGGTTACGGTCGATCTTGTAGGCGAGGTTCTTCAGGCCCCAGGTCTCCGTCTTGGTGACCTTGCCCTTCATACCTTCGACGATTTCGGTAGCGCTCGCCGCCAATGCGTCGACCTGAGCCTGGCTCAGATCCTGGCGGGCGAGAAAGACGTGCTCGTACAGAGCCATCCCTCGTTCCTTTCACATGATGCCGATCGCTGGCTTGTCCGCGCGGATCGCGGGGCCCCTCCGGCTTTCTTCATCCCGTCCAGTCGGATGGGAAGCGGCGCACATACAGGTTTTCGCCCTCAATGCAAGGCAAGAGGCGGCATTGACGCGGGCCGGCCGGCGCAGCAGCATCGCGCCGTTCCGAGGGGGGGATTCGATGCGAGGCTGGTTCGTATTGGCAAGTGCCGTTCTGCTGGCCGCGCCGGGTGCCGCGCAAGAGCAACCGGCGCCGCCCGCCCCGCCGGCCCCGGGCCTGGAACTGCTCTATCGCTCGGTGGTCAAGCTCAGCCCGGCAGTCGAGGTGGGGCAGACCCAGCGCGGCAAGCGCCGCTTCATCCCAATCATCGGCGGGACGTTCGAAGGGCCCAGGATGAAGGGCGAAATCCTGCCGATGGGCTGGGACTGGCAACTCGACACGCCCGACGGCTGCTCGCAGATCGTGGCGGACTATTTCATCAAGACCGATGACGGAGTGATCATCAACGTGGTCAATTCGGGTGCGCTTTGCCGACCTGTCGACGGCCAGCCGGTAGCCCCGATCCGTACGAGCCCGGTGTTCGAGGCTCCGCTCGGCAAATACGATTGGCTCAACAAGGGCGCCTACATCGGCACCTTGGGGTTCGATCCGACCGTGAAGGAACCAGCGGTCGTGATAACCATATACAAGTCCAACTGACCGGCCGCGAGCGGCCCTGACCCGAGGAACTCCCGAATGCCCGGCGGACTTACCGCATTGCTCGACGACGTTGCCGTCATCGCCCGTGCCGCTGCAGCCTCCATCGACGACGTCGGCGTGGCTGCGGGGCGTGCGGGCAGCAAGACCGCGGGTGTGGTGATTGACGATGCCGCGGTGACCCCGTCCTACGTCACCGGCCTGACACCCGACCGGGAGCTGCCGCTGATTGCGAACATCGCGAAGGGCAGCCTGAAGAACAAGCTGATCATCCTGTTGCCGGGCGCGCTGCTGCTCAGCGAGTTCCTGCCCTGGGCGATCATCCCCCTCCTGATGCTCGGCGGTGCCTACCTGTGCTACGAGGGCGCCGAAAAGGTCGTCGAGAAGCTGGGCGGCGAAAAGCACGGCAAGACGCTTGACGACAAGATCGAAGACCCGGCCAAGTTCGAGAAAGAGCGGACCGCCGGGGCCATCCGAACCGACCTGATCCTTTCGGGCGAGATCATGGCCATCACGCTGAACGAGGTGGCGGCCGAAACCCTTGTCACCCGCGCGGTGGTCTTGGCACTGGTGGGCGTCGCGGTGACCGTATGCGTCTATGGCGCGGTGGCGCTGATCGTGAAGATGGACGACATCGGGCTGCATCTGGCGAAGAAGGCTTCGTCTGCTGCCCAGGCGATGGGGCGCATGCTGCTGCATGCCATGCCCATCCTGCTCAAGGTCCTGTCGTTCGTAGGCACCATCGCGATGCTGTGGGTCGGCGGCGGGATCGTGCTGCACGGGCTGGAGGAACTCGGCCTGGGCGCGCCCGCGCACTGGGTTCACGATATCCAGCACGCTGTCGAGGTATCGACCGGATCGCTTTCCGGCGTTCTGGGCTGGACGACCTCAGCCGCCCTGTCGGCCGTCTTCGGCTTGGCCCTGGGTGCCTTGATCGTGTTCGTACTGCACAAAGTCTTCAAAGTGGGGCACGAGCCCGGGGCGCATTAATCCAGGCGAGCAAGCAGATCCCTGGCGAATGTCGTCAGGGTATCGTCGCGCGCGCCCATCACGACCACGCGGTCGCCGGGGCGGGCCAGGCTGACGATCCTGTCGGCCACCGCTGCCCGCTTCGGAACATATTCCGCCCGGCCACCAGCAGCGACGATGAGGTCGACAATGCGCTGGCTTCCTTCCGACCGGTCGACGGTCCCGCCGAAATAGACCGGGTCGCACAGGATCGTGAGGTCGTCCGGCCCGAGTTCATGGGCGAAGGTTTCCGCCAGTTCCTGCCCCATCTGTCGAAGCGGGCCGTATCCGTGCGGCTGGAAGAACGCGATGACCCGTCCTTCGCGCGCCTTTAGCGTGCGGAGGGTGGCGCGGCATTTCTCAGGGTTGTGACCGAAATCGTCGATCACCGTAACTCCGCCCGGACTGGTCCCGATGACGTCGAACCGCCGGCCAAGACCGGCGAACGTCGACAGCGCCAGGCACGCCTCGTGTGGGGAGACGCCTGCCGCGACCGCCCCGGCCACGGCGGCGAGCGCGTTGGACAGGTTGTGGTGGCCCGGCATATTCACCCGCAGGGCGTGAACCCGGTCATCGTCGCCGCGGTCGACCAGCAAGGCGCGGATCCCGGTGTCGGTGTCCTCGATCGTGTCCTCGACAATACCGAAGCGCGCCGCGGGGTGGTCGACGCCGAAGGACACGACACTGTCCATGTCGCGGGCGAGGACCCAGGCTTCCTCGTTGTCGAAATTGACCGCGCGATACTGGGCGGACCGGAGGAAATTGCCGAAGAGGACGCGCAGTTCCGCCAAGCTCTTGTGGTCGAGGCTGACGTTGAGCAGCACGGCCACTTGCGGCCGGTACAGCGCGATGGACCCGTCGCTTTCGTCGACTTCGGAGACGAAAACTCCGCCATCCCCGACTGTCGCGCTTGCGAACGGCGACGCGTCGGAGACGAAATTCTTCATCACCGCGCCGTTCATGATCGTCGGCGATCGGCCGATGTCCTGCATTATCCAGCCGAGCATACCCGTCACGGTCGACTTGCCGCTCGTTCCGCCGATCGCAACGCCGCACGCCGAGGCATTGAACAGCGCCGAAAGCAGCTCCGCGCGGGTCATGCGCGGACAGCCCAGTTCTCTTGCCCGCGCGACCTCGGGGACGGTGTCCTCGATCGCGGCGCTTGCTACCAGCACCTGCTCGGCCGAAACGATGCCGCTGCCGTTCTGCGGATAGAGCTGGCACCCTTGCGCTTCGAGCCAGGCGAATTTCTCCGGCGTGCGCCCCTGGTCGCGGCTGCGATCCGACCCGGCCACCGCGGCGCCCAGCCCGCGCGCGATCATCGCCAGCGGCAACATGCCCGATCCGCCGATGCCGCAGAAAAACAGGGGGCGCGAAAGAACGTCGGGCGTGTCGGTCATCGGCCTTTCGCTAAGCGGTTGTCGCACCGCGCACAAGGCAGCTAGAAGCCCGCCATGCCCCGTATCGCCATCTGTGCTCCCGCCGGACCGCTCCTGCCCGAGGTCGCCGAGAAGGTTGGCGTGATCGCACAGGAATTTCCCTCGCTGCAGCTGTACTTCCACGACCAGTGTTTCCTCGAAGAAGGTCACTTCGCGGGTCCGGAATCCGCGCGCCTCGCGGCGTTTCTGGAGTGCGCCAACGATCCCGCGTTCGATGCCGTCTGGTTCGCCAGGGGCGGATACGGATCGGCGCAGATCCTCGCAGCGGCGAGCGACGGCTTGGCTCCCGCCGCGGGCGAGAAGACCTACCTCGGCTATTCCGACATGGGGTACCTGCTCGCCATGCTTTACGGGCGGGGCATCGGCCGCCCGGTCCATGGACCCATGGTCACCGACGTGAGGCGTGAAGGCGGCGACGAGACGGTCCGCCGGGCGCTCGCTTTCCTGGCCGGGGATCGCGGCGGGCTCGAACCCACCCTCGACGGGCGTCCCACGGTGGCCTTCAACCTGATGACCCTGGCGATGCTCGCCGGGACCGAATTTCTTCCCGATCTCACGGGTCACGTCGTGATCGTCGAGGAAGTGTCGGAGCATCTCTATGCGGTCGACCGGCTCTTTTTCCACATTGCGAACTGCCTTGGGGGTATCGCCGGCCTGCGGCTGGGAGACGTTACCGACGTGCCCGAAAACGACCGACCGTTCGGCTCCACCGCGCAGGAGATCGCCGAGAAATGGTGCGCCCGGGCGGGAATACCGTTCCTGGGCCGGGCCGAGATCGGCCACACCGCGACCAACAGGATCGTGCCCTTCGGCCTTGCCTGATGGCGCACTCCTTCATAGGCGCGAGACCGTGAGGAGATTTCGATGAGAGCATTCCTGTTTCCCGGCCAGGGCAGCCAGAAAGTCGGCATGGGCGCCGACTTGGCCGAGGCCAGCGCCGCCGCCCGCGAGGTGTTCCAGGAGGTCGACGAGGCGCTCGGCCAGAACCTCTGGGCGATCATGCGCGAGGGGCCCGAGGACCAACTGACGCTGACCGAGAACGCACAACCGGCGATCATGGCAAACGCCTTGGCCACCGTGCGCGTGCTGGAGCGCGACTTCGGCGTGTCGCTGGTCGACAAGGGTGACTGCGTGGCCGGGCACAGCCTGGGCGAATACACGGCTCTTGCCGCCGCGGGGGCGTTCTCGCTCGCCGATACGGCGCGGCTCCTGAAGCTGCGGGGCCAGGCCATGCAGGCGGCCGTCCCCGTCGGGATCGGCGCGATGTGCGCGCTGCTGGGGGCCGATATCGAGAAGGCGACCGCGCTTGCCGCCGCAGCGGCGAACGGCGAGGTGTGCGAAGTCGCCAATGACAACGATCCGGGCCAGGTCGTCCTGTCCGGCCACCGCAGCGCCATCGAGCGCGCCGTGGCGATGGTGAAGGACCATGGCATCAAGCGCGGCGTCCTGCTGCCGGTCTCGGCCCCGTTCCACTGTTCGCTGATGGGCCCCGCGGCCGAGGCGATGGACGAGGCGCTGGGGAGGACTCCGCCCGGCGCTTTCCGCCTGCCACTTTATGCCAACGTCACTGCAGCCGAAGTGACCGACCCCGTTGCCGAGCGCGATCTGCTGGTCCGGCAGGTCACCGGCCGCGTCCGCTGGCGCGAAAGCGTGATCGCCATGCGCGATGCAGGGATGGAGCATTTCGTAGAGCTTGGCGGCAAGGTCGTCGGCCCGATGGTCGGCCGCACGGTCGACGACGTGACGGTCACCAGCGTGGCGACGATGGCCGATATCGAAGCACTGGCGAAGGAACTCTGAGCATGTTCGACCTTACCGGAATGACCGCCCTCGTGACCGGCGCCAGTGGCGGCATCGGCTCCTCCATCGCCCGCGCGCTGGCGGGGCAGGGCGCGCGCCTCGCGCTGTCGGGCTCGAACGGCGCGAAGCTGCGGGCATTTCGCGAGGAACTGAACGACCAGTTCAAGCACGACAGCGGTGACCATGTCGAAATCACCTGCGACTTGTCGAACACGACGCAGGTCGAGGAACTCATACCTGCCGCGCTCGATACCCTGGGCCAGGTCGACATTCTGGTGAACAACGCCGGCGTCACGCGCGACAATCTCGCCCTGCGGATGAAGGACGAGGAATGGGACGCGGTGATGAAGATCAACCTCGAGGCCGCCTTCCGCCTGATGCGCGCGGCCGCCCGGCCGATGATGAAGGCTCGCTTCGGGCGCATCGTGACCATCACCAGCGTGGTCGGCAGCACCGGCAATCCCGGCCAGATGAACTATGCCGCCGCCAAGGCCGGGCTCGTCGGCATGACCAAGAGCTTCGCCCAGGAAGTCGCCAGCCGCGGGATCACCGCCAACTGTGTGGCGCCCGGTTTCATCCGGACGGCAATGACCGATACCCTGCCCGATGCGCAGAAGGACGCGCTCAATGCGCGTATCCCGATGGGCCGGATGGGCGAGGGGCCGGAGATCGGCGCCGCGGTCGCCTATCTCGCCAGCCGCGAGGCCTCGTACGTCACGGGCCAGGTCCTGCACGTCAACGGCGGGATGGCGATGTTTTCGTAAGCTTCCGCGAGCGCGCATTTATCCCCAGTTTCACCCTTGCGACGTGCTCGCAGCCTTGCCGCCTAAGTCCCTTTCGTTAAGGGTATCGGGACTGTTTTCCGGCGCTCGCGGGCGACTCCGGCCCAGTCTGGTCACTGGTGCGGATGTCCGTAGCGCCCAACCGGGGTTGAAAGCGGACCGATGAAGGCCACAATCGAACGTGCCAAGTTGCTGCGGTGCCTCTCTCACGTGCAGTCTGTGGTGGAACGGCGCAACACCATCCCGATCCTGTCGAATGTCCTGATCGAAGCGTCGGCCGATGGCCTCGTGAAGATCATGGCGACCGACCTCGACCTGCAGGTGATCGAAAGCCTCGATGCCGCATCGGTGGAGACGGCGGGTGCGATCACCGTGTCGGCGCACCTGCTGTTCGACATTGCCCGCAAGCTGCCCGACGGGGCGCAGGTCAGCCTCGAGGCGGCAGACAACCGCATGACGGTCAAGGCCGGGCGCAGCCGGTTTCAGTTGCCGACCCTCCCGCGTGACGATTTTCCGACCATCGTCGAAGGCGACCTTCCGACGAGCTTCGAAATTCCGGCCAAGCTGCTGTCCGAGATGATCGACCGGACGCGTTTCGCCATCTCGACCGAAGAGACGCGCTACTACCTCAACGGGATTTTCCTGCACGTGTCGGACGAGGACCAGCCGCTGCTCAAGGCTGCGGCGACCGACGGCCACCGGCTTGCCCGCTTCACCATCGCGCGGCCCGAAGGCGCGGCGGGGATGCCCGACGTCATCGTGCCGCGAAAGGCAGTGTCCGAATTGCGCAAGCTGCTCGAGGAAGGGCAGGACGGAAGCGTGCAGATCGATCTTTCGGCCAGCAAGATCCGCTTCACGCTGGGCGGCGAGGGCGGGGTGGTCCTCACCAGCAAGCTGATCGACGGCACCTTCCCGGATTATTCGCGCGTCATTCCAACCGGTAACGACAAGCTGCTGAGGCTCGACCCGAAGTCGTTCTTCGAAGGCGTCGACCGCGTGGCGACCATCGCCACCGAGCGGACCCGGGCGGTGAAGATGGGTCTCGAGCCGGACAAGGTCACGCTGTCGGTCACCAGCCCCGACAACGGGACCGCGGCCGAGGAAATCGCCGCCGACTACAAGGCCGAAGGGTTCGAGATCGGGTTCAACGCCAACTACCTCAAGGATATCCTGGGGCAGATCGATGGCGATACTGTCGAACTGCACCTGGCCGACGCGGGCGCGCCGACCCTGATCCGTCAGAACGACAAGAGCCCCGCGCTCTACGTCCTGATGCCGATGCGGGTCTAGCGGCCAGCCCGGATCATCGCTTCGACGTCGACGAACTTCTCGCGCGGGGAGCCTGCGCGGGCGGCTGATTCCTCGGCCTCTTCGATCTTCTTCCAGTCGCGGAAGGTTACGAGGTCGAGCCCGCGTTCGGCGGCCAGGCGATCGAAGCCCTCGCGCCCGGCCTTGCCGCCGCGGCCGAGCACTCCGCCATCGATGTCCTGCACGATCTTCTCGACCACCGAATATCCGTCGGGCCTATTGGTGCCGATCGTGCCCGAGGGGCCGCGGCGCGCCCAGCCTACGCAATAGAGGCCGGGCAGGATGCGGCCTTCGTCGTTCGCGAAGCGTCCGGCGCGCTCGTCGAACGGAACGTGGGGGATGGGGTGGGTGCGATAACCGATGCAGCTGACCACGAGGCTGGCGGGGATGCGGTAGGTTTCGCCGGTCGCGACGGCCCGGCCCGCCGTCACTTCCGTTCGCTCGACCTCGATGGCTTCGACAGTTGTCTCGCCGACGAGGGCGACGGGCTGGGCGAAGAAATCGAACTCGATGGCGATGGGCTTTTCCGCTTTCAGATGCTCCGGCACCGCAGCGAAGCCCCGCAAAAGGGTCACCGACTTCCGCAGGCCGGGTTCGAGCAAGGCGTCGTCCACCAGATCCGGCAGGTCGCGCGCTTCCACATGGGGCGCAGCCCGTTCCAGCACGCCAAGCTCGCCGAGCTCCTTGGGCGTCATCATGATCTGGTGCGGCCCGCGCCGGCCCAGAATGACGATCCGCTCGATATTGGAGCGCGACAGCGCGTCGAGCGCGTGAAGCACGATGTCGCTCCCGGCAAACTCGGCTTCGGTCTTGGCGAGGATGCGCGCCACATCCAGCGCGACGTTGCCCATTCCGATCACGACCGCGGTCTTGCCCGACAGGTCGGGATCGAGCCCGGCAAACTGCGGATGCCCGTTGTACCAGCCGACGAAGGCGGCGCTGCCGAACACGTTGGCCAGCTCGGCGCCCGGCAGTTCAAGAGGCCGATCCGCCGGCGCGCCCGTGGCCAGCACGACCGCGTCGTACAGCGCCGACAATTCCGGGATCGACACGTCGCTGCCGACCGCCACGTTGCCCACGAAACGCACGTTTTCGGTCAGCGCGGTCTTCTCGTAGCGCTTGGATACGCCCTTGATCGACTGGTGATCGGGCGCGACGCCGGAGCGGATGAGGCCATAGGGAACGGGCAGGCGGTCGAACACGTCCACGCGAACATCCTCGCCAAAGGCCTTTTGCGCCGCTTCCGCCGTGTAATATCCGGCGGGGCCGGAGCCGATGATCGCGATATGCCGCATGGACGATCCTCCCGACCCGTGAGATTATAGCCGGGCGGCTCCACCGCAAGCGGTTTGCTCAGGACCCCGTAATCGCTGTCTGGGACAGGGCTTAACCGTTTCTCAAATTGAAACAGGCAAAGCGGCCTCATGGTCCGGCCCGTTCACGTAGCAAGCGACGAGCGCGAAACGGTGTCGCAACGAGCAGGCCCTCCTGCCCGAAAGGTTTCGTCGCCCGCCGTTACGGATGCAGCGCTGGCACCCAGCGATGCCGATCGCCGTAATGGCGCACGCCGCAACACCGGAATTTCCCGGCTGCTGACTGCCCGCGCCACCACGCACGTCGGGACCACCTGGCTGCCGGCGGGGTGGCCGCTCTTTCCCGTCACCATGCTGCTGTCGGTCGCCTTGGCGACCTGGACCGTGAAGGAATTCCCGACATTCCCGGCGATGATCCTGATGGGATGCGCGATGCTGGGGACTTTCGCGCGCGCCAGGGCGCGCCAGGTCGAGCAGCACCTGGAAGGGGTCCGGGCCCACGCGGTGGCGATCGCCACGGTCAGCCTGCCTCTCGTCCTGTTTGCCTCGGGCATGCAATTGTGGCGGGAGTACTCGCCATTGACCGACGAGGCGACCACAGCCGCGCTTCTCCTGCTCAGCGGCGTGGCGGCGGTTTACACGCGGCGCCACCCGGTCCTGATCTTCGTATCAAAGATCTCGATCTGGCTTCCGTTCGTGCTGGCGACCCCATCCATGACCGCGTTTGTCGGTCTGGCGTACAGCTTCGTCATCGCGGTCATCGTGAGCCGCGAACAGATCGCGATGGACCTGAGGGAGGAACTGGAAAGGCAAGCCCGCGAACGGGTGCATTCCCGCGCCCGCGACATCCTCGCCGAATACGAGGAAACCGGCCAGGGATGGTTCTGGGAAACCGATCGCCGGTCCCAGTTGACCTACGTCTCGTCACCCGTCGCCGAAATGCTCGGCGGCGAAACCGAAGACCTTCTCGGCCGGCCGCTCAAGACGCTGTTCGACCTCTCACAGGCGCAGGAAGGGGAGCGAACGCTAACCTTTCATCTGTCGGCGCGGTCGGCTTTCCAGGAACTCGCCGTTCGCGCCGCCACGGCGGACGAGAGGTGGTGGTCGGTCAGCGGGCGCCCGATCTACGACCACTTCGACAATTTCGTCGGCTTTCGCGGGTCGGGCACCGACCTCACCGAAAAGCGGCGCAGCCAGGAACATGCGACCCGCCTGGCTACGTTCGATTCACTGACCGGCCTCGCCAACCGGTTCCAGATGGCCCAGTCCCTGGAGAAGATCCTGTCCGCGCCGCAGGAAATGCACCGCTGCTGCGCGGTCTTCCTGATCGATCTCGATCGCTTCAAGCAGGTCAACGATACCCTCGGGCATCCGGCAGGCGACGCCTTGCTCAAGCAGGTGGCGCAGCGTCTGGAGCGTGCGGTCGGAAAGATGGGCATGGTCGGCCGGCTGGGGGGCGACGAGTTCAAGATCATCATTCCCAACCGGATCGAGCGCCGGCGCCTGGGCGAACTGGCGGAGCGCGTGATCCATTCGCTCTCTCAACCCTATTCGCTCGACGGACACACCGCGATCATCGGGGCGTCGGTCGGCATCGCCCTGTCGCCCGCCGACGGGAAGACGAGCGAGGAACTCATCCGCAACGCCGACCTCGCGCTTTATGCCGCGAAGGACGGCGGCCGGGGCCGCTTCCATTTCTACGCGCAGGAGCTTCACGCCGAGGCGGAAGCGCGCGCCTCGCTGGAGAAGGACCTGCGGGCCGCCATTCAGCTCGGCGAGCTCCAGTTGTTCTATCAGCCGGTGGTTGCGACGGCCACCGAGCAGATCGTCGGCTTCGAGGCGCTGATGCGCTGGAAGCATCCCAAGCGCGGATGGATACCTCCCAGCAAGTTCATCTCCATCGCAGAGGACAGCGGCCTGATTTCGCAGATGGGCGAATGGGCGCTGCGCACCGCTTGCGCCGACCTGGCGCGCTGGCCGGAATCGGTCCGCTGCGCGGTCAACGTATCGCCTTTGCAGTTCGCCAACCGCAACCTTCCGGCCATAGTGACCCATGCGATCGCGTCGGCGGAGATCGATCCGGCCCGGCTCGAGCTGGAGATCACCGAGAGCGTGTTCCTCAACGACGACGAGGGAACCGACGCGATGTTCGCCGCGCTGAAGGGGATCGGCGTGCGCCTGGCGCTCGACGATTTCGGAACCGGCTACTCCTCGCTCGGCTACTTGAAGAAGGCGCCGTTCGACAAGATCAAGATCGACCAGAGCTTCGTTCGCGGTGCGACCGAGCCAGGGAGCCGCAACGGCGCGATCATCGCGTCCATTACCAGCCTGGCCCAGCAGCTCGGCATGGATACCACCGCGGAGGGCGTCGAAACGCTCGACGAACTCGACTTGGTGCGAATGCACGGGTGCAGCCATGTCCAGGGATACATCTACGAGCAGCCTCTCGCCGCGGATGCGGCGACCGAGCGCCTGGAAACGGGGCTCGCCGCGGTCGCCAGGGGTCCCCGCTCGGCACGCGCACCGCGCCAGACCACGCTGCGCAAGGTCCTGCTCGATCACCAGGGGGCAATCTACAACGGCACCGTGCGCAACATCTCGAGCGGCGGCGCGATGATCGAAGGGCTCTGGAACGTGCCCGTCGGGACCATCTTCCAGATCCAGCTCGCCAAGGGTGCCAGCGTCACGGCGACGACGCGATGGAGCCAGGATGACCGCATGGGTGTGGAGTTCGCCACACCGATCCGGCGCGAAATTCCCGCGGTCAGCCCGGCCGGTCGGGACAGGGTTCCGTCGGGGCGGGCGGCGGAGCTGCGAAAGGCCGGTTGAAAGGGCGCGCAAGTGGAGCCGCATTTAGCGAATATTTAAGCCACGGCCTCTATCTCCGGACCCATAAAAGCGAAGGTCGAACCGCTAGCGAGTTGCGAAGGTAAATCGAGAATGACGATGCGCGGAATCCTCAGGGGCTTCGGCGGCAAGGGCGCCGCCCCTGAAGGCGCGTCGGGTTCGGGCGGTGCTGCGGGATCGGCCCACGCAATGCAGGACGCCGCCAGCCGCCTGAAAATGCTCGAGGAGTTCGAGGCCGGCGGGATCGCCTGGTTCTGGGCGACCGACGAACTCAATCGCCTGAGCTATCTCTCGTCCGGGGCCTGCGAAGCTTTGGGGGTGGAGGCGGCTTCCCTGACCGGAAATCCCCTGTCATCGATTTTTGCCATCGAGCAGGACGACAGCGACGAAGGCGCCGAACGGCCCCTGCAGTTTCAGCTGAGCGCGCGGTCGAAGATCGTCAACGTGACCGTTCGGGTAGAGGTCAATGGCCAGATCCGCTGGTGGCAGATCAACGGCAAGCCCTCGTTCGATCGGACCGGTACCTACATCGGCTATCGCGGCGGCGCGAACGACGTCACCGCCGACTTCGAGCGCCAGAGGGACAACAACCGCGCGGCGCAATACGATTCGCTGACGGGCCTGGCCAACCGCAACCGCATGGGCCGCCGTCTGACGGCGCTGCTCACCGCCTACAAGGCGGCCAAGCGCAGCTGCGCGCTGATGATGCTCGATCTCGACCGGTTCAAGGCGGTCAACGACACGCTGGGCCATCCTGCGGGCGACGAACTGCTGAAGCAGGTCGCGCAGCGGCTCGAACGGATCATCGGCACCAAGGGCGAAATCGGCCGCCTGGGCGGCGACGAATTCCAGGTGATCCTGCCCGACATCGACGATCGCGGAGAACTGGGCGATCTCGCTCACCGTATCATCCAGATGATCTCGCAGCCGTACTCACTGGATGGCAGCCGGGCGATCATCGGCACGTCGGTCGGCATGGCGATTGCCCCCTATGACGGGATCGAGCCCGCCGAACTGGTCAAGAGCGCCGACCTCGCGTTGTATGCCGCCAAAGGCGGCGGGCGAGGACAGTACCGCTTCTATTCCAACGACCTGAAAGACAGCGCGCAGCAGCGCCGCGAGATCGAGGAAGACCTGCGCGACGCGCTCACGCGCGGCGAACTGCAGATGCACTACCAGCCCGTCGTCTGCGCCAAGACGCACGAGGTCCGCGGCTTCGAGGCACTGATGCGCTGGGATCACCCCGAGCGAGGGGCGATCAGCCCCAGCGTGTTCATTCCCATCGCCGAAGAGACGAACCTGATCGTCACCCTTGGCGATTGGGCGCTGCGCAAGTCCTGCGAGGATGCGGCCCAATGGCCCGAGGAACTGACGGTCTCGGTCAATATCTCGGCGCACCAGTTCGGTTCGGACAATCTGCCGATGGTCGTCACGAGCGCGCTGGCGTCGTCCGGACTGAAGCCCGACCGGCTCGAGCTGGAGATCACCGAGAGCGTCTTCATGGGGGATGCCGAGGCGACCGATGCGATGTTCAACCGGCTGAAGAAGATCGGCGTGCGCCTTGCGCTCGACGATTTCGGCACCGGCTATTCCTCGCTCGGCTATCTGCGCAAGGCGCCTTTCGACAAGATCAAGATCGATCAGTCGTTCGTTCGCGGTTCGACCGAGAACGACAATTCGAACTCGGCGATCATTGCCGCGATCGTCAGCCTGGCCCAGGCGCTCGACATGGAAACGACCGCCGAAGGGGTGGAGGCGATGGACGAGCTGGAACTCGTCTGCAAACGCGGCGCCACCCTGATCCAGGGCTTCATCTTCTCGCGCGCCGTGCCGCAGCAGGAACTGCTGGAAAAGCTGGCCGACGGCAATTTCCGCTACCTTCCCAACGGGCCGGAACGCGCCCGCTCGCAGCGCCGCACGGTGTTCCGCCGCATCGGCGTGATCCACGAGGATCACCGCTATGAAGCGGTGCTGCGCAACCTATCGCGTTCGGGGGCGATGATCGAGGGGCTGCTGGAGGTTCCGGTGGGCACGCCGCTCGTGCTCGATCTGGGCGAGGGGCAACTGGCCGTGTGCACGGTCCGGCGCTCTCAGGATGCCACACAGGGCGTCGAGTTCGAGATGCCGCTGGTCAGCGACGGCGCCGACGGTCTGTGCACACGCCACCGCATCTCGCCCTACCTGCTCGCTGCGGCCGGCATGCCGCTCGCCGCCTTGCCGGCGGGGCACTATGGCCTGCCCGAAAGGCGTGGCGGCAGCAGGTCGAACGCCCGGCGCTTCATGCAGGTCGATGTCGGCATGGGCGCCAGCCGCGCCGCCTAGCGCGCCCTTTGCGAGAGTTTGCTGACAGCAGGGCGGGGCGCCGCTAAGGGCCCCCGATGACCGACCTTTCCCTGATCCGCAATTTCTCGATCATAGCCCACATCGACCATGGGAAGTCGACCCTGGCGGACCGGTTGATCCAGGCCACGGGCGGACTGACCGCGCGCGAGATGAGCGAGCAGGTGCTCGACAACATGGACATCGAGCGCGAGCGCGGCATCACCATCAAGGCGCAGACCGTGCGCCTGGCCTACACCGCGTCCGACGGGCAGACCTACGAGCTTAACCTCATGGACACCCCCGGCCACGTCGACTTCGCCTACGAGGTCAGCCGCTCCCTCGCCGCGTGCGAGGGCGCGCTGCTGGTGGTCGACGCGGCGCAGGGCGTGGAGGCGCAGACCCTCGCCAACGTCTACCAGTCGATCGAGCACGACCACGAGATCGTCCCCGTCATCAACAAGATCGACCTCCCCGCCGCCGAGCCCGAGAAGGTCAAGGCCGAGATCGAGGACATCATCGGCATCGATGCGTCGCAAGCGGTGCTCACCAGCGCCAAGTCCGGCATCGGCATCGAGGACGTGCTGGAAGCCGTCGTCGCCCGCATCCCCCCGCCCAAGGGCGACCGCGCGGCCCCGCTGCGCGCGCTGCTGGTCGATTCCTGGTACGATCCCTACCTCGGCGTGGTCATCTTGGTGCGCGTGCTCGACGGCGTCCTCAAGAAGGGCCTGCCGGTCCGCTTCATGCAGGGCGGGACCGAGCACCTGGTCGACCGCGTGGGCGCCTTCACCCCCAAGCGCGTCGAGCTGCCCGAACTCGGCCCGGGCGAGATCGGCTTCATCACCGCGCAGATCAAGGAGGTCGAGCAGGCCCGCGTGGGCGACACCATCACCACGGTCAAGAACGGCGCAACCCAGGCGCTGCCCGGCTACAAGGACGTCCAGCCGGTGGTCTTCTGCGGCCTCTTCCCGGTCGACGCGGCCGACTTCGAGAAGCTGCGCGAATCGATCGGCAAGCTGCGCCTCAACGACGCCAGCTTCTCCTACGAAATGGAGACCAGCGCCGCGCTCGGCTTCGGCTTCCGCTGCGGGTTCCTCGGCCTGCTGCACCTCGAGATCATCCAGGAACGGCTGACCCGCGAATACGACCTCGATCTCATCACCACCGCGCCCAGCGTGGTCTATCGCATCGTCCTGCGCGCCAGCCGCACCGACGACGCGGCTACGATCATGCTGCACAACCCGGCCGACTACCCCGATCCCAGCCGTATCGAGACGATCGAGGAGCCGTGGATCAAGGCCACGATCTACACGCCCGACGAATACCTCGGCTCGATCCTCAAGCTGTGCCAGGACCGGCGCGGCATCCAGACCGACCTGACCTACGTGGGCGGCCGTGCGCAGGTGACCTACGAGCTGCCGCTGAACGAGGTGGTGTTCGACTTCTACGACCGCCTGAAATCGATCAGCCGCGGCTACGCCAGCTTCGATTACGAACAGATCGGCCTGCGCGAAGGCGACCTGGTGAAGATGTCGATCATGGTCAACGGCGACCCGGTCGACGCGCTATCCATGATCGTCCACCGCGCGGTGGCCGAGGAACGCGGCCGCGGCATGTGCGAGCGCCTGAAGGACCTCATCCCCCGCCACCTGTTCAAGATCCCGATCCAGGCCGCGATCGGCGGCAAGGTCATCGCCCGCGAAACCATCGCCGCCCTGCGGAAGGACGTCACCGCCAAGTGCTACGGCGGCGACATCAGCCGCAAGAAGAAACTGCTCGACAAGCAAAAGAAGGGCAAGGCGCGGATGCGGGAGTATGGCAACGTGAGCATTCCGCAGGAGGCGTTTATCGCGGCGCTGCGGATGGGGGAGGAGTAGACGCTGCGCTAGCGGAATTGAATATGCGAAACGGTACGTAACCGGACTCTTTGCTGGAATTCGCTCGATGGACTTTGACGGAATGATCTAGGCGAATTAAGTTCTTTCCACTCATGGCTTAGCTGGACGGGGGAGTGCGTCATTGCTTTTGCAAAATATACCCCGACGATGGGAGGGAAAGGACTGGGAGCATTTCTCGCTTCGATTAGTCCAAGAGCGCCATGGAGCAGCTAACGTCCAACTAGTCCCCGACATGGTTCGAGGGGATGCGGGTCTAGAGTGCTTCACGTTGGACGGCTGTTGCTACCAATCGTACGCACCGCAAGAGGTGAGCGACACCTCGAAGGCGGCCAGCGCCATGAAACGAAAAGCTTACCGGGATTTGAAGAAACTCAAATCTAACGAGAAGGATATCGAGGATCTTCTCAACGGACTAGTGATTAAGAGGTGGATACTTCTATGCCCTTTCTTAGACGATAAAGATGTCGTTAAATACGTCGGAGGGAAGGCGAAAGAAATTCTCAATCTCGGTGTTTCGTATCTCGACAGCAGCTTCTACGGCCTAGTCCATTGCCCCGACGATTTTCAAACCGAAATCACAAGGCTTCGCCAACAGAATGTCGGCGCGGTCATTCGGGTAAACGACCCTACAGCCGGCGACGTTGTTACGGCCCTGTCTACGTTGTCCGATCGGCTCGATGAAAAGCTTTTGAGAGGTTTCCCACATTTCTCCGAGGATCGGCGCGCAGAGCAGAAACTGACTCTTATCAAGGCGGCTCTACGTAGCGAAAACCTGCTCGACCAAATGAGGGTGGAAATGCCCGAGCTTTGGGACAGGGCTATGCGTACGATACTCTTGGAAGAAGAGCGCTTGGTGACTGGCTCTGGAGCCTCTGCCGTGGCAGCAACTCATCTCAACTCTGAAAGGGCCGCATTGCGTGGAGCATTAGCCGATTCACTACCTTCGATCGAACCAACCAGTCTCACGGCCATTGCTCATGGCCAGATAGGCCAATGGCTCATCGAGTGCCCGTTGGATTTTGATCCGACATGACAGAGAGCGAACAAATTGTTTTCCGCGAGAGGCCGAAGCCCTGCGCAGGTGATTTGAGAATCTCTTGGCGGATAGCTCTCTTATTGATCATCCTGGCAGCCAGCCGCTCGAAGAAAGCCTCCATGGCGAAGCTGCACGTTCTGAATGACGCGACTCGTTCGGAACGATCTCGCTTAAAACTTCTCGACATGATGAATGAGCGGCGCCCGATGCTTGATTGGCGCTTGCGCGTCGAGCCGGCACTTAGTCGCGCTGTCGACTTTTTGATCGGAGAGGGCTTTGCTCGATGGGAAGCATCAGGCGGTAAAATGTATGTGCAACTACTTCCTAAAGGCGAGGTTGCGGAGCGGGCAATTTCAAACAATGCCGATTACGAAGGATTAAATGAAGAGAACGTTCGATACTTGTCTAAAAACGCGTCTGAGGCATTCGTGTCTGCACTGATAGGCTTTGGAAGGTACGGTTCGTGATCCAGGTTTCCAAAGTGCGCCTCAGGTCGATCACCGATACGAGGGAGTTTGGTGCTGACATCAGTCTTTCAGGCGGCCTGAATATCATCCAAGCTGACAACACCTCCGGCAAATCAACTACCGTGCAATCCATCATTTTTGGCCTGGGTATGGAAGGAGCCTTGAGTCCGGGCCGACAGGTTCCGCTTCCGTACGCCATGCGGGAGCAAATTGAGGAAACGCCGGACAGCAAATATGAGCAGGTCATTCGCTCATTCGTTATGCTCGAATTGCGTAATTCTAAAGGAGAAGTGCTCACCGTCCGCCGTGACATACGAGGAGGTTCTGACAAGAAGCTTGTCCGGACGTGGCGAAGGCCAATCGATCAGATTCCAAACGGTGAAGCTTCTGAGAGAGACTTCTTTTTGTACGATCCTGGGGCGGCCATCCGGGAAGATGGTTTCCACCATCATCTCGCGAATTTCATCGGATGGGAATTGCCGGAGGTTCCGCGCTTCGACGGGGCTGAAGGAATTTTGTACCTAGAGACGCTCATTCCAATGTTTTTCGTCGAGCAAAAGCGGGGCTGGAGCACCACGCTAGGCCCCCTGCCGACCTACCTTGGGATTCAGGACTTATCTCGCCGCGTGATGGAATTTGTCTTAGACTTAGATGCAGGTAGGACACGACGTAGGCGAGCAGAACTTAGGAGGGAGCTAGCTGGGATTGAGGCGCACTTTGCAAGCCGTCGACAGGATGTAATCGATGATGCTGGACGGCTTGTTCGAGTGGCTGGCATTCCGCACAAGCCCAACGAGGACTTTGCGGCAGAGGGTGTCGGGCGCCTGACTGCGTTCCATGCAGGTGAGTGGATGCCGGTTGAGGATGTTGTTTCCATCATGCGCCGCGAAATTACGGAGCTTGATCAGAACGAGATTGAGGATGTCGGGCCCAAAGTCGATCAACTTAGAGAGGATTTGAAAGCAGCCGAGAAGCGCTACGCCGAGATAAGCGGAAACCTCGCCCTAGTCAGGCAAGATTTTGACTTGGCGGTCGAGGAACGCAATGCGTTCCAACGCAGAGTGTCGGCGCTTGAAATTGACCTCAAGCGAAACCTTGACGCCAAGAAACTTGAGGACCTCGGTTCGACGTTGGGAACGCATGCGGCGACAGGGCAATGCCCAACTTGCAAACAGGGGGTCAACTCTGAACTGCTCCCGCTTATCTCTGTTGAAACGATGGGAATTGAAGAGAACATTCTCTTTGTACGTAACCAACTTGATCTTTACCGTTCAAGTCAGGGGTATGCAAACGACCATATTGATGAATTAAGGGTTAAGTATCAGAGCTTGAATAACGAAATCGAAGAGGCTCGAGGACGAATAAGAGCGATTAAGGATGATTTGGTTAGGCCTAACTCTAGTCCAACTCGCTCGCGGCTTGAAGAGATAGTCCGAAGGGAAACATTATTAGATCGGTGGTTAGATATTCAGGAACGCATCGATGCGCAGATCGACTCGCTGCGCGAGATTGCGGAGGCGGCAGCCAAAACTCGCACGGAATTGAATAAACTCGGCTTGGGGGGCCTTACCCTTCAAGATCGCAACAAAGTGACTAACCTCACCACGGCGCTTCAAGAACTCTTGAGAAAATTTGGGTTTTCGTCACTCAAATCTAATGAAATCGGACTATCGGAGGACGACTTTCGTCCTCAAGTTCTTACCCGGTCAGAAGATGAAGAGCTTCAGCTTCGTGATATAGGATTCGAAGCTTCTGCGAGTGATGGGATTCGGTTGAAGTGGGCTTACTACTTGGCAATTCTATCACTTGCGCAATCGGCGAGGCTGAATCATTTGGGCTTTCTTGTTTTTGACGAACCGGGCCAGCAGCAAATGAAAGACATCGATCTTCACGAAATGCTCCGGTGGTCGTCTCGACACGTGAAGTCCGAATTCCAGGTGATCGTGACGACTTCCCAGCAGAGACAAAAGGTTCGCGACGCGGTAGCGGACTCAGGAGCGACCATTCATGAGATAGATGGCTTCATACTGAAGCCCTTGACCTAACCACGTAGCGCCGCACCCCGGGTCTCCACCATTCGCTCCACCGACATGAGCTCGCCGAAGAACTGGCAAAAAGGGCTTCGAGGGATGAGATACCTATCCCGGCCTGTCTCCCTCCACATCATCCCCCAGATCCAACCCCCTCCAATCATCCTCGTCCGGGTTGAACGGCTCCAGCGCGTCGTCCTCCGGGACCAGGCCCTCCAACTCCCCCGCTTCCTTCCAGTCGCTGCTGCGCAGTTCGACGAAGGCGGGGTCGGTGTCGTCTTCGGGGGCCTCGGCGCGCTTGCGGGCGGCGAGGTCGGCCAGGTGGGCCTGCATCGCCTCGATCTCCTTCAGGGTCATGTCGACGGGCGCGAAGTGTTCGACCAGGGCGGCGTTCATGTCGTCGTGCTCGGCGCGGGTGAGGGGGAGGGGGGTGTACAGTCTTCTCAGGCCCATCCCCGGCGCCTCCCCCAGGCTGGAGGGGAGATTTTCCCCGCCCCCGGCATCCCGCTCGCCCGGCAGCGGTGCGAGCGAGCTGCCGCTCAGGCGCTCGGCGGCGGGGTCGAAGTAGCTGGCGGAAAGGCGGCGGCCGCGTTCGTCCATCGCGTTCATGCGCAGGGCGAACATCAGCAGCCGGTCGTTGCGCACGCGCTGGAATCCCTTGAGCTTGCCGCCGACGAAGACCGGCTTGAGCTGGCCGTGGAGCGCGCGGTCGAACATCTCGTCCTTGAGTCGCTGGACGCCGAGATTGAGCGCGGCCTCCCACGCGCGGCGGAAGCTTTCCGAGCCGGGCTGGCGGCGCAGGTAATAGGCGCCCTCGGGGCTCATGTTGACGTGGCGCGCGGCGCGCTTGACGCTGCCGGTGTCGGCCAGCGCCCCGATGAAGGCGCGCTGGCGCTCGGGCGTCCAGCCGTCGTGGCGCGGCTTGCGCGGGACGGGCTCGAACTGCGGGAGATCGGCGCGGGCGACGGGCGTGCGGGTCTCGGCGCGGTCCTTGCGGCGGGTCATCACTTTCCTTCCTGATCGGGGCAAACCGGTCAGGATCGAGCAAATTCGCCGCGTGTAGGAAAGTTGTTTCTAGGGCTTGCGGGCGCTCACCAGCGAGTAATACCCGCCGCCGGTGCGCTGCGCCTGCACCTCGGTGAAGCCGGCTTCCTCGAGGATGACCTTGAACTCGGCGAGGCTGTACTGCTTGCCCAGCGTGCCGGTCAGCATCAGCAGGCTGAAGGCGGCGGCTGCGTAGGGACCGGTGTAGTCGTCGTTCATCAGGATCTCGTTGAGGAAGATCCGGCCGCCCGAGGGGAGCGCGGCGAAGCTGCGGCGGGCGAGGTCGAGGTTGGTTTCGTCGCTCCAGTCGTGGAACACGTTGGAGAAGAAATGCGCGTCCGGGCCGTCGTCGCCGCCGGCGGGCCAGTCCTCGGTGAACATGTTGACGCCGGCCGTGCCGACCCGCCCGTCCGTCCCCGCGGCGGCGGCGTACTTGCCGGCCTCGTAGGCAACTTCCTTGAGATCCATCAGCGTGACCCGCAGGTGCGGATGGGCCCGCGCGATCTCGATGCCGTAGACGCCGCTGCCGCAGCCCACGTCCATCAGGTGCCGCACGCCGGCCCACACCGGCATCCGCGCCGCTCCGAGCGCCGGGGCCTGGCTGTGCGCCTGCATGAAGGCGGCAATGTTGGCAGCCACCTCGGGCGCCATGGTGCCCTGTTCCCAGCCGACCGGGCGCTCGTCCGTCCCGCTGGCGGGGCGCTTGCCGGTGCGCAGCGATTCCGCCAGGCGGGCACGCAGGTGCTCGTTGCGGTCCATCGCGAGGAAGAAGTTGCCCCAGTAGCCCTGCCCGTCGGGGTGGAGCCAGGTGCGCGCCAGGCTGGTCGCCTGCCACCTGCCGAGCCGCTTCTCGACATAGCCAAGGTCGCACAGCGCGGCGAGGTACATGGCCAGCGCGCGCTCATCCACCGCGCATTCGGCAGCCAGCTCGGCTGTCGTCAGCGGCCGGGCCGACAGGGCGGGGAACAGGCCGGCGTCGATCGCGGTGGTCAGCACCGGCAGCTTGAACATCGAGAGCCAGGCGTCCCAGATCTCGCGGTCGTCCACCGTGGGGGGCAAAGGCCCGCCCATATCGCCTGCCAGCTGCGCCATCCGACTCTCCCCCCCTTGTTTATCTGGGCAAGTGGTTAGCGCGGGGGCCGGGCCTATTCCACCTTCTTGATCGGCATCGCTCGCCCGTTCTGATGGAACGTGCCGCCGGTCACCAACCCGCTTTCCTCGGTGAACGAGATCTGCGCATCGACCGCGCGGTAGAAGAACGCGAGCGGGCCTTCGGGGAAGATCGGCAGCGCGCCCTGTCCGGTGATCTGCGCCGTCAGCACGTCGCCGTTGCGGCGGATCGTGGCGCGCACGCCCGGCGCGAGTTCGTAGACGCCGACGACATGGTCGAGTTGCGCCGCGCTCAGGGTGACTTCGGTCCGCTCCACCGCGACAGGCGGAGGCGGGGGCACCGGAGCCGCATCGGACACGGGAGCGCCAAACAGGGCGTGGAAGGCGATATCCTGTGCCGAGGGTTCGGGCGCGGCATTGGTCAGAACCACGACGGCGCGCCCTTTGTCCGGCTGCAGCGCCATGTGCGTGCGGAACCCGCCGGTGCCGCCGCCGTGGTGCTGGACCTCGCCGCTGGGCGGATGGAGCAGCATCCAGCCGAGCGCCGTCTGCGCGCCCTGCGCCGAGCCGCGCCGGTCCGTCAGCGTCAGGCGCATCGCCGCACCGATCGGCGAGTCCGGGTTCATCGCAGCCGCGACAAAAGTCAGCATGTCCTTCGCCGTCGAGCGGAGCGCGCCCGCGCCCGCCAGGGTGGGCAAGGCCCAGGGCTTGGTCGGCCGCATGTAATCGTCGTGCGGGGTGGCGAAACGTGCCGCCTGCGCGGGCGAGAGCGCAATGGCGGTATCGCGCATTCCCAGCGGATCGAGAATGCGGCTGCGCACCAGGCCTTCGAAATCGGTGCCGGCCGCGCGCGCCAGGACATATCCCAGCAGGCCCACGCCGAGGTTGGAATACTCGTAGGTTTCCCCCGGGTCGCGGGTCATCTGGTAGCCAGCGAGAAATTCGAGCAGCAGCTTCTCGTCGTAGTCGGCATAGGGATCCGCCTGATCCGCGAATTGCATGTTGTCGGGCAGGCGCGGCAGGCCGGAATCCTGCATCGAAAGCATCCGCAGGGTGATTGCCTTGCCGCTTCGCGAAGGCATCTTGGCCCCGGCGGGAAGATACTTCTCGACCGGATCGTCGAGCGCGACCTCGCCCTTCAGGGCCATGTCGGCCAAGAGCAGCGCGGTGAAGACCTTGGTCATCGAGCCGATCTCGAAGACCGTGTTCTCGTCGAAGGGCGCCCCGCCGGCCGGACCGCGAGCCACATACCGCTGTCCGCCAGCGTCGAGCACACCCAGCACCATGCCCGCCCCCGGGCGCTGCGCGATACGCTGCTCCAGCAGCGTGCCCAGTTCCGCGGAGCCCGGGATTTGCCAATCGGCGGGCAGGACCACAGGTTTGCCCCTGGTAGCGGGATCAGCGGCCGTGAGAACCAGCGGCATGGCATTTCCGCCCTGGGTGACGCCGCCCTTCCAGGCCGAAGCCGCACCGTCCCACTGGCCCTCGTAGCGGGCACCGACCGCGGGCACGGTGAAGACCAGCCGATCGCCCGTTTGCGTCACCTCGCCGAGCGGAATGCCGAACGAGTTCTGGTCCGGGCTGTCGAGCGTGCCCTTGAGCACCCCATCGTCGCCGCGCTTGATCGTTGCAGCGATCCGCAGCGCAAGCGTCGGAGTGACGGCGAGCCGACCTTCCCAGTACCCGGCCGCATCCTGCGCCGATGCCGGCGCAGAACAGACGATTGCGGCGCCTGCAATGAAGGCATGCAGGCCATAACGCGTGGATTTCACTCTTCATCCCCCCGGGTCGACGTCGTCCGGACCCTTAAATCCCGATGCCCGCGGTGCCCACCCAGATTCGTGAGTTAGGGGAGCTAGCGCGCAGCGGAAAACGTTTTGCCTGCCTCGCCGCCCCGTGGCATGATCGTAACGAGCGTTAGAACCGCCGCCGCCGGAGAGGACGACAATGGCCACTGCAGCCACCACGATGCACGACGATATCGAAGACGCCCAGCGGCAGGTCGAAACGCAGATCCGATTCGTCGACCCGGGCGATTTCCTGACCCGCCGCTATGTCAGCGCGGGGCGGGAGATGAATACCGGGACCTATTCCGATCACGTCGTGCGTGTGCGCGACGGAATGCCGATCCGCGATCACTTCGACCTCGACGTTCACGGGTTTCGGATCGCCAGTTGCCCCAGCGCGTTGACCGATTTCCACGACAAGGCGCAGGTCGAGCGGCTCTACGAACGCGAAGTGGAAGCCGCGGTTCAGCGGCTGACCGGGGCCGACAAGGTGATCGCGCGCGGATGGATGATCCGCACGTCGGCCGACCTCAGCCACAAGGCTCAGGAAAAGGTCGAGGGTTACAAGCATGCAGGCGGCATCCAGCCGCCGGCCGGCGAGGCGCACGTCGACGTCAACACCGCGACCGCCCGCAGGATGGCCGACGCGACCTACAAGCAGCACTTTCCCGATGGGCCGGGTTACAAGCGCTTCCTCGTCACCTCGTTCTGGCGGACCTTCTCGCCCCCGCCGCAGGACGTGCCGCTGGCGCTGTGCGACGGGCGCACCAGCTTCGGCGGGGAGGAGAAATCGAACACGCTCTTCATCGTCGACGAGTTTCCCAGCGAAGAGGATTCCGTGCGGCCGGTCGAGGGCGAGGACCTGCTGATGGCCGCGTCGATCTTCAGCCACAACCCGGCCATGCGCTGGTGGTACTTTTCGAACATGCAGGCCGACGATGCCCTGTTGTTCAAGTTCCACGACAGCGATCATTCGCGCACCTGGCGCTGCCCGCACACCGCTTTCATCGATCCGAGCTTTCCCGATGCCAACATCCGCGAGAGCATCGAGTGCCGCAGCGTCGCGTTCTGGGAGTAGCCTTGCCGCGCCCGCGCACTGTGCCTGCGGCGGAGGATTTTCGGCGTCTCGTTCATCTGTCGTACCGTCACCCTGCGATAAAACCGCTCGGTTTTCCGCAGGATGCGGCATTTGCGCGACATGTGTCGGGCGGTGCCGGGGTCACCATTCAGTGAAGAGGGTTGCCGATGTTTCGCGATTTGGGCGATGTGGACTTCGCGGGCCTGGCGCCTGACGTGCAGGGCCTGACCTCCGGGGCCAATGTCCCATCGGCGTTCAGCAATACGAACCAGTACGCTCCGATCCCGGGGGCGGCGGCAGACGTACCTGCCGGCATCGCCGGGGCGGGATCCATCGCAGTTGGCGGCAGCGTCACGGTGTCGGTCGAGGCGCTCGGCGACCGCGACTGGTATGCCGTCCAGCTCACGGCGGGCAAGGTCTACTCCTTCCTCACGCACTTCGACGCCAGCAACACCGACGCTCATCTCAGCCTGCGCAACGCGACGGGCGCCGAAATCGCCGCCAACGACGACGGGGGGGAGGCGAACAATGCCGCCTTCGCCTTCACCGCGCAGACGAGCGGCACCTACTACATCGACGCGGGGACATGGGACAATCTCACCACCGGCAGTTTCTATCTGACGGTCGCGGAATGGATACCGATCGAGCCGGATCTCGTCGGCGGCTCGATTGCGACGGCATCTTCCCTGGCGGTCAACGGCAGCGTTCAAGGAGCGATCAACGCCGGAGCCGATCACGACTTCTACGCCATCCAGCTGGTTGCCGGGCAGACCTACCTGTTTCGCACGGGGGCGGCGGCAATCGACGCCGAGACCGATACGACGCTCGCGTTGCGAAGTTCGTCCGGTGCGGTGGTCGCGCAGAACGACGACGTCAACGAAGGCGTATTTTCCGGGATTCGTTATACGCCGACTGCAAGCGGAACCTATTATCTCGATGTGGGCGGCGTTGCCGGTCAGTTCGTCCTCTCGGCGTTCAAGGCGCCGACTCCGACCGTCTTCTCGATCGACCAGATCGCGCTTCAGCTGACCGAGAATTATTGGCAGCGCTACGATCATCATTTCGATGTCACTGCAGGCGGCCAGTTGACCTACAACGTCACGGCGCTGACGCCCGAGGGGCAGTCTCTTGCGCGGATCGCCCTCGGCATCTGGTCGGACGTGACCGGGATCAATTTCGTCGAGGTCGGGGGCAGCGCCCAGATCAATTACGACGACGAAGAGGAAGGGGCCTTTGCCGGGTCGGAGTTGGCGGGCGACGTAACCGTCAGGTCGAACGTCAACGTCGATAAGACCTGGCTTACGAAGTACGGCGCGGATCTGGATGACTACACGTTCCAGGCCTATCTGCACGAAACCGGACATGCTCTGGGTCTGGGCCATGCGGGCAACTACAACACCACCGCAGAATACGCGTACGACGCGATCTATCTGAACGACAGTTGGGCTGTGACGGTCATGTCGTATTTCAGCCCGACCGAGAACACCTACACCGCTGCGCAGTCGTTCAGCAGTGTCTACGTCGGAACGCCCCGGGTGGCCGACGGGGTTGCCGTGGCCAACCTCTACGGCGCGGCGACGACAACGCGGACCGGCGACACCGTCTATGGCTTCGGCAGCACGGCGGGCCGGGCGGTGTACGATGCCAGCCAGTATCCCGGTCTTGCGTACACCGTGTTCGACAGCGGGGGGAACGACACCCTGAATTATTCCGGGTTCTCCGTCGCCCAGCGGATCGACCTGCGGCAGGAGGCTTTTTCGGACATCGGCGGCCGCGTCGGCACCGTTTCGATTGCGCGCGGGACGGTGATCGAGAACGCGATCGGCGGCGGGGGCGCGGACCTGATCATCGGCAACAGCGCCAACAACAGGCTGACCGGCAACGGCGGCAACGACGCCTTGTTCGGGGGAACAGGCGCCGACACGCTTATCGGCGGCGCCGGCATCGACACCGCCAGTTACGAGAACGACGAAGGCGGCGTGTTCGTCAACCTGTCGCTCGGCCGCGGCTATGGCAACGCCAGCTTCGGCGATACCTACGACAGCATCGAGAACGTCATCGGCACCGCCTACAACGACTTCGTCATCGGCGATCCGGGCGTGAACCGGCTCGACGGCGCAGGCGGCGACGACACGATCATCGGCGCGGTGGGGGCGGACGTCATCATCGGCGGCAGCGGTTTCGACTGGGCGAGCTACGAGGACAACTCGGGCGTCGTGTTCATCAACCTGACGCTGGCCAAGGGCTACAACAACGCGGCCGAGGGCGATACCTACGAGGGCGTCGAGCACCTGGTCGGCGGGCTGATGGACGATTTCTTCATCGGCAACGACGGCGCCAACCGCCTCAACGGCGCTATGGGCGCCGATACGCTGCTTGGTGCCGGCGGGGCGGACGTGTTCATGTTCACCTACGCGCCGGGTGCCACCAGCATCTGGGGCAATCCCAACGTCGACCTGATCCTCGACTTCGCGACGGGCGTCGACCGGATCGAGCTCAGCGCCGCCGCCTTCCCCGGCCTGCCCGTGGGCACGCTGGCGGCCGGCGCCTTCTGGGCCGGCACGGCGGCGCACGACGGCGACGACCGGATCCTCTACGACGCTGCCAGCGGCAAGTTGTTCTTCGACCCCGACGGCACCGGCGGCCAGGCCGCGCTGCTGTTCGCAGTGCTGGGCGAGACCAGCCACCCCGCCGCCATTGCGGCGAGCGATTTCGTGGTGGTGTGAGGGTGGAGCGCGGTGGACGGCAACTTCACTTGGCGTTCATTCGCAGGCTGGCTATAGGCCCCTCCATGCCTCGTCTGCCAGCCCGCGCCCTGCGCGCCGCCGCCTTTGCCTCCGTCGCCGCGCTCGCCCTTTCGGGGTGTTCGATGTTCAGCGGCAAGGGCGACGCCGACACTGCCTACATCGCGCGCGACGTCGAATCGCTTTATGCCGAGGCGAAGGAGCGGCTCGATCGGGGCGACACCAAGGTCGCGGCCGCCCTGTTCGACGAGGTCGAGCGGCAGCACCCCTATTCGCCGTGGGCCCGCCGCGCGCAGTTGATGGGCGCTTTCGCGAACTACCTGCAGCGCGACTACGACAAGACCGTCGAAGGTGCGCAGCGCTTCCTGGCGATCCATCCGGGCAATCGCGATGCACCTTACGCCTATTACCTGATCGCGCTCAGCTACTATGAGCAGATGAGCGACGTCGACCGCGACCAGCGGGTGACCCAGCAGGCGCTGACCGCGCTGCAGGAAGTGGATCGCCGCTATCCCGCCACGCGCTATGCCGCCGACGCCCGCCTCAAGATCGACCTGGTCAACGACCACCTCGCGGGCAAGGAAATGGAAATCGGCCGTTATTACGAGCGGTCGGGCCGCTGGCTCGCCGCGCAGATCCGTTTCCAGAACGTGATCGAAAAGTACCAGACCACCAGCCACACGCCCGAAGCGCTGTTCCGCCTGACCGAGACCAACCTGGCGCTCGGCATTCCGCAGGAAGCGAAGAAGTATTCGGCCGTGCTGGGCGCCAACTATCCCGGCAGCGAATGGTACCAGAAGGCCTTCGCCCTGATGGAGCGTCACGAGCCTTCGCTGGTGGCAAGCGCCAGCTAGGCGCCCCGGTCACGCCACCGCGGCGCGATACTCCGGAGCGCGGCTGACCTCGAGCAGGCCGGTTAACTCGCACTGGCGCAAGGCCTGCATGAACTTCACGCCGACGAAGCCGTCGTGCGCCCAGCGGACCTTGCCCGGCAGGCTCTTGCCGCAGTCGAGCTCCACCGTCACGTCCTGGTCGACGGCGTAGTCCAGCGAGGCCGCGTTGCTGATCCGGCAGCCTTCGCTCGAAAGCTCGATCATCAGGCCGCCGCGACGCTTCGCCTTGCCTCCACGCAGCAGGACGGACCGTCTGACGGCGAAGCGCTTGTTTGCGCGAATGACGAGGACTGACACGGCGGCGAACCCTTTCCCCCAATGGTTATCCACAGGACACCAGAGGGAGGTTAAGAATTCCTTGTCGTGCGCGCACTGCGTGCAGATTTCCGCGGGCGTTGCGGAGGGCGGACGCGCCCCGTAATGCAGGCAGGAATGCTCACCCGGCTTTCCATCCGCAACATCGTGTTGATCGAGGCGCTCGATCTCGCCTTCGCCGGCGGGCTGGGCGTGCTGACGGGCGAGACCGGCGCGGGCAAGTCCATCCTGCTCGATGCGCTGGGCCTGGTGCTGGGCGACCGGGCGGACAGCGGGCTGGTGCGCGCTGGCGAGGACAAGGCGGGCGTGACCGCCACGTTCGAGTTCGCCCAGATTCCTGCCCTGGTGCGCGACGTGCTGGGCGAGGCGGAAGTGGAGATAGAGGCGGGCGAACCGGTGATCCTGCGCCGTTCGGTCAAGGCCGATGGCGGCAGCCGCGCCTGGATCAACGACCAGCCGGTCGGCGTGGCCCTGCTCCGCGAACTCGCCCCGGCGCTCGTCGAACTGCACGGTCAGCACGACGATCGCGGTCTGGTCAATCCGCGCGGCCACCGCGCCTTGCTCGACCGCTACGCCGGCGGAGACGCTGCGGGGGTCGAGGCCGCGTGGCGCGAGTGGCGCGCCGCGCAGGCCGCGCTCGCCGCCGCACGCTCGGGGATCGAGCAGGCCAAGGCCGATGAGGACCTGCTGACCGGCTACCTCGCCGAACTGGGCACGTTGGACCCGCAGGTGGGCGAGGAGGAGCGTCTCGCCGGCGCCCGTGCCGACATGCAGAAGGGCGAGAAGCTTTCGGGCGACCTGGAGGACTTGCGAACGCTGTGGGACGGGTCGGACTCGGCGCTTGCGAGCCTGCGCGGTGCGGCCCGCAAGCTGGACCGGATCGCGGGCGAACACGCGCTGCTGGCCGAGGCGCTGGCCGCGCTCGACCGTGCCGTGATCGAGGCCGGTGAGGCTGAGGAAAAGCTGAACCAGGCGGCCGAGGCGCTGACCCACGACCCGGCGGAGCTCGATTGCATCGAGACCCGCCTGTTCGAGCTGCGCGCGCTTGCTCGCAAGCACCGCGTCGAAGTCGACGAGCTTCCCGCCGTCATGGCCCGGATGCGCGAACAGCTCGATGCGATCGAGACGGCCGACGCGAATATCGCCGGGCTGGAGACAGCCGAACGTGCGGCGCACGAAGTCTACGTCGCCCGCGCCGGGGCCCTGCATGCCAACCGCGTGGCGGCGGCGATGCGGCTGGACGAGGCGGTGGCGGCCGAACTGGCGCCGCTCAGGCTCGATGCCGCCCGCTTCCGCACGTCCGTTTCCGAGCTGCCCGAGGAGCGCTGGGGACCGCACGGCATGGACGCGGTGGAATTCCTCATCGCGACCAACCCCGGGGCGGACTTCGCGCCGCTCGGCAAGATCGCCAGCGGCGGCGAACTGAGCCGCTTCATCCTCGCGCTCAAGGTGGCGCTGGCCGAACGGGGCGGGGCGGCGACGGTGATCTTCGACGAGATCGACCGCGGGGTCGGCGGCGCTGTGGCGAGCGCGATCGGCGAGCGGCTGGCCCGGCTGGCGAGCGGCGGACAGCTTCTGGCGGTGACCCATTCGCCGCAGGTGGCGGCACGCGGCGGCCTGCACTATGTCATTGCAAAGTCCAGCGAAGGCACGGTCACCCGCACCTCGGTCCACTTGCTCGACGCGGCGGGCCGGCAGGAGGAAATCGCGCGCATGCTGAGCGGCGCGGAAATCACCAGCGAGGCACGGGCACAAGCCGACCGGCTGTTGGAAGGTGTGTAGATGATGAAGCGCGCGATCCTTGCCTCTGCCCTGCTGATGGCGGGATGCGCGGGAAGCGAACACGGGCCCGCCGCTGGCAACGGTAGCGGGGCGGCGAAAGAAGATCTGCGCGGAGCCGATGCGCATCTCTCGGCCTCCCGCCCCGACACTGTCCTTCGTTACGGCGAACATCCCCGCGCCTTTGCCGAACTTCGCATGCCCGCAGGTAGCGGACCGTTTCCGCTGGCGGTCATCTTTCACGGGGGGTGCTGGAAAACCGGGCTTGCCACGCAGGCCATTATGGGTCCGCTCGCGACCCGCTGGCAGCAACTCGGTATTGCTACGCTCAACGTCGACTACCGTGAAGTCGACGATGGCGGGGGCTGGCCGGGAAGCTTCCAGGACTGGCAGGCGGCCGCGCAATTGATCGACCGCGTCGCGCGCGAGCATCCGATCGATCGCAGCCGCGTGACCCTGGCCGGTCATTCTGCGGGCGGACTTCCGCCGCTATGGTTGGCGATGGCGCAGGATGCATCGGGGCCGGTCGGAGCGCGAGCGCCCGTCGCGGTGCGCGCTGCGATCGTGCTCGACGGTCCGGGCGACGTTCGGGGCGACCGGGCAGCGTTCGATGGGCTGTGCCGCTTCGCCGCGGTCGATACCTTCATGGGTGGATCACCCGACGAGGTACCGCAACGCTATGACGCGATCTCCCCGCTTGGCCACGAGGTGGCGCTGGAGGAGGCGCTCGTCGTTCAGGCGGTCCTGCCACCCCCGGGCGATGCGATCAAGCAAGCGGTCGGCGCGGGCACAACTCGCCTGGCCGTCCGGACCAACCCGGGCGCCAGCCATTTCTCGGTCGTTACCCCGGGCGACCCGATATACTCGGCCATGGAGCCGGCCATTTTGACGGTGCTGCGCGGCAAATGACTGGCGACGTGTCGGAAGCCGAAGCAGCCAACGAACTGATGCGCCTCGCGCGGGCGATCGCGCATCACAACCGGCTCTACCATGCCGACGACGCTCCCGAGATAACCGATGCGGAGTACGACGCGCTGGTGCGGCGAAATGCCGAGCTCGAGGCGCAGTTTCCCCATCTGGTCCGCCCCGACAGCCCCAGCGCTGCTGTCGGCCACGAAGTTGCGGCCTCGCCGCTGTCCAAGGTGCGCCACGAAGTGCGCATGATGAGCCTCGACAACGCCTTCTCCGACGAGGAGGTGGCGGAGTTCGTCGCCCGGGTGCACCGGTTCCTCAACCTGCCCGAGGATGCCCCGCTGGCATTCACCGCGGAAGACAAGATCGACGGCCTGTCCTGCTCGCTGCGCTACGAGAACGGGGCGCTGGTCCGTGCGGCCACGCGCGGCGACGGGCAGGTGGGCGAGGACGTGACGGCCAACGTCGCGCACATTCCCGACATCCCGCAGCAGCTTGCCGGCGCGGTCCCCGCAGTGTTCGAGGTTCGCGGCGAAGTCTACATGGAGAAACAGGCGTTTGCCGCGCTCAACGAACGGCTGATGGACGAGGCGCGCGAGCGGGCCGAGGCGAAAGGGGAGGCTTTCGAGGAAGCCACTGTCCGACAGTTCGCCACGCCGCGCAACGCCGCCGCCGGATCGCTGCGACAGAAGGATGCCGCGGTCACCGCCGCGCGCCCGCTGCGCTTCCTGGCGCATGGCTGGGGTGCGGCGAGCGAGGTGCCGGCAGGATCGCAGCACGAGATGATGGCGCGCATCGCCGAATGGGGCCTGCCGATCTCGCCAGACCTGCGGTTGTGCAGTTCGACCGACGAAATGCTGCAGCATTACCGCAGCATCGGCGAGCGGCGCGGCGGGCTCGGCTACGATATCGATGGAGTCGTCTACAAGGTCGACGATCTGGCTTTGCAGCAGCGGCTCGGCTTCGTGGCCAAGGCGCCGCGCTGGGCGCTGGCGCACAAGTTTCCCGCCGAGCGGGCCGAGACGACACTGGAGCGGATCGACATCCAGGTGGGGCGGACCGGCAAGCTCACGCCCGTGGGGCGGCTTGCTGGCGTGCTGGTGGGCGGGGTCACCGTCTACAACGTCACGCTGCACAACCGCGACGAAATCGCCCGGCTGGGCCTTCGCGAGGGTGACCGGATCGTCATTCAACGCGCGGGCGACGTGATCCCGCAGGTGGTCGACAATCTGACGCGCGAGGAGAGCCGCCCGGCCTATGCCTTTCCCGACCATTGCCCGGTCTGCGGCAGTGAGGCGGTGGCAGAGGATGGCGAGGTCGACGTGCGCTGCACCGGCGGGCTGGTGTGCAAGGCGCAGCAGTTCGAACGCCTGCGCCATTTCGTCAGCCGCGCGGCGCTCGATATCGAGGGCCTCGGCGAGAAGACCATCGCCGAGTTCATGGAACTGGGCTGGCTGGAGCGCGGGCCGGGCGACATCTTTCGCCTGAAGGACCATCGGAACGATCTGCTCGGCCGCGAGGGATGGCAGGACAAGTCTGTGGACAACCTGTTGGCGGCGATAGAGGCAAAGCGCGCGCCCGATGCCGCGCGGCTGCTGTTCGGGCTGGGCATCCGCCATGTCGGGGCGGTCACCGCCCGCGACCTGCTCAAGCACTTCCGCGATCTGCCGGCGTTGCGTGCGGCTGCCGTCGCGGCGCGGGGCGGAGACGCGGAGGCGGCGGGCGAACTGACCAGCATCGACGGCGTGGGGCCGGTCGTGGTCGAGGCGCTGGGCGACTTCTTCCACGAGGACCACAACCGCGCGGTGTGGGACGATCTGCTGTCCGAAGTGTCGCCACCGCCCTATGTGGTCGAAACGAAGGCCAGCGCCGTGTCGGGCAAGACCGTCGTCTTCACCGGCAAGCTGGAGACGATGAGCCGCGACGAGGCCAAGGCGCAGGCCGAGCGGCTGGGCGCCAAGTCGGCCGGGTCGGTCAGCCCGAAGACGGACCTGGTGGTCGCCGGGCCGGGCGCGGGGAGCAAGCTGAAGAAGGCGGCCGAGCTGGGCATCGAGGTGATCGACGAAGCCGCCTGGGCCGCGATCGTCGCCGCTGCCGGATAGCGCGGAACCGGGCACCTGGTGCCTTGTTGATTGCGGCGAAAGGGGCGCGGCGATCTGCCGCCGACCACAAGGGGTATGGCTCGAAAGCTCAAGGTCTTCCGCACCGCGACGGGGTTTCACGACGCCTATGTCGCCGCCCCGAGTCGCAAGGCCGCGCTGGAAGCCTGGGGCGCGACCGCCGACCTGTTCGCTCGCGGTATGGCGGAGGAAGTCACCGATCCCGCGCTGACCGCCGATCCGCTCGCCCGCCCCGGCGAGGTGATCGCGGTCTCGCGCGGGGATCTAGCGGCGCAGATCGCCGCACTCGGCCCGAAGAAGCGAGCCGCCAAGCCCAAGCCCGAAGCAACGTTGGCGCCGACTGCGGGCAAGGCAAAGCCCACACCCAAACCAAAACCCCGGCCGCGCCCGCCCAGCCGCGACGCGTTGGAGGCGGCGGAACAGGCGCTGGCGGAAGCGGAGGACAGCAACGCGCAGGAAAGCCGGGCGCTCGAGCAGCAGATCGCCGAAATCAAGGAAAAGCGCGCGGAACTCGAAGCGCGCCATGAAAAGGCGATCGGCCGCCTGCAGCGCGAGCTGGACAAGGCGCGCGAGAGCTACAAGGCAAAGCTCGACAAGTGGAGCAGCAGCTGACGAGCGCTTCGCCGGACGTGGCGGGAATGCCGTTCGCAGATGGCGGATGGAACCGGGGCGGTGCCGGGGGCTTTGTGCCGGCATGACCTTGCGAACTCTCGCTTTTGCGCTCCTCGCCCTGCAGCTTGGCGGCTGCGCTACCGTCCCGGCGACCGGCGACGGCGACGATCCGCGCAATCCTTCGACGCAGCCGGGGTATGACCTCGCCCGCGTCGAAACCGATGTCGTTTCCAGCGCGCGCGAACGGTTCGGGGCGACGCTGGTGGACGAAGCGATGCGCGCGCCGGCCTGGCTCGCCACCAAGCGCTATTTCGGGATGCTGCCCCCGCCGCCTCCCGATAATCCCACCTGGCGGCCCACGCCCCCCATGGCGCTGATGATGCGGCGCGACGGGCAGTGGCTGGTCGCCGAGAATGGCGGCTGGCGCCAGGCGCGCACGGAGCAGGCGGCCGAGATCGACGCCATTCTCGCCTCGCGCACCTTCCTCGAGGAGCCGGGGCATGTGCCGCCGTGTCCCGACTACGGCTCGATCAACCTGGTCATCAAGGTTCCGGCGCGGGCGAAGATCGTGCGCCAGCATGCCTGCACCTCGCACACCGACCGCCTGGCGCAGGCGGCGCAGGGCGCCTAGCCGGCCGGGCGAGGGACCCATTTCATGACGCCGCCCGCGAACGGCGTCCACCACCCGGTCTTCACCCCCGCCGCGGCCAGCGTGTCGCTGGTCCACTGGTTGCAGGTGTTGCGGAAAGTGTAGCGGCCCGGCGCATCGTAGAACACGTCGTAGTGGCCGTAGCCCGCATGGCGCACCGCGTTGCCGCGCGGGATGACGCGGTCGATCCGCGCGACCAGCCGGCGATACTGCGCTCGGGTCAGGCGCAGGGTGCGAATATCGGCGCCCGGGGCAGGGCGGACGTAATGCGCGACATGCAGCAATCCGTCACCCCCCACGCCGAGGATGCGCAGCACGGTGACGGGGCTCAGGTCCCACCAGGTCGGCGTTTCAAGGAACACCTGCCGCTCGCCCCAGGAGATCGAGACGTGGCTGTATTCGCGGTCGGGCCGGGCGACGTCGGCCGGCGGGAAGGTCGCATGCCAATTCCGCTCGGGCGTGATGGCGGGCAGCACCAGAGCGGTGTGCACGCCGTTGGTCTCGACCATGATCTCGACCGCGCCGGGATCGGTCGGGGTCGGCTGTTGCCAGTCGTCGTTGCGCGGAATCGAACTGCCGATCCAGGCGGCTAGCAGGAACAGGACGACCGCGGCGGCGATCGCCCCGGCAATCCACCTGGCCGGGCGCCAGATCAGCCGACGATGCGGCGGCGCAGCCACAGGATCGACCAGTCCCCGTTGACCAGCTGCGAGACGAGGTGGAACCCCTCGGCGCGATAGGCGCGGCGAACCGCTGCCTCCTGCGTTTCGAGCAGGCCCGCCAGCAGGAGATTGCCGCGCGGCGGCACGGCAACGGCGAAATCGGGCGCCAGTTCGACCAGCGGCCCGGCTAGAATATTGGCGATGAGCAGGTCGTAGGGTCCGCAGGCGCGCAGCAGCGGGTCGTCCATGCCCGCCGCGATGGCAACCGCAAGCTGCCCGGCGCGCGGGCCGATGGCGAAGCCGTTGGCCGCGGCATTCTCCGCCACAACCGGGCCGCAGACCGGATCGATGTCGCTGGCGACCGCATGGGCGCGGGGCCAGAGATCGAGCGCGGCGAAGGCGAGCAGTCCGGTGCCGGTGCCGATGTCGGCGATGCGGCGCGGAGAGAGCCCGCGGCGCTTCATCGCGGTCAGCATGGCGAGGCATCCGGCGGTCGTCGCATGCTGGCCGGTGCCGAAGGCCTGGCTGGCGGGGATGCTGAAATTGCGCACGCCGGGCTCGTCGCTCGCCTCGCGCTCCGGCGTGTGGACGTGGAAGCGGCCCGCGCGGATCGGCTCGAGCCCTTGTTGGCTCTGGGTCACCCAGTCGCTGTCCGGCAGGCGCTCGGCGCTGAGGTCGGGCGCACTGGCGCCGAACAGGCGGGCGACGGCGCTGCGGTCCGCCGCGCTGGGCTTGCGCGGGAGATAGGCGTCGAGCCGCCAGTCCTCCGGCCGGTTCTCCGCCACCTCGAACCCGGTCAGCACGATGGCGTGGTCCCAGTCCCACGCCTCCTCCTGCGCGACCAGTGCTGCCTGGATCACCGCCTTGGGGCCGAAGGCGGTGAGCTTCCAGGCGTCAGCCACCCCTGGCCTCCTCGGCGAGGCGACCGTCGAGCCGCTTGCGCAGCGCCGCGGCGTAGTCGCGGCACGCCCCCTCGCGCACGGCGGGCGCGCCGGTGTCGAGGATGGCCTGGCGCAGGCCCGCGGCCGAAGGGTGCGGCGTGACCAGGCGAGTGCAATCCAGCGCGCCGACCCGGTTGATGCTGCGCCGCAGGGCCGCGACCCGCTCGGGGTGGGCCGTGAAGCGGTAACTGTCGTTCGAGGCGGGCGTCATCGAATCGGCGTAGACCATCGGCCAGCGATCGGGGCCCGTGGGGTCGGTGTCCCAGGTCCACGAGAACGCACCGTCGGTATGGCCGGGCGTCGCAATCGCGGTGATGGCGATATTGCCCAGGCGGACGACCTCGCCGTCGCGCACCGTGCCGTCGACCCTGGCGGCGGGGAAGGGCTCGAACATGCCCGCCACCGGATCGTCCGGCCCGACAGCGCCGGTTTCCATCACCGGCTTGGCCGGCGCAGAGACCAGCAGCCGCCCGCCCGTCGCTTGCTGCAATCGCGCCACGCCGCCGGCGTGGTCGATGTGCTCGTGACTGATGAGCAGGATCTTCACGTCGGACAGTTTAAACCCGAGCTGTTCGATGTTCGCCGCGACGACGGACGCCCCGGCGTCGGTCGACCCGTCGATCAGGACATGTCCCGCCTCGCCGGTGACGAGGATCGCGCTGATCCCGCAGGTGCCGACGTAATAGGTGTTGCCGTAGAGCCGGAACGGCGGGCCGGGCTTGTCCCACTCGTCGTTGTCGGCGCAGCGCGCAGCCCAGGCGGACGGCGGATTGGTCAGCGCCTTGGCCGGCGGTGCCGGGGCAGGAGAGGGCGCCGCGCAGGCCGCCACGAGCAGGGCGGCCCCCAGGGTTCTAACGTACATAACTGGCTCCATTGGCGTCGAGCGTGGCTCCGGTCAGGCTCGGCGGCGCGTCGAGCGCGCAGAACACGGCGCAGGCCGCGATCTCCTCGGGCGTGGCGACCCGGCCGAGCGGAATGTCGGCCAGCAGGCCCGCACCGCCGCGGCTGGCGAGGTAGTCCCCGGCCATCGCGGTGTCGGTGAAGCCGGGCGTGATGGCATAGCTGTAGATGCCTTGCGCGGCGTAGGCGCGGGCGATCGTCTTGTGCAGCGCCAGCATGCCCCCCTTGCTGGCCGCATAGTGCCAGTGATCGGGAGAATCGCCGCGGTGGCCTGCGCGGCTGGCGACGTGGACGATGCGCCCCCCGCTTCCCCTGGCCAGCCAGTCGCGCACGGCGAAGCGGCTGAGCTGGGCGGCGGCGGTCAGGTTGATCCGCAGCATATCTTCCCACCGGTCGAGCCATTCGATGTCCGACAGGTCGAGCGGGTCGGCGGCAAACAGGCCGGCATTGTTGACGAGGATGTCGATCTGCCCGCCGCAGCGCTCGGTCGCAGCCTGCCAGAGGATCTGCGGCGCGGGGGGATCGAGGAAGTCAGCGGCAAGGGTGTCGGCATCGCCGGCGCGGGTGGCGTGGCCGATCACCGTGCAGTCGCGTGCCCTTAGCGCGTCGGCAATGGCCTTGCCGATCCCGCGCGACGACCCTGTAACGAGAACTGTTGGCATTTGCGGGCTCTAGCCCCTGTTGCCTCGCTTGGCCATTGCGCTAAGGGGGGCGCGTCCAGCGAAATCCCACGGAATGCCCATGGCCCAACGCCCACTCTCCCCGCACCTCTCGATCTGGAAATGGGGGCCGCACATGGCGGTCTCGATCCTTCACCGCGTCACCGGCGACGGAATGGCGCTGGTCGGGTTGCCGGTGCTGCTGTGGTGGCTCGGCGCGCTGGCGAGCGGGCCGGAAGCCTATGCCACTTTCGCCGGGCACGCGGGAAGCTGGTACGGTCTGATCGTGCTGGTCGGGCTGACCTGGGCCTTCTTCAGCCACATGTCATCGGGCATTCGCCACTTCGTGATGGACATGGGCGCCGGCTACGAACTGACGACCAACAAGACGGTGGCGGTCCTGGTCATGGGGATCGCACCGCTGCTCACCGCCGGGTTCTGGCTGATCATGGCCGCGAAGGGGCTCCTCAATGGGTAACGGCACCCCGCTTGGCCGCGTGCGCGGCCTTGGCTCGGCGCGCGGCGGCACGCACCACTGGATCGTCCAGCGCTTCACCGCGGTGGGCAACCTGCTCGGCGGCCTATTCCTGATCGCCAGCCTGCTCATGGCACCCGATCTGTCCTATTCCTCGTTGCGGACGTGGATTTCGGGTCCGATCCCGGCAACGGCGATGGCGCTGCTGGTCGTATCGGTCTTCTGGCACGCGCGGCTGGGATTGCAGGTCCTGATCGAGGATTACGTCCACTCGGACGGCAACAGGTTCGCCGCGATGCTCGTCCTCAACATCGCGGCGCTGGCCGGGGCGGCTTTCGGGGTGCTCGCCATCGTGCGCATGGCACTTGGCGGAGGAGCCGTCTGATGGCCGACACCAGCAGCTACAAGATCGTCGACCACACCTACGACACGGTCGTCGTGGGGGCGGGAGGATCGGGCCTGCGCGCCACGATGGGCAGCGCCGAGGCTGGCCTGCGCACGGCCTGCATCACCAAGGTCTTCCCGACCCGCAGTCACACGGTGGCGGCGCAGGGCGGGATCGCCGCCTCGCTGGGCAACAACAGCCCCGATCACTGGCAGTGGCACATGTATGATACCGTCAAGGGATCCGACTGGCTCGGCGACCAGGACGCGATCGAATACATGGTCCGCGAAGCGCCGGCCGCGGTCTACGAACTCGAGCATGCGGGCGTTCCGTTCAGCCGCAACGCCGACGGGACGATCTATCAGCGGCCGTTCGGCGGCCACATGCAGAACATGGGCGAAGGCCCGCCGGTCCAGCGCACCGCCGCTGCGGCCGACCGGACTGGTCACGCGATGCTCCATGCTCTCTACCAGCAGAGCCTGAAATACGACGCGGACTTCTTCATCGAATACTTCGCCATCGACCTGATCATGCGCGACGGCGCCTGCGTGGGCGTGAGCGCGCTGTGCATGGACGATGGTTCGATTCACCGCTTCCGCGCCAAGGCCGTGGTTCTGGCGACGGGCGGCTATGGCCGCTGTTACTACACCGCGACCAGCGCCCATACCTGCACCGGCGACGGCGGCGGCATGGTCCTGCGCGCCGGCTTGCCGCTGCAGGACATGGAGTTCGTCCAGTTCCATCCCACCGGCATCTACGGCGCCGGCGTGCTCATTACCGAAGGCGCACGGGGCGAGGGCGGATACCTCACCAATTCCGAAGGCGAGCGGTTCATGGAGCGCTATGCGCCCAGCGCCAAGGATCTCGCCAGCCGCGACGTCGTCAGCCGTTCGATGGCTCTGGAAATTCGCGAAGGGCGGGGCGTGGGTCCCAACAAGGACCACATCTACCTGCACCTCGACCATATCGACCCCAAGGTCCTGGCCGAACGGCTGCCCGGCATCACCGAAAGCGGCAAGATCTTCGCCGGCGTCGACCTGGCGCGCCAGCCTTTGCCGGTGGTGCCGACCGTGCACTACAACATGGGCGGTATCCCGACGAACTATCATGGCGAAGTGGTGACCATTGGCGCTGACGGCGATCCCGAGACGGTTGTCCCCGGCCTGTTCGCAGTGGGTGAAGCGGCCTGCGTTTCGGTCCACGGTGCCAACCGGCTTGGCTCCAACTCGCTGATCGACCTCGTGGTGTTCGGCCGTGCGACCGGGCATCGCCTGGCCGAGATCATCAAACCGGGCGAGAAGCAGGCCGAACTGGCCAAGGACAGCGCGGACTTCGCGCTCGCCCGGCTCGACCATTTCCGCAACGCCGCCGGCAGCAAGCCAACGGCGGCGATCCGCACCGAAATGCAGCGCGCCATGAGCAGGCACGCGGCGGTGTTCCGCACCGACGAACTTATGGAAGAGGGCGTCCAGGCGCTCGGCGACATTTACGCCTCGATGCAGGACATCTCGGTGACCGATCGCTCGCTGATCTGGAACAGCGACTTGGTCGAGACGATGGAGCTCGACAACCTGATCGCACAGGCCAGCGTGACGATGCATTCGGCGCACAACCGCAAGGAAAGCCGCGGCGCCCACGCTCACGAGGATTTCCCTGACCGCAACGATGCCGAATGGATGAAGCATACCGCCGTCTGGTTCGACGGCTGGGGCGGCACGGGGGGCAAGATCAAGATCGACTATCGCCCGGTACACGCCTTCACGATGACCGACGACGTTGCATACATCCAGCCCAAGAAGCGGGTTTACTAATCAGCGCGCAATCGCCGTCGGTTGCGATATTTCTCTTTTGAGCTGGAACCGCTCGAGGATAATTGATTTAAGTTGATTGGCTGCCGCGGCAACTTGCCCCGGCATGTCGCGGGCATCGGGAGCGGGTTCACGTCTTGAGCGATATCGACGGCCCCTCCGACGGCATTCCGCCGGAAAGCGACCCGGAAACGCAGCGCGAGCGCCTTTATCGGCAGCTCTTCGATTCGATGGACGAAGGGTTTTGCGTCATCGAATTCGAGGATGGGCCCCACGGCCCGCTGAGCGACTACGTGCACATCATGGCCAACCCGGCTTACGAGAGGAACGCCGGAATCCCCAACGTCGTGGGCCAGCGCCTGCGCGAGATGGTGTCTGAACAGGCCGCCAACGACTGGGCCGCCCACTATCGCGGAGTCCTCGTCACTGGAAATCCCACACGATTCGAACGCGAACTGGAGGAGACCGGGCGCTACCTGTCGCTATCGTCGTTCCGTATCGAGCCGCCCGAATTGCGCCAGGTTGCGGTCCTTTTCGAAGACATAACGCAGCGGCGATTGGCCGAAAATAAGCTGCGCGACCTCAACCGCAATCTGGAGCGGCGGGTCGCGGCGGCGCTGGAAGAAAAGCGGCTTCTCGCCGAACTCGTCCAGACCACCAACGCGTTCGTCCAGGCGTCCGATCTCGAAGGCAACTGGCTGGCGATCAATGCGTCGGCAACCGCCGAGTTCGAAAGGGTGTTCGGCGTTGTCCCCGAGGTCGGCAGCAACATGTTCGAGGTGCTGGCCGACCAACCCGAATCGCAGGCCCAGGTGCGGGCCAATTGGGAACGTGCGTTCGATGGCGAGGAATTCATCAAGGTCGAGACTTTCGGCGATGCGGGCCGGCACCGCCGCAGTTACGAAATGCGCTTCAACAGTCTGCGTAACGAGAGCGGCGCCCTGATCGGAGCATTCCAGTTCGTCTATGACGTGACCGAACGACTGGCCGAGCAGGAACGTCTGCATGAAACCGAAGAAGCGCTTCGCCAGGCCCAGAAGATGGAGGCCGTTGGCCAGCTTACAGGCGGCCTGGCGCACGATTTCAACAACCTGCTGGCGGGCATTTCCGGTTCGCTCGAGATGATCCAGGCGCGCCTTGCCGAAGGGCGCACGTCGGATGTCGAGCGCTATGTGAAGGCGGCGCAAGGCGCTACGCGGCGGGCAGCGGCGCTGACCCACCGCCTGCTCGCCTTCGCGCGGCGCCAGACGCTGGAGCCGCAGGCGCTGGTGATCAACGATCTCCTGCCGGACATGGTCGAACTGGTGCGGCGAACCGTAGGCCCCTCGATCAAGGTCGAATCCGTTGCCTCGGCGGGACTGTGGCCGGTCTTCGTAGACCAGAACCAGCTCGAGAACGCTCTGCTCAACCTGTGCCTTAACGCGCGCGACGCGATGCACGGGGGCGGATCGCTGACGATCGAGACGGCGAACAAGTGGATCGATGCGCATACGGCCGAGGTGCGCCAACTCGACGAAGGCCAGTACGTGACGATCTGCGTGAGCGATACCGGGACGGGGATCGCCAAGGACCTGATCGACAAGGTGTTCGATCCGTTCTTCACCACCAAGCCGACCGGCGAGGGGACGGGCCTGGGCCTGTCGATGGTCTACGGCTTCACCCGCCAGAGCCACGGCCAGGTCAGGATCTATTCCGAGGTCGGGCAGGGCACGATGGTCTGCATGTATTTGCCCCGTTTCGCCGGCGAGGCCGGAGAGGCCGTGCAGCCACCAGCAGTCGAATCGGTCGAAGCGGTTTCGCCCGGGACGACCAGGGTGCTGGTGATCGACGACGAGCCGCTTATCCGCATGCTGATGGTCGAGGCGCTGGAGGACCTGGGGTTCGACGTCGCCGAGGCGGGTGACGGTCCGCGCGGGCTGGCGATCCTCGAACAGGCGGACGATTTCGACCTGCTGGTGACCGACGTCGGCCTTCCCGGCGGGCTGAACGGGCGCCAGGTGGCCGACCGCGCGCGCGAACTGCGCCCCGGCCTCAAGGTGCTGTTCGTCACCGGCTATGCCGAAAATGCAGCGCTCAACCACGGCCACATCGGACCCGGTACCCGCGTCCTGACCAAGCCGTTCGCGGTCAGCGACCTGGTGAAACGCGTGCGCGGGCTGCTCGACCAGGTTTGAGCCGCCGGTGCTTGACAACCGCGCCCACTCGTCGATCATCGCGGCGGGATGGGTGGCACGAAAATTCCTCATGCTGTGGCGGGTGCGATGGCCCTGGCGCTGTCCGCTCTCGCCCACGCGCAGGACGCGGCAGAGCCGGTCCATCCGCCGCCCCATACCTCGCCCTGGCCCTCGCTCGGCACCGGCAATACGCCCGGCATGGTCTCGGCCAGCTACGCGCTCGGGCCGGAACTGCAGCGCGGGCGGTCGGCCAAGGAAATGCTGTCCGACCGGCGCAAGCTGCAAAAGGCGCTCGATGCGCTGCAGCCCCAGCGCAAGGGCACGGTCGACGCCTATGTCGTCAGCGTGGCGCTCGACAGCGACCCGGTCTTCGCGCGCGAGGCACGTGAGGCGGGCAGGGTGCTCGAACGGCGTTACGATGCCAAGGGACGCGCGGTGACGCTGGCGGGGCCAGACGGGCGCAGCGGAGAATTTCCGCGCGGCTCGATCGGCTCGCTGACTGTGGTGCTGGCCCGCGTGGCTGAGCTGATGGACCCGGCCGAGGACGTGCTGGTCCTCTACACCACCAGCCACGGCGCGCCGGAAGGGCTGGCCTATCACGAAGGCGACACCGGTTACGGCGTGCTCTCCCCCTTCCGGCTCGGCAGCGTGCTGAGCGAACTGGGCATCAACCGCCGGATCATCATGCTGAGCGCCTGCTATACCGGCGTGTTCGTACCCTATATCGCAGGCCGCGATACCGCGCTGGTCACGGCGGCGGCATCCGACAAGACCTCGTTCGGCTGCCAGGCGGACAACGACTGGACGTTCTTCGGCGACGCGCTGATCAACAATGCTCTGCGCAAGCCCGCTTCGTTCAGCACGGCCTCGACCGAAGCGACACGAATGATCTCGGGCTGGGAAGGCATCTACCGCCTCGAACCCTCGCAGCCGCAGGTGGTGATCGGCGACCTGGTGGCCAACTGGCTCCCCGCGCTCGAGGCGCGGACGCCAAAGGCCGCGACCGCTCCGGTGGGCACGCCCTCGATCGATTCCTTCAAGCGCTGACCATGCGTAGCGCGGCGTTCCTGCCCCTTGCGGCCCTGCTCGCCGCGTGCGCGACCGTCCCCGCGGCGCCACCCGAAGGGCTCCGGCTCGACCCGTTCTACACCAAATATCTGGACGTCGGCGGCATCCCGCTCGTCTCCTCGGCGCGCGTGCCGGACGCGGCGCTGGTCCGCGCGAAGGGCCTGATCGACGGGATGCTGGCGCACCGGCCGGACCTGCGCGCCACCCTGGCGCGCGAGGGATATCGCGTTGCCGTGCTGGCCGAGAGCGAGGGCGTGCTCGACCTGCCGGAACAGGCCCATTGGACCAAGCCGGGCGAGGACGATCCGCGGCTGACCCGCTGCGAACGCAAGCATTATGCAGAGCGGATCGGGAGCTTGACCGACCGGCAATACTGGGATGCGCGCGCGCGCGGCATGGCCGGCAAGCTGACCAGCGGAGCGGAAGAGGACCTGATGGGCCGCGAAACCTCGCGCTGGTACGGCGAGACGATCTTCGTCCATGAGTTCGCCCACGACGTGCTCTACGCCATCGAGATCGCCGATCCCGACCTCTACCGCGCCGTCGAAGCGGCTTATGAAGCGGCCCGGGCGCAGGGGCGCTGGAAGGACGAATACGCGCTGACCACGGTCCACGAATACTGGGCCGAAGGGACGCAGTTCTGGTTTAACTCCAACAAGCTGGCGGTCATGCAGGGGCGGCAGGTGCTGTCCGATCGCGATCTGGCGGCCTACGATCCGCCGCTTCATGCGGTGCTGGCGCGGGCGTATGGCAACCGGCACGTTCTGCCGGGCGATCCTTTCGCGAACCACCCGGCGCGCGTCCCGCCCGGTCCGGTCCCGGTCAACACCGCAGAGGAGTGCTAGGCGGCCAGGATCTGCCGGTCCGTCCGTGCGAACAGCCGCGCCGCGCCGATCCACAGCAGGCACAGGAAGGCGTCGATGATCGGCGTGGGTGTCCCGTCGATCGCGTGGAGGACCGAAAATAGCGCCTGCGCGCCGGCAGCGACATACATGGCCCGCACGAGCAGCCTGGCGCTGCCCTGCGCCACGATGGCCCCGCCAGCAGCGATGAGGACGACCGCGAAATAGGTCCAGTTGGCGGGGTTATCCTCGTTGCCGATAATCCCGACGGCGAGGTTCACCCAGATCTGGACGAAGCCGCAGGCGACCGCGACGAGCGTGCCGATGCGATAGGCCAGGTTGCTGCTCGCCCGCGCCGCGATCTCGAACAGCCCCCCGACTATCCCGAAGACCACCGCGGCGAAGACGAAATCGCCGGCGCTCCAGTTCACCCCTTCGACGCCCAGCGCCATGGCGGCCGCGTGGCCGCCGAGCACCAGCGCGACGAGCGACCAGCCGGCGATCCGCAGGTAACGGGTCGAGCGCGCGCTCATGTCCTTGTTGGAAACCATCTCTCGTTCCTCATCCGTGGAGCCGGCACCATGCCCGCGGGCGCAGTGCCGGGTCATGAGCGATGGATGAGGGATGCCTGAGGAATGGCTTAGCCGCGCATGCGGCGCCCGAGCACGATGGCAGCGCATACCCCACCGGCGAACAGCGCGGCCTCGGCAATCGTCGCGGCAGCAACGAGGCCGGGCGACAGCGCGTCGAACCGCAGGCGTCCGTCGGGAAACTGGTGCGCCATCGCCACCAGGCTGCCGACCATCAGGCGGCCGGAGGTGGCGATAAGGACGAGCCCGGCAAGCGCGCCTGCGATGAATCCCGGGGCCATCCGCCAGGGAGCAGGGCGAGCATTCAGGCGCGATGAGAGCCAGACCCCTGTGCCGGCCGCTGTGCCCAGGACGAGGCCTTCCCACGCCCCGGTGGCCGCATCGGGCGCGCGGCCGAAAAACAACTGGAACAGGTCGGTCCCGACCATGCGGCCGACCGCGCCGATCACCAATCCGCCGAGCGCGCCGCCGGCGATGCTCCACGCGCCCCGGTCGCCCAGCGCGGCGATGCCCGCGCCGACCGCCGCCCCGGCAACGACGCCAAGCAGCAAGTTGACGCTGAGCAGCACCAGCAGCGTTGACGCGGTGCCGATGCCGGGACCTGCGAGGCCGAGCGTGAGATAGCCCAGCGCCCCGACGATTCCCGCCAGTCCGCCACCCAGCGCTGCGGCCGCGATGTCGGGCAGGACGCCGGACGCGCGGCGCATTGTCGCGGCCGCCTCGGGCCGGGCGTCGATCGGCGCCACGAAACGATAGCCGTGGCGCGGCACGGTTTCGATGAAGCGCGGGGTGGCCGCGTCGTCACCCAGCGCGCGGCGCAAGGTGCGCACGCACTGGGTCAGCGCCTCGTCGGTCACCGGAATGCCGTGCCACACTTCCTCGTGGAAACGCTCCTTGCTGATCAGCCGGCCGCCTTCGCCCACCAGCAGAACCAGCGCGTCGAAATAGCGCGCCGTCACCTCGACCGGCTCGCCGTCGCGCAGCAGCCGGCGTTCACCGGTATCGAGCGTGAACGGCCCGAAGCTGTAGACGCCGCCGGTCATTCCCCCGCAACGCGGCGGGCCCGCAGCACCTTGACCGGCTTCGCGAGCATCTGCCCTTTCATCCAGCCTTCGCCCTTTTCCGGGTCCGTGGGAGAGGCGAAAATCGCCCGCACGACCTCCATGCCTTCGACGACGTGGCCGAAGGCGGCATAGCCGGCCTTGGCATCTTCGGTCTCACCGGCGGGATTGGCGTCGAGCCCGTTCATGTCGTCCGACAGCATGATCGAGAAGTCGCCGGTCGCCGTGCCGGGCTCGTAACGCGCCATCGACAGCGTGCCTTCGCGGTGCTTCACTCCGGTCACGTTGGTCGGCTCGTGGGCGACGGGGGGAAGGATGCGCTTGGGGTCCATCTGCGCGCCGGCCTGCACCAGCCCGTTGGGCTGCTTGCCCCAGTCGAGGCTCATCGCGCGGTAGAACGCCACGCCGTCGAACCGCTTCTCGTCGACGTAGCGCAGGAAATTCGCCGCGGTCTTGGGGGCGCGTTCGCTTTCGATCGCGACCTTGATCGGCCCCATCTCCGTTTCGAGCACCACCAGGTCGGTTCTGGGTGGGGCCTCTTGCGCGGTGGCGGGCGCCACGGCGGACAGGGCAAGCAGCGGGGCGAGGGCGAAGCCGAATCGTTTGAACATGACGGCAGGATAGTCAGCGAAAGCGCAGGTTGTCGCGGGTGAGCTGGCCGACGCTGGTCTTGCCCATCAGCTTCATGTCGCGCACGATCTCGTCCGACAGGATGCCGATGGCCTTGTCGACCCCGGCCTGGCCCCCGGCGGCGAGCGCGTAGAGATAGAGCCTGCCGCCCGAAACCGCCGTCGCACCCAGGCTCAAAGCCTTGAGGACATGCGTGCCGCGCCGCACGCCGCCGTCGAGGATGACCTGCATCCGGTCGCCGACCGCGTCGACGATCTCGGCCAGCTGGTCGAACGGCGCGCGCGCCCCGTCGAGCTGGCGGCCGCCGTGGTTGGAAACGAAGATCGCGTCGCACCCCATGTCGGCCGCGCGGCGCGCGTCGCCGACTGACATGACGCCCTTCAGCGCGAACTTGCCGCCCCAATCGGACCGCAGCTTCTCGGCCGCCGTCCAGTCCATCGTCTGGTCGAGCATCTCGCTGAAGTAGGACTGGATCGATTTCGAGGTGCGCGTCCCCTCGGCCACGTGGCGTTCGAGGTTTGGCAACGAGAACTTCTCGCGCAGCAGGTAGTCGAGCGCCCAGCGGGGCTTCGTCGCATAGCTGAGCATGTTCGCGGGCGTGAAGCGCGGCGGGCTGGCGAAGCCGGTGCGGGCGCAGCGTTCGCGGTTGCCGCCCACGATGGTGTCCACGGTCAGCGCGATGGCGTCGAACCTGGCCTCCTTCGCCATTTCGACCAGCGCAGCATTCAGCCCCCGATCCTTGTGGTAGTAGTACTGCAGCATCTTGGGCCCGGAATAGTGCGCGCCTATTTCCTCCATGCCCACGGTCGAGAGGCTGGAGATGCCGAACCACAGCCCGTACTTTTCGGCCACGGCCGCCACCGCCCGCTCTCCGTGCCAGTGAAACAGGCGTTGCAGCGCGGTGGGGCTGAGCATCAGCGGCAGCGCACTCTTGCGGCCCATGATCTCGACGGAAGTATCGAGCGATTCGACGTTGACCAGCACGTCGGGCACCAGATCCACATCGTCGAAGGCGGCGGTGTTGCGGTCCTTGGTCCGCTCGTCGTCGCCGCCGCCGTCGATGTAGTGGAACACAGGGAAGGGCAGGCGGCGCCGGGCAAGCTCGCGGAAATCCGCGATATTGCGGACATCGCCCAGCGACTTGACCGTGCCGATCTGCATGGCGCGATCCTTACCGCAGCATCTCCGCCACGCAAGCCGGCGCGCCGCATTCATCCAGAATTCAGATTACAAACGTAATCGTAAGTGCCAGGGACAGATTGAGGGAGGTTCGCCGTGGCGAAACCAGAAGGCGATCCGGGCGAACGGATCAGCGATGCCGAACACGCGGTGATGGAGGCGCTGTGGCGCAAGCACCCGCGCACCGCGACCGAGGTGTGCGACGAGGTCTGCGAGGATCGCGGCTGGAGCCTGGCAACCGTCAAGACGCTGCTCAGCCGTCTTGTCGCCAAGCAGGCGATCGATGCCAAGCCCGACGGCCGCCGGTTCCTCTATTCCCCGCTGGTCGAGCGCGCCGATTACGTCGGCGGCGAATCCCGCCGGCTGGTCGACCGCCTGTTCGGCGGCCGTGCCGCGCCCTTGCTGGTCCACCTGGCCGAAGCGGAAGGGCTGTCCGACGAGGATCTCGACGAGATCGAGAGGCTCATCCGGGAGTTGCGCAAGTGACCGGCTGGCTGATCGACACCGCGCTCTACACCGGCCTGCTGATCGGCGCGGTGCTGGTGCTGCGCCGCCCGGTGGGCCGCGCCTTCGGGCCGGGCATGGCCTATGCGCTGTGGGCGCTTCCGCTGCTGCGCTTCGTGCTGCCGCCGATCGTCCTGCCCGCGAGCCTCGCGCCGCAGACGCCGGCCGCGGATCCGGCGCTTGCCTATGCGTCCGGTGCCTCCTCCGCAGCCGATGCAGCGATGCTTCTCGCGGTCCCGGCCGAGCCGGTCTGGAGCTGGATGGACTTTGTACTGCCCGTCTGGATCGCCGGGGCAGTACTCCTCCTTTCCTGGCGGATCGCGAGCTATCACCGGATGCGCCGCGACCTCCTGGCCATGGCGAAGCCGGTGGGCGAGGCGGGCCGCGTGCGGCTGGTCGAAACGCCTGCGATCGCCTCGCCGGTGGCGTTCGGGGTGGTAGACAAGGTCGTCGCCCTGCCGCCGCGCTTCATGGCGATGGAGGACCGCACCGCGCGCGACCTCGCCATCGCCCATGAGCTGGCGCATCACCGCGGGCGCGACATCCTCGCCAACTTCGCCGCGCAGCCCCTGCTTGCGATGCACTGGTTCAATCCGCTGGCCTGGGCCGGCTGGCGGGCCATGCGTCGCGACCAGGAAGCTGCCTGCGACGCCCGCGTGCTCGAAGGGCGCGATGCCAGCGAGCGGGTCGCCTACGCCCGCCTGATCACCGGCTTCGCCGCCGGGCCCCGCCTCGCACTCGCCGCCCCGATGGCCTGCCCGATAATCGGCGAGAAATCGATAATCCACCGTTTGAGGAGTCTTTCGATGTCTGATGTTTCCATGCGCCGCCGCTGGCTGGGCCGCGCCTTGTTCGGAGCGGCCGCCGTGGCGCTGCCGCTCACCGCGTCGGTCAGCTACGCCCAGGGCGAGGTTGCCGAGGCGGAGATGCCACCCTCGGCGGCAGCCCCTTCGGGCGAGGCGGAGGCGGCCGAAAAGCAGGTCCGCGTGTTCAGGTTCGAGCGCAAGGGCGGCGAGCACCCGACGGGAGATGATGCCGCCGCTGCCGCCGCCGACGAACCGGGCGGCAAGCGGATCGTGCGCATCCGGCGCCCCGATATCGCCGATGGCGAAGTGCAGGTGTTCGAATGGAGCGGCGACAAGCCGCTGTCAGACGAGCAGCGCAAGAAGCTCGACGACATGATGGCCAAGGTGGGCGATCGCGAATTCGCCGATCTCGCCAAGCGCGGCGAACTGCTGGCCCTGCGCGGCGAGGAACTGGCCAAGCGCGGCGAGGCGCTGGGTGAACGGCACCGTCAGCTAGCGCTGCGCTTCGCCGACATCGACAAGCACATGCCGCTGGTCGAGGCCAACTGCGACAAGGCGGGCGGCGAGGGCAGCCGCAGCTGGACCGACGAGGACGGCCGCAAGCGCATCGTCATCTGCCGTCGCAACATGGTCGCGGGGGCTGCCATGGGCCTGCGCCAGGCGCGCAACGCCATTGCCAACAATCGTGACATGAGCCCCGAAGTGCGCGACGAGGTGCTGCGCGAGCTGGATTCCGAGATCGTGCGGATCGAGCAGAAGGAGGGCTGACCCACCGCTGGCCGGGAGAGTTCCCTCCTCCCGGCTACGGCATCGTGCCCCACGGCGGCGGGAGCGCGCGGGCGCTTCCGCCGTTCGCGCGTGCGATTGCTACATCTGCACGATCTGGTCGCACTGCACGTCGTTGGCGGAGTTGATGCCCAGCTCCAGCGCCTGCCGCCGCTGCGCGGCGGTGCCGTGGGTGAAGTTCTCCGAACTGACGCGCCCCTGCGTGATCGTGTCGTCGCCCACCGCGGTGGCGGCGTTCATGCCTTCCTCCAGGTCGCCCGGCTCGATCAGATTGCGGTTCTTGCCCGCCCAGACGCCTGCGTAGCAGTCGGCCTGCAACTCCAGACGCACCGATAGCTGGTTTGCCTGCCGCGGGTTCGACTGCATGGCGCTCTGCACCTGCTGCGCCACGCCGGTCAGCCGCTGGATGTGGTGGCCGTACTCATGGGCCATGACGTAATAGCGGGCAAAGTCGCCGCGCGCGCCCATCTGCTGGGCCATCTGGTCGTAGAAGCTGGTATCGATGTAGATGCCCATGTCTTGCGGGCAGTAGAACGGACCCATCTGCGACGACGCGCTGCCGCAGCCCGAGCGCGTGCCGCCTTGGTAAAACACGAGTGTCGGCCCCTCGAACGGGATGTTCGCCTGCTGGAAGATCGGCGCCCAGGTGTCGTTGAGCGAGGAGAGGGCGTTGCAGCTCTCTGTCGCGTACTCGTTGGCGGTGCACAGCGCCTGCACGTCGGTCGATCCGCTTTGCTCGACCTGGCCTCCCTGGCCCATGCTCTCGACCGTGCCGATGGTCGACATCGGGTCGGCGCCGAACACGAAATAGGCGATCGCCGCGATGACCAGCGTGCCGCAGCCCACGCCGCCGCCCGCGCCGCCGGGAAATCCGCCGCCGCCCCCGCCGCGCACGCTGATGTTGTCGGCATTGAACGGATTGAGCCTCATGCGAATTCCCCCGTGATGCGCAAAAGGGCTGGACCTTGCCGGTCCCAGCCGCTCTTGCCAGAGCCTGACCTGATAATTCCACGGAGTCGAGAATGTTCCTGTCCGGCAAGCGCGCCCTGGTCACCGGCTCCACCTCTGGCATCGGTCTCGCGATCGCCCGCGCTCTGCACGCCGAAGGGGCCGAGATCGTCCTCAACGGTTTTGGCGATGCGGGCGAGATCGCGGCGTTGTGCGAGGAATTGGGCGCCCGCCATGTCGCCGCCGACCTGACGACGACCGCTGGTTGCGAGGCGCTGATGGCCGCAGCCGGGCCGGTCGATGTGCTGGTCAACAACGCCGGCATGCAGTTCGTCAGCCCGGTGGAGAGTTTCCCGCCGGAGAAGTGGGACGCGATCATCGCGCTCAACCTGTCGAGCGCCTTTCACACCGCCCGCCTCGGGGTTCCGCACATGAAAGCGAAAGGCTGGGGCCGGATCATCAGCACCGCCAGCGCCCACTCGAAGGCGGCAAGCCCGTTCAAGGCGGCTTACGTTGCCGCCAAGCACGGCCTTGCAGGCCTGACCAAGACGCTGGCGCTCGAGCTGGCCGAACACGGCATTACCGCCAACTGCATCAGTCCCGGTTACGTCTGGACCCCGCTGGTGGAAAACCAGATCCCCGACACCATGAAGGCCCGCGGCATGACCCGCGAGCAGGTGATGAACGATGTGCTGCTGGCCGGCCAGCCGACGAAGCAGTTCGTGCAGCCGGAGGAGGTCGCCGCGTTGGCCGTGTTCCTCTGCCGCGACGAGGCGCGCAACATCACCGGCGCCAACTACTCGATGGATGGCGGCTGGACGGCGAAGTAGTCCCTGCCTAGTGTGTTGATGGACTAGGACAGCAACCTACGGAGGCCGACTTGGCAGATTGCCCGAAATGCCGCGGACGGATGACCGAAGGCTATCTCTATCTGCCGGATACCGGCGGCCGGGTGAAATGGATGGATGGCGAGCCTGGCTTCTGGAAGTCGGTGATGGGCGCGTTGAAGTCCAACACGGCCGACATGCTCTCCCGCCGGTGCGGCGAGTGCGGCTTCGTCGAATTCTACGTCGATACGCGGTCCGAACCGGTCAAGACGCTGAAGTCCATAGACGAGGAGAACGAGCGCCTGCGCAGCCTGGTGACCAAGCTGCAAGAGCGCGTGGGAACCCTGGAAGCGATTGCGACCGACCCGGCCGAGCGAACCGCGCGCGAGATCGAGGCCTTGCGCCACCTGCCGGACAGGCGTGAGGACTGACCCGGCACTCAGGCGCGCTTGATCTTCTCCAGCTTGCGCCCCTTGGCCAGCTCGTCCACGACCTTGTCGAGCATCCGCACCTGGCGTTCGACCGGATCCTCGATCTCCTCCACCCGGTAGCCGCAGATCACGCCCTTGATCTCGCCCGCATTCGGGTTGAGCGAAGCCTCGTCGAAGAACGTCTCGAAGGTGGTTTCCCGGGCGATCTGGTCGGCCATGGCGGCCTCGTCGAAACCGGTGAGCCAGCCGATCACCTCGTCCAGTTCGGCCCTGGTGCGGCCCTTCCGCTCCACCTTCTGGACGTACATCGGGTAGATCTTCGCGAACTTCATCTCGCGTATCGACATGCGCGGCATGTGTTGGCTCCTTTGCCGCTATCCTACTCGCCCCCCTAGCAGGCGCAACATAGTGCGGTTACATGGGCCGCCACGAATCGAACCGCACAACACTTGGTGGCACCCCATGGAAATCGAAACCGGCCTCACTTTCGACGACGTCCTGCTCCGGCCGGGCGAGAGCGACATTCTGCCTTCGCAGGCCAATACCCGCACGCAGTTGACGCGCGAGATCGCGCTCAACATTCCCGTGCTTTCGGCCGCGATGGACACGGTGACCGAGGCCGACATGGCCATCGTGATGGCGCAGTTGGGCGGCATCGGCGTGCTCCATCGCAATCTGACGATCGAGGAACAGTGCGACGCGGTCCGCCGGGTCAAGCGCTTCGAGAGCGGCATGGTGGTTAACCCGATCACCATCGAACCCGACGCCACGCTGGGCCAGGCGCAGGCGCTGATGACGCACCATTCGATCAGCGGCATTCCCGTGGTCGACGGCGGCGGCAAGCTGTGCGGCATCCTGACCAACCGCGACGTGCGCTTCGCCGCGAACCCCAACCAGCCGGTGAAGGAGCTGATGACGCACGAGAACCTCGCCACCGTGAGCGAGGGCGTCAGCCAGGAGGAAGCGCGCCGGATCCTCCACCAGCGCCGGATCGAGAAACTGCTGGTGGTGGACGACGCATTCAAGTGCGTCGGCCTGATCACGGTCAAGGATATCGAGAAGGCCGTGCTCAACCCCGATGCGACCAAGGACGCAGGGGGGCGGCTACGCGTGGCCGCCGCCACCACCGTGGGCGACAAGGGCTTCGAACGGACCGAGGCGCTGGTCGATGCCGGGTGCGACGTGGTGATCATCGACACCGCGCATGGCCATAACAAGGAAGTCGCCCGCGCGGTCGAACGGGCCAAGCTGCTGTCCAATTCGGTCCAGATCGTCGCCGGCAACGTCGCCACGGCCGAGGCGACCAGGGCGCTGGTCGGTGCCGGGGCGGACGCGGTCAAGGTCGGCATCGGCCCGGGTTCGATCTGCACCACGCGAATCGTCGCGGGCGTGGGCGTGCCGCAGCTGACCGCGATCATGGAGAGCGCGGCCGCTTCGGGCGGCGTTCCGATCATCGCCGACGGCGGCCTGCGCACCAGCGGCGACGCGGCCAAGGCCCTGGCGGCCGGGGCCTCCACGGTCATGGTCGGCAGCCTGCTCGCCGGGACCGAGGAAGCGCCGGGCGACACCTTCCTTTACCAGGGCCGGGCTTACAAGTCGTACCGCGGCATGGGCAGCGTGGGCGCAATGGCCCGCGGCAGCGCCGACCGCTATTTTCAGCAGGACATCAAGGACCAGATGAAGCTGGTGCCCGAAGGGATCGAGGGGCAGGTGCCTTATAAGGGCTCGGCTCGCGACGTGGTTCACCAACTGGTCGGCGGTGTGAAGGCCGCGATGGGCTACACCGGCAGCGCCAGCATCGAGGAATTGCAGAGGGGAGCGCGCTTCATCCGCATCACCAACGCGGGCCTGAGCGAGAGCCATGTCCACGATGTGAGCATCACCCGGGAAGCGCCGAATTACCCCACGCGGTAGGATGGTCCGACTGCCTGGGGGCTTGCGCACCGGCCGCGGCGCTCCCATTATGCTGCAATGCACAATTCTTCCGAATTAGATCCTGCCGTCCAGCGTACCTGCATCGAAGCGATCGCCCGCAAGCGTCTGCTGGCGGTGGACTACAACGGCAACCGGATGCTCCTGGCGCCGCACCAGCTTTTCGCCCGGCACGGCGACCTGTTCATCAGCGCGCTGAACACCGCCAAGACCTGGCGCGACGACAGCGAGCGGCGGTTGGGCCAGTTCAAGCTGGCCGGGTTGTCGAACGTCGCGCTCGAGGAAACCGGTTTCGAGCCCTTGCCGGCGTCGGCCTACGCCGAACCGCGCGAGGGGGACGAGCAGCTCTTCTCCGTCTGATCCGGGCGCCGCTGCGGGCGGTAGCGCTTCCCTCCGGCAGCCGGGTCTGCCAATGCCCCGCCATGCCCTTACATTGTGAAAACTCCAGCCGCCCGCGTGAGGTCTCGTGACCCCCGCGGCACGCGTCCAGTCGGCCATTGAGCTGATCGATCGGGTTATCGAGTCGGCGCAGCGCCATGGCGCGCCGGCGGATCGTATTCTGGCGGAATGGTTCAAGACCCACCGGTTTGCCGGATCTAAGGACCGGCGCGCGATCCGCGATATCGTGTTCGCCGCGATCCGCGCCTGCGGGCCCGTTCCGCACAGCGGCCGGGCCGCGATGCTGCGCCTCGCGCAGGACGATCCGGCGCTGGCCGCGCTGTTCGACGGATCGCGCTATGGCCCCCCGGTGGTCGGCAAGGGGGAAGTACCGGCGGCCGGCGGTATCGCGCCCTCATGGCTCGAAGCCGCGCTCGCCGCTTCCGACATTGCGGGGCCGGAGGCGGAAGCCCTGCTCGGGCGGGCGCCGCTCGATCTCAGGGTCAATACGCTCAAGGCGAACCGCGACGCGATCAACGCCGAGCGCGAACTGGAGCCGCTGGACGCTCCCAACGGCCTGCGCGCGGCGGCCGGGACGCCGGTCGACCAGTGGCCCGAGTATCAGGACGGCTTGATCGAAATCCAGGACGGCGGCAGCCAGCTTGCCTGCGAAGCGGTCGCCGCGACGGCGGGCGAAACGGTGATCGACCTGTGCGCAGGGGGCGGCGGAAAGACGCTCGCCCTTGCCGCCGCGATGGACAACGGCGGGACGCTGGTCGCCGCCGACACCGACCGCACGCGCCTGGCACAGCTTGCGCCGCGCGCGTCGCGCGCCGGTGCGGTCGTCGACCGGACTGTCTTGCTCAATCCAGGCCAGGAACTCGAAGGGCTGGACGGCTGGCTGGGCGAAGCCGACGCGGTGCTGATCGATGCCCCGTGCTCCGGCACCGGAACCTGGCGGCGCAACCCCGAGGCTCGCTGGCGGCTTACCCCCGCCGATGTGGAGCGCTTTGGCGCCACCCAGGCGCACCTCCTCGATGTCGCCGCCCCGCTGGTCAAGCCCGGCGGGCGGCTGGTCTATGTCGTATGCTCGCTGCTCGATGCCGAAGGGGCGGACCGCGTTGCGGCCTTCCTGGCCGCCCATTCCGATTGGCGCGCCGCACCCACTGCGCTGCCGCTCGGCCGCTCGCGTGGCTCGGGCATTCGGCTCACCCCGTACCACGACGGAACGGACGGATTTTTCATCGCACGTCTAGAAAAGGCATGTTAGCTTTCGATTCGATGGACGGGATCCAGCCAGTTTCGCTGCCCGCAATCAAGGAGTTCGCGATGCGTTACGCCCCCGCCGCCCTTGCCCTGTCGCTGCTCGTCGCGGTGACCGCCAGCGTCGGCAGCGCGCAGCAGCAGGCACCCGATCCCAGGTCGGCCGCGCTGACCGCACAGGGCAAGAGCCTGCTCGCCGCGGGCCAGGTGCAGGACGCGATCGACACGTTCGAAGCCGCGCTGGCGATCGATCCCAGCAACACCGACGTCTACCTCGAACTCGGCGAGGCGGCGCGCAACCAGGGCCTGCAGGGCAAGGCGATCCACTATTACCGCGAGGCGCTGAAGCGCGAGCCCAACAACTTCGCGGCGCTTTCGGGTGAGGGCGCGGCGCTGATGGAGAAGGGCGCGGTCGAGAAGGCCAAGCGCAAGCTCGTTCAGCTCGAAGGGCTGTGCGGCGCATCGTGCGACGAGAGCAAGCAGCTCGCCGCGGCCATCGCTTCCGGCCCGCAGACGGCGACGCTGAGCGCCGAGGCGGTCATGCCCGAACCGGTGGTGACCCAGAACTGACCTTCACAGAAGGTCTGCGAAACCCTCCACAACCGTCCGGTAAACCTCACGTTTGAACGGGACGATGAGCTCCGGCAGCAATTCCGGCGCGACCCATTTCCATTCGCAGAACTCGGGCGGATCGTGCGCTTCAAGGTCGATGTCGCCATCGGCCCCGGTGAAGCGGCAACAGAACCACGTCTGGCGCTGACCGCAATACCGGCCCTGCCACAGTTTGCCCTGCAGCTCGGGCGGAAGGTCATAGAACAGCTCGCCCGGCAATCGGCCCAGCACCTCGACATGCTCGGCCCGCGCGCCGGTTTCCTCGGCGAGTTCGCGCAAGAGGGCGGTTTCGAGGTCCTCGCCCTCGTCAACGCCGCCCTGCGGCATCTGCCACCAGTCGCCTTCCTTGTTGTCGATCCGCTTGCCGACGAACGCCTGGCCCGCGCGGTTGACCAGCATCACGCCCACGCAGGGGCGGTAGAGCGCGGTATCGGTCTCGCTCATGGCAGGACCGCCGCCAGCGCCCGGTAGACCCGCTGCAGATCGGCCCGGCCGCTGGGCACTGCCTTGCGCATGGTGACGAAGCCGTGATGGATGCCCTTGGCCTCGATGCAAACCACGTCGACCCCCTGGCCGATCAGGTGCTGGGCATATTCACGCCCCGAATCGCGCAGCGGGTCGAGTCCGGCGGTCAGCACCACGGTTGGCGGGGTACGCGAATGGTCGGCCTCGAGCAGCGGATAGTTGCGCGGGCTGGTTCTGTCGGGCGCATAGGCCTGGGTGAACCAGTTCATCAACTCGCTGGTCAGGAAGAACCCCTCGGCAAAATCGCGGAAGCTGTCGTGATGGGCGATCTCGCCCGCGATCGGATAGATCGCGACCTGCGCCAGAACCGGCACTGCGGCGGGCTCCTTGATCAGCGCCGCGGTGGTGACGATGGTCAGGTTGCCGCCCGCGCTGTCGCCCATCGGCACGAGGCCGGTGACAGCGAACCCCAGTTCGGGCGGACTGCCGGCCACCCAGCGCGTCGCCGCCTCGCAATCGTCGGGCGCGGCGGGGAAGGGAGCCTCCGGCGCGAGCCGGTAATCGACAGAGACGACCGGCAGGCCGGTTTCCGCCGCGATCTCGCTGCACAGCGAGTGGTAGACCTCGATATCGCCGACCACGAACCCGCCGCCGTGGTAAAACACGATGACCGGACTCGCCGCGCCGTCTCCCTTCGGATCGTAGAGCCGCAGCGGAATGTCCCCTGCAGGGCCCTGGCAGGCGAGATCGCGGATGACCGCCAGTTCGCGCGGTTCGGCGTCGACCATCGGTCCCATCGCCCGCGCGCCCATCCGCGCGTCCGCCAGCGGCACCTCGTAGAGTGCTGGCTGGTTGAGCGACGCGAGATAATCGAGAAAGGCGCGCACGTCGTCGCGCACGTAATGGTCTGCCATGGTCTCTCCTTTGGCCGGCACCCTAGCGAACGGCCTCGCGTTTTCACGCGGCAATTTCGATAGGCGACAGAAAAACTTGATTGCCGCGCAGGGGAGTGGGACCTACGTGCCCGCCACAGTGAACAGACGACGCCGATGCGGCGCGAGCAGGACTTGAACATGGCAACCCAGGCGGCCGAACGGCCGGCCGACGACACCACACCCGATGCGGTAGTGGTCCGCTTCGCCGGCGATTCCGGCGACGGCATGCAGCTGACCGGCGGGCAGTTCACGCTTTCCACGGCGCTGGCCGGCAACGACCTGGCGACCTTCCCCGATTTCCCGGCCGAGATCCGCGCCCCGCAGGGCACGCTGTTCGGCGTCAGCGCCTTCCAGATCAACTTCGGCAGCAGGCAGATCAACACCGCTGGCGACGCGCCCGACGTGCTGGTGGCGATGAACCCGGCCGCGCTGAAGGTAAACGTCCAGGCTTTGAAGCCGGGCGGCCTCATCATCGCCGACACCGGCGAGTTCTCGAAGCGCAACCTCGACAAGGCGAAGTACGACGTCAGCCCGCTGGACGACGGCAGCCTGGCGAAGTGGCAGGTACTGGCTTTCGACATCAGCGCGCTGACGATCGAGGCGGTCAAGGAGTACGGCCTCGGCAACAAGGACGCGCTGCGCTGCAAGAACATGTGGACGCTGGGCCTGGCGCTGTGGATGTTCGACCGCGACCGGCAGCCGCTGATCGACTGGCTCAACGCCAAGTTCAAGACCAAGCCGGACATCGCCGCCGCCAACATCGCCGCGCTCAACGCCGGCCATGCCTATGGCGAGACGGCGGAGCTGTCGGGCCCGCTCAAGCAGACCCACATTCCGCCGGTCCAGAGCGAGCCGGGCCTCTACCGCACCATCACCGGCGCCGAAGCGGTCAGCCTGGGGCTAGTGGCGGGCGCGCAGCTGGCCGAGCTGCCGATGTTCTTCGGCGGCTATCCGATCACGCCCGCCTCGGCGATCCTGCACCACCTCGCACGGCTCAAGGAATTCGGTGTTACCACCTTCCAGGCGGAGGACGAGATCGCCGCGATCTGCGCCGCCATCGGCGCGAGCTACGCCGGCCAGCTTGGCGTCACGTCGTCATCCGGCCCGGGCATCGCGCTCAAGGGTGAGGCGATGGGCCTGGCGATCATGACCGAGCTGCCGCTGGTCATCGTCAACAGCCAGCGCGGCGGGCCGTCGACCGGCCTCCCGACCAAAACCGAGCAGAGCGACCTCTATCAGGCGGTCTATGGCCGTAACGGCGATGCGCCGATGCCGGTCATCTCCGCCAGCAGCCCGGCCGACGCCTTCGAGGTGGCGATCGAGGCCTGCCGCATCGCGACGCAGTACATGACCCCGGTCATGCTGCTGACCGACGGGTATATCGCCAATGCCGCCGAACCGTGGAAGGTGCCCGATCCATCCGCTTTCGAGCCGTTTCCCGCGAAGTTCCTCGAACAGAAGAATGCCAAAGACGCTACAGGGGGCGACACGCTGCTGCCCTACAAGCGCGACGCCAAGGGCGCGCGGCCGTGGATCAAGCCGGGCACGCCGGGCCTGATGCATCGCATCGGCGGGATCGAGAAGCACGAGCAGACCGGTAACATCGACTATTCGCCCGACAACCACCAGAAGATGACCGACGCCCGGCGCGACAAGATCCTGGGCGTTGCGGTGCCCGACCAGCAGGTTTCGTTCGGCGACACGACCGGTGAGCTTGCGGTGGTGGGCTGGGGCAGCACGTACGGCCCGATCCGCCAGGCGGTCCGCCGCTGGGCGGAGAAGGGGCGCAAGGTCAGCCACATCCACGTGCGCCATATCTGGCCGCTGCCGCAGAACCTCGGCGAGCTCCTTGCCGGATTCGACCGCGTGCTCGTTCCCGAAATGAACACCGGCCAGTTCAAGACCGTGCTGCGCGACCAGTTGCTGATTGACTGCGAAAGCCTGACCAAGACCAGCGGCCAGCCGTTTCAGATCGCCGAGCTCGAGACAGCCATCGGCAAGTTTTTCGACGGCGAGACCGGCAACGAGGGCGGGGAGGTCGCGGCCAACCTGCAGCAGCTTCCTTCGTCCGAGCAGGGCCATGACGACGGGTCCCTGCGGCACGAGCATTCATCGCCGCAGGGCGATACGGTGAACCCATGAACGACATGACCCCCATCACGACCACACTGAAGGACTGGGAAACCGACCAGGAAGTCCGCTGGTGTCCGGGCTGCGGGGATTATGCGATCCTCAAGGCCGTGCAGCGCACCTTGCCCACGCTGGGCGCCAACCCGGCGAACACGGTGTTCGTCAGCGGCATCGGCTGCTCCAGTCGCTTCCCCTATTACGTGGAAAGCTACGGCTTCCACACGATCCACGGCCGCGCGCCGGCGTTCGCCACCGGCATCAAACTGGCCAACCCGGACCTCGACGTGTGGATGGTCACCGGCGACGGCGACGGGCTGAGCATCGGTGGCAACCACCTGATGCATGTCCTGCGGCGCAACGTGAACCTGCAGATCCTGCTCTTCAACAACGAGATTTACGGCCTGACCAAGGGCCAGTACTCGCCGACCAGCCGCATCGGCACCAAGAGCCCCTCGACGCCGCTGGGTTCGGTGGACCGCCCGGCCAACCCGTGCGCCTTCGCGCTCGGCGCCGGTGCGCGCTTCGTCGCCCGCGGTTTCGACGTGTCGAAGAGGCTGCCCGAAGTCCTCGTCGCGGCCCATGCCCACCAGGGCGCCGCTTTCGTCGAGATCTTCCAGAACTGCATCGTCTACAACAAGGACGTGTTCGATGCCTTCGCGGCACCGAAGGGGGCCGAGGCGCAGCAGCTCTGGCTCGAGGACGGGCAGCCGATGCTCTTCGCGGCCGGAACGAAGGGCCTGGCGCTCGATCTCGACCTGCTCGAGCTTAAGGTGGTGGACGTGGCGGCCAAGGAAGACGGGACCGGCGACTGGGAAGCCGCCGGCGTGATCGTCCACAACGCGCGCAACCGCTCGATCGCGCACATGCTGGTCGAAATGCCGTTCGGCCCGTTTCCGATGGCGCTGGGCGTAATCTACGACGATCCGCGGCCGACTTTCGAGAGCGGTGTCATCGCCGAACGAGAGCAGGCAAGCGCGGGCAAGGAAGCCAATCTCGCCAAGTTGCTTGCCAAGGGCCAGACCTGGACCGTGGGCGACACGGCGGCCGATCCCGTCAGCAGCCGCCCGCCGGGGCAGGGTGCTCCGAACGCCGAGCCGCCGCTCTGAGTTTGCGTTTTCCTACACGGTGACGGCCGGTTACCACCGCTGCATGACGCTCGCCGCCCGACAGCCCGTGCCATGCGCAATGGCGCCCCTGCGGCGGACGAATTTTTTGCTCTCTGGACCGTGTAACATGCGGTCCATGTCTGCGACCACGACCGGCTCCGATGGATAACTTTACCCATTCGCTCGCCGGCTGGGCGCTCGGGCAGACCGGCCTCAAGCGCAAGAGCCGCAAGGGCCTCGCCGCGCTGATCCTGGGCGCCAACGCACCCGATATCGACGTGTTCTTCGGCTGGGTCGCCTGGCAGCCGCTCGCTACGCACCGCGGGGTGACGCACAGCCTGGTGGCGGGCTTGTGGGTCATGCCGGTGCTGACTGCGGGGATGCTCTGGCTGATCGACCGCTGGCAGGTCTCGCGCGGGGCGGAGTTCAAGTCCGGCCTGAAGATGCGCCCCGGCTGGCTGCTGTTCCTGGCCTTTCTTGGCTGCCTCACCCATCCGCTGCTCGACTGGCAGACGACCTATTCGGTCCAGTTGCTCTCGCCGTTCAGCAACCTGTGGTTCCACAACGACAGCCTGTTCATCATCGACGTCTGGCTGTGGACCGGGCTGACCTTCGCCATCTGGCTCTCGCGGCGGCGCGAGGCGAGCGGGCGGGGCAACTGGCGGATGCCGGCCGTTGCGGCGGTGGCGGGGACGCTCGCCTACATCGGCGGCAATGCGGTGTTGTCGACGATGGTCCGCAGCCGACTGGCAGATGACAGGCCCGATGTCGTCTACACATCCCCGCCACCGGTGCTGTTCTGGCACCGCGAGATCGCGATGGAAAAGGCGGGCGAGCTTGTCTGGGCCGACTACAGCCCGTCGGGCGGAATTGGGCCCTACGTGGGTCCGGTCGCCAACAACATGGACCTTCCCCTTGTGCGGCGAGCCTTGCTGGCACCCGAAGCCAGGACCTTCGCCCGCTGGTCGACGATGCCGTTCGCTGCCGTCAGCCCCGGCAAATGCCGCACGACGGTGCAATTCGGCGACGCGCGCTACGGCCGTACGGCGCAGGGCGGCCGACTCGGGACGGTGGTCACCCTCCCGGTTCGCGGACCCGGCTGTCCGTAGCGGCCTCGATCGCGTGAGCCGTTTCGCTGTCCGCCGCCGCCTTGGCCGGGGTGTAGAGCAGCGCGGCGGCAAGGAAGGCCCAGCCCGCGCCGCCGAGCCAACCGGCGGTCACGTCGCTGGGGAAGTGGACGCCGAGCATGACCCTGCTCCAGGCGACCATGGCGGACAGGACCATCGCCGTGCCGATCACGGTGTAGCGCACCGAATGCCGGCGGCTGAGCGCGGCGAAGGCGATGGCCATGCCGATGTAGACGACCGCCGCGGAAAAGCTGTGACCGCTCGGGAAACTCGCTCCGCCGGCGTCGGTCAGGTGGGGCACGATCTCGGGGCGGGGCCGGCCGACCAGCGCCTTGACCGCGGAATTGGCGATCCATCCCGTCGCCACCGTCAGCGCAAAGAGCACGGCCTCGCGCCGGAGCTTGAGGAACAGCAGGGCGACGACGGCGGCCACGGCGAACAGGTTGCGCAGGAACACTCCGCCCAGCGCAGTCACGTCGCGAACCGATTCGAGCAGAAGTTCGGGCCCGCGCGGGACCATCCCCTCGCCGGTGCGGTGGAACAGCAGGCCCCATCGATCGAAGCCGTCGGTCAGGCCGTTGGTCACGAGGTAGACCATCAGCGCCCAACCGCCCCAGCAAACGGCGGCCGCGATCAGGGCCTTGCGCCGGTTTATCGAAAAACCGCGCGCGGCGATGTTGACCGTCTCGGTCGGGATCGGCGCAGGGCCGGGAATGTCGTCCTGCGCAGGCGTATCCACGAAGGCAGGAACCCGCTGCACGAGGTCACGTTCCCCTGACGATGCCTTCTCCCCAGATCGTCTGGTTCCGGCGCGACCTGCGCCTCGCCGACCAGCCCGCCCTGACCGCAGCTTCCAACGAAGGGCCGGTCATCCCGGTCTACGTGCTCGATGACGAGACGCCGGGCAACCGCAAGCTGGGCGGCGCCTCGCGCTGGTGGCTGCACCATTCGCTGTCGGCCTTGGACACGGCGCTGCGCGCGAAGGGATCGCGGCTGATCCTGAAACGGGGCAAGGCGGCCGACGTGCTGGCCAAGCTGGCACAGTCCACCGGGGCGGAGGCGATCCACGCCATCCGGCATTTCGAGCCGTGGTGGCGCGAGGCGGAAGAGGCGCTCGATGCAAAGGCCACGCTGCATCTCTACGACGGCAACTACCTCGCCCCGCCTGGTTCGCTGACGACCGGGTCGGGCGATCCCTACAAGATCTTCACGCCTTTCTGGCGCGCGCTGCAATCGCACATGCCCCCGCACGATCCGCTACCCGCGCCCAAACTGTCGCACCTATCCAAGTGGCCGGTTTCCGACGAACTGGCAGATTGGCAACTCCTGCCTACGAAGCCCGATTGGGCTAAGGGCTTCGAAGAGTGGGACCCAGGCGAAGCGGCGGCGCACGCGCAGCTTGAAGACTTCCTCGATCGCGTCGGAGACTACGACGAGGCCCGCAATCTTCCGTCGATCGACGGGTCGAGCCGCCTGTCGCCTCACCTGCATTTCGGCGAGATATCCCCGGGTCAGGTCTGGGATGCGCTCAAGGGGCAGAGGGGGCAGGGCGCGGCAACCTTTCGCTCCGAACTGGCCTGGCGCGACTTCGCGCAGAACGTGATCTGCCAGTTTCCCGATTACCCGGACGGCGATTACCGCGAGAAGTTCGACGGTCTGAAATGGCGCCGGTCGAAAGCCGACCTGGAGGCATGGCAGCAAGGCCGCACCGGCTATCCCATCGTCGATGCGGGAATGCGCCAGCTCTGGACGCTGGGTTGGATGCACAACCGCGTGCGCATGATCGCGGCAAGTTTCCTCATCAAGCACCTGCTCATCGACTGGCGCGAAGGTGAGCAATGGTTCTGGGATACGCTGGTCGATGCCGATTACGGCAACAACGCGACCAACTGGCAGTGGGTCAGCGGCACCGGCGTCGACAGCCAGATGTTCCCCCGGATCATGGCGCCGCTGACGCAAAGCCCCAAGTTCGATGCGGCCGATTACATCCGCAAATGGGTGCCGGAACTGGCCGATTTGTCCGACGATGCAATCCACGATCCGTCGGACGACGCGCGCCCCGCTGCCTACCCGGCAAAAATTATCGGGCACAAGGAAGCGCGCGAGCGCGCACTGGCCGCCTATCGCGCCCTGTAACTTGAACCGGCCGCCGATGCGCCGCATAGAGGCTGGCGATGACGGGGCAGGCGATCAGGGGAGAAACCCTGCTTACGGGCGGGGAGCGATTCGGCCGCAAGCCGGGGCTTTTCGCGCGTCTCTATGCCGGCGGTTTCCACCGCGTGGTCGACCGTATCGATGCCGGCCTCGCCACAGGTTCGATCGAAGCCTTGCTGCCCGATGGCACGACGCGACTGCTCGGTGGCCGCGCGCCCGGGTTTCACGCCGTCGTCCACCTGCGCGACTGGCGCGCCCTGCTGCGCCTGGCGACGGGCGGGTCGGTCGGGTGGTACCAGGCGTGGGAGGCCGGCGAGTGGTCGAGCCCGGACATGGTTTCGCTGTTCGCCCTGTTCATCGCCAACGGAGAGACGCTGGGCGAAACTGGGCGTGCCAAGGGGCCGTTCCGGATTGCCGCCCGCTTCGCGCACTGGCTCAACCGAAACACGAAGGGCGGCGCGCAGAAGAACATCCACGCGCACTACGACCTCGGCAACGACTTCTATCGCCAGTGGCTCGACCCGACGATGGCCTATTCCAGCGCCTATCGCCTCGCAGGCGACGGGCTGGAGGCCGCGCAGCACCGGAAATGGGCAAGGCTGGCCGAGAGAGTGGGAGCGGCCGGTTCGGTCCTCGAGATCGGTTGCGGGTGGGGCGGGCTGAGCGGCCATTTCGCACAGCACGGCGCCAGGGTCACCGGGATCAGCCTGTCGGACGAGCAACTCGCGTGGTGTCGCCAACGTTTCCCCGGCGTCGACTTCCGCAAGCAGGACTATAGGGACACCGCGGGCCAGTACGATGCCATCGTAAGCGTCGAGATGGTGGAGGCGCTGGGCCGGGAATACTGGCCGGACTTCATGAATTGCGTTGCCCGCAACCTGAAGCCGGGCGGTCGCGCCGCGATCCAGTACATCGCGATGAAGGACAGCCTGTTCGAAGCCTATGCCCGCAACGCGGACTTCATCCAGGCCTACGTCTTCCCCGGCGGACTGCTGATCAAGACGAGCGAATTCCGCGCGCTGGCGGAGGCGAGGGGGCTTAGCTGGGAGGAGCAGGAAGACTTCCCCCTCGATTATGCCGAAACGCTGCGCATCTGGCGGGAAAACTTCGACCGGGCTGCCGATGAGCGGCGTCTGCCGAGCGATTTCGACGAGCGCTTCCGCAACCTGTGGCGCTTCTATCTGCAATACTGCGAAGGCGGGTTTCGTGGAGGCGGCATCACGGTGAGCCAGGTCACATTGGTGAAGGGCCGCGCATGATCGGCCGAGCCCTGCGCGGTCTCGTTTTGGCTTTGGGCCTGGTGGGCTGCGCATCGACGCCGGACGTGCAGCGCACGTCTCCTCCGGGCGGGGCCGAGGCGCTCATGCGCCAGTCGACCGAGGTGCTTTTCTGGGACGACGCGACCAGAGCGGACCGCTTTCGCCGTATGGAAGACTTCTTCCCCGGGATCGAGATTTCCCCGTCCCCCCGCCCCGATGTGCTGGAGCAAGGAAAGCCGCTACCCGCAGCGGCGGCGGAGTTGCTCGACGCGGCGATGGACCGGGGGAACGTCGCCGGCGTCATGGTCCTGCAAGACGGCCGCGTACGGTACGAGCGCTATGGCCTGGGGTTCGGGCCGACGCAGCGCTGGACCAGCTTCTCGATGGCCAAGAGCCTTACGTCGACGCTTGCCGGCGCAGCCCTGAAAGACGGGAAGATCACCAGCCTGAATGATCCGGTCTCGCGTTACATCCCCGGCCTTGCGGGAAGCGCTTACGACGACGTGACGGTCGAGCAGCTTCTGACGATGAAGTCGGGCGTGAAATGGAACGAGGATTATTCCGACCCAAAGAGCGATGTCGCGCAGGAGTTTGCGATCGCGCCGGAGCCCGGCCTGTCGCAAATCGTGACCTACATGAAGCGCCTGCCGCGCGAAGCTCCGGCCGGAGAGAAGTGGGTCTACAAAACCGGCGAAACGAACCTTGTCGGCGCCCTGGTTGAGGAAGCGACCGGCGAAACGCTGGCCGCCTACGCCAAGCGCAAGATCGTCGATCCCGCGGGTCTTGCCGGAAGCGTGTTCTGGCAGACGGAAGTGGCTGGCGGAAATGTCGGGGGGTGCTGCCTGTCGATGACGCTCGGAGACTACGCGCGCGTCGGGCAGTTCGTGTTGGGCGGTGGCGGCGACAGTGTCGGTCCGGAATGGTTCGCGCAGGCGACCAGACCCCATGCCGATTTCGGCGAAGGCTTCGGATACGGCTATCAGTGGTGGACGTATCCCGGCGGCAACTACGGTGCGGTCGGCATCTTCGGGCAGTCGATCACGATCTTCCCCGCGCAGAAGCTGGTGATCGTCATCCTGTCGAACTGGCCAAGGCCCGCGGGCAGCGATCTGACGCGCCCGCGGACGGCGATGCTTGCCCAGGTGGCCGCGTCCGTCGCGGCCGAGAATCAGCCGCGGTAGGTTCCGTCCCCGCGATAACGGGCCAGGATGTTGTCGTGAACGATAGGGCTAAGGAGCTTGGCGAAGGCGCACCCGGCCAGGTTGTCTTCCCACCAGACGACTTCGGCCTGCAAGGCTTCCAGGCCCGGCAAGGTTAGCCAGCAGACCGTGCCGATGTGCATGCGGCTGACCGACGTGGCGGAGAATCCCGATAGCGACAGGTCGTGAACCACCGTCTGGAAGGCACGCCCCCCCGACTGGCGCAGCTGCGCCGGAATGAGGAGTTTGGTCCGTGGCGCGCTGCGGTCTTCCTGCGCGGCAATTTCATAGCGACCGACAACATTATGCAAGCTCATCGCGCCTATCCCTCTGGCGATGCCCCCACACGGCAGAGGCGCCGTGCATCGAGGACCATTGCCGAAGTTACTTACCGTTTCGCTAGCGAAGATGGTTAAGGCGCAATTTCCAGGCGAATGCGTGCGCCGGTGGCAAATTCGCCTGCGACGAGCGCGAAGATCTTTTCCGCCACGACTTCGGGCGATTTTACCGACTGAGGGTCTTCCCCGGGGTAGGCACGCTCGCGCATTTTCGTGCGAGTGGCGCCGGGATCGACAATTGCAACGCGAACATCGCTGATCCTCTCCACTTCCTGCGCGTAGGCAGAGAGGAGATTGTCGAAAGCCGCCTTGCTGGATCCGTATGCCGCCCAGTATGCCCGGGCTTCCGTGCCGACGGAGCTCGTCAGGCCGAACACCCGGCCGGCGTCCGATCGCTTCAGCAGCGGGTCGAAATTGGCCAGCAGTGCCTGGGTGGCGAGAACGTTGAGCGTCAGCGCCTGGTTGAATTGCTTCTGGTCGATCTGGGTGACCGGGGTGAGCTGGGGCAGCATGGCGGCGTTGATCACGAGCACGTCCAGCTTGTCCCACCGTTCCGAGACGGCATTGGCCAGGCGCGCGATCGAATCGCTCTCGGCAAGGTCCATCGGCGCGATCGTGGCGGTGCCGCCTGCCTCGTGGATAGCTTCCTCAACGGCTTCCAGGTCACGCACCGTCCGCGCTGTCAGCACGACATGGGCACCCTCGGCCGCGAGCTTGCGCGCCGTCGCGGCGCCGATCCCGCGGCTCGCGCCTGTCACGAGCGCGACGCGCCCGGTAAGAGGTTTGCCCTCGGACATCAGGCGACCTTGTTGACCGGCAGGATCAGCTGCGCATCGCCCCGGTGCCGTTCGGCAAGATCGGTCAGGCTGGTCGGATAGTCGCCGGTGAAGCAGGCATCACAGTACTGCGGGCTCGCATCGTTGCGCCCGGTCAGTCCGACGGCGCGGTACAAACCGTCGATCGAGACGAACGCAAGGCTGTCCGCCTGGATGAACTCGCACATGGCCTTCACGTCCATCCGGCCGGCAAGCAGCTTCGAACGTTCGGGCGTATCGACCCCGTAATAGCAGCCGTGCCCGGTGGGCGGGCTGGCGACCCGGAAGTGAACTTCGCGCGCGCCGGCGTCGCGCATCATCTGCACGATCTGCAGGCTGGTGGTGCCGCGCACGATAGAATCGTCGATCAGCACGATGCGCTTGCCTTCGACCAGTGCACGGTTGGCGTTGTGTTTGCGCTTGACGCTCGAATGCCGTGCGCCGTCGCTCGGCTGAATGAACGTCCGGCCGACATAGTGGCTGCGAATGATCCCCAGTTCGAACGGGATGCCTGATTCCTGGCTGTACCCGATCGCCGCGGGAACGCCGCTGTCGGGCACCGGGACGACCAAGTCCGCTTCGACCGGTTCCTCCTTCGCCAGCTCGACGCCGATCTCGCGGCGGGACCGGTAGACCGAGCGATCGTTGAAGATCGAATCCGGACGGCTGAAATAGACGTGCTCGAAGATGCACGGGCGCGACGGTTGCACGCCGAAGGGCCGATGGCTCCTGAGGCGGCCGTCGAAATCGACCTCGACGAACTCGCCCGGTTCGATTTGGCGTACGAAATCCGCACCTACGACGTCCAGTGCGACCGTCTCGCTGGCGAATACGGTCGCATCGCCCAGCTTGCCCATGACCAGCGGGCGAATTCCCAGCGGATCGCGGCAGACGACCATGCCGCGCGGAGTCATGACGATGAGTGAATAAGCACCCTCGACCAGGCGCAGCGCGTCGATCAGCTTGTCCAGCATGGTCGGATAGCGGCTGGTCGCGACGAGGTGAATGATCACCTCGGTGTCGCTGGTCGACTGGAAGATGGCCCCCTTGTTGACCAGTTCCTGGCGCAGATGGCCTGCGTTGGAAATGTTGCCGTTGTGCGCCACGGCGAAACCGCCGCTCGCGAGATCGGCGTAGAGCGGCTGGACATTGCGCAGGCCGGCGCCGCCGGTCGTGGAATACCGTACGTGGCCAGCCGCCATGATGCCGGGCAGCTCCGCGATGGATTCGCCCGAAGCGAAATTCTCGGCCACGTGGCCAAGGCCGCGACGGGTGAAGAACTCCTGCCCGTCGAAGCTGGTGATTCCCACGGCTTCCTGGCCGCGATGCTGCAGGGCGTGAAGGCCAAGCGCAGTCGCCGCGGCCGCCTCTGGCGCGCCGATGATGCCGAAAACGCCGCACTCTTCGCGCAGCTTGTCGCCATCCGGATCGAGGAAGGGGTGGGTGAGGTTCATCCTGTTCCGCAAGGGTTGCCGGGCGCGCAGCCCCAATGGCGATTGCGCGCCCCTATGACAAGTGCGTTGCGGCAGAAAGATGTGGTCGGGGAGAGAGGATTCGAACCTCCGGCCCCTGCCTCCCGAAGACTGATCGCCACGGCTCGCTCGCCGTATTTGGCTGCGTTTACGGGTAGTTTCTCGCGGAACGTGACGGGAACTGACGCTCGTAGCGGAAACTTGTTTCCGTTACCCGGCCTTTTGGCTGATCGCGGCGATCTCGTCGAGGATCGACTGGTGAGGGTCAAACCATTCCCCGTGCAACCGGTGCCGATGGAAGATCTGATGGTAGAACCATTCCTGTTCGTGGTTGCCCTGTTTGGTCGCGAGCAAGCGCAGAGGGACAGGCGAATGACTCCGAAGAACGGCGAAACGTCTGTCCACGTTGTCAGCCAGACCAATCTTGATCTGCCCTGTCTCAGCTTGAACAAAGTAGACGAAGCTTTCGCGCGCCTTCCTGACTGGTCCGACTTCGTCATAGGCGGGTTCGACATGCCTACGTTCGGGCGGCAGGTCGGGTCTTGAATCCATGAAATCCCGAAATACTCGCTCAGCCTTTTCGGGGTCAGCAGTGCCAGTCGTTCGCACCCTCTTGCAGCCAAGCACATACCAAACGATGTAGTATTTGCCCCGCGGTTTGAGGAAGACGAGGCGGGGTCCGTGATTGGTTCTTGGCATGGCTGAACCATAGCGGAAACGTGCTCAAAGCGGAAACGCAAAGTCACTTGCGCCCCCTGTTCGCGGCCCGGCGCGCTTCTTCCATGAAGTCGGGTGAGTGGTGGCGGTAAATCTCGGTGGTCCGCGCATCGGTGTGGCCCAGCCATCCGCCGATCTGATGCAGGTCCACGCCCTTCTGTGCGAGCCAGGTGCCGCAGGTGTGCCGCAGAGTGTGCGGCGAGACTCCGCTCAGGCCGGCGCGCTTGACCGCATCGCGGAAGCCCTTGTCGACCCGCTTTATCGGCGCCCCGTCGATGTGCAGGACGGTGCCTGTATCGCTCGAGCGACGATTCCATGCGTAGCGCAGGAAGCGAGCCAGCTTGTCCGGGATCGGGATGTGAGCCCGGCCCTTCTTCGTCCGCTCTCGCTCTCCCTGAAAATCGATGCGGCCACGCTCGAGGTCGACTTGGGGCCATCGCAGGCTCAGGATCGCCTCTTTCCGCGCGCCTGAGTAGAGGGCGATCAGGATGAACAGCGGCAGGTAGCTGCGAGCCTTCGGAGCGTTGCGAGCGGCTGACAGCAGCCGCGCCGCCTCGGCCTGGGTCAGCCACCGATCCTTGCTCTCCGGCTTGGCCGGCAGCGTAACGGCAACAGGCGTGGTCAACTTCCCCGCCTTGTGCATGAAGTTGATGGCTGTCGACAGCGTGCCCAGCTCCTTGCGCACAGTGCCGGGCTTCTTGGCCCGCTGCTTGCCATAGCGCTCGCACATCGCTTGGTTGATCTGGCCGAGCCTGATCTCCCCGAAGAACGGCAGAAGCGCATCGATCGCGTAGGAGATGCGGTGCGGATCTGCAGTCATCGGGGCCCGCTCTTCCGCGTAGAAGGCAAGAGCGTCTGCCACGGTCACTTCGCCCGGTTCTCGCGGGCCTGCCCGATCCCTGTGACGGTCGCCGATGTGCGCGGCGAGGACTGCCTCAGCTTCGCGCTGATCTGCTGTGCCCGTCGAACGGACGCGCTTGGCGCCGCGTTCGTACTCGAGGATGTAGTAGACGCCGCGCGCCTCGATCCACTTGAGGCGGGGGCCTGTGTTTGGGCGGGGCATTCTTTCTTGGCCTCGATGAACGCTGCTACGTCGGCCGCGTCGAATAGATATGACTTACCCAGGCGCACCGCTGCAAGCCCCTGAGCGCGCATCGTGCGCAAGGTGCGAGTGCTGGGAACGCCGAAGTGCTCGCAGACCTGTTCCGCGGTGAGCAGGCGGGTCATCCATCCCTCTCCCGTTCAAGGAGGGTGCGGAGATAGGCTATCCGTTCAGCGTTCATGCCACCTTCCGTTCGTAGATAATCTGGCGCGTCACATGGAGCGGGATGCCGAGCTTGGCCTGCTGCCGATCGCGGAACTGCACCGCCGCATCCTTCGTGTTGAGCGACATGACCGTCCGGCCGGCGGGTGTTTTGACCAGGAACGTGGCCGATGTAGACGGAACCCTACCCTCTGGCTTTGGCTGTGCGGATGAATAAGCGGTCATGCGACGTAATCCAGCGCAACGACGATAGCGGCCCAGGCGGCGCTTCCAGCGGCGGCCACTTTGATAGCAATGTTGATCCAGCCCTTGCTCGACCAAATGGCTGCGAGAGCGGCCAACCAAGCCAGCGCTACAATGTGGAATGCTTCAGTCATGCGAATAGCTACCGGGGCGATTATTGGCCGCCACCGGCTCCCTTTGGATGGGTGGAAAGATGGGCGACCGGCAAGGCCGAGCCAGTGGGTTTCGCGGCCTGCTTGGCGCGTATCTTCTGGATCGTCTCGGGCGCGTCGATGCGGGCCAGCTCGGTTTCAGCCCAATGCTGCTGGTCCACCCCTTCGGCGACACAGAGCGCCGCAAGGGTGACGGACACGCCCCCGATCTCCTGCTCGGTCACGCCGACAGGCCGGCCGAAAACGTACTCGACGAGGGCGTGCGCCCGATCGGCCGTGAAGTCCGGTAAGGTCTGCGCAAGCTCCAGTGCTTCCTCTACCAGCCTATCGCGCCGCTCCAGCCTGTCGTTGCACACCTTGGGCGGGAAGCACCTGCCCATCCAGTCGGCAACTCGCGCCTGGAAGTCTTCACGCAACAGCCCTTCGGTATCAGTGGAGCGGAGGGCGGCCCCAACGAGCGCCTTGGCTGCGTCACGGATCACCTGCGGATAGGTGTATTGGGTTGGGATGCCGTCGCCCCGATGTGAATACATCGAGGTCAGGAGATACCAGGCTTGTTGCGCGTCTTCTGGCAAGCGAGCGGCCAGAGCGTCGGGCAGTATGCCATGCCGTTCGAGCATTGCCAGACCGTCCACCAGCGCCCCATTGGGTTCACTCGCCATCGTTGTTCTCCTGTGACGAGATGGAGGGGGTGGGCGCACCGCGAGCTTTGGAAATGGCGGCTCGGGACCACCGCTCGTTGTTCGTGATCTGCGAGTGTTCGGAGTGAGTGAGAACCTGCAAGTTCTCGATGCGGTTGTCCGATTTGTTCCCGTTCAGATGGTGAACGTCCTCATCCTCACGGAGCAAGCGCCCAAGATGGAGTTCAATGATGAAGCGATGTTGCTTGACCCGCCGCTCGCCTTGCGCAGTGAGAACGCGTCCCTCGATGTAGCCCTTTTGGGTTGTCCACCATACGGCCAACTGTTTGATCTGGTGCTTGCCGTTGTTGGCCCACATGCAAGGCCGTGAGCAGTAGCGCGAGGTTGCTCGCAGGGGGCGGAAGGTCGTTCCGCAGGATAGACAATCCCGGTCCGGCAGCGAGCGATTGCGTCGGCCCCAAGTGTCTGTGAGGTCGGCGGTCGGACGTTCAGCGCGAGGCATGGATGGCCTCCACGATCTGCTGCGCCTCATCGTCACCCGCTGCCGCCCGCTTACGGGCATACTCATAGAGCGTAGGGCTGGCGGCTATCAGGCGGGCATTGGCGCGACATTCTTCATAGCCGCGAACAACGAACCTGAAACCGCCACAGTTTGCGACAATGGCTCCTGCACGGCCTTCTTCGTTCGTTGTGTAAGCGGCTAAGGTTGCTCCATCTCCCCCGCCTTGCCCAAGCAACCACGGCCCCGGCGTATGCGCGCTCACGGCAATTTCCTTCCAGCAATATGGTCAGCAAGCCTCCAGGGCCTGCAATCAGGCAGGGCATCCCATTCGGCATCGAGACGGGCACGGTTGGCTGCTGCGAACCTGAGGGCATCAAGCAGGGCTTCTGCGGGGTCCAAGTCCGTGACGACGCGGACGGGGATCATGGCTGCTCTCCCAGCTTGGCGAGGGCGGTTGAGCGGGGCTTGCCGGCGGCCTCCCAAGAAGCGACGGCCTCAAGCCAATCCTCCTGCTCCTCGAGCAAAGCGCGTGCCTGTTCGGCTTCTTCTGCGATCTCCGCATCGGTCATTGCGTTGAAGTCAGCAGCATATCGCTGCCAGGCAGTGTTCTGCGGTAACTCAGACATGCGCAGTCTCCTTGTGAGCAGCCAGCCAGTCCCCGAACGAAATCCAGCGATCCTTCACGGCATCGGACAGACGCATCCAGCGGTCGAAGCCGCGCTCGGTGGCGAGCATGTGGGCAAACTCGGAGGTGTCGCCCGTGTCAGCGACGTATTGCGCTGCCTGGATCCACTCCCCGAAGTCGTAGAACTGGTGATCGACGCGAGGCAGGCCGGACACATTGCCTTCCAGCACCAGGCTGGCGATCAGGCGCACATGCAGGGCGTCGTCTGCCGGGGCAGAGGGGGTGAAGGTGGCAGGGCGGTTCATGCCGCCCTCCGCTGCTGGACATGCCAAGCCAGGTGCCCGCCAAGCCACTCGGTGTATGCTGGCGGTATCGCTTCGCTCATTTCGCCAAGCGTCATCCAATCGATGCCCATTGCGGCAGATGCAGCCGCTTTATGCCCGCCCTCCCAGATGTCCCGCGTTCCCCGGCCGCCGTGCTTTGCGGAGCGCTTGCGGGCATGGCCGCCATAGACCCCCACGACAGGCCCGCCTTCGTGCTGGCAGACAGGCTGCTCCAGTGCGATATTGCTCTCAAACAGCCGATGGCGGTGCAGCTCGCAGCCTTGCGCGCCCAGCCCAAACATCGTGCCGCAAAGCATTATCGCGTCGCATAGTGGTGCGCCAACCACGTTCTCAATTACATAGGGCAGGCCGCTATCGCGAAGCATTGCGCGGGTAGCTGGTATTAGGTCGGCGTGGACCCGCGCATCCGGCATGGCCTTAAGCGCCGTGTGCGCCTGACACGGCGGGCTCGCGTGGATTACGTCAAAGCTGGCGACAAAGGTTGGGTCCAGCGTCAGGCAATCGGCCTGAATGAACTCGAACGGATAGCGCGGCTGTGGCCGAATATCGACGCCCACAACCTCGAAGCCGGCCTGATGATAGCCCATGCCAGCGCCGCCCGCGCAGCAGAAGAGGTCGAGCAGCCTCATTGGCCGCGTCCCACGATACCGTCTGCCGGGGCAGAGGGGGTGATGCGTTCGGCGGCGCTCATTGACCGCGTGCCTTTGCGAGGGCGGCGCGGGCGAGTTCACCGCACTCAAGGGTGTCGCCAATTTCGCCCTCAGTGTTCGCGATGAAATTCTGGCACCGCTCCAGAGCCTCGACCAGCTCAGGGAATGCATTGCAGGCACGGACGATGTAGGCGGCGTCGGCTTCTTGCGCCTCGACCATCTGCCTCACTTTGCTCACGTCCTCCCGGCCGAACCCCACCGCGTCTCGGACATCCTCAATCGTATTGGCGCGGCTACTGTGAGCAATGCGGCGAAGGTCGATGCCGGGACCGACAATGTGCAGATCGAACGGCCAGACATCGCTCGTTTCGAGCGACCACGGCAGCGGAGTGCCCGGCGCGATAGCGATACCGGCTTTGCTGGAGACCGGGACGGGCTCCACTGCGTCAGCAGCGGTAGCCTGGGCCTGCAAGGCATCGCCCTGATTGCCCCGGTCAGTAGCTTGGGGAGAGTCTGGAGGGGTCATGCCGACACCACAGCCGGAGCATCGGCAAGCAGGGCTTCGAGACGGGTGGCGAGGGCGGAGAAGGTCCAGCCATCACTGCATTCGACCCAGTAGTCCTCACCCCCAAGGATTTTGTTGAAGTCCTCGCCGCCGGGGAATGCGTTGCGTTCTGCGTCCACCGACGCTTTCCAGCCACCGTAGTCTACATCAGGTTCGACTGCTCTTCCGGTGCCCCTCAGGAACTGGCACGTCGCGCAGTTCGTGGTGTCCTGGAAGTCATAGGCATCATCGCCCCGCGTCAGGCAGTAGGCATGAAACTCCTGGATGAACCGGATGTCGGCAATCGGCAGCTTGTGGGCCATCGTCTCAACTCCTGCCCGACAATCGGGCTGTTGAGACGGTTATGCAGATTGCGTTACGCTAAGTCAACGCAAAATGCATAATGCCGAGAAGATTTTTCCAGATTACGCGAATCGTGTGGTCAATCTCGCCCGCGAGCGAGGCCCCTGAGATAGCCTAGCGCCTCTGCACGCTCCAAGGCAGGCAGACGATCCCAGATGTTCACAACTTCCGCCTTCGGATCATCGGTCTCACCTGGGCCGGGGCCGACGCCGTATAGCAGCCACTGCTCTCGCACCTTGAACTTGCGCGCGTAGGTGAACGCTTTCTTGGCCGGGTAGCCTCGACTGCCGTTCTCATGCGCGAGGTAGGTGGACACCGGGAAGCCCATCGCTTCGGCGGCTTCCTTCGCGGTGCTGTAGCCAGCTCGCAGGCGGGCGATACGAAGTCTCTCGGCGGGATCGGACATGTGCCGGGAATAATGCATTCTGTTATGCAAAAGGCGCTTGCATTCCTGTGACGCATATTGCATAACACCGTTATGCGAACTCACAGCGACATCGTTAGGGACGCCGGAGCGGGGCGGATCGCCACGCTGACGGACAAGACTATACACGCGGTCCGCTCATGGCAGCAGCGCAACAGCATTCCATCGGAATACTGGCAGAAGCTGATCGCGGCTGACCTGACGACGGCTGACGAGCTGATCGCCGCTGCGGCGCGGGCGGCTTAGTGGTGCCCGTTGCCTTCCTTCTTGAAGGGCAGGATGCGGCCTCGCTCGGCGCGTTCGATGATCTCGTATTCAGCGAGGCGTCTGATTTCGCGCTCAAGGTATTTGCGCCACCAGCTTCGGGACACGCGGAATCGGCTGATTTGATCGCCGGACCTGGCAATGATCGTGACCCCTTCGCCGTCGAGTGCGACCAAGGGCAATTGCTCCAAGTATACAATCGGCAAGCCGCGTCCCTCCCCCAAGTGGAAGGGTGCAACATAAAGCACGTAACTTGCAAGCGCTTACCGGGGATTATTAGCGCTTCGGTAGGCATGTGCGGGGACGTGGCATGATCCGCCCGCGCGACGTCGCCCTTCTGGCGCTCAGCTACGAACCTGTCTGGCTCACCCGCTTCTGCGGACAGCGGCATTTCGTGCCCGCCAACGACAACCCAATCATCGGCGGGAGAGCCTGAATGGATCCGCATCTCATCATCGTGGGCAGCATCTCGCTCCTGATCGGCATCGCTGTGCTGCTGGCACCTAGCGACGATCCGAGCGGCGATGGCTGCGACGGTCTCGAAATTGCCCCCGGCTTCGCGGGAGGGGTGGGCGATGCCGGGGGCGAGGGACGTGTGGGCCACGACATCCTGACTAGCGCGAGGGAGGCGCAGGATCATGAACGCTGAATGCGGGATAGTGCAGGCGCTCCTGCGTCAGCAGCAGACGGTTTTCCGCCTCGCCGCGACCAAGGGCGTGACGCAGAAGGTCATCCACCTGGAGACCGGCCTCAGCGTCTCGGTCATCGGCCAGTATGCGCGGGGCGAGACCGCCATGTCGGCCGCTTCGCTCATCAAGATGATCGGTGTCATTCCCGACGAACTGCTGAGCCTGTTGCTTCCCGATGGGCGGGCAATCGTCTCGATGCCGTCTGAGATCAATCACGACGAGATTTGCGAGTGGGCCGAAAAGTTCGCCGCCCGCAAGATGGCTGCGCACCGCGAAGACAGCCCGATGGGGCCTGTGATTGCCCCCTGCGAGGACGATGACCTCAAATCCATCGTGGTCGCGTTCCCGGTTGGGAGGGCAGCATGACCGCCCCCTACGACGACGAGATCGACTGGCACGCTGGTGTCCGTGGCGACACGCGCGGGGCCAAAATCTCCATTGCCTGCCTCGCTGCTGCTGTCCTGCTGATCGGGATGGCGGTGGTGTGGATGCTGTTCTGAACCAATACGAAAGGGGAGTTTTTTGATGGCTACTCAGTTGAAGGAGTTGAAGGGGGGCGTTGCCGCTGACGCGGCCCGCGCTGCCCCTCCTACGGAGCGGAGCCTGCAAGCAGTCTCCGGCACAGCGGGCATCGCTAACGCGGGCGTCTATGCCAAGATTGCCGCCGTGCAGGGCGAACTTGCACACACCGGCATCGGCAAGGACAGCGAGAACAGCTTCGACCGCTACAAGTTTCGCGGGATCGACGCGGTTTACAATGCCCTGGCACCGCTGCTGGCGAAGCACGGCCTTTGCGTCCTGCCCCGCATCATCGATCGCGAAAGCATCGAGCGGGTCAGCAAGAAGGGCGACCCCATGTTCTACGTCACGGTGACTGCGGAGTTCGACTTCGTGTCCGCCGATGATGGCTCTGTCCACACCGTCCGCACCTATGGCGAGGCCATGGACCGCAGCGATAAGGCCACCAACAAGGCCATGTCTGCCGCCTACAAATACGCCGCCTTCATGGCGTTTGCGATCCCGACCGAGGGCGACAACGACGCAGATGCGTCAACGCCCGAAGTCGAGGTTGGGGTTGTCAGGGATACAGCTAGGGAGAGCGCGATTGGCCCTGACAGCCCCAAGCACGATGCGCGCAAGGAGCCGTGGGGCAAGTTCTATTCGGGCAAGGCGGCGCTCCACAAGGGGCTGACGGCTCACGCTGCCGAGCTTCGCCGCATTGGCGACGAGGGCGCGATGGATGACCTCGAAAGCTACCTGACCTCGCCGGAATATGCCGAGTTCGTCCAGGTCGCTGGCGAACACGCGCCCCACTACCTCGAAGGCGGGCCGCCCGCTCCCGAGGAATTTCAATCCATCTTTTCGCTCGAACAGCGTGCCCGTGACCTGATCGCGTTGCGCGGTGGCCGGGCTGCTGAACCACAGGGAGGCAAGTGACATGGCAGGTAGCGTCAACAAGGTAATTCTCATCGGCAATTTAGGCGCCGACCCAGAGGTCAAATCCTTCCAGAACGGCGGGCGCGTCTGCAACCTGCGTCTCGCCACGTCCGAAAACTGGAAGGACAAGCAGACCGGCGAGCGCAAGGAGCGCACCGAGTGGCATCAAGTCACCCTGTCCAGTGATGGGCTGGTAGGCGTGGCCGAGCGGTTCCTGCGCAAGGGCAGCAAGGTCTACATCGAGGGCCAGCTTCGCACCCGCAAATGGCAGGATCAGAGCGGCAACGATCGATACAGCACAGAGGTCAACGTCGGTGGCATCGGCGGTGTCCTGACCATGCTCGACGGACCCCAGGGCGATGGGCGCGGTGAGCGCCAGCAGTCCTACAGCGATACGCCCGCCGGGAACGTCGCTGACAACCTCGACGACGACATCCCGTTCTAATGAACAGGCCCACCCCTTCTCCTTCGGTTTGCGGTCGCTCCGTAACCGCGAAGACGCCCCCAATGCAGTTGCGCGCCGTCCCCATGAACTCATGCGGCGCGCGAGTGAATCCGGTTGGGGTGGGCCACGGGGATTGCCCGGTGAATTGGGGGAATAGCGAGGGGATCGGCGGCGGCAGGCCTGCAATCCGGCAGGAAGCCGCCTCACCCTTGGAGCAAAGACTGATGGCCCGCATCAAGCCCAAGTATAACCCCACACCCACAGCGCGTGAGAGGCGGTTCCATATCTGGCTGATGGACGCCTACCCGTGCGCCTGCGGCTGCGGAAAGCCCGCCACGGTGGTCCACCATCCGTTGCAGCGGCACCCGGAACAGCGCTGGCGCCGCGACCATGAGTTTGTCGTGCCCATGGATGGCTTCTGCCACATGGAATTGCACCGCCATGGCAGCGACGAGTTCGCAGGGAAGGCCTGGCAATATCGGTCCTACGGGATCGACGCGGGGGCGCTATGAGCGACACCGAACCCCTACTGTTCCGCACGGTCCTCGGCAACCTGCGCCCGCTGAACGGCGCGTCCGAGGATGCCATGAAGGCCATCGGCAACGGGCAGACTGTCCGCATCGAGATCAAGCGCACATCCGGCAATATCCGCCGCCTCGCCTGGTATTGGGTGATGCTCAAGATCGCCCTCGACAACTTGGCCGACGCCTTCGACGGGCCGGTGACAACGAAGTCGCTGCACCGCTGGCTCAAGCGCGAGGCTGGACTGGCTACCCCGATTGTCTCTCGCAAGACCGGCGAGGTGATCGACTACGATTACGACTCCATCAGCTTTGCCAGCATGACTGAAGACCAACGCGCGTCCTTTGTGGACTTCGCGTGTGAGAAGCTTTCGGCCCGGCTCGGCGTGGACGTGGCGACCCTACGCCAAGAGGCGGAGGCAGCATGATCCGCCGGATGATCCAAATCTACCGCTTCAAGCTCGTCCTGGAGCGCAATCTAGCCGCCCGCAAACGCGCCCGCCGCGAGGGCAAAATCTACATCGCCGCGCACGTCCGCCGGCACACATAGACACAGGGGAGGGGTAACATGAACGTCTGCGCGCACGAAGGCTGCGAGACCACGCTGGGGCGGGGGAACGCCTCTGGATATTGCAAGCGCCACTACGCCAAGCACTGCATGACCGCCGAACACGCGGCGAACATTCGCGCCGGGCAAAAGCGCCGCATGATGGACCCCGAGCAGCGCGAAAGACTGCGCGAACAGGCGCGGGCCATTGGGAAGTTGCCGCAGGCTGTGAAGGCTCGCCGCGAAAGGGCCATCAGGGACCGCATCTGGGAAAAGGGGCTCGCCGCTGTAACCCCCGAGGGCCGCAAGCTGGCAGGCGCCCGCAGCCGTGCGACGAAGCTGGCGTGGTGCCCGCCGGAATTGCGCGATGACTACATGTACCTGATCCGCACCAAGCGCATCAAGGCGGCCGAGGCGCGCACGATGATCCTTGAGCGGCACGAGGCCGAGATGGCGCGCTGGCGCAGGGCAATCGGCGCGCCGTCCGTGGTCTTTGACGTTTCGGTCGAGAGCCACATCCTCCCTAGCCGGGGTTCGCTGCCTGAGCGCCAAGTGCGTTCCGCCGCCGCGAGTCAGGCTAAGTGGGAGCGCATCGAGACCCTGCGGGTCAACCGCACCATCTGCCCGCACTGCGGCGCACGGAGCGACATCGGCTGCGAGCATTCCCGGAGGGCCGCGTGATTATCCTCCCGTGGCCTGACAAGCGCGTCACGCCCAACGCCAAGCGCCGGACGCACTGGCGGACCTATCAGCCCGCGATCAAGTCAGACCGGGAAACCGGGGCTGTGCTGGCATGGGCCGCGCTGCCGCCCTTGGCGCGCGAGGTTATAGCAGCGGGCGAGGGCAAGATTCCCCTCAAGGTGTCTTTCTTCCCGCCTGACCGCCGCCACCGGGACGATGACGGGATGATAGGCGCGTTCAAGCATTTGCGGGATGGGATCGCAGACGCGCTCAAGGTCGATGACCGGCGGTTCGCGCCCCACTATTTCTTCGAGGAGCCCGTCAAGGGTGGGCGGATTGTCGTCCAGTTTTTCCCCGAGTTTTCCACAGCACCCGGCCCTGCCTTGGGTGCTTCTCATGCTGTAGATGGAAAGCCGCCAGAAATTGGAGAGGCGGCATGAGGGCATCAGAACTAGTCCAGGCCATGAGCGAGGCGGGGGCGCCGATGGAGGCCGTCCTGATCGCCTTGAAGGCCATCGAGGAGCGCGACGAAGCCATCGAGGCCCGCCGTGCGAATGAACGCGACCGCAAGCGCCGCCAGAGGGCGCGGGCCGAGGATGACTGCGGGACAGTCACGGGACAGTCACGGGACGAAGACGGGACAGACGAGCTGGCCCCCTCCCTTTCCCGCCCCTTTCCCCCCCAAACCCCCCCTTACCCCACCCATACCCACCCGGAAATACAACCCCGCGCACGTAAGGGGCACCGCTTGCCGTTGGATTGGCAGCCCAAGCCGCTTCCCGCCGAAGTCGCCGCAATCGTTGCCCGTTGGCCGGAGGGCGCAATCGAGCGGGAGCTGGCCCGGTTTCGGGATTGGGCCAAGGGCGCGACCGGCAAATCCGCCCTGAAAAACGATTGGGACGCCGCATGGCGAAACTGGCTGAGGCGCCGAGACGATGAAGGGACCTACAAGCGAAATGACAACCGCAAATCTTCCAGCACAGCGAGCGCAGCGGCAGGCGCACTTGCCCGCCTCACTGGAGCCTGCCCGCCCGGCTGACGTGGTGACGACGCTGGCGGCAAACCTGGCGTTGGTCCGCCCGGCCGGCATGGGCAGCGAGGCCGCCGAGGAATGGCTGACCGTGGCCGCCGGATCGCTGACGGACATCCCGCTCGACATCCTGCGGGACGCGGCAACCGAGGCACGCAAGGTCTGCACCCATCACGGCCAGATCGTGCCGAAGATCCGGGAGATGGCCGACCAGCGCATCAACTGGCGCCGGGCGACACTGCCGGCCGAGCGCATCCCGAGGGAGCGGCGCATCGAGAACCGCTGGACACCGCAGGAGGGCGAGATTGAGCGCATCAAGCGTGAGGCGGCCGAACGGATTGCCGCAGGACGATGACCTACCGCCCGGCTTCCAGCGCATCAGCGGCAAGCGCAAGCCACCAGTGGGCTGGCGGGGCTACATCGCGCTGCGCTGCGGGTTCGTGGACACGCGGGTCATCTACGAGCGGGACCATCTCAATTTCATCCACGACGGCAGTTGTGGCGACATCATTGCGGTTAAGGGGGTGGTGGGGAATGAATGACGAACAGAAGGCAAATGGGGGCGAGTGCTTGTTAGAAATTGGGGGCCTAATTTCTAACAAGCTGCAACTAGTTTCAGCACAGGGGATCGGGGTTATGGCACGGGGCAAACGCAAGAGCGGTAAGCGGACAGCAAGCGGGCGGCTATCGCGCGCCGGGCAGGGGCCAAGCATCATTCGCGGCAATGAGCGTGCGATGGCGAGGTTCGAGAAATACGGGCAGCACGCCAGCGAAGCGCTGGGCCGGGCATACGCTGCCGGCCTGTTGCGCGATCCTCTGGACGACACGCGGGGGAAGGAGCGCTACGACGTAGCCGTTCGCCTGCAATCAGCTTGGCGTAAGGCATACCGGCAGGGGTTCCGTTCGGCACTCAACGACAACCCGCGCGGCGCCACCGTGATTACCGAGACGGACGCTCAGGTCGCGGCCTACCACAAGATGCGTGGGCAGGTCGCGTTCCTCGATGCCAATGGCTACGGCTCGTGGTTCCACCAGCTCGTTCTTGCAGAGCATCCCGACTGCGGCCCGTGGTGGCTCGACAACCTGCTAGATGGCACTGCTACCGGCGTTGAGCGAATGATCCTGGAGATCAACCTCAAGGCCCTCGATGCGCTGGGAACGTATCGTGATTCGAATGGGAACAAAAGGGGGTTGACTTATGATGGGGGACGTGATAACGCGCACACGTTATATGGTTAGAATTGCGCCCGCAGCCGGAGACGGTGAGCGGGCGTTTCCACATCCGGCGGGTTAACTCCCTTCCCGTCGGACCTCCCCGACCCCCGCTTGCCAAGTCAGGAATCGCCTTCGGGAGCGATCCAAGCGCTGCGTGGTCGGGGAGCGTAATTCACGCTCGAAAGGAGCAATCATGCACTACCGGAATGGCCGCGAGGCTCACAATGGCGACAAGATCGTAAAGCTTGAAGGTGGCCGTATCGTTTCCTTCGGCGCCCTACACAGCGCCACGCCGGGCAACGATTACTGCAACGGTAGCATCGCCGTCATTCAAAGTGCGACCGATTATGCGTGCATGTGCGACTGTCTGCACATTGATGATGTGGCTGAACTGTTCGCGACCAGCGGATTGGATAAGCGGCCCGAGGGAAAGTAGCCTCTCCTCGTACTCGGGGAGCGTAAATTCAGGGCCAGAAGCGGTTTGGCAATTCGTCGTTGTCCATCAGTTCCAGGACAATCGACGCTGGGCCGCTGATAGGCACTTCACCGGCTTCCCAACGCATAACGGTGCGGCGGGAGCTGATGCGCAACAGGGCTGCCAGTTCCTCAACTGACAACCCGTAGCGCTTGCGAGTGGCTTTAAGTTCGCTAGGCGTCACGTTTGAACCCTATGGCCATTGCGGCTTCGACGACCGCATCCTCGCCATACTGATTTGAGTTCTCGGCGGCGTCAATCGCCCTCTTGAGGTGGGCGATAGCTTTGTCGGCCTCGCGCTCGGTAGCTGGTTTATCAAGCATCGGTTTCTCTCCTTAGATTTGATCGGACCAGATGGCGCGGCGGGTGCAGACAACGGCGCCATAGGCGCGGTCCATACGGTCGCAGGCGTTGGTGGCGGCGGTGCCGGTCTTGAACGAAGTGGTCTTGCCGCTGATGCGGTTGGTGACTTCGTAGCGAACGATGGTGGCTTCGGTCATTTTCATTCTCCCTTGTCAGGTTGGCCCGTGGGCCAGTTGATGAACTACATTTAGGGCCAGAATGTCACGTCGTCAATAGGAAAAATGCGCCTTAGGTCGATTTTTTTTGGAGGCATCTGTGAGCCGCAACCCAATGGCCGGAAGCCTTCGTCACTACCGCGCACAGGTAAAGCCAGACCGTCGCGAGTCCCGCCTTATCGAGATCGCAGACAAGGAAGCGGACGAATGGACGAGCCAACGGCAGTTGCCCAACTCGACCACGACGAGGCGATAAGGCTTGCCTGCCTGCAAATGGCCTGCACCTACGCCGACGACGACCAGATGGCGCTTAACATAGCCATGATGTTCCAGGAGTACGTCGAGAACGGATGCAGCGGCATCTGCGGCGGCTGTCTGCAAGCTATGGGCGGAAGCGCTTAGGCAGTTCGCCCGCATCGAGCATTTCAAGGAGCATTGCGACAGGCCCGCTAATCTCGCGGCTGCCATCCTCGTAACGGCGGATCGTGCGGCTGTCTGACAGGCGGAGCAAAGCGGCAAGGCCGGACTGTGTAAGCCCGGCCCTTTCGCGAATGGATTTTAACTCACTGGCGGTCATGGAACCTCAGAAGAAGAACCGGCTGAACGTGCCGTCATTGTTGGCCTTGTAGAGCGTGCCGAGGCCGTTGGAAACATAGTCCTCAACGCGGAGGAAGTGGCCGAGCGCGTTGAAGCGGATGATCTGGCCGGGACGAACCGAGACATTGGCCGGAAGGCGAATCTGGGTGGCGGTGAAGGTCATTTCGTTTTCCCTTTCGTGGTGGGCCACTGGCCCCTTGCTGATGCACCATAGATAGGACCATTGGTCCGCATTGGCAACAACTATTTTCAACGGTTCGTCGCATTTTTTGCGGCTGTCTCGACAAGATGGGGGCTAGGTAAATGACCGACACCGACAAGATCGAAGCCTACGCCGAACTGCGCGCCCGTGCCGATGCAATGGGCTTTGCCTGCATAGGCGAGGCACTGGATGCGCTGGCTGAGATGCAGAGCGATGGGTAGGCCAAGCGCCTTCACCCAGGAGATCGCTGACAGCATTTGCGAGCGCCTGGCGGACGGCGAAAGCCTGAGGGCCATTTGCACGGATCCCGACATGCCGGCGACAAGCACAGTCTGCCGTTGGCTGTCATTGGATAAGACGTTCTCGGAACAGTACGCGCACGCGAGGGAATTGCAGGCCGACGCGCTGTTCGATGACTGCCTGGCGATTGCGGACAAGACCACGCTCAAGGCTGCGGAGGACGTGAACGAGCGCAAGCTCCAGATCGACACGCGCAAGTGGATGGCCGGCAAGCTCAAGGGCAAATACAGCGACAAGGTGAAACACGTTGGCGGCGACGACGACGACAACCCCATTGCCTTCAAGGGCTGGGACATCACCTTCGGATCGTAAGCCGCACAAGATCGCGGAGGTGTTCAAGCCTCTGTGGGCGCAGAAGCGCTACAAGGGCGCGCACGGCGGACGCGGATCGGGCAAGTCCCACGCCTTTGCCGAGATGCTGGTCATCAGGGCGACATCGCAGCCAGGGTTTCGAGCTGCCTGTGTCCGCGAGGTGCAGAAGTCGCTCAAGAACAGCGTCAAGCTGCTCGTGGAAGACAAGATCAAGTCGCTCGGTGTCTCGCACCTGTTCACGGTGCTGGAAGCCGAGATCAAGACGCCCGGCGGCGGCGTTATCATGTTCCAGGGGATGCAGAACCACACGGCCGACAGCATCAAGTCGCTGGAGGGCTTCGACGTTGCATGGGTCGAGGAGGCGCAGAGCCTAAGCCAGCGCTCGCTCGACCTGCTGCGGCCGACAATCCGCAAGGCCGGGTCCGAGCTTTGGTTTAGCTGGAACCCCAACAAGCCGAGCGACCCGGTGGACGCTCTGCTGCGCGGGCCTGAGCCGCCGGTCGACAGCGTGGTCATCGAAGTAAACTACAACGACAACACAAAGCTGCCTGCCGAGCTGCGCGCCGACCTGGAAGACGACAGGCGCCGCGACCCGGACAAGTTCCTGCATGTGTGGGAAGGCCATTACTCGCTCAACAGCGAGGCGCGGGTGTTTCGCAACTGGAAGGTCGAGGAGTTCGAGCCCGCTGCCAACGCGGTTCACAGGTTCGGTGCGGATTGGGGCTTTGCCATCGATCCCACGGTGCTGGTGCGCTGCCATGTGGAAGGGCGGACGCTCTACGTCGACCGGGAAGCTTGGCAGGTCGGTTGCGAGATCGACCACCTGCCTACGCTGTTCGACACCATCGAAGGCTCGCGCAAGTGGCTTATAAGGGCGGACAGCGCCCGGCCTGAGACGGTCAGCTACATGAAGCGGCAGGGCTACAGGATTACCGCCGCGATCAAGGGCCAAGGCAGCATCGAGGACGGCGTAGAGTTCCTGCGCAGCTTCGACATCGTGGTGCATCCGCGCTGCACAAAGGTCATCGAGGAGCTTACGCTCTACGCCTACAAGGTGGACGAACACACTGGCGAGATACTGCCGGTGCTGGACGACAAGAACAACCACACCATCGACGCGCTGCGCTACGCCTTAGAGGAGCTGCGGCGCACTGGTTACAAGCCGAAGGTGCAGGCAGCGACCAAGCCCCGCGACCGCTGGGACCGGAAGCGGGAGACGGAGGGCGGATCATGGAAGACCGCCTGACATGCTAGGATTTTCACCGCTGGCGGCCGATCCGCTGGCATCGGTGTCGGTCAGCTTCATCGTTGCCACGCCGACCGAGTTGGGTGGCACAACGTCGCTTACATTCACGGTCGAGGGCAGCGGCGGCGCATATTACCTGACGGGGGGCGCATCGTCGCTCACGTTTGGCCCGACCACCACACTGTTCGTCAACGCCCACACGGGCGGCACAACGGGACTGACTTTCACGCCCACCGCCGACCTGCGGCTCGCGGGCAACCCAATCAACTTCGACATGACCGTGATGCCCCTCTGTTTCGACGTGGATGGCCCGGTCGAGTTCAACGCCCACGCCTACGAGCTGGTGTTCCTTGGAGTGAAGCAATGAGCGCCACCAATGTTACCGAAGTCGCCGAGCTAAAGGACATATTCCAGGACGTTCAGGACACGGCGCGCACCGCGATAAACGCGGCCACCGAGTTCTTCGTGTCGCTGCATACCGCCGATCCGGGCGAATCCGGCAGTCAGACGACAAGCGAAACGAGCTACACCGGCTATACCCGGCAGACCGTGGCTCGCAGTGACGCCGGGTGGACGATCAGCGGGAGCGAGGTGACGAACGCCGCAACTCTGGAGTTCGGCATCTGCACCGCTCTTGGTTCACCCCAGACGCTAACGCATTTCGGCATTGGCCTGGATGAGACCGGCGCGGGCACCCTGCTTTTCAAAGGCGCCCTTAACGACAGCATTCCCATGCAGGTCAACTTCGCTCCCCTGATCCCGGTGGGCGAACTCAGCGTGACCGCCGACTGATGGCCGCGTATCGCCCAAACGATGCCTCGCTGGTCAAGGGCGAGGTCCGCAAGCTGACGTTCAAGCACGGGGCCGCCGCTGGCCTGAACGTGGTCAACAGCTTTACGGTGTCAGCACAGAACGTCAGCTTCGACACCCCGGTTGTAAGCGGCACGACCGCTACCGTGTTCGGCACGTTCAACACTGCCGGCACGCACATCATCACGGGCACCGCTGTCCTGGCGTCTGGCGAGACGCTGGTTGCCACGGTTCGGGCTCACGTCCGCGATCCGAACTGCGACAGAACGGAGCGCGACTATGACTGAGGCCGTCAATGCGGACGTTGGGCCGCTGGTTCGCATGTTCGAGGAAAGCGAGCAATCGACGCGCGAGGCCCGCATCAAGGCTGAACGCGACCGCGACTATTACGACGGCAAGCAGTGGACGCCGGACGAGGTGCAGGCCCTTGAGCGCCGCAAGCAGCCCGTCGTCACCTACAACCGTATTCAGCGCAAGATCGACTTTCTGAGCGGCCTTGAGCGCCAACAGCGCAAGGATCCCAAGGCCTTTCCCCGCACGCCCAAGGACGAGGACGCGGCCGACGCTGCAACCGATGCGATCCGCTTCGTGTGCGACGATGCCGAGTGGGACGACATTCGCTCGGCTGCATGGGACAACCTGTTGATCGAGGGCACGGGCATCGTGTTCGTCGGTGTGCAGCAGGGGCGCGAGGGTTACGACCCGATGCTTGCCCATATCCCGTGGGATCGGTTCTTTCACGACCCGGCATCGAGCCGCACCGACTTCGATGACGCCCGCTACATGGGCATCGTGACGTGGTACGACGCCGACGTTGCCGAGGAAAAGGGCTGGCCCAAGGAGGTGGTGGAGTCCACCATTGCCCAGGCCAAGGACTTCGAGACATACGACGACAAGCCCAAGGACAACCTGTGGGCGGACTATTCGCGCAAGCGGTTCAGGGCCATCGAGCTTTACCACAAGGAGCGCGGCCAGTGGATGCGCTGCGTGTTCACCTACGGCGGCTATCTGGAGCCCAAGGCGCCATCGCCCTTCGTGGACGAAGACGGCAAGCCGGAAAACCCGCTCAAGGCCCGTTCGCTCTACATCGACCGCGATAACAACCGCTATGGCGCCGTCAGGGTGCTTATCAGCCCGCAGGACGAGGTGAACAAACGCCGGTCGAAGGGCCTGCACCTGATTACCATGCGGCAGGTCCGCGCTTCGCGCACGGTGGCGGAAGACCCTGAGGAAATTCGCCGCGAGATGGCGAAGCCCGACGGCATCGTGCTTGCCGAGGATGGCGAGTTCGAGATCCTGCCGACCAACGACATGGCGGCGGCCAACCTACAACTGTTGCAGGAAGCGAAAAACGAGATCGACCTGCTGGGCGCCAACGCGGCACTCGCAGGCAAGAACGAGAACGACATGAGCGGGCGCGCCATCCTTGCCCAGCAGCAGGGCGGCATGGTCGAGGTGGCCCGAATGTTCGACCGCCTGCGCTCGCTGAGCATCGACGTTTACCGGGGCGTCTGGAACCGTATTCGCCAGGTATGGCCTGAGGAGCGCTGGATCCGCGTGACCGACGACGAGCGCAACATGCGCTTCGTGGGCCTCAATCAGAAGATCACCGTGCGGATGCTGGCCGAGGAAGTGGGGCAGGGCGACCCGCAGGCCATGCAGAAGGCCGCGAAGCTTGTCGGACCGAACGTGTTGCAGGCCTACATGCAGGGCGACCCGCAGGCGCAGATGGCGCTTGGGCTTTTCGTCCAGCAGAACGGGGACCAGGTTGTCGAGGTCCGCAACGCGGTCAACGAACTGGATGTGGACATCGTGATCGACGAGGGCATGGACACGCCGACCGTGCAGGCCGAGCAGTTCGATGCCATCGTGAAGATGCTGCCGGCGCTTGGCCCGATGGCGCAAAGCCCGCAGATGATCGCCACGGTTATCGAGGCCAGCCAGCTCCGCAACAAGGACAAGCTGATCCAGATGATCGAGGAGATGCAGGCCGCACCTCCGCCCGATCCGCGTGGCGAGCAGATGGCCGACCTCCAGCTTGCCGGGGCGCAGGCACAGGTCGAGAACACGCAGGCCGATACGGTCAAGAAGCTGTCGGACGCCCAGCGGCAACCGACGCAGGCCGACCCGATGGAAGCGCAGTTCCGCGCTGCCGAGATCGAGACGGACCGCTTTGCCGCAGTGACCGACCGCATCCAGGCGATGCAGCCCGAGGCGCCCCGTGAGGCAGCTTGAGTGGCCGCGCATCGAGGATGCTGACGTGATCGAGGACGGCAAGGCCGTGGGCCTGCTGGTGCGTGAGTTCGATGGGACAATCAGCGCCGTTCGCATCGGCGTCGAGCAGTTGGCGGACTGATGAAGGGCTACCGCGCCTTTCTCATGGGCACCGCCACCGACCTGCCGTGCAGGGGATTTAGTTTGAAGTTTCAACGTCGTGACGACGTGGAAAGCCGAAGCCGGGCTTACGGGCGTAAACGGGAAGCCGCCGTTAATCGGGCGTTGAGGACTGAACATGGAACGGAGTATTGACGAACTGCTGAGTGGCGAGCCTGAGGCCGAAGTGACCGAGCCGCAGGAGGTTGTGACCGAGGAAGCGCCGGTAACGGAAGCGGAGCTCACGGGCGAAGCTGCCGAAAGGCCGCGCGACGAACACGGGCGCTTTGCACCCAAGCAGACGGGCGAACAGCAGCCGGAGACGGCTGAGGCAGCAGAGGTGACGCCGGCCAATCCGATCCCCGATGACCAGTTCAAGGGCTACCTCACAGAGAAACGCAAACGGCAGGAATTGGAGCAGGAAATTGCCGCCCTCAAGGCGCAGTTTTCCCAAGCCAGCCAGCAACGTTCGGAGCCGGAACCTCCGGTGGACTTCTGGGACAATCCGACCGGGGTAATCTCGGCGGAAGCCAAGCGCGCCGCGCAACTGGCGATCCAGGAGTTCCAGCAGCAGCAGGTGATGGAGCGGATCAACGCTTCGGAGACTGCGGCCAAGGCGAAGTATGCCGACTACGGGGATGCGTTCGGCGCGTTCCAGCAGGCGGCCTCTGCCAACCCGGCGCTGATCCAGCAGATGACGAGCGCAGGCGACCCTGCCGAGTTTGCCTACAAAACGGGCAAGCGGGCGATGGAGCTTGAGCAGGTCGGTTCGCTGGATGCGCTGATCGCTGCCGAACGCGCCAAGTGGGAAGCGGAAGCAAGGGCGGCCATCCCGGCGCCTGCGCAGACCTTCCCCTCGACAGCAGCAACCGACGGCTCGGTCGGTGTCAGGTCCGGTCCCGCGTGGTCCGGTCCCAAGCCCATCAACGAGCTGCTCGGCTAACCAACCAACCGATCCCACGCTGTGAAGCGTCGGCGATCCCTTCGGGGACTTTTTACCAATGACCGATACCACCTCTGCAACTGGACTTGTCGTCCAGCAGTGGGAGGATTCGTACTTCCGCGAATACCTCCAGACCCTCCAGGCCTTCAAGCCCCTCATGGGCACCGACGAAGGCTCCGTCATCCAGGTCAAGGAAGACCTGACCAAGAAGGCCGGTGATTCGATCACCATCGCCCTCGTCAACCGCATCAACGACACCGCCGTCACGGGCTCCTCGACGCTGGAAGGCAACGAGCACGCCATGACCTCGCGCTCCATGCGCATCTACGTCGACAAGCGCCGCAACGCGGTCCGTGTCGCGGAGATGGAAGAGCAGAAGTCGGCCATCTCGCTGCGCAACGCCGCGAAGCCGACCCTGCTGGACTGGTCGGCCGAAGACACCCGCGATCTCATCATCACGGCGCTCGGCTCGATCAACGGCGTGGCGTTCTCGTCCTCGACCGAAGCGCAGCGTGATGCGTGGCTGGTGGACAACGCGGATCGCGTCGTGTTCGGTGCGGCTGCGGCCGGCCTGACCGATGCGTCGGCGGACTTCGCTCTGCTCGACACCACGTCGGACCTGTTCAATGCCACCATGCTCGATGCGATGGTGTTGAAGGCCAAGACCTGCGCGCCGAAGATCCGCCCGATGCGCGATCCCGGCAACGGTCGCCGTTACTACGTCGCGTTCGCCAACCCGCACGCCTTCAAGAACCTGCGTGACAGCCTCGACACCGAAGTTCTCGCTTCGACCGTCGTGGAGCAGCAGGCCTCGAAGCTGTTCGAGGGCGGCGACATCATGTGGAACGGCGTGATCGTCAAGGAGATCGACAACATCCCGATCTACACCAACCTTGGCGCCTCCGCGACGACCGAAGTGACCCCGATCTACCTGTGCGGTGCGCAGGCTCTGGCGGTTGCTTACGCGAAGCGCTGGAAGACCGTCACCGAAGTGTTCGACTACGGCGACAAGCACGGCGTTGCGGTCGAGGGCATCTACGGTGTCCGCAAGATCATCTTCGGCTCGGGCTCGGGCGACACGGATGACCTCAAGGACCACGGCGTTGTGACTGGCTTTGCCGCCACGACCGGCGCGGGCAACACGACTGGCATCGCTGCCAGCTAACACACGGGGGCGGGCTTTCGGGTCCGCCCCTACTTTTCGTGGGGTGACGCATGAACCTTGAACAGTTCCGCAATCACCTTGCGGAAAACCTTGGCATCAAAGGCGACGGCAACGCCCTTTCGGCTGACCGGGCCAACTATCTCGAAACGCTGATCGGCAACTGCCAGGGCGAGCTTGAGCAGCTTGAGGTGGCCCTGTGGCCGTCGAGCGACATTCCCGCTTACGCGGTGGAGAGCTTCGTCGATTACTGCGCTGCCAGCGTGTCGCGCTTCGGGCGTGACCGCAACCCGGCGCTCAAGGCCGCCGCACTGGCGGAACTGCGCTACCTGACTGCCGACAAGCGGCACGGGGTGGGCAAGGCTGAGTATTTCTGATGCTGGCCCGCTATGCGTCGGTCAAGCCCCGCAAGGACTGGCGCGACGTTCCCATCCCGCTGATCGGCCCGACCCAGACTGGCCCCAAGCCGCAGGTTGCTACGCAGCGCAGCATCAACTGGTATCTCGTCAAGCCGGAGCGCGAAGGCGACCCGTGGACGCTCAGGGGCACGCCGGGGCTTGAACTGCTGGGCACGCTGCCCCGCACGCCGATCCGTGGCTACCACGTCCACAACGGGCGCCTGTTCGCTGTGGCCGGTGCGCGGGTCTACGAAGTCTATGCGAACGGCTCCTACCGGGAGTGGGGCGCAATCAGCTCGGTTCGCGGGCGCGTCGTCATGGCGAGCCTGCTCAACGTCATTGTCATCGGGGACGGGGCGGGGTTTTATGCCCTCGACCTCGACGCCTCGACGCTCACCGCCATCACCGATGCGCCGCGCGGGCGCTTCTGCGTGTTCTTCAACCAGCGCATTCTCTACCAGGGCGAGAACGGGCAGGTCTTCTACAGCGAGTTGAACGACGCCACGGACATTCCGGGCGCCAATTTCTTCACCGCCGAGAGCCTGCCGGACGAAATCGTGGCGATCACCACGACCGAGGACCAAATCTGGCTGCACGGCGATGAATCGACCGAGGCCTGGTATGACAGCGGGGACGTGGACAACCCGTTCCAGCGCATCGGCGGCGGCGTGGTGTATTCAGGCTGCGCGCATCCTTACACGGCGCTTCGGCTCGACAACTCGGTTTGGTGGGTCGAGCAGGACAAGGAGGGGCAGGGCATCGTCCGCCGCTCCAACGGCTTCACGCCGATGCGGGTATCCACCAGCGCCGTTGAACGGTTCGTGGCGGGCAGCACGGAAATTACCGCCTACACCTATCAGGAGGAAGGGCACACCTTCTACGTCCTGAACAGCGAGGCGGGGACGTGGGCCTACGACCTCAAAACGCAGGAATGGCATGAACGCGCCTGGCTGAACCGCGAGACGGGCGCACAGGAGCGCCAGCGGCAGGAGTTTCACGCCTTCGTCTACGGCTCGCACGTCGTGGGCGATTACGAGACGGGCAAGGTCTACCGAATGGGCCTCGACCTGTTTTCGGACGCCGGACAGGAGATACGCCGGGTTCGCACCAGCGCGATCTACGCAGCCGCCGGCCGCTGGATCGAGATTGGCGAGCTGTGGCTGGACTTTGCGGGCGGCGTAGGGTTGGACGGCAGCGGGCAGGGCACTAGCCCCGAGGTCATGCTGCGTGCAGCGCCGGAAGGCGTGGCGTTCGGCATCGAGCGCACCGAGAGCCTTGGCGGCATCGGTGAATACGACACGCAGGTCAGGTTCTACGACTTCGGCACCGGCAGGAAGTGGGTGTTCGAGGTGGCCGTTTCGGATCCTGTGTTCACGGCGCTTTCGGGCGCGGTGGCACGGGTGTCGGTGGGTGGTCGCTGATGGCCACAAAGCTTTTCCTGGACGAACGCGAGTTGCGGCAAGTGGGCGTGGGCGAGGCCAACATGCGCACGCTGCGCGCCCTTACGGCGTTCATCAACACGCAAAACGAGCTTGCGGCGGCACAGGCTGAACTTGAGGCAGCGCAGGGCGACATTGCCGACCAGGGCGATGCGATCGACGCAGCCAACACGGACATTGCGGCGGCAAATGCTGCCATCAACGCGCTGGACGCCCGGCTCGATGCCTACGACGCGCTCGATTTTGTCGAGCAGGACCAGGCAGCAAGGCCTAGCCACACCCCGTTCGCGGGCGTGACGGCCAGCAACCCGCCGACGCAGGGCGAAGTGCAGGCGATCAGCGATGGGCTGGTCAGCCAGTCGACCACGATTGCCACGCTGCTGACCCGGCTCGACACGGTGAACCTGCTGACATGATCAAGCGGTGTTTCGACGCCGACAGAATTGACGAGTTACTGAACGACCCGGCCATTCGTCCGACGATTGGCGGGGCGGGGCGGCTTAATTCCGATGCCCTGCTCGATGACCGACGCAATGTTTGCCTCATCAGTGAGGGGGGCGGGGCCATATTCGCATGGCGTGGGCCGGGGGTTTACGAAGGGCACAGCTTTTTCCGGGCGCGCGGGACGGAAGCCATCACGCTCGGCAAGGCAATGCTGGCGCAGATGGCGACGCAGGCAAGCCTGATATGGGGGCTGACCCCCTTGGAATTGCGACACGTCCGCTGGTTCAACCGCAAACTTGGCTTCACGTCGCTCGGGCTGATGCAGGCTCCCGAGGGCGTGGGCGAACTATTCGAGATGAGGTTCTGATATGCCCATAGGCGCAATTATCGGCGGTGTTGCTACCTTGGGCAGTGCCCTGATTGGCTCAAGCGGGGCCGACAAGGCAGCAAACGCTCAGGTAGCATCGAGCCAGGCAGGCATTGCCGAGATCAGCCGCCAGTATGACACCACGCGCGGCGACCTCGCCCCGTGGCGCACGGGGGGCGCGGCGGCTTTCGGCACGCTGACCGCCCGCCTGAGCGACCTTGCATCTGCGCCGGACCCCAGCAAGTTCCGCACCGACCCCGGCTATCAGTTCGCGTTCAACGAGGGTCAGCGGGCCATCGAGAGCGGCGGCGCGGCGCGTGGCACGCTGATGAGCGGGGGGACGCTGAAAGACCTCGCCCGCTTCGGAACCGGCTTGGCCGATCAGACATACGGCAACTGGTATGGCCGCGAGCTGGCCGCCAAGGACAGTGCATACAACAAGCTCGCGGGTGTTGCCGGCATGGGTCAGAACGCGGCTGCACAGACGGGTAACTTCGGGCAGCAGAGCGCCAATTCGATTGCCGACTTGTTGACGCAGCAGGGCAATGCACGAGCCTCTGGGTATGCGGGGCAGTCGCAAGCGTGGGGCGGCGCCTTGAATAATCTCGCCACGCTGAGCGAGAGGTATCTCTAATGGCTCTTGATCCCCGCATTCCCGTGCTGGCGGCACAGGGCGCACAGCTGAATCTGGCGGACATTTACGCGCAGTCCGACGCTCGCAAGGCGAGGGAACAGCAAATGCAAATGCAACGTCAGCAGATGGACATGCAGCGCGAAGAAATGGATTGGCGCCGCCAGCTTGAGGAGGTCAAGCTCGACGAGCGCAAGGCCGAGGCGGTGAAAGCCGGCCTCGAAGACATGGCCGCCGCAGTCCAGTGGGCCGACAGCCCCGAAAAGTGGGCGACCGTGCAGCAGCATTACGGGCAATACGATCCGCAGCTTGCCCAAGTGCCGTTCGAGCAGCGCGAGCAGTCGCTAATCCGCCTCGGCAAGATGAGCGACTATCTCAAGAGCACTGCGCCCAAGATTCAGAGCATCGAGCCGGGCGGGAGCCTCTACAGCATCTCGCCGGACGGCCGGAACATCAACGAGCTGGTGCGGGCCAATCCTGGCAGCGCTGAACCACTTTCGCCTGTTAGCGGCGGCGCACGGGAAGGCGCGACCGCGACCAACCCGCAGACCGGGCAGAAAATTCAGTTCCGCAACGGGCGGTGGGTTCCGATGGGAGGCGGTGGCAGCAATGTCACCGGCGGCTTTCAACCCTAGGGGCCTTCCCGGTGAACGGGTCACAAGCACCTTCCGCAGCCCGGCACGCAACAAGGCGGTGGGCGGCGTCTCGAACAGCTACCACCTGACCGGACGGGCGCGTGACAGCGTTCCCCCGCCCGGCATGAGCATGGCCGAATACTATCGCCGCCTGAAAGCGGCCAATCCGCACCTCGATGTCATCAACGAGGGCGATCACATACACATGGAGCCGCGTTGATGTCTGGACTTCCCCCCGGCTTTGTTCTCGACTCCGAGCCCTCGCAGGGGCCGGTCTATGGTCCGCCGCCCAAGGCGCCCGCTCCCGTCGACCCGCTGGTGCAGCGCCAGCGCGAGTTGAGCATTGCCAAGGCTGAGCGCGACCTGTCGGAGCCCGCTGGAGGCCAGGATGCTCCGTCCGGCTATCGCTGGGGTGCGAACGGCACGCTTGAGGCGATCCCCGGCGGCCCCGCCGACAAGACCAAGGCCCCCACCAAAATCGCTGATCGCGCAAAGCTTGCCACACTCGAAAGCATTGTGGGGCAAATCAACCGCGTCGAAGAGCTTTACCGCGCGGGGATCCGTGACGAATCCCTCTGGAATGCATTCGGGGCGCTGGATGGCTTCGGCCCTAGCGCTGGCGAGTTCAATTCGGCGGGCGAGGGCATGGCCGACCAAGGCCTCGCCGCGTTCAAGGTTCCGGGCATGGGGTCGCAATCGGACAGGGACGCGATGCAGTTTGCTGCCGCCAACACGCCGAATGCGAGCGATTGGGATAAGGCCATCGAGCAGAAGCTGCGCAACCTCAAGGGGCGCGTGGACGCCAACCGTGAAGTGTTTGGCCTTCCTCCGGCTGAATGGTTGCCCTCAGAAGAAGACGACTACGCCCCCAAGGTGCTTTCGTCGGCTCCCCAGCAATACGAAGCCGCGCAGGGCGTCCGATCCACGATGGACCCGGAGATGTCTGCACGGCTCGACAAGCTCATCAAGGCAGGCGCCCCGCTCTCGGCCATCAACTCCATGCTCAGTTCGCGCGGCTTCGATCCGATCCCGCCCGAAGCTTACGACCAGTGGCGCTCGTTCCTTGCCGAGAACCCCGGCTATGAGGGCACCAGCGCCGAGGCCATCCGCAACGAACCGCTGTCATCCTTTGAGCAGACCATCACCGACATCGGCTCTGGCGCTGCCGGGGCCTATGCGCTGGGCGCGGGGCAGTTCCTCTCCGGCAACACGCTCGACAACCTTGCTGGCAACCCCGAGCAGGCGCGTCTTGCGCTGGCACAGGCGCAGCAGGGCAGTCCGAACGCCTACGGGCTTGGGGAACTGTCCGGCGGCATCATGGCGGGCCTGTCCGGCGAGGCAGGGCTTGCCCGCCTCGGCATGGGCAGTGGCCTCATTCGCGGCGCGGCCGGTGACGCAATCGCCGGGGCTGCAAATGGCGCAGGCATGGCGGACGGCGGCAATCGCTTCGCCGGGGCTGGTCAGGGGGCCGTTTCGGCGGGTTTGGGCAGCTTGGCGGGCGGAACTGCCATGAAGGGCGTCGGGCGCGCATTGAGCCCGTCTGGCGGCAATCTGGCGAGCCTTTACGCCGAGGGTGTCCGTCCCACACCGGGGCAGCGCTTCGCAGACAGCGGCGTCATCGGGCGCGCGGTCAACGCGACCGAGGAAGCCCTGCAATCGGTCCCTATTGTCGGCGCGGCCATCACTGGCGCGCGGCAGGAGGCTCGCGATCAATTCCAGATCGGCGCGTTCAACCAGGCGTTGCGCGAAATTGGCGAAGAACTGCCCAAGGGCATGAAGCCCGGCACCGATCCCAACAAGTATGCCCAGCAGGCTTTTGCTCGCGTCTATGACGAAGCGCGGTCGGGCATGAAGGTGCTGGTCGACGAGGAACTGACGAACGACTTACAGGCCCTTGCGCCGGACATTCAGACTCTCGGCCCGGCGGCTCAGAACAAGCTCCGCTCGATCATGGCGAACACGATCAAGGACGACCTGTCCGGCGATATCTATAAGCGCGCCATGTCGGACCTCGGCAAGCACATTGCCCGCAGCCGTAAGGGGCTGACTGGCGAAGACCAGGCGCTTGCCGACGTGCTGGAAGGCGTGCGGGACAGCCTGGACGGCGCGGCCCGTCGCCACAGCGATCCCGAAGCGGTGGCTTTGCTCGACCGGGCCGATGCCGGATATGCCAAGCTGGTCCGCATCGAGGATGCGGCTCGACGCCGGGGCGGGGATGCGGGCACCTTTACCCCTGCCAACCTCGACGCGGCGGTGCAGAACACGTCAGGCGGTGTTCGCTCCAAGGCCTATCTGCGCGGCGAAGCCAACATGCAGGACTATGCCACGCAGGGCCGTCAGCTTGGCGACCGCATGGCAAACAGCGGCACTTTCGACCGGTCACTGGCTGCGACGACTGTTGCGGGCGGCGTTGCCTACGTCGAACCCACGACGCTGGGCGTTCTGGCGTCCATTGGCGCGGCTTACGCCCCCGGCGTGCGCAAGGTCACGAAGGGAGCCTTTGCCCCTAGCGCCGGGAAGCGAAAGGCAATCGCTGCCAAGCTGAAGAAAATAGAGCGCCTGTCCGCCGGAGCCACCGGGGCACTGGCTTTGCAGGGAACATCTCCCGGCCAGTGATGAGGGTGTAGCCCTCGCGAATGGCGCCGGTCAGCAGACCGATAAGCGCCAGTTTCATCCAGTCTTCCACCAGATGAGTTTACCCCAACGAAAGGCGCATGGCAAGTTGCCTTCATCGACTGTTCCGGCTATGTTCTAAAGATGGGCAAGCATGGTCAGTGGGGAAGCCGCCTTTATCGGCTCTGGTGCGGAATGAAGGCTCGCTGCCACACGCCGTCGGCATCCAATTATCAGTACTACGGCGGGCGCGGAATCGCGGTTTGTCAGGAGTGGCTGGAGTTTGAAAGGTTCGCGGCTTGGGCCGCCGAAACTGGTTACGAAGAAAATTTGACCTTGGACAGAGCCGACCCGAGCGGCGATTACAGTCCAGGCAATTGTCGGTGGGCAACCACTACGCAGCAAAGCCGCAACCGCCGCTCAAATCGCTTCGTTACCTTCCAAGGGCGGCGCCTTTGTCTTGCGGATGCCATTCGAGAGTCGGGGCTGCATCCTAAAATGGTCCATTCGAGATTGCACCGAGGATGGACCGTCGAGCGGGCCTTATCAGCTTAAAGAAGATCAACTGGTTTGAACGGCCCGCCAGCGCGCGGGCCTTTTTTATGGGGGCACGCAATGGCAACCACATTTGTCGACGTTCTGCTGCAAGTGCGCGACGAGCTTGGCGCGGATGCACTGGCAGGCGGCAAGATCCACACTTACGAGGCCGGGACGACCACCCCGCTCGCTACCTATCAGAACCTTGCGGGCAGTGTCGCCAACACCAACCCCGTTGTCCTCGACAGCGCGGGCATGGCGGTGATCCGGCAGACCGATGGCGTGGCCTACAAGTGGGTTGTCACCGACGCCGACGACAACGAGCTGTGGAGCCGCGACAACATCACGGTCGGCTCGGCTAACTCTGCGGCGGGGCAGGCGATACTTGTCCCGGTTACGTTCGTGGGGCAACCCGCAGCCCAGCAATTCATGGGCGGCGCGCTTTTTGATGACGACGCGATGTTCCCGATTGATTTCGAGGGGTCAATTGGCTCCATCGAGGTCTCGCCCGCCTCTGACTTTGAAATCTCGATCCGCAAGAACGGGACGGAGATCGGGACGGCCACCATCAATACCGGCGGGGCTTACACCTTCGCGACCACGGGCGGCTCGACCGTTTCAGTGACGACCGGCGACAAGCTGACATTCATTGCGCCCGACAGCATTCCTGGCGGCAGCGATTTCACCCTTCTCCTAGCGGGGTCTGTGGCATGACCATTCTTCTATTCGGCGGGGAGATGGGCGTCGTCTATCCCTCGGGGTCCGGTATTGCCGAGAGCGATCTTCTCACGACACGATATAGGTCAGCTTTCGCGCGCTGTGCGATCCGTGGGTCAAGCCTCCTCTACTACGTGCAGGCGGACTTCGCTTCGCAGTCTGGCGATTGCTTTATCCACTTTGACAGCTCCCACACGTCTCCAGGAATAAGCGACGGCGATGACATAGCGGTTGAGGTGCTGGACGATACAGGCACGGCCGTCATCCGCATCTTCTGCGTCGGCGCCAGCACGACATTCACTTGGCAGCTTCAATACCTAAACTCCTCCGCTGTCTGGACGAATATCGGCTCCACGATCAGCCAGCAGGAAAACACGAACGGCGATTTCGACATTTACGCCAATGTCACCACGGGGGCGATTTCGCTCTTTGCATCCGGGACCGAGCGCGTTTCGGCAACTGGCCTCAGCCTCGGCCACATCGACTCCTTGGATGGCGTTCGGTTTTATTCCAGCGGCCTTCACCGCGAATGGGGCCAGTTCGTTGTCGCTGACGAATCCACCATCGGAATGCGGGTTGCCACCCGATACGCCAATGGCGCGGGCGCCACATCGGACTGGACTGGCGGTTACACTGCAATCGACGAGATCGCCTATGAGGATGGGGATACCGTCAGCAGCGACACCGCCGGGCAGATCGAACTGTTCACGCAGACCGGGACGGACCTGACGGGTTACACGATCCGCGCCGTCAGCATCGCCTCGCGCGCTAAGCGGGGCTCCACCGGCCCGCAGAATATGCGCCACGTTCTACGCATCAACGGAAGCAACTTCGACAACGGATCCGACATCGCCCTTTCGCTTGGTTACGGGGCGCATTGCTCTGTGTGGGAGCAGAACCCGGACTCAACTGGCGATTGGGCGACGGCTGACCTGACGGGCCTGCAATTCGGCGTGAAGGCAATCGCATGAGCCAGGTCGAAGTCAGCAAGACGGTTGCCAACGCACTGCTGGCGGCTCCCGAGGGGTCTGTCAGCGTGTCCAAGACGGTCATGTATCTCCTGCTCGTTCCGGGCGAGGATGAAGGCCCGACGACGCGCCAAGGCCATGTTTATATCCGCAGGTTCAGGAGGGGCTGATGGCGCTCGTTTTCAACGACAGGGTCTTGGAAACCTCCACTACGACCGGGACAGGCCCTTTTGCCCTGGCTGCGGCGATCACAGGATACCAGCGCTTTTCGGCCGCCTGCTCGACCAACGACACCTGTTATTATTTCATCCAAGCGGTGGATAGTAACGGCAACCCGTCGGGCGACTGGGAGACGGGCTTAGGAACCTACTCAAGCGCAAACACTCTGACCCGCACGACCGTTCACCAGTCCACCAACGGGGATGCGGCGGTGGACTTCGGTGTGGGCACGAAATATGTCGCGCTAACACCAACTGCGGCATATTTCGCGAGCCTCCCGACGACGCTGAACGGCCTGACGGATGTTGACGCCACCGGCGCTTCTGACGGCGATGTTCTGACCTACGACAGCGGCGAGTGGGTTCCTGCTGCACCGGGCGGTGGCGGCGGCTACACGGACGCGGACGCTGTAGATGCCACTCTGACCAAGGTGCAGAAGTTCTGGGGCTGCGCCGGCAATACCACGCCGTCTCTTATCGGGATGACGCGAGCCGCTATTTCGGGACCGTCCTATCCCGGCTTCGCATCGACGAATCTACGCACTCGCTCCAACAGGCTCAAGTTTCAAACCGCGACCGCAGCCGGTAATCAGGCGGGCGAGTCTGAAAATGGGAACCCTTCGACTTGGACGGTCGACGGGTTCACCTGTTACTTCCGGTGGTCGCTTGAAACTGCCAACGCGGGCTTTCGCTACTTCGCGGGCCTTGCGTCTACCACCAGCCCCGGCAATGTGAATCCATCGAGCCTGACCAACATTCTCGGATTCGGTGCGGACGCTGCCGATACCAATTGGCAATTCATGCACAACGATGGCTCGGGGACCGCCACGAAGATCGACACCGGCATCGCGAAGAACGTGGCGGGCATCTTTCTGGAGGGGACGATCACGGTAGCCGCTGGCGGGGGCAGTGTGTCCTATACTCTCCAGCGCCTCGACGCGGCGGGGTCGGATAGCGACAGCGCCAGCACCAATCTGCCATCAACCTCGCAGGTTCTGGGGCACCTCGTCTGGACGAATAACGGTGCGGTCGCCACCAACGCTGACATCGAGCTTCACAAGTATTGGCTGGTCGCGGCGTAGAGAGGTGCGGGCGGCCGAGGGAAATACCATGACAAGCCGCCCGCCATCACGATTGACCGGCCAAATGAATGGCGCTCGGGAACGGCCCGCCGCGATGTTTAGGATGGGGTGAGCACTGTTAACGTCGATGGCATGGCCTTTGTGTCGAGGTTGTAGCCATACATGCCTAGCAGGAAGCCGGTAAACAAAATGCCAGCGAAGAATCCGAATGCGAAGATTAGGCCAGTCTTTGCGGCTTTGGCGTAGAAGGAGCCGATCTTCCTGATGGTCGCGTTCATCGGGCGGCTATAATAGAAAACCCCGCCACGCGCTAGGCATGGCGAGGTCTCCAAGGTCAAAAGTTAGCAGTTAGCTGCAGCGGTCGAAGTCGTGGCTGCCGAGCAGGTCTCGATCTCGCCAGCGGTCGCACGGAGCGAGGCATCGATCTTCTCACCCAGGAACAGCGCGCCGCCAGCAATGCCGGCGCCGACGATGGCGAGGATCAGAGCGTATTCGGCAGCAGCCGCACCGGACTCGTCACGGACGAACGAACGAAGAAAATTGGTCATGTTGAACTCCCTTTGATGTCGTGCAGGGAAACCCCCCTGACGCCAAAAAGCATCAACAGAACACCCGAGTCGGTCAACAACCTGTAAACACGGTTTGCACTCTCTCCGGTTTTCAATGGCTTAGATCGTCAAATTCCTGCCAACAGTAGTTAACGGGGACCACACATGGCCGCTTTGATCCTGGCGTTCTGTGCGGGCGCGCTGACTGTCATCCTTGGCCTTGTCGGCCTGCTCTGCCTCGTCGTCCGAAAGGGACGCCAAGAATTGGAAGGCCTGCAAATACTATGACGCCACTCAATCACATCCCAGACGGAGGCAAGCACGCCTTGGACGCATTGGCCGCCCTGACTGTAGTGGGGGCCTTTGCCCAAATCCTGCCGCCCATCGCCGCTGGACTGTCGATCATCTGGCTGGCGTTGCAAATCTTTGGATGGTGCGAGGCGCGCTGGTTCAAGCCGAAAGACTGACCCTGCCCGAAAGGGCGTCACGGGAGAGGGGCTATTCCAAACCCTGGATACACGGACGAGGATCTGCGCGAGGTTATCGCGTGGGTTGAGGAATTTGGCAGCGTAAGCGAGGCGGCGAGGCAAAAGGGCATTCCACGCCCGACGCTGCAACACCGCTATGCAACCGCCAAGAAGCGATTTGGGGACATGGTGGACCGCGTGCCGGACGGCCAGCGCCTAAAGGGTGTTTCCACGCTTTACGACGCTGACGGCCAGGTGCGGGCGCAGTGGGTAAAAACGGATGTCGCGCGCGAGCAAATCCTGGAGGCAGCGCGCCAAGCGATCTCTGACCTTGCGGAACAGGCACGGGGGCTGTCGCCAATTTCGCCACCTCCAAGTCATTGTAACGCCGATCTATTGACTGTGGTTCCCATGGGCGACCCGCACTTCGGCCTGTTGAGCTGGGCGCGCGAGACCGGGGAGGACTTCGACCTCGACATTGCCGAGCGGCTGACGTTCGGCGCAGTCGACCGGCTTGCCTCGCTGACCCCGGCAACCGAGACGGCGCTGGTCCTGAACCTTGGCGATTACTTCCACGCCGACAACGGCAGCAACCGGACGCCGCGCGGGGGCAATGAGTTGGACGTGGACGGGCGCTTTGCCAAGATCGCATCGGTGGGCTTTCGGGCCATGATCCGCTGCGTGGACCGCCTGCTGGAAAAGCACGGCAAGGTCATCGTCCGCAACAACCGGGGCAACCACGATCCGCACCAGGCGGCCATGCTGACAATCGCGCTGGAAGCCTACTACCACGGCAACGACCGGGTGCAGATCGAGGCTACGCCTAGCGGGTTCTACTTCTTCCGCTTCGGCAAGGTGCTGATCGGCTCGACCCACGGGGACGGGGCGAAGCTGACGGACCTCCCGCTAATCATGGCGACCGACGCGCCGGCAGACTGGGCGGCGGCCGAACACCGCGTCTGGCATTGCGGGCACTTCCACCACGATCAGGTCAAGGATTTGGTCGGCTGCACGGTCGAGACCCACCGGACGCTCGCCGCTGGCGATGCGTGGCACAGGTATCAGGGATACCGCGCCGGGCGGGACATGAAGGCAATCGTCTATCACCGCCAGTTTGGCGAGGTGAACCGCATTCGCTGCGGAATGGAAATGTTGGAGGCAGCATGACCGAACCACACTTTTTCCTGCTTGGCCCTTACGCGGTCGATCCGCCGTATGGCGCCCCGCCGGGCTACCTCGAAAACCTCGCGGATTTGCACGAATCCTTGATGCCGCTGGGCTTCGACCTGAGCGACCCGCAGGCTGACGAATAGTGCGCGCCCGCCTCTGCGCCCTGACGCACTGGATCGGCATCACGTTCTGCCTGTGGTCGATGCGGTTGCAGGGCAGCGGACCCGGACCCTGGCCGCGCGAGGAAGTGCCGGCCATCGACATGACCAACGTGTTCGTGGTGTCGTTCCGTGAGTGACCCGATCCAGATCCAGAAAGCTCTGATCGAGATGGAGCAGCGGGCAGGCGGGGGCGAGCGGGTGACGCTGCGCGAGGCCCGGCAAACCATTGCCCGGCTCTACCTCAGCACGCTCCACATGGAGAGCATCGTCAAGCAGGCGCTCCATGACTGACGTTGCCCGCCATGCCGCATCGCTGCGCAAGCTGGCGGACATGATCGAACGCGACGGGGACAAGGGGGAGGCCCTCGCCTTCCTCCTACTTCTCGCCAAGGCGCTGGTGCGCGAGGAAAGGCAGAGGAAATAGCTGCGGGCCGGGTTCGACACCGGCTGCGCCTGTCAAAGCCCAACCAAAGGGCAGGCGCACCCTCTGGCACTTTTTACGGGCGTCTACGTGTGTCCATCCACACCGCCGCAGCACGAACGGCACTAGCACATTTCACCACGGAGGGTCAAGCCCATGAAGGCCGGTTACGCGCTTGCCGCGCTGCTTTGTTGCGCGCCATCGGCACCCGTCGAGACCGGACCTGGCACGCCGCACTTTGCAGGGATGCCGCCGGAGCGGTTCATGCGCGAGGACGTGGCTGTCGTCCTGTTCGTCAAGGACGTGGGCAAGTTCTGCGGCACAGCGCCTGAGGGCCTCACGCTGATCGCCTGTGTGCGCGAGGTGAGTGACCGCAAGATCATCTTCATGCCGCACCCGGCGCTCTACGGCGAAAACGACTTCTACGCCCGCATCATGGCCCACGAGCTGGCCCATGTCGCCGGGTGGACGGCCAATCACGAACTTTAGGGGGACCGATGAAAGACTGGCTTAAGTGCAATTCCGTCCAAGTGATGGCCGTGTGGTCCGTGCTGGGCGGCATCATCGTGGCGATGTGGCCCGTGGCGCATTGGGCGCTGGACGAAGTACTGCCCGACGATCCGCTGTGGCGCATTCCGTTCGCGGTGGTGGTCAGCGCGGTTACGTTCGGCAGCTACTTCTACGCCAGGCTGAGGCCCCAGCCCAAGCTCGGGGGCAAGCCCGATGGCAAGTAACCCGCCGCCGTCCGGCAAGGCCGCGCTGGTAGCGCTGGTCGGAACCGCAGCCGCAGGCATGATTGCCGTTGTCGCGCAGTTCGAAGGCAAGTCGAACGATCCCTATCTCGACATCGTGAATGTCGCCACGGTCTGCTATGGGGAAACCCGCGTCCCGATGCGCCGCTATAGCGATGCAGAGTGCGAGGATATGCTGGCGCGAGGGCTGGTCGACTTCGCCGGGCCTGTGCTCAAACGCAATCCCGAGCTTCGGGGCCACGATGCGCAACTGATCGCCGCGACGAGCCTCGCCTATAACATCGGCCCCGCTGCCTACAATCGATCGACTGTTGCCAAGCGCTTCTCCCAGGGGCGCTGGCGCGAGGCGTGCGATGCCTTCATGCTCTGGACGAAAGCGGGAGGGCGCACCGTGGCGGGCCTTGTGAAGCGCCGCCAGAAGGAGCGGGCGATATGTCTGCGCGGGTTGTAAGCTTCGCTGCGTTCAAGCAGCGCCGGGACGCCATGCTGAGGCCCCACTGCGGCCCCTGCTATGACGCGACGGGCGAGGTCTTTCCGCTAGTCGCGCACAAGATCTGGGGCGGTGACACCGGCCACTCGTGCCCCAACTGCAACGTGGAATTTTGACATGCTAGACCGTCTCACATGGCGCATCGGCTTCATTGCCGCGTCCATCCTTGCCGCCCTGCTGTTCGTAGGGTTCGCCACGCAGACCATTAGGATCGAGGGGTTGAGCGTGTGGCCGTTCAAGATCGTCGGCTTCAAAGAGGAAATCCGCACGATCCGCCTGGACCTCGATTCCATCAAGCGGGCACAGGAAACCGCCGCACTCAAAGCCAAGCAAGCCAAGGCCGAAGCCGAGGCAGAGTATCGCAAGAAAGCGGAGATCACCGATGCAAAATACAAGGCCGAACTGGCTGATGCGCGCAGCCGTGCCGCTCGCTATGCTGATGCTAACCGCGTGCGCCGACAAGCCAATGGTGGTTCACCCGGCGGACCCGCTGCCCCCGGCGGAAGTGACGCCCCCGAAGGTGCTGACGGACGAAGTGAAGATGCCGAGCTGGTTGCGGTGAGCCGCGAGGACTTCGACATCCTCAACGAAAACACCATTCGTTTGCAGCAGGCCCATGAGTGGGCGCTGGGGCTCAATCAGCGGTAAATTAGGGGTTGATTGCGGGGACTGAAACTGCTACTGCCGCGAGTGCAAGGCAGGCTCGCAACGCACCGTTGCTCAGCTTGCGGAGGCCCGGCGATCTTCGGATGTGCCGGGCCTTGGCTTTTCAGGGCTCAGACGGCCGCCAATCCGACGTATCGCGGATAGACCTGTAGTGGTCGATCTGCCCCAACTGGATTGCCTTTGGCAGCCTAAGCCTGAACGCCCGCGCCACCATCTGCTCTCTGCGGTTTACCGCTATGTCTCGAATCGCCATGCCCACCTGACTGCACAGTCGTGAGCCTGTAGGAAAATCATTTCGGGCGAGAGGATGGCGGCGCGACCTTCATAGAATTACTCGGCGAAATACTTTCTCACACAGATTGTGATCAGCCTGCCTATCGCCAGCCCTATGATGAAGGCTGCAACGTGTTGCCAGCCCATCAATCCTCTCCCTCATAAGCCACCACATCGAACCCTGACGGCGGATCGCACCACACCCACGGATCCAATGACCAGGTATGCACCTCAGGCCCTATCAGAGTAGGGAAGGAAGTGAGGTTCAATCGCGACATGTTCATGCCGCCTTTCTCGGAGAACGCACGGCGCAACCGCCCACGTTACCCTCCGCAGGACCATGAACGGCCCTGTGTAAGATGACTTGCGCCGCCGCCACGTCACGATCAATCGAAAGACCGCATGGGCACGAGTGCACGCGCTCAGAAAGGTCCTTCGATTTCACAGTGCCGCAGCTTGGGCAAGTCTGGCTTGTTCCGCGAGGGTCAACCTTCACCACCCGACAACCGGCACTTGCAGCCTTGTCACTCAGGATTCCGAGAAAGCTTCCCCAGGCAGCGTCATTTACATCACGCGCCAACCTTGAACGGGCAAGGCCTTTGACGTTGAGATGCTCCACCGCGATCAACCCGAACTTGCGAACGAGGCTGGCAGCAATTTGGAATTGATGGGTTCGCCGCGCTCTTTTCGCACGCGCATGAGCTTTCGCGACCTGTTCCCGCGCCTTTTTCCGCCTCATGGATCTGCGCTTGCACCGGGCAAGGGCTCGTTGCCTGCGCCTTAGGTCACTATGGGCCTTTCGCGCCCATCTGCCGTTCGGGATCAGGGTGCCATCTGACATCGCGGCAAAGCAGGAAAGCCCAAGGTCCAAACCGACCGCTTCACCATTGTCGTTAGCTGGAGGCGCGTCTATCTCGCAGACGAGGAAGAGGAACCAATGGCGCCCTTCTCTTTTGACGCGAGCGATCATGGCAGGAGACGGGATTGCTCGATGTTGGTGCACGCGGATCGTGCCAAGGCCCTTGGCCCAGAACCGCCCGTCAAATTTCCAACCACATCGGTCGACCCACGCGATTGACTTAAACCAATCTTGGCCCTTGAAGCGAGGGAAGCCACCCCGCGCGTAGAACGCGCGATACGCTTGGTCTAGTGCTTGAAGAGGCGCCCTCTCCATGCTGACGGAATAGAAGGAATCTGTCTTTCGCAGTTCGGTCAATCCGCGGCATTGATCGAAAAAGGTTCGGCCTTTCCCCGTCTTGCGGTAACAGTCGATGCGCTCTTCTAAGGCCGCATTATAAAGCTGGCGCGAGTGCTCTAAGGCCGCGCGCAATCCGGCGTGCTGAGCGCGAGTAGGCTTAAGTCGAAACCGATAGGTGCGTATCAAACGCTCAGCCACAGCTCCGCTCCATCATCTCGTCTCCACATATCCCAAGATAGCCAAGCCCACCAGCAGGAGCATGGCGGATACCTGTTCATCCATCACTCGGCTCCTTCATACTGCGCAGAGCGGTGGCGATCTGAAAGTAGGTCGCTGAGCGGGCCATCAGTTCGTCCCGCGTTTTCGCTCCGTGCTGCATATTGTCGTAATCAACGAGCGCTCTCCGCGCCAAAGACTTGGCGTCCCTCTCGATACGGTCGACTAGCTGTTCATCGTTCATTGCTGGGGTTCCTTGCATCCGTAGGTCGGCTTACCTCGCCAACCAATCGAGCTTCCCTTGATGTAGGTTTCGCGTGCGCCCAATAGTCCGCACCGAGTGCATCGTGGGATGGTCTCTCCCCAGACTATCTGCATCTGCCAAGAGTGTTTTCGCCCTCGGTCCATCTCAATCTCCCTGGGGGTGGGCGCACTGCCGGAACGTCCCGCGAACATTGGCGGAACATCTGGACGTAGCGGCAACGGAAGCGGAAACAGCGACGGCGGCAAGGCCGAAGCCCGCCGCTCTATCTACCCGATATTTCGCTAAAAATGTGGTCGGGGAGAGAGGATTCGAACCTCCGGCCCCTGCCTCCCGAAGACAGTGCTCTACCAGGCTGAGCTACTCCCCGACCGGCGCCTCGGACAGGTCCGGGGCGAGGCAGAGGCGGCCCTATAGGGGGGAGGGGGCAGGGTGGCAAGCGGACAATTGCCGCGATCGCGCCGGTTTATCGACAGGGCATCCATCGTCCGGTTTCAGCCTCTGTTAGATGCGCGCTGCGTGAGCTAATCCGATCCTATGAGCGCCGACTCCGCATTCGACTTCGCCCATCGAGCAGACGAACACTGGGAGTGGTCTTACCTCGACCTGATGCGCCGCATCTGGACGGACGGCGACCAGAGGATCGACCGTACCGGCGTGGGCACGCGCTCGCTGTTCGGCACCGTGCTGCGCTGCGACCTGTCCGAGGGCCGAATGCCTCTGCTGACCACCAAGCGCGTATTCTGGAAAGCGGCAGCGAGGGAGATGTTGTGGTTCCTGACCGGCGAGACCAAAATTCGCCCTCTGCTGCAACAAGGTGTGACGATCTGGAGCGACTGGCCCCTTAGGAAATATATCGAAGCTACCGGGGATGATATCGCCCAGGAAGAATTCGAAGCGCGGGTCGTCGCGGATACGGCGTTTGCCGAACGCTGGGGTAACCTGGGGCCGGTCTACGGCCGCCAGTGGGTCGATTGGCCGACGTTCGAGCCGGCGGGCGACGGCCTCTTTCGCGCGGGCCCCGGCATCAATCAGGTCGCGCAGGTCGTCGAAGGTTTGCGCGCCGATCCCGGCGGCCGCCGTCACATCATCGAAGGCTGGAACGTCGCGCAGCTCGCAGAGATGGCGCTACCGCCTTGTCACAAGACCTACCAATTCCACGTGGCAGGTGATCGACTTTCCTGCGCCCTTTACCAGCGCAGTTGCGACGTTGCGCTTGGGCTGCCGTTCAACCTTTTCGGCGCCGCGCTGCTCACCCGCATGATTGCGCAGCAGGCGGGTTACGAGGCGGGTGAGCTCGTCTGGATGGGCGGCGACACACACCTTTACCTGAACCACGCCGATCTGGTCGAACAGCAGCTGGCTCGGGAACCGTCGGGCGATCCGCGGCTTGCCATCGCAAGGCATCCGCCGTCGATATTCGACTACCGGTTCGAGGATTTCGAGGTCACCAATTATATTCCTCAAGGCACCTTGCGGGCGCCGGTTGCCGTCTAGTTCCCCGAGGTCTCAAGCGAAGTTGACGATTTCGGATGAAACTAATAATATGTCGCATTCGTAGAATTTCGTTACCGAGGTGGAGAGAGGCATGGCGAAGCAGGGCGAAGGCGGAGGGTACAACCGTCCGCGGTTGGCGCTTCACGTTCCGGAGCCGAGGTTCCGCCCGGGGGACAAGGTAGACTTTTCGCATATAGAAGTGCCGCAAGCCGGCGCTCAGCCGCGACCCGACGAGGCGTGCGAGCCCGCCGAGACTAATCCGCTTTGCACCGATCTCGTGCGCGTCCTTGGCGACGACCATCTGGCGCACGGCCCTTGGGACCCGCGGCTCTCGCCCGACAAGCTGCGCGAGATCCTGCGTCACATGGCGCTGGTTCGCGCCTTCGACGAACGGATGTATCGCGGCCAGCGCCAGGGCAAGACGAGCTTCTATATGAAATGCACGGGCGAGGAGGCGACCTCGGTCGCCGCCGCCCATGCCCTGGCATCCGACGACATGGTGTTCCCCAGCTACCGCCAGCAGGGCATCCTTATCGCTCGCGGCTATCCCCTGATCGAGATGATCAACCAAATCTACTCGAACCGGGGCGACAAGCTGAAGGGGCGCCAGCTCCCGATCATGTACTCCAGCCGGGACTACAGTTTCTTCACGATCAGCGGCAATCTCGCCACCCAGCTTCCGCAGGCAACCGGGTTCGCGATGGCGAGCGCGATCAAGGGCGACAGCCGCATCGCCGCAGCGTGGGTGGGCGAGGGCAGCACGGCCGAGGGTGACTTCCACGCCGCACTGATGTTCGCGGCAGTCTACAATGCGCCGGTCGTGTTCAACGTGGTGAACAACCAGTGGGCCATTTCGAGTTTCTCGGGCTTCGCGGGGGCCGAGCGGACCACCTTCGCCGCCCGGGCGATCGGCTATGGCATCGCCGGCCTGAGGGTCGACGGTAACGACCCCCTGGCGGTCTACGCAGCCGAACGCTGGGCGGCCGATCGGGCGCGCATGAACAAGGGCCCGACCCTGATCGAACACTTCAGCTACCGGGCCGAGGGGCATTCGACCTCCGACGACCCGAGCCAGTATCGCTCCGCCCAGGAGCGCGAGGAATGGCCGCTGGGCGATCCGATCAACCGCCTGAAGAAACATCTCGTCGCGATCGGCGAATGGAGCGAGGACCGGCAGGTCGAGATGGACCAGGAACTGGCTGAACAGGTGAAGGGCGCGACCAAGGAGGCCGAGAAGAACGGTATCCTCGGCCATGGGCTGCATCACCCGTTCCACACCATGTTCGAAGACGTGTTCGAGGAATTGCCGTGGCATCTCGAAGAACAGGCCGCCCAGGCAATCCGCGAAAGGCAGATCAAATGGCCACAGCAGTAAGCGGCGACGACGTCGTCAGCCTGCACGACGCGCCCACCCGTCCGATGAACATGATCGAGGCGATCAACGACGCACTCGACATCATGCTCGAGCGCGACCCCTCGGTCGTCATCATGGGCGAAGATGTCGGCTATTTCGGCGGGGTGTTTCGCGCCACCGCCGGGCTGCAGGAAAAGCACGGCAAGAACCGTGTGTTCGATACTCCGATCAGCGAGTGCGGCATCATCGGCGCGGCCGTGGGTATGGGCGCCTATGGCCTGCGCCCGGTGCCGGAAATCCAGTTCGCCGATTACATCTACCCCGGCCTCGACCAGTTGATCAGCGAAGCGGCGCGGCTGCGCTATCGCTCGGCAGGAGAGTTCATCGCCCCGATGACCGTGCGCAGCCCGTTCGGCGGCGGCATCTTCGGAGGCCAGACCCACAGCCAGAGCCCCGAGGCGCTGTTCACACACGTTGCCGGACTGAAAACCGTGATTCCGGCGACGCCGCACGATGCCAAGGGGCTGCTGATCGCGGCGATCGAGGACAACGACCCCGTCATCTTCTTCGAACCGAAGCGCATCTATAACGGGCCGTTCGACGGTTATTACGACAAGCCAACGCAGCCGTGGAAGAACCACCCCGACGCGAAGGTGCCCGAGGGTTATTACGCGATCCCCCTGGGCAAGGCGCGCACCGTCCGCGAAGGCCAGGCGATGACCGTTCTGGCCTATGGCACGATGGTGCACGTCGCCGAGGCGGTGTGCCGCGAGAAGGGCGTCGACGCCGAAATCCTCGACCTGCGAACTCTCGTTCCGCTGGATATCGAAGCAATCGAGAAGTCGGTGGCAAAGACCGGTCGCTGCCTGGTGGTGCACGAGGCGACCCGCACGTCGGGCTTCGGCGCGGAACTGTCCGCGCTGGTGACCGAGCGTTGCTTCTTTCACCTCGAAGCGCCGGTCGAACGGGTTACCGGCTTCGACACGCCCTATCCGCACAGCCTCGAATGGGCTTATTTCCCCGGACCGATCCGCATCGGCGAGGCGATCGACAAACTCCTGGGGGCCTGAGCATGGCGCGCTTCACCTTCAAACTTCCCGATATCGGCGAAGGCATCGCCGAAGCCGAGATCGTCGCCTGGCACGTGAAAGTCGGCGACATGGTCGAGGAAGACGGTCGCCTGGCCGACATGATGACCGACAAGGCCACGGTCGAGATGGAAAGCCCGGTCGCCGGCCGCATCGTCGAAGTTGCGGGTGAGGAAGGCGATGTGATCGCCATCGGCAGCCCGCTGGTCGTCATCGAGACGGATGGCGGCGTGGAAGTCGCGGACGCACCTGCGCCCACGGCCGAAGCGGTTGAGGAGCGGATCGAGGTGGAAACGCCCGAACCAGAGGACGTCGCCCCGGTCATCGCGGCTGCGCCCGCCAGTCCGCCACCGCCTCCCGCCGAGGAGGAGCCTGCTCCCGCGCCGACACCCGCACCGAAACCGGCCCCCGCCCCGGCGCCTCCACCGCCGCCCGTGGCTCGATCAGACGCCAAGGTCATGGCCAGTCCGGCCGTGCGTCAGCGTGCGGCGGATCTCGGCATTGACCTGGGCGAGGTTCGCCCCGCCGAGGATGGCCGCGTGCGCCACGCCGATCTCGACGCGTTCTTGTCCTATGGCGGCAGCAAGGGCTTCGCGCCGGCAGGTCGGCCGATGCGCGACGAGTCCATCAAGGTCATCGGCCTGCGTCGCCGGATCGCCGAGAACATGGCGGCCAGCAAGCGCAACATCCCGCACTTCTCCTACGTCGAGGAGTGCGACGTTACCGAGCTCGAGAAGCTGCGCGGCGATCTCAATGCCAACCGGGGCGGCAAGCCGAAGTTGACGCTCCTGCCCCTCCTGATCACCGCGATCTGTCGCGCGCTGCCCGAATTTCCGATGCTCAACGCGCGCTACGATGACGAGGCGAACGTCGTCCAGCGTTACGGCGCGGTGCACCTGGGCATGGCGACCATGACCGACGCGGGCCTGATGGTCCCCGTGATACGCGACGCGCAGGGCAAAAACCTGTGGCAGCTCGCCGGCGAGATCGGTCGCCTGGCGGAGGCTGCGCGCAGCGGCACGGCCAAGTCGGAAGAGCTGAGCGGCTCGACCTTGACCATCACCTCGCTCGGCCCGCTTGGCGGTGTCGCGACGACGCCGGTCATCAACCGTCCCGAGGTGGCGATCATCGGTCCCAACCGGATCGTCGAACGGCCGATGTTCGTGCCCGACGGCATGGGCGGCGAGCGGATCGAGAAGCGCAAGCTGATGAACATCTCGATCAGCGCGGACCATCGCGTGGTCGACGGCTACGATGCGGCTGCTTTCGTTCAGGCGGTCCGGAAAATGATCGAGACGCCGGTCCTGCTGTTAGCGGACTGAACCTGGTTGTGGCAGGAGCAGGGCGGTGCTGACTCAGCGCACGATGGCGCTGTAGCTCAGCTTTCCGCCGCGCTTGCCCGCCTGCCAGCGAAGATGGGTGACCTGTTCGGGCCGCGCCGATGCCGGCGCGCTCCAGGTCCGCCCCCCGTCGATCGACACGAGCAGAAAGTCCGCGCTCGCACGCTCGAACTGCAGGCCGACCGGAACGGGGTTGGTCACAGTGAACGGCTCCGCCGCGGCTTCCCAATGCATGACGGTGACCACGCGGTCCCCTTTGCGGAACCGCGCGGCGGGCTCGACGACGAGGGTCGGGCCGTCGCTGCGCTCGACGAAAACGGCGCTCCTGATCGGCCTTGTGCCCTCCTGGGCACCGAGCGGAGCGGCGCAGAGCGCCATCGCAAGCGCCAGTACGATTCGCATGAATTCCCCCGTCGAAGCGCCGAAGCGCGATGGGGAATTTCTGCATCCGCAGTCGCCAAGATATGGTTAACGCCGGGGTCCCGGAGCGCAGGGCAGCGGATTGGCGCAGGAGGGTCTCGTAGCGCTGTTGACACCCCCGGAATGCTGCCCTAGGGGCGCTGCTCCCAAGTGGCTGCGCGGGTGTAGCTCAGTTGGTTAGAGTGTCGGCCTGTCACGCCGAAGGTCGCGGGTTCGAGCCCCGTCACTCGCGCCACTTGGGACTTTTCTCAGCCGAACCGGCCGGTTTCCATCCAGATCAGGAAACGCCTGAGCGGCAGCAGCCAGGCAACTCCCAGCACCAGATAGACGATGGCCTGCGCCCATACCGGCAAGAGGCCGATCCAGTGCGAGAGCCACGCGATACCCAGCGCATAGGCCACCAGAAACAGCAGCAGGGCGAGGATGCCGAGCGGGATGCGGATCGTGGGGTCTTTCCTCACGCGAACGGTCCGAGGATGCGCGTCGGTGTCACCACAGCGGTCAGGCCCATGTCGTGTGGTTCGAGTGGAAGCTCGGGCACCTCCTGCATGTCCCAGGCAAGGCCGATGCGTGTCACTCCAGGATGGGCACCCAGCCACTTGTCGTAGAAGCCGCCCCCCTGGCCCAGTCGATCGCCCCGGGCGGTGAAGGCGACGAGGGGCATGAACAACACGTCCGGTTCGACGACGGGGGCATCCTCGCTTCCCTGCATCAACCCGAAATAGCCTTTGGCCAGGTCGCTCTCGGCGTAGGGGTCGGTGTGGGCGCGAAAGACCATCGGCGTCTGCAGATCGACCAGCCAGGGCAGGGCGACCGTGTGTCCGCGCTCGTGGAAGAACCTGGCGTAACCGCTCGCCGGCGCTTCACCGGGATCTGCCCGATAGAGGCCGACGATCGAACCTTCAGGTACCAGGTCGGCGATGGCGGCGGGTGGCCGATTGAAGACGAGTGCACGCATGGCTTCGGGAAGCTCGTCGGCGAATGTGCGCCGCGCCTTGCGCAGGCGGCTGCGAAGGGCTGCTTTCTCGGTGCTGGGGTCGGACATGTGGAGGTCGCTAGCGAGAAATAGCGAGTGGCGGAACCACCATGGGTCGTTTGCCCCGTAAATCCTCCGACGCCTCAACGTCAGGTGGGGACCATGTACCCCGATTTCCGGGACGAACCCGGGCCTCAGGGCAGGGACAGCCCCCTAGGATTGCTTATAGCCCCGGGGATTTTATTGCGGCTCGTGCCGGGCAGTCCCGCCGATCTCTAGATAGGGGCGGCCGGGGCGGGGGGCAATGGGTTCGGGTCGGCGAACTAGGACCGAGCCTGGCACATGGTCAGGCGGCGCCGCTTTCGAGTTGCTCGGCGATATGCTCCATCCGATCGGCTAGGCGTTCGAGCGGCGCTCCGAGCGAAGGCTGCGGCGCCTTGTTGCGGGCAAGCTCGTGGTTCTCGTCGGCCAGCAGCAAGGCGGCATACAACAGGCAGCGCGCTTCGGATTGGCTGGCAAGCCCGGGCATCTCGGCGATCTTGGCGTCGATGATGCGGCCAAGCTCCTCGATGTGCGCCTCTTCGCCGGGTCCGCAGGCCACCGTGAACTTGCGCCCGGCGATATCGAGAGTGACGTTGCTCAAGGTTCGAGACTGCCAATCAGGCGATCGAGGTCCGCCAGCGCCGCCCCTGCTTCGTTCACGAGTCTTGCATGGCGCTGCTCGAGGGCCGGATCGCCGGCCAAAACGGCCGGCCGGGAAGCGGCCGCCTCGATCCGGCGCGCGGCGGCATCGATTCGGGCAAGGGCATGCGCGATGCGGTCGGCGTCCATGGGCAAATGCTAACGCGGAAGCGCCAGCGCGTGCAAAGCCTTGGCGAGAAAAGCTGTGAACATTTCTGCATCCCGTATGGCAGACAGGCGCTTAGCCGCCGGGAGCCGTGCTTGACGGGGGGCGGGGCGTCCGCAACAGAGGCGGCGCGCCGAATCAGACCCCGCGTTTCCGCATTCTCCGGCGCCTTGCAGGAGCAGCTCATGAGCCTCGACCCGCAACGCCTTGCGCCCATGGCCAACGCCATCCGCGCGCTGGCGATGGACGCGGTGCAGGCGGCCAATTCCGGCCACCCCGGCATGCCGATGGGCATGGCCGACGTGGCGACGGTGCTGTGGTCCAAGTACCTCAAGTTCGATCCCGCCAATCCCGACTGGGCCGACCGCGACCGGTTCGTGCTCAGCGCCGGTCACGGCTCGATGCTGATCTATGCGCTGCTGCACCTGTCGGGCTACGCACACCCGACGATGGCGGAGATTGCCAACTTCCGTCAGCTCGGCAGCCCTTGCGCCGGCCACCCGGAGAATTTCCTCCTCGACGGCGTCGAAGCGACGACCGGTCCGTTGGGGCAGGGCCTTGCGATGGCGGTCGGTATGGCGATGGCGGAGCGGCACCTGAATGCCCAGTTCGGCGACGACCTCGTCGATCACCACACCTGGGTGATCGCTGGCGACGGGTGCCTGATGGAAGGCGTCAACCACGAAGCAATCGGTCTCGCCGGGCACCTCGGCCTCGGCCGGATGATCGTGCTGTGGGACGACAACCGCATCACCATCGACGGGTCGACCGAGCTTTCGACCAGCGAAGACATCGCTGCCCGCTACACGGCTGCCGGATGGCACACTGTTCGCTGCGACGGTCACAACCCGGCCGATATCGAACGCGCCATTGACGAGGCGCTGGCCGATCCGCGGCCTTCGCTGGTTGCCTGCAAGACGGTGATCGGCAAAGGCGCGCCAAATCTGCAGGGCACGCACAAGACGCACGGCAGCCCGCTGGGGGCTGACGAGATCACCGCGGCGCGCGAATTGCTGGGCTGGAGTTCGCCGCCGTTCGAAGTGCCGGACGATATTCTGGCCGACTGGCGCAAGACCGGCGAGCGCGGCGCCACGCTTCGCTCCGAGTGGCAGGACCGAGCCGCAAAGGACTCGAATGGCGAGGAATTGGCCCGCCGCATGAAAGGCGAACTGCCTGAGGGATTCTCCCTCGACGGCTACATCGCCGGGTTGCTGGCCGGGCCGAAGACCGTCGCGACTCGCAAGGCGAGCGAGATGGCGCTCGAAGCCATCAACGGAATTGTGCCCGAGACCGTCGGCGGCTCGGCCGATCTGACCGGCTCGAACAACACGAAGACGAGCCAGACCCACGGCATGACCGCCGGCGATTACTCCGGGCGCTACGTCTATTACGGCATCCGCGAATTCGGCATGGCGGCGGCGATGAACGGGATGGCGCTGCATGGCGGCGTGATCCCGTATGGCGGCACGTTTTTGATCTTCAGCGACTATTGCCGCAACGCGATCCGCATGGCGGCCCTGCAGGAAATCCGCTCGATCTTCGTGCTGACGCATGATTCGATCGGCCTGGGCGAGGACGGGCCGACGCACCAGCCGATCGAGCAGGTCATGAGCCTGCGACTGATCCCGAACCTCAACGTCTTCCGCCCGTGCGATACGATCGAGACGGCCGAATGCTGGCAGCTTGCGCTCGAAGCCAAGTCTACGCCCTCGGTCCTCGCGCTGACCCGGCAGAACCTGCCGCAACTGCGGACCGACGGCGGGATGAAGAGCGCGCGCGGCGCCTATCGCCTGCGTGCAGCACAGGCGGCTCGCAAGGTCATCCTGATGGCCAGCGGATCCGAGGTCGAGATAGCCTGCGAAGTAGCCGAGCGGCTCGAGGGGCAGGGCGTGGGGGCCGACGTGATTTCGGTTCCTTGCATGGACCTTTTCGAACAGCAGGACCAGGCATACAAGGACGAGCTCCTGCCGTTCGCCGACCCCGATGATGTGCTTCGCGTTTCAATCGAGGCGGGCGTGACCCATGGGTGGGAGCGCTACACGATGGCGCGCGGGCTCAATATCGGCATCGACCGCTTCGGGGCATCGGCACCGGCGGAACAGCTGTACGAGAAGTTCGGCCTGACCGCAGACGCGATCGTGCCCAGGATTCTTGAGAAAATCAAAGGTTAGGACGGAGTTTTCATATGTCGACGAAGGTAGCGATCAACGGGTTCGGGCGCATCGGGCGGCTCGTTGCCCGGGCAATCCTCGAGCGCAGCGACCACGATCTCGAACTCGTTTCGATCAATGACCTGTCGGACACCCGTTCAAACGCTCTGCTGTTCGGCTTCGACAGCACCCACGGCCGCTTCCCGGGCACCGTCGAGACCGACGGCAACGACCTGGTCGTCAACGGCCGGCACATCAAGGTGACGTCGGAGCGCGATCCCGGCAATCTTCCGCACAAGGCCAACGGGGTCGATCTGGTGCTCGAGTGCACGGGTTTCTTCCAGTCCGACGAGGCGAGCCGTCCGCACCTGTCCGCCGGTGCCAAGCGCGTGCTGATCTCCGCCCCTGCGACCGGCGTGTCCGCGACGATCGTCTATGGCGTAAACCAGGATACCCTCACGGCGGACGACGTGATCGTTTCGAACGCCAGCTGCACGACCAACTGCCTCGCGCCGGTCGCCAAGGTGCTCAACGATACGATGGGCATCGAACGCGGGTTCATGACCACGATCCACAGCTACACCAACGACCAGCGCATGCTCGACCAGATCCACTCGGACCTGCGCCGGGCGCGCGGCGGGGCGCAGAACATGATCCCGACCACCACCGGAGCCGCGCGCGCGGTCGGGCTGGTGCTGCCTGAGCTCAAGGGCAAGCTGGACGGATCGTCGGTCCGCGTGCCGACACCCAACGTCTCGCTTATCGACCTGGTGTTCACCCCGGGCCGCGAGACCACCAAGGAAGAAATCAACGCCGCGCTCAAGGCAGCGGCGGACGGCCCGATGAAGGGCGTCCTCGCCTTCACCGACCAGCCGCTCGTGAGCAGCGATTTCAACCATCAGCCCGCCAGTTCGACGGTCGACAGCCTCGAAACCGCCGTGCTCGAAGGCAAGCTGGCGCGCGTCGTTTCGTGGTACGATAACGAATGGGGCTTCTCCAACCGGATGATCGATACCGCCGGGAAGATGGCCTCGTTCCTCTGAGGTAAGTCATGGCCGGAAGGCTCGCAGGAATTGCCAGGCACGCCGCCCCCAAGGGGCCGATGGAAACGATCGACCATGTCGCCGCTTCCGTCGCCGAGGGCGTGCACGGCGATTTCCGCAGCGCCTTCGCCAGCACCAAGCGGGGGCGGCGGCGTCAGGTTTCGCTGATCGAGGCCGACGGGGTGAGCGATGCGTTTGCCGCCTGTCATGCCAACCTGGTCTGGTCGGATTGCCGCCGCAACTTGCTAATTTCCGGTCTGCGCATCCCGCGCGAAGCCGGCACGAAGCTGGCAATCGGCGCCTCTCTCGTTCTCGAGGTGACAGACCGGTGCGACCCTTGCGAGAGGATGGATGCCCTGCACGAAGGCCTGCGCGCAGCGCTCGAACCCGATTGGCGTTGCGGGTTTCTGGCCCGGGTAGTCAGCGACGGCGACATTGCCGTGGGCGACGAAATAAGGATTATCGAATGACCTTCAGCACCCTCGACGATCTGGGCGATGTCCACGGAAAGGTCGGGCTCGTGCGGGTCGATCTCAACCTGCCGATGAAGGAAGGGCGCGCTACCGACCTGACCCGCGTGCGGGCCGTGGCGCCGACCATCCTCGAACTGGCCGACGCGGGCGCGAAGGTGCTGCTGCTGGCTCACTTCGGGCGGCCCAAGGGCGAGCGCCATTCGACCATGTCGCTGAGCATGGTGCAGGGCGATCTAGAGCGCGTTCTGGGGCGCGAGATCATGTTCATCCCCGAAGTGTCCGGCCCGGTGACTGAGCAGGCGATCGGCATACTGCGCCCTGGAGATATCGGAATTCTCGAGAACACCCGCTTTTGGCCGGGCGAAGAAAAGAACGACCCGGAGTTTGCTCGCGGGATTGCGGAGCTGGCGAACTTCTACGTCAACGATGCCTTTTCGGCGGCGCATCGGGCGCATGCCAGCACGGAAGGGCTGGCGCACCTGTTGCCGGCTTATGCCGGGCGGGCAATGGAGAAGGAACTCAAGGCCTTGGAGGCCGCTCTTGGCAATCCGGTCAAGCCTGTCGCGGCGGTCGTTGGCGGGGCCAAGGTGTCGACCAAGCTGGCGGTGCTGGAACATCTTGTGGGCAAGGTGCAGCACCTCATCATCGGCGGGGGCATGGCCAACACGTTCCTGGCCGCGCGCGGGGTCGATGTCGGAAAAAGCCTGTGCGAGCATGACCTTGCGGGGCAAGCCGAAGCCATCATGGATGCTGCAGATGCTGCGGGATGCACGGTTCACCTGCCCTACGACGTCGTGGTGGCGAAGGAATTTGCCGCCAATCCGCCGAGCGTGCGGACCTGCAACGTCCATGAAGTAGCGGCCGATGAGATGATCCTCGATGTCGGGCTAGCCGCGACTGAAGCCCTTAACGACGTGCTGAAGACCTGCCGCACACTCGTCTGGAACGGTCCGATGGGGGCTTTCGAGACAGCACCGTTCGATACCGGCACCGTCGCCCTGGCACGGACCGCCGCGGCGCTGACGCAAGAGGGCTCGCTGGTTTCGGTTGCGGGCGGCGGCGACACCGTCGCGGCGCTCAACCATGCCGGCGTGGCTCACGATTTCACCTACATTTCGACCGCAGGCGGCGCCTTCCTGGAATGGATGGAAGGCAAGGAACTGCCCGGCGTCGCCGCTCTCCACAAAAAGGACTGACCCGATGAATACCGAACAGATGACCGCCCAGATGGCCAAGGGCGAGGGCTTCATTGCCGCGCTCGACCAGTCCGGCGGCTCGACCCCCAAGGCGCTGCGCGGTTACGGCGTCGAGGATTCCGAGTGGTCGGGCGACGAGGAAATGTACGGCAAGATCCACGAGATGCGCACGCGGATCATCAAGGCGCCCAGCTTCGCCAGCGGCAAGGTGATCGGCGCGATCCTGTTCGAAAAGACAATGGACGGCGACGTCGACGGCACTCCGGTGCCGCAGGCCCTGATCGAGCGCGGCGTCGTGCCCTTCATCAAAATCGACAAGGGGCTGGAGGACGAGGAAGACGGCGTCCAGATGATGAAGCCGATGCCGGGCCTGAGCGACCTGCTCGACCGGGCCAAGGCCCTGGGCGTGTTCGGCACCAAGGAACGTTCGGTCATCAACAAGGCCAGCCCGACCGGGATCGGCGCAATCGTGGCCCAGCAGTTCGAGGTCGGCAAGCAGGTGCTGAGCCACGGCATGATGCCCATCCTCGAGCCCGAATATGCGATCACGGCGGAGGACCGCGCCGAGGGCGAGCCGATCCTGCGCGACGAAATCCTCAAGCAGCTCGGCGCGCTGGAAGAGGGACAGCAGGTTATGCTGAAGCTCTCGATCCCGGTTGAACCGAACCTCTACAAGGACCTGATCGACCACCCGAAGGTGCTGTCGGTCGTGGCCCTGTCGGGCGGTTACTCGACCGAAAAGGCCTGCGCCGAGTTGGCCAAGAACCAGGGCATGATCGCGAGCTTCAGCCGCGGCCTGCTGCAGGACCTGCGCGCCCAGCAGAGCGACGAGGAGTTCGACAGCACGCTCGGTGCCGCGATCGACCAGATCCACGCCGCCAGCGTCGCCTGAAACACGATTTTTCCCCCGCGTCCGCCGGTCGGACCGGGGGAAGGGTTAGCGGGTCTCGTAGACGAAGCGATATTCGCCGGGCGCGGTTTCGCGCTCGGCGCTCTTCTCCGGCAGTCCGGAAACCAGCGCTATCACCCGGCCATGCGTGCCATATGTCTCGCCCAACGTGACGTTGGCAGTGTCGCGCCAGCCGGCGCCGTCGATGCGCGTGCTCACGATCAGCCGCCCGGCCCAGACGCAGCGGGCATTTTCCGGACAGCGGCTGTCTTCCACCACTTTCATCGGCGTGACCACCAGATCGCCGGCACGCACGGGCTGGCCAAGGGGCACGGCGGTCCCTTCCGCCACGGGCGTTCCCTCCACAAGGGGAGCGTTCGGCACCATGACGCAGCCGCCGAGCGAGAGCGCGGACAGGGCGAGGGCGGCAAGGGCAATGTGTCTGGTCATGCCCCTGCAAACGCCTCCGCCGCTGTCGGTTTCCTGAATGCCGAAGCGCCGTAACGCTTGGCGTGGGCCGCGCACGGCGATAGGAGGCGGCCGTGCCTGCAACCCAGCTTTACCTGATCTCGCCGCCCGACGTGTCCGCGGCGTTTCCCCAACGGCTCGAGCGCGCGATTGGCGCGGGCGGGGTGGCGGCGTTCCAGCTGCGTGTGAAGGACGTGGACCAGCACGAAGCGGCGCGTCTGGCAGAGCCACTGATGAAAATCTGCGCCGATAACGACGTCGCTTTCATCGTAAACGACAGCATTTCACTGGCCAAGCGACTGGGCGCCGACGGGGTCCATCTCGGCCAGCAGGACGGCACGGTTGCCGAAGCGCGCGCCGCACTGGGGCGTGAGGCGCAGATCGGGGTGACGTGCCATGCCAGCCGCCACCTGGCGATGGAGGCAGGCGATGCCGGCGCGGACTACGTCGCGTTCGGCGCGTTCTACCCCAGCGAAACGAAAGCCAGCGAGCATCGGCCGGAACCGGAGATCCTCGGCTGGTGGCAGTCGCTGTTCGAGATCCCCTGCGTGGCGATCGGCGGCATCACGCCGGCCAATTGCGGTCCGCTGGTTGCTGCCGGGGCCGATTTCCTCGCCGTGAGCCATTCCGTCTGGGGCGGTGACGAGGCTGCTGCCGTGCGCGCGTTTCATGCGGCGATCGCAGGCGCCGCCGCCTGACGCGGAAAGAATTGCCGACTCGGCCGTTCATGCCCGGAGACATGGGGCGGGTCGCCCCGATACACCGGGAGTCCACATGAAGAACCTTATCGCCGCCGCCTCGCTTTTGGCCCTGGCCGCCTGCGGCCTCAACGGCACCGACCGCGAGGCGGAAGAAGAATCCGCCGCCGCCGATCAGGCGTCGGTCGATGCCAACGGCGCCGATGCCATGCGCTCGAACGATCCGGCGATGGGAGAGCGGGCCAGCATCGACATTCCCGATTCGCAGGAGCGGCCGGACATGCAGCTCCAAGTCGTGCTTGATCGCCAGGGCTTCGGCCCGGGCGTGATCGACGGCAAGATGGGCATGAGCACGCAGAACGCCCTCAAGGGCCTGCAGGAAGCCAACTCGCTCGAGGTTACCGGCAAGCTGGACGAGAAAACGAAGGCCATCGTCGATCGCTGGAGCAACATCCCGGCGACCCGCGTCGTGACGATTCCCCAGGATTGGGGTAGCTCCACCTATCAGGCGGTCCCCGATAGCCCGGCCGACCAGGCCAAGATGCAGCGGCTCGGCTACGAATCGCTCGACGAGCGACTGGCGGAACGCTTCCACACAACGGTCGAGGTCTTGCGGATGCTCAATCCCGGTGGCCGCCCGGCGGGCATGGCAACGCCGGCGGGTGCGGCAAGCACGGCAACGCCCGCAGCGACGCCCACGCCGTCCCCCACGGCGAGCGGCACGCAAGGGGCGGCACCGCAGTCGCTTTTCCGGGCAGGCCAGCAAATCCGCGTTCCCAACGTGGGCGCCGATACGATCGAGGGCGACAGCGTGCAGGACAAGACCTGGCAGCAGACGCTCGCCTCGCTCGGCGTAGGCACGGTGCAGCCCGACGTGACCCGTGTCGTGGTCGACAAGTCCGAAGGCTGGCTCAAGGGCTACGACGCGGGCGGCAAGCTCGTCGCCATGTTCACCGTCACCACGGGATCGAGCAACGATCCGTTGCCGCTGGGTAACTGGGGGATCACCGGCGTGGCGCACAATCCGCCGTTCGCCTATGATCCGGAACTGTTCTGGGACGTGCCCGACACCGAGGACAAGCAGCAGCTTCCGCCGGGACCTAACGGGCCGGTCGGCGTCGTCTGGATCGATCTGACCAAGGAGCATTACGGCATCCACGGCACGCCCAATCCTGAAACGATCGGGCGAACGCAAAGCCACGGCTGCGTGCGCCTGACCAACTGGGATGCCGCGCGCCTGGCCGAGATGGTCGACACCAAAACCAAAGTCGTCTTCCAGGCCTGACGCCTATGCGATTTCTCGACCGGCTTCTGACGATCGCGGTTACGGCCACGCTGACATCCGCGGCGTGGATCGTCTTTGGCAGCGGCTTCGTCCGCTCGAACACGGTCGACACCGCGTCACCTCCCCAAGCCGGTAGCCCGGGGGCGGCGCGGCCTGACAATCCCGCGCTCGCGGGTTCGACCGCCGCGCAAGCGGCGGGCAGCTATGTGATACCGGTCGCGGGCGTGGCCGCGGACCAGCTGACCGATACATTCACCGACAGCCGCGCCGACGGGGCGCGGCTGCACGATGCGATCGACATCATGGCGGCACGCGGCACGCCGGTCGTCGCGGCGGCCGAAGGGACGGTGGAGAAGCTCTTCCTGTCGGAGGCCGGCGGGCAGACGGTCTATGTCCGCTCGCCCGATCGGCAAACGATCTACTATTACGCCCATCTAGACGGTTACGCGCCGGGTCTGAAGGAAGGGCAGAAGCTGGCGCGGGGCGATCCCGTCGGCACCGTGGGGTCGACCGGCAATGCCAGCCCCGATGGTCCGCACCTGCATTTCGCGATCATGCGCATCGCGCCCGATGCCGCGTGGTACGATCCTGCGACCGCGATCAATCCCTATCCGCTGCTCATCGGCAGCAGCGGCTAGCGCCCGGTCCTGATGCAGCGCAGGCGGCCGGGCGTCCCGTCTGGCTGGAGGCGCCGGACCATGTTCGAACTGACGATCTTGTAGGCTTCCCCGGCGCGGGGCCCGCTGGTGAAGCGGATCGTGTCGCCCTGCCGCAGGTAAACGCCGTCGCCCTGTTCGGACTTGTAGCGGCTGGCGCTGCGGATGCGGAAATCCTTGTCCGGCTGGGGATTGCCCGCCAGCCCCGCGGCATCGCCCGGCATCTCGCAAGTGTAGGCACCGCGGTTGGCGGTATCGACTTCGCCCTTGGCGAGAAGCGGGGTGGCCGCAAGGGCGGCGACGAGGATCAGGACAGCGCGCATGACCGCGCCCATAGCACGGGTGCGTTGCGCTTGCATGAACTGTCGGCTAGGGGCCGCGCCAATCCCACAAGCTCTTTGACCCCCCATTTCTTGAAGGCATCGGCCATGAAGATTTCCGGCGTGGACATCCGTCCCGGCAACATTCTCGAATACGAAGGCGGCATCTGGAAGGTGGCCAAGATCCAGCACACGCAGCCCGGCAAGGGCGGCGCGTACATGCAGGTCGAGATGAAGAACCTGCAGGACGGCCGCAAGACCAACGTGCGCTTCCGCAGCGCCGACACGATCGAGAAGGTGCGGCTCGACACCAAGGACTACCAGTTCCTCTACGAGGACGGCGACCAGCTCGTCTTCATGGACGGCGACACCTACGAACAGATCACGCTGCCGGCCGACCTGCTGGGCGATGCCCGCGCCTTCCTGACCGACGGCATGCAGGTTAGCCTGGAGCTGTGGGAGGAAAAGCCGATCTCGGTCGAGCTCCCCTCGCAGGTCGAGGCGACGATCGTCGAGGCCGACGCGGTGGTGAAGGGGCAGACCGCCTCGTCCAGCTACAAGCCGGCGATCCTCGATAACGGCGTGCGCATCATGGTCCCGCCGCACATCGAGAGCGGCACGCGGATTGTGGTCGACGTCTACGAACAGGCTTACGTCGGCAAGGCGGGCTGAGGGTTAGACGATGGCAGCCGTTTCAGGCCTGATCCGTGTGATGGAGAAAGCCGCGCGCAAGGCGGGCGGCAAGCTGCGGCGCGACTTCGCCGAGGTCGAGCACCTGCAGGTGAGCCGCAAGGGCCCGGCCGATTTCGTCTCCAAGGCCGACATGCGCTCCGAGCGGACGATCTACGACGAACTGCTCCATGCACGGCCCGACTGGGGCTTCGTGATGGAAGAGGCCGGGACGATCGAAGGCGATCCGACCAAGCCGCGCTGGATCGTCGATCCGCTCGACGGGACCAGCAACTTCCTCCACGGGATTCCGCATTTCTCGATCTCGATCGCCTGCCAGGAGCCCAAGCTCGACGGGTCGGGCTGGGGCGAGGTGACGGCGGGGGTCGTCTACCAGCCGGTCACCGACGAGACTTATTGGGCCGAGAAGACCCGCGGCGCCTGGCTGCACGACGGGCGGCTGCGCGTATCCTCGCGCCGGGCCATGTCCGATGCACTGATCGCCACGGGCATTCCCTATGGCGGGCATGGCGATTTCGGCGAATGGGCCAAAATCTATTCCGCAGTGGGGCCGCAGGTCGCCGGCATCCGCCGCTTCGGCTCGGCCGCGCTCGACCTCGCGTGGGTCGCCGCGGGGCGGTTCGACGGGTTCTGGGAAAGCGGGCTGAGCGCGTGGGACACCGCTGCCGGCTGCCTGCTGGTGCGCGAGGCGGGGGGCTTCGTCACCGACTACCGCGGGCGCTCGCTGGAAATCTGCACCGACCAGGTCCTGGCGGGCAACGATCCGCTCCATTCGCGCCTGCACAAGGCGGTGGTCACGGCGCTCAAAGCTTAGGTTGTTTCACCCCGATCCCTCGGCTAACGCCGCGGGACCTTCCGGGGCCCCTGTGGCGGAATTGGTAGACGCGCTCGACTCAAAATCGAGTTTCTTTGAAGTGCCGGTTCGAGTCCGGCCAGGGGTACCATCCGTTTTGGCAGATCGCTTGTGTTCGTGGCCCGGGTCTGTGACCCTGCGGACATGATCCCCTTTCCCTCACCGCACGCGCTGGCCGCGATGCTCGTGACCCTGGCGATGTTCGTGGGCTTCGCGCGCGGGCGGATGTCGGCAGAAATCGTCTCGCTGCTCACGATCGCCGTGATCGCGGTGGGGATGTATTTCTTCCCCCTGCCGCACTCCAATCCGACCGACGGCCTCGCACTCGCCTTCTCCGGCTTCGGCCACTACGCGCTGATAACGATCTGCGCGCTGATGGTGATGGGGCGCGGCCTGGTCGTGACCGGCGCGCTCGAACCGGCGGCGCGGGTGCTCGAGCGGGTGTTCCGCTTCAACCAGCAGATCGGCCTGCTGGTGTCGCTGGTGATCGCCATGGCCCTGTCGATGGGTGTGAACGACACCCCGGTGCTCGTGCTCCTGCTGCCGATCTTCGTGGGGCTGGCCGCCCGTGGCGGTCTTCCGGCATCCAAGACGCTGATCCCGCTCAACGCCGCGGTCCTGATCGGCGGCATGGCCACGACGATCGGCACCTCGACCAATATCCTCGTCGTCTCGATCGCGCGCGATCTGGGCATGCGGGAGATCGGGGTGTTTCACTACACCCCGATCGTCGCGATCGCCGCGCTCGTCGCCCTGCCGTACCTTTGGCTGGTGATGCCGCGCCTGCTGCGCGACAACACGCCCGAGCAGATGCAACTCCACCGCCGGTTCGTGACCCAGTTGCGGGTGACGGAAGGAAGCGAACTCGTCGGCAAGCATTTTGACGAGGTGGCGGGCAGGCTGCCCGATCATTTCAAGTTCGAGGAGCGGCCGCCCGGCACCTTCGAGGAAGGGCAGCGGCTGCTGGTCTCGGGAACGCACGACGCGCTGGAGGATGCGCTGCGCATCCTGCGCGGCCAGGTCGCCCCGGGTTGGGTGCTCGACCGCATTCGCCGCGACTCCAGCGAGACCAGGGAAGACGTGCAGGTGGTCGAGATGGTCGTCACCGCGGATTCGCGCCTCGTCGGCCGGACCCTCGCCACTTCGGGTGTGGCCGACCGTTACGGCGTGGCCGTCCTCGGCATCCACAAGCCCAAGAGCCTGCTGTCGCGGCCGAACGAAGATCCCGAGGGCGAAGTCCGCATGGCGGAAGGCGACGTCCTCCTGGTCACCGGGCTGGGCGCCCCGCTGCAGAACTTTGCCACGTCCGACAGCCTGCTCAGGCTCGAAGGCGTGCGGGAAGTGCCGCGCCGGTCGAAGGCCCTGCTGGCGGCGGCAATCATGCTCGGTTCGGTCGGCACGGCATCGGTAGGCTTCCTGCCGATCGCCATCGCCGCCCTGGGCGGGGCGATCCTGATGTTCGTGACCGGATGCGTGAAGTTCGACCGGGTGGGGCGTGCCCTTTCGGCCAAGGTCATCGTGCTGGTGGCGGCGAGCATAGCGATCGGGCGCCTGGTGCTGGAAACCGGTGCGGCGGCGTGGATGGGTCAGGCGCTGTCGATGGGGCTGCAATACTTGCCGCCGGCCGGGGTCCTGGCGGCCATCATGCTGTTCGTGACGCTGCTGACCAACTTCGCATCGAACGCTACCGCGGCAACGGTCGGCACCCCGATCGCCTTTGCCATTGCCCATCAGCTCGGCATGACGCCCGAGCCGCTGGTCCTGGCCGTGCTGTTCGGGTGCAACCTGTGCTACGCCACACCGGTCGCCTACCAGACGAACATGCTCATCATGGCCGAAGGCGACTACAAGTTCGGCGACTATATCCGCACGGGCGTGCCGCTGGTGCTGCTGATGGTCGTGACCCTGTCGACGCTGCTGGTCTGGACCTACGACCTGTAGTCAGTCCCTCCCGCTCACCGGATTGCGGTAGTGATAGGGCGGGCAGAAGTATTCCGGATAGACGGGATAAGGCTCGATCGGCTCGTCGGGCGGGAAGTCGCCGAATTCGCTGAGCAGCGGGCTGACTTCGACGCCCCAGCCCTTTTCGTAGGGCGTGTAGAACACCTGCCATGCCTTGAGCCGCGCGATCTTCCAGGCGCCGTCTTCCTTGAGGTATTCGTTCTCGTAGATCGCCTCGCCCCACATGGCATGATCGCCCAGTTGGCCGACCATCATCAGCGCGCGGATGCGGCCATTGGCGCTTTGTCCGTCGTCGGCGACGTGGATGACCGGCTGCAACTGCATGTGGTTCATCAGCAGCCCGTCCTTGGGCGGGCCGAAATGGCGCATGTATTCGCGGATCCGCTCGTGTCCGACGAAACGTCCGCGGCCGTTGATCTCCAGCACGGCATCGCGCGCGAACAAGTCTGCGACCTGCTCCCACTGGCTCTTGTCGACGTAATAGCCATAGATGCGCTGCAGATTGGCGACGTCCAGCTGGTCCTGTGCCCCCTGCGCCATGCGCTCCACCGCTTCGAGGCGTGCCTCGAGCTGCGCGATCCTATCTTCCTGATTCATGCTCCACTCCCTCGGACGTCCCGGCCTAGCGCGGACTTGCCGAAGGCGCGAGCTATTCGCGGCCGGCCGATCCGCTGCGCCGCAGGGAATCGCGCAACACCGCATCGGTCCGTGCTTCACCCGCTGCCGGGTCGTCGGCGCCGTTCTCTGCCATCGCCTGCAGCAACCCTTCGCGCTCTTCCGGGCTGAGCCTGGCGAGGAATTCGGGCGAGTAGCGGCCCGCAAGCCCGCGTACCTCGGCTGGCATGTAGGCGGCGACGGTCCCCGTGGTCTGCGGCGCTTGCAGGCCCGAAATGCCGACGTCCACGCCCCACACGCCGCCCGTTTCCTGCGGCGGAGCGACCGGCTTCGGGGCTTTTGCCTTCGCGGCCTGGTATTCGAGCGGCTTTGCCTCGCGTCCCCCAGCCACGGCCCCGGCTTTCTCCCCGTCGGCGAAGATCGCCAGCAGCACGGTGATCGCAAGCGTGATCGCCGCGAAGTGGCGGTACATGACCGTCGTGGGGGTCTTTTTCTTGAAGCGGTGGCTCATCGCCCAGCCGCCTTAGCCTCCCCCCGGTTACGGGCCGGGAAGGAGACGTGGTTAAATCCGCTTTACCATCAACCGGGGAACTCGCCGCGGAAAACAACCGTTGTGACGCAAAACATGAGGAGTTGTCCGCGATGACCGAAGAACGCATCACCGAAGTGCATACGCCCGCCGGCGATACCCATACGACCCATACCGTCATTACCGACGGCGAACGTCGCGGGGGCGGCGGGGGCTGGCTGATCGCGATCGTGTTGCTCGTGGCCGTCATCGCCGGTCTCTACATCTTCAGTTCGATGGGCGGGGCCGAAGCCAACAAGGACAATGCCGTGGCCGAAGCGGCGAACAACGTGGGCGATGCCGCGCAGCAAGTCGGCGATGCCGCTCAAGACGTGGCCGACAACGTCGCCAACTGAGGTTGCAAGCCAATCCCGGGGCCCGAAAGTCACGGCGTTTCCCGGGTTTAGGCGCCCGTTGTAAAGTTTACCGACATTTCACCTCTCGCCGGTAATGCGGCGGGGCTCGCTACAGTTGGCGGGCGCCGCCGGTGGGAGCGATGATCCGCCTATTCAAGCATTACATCCCGCATGCCGTTCTGCTGCTGGGCCTGATCGACTTCGCGCTGCTGTTGCTGGCGAACGAGCTCGGGTGGACCTGGCGTGCCGAGCAGATCGGGACGGATGCCGGCGCGTTCGTATCCCGCCTGCCCGCGCTGCTCGTCTTCGCCGTCGTGACCGAGACGGCGCTGATCGCGGTCGGCACCTACGGCAGCGAGGCGCTGCGCTCGATGCGCTTTGCCTGTGCGCGTCTCCTGGTCGGCGTCAGCCTGGCGGTGATCGGGTTGGCGTTTGTCGAGTTCGTCCTTCCGGGCGAGACGTACTGGCGCTCGACGCTGTTCTACGCGATGGGCCTGGCCATCGCCATGCTGATGGCGAACCGCCTGGTCGTCGGGCGCTTGCTGGGTGACGCGGCCTTCCGCCGCCGCATCCTGGTGCTGGGCGCCGGTTCGCGCGCCGGGCGTCTCAAGCAGCTTGCGGCGCGGCCCGAGAGCGGTTTCGTGGTCCTCGGCTTCGTCGACATGATCGGCGGGCAGGGGGCATTGCCGGAAGCCGTTCCACGGTCCGCCATCGACGATCTGTCGCGATACGTGGCGGATCTCGGGGTGACCGAAGTCGTTCTCGCGCTCGAGGAACGGCGCAACGCGCTGCCGCTGAAGGACCTCCTGAGGGTCAAGACGGCGGGGGTCCACGTCAACGACTTCTCCAGCTTCATGGAGCGGGAGACCGGCCGGGTCGACCTCGACACGCTCAATCCGAGCTGGCTCATCTTCTCCGACGGCTTTTCGTCCGGGCGGATGATCTCGAGCTTCCTCAAGCGGGTGTTCGATGTCGTCGCCAGCGGGTTGCTGCTGTTGCTGACATTCCCGGTGATCGCGCTCTTCGCCCTCCTGGTCCGGCTCGACAGCCGGGGGCCGGCGTTCTTCCGCCAGAAGCGCGTGGGCCTCTATGGCGAGCCGTTCGACGTCATCAAGCTGCGTTCGATGCGCACCGATGCAGAGAAGGACGGCGCGAAGTGGGCGCAGAAGGACGATCCACGCGTGACCCGCCTGGGCCGCTTCATCCGCAAGGTGCGGATCGACGAACTGCCGCAGACGTGGAGCGTCCTGCGGGGGCAGATGAGTTTCGTCGGCCCGCGCCCTGAAGTCCCCACTTTCGTCGACGACCTGGAAGAAAAGCTGCCGTTCTATGCCGAGCGGCACATGGTCAAGCCGGGCATCACCGGGTGGGCGCAGATCAATTACCCTTATGGCGCGTCGGTCGAGGATGCCCGGGCCAAGCTCGAATACGACCTGTATTACGCCAAGAACTACACGCCCTTCCTGGATCTGCTCATCCTGCTGCAGACCCTGCGCGTGGTCATCTGGCCCGAGGGGGCGCGATGAGCCTGGCCGCCAACCTGACGCTGGCCGCCTACCTCCTGTCTGCCATTGCCGCGCTGGTCATGGCGGTGTGGCTGGCGAGCCGGCGCGAGCAGACGGCGCGTGGCTGGCAGGCGAGCGCGTTCGCTTTCGTCGTGATGGCGTGCTGGGCCCTCGCGCGACCCCTCTTCGGGCCCGAAGCCGCGTGGGGCAGGGCAACATTCTCGCTCGCCTATCTCGCGTGGCTCTGGGCGCTGTACCGGATGTTCGCCATCGACGGGCGGCACGAACGCCTGGGGCCGATCCGCCCGGTGGTGATGGCGCTGGGCTTCGTGGGCATGATGCAGGTTGCCCTCGCGCTCGCCGCTCCGGGCGAAAGGTCGGTCGAACTGGCGCAGGAGATCGTCCGCCTTGGCGTCGCCTTCCGCGTGATGTTCTGCATCGGCGCGCTGGTCCTGGTCCACAACCTCTACGCCAGCGCCAGCCCCTCGGCCCGCGAAGCCTTGCGCTGGCCCGCCGCGGCCATGGCGGCGATGTGGTTCTACGACCTCAACCTCTTTGCGGTGACCTATCTCGCCGGTGGCACACCGCCGCTGATGGCGAACCTGCGGGCGCTGGCGCCGCTGGTCATGGCCGCGCTTTTCGCGCTGGGCGCGATGAGCCGCGAGCGGCCGATGGCTTTCAGCCCCTCGCGCTCGGTCGCATTCCAGAGTTTCTCGCTGCTCGTCATCCTCGGCTATTTCGCGCTGCTTGTGGCTGCGTTCCAGGGTATCGCGGCCGCCGGCGGCGACTCGCTCGGTCTGGTGCAGATGGCGTTCCTCGTCGCCGCGAGCGCGCTGGCGCTGGTGCTGCTGCCTTCCAAGCGCGTGCGTGGTTGGCTCAAGGTCATGGCCGCCAAGCACCTGTTCAAGCACCGCTACGACTACCGCGAGGAATGGCTGCGCTTCACCCGCACGATGGGCCGCGCCGGCGCGGGAGCGCCGCCCTTGCGCGAGCGCGTGATCCAGGCGGTGGCGGACGTGACCGACAGCCCGGCCGGGCTTCTCCTGCAAGCCGGCGAGGACGGCGCGCTGTCGCTAGCGGCAAGTTGGCAGTGGCCCGACGCGATGGTGCCTGCCGAGGCGCTGAGCGAGGACGGCGCCGCGTTCCTGGCCGAAACGCAGTACATCCTCGCCATCGACCACTGGCGGGCCGGCCAGCGCGACGGCCTGCCCGCGCGGTTCGTGCCGCAGTGGATCGAGGACCACGGCCAGGCCTGGGCTGTCGTTCCGCTGATCCATTACGAGCGGCTCGTCGGCGCGGTGGTGCTGGCCCGGCCAGCCTATGCCCGCACGCTCGACTGGGAGGATTTCGATCTCCTGCGGGTCATCGGCCGGCAGCTTGCCAGCTATCTTGCCGAGGAAGCGAGTCAGGACGCGCTGGGCGACGCCCAACGGTTCGAGGAATTCAATCGCCGCATCGCCTTCGTGATGCACGACATCAAGAACCTCGCCAGCCAGCTCTCGCTGCTCGCCCGCAACGCCGAACGGCATGCCGAGAAGCCGGAATTCCGGGCCGACATGCTGGTGACCCTCAAGAACAGCACCGACAAGTTGAACGGACTGCTCGCGCGCCTCGGCCGATACGGATCGCAAGGGGGCGAGGCAGCGGGCCTGGTGCCGGTGCAGTCGCTTCTGCGTGAGCTTGCCGGGCGCTATGCGGCCCAGCACAAGATCGTCGCGCTCGATGGCGAGGACCTGGCGGTGATAGCGCAGCCGGAGGCGCTCGAGCAGGCGCTGATCCACCTGGTGCAGAATGCGGTCGAGGCCAGCCCGGCCAATGCCGCGGTCCTGCTCGATGCCCGCGCCGAGGGGGAGCAGGTTCGCATCGAGGTGATCGATTCGGGGCAGGGCATGAGCCCCGAGTTCGTCCGCACCCGCCTGTTCAAGCCGTTTCAATCGTCGAAGCCCGGCGGTTTCGGTATCGGCGCCTTCGAGGCGCGCGAGATGATCCGCGCGATGGGCGGGAAGCTGGATGTCGAGAGCCGCGAAGGCCTGGGCACCCGGTTCGTCGTGCATCTTCCCGCCGCCCGATCGGACGCGCGGCCAAGCGAATTTCCTGAAGCAAAGGTGGCATGATGGCCGACCCATGTTCCAAGCTCCCCAAGCTGCTCGTGGTCGAGGACGATCCGGGCCTGCAGGCGCAGCTCAAGTGGGCGTATGACGATTTCGAGGTGATCATCGCCGGCGATCGTGCCAGCGCCATCGCCGCGTTGCGGGCCGAGGAGCCGGCGGTGGTCACGCTGGACCTAGGGCTGCCGCCCGATCCTGACGGCACGACCGAAGGCTTTGCCGTGCTCGATGAGATCATGGCGCTTAAGCCCGATACGAAGGTCGTCGTCGCCAGCGGCCACGGTGCCCGTTCGAGCGCGCTGACCGCAATCGAACGCGGCGCTTACGATTTCTACCAGAAGCCGGTCGATATCGAGCAGCTCGGCCTGATCGTGCGCCGTGCGCTCAACCTGCACCGGATCGAGCAGGAGAACCGCGCGCTGGCCGAGAAGTCGGGCGAGGGCAACCGCGTGCTCGGCGGGCTGATCACAGCGGCTCCCGAAATGACCCGCGTCGCGCGAACGATCGAGCGCGTGGCGAACACCAACGTCTCGGTCATGCTGCTCGGCGCCAGCGGGACCGGCAAGGAACTGCTCGCCCGAGGCCTGCACCAGTCGAGCGATCGGCGCGACGGCAACTTCGTGGCGATCAACTGCGCGGCGATCCCGGAAAACCTGCTCGAGAGCGAATTGTTCGGGCACGAGAAGGGCGCCTTCACCGGAGCGATCAAGACCACCGAGGGCAAGATCGAGCTGGCCAGCGGCGGCACGCTCTTCCTCGACGAGGTGGGCGACATTCCGCTGCCCTTGCAGGTCAAGCTGCTGCGCTTTCTGCAGGAGCGGACGATCGAGCGGATCGGCGGCCGCAGCGCGATCGCGGTCGACACCCGGATCGTGTGCGCCACGCACCAGGATCTCGAGGCGATGATCGCGCAAGGCCGCTTCCGCGAGGACCTGTTCTATCGCCTGGCGGAGATCGTCGTAAAAATCCCCAGCCTGGCCGAGCGGCCGGGGGATGCCACGTTGCTCGCCAAGGCCTTCCTCAATCGCTTCTCGGCCGAGATGAACCCGCAGGTCACCGGCTTTTCGGCCGACGCGCTGGCGGCGATCGACGGGTGGCCCTGGCCCGGCAACGTGCGCGAACTGGAAAACCGCGTGAAGCGCGCGGTCATCATGGCCGACGGCAGGCTGGTCACCGCCGAGGATCTCGATCTCGACGGTGCCGAGGGAGCCGAGGCCGAGATGCTGAACCTCAAGTCGGCGCGCGAGCAGTCGGACCGGCGGATGATCCGCCACGCGCTCGCCCGCAGCGAAGGCAACATATCGAACACCGCCCGGCTGCTCGGTATCAGCCGCCCGACGCTCTACGACCTGCTCAAGCAATATGACCTGCAGACCTGACAGGCGCCTGCTTGCCGCGATCCTGCTGGCCTTCGCGCTGCCGGCAATCGCCGCGCCGGCGGAGGATCCGCTGGCCGATGCGCGCAAGGCCATCGAGGCGGGGGACGGCATCGCGGCCGAAGTCGCCGCCCGCCGCGCGATGGACGCAGGCGCCGCGCGCGCCGCGGTGGCAGCCTACATGGGCGAGGCCTTCGCCCTGCAGGGCAAGGAAGGCGACGCGCTGTACTGGCTCGAGCCGGGCGAATTCGACAGGGCCAGCGCCGAGCGCGGCTTCCGCGCGCTGGGCCGCCTCAACGCGGCGCGCGATCGCTTTGGCGCCGCCTTCGACGCCTATGAAAGGGCGCTGGCGGCCAACCCGCGCAGCGCGGGTGTTTGGGTCGACATAGCGCGGCTGCGCTATCGTGCGGGCGAGCAGCACGTCGTACGCAATGCGGTGGCGCGCGCGCTGCAGATCGATCCCAAGGATCCCGCGGCTTTGGCAATGCAGGCGCAACTGGTGCGCGATTCCGAGGGTTTGCTTGCCGCGCTGCCGTGGTTCGAACGGGCGATCGAGGTCGCCCCCAAGGACGTCGACCTGCTGGGCGACTACGCGGCGACCCTGGGCGAGGCGGGGCGCTATTCCGCCATGCTGGCGGTGGTCCGCACGATGACCAAGCTCGAACCGGGCTATTCGCGCAGCTATTACCTCCAGGCGGTGCTTGCCGCGCGCGCGGGCCAGAACGATCTTGCCCGCCGCCTGCTGTGGCGCGCCTCGGACGAGGTGGGCGACACGCCTGCCGGGCTTGTCCTGGAGGGCATTCTCGACTTCCGGTCCGGGCGCGCAGCCCTGGCGGTCGAGAAGTTCGACGAGGTCGTCCGGCGGCAACCCGACAACGAACGGGCCACGATCCTTCTGGCGCGCGCGCTGATGGCTTCCGACAGCGCCGGCGAGGCCATCGATTACCTGCTCCCGCTGGCCGACCGGGCGACCGCGTCCCCCTATGTGCTGACCTTGCTGGGTCGCGCGTACGAACAGCGCGGGATGCGCGCCGAAGCTGCGCACTGGCTGGACCGGGCGGGGCGCCCGTCCGAAGAAGGCGTGGAGGCCATGCCGCTCGACCAGCACGACGAGCTGGAGATGTATCGCTGGGCCAACGACCCCGACCAGCCCGGCGTGGTCGTGGCGCGGTTGCGCTACCTCGTAGCCGGAAGGCAGTTTACCGAGGCCAGCGCCTTCGCCGCCCAAGTCAACGAACGCTACAAGGGGTCGGTCGACATCGAAACGCTGATCGGCGACTCCGCCTTGCTGGCAGGACAACCGGGGCCGGCAATGGCGGCTTATCAGTCGGCGGCGCGGGTGCGAATGAATTCCGAACTGGTCGAGCGGATCATCTGGACGATGAAGGCCGCGCAGCGATCCGATGCGGCGCGCGACCTGCTCATCCGGGCGCACCGGCAAAGCCCTCAGAACTCCACGCTCGCCGCGCTGGCCGGCAGGCAGGTCGCGGAAGACGGCAACTGGCCACAAGCCATTTCGCTGCTCGAGCAGACCGTTGCGCTCGGGCGGGAGCGCGATGCCCGGCTGTTCGGCGAACTGGCCAGGCTGAAACTCCGCGCCGGCGACACCAAAGGGGCGCTCGCATCTGCACGGCGCGCCTATGCGCTGCAGCGCTGGAATCCGCAGATCGCCGGGGCACTGGCCGATGCGCTCGAAGCATCGGGCGCGAAAGGTGCGGACATGCTGCTGGCCAAGGCACGGCAAAGCTCGCCGCCCACGGCACTGGCAATGAACTAAGGGCACTTTCCGCTGTCCTGCGAAGGGCTGGCCATCCTACGCAGGCTGCGATGGACGAATCGAGCAAGACACGGGCCGAACCTTGCAGGACCGAAGACTGCGGGCAGCACACGGGGCCAACATGGTTCGTGAGCTGATCGCGCGCACCGACCCGCTGGTGCGGCTGCTGCTGGCTGCGATCGTGCTTGCCTCGGTCCTGCCGGTCAGCGCGTCCCTGCGACCGGTCGCGCAAGGCGTTTCGAACGGGGCGGTCTTCCTGCTTTTCCTGCTGAACGGGTTGCGTCTGCCGCGTGCGGAGGTGTTGCGCGGCATCGGCCACGTACGCTTCCTGCTGCCGCTCGTCCTGTGGTGCTTTGGCGCGATGGCTCTGATCGGATGGGGCTTGTCGCATGCCCTGGCGGGGTGGTTGCCGCCATTGGTCGCGCTGGGGTTCTGCTATCTGGGCACACTGCCGTCGACGGTCCAGTCCGCGACCGCCTACTGCTCCCTGGCGGGGGGCAATGTGGCGAATTCGGTCGTGGCCGCGGCCTTGCTTAACATTCTCGGCGTGTTCATCACCGCCCCGTTGTTCGCCGCCCTGGCCGGCGGCGCGGCGGCGCCCTTCGATCTCGCCGCGCTCGAGAAGATTGCACTGATCCTGCTGCTACCATTCGTGATCGGACAGGTGGCGCAGGGCAAACTCGGCCATCTTGTCAGGGACCACCGCCAGGTCGCGACGTGGATGGACCGGACGGCGATTGCCATTGCGGTCTACGTCGCCTTTTCCGGAGCGGTCGAGGAGGGGCTCTGGAGCCGTGTCGGCCCGCAGGACTGGATCGTCCTGACCACCGCCATCGTGCTCTTCCTCTGCGTGGCCTTCGGCGGCGCGTGGCTGGTCTCGGGCGCGTCGCGCCTCTCGTTACGCGATCGCGCAGCCTTCCTGTTCTCGGGCGGCCAGAAATCGATCGCCATGGGTGCGCCGTTGGCCAGCGTGCTGTTCCCCGCGGGGACCGCCGGCCTCGTGCTATTGCCGGTGCTGGTCTATCACCTGCTGCAGCTGGTGATCAGCGCGCCTTTGGCTAGTCGCCTCGCACGGCGTCAGTCGGATCTACCTGATGCTTCCGCTTATGGCGGATCGACCACCACAGCGACAGACCGATAAGCACCGCGCCGATCAGGCCGGTGATCGTTTCGGGGATGTGCCACTTGGCCGACAGCAGCATGATCGCGCCCAGCGCGATGATAGCCCAGAAGGCACCGTGTTCCAGATAGAGGTACTCTGCCAGAGTGCCCTTCTTGACCAGGTGGATGGTCATCGAACGCACGAACATCGCGCCGATCGACAGGCCCAGGGCGATGACGATCATGTTGTTCGACAGGGCAAAGGCGCCGATCACCCCGTCGAAGCTGAAGCTGGCGTCGAGGATGTTCAGATAGAGGAACCCGCCAAGGCCGCTGCGCACCACGGCGCCGGCCATGCGCAGCTTCTCCTCGCGCAGTTCGAGGATGGTATTGACCCCTTCGACCGCGATGAAGGTCACCAGACCAAGAATGCCGGCAACGAGGAAGGTGAGCGCTTCTGCCGGGTCGAGCATGGCCGAAATGCCCCACAGGGCCAGCAGCAGGATCGCAATTTCGGCCGCGGGGAGAGCGGCGAACCGGGCGAGCCGTTCCTCGATGAAACGGATCCAGTGAACGTCCTTCTCGCCATCGAAAAAGAACTTGAGGCCAACCATGGCCAGAAAAGCGCCGCCGAACCCGGCGATGCCGACGTGCGCCGAATTGACGATCTCCTCGTAGCGCCGGGGATCGTTCAGCGACAGGTCGATGGTCTCGAGCGGCCCCAGGCCGGCGGCAATGGCCACGATGGCGAGGGGGAAAACCACTCGCATTCCGAAGACCGCGAAGGCGATGCCCCAGGTGAGGAACCGCCGCTGCCAGACCTCGTCCATGTCCTTGAGCACCGAGGCGTTGACCACCGCGTTATCGAAGCTGAGCGAAATCTCGAGAATCGACAGGACGAAGATGATCCACAGCATCTGCGCGGTCGCGCTGGCAGAACCGGTCGAAGACCATCCGTACCACCCCCCGAGCCCGAGGCAGATCAGGGTAAAGATTAAGGAGAACCCGTAGAACTGCCGAATGGTGGCCATGCGCGGACCTTGCTGCTGTAAATCGTGCTGCGCGCTAGGCCAGTTGCGGCCCGCTCGCAAGCGAGGCGAGTTTCACTTTGCCTGGTAAAGCTGGTCCTCGCCGGGAAAGGAGCGGTCGCGGACCTCGCCGGCGTAGCGCTGGGCCGCCGCCGAGATCGTCGCGGCGATATCCTCGTAGCGTTTGACGAAGCGGGGGACCCGTTCGAACATCCCGAGCATATCCTCGGTCACCAGCACCTGCCCGTCGCACCGCGCCGACGCGCCGATCCCGATCGTGGGGCAGGCGACCGCCTCGGTTGCGGCGATGGCGATCGGTTCGACGACCCCCTCTATCACGATGGCAAAGGCGCCCGCCTGGTCGAGCGCTACCGCGTCACCGACGATCTTTTCAGCTTCGCCCTCGCTGCGTCCGCGGGCGCCGTATCCCCCCAGGACGTTGACCGCCTGCGGCGTCAGCCCGACGTGGCCCATCACGGGAATTCCGCGCTGGACGAGAAATTCGACCGTGGGCGCCATTGCGGCACCTCCTTCGAGCTTGACCGCGGCTGCACCGCTCGCCTTCAGCAGGTGGGCAGCGCTTTCGAACGCCTGCGCCGGTGAAGCTTCATAGCTGCCGAACGGCATGTCGACCGCGACCACCGCGTGATAGCTGCCCCGCACCACGGCCGCGGCATGGTTCACCATCATCTCGAGCGTTACCGGCACCGTGGACGGCAGGCCGTAAATTACCTGACCGAGTGAATCGCCGACCAACAGGAGATCGCAATGCGCATCGAGGAGTTGCGCCTGGCGGGCGGTATAGGCGGTCAGCATCACCAGCGGTTCGGTGGTGTTGCCGTCCACCTTGCGGTTGCGCAGCGCCGGCACGGTCAGGCGCTTCATCGGCTGGGGCGTGGGATTGGCGCGGCTCGTGGACGTGTCGAGCTGGAAGGTGGTGGACATGCCGGCGTTGTAAGCGCCCCGGAAGGCCGGGGAAACCCCGCAGATTGCGCCTTGTATTGCCGCCCTCAGGCGCTAGCCTCTCGAGCATTCAAGGGGCGGAGCCTAATCAGGCCGCCGAATGAGGGAAATTTCTATGTTGTTCGAACGGGTCAAGCCGCTGGACGCCATTCTTGCGACCGCGCAAAAGAAGTCGCTTCACCGGTCGCTCGGGTGGTTCCAGCTTACGTTGCTGGGCATCGGATCGGTGATCGGAACCGGCATCTTCGTACTCACCGCCGCCGGCGCGCAGAAGGCGGGACCGGGTCTCATGCTCGCGTTCGCGATCGCCGGCCTGATCTGCATTGCAGCGGCGCTGTGCTACGCGGAAATCTCCTCGATGATCCCGGTCGCGGGGAGCGCCTATACCTACAGCTATGCCAGCATGGGCGAAATTCTCGCCTGGACGGTCGGCTGGGCGCTGATCATGGAGTATGCCATCGCCGCCGCGGCAGTGTCCGTCGGCTGGTCGGGTTATTTCTCCGGCACGATTCTAACCGAGTTCATGGGCGTGCAGTTGCCAGCCTGGCTGGCGGCAGGTCCGCTCGCCTTTGGCGGAGCGCCGGGCGGTTTCATCAACCTGCCGGCGCTGTGCATCGCCTTGCTGGTCACGGGCTTGCTGGTTATCGGCACGAGCGAAAGCGCCAAGTTCAATGCCGTGCTGGTGCTGATCAAGGTCGTTGCCCTGACGGTGTTCATCGCGCTGACCTTCAGCAGCCCGGAATTCGATACCGGCAAGTTCAACCCGTTCCTTCCGGCCGGGGTGTTCGGCCAGTGGGGCCTCGGCGTCGGCGCGGTGGGCGCGGCGGCGACGATCTTCTTCGCCTACGTCGGGTTCGATTCCGTCTCCACCGCCGCCGAAGAAACGATCAACCCCCAGCGCAACGTGCCGATCGGCCTGATCGCCTCCCTGCTGTTCTGCACGGTGTTCTACATCCTCGTGGCCGCCGGTGCGATTGGCACGCTTGGCGGGCAGCCGATCATGGGGCCGGACGGCATTCCCTTCCCGGCCGGTTCGGAAGAACTGGCGCGGCAGTGCGCTCTGCCCGAGCACGCGGAAGCACTGGTTTGCTCCAACGAGGCGCTTGCTCACGTGCTGCGGACCATCGGCTTCTCCAGCGTCGGCAACATGCTCGGGGTGGCGGCGTTCCTTGCGCTGCCGTCGGTCATCCTGGTGCTGATCTACGGTCAGACCCGCATCTTCTTCGTGATGAGCCGCGACGGCTTGCTGCCGGAGAAGCTCAGCACGGTGCACCCCAGGTTCCGCACCCCGCACATCGTGACGATGGTCACCGGCGGCATCGTGGCGGTGGGCGCGGCGTTCTTCCCGGTTGGCCAGCTGGCTGACATCTCGAACGCGGGCACGCTCTATGCCTTCATGATGGTCGGGATCGCCCTGCTGGTCCTGCGGCGCAAGGATCCTACGCGCAAGCGCCACTTCCGCGTGCCGGCCGTGTGGATCATTGTACCCTTCACGATCGTCGGATGCGTGTTCCTGTTCGTCAACCTGCCGTTCACGGCGATGCTGTTCCTGCCGGGTTGGGGCCTCCTCGGCCTGCTGATCTATTTTGGATACAGCCGCAGCCGCAGCCATCTTGGGCGCGGGATCGTCGAAGTGGTCGACGATATCGAGGGCGAGCACACGATGATCCCGGTCGATCCGCCGAAGAACTGACCGCAATACAAAAGGGGGCCGCCTTCCGAAAAAGGCGGCCCCCTACGCGCGTGACGGACGCGTTCCGTTAAAGTGTGGTTTCGGTGTGTTCCTTGCGCGCTTCTTCTTCGACGCTGAAGCCGAGCAGCATTCGCGCGGTGTCGATCAGGCCCATGTCGGCGTTCCAGATTTCCGCCTGGCCAAGATCCATCCGCAGCATCAGCAGGTTCGGATCGTCCTTCCCGTCAAACCAGGATTCGACCGCCGGGCTCCACTGCTTGTCGAGACGCGCGATGTTGGTTTCCTCGCTCAGTACGCCCGAAAAGCGGCAGAAGATCTGATTGTCCTTGCCGGAGAACGTGGCGGTGGCCGGGCCCATCTTGGCCAGCGGGTGATCGCGCGTGGTGAAGAACCAGATGGCGCTGTTGGCATCCTTGTCGAGCTGCGCGGTCATCGGGACGGCGGTGGTCGCGTCGTTATCGAGCTGCAGAAATACGAAGGGACTGGCGTTGAGGGCTTTCCAGAATTTGTCTTTGAGGTCTTGAGCGTCGCTCATGGTTTTCTCCTTTGGCCGATCAACGGAAATGCCTTTGGCAGGTTCCGCCGGGCTGGAGCGGGGAAAACGGCGGCCGGTCGATTGCCAAGCGGAACAGGAGGGAACATAAAGAGAACACAGGAGTCGATTCGACATGGACCTTTCCACCTTGCCCACGGCCGGCGAGCTGGCTTCGCTCGGCGAGCGCGCTGCGCATTGGCGGCCGGGATTGCCCGGCGCGCGCCATAACGAGGTATTCGCTCCGGGCTGCGATGCCAGCGGCGTTTCGACTGCCTTGGCGCTTGCCTTCGACCAGCTGCGCACCGCCAGCTCGGAACATGTCGGGCAGCGCGATGTGCTGTGGGTGCAGGATGCCGCGGCGATCCGGCTCGGCGGCCGTCCCTATCGTCCGGGCCTGCCCGATGCCCTGCGCCGCCGCCTGATCCACGTGTCGGCCAAGACGCCGGAGGATGCACTCTTCGCACTGGAGGAAGGGGTGCGCTGCCGCGACCTTGCCTTCGTGGTTGGGGAGATCGCCGGAAACCCCCGCGCACTCGATTTCACCGCTTCGCGCCGCCTGACGCTCGCAGCCGAGCGGCACGCGGTGTCGCTCTGGCTGGTCAGGCTCGATGCGGCGCGCGACCTCAGTTCGGCGCGCCTGCGGTGGGACGTTGCGGCAGCCGTTTCGCCTTCACCGCGCTGGAACCCCGCCGCGCCCGGCCGCCCGAGCTGGCGTGCCGAGTTGTTCCGCGCCCGCAGCCACCGTCCCGGAGAATGGATATTGCGCGATGAGGAAGACCACCTCGCCGCCGACCGCTTCACCCCCGCCGCGCAGGATCCTGTCGATCTGGCTGGCGAGGCTGGCGGTCGATCGCTGGCGGCAGGCTGAAGGCTGCCAGGAAGGGCAGGGGGCGGATGCCGACCCCCTGGCGCTGATCACCGAGACCGCGCACGGTCCGCGGATCGACGCGGCCAATCGGGCGGGCTTCGCCGCTGGCGCGCGCGCCGGCATGATGCTGGCCGATGCGCGCACGCTCTGCCCCGCGCTCAAGGTCGTCCCCAGCGATCCGGCGGGCGATCTCGACTTCCTCGAAAGGCTGGCCGTCTGGTCGCGCCGCTGGGGCCCGTGGAGCGCGCTCGATCCACCGGACGGGGTACTGGTGGACGTCACCGCCGTGGCGCACATCTTCGGGGGCGAGGAGCGGTTGCTGGCCGATGCGCAGGACGTGTTCGCGCACCGCGGGCTGACGGCCAGACTGGCCATTGCGCCCACCGCCGGCGCTGCGTGGGCCCTGGCCCACTTCGGACCCGAGCGTGCGATCCTGTCATCCTGTGCCGGGGAGGATGTGCCCGCAGCCCTTGCCGACCTGCCGGTCGGTGCGCTGCGGCTCGACGACGATGTCGTGCTGGTGCTCCGCCGTCTCGGGCTCAAGCGGTTGGGGCAACTGGCGACTATCGGGCGGGACGCGATCCAGCGGCGCTTCCGCAATCGCCGTTCGCCTGCGGCCAATCCGCTGGTGCGGATGGATCAGATCGTGGGCCGGGTACCCGAACCCTTGTTGCCGGTCGTCCCGCCGCAATTTCCGCTGGTCCAGCGGCGGCTGATGGAGCCGATCCGCCATCGCCCGCTGCTCGACCAGGTGGTCGAAGATCTTGCAGGGGATATGGCGCGCCAGCTCGAAGGGATGGGGCAGGGTGCGCGCCGGCTCGAACTGGGCATGTGGAGGGTCGACGGAGAGGTCGTGCTCCGCACGCTCGAATTCGCCGCCGCCACGCGGGAAGCGGGGCACATCGTGCGCCTTTTCGCCAGTCGCCTCGACGACGTGGAGGCCGGTTTCGGGATCGAGATGGTCCGGTTGCGGGCAAGCTGGGCCGAACCGCTGGCACTCGCCCAGGCCGACTTTGAGGCCGCGGCCGAGGAGCACGGCACAAGCCTTGCCGCCTGCGTGGACCGGCTGACCGTGCGGTTAGGCGAGAACGCCGTCCGCCGGCCGGTGCCGCACGCCAGCCACATCCCCGAACGCGCCCAGAAATGGCAAGCGCCGCTCGCCCCCCAACCCGCCAGCCAGGGCGAGCTGGCGTTTCACGCGCGCCCCCTGAAGATGCTCGACCGGCCTGAGGCGATCGCCGTGCTTTACGCCACGCCCGACGGCTTCCCGCAGAAGTTCCGCTGGCGCGGCCGGGTTCACGAGGTGGCCCGTGTCGAGGGGCCCGAACGCATCGCCCCCGAATGGTGGCGCGAGAAGGGCACCGCGCGCCTGCGGGATTACTATCGCATCGAGGATGGCGAAGGCCGCCGCTACTGGATCTACCGCCACGGCCTCATCGGTGACGGGCGGGGCGGATTGCCCGACTGGTTCCTGCAGGGCTTGTGTGCCTAGGCGAGCGCCGCCTTGCGCTTGGGCTCGACTTGCCGATCGATGATGAAGGCCGCGGCAAAGACCATCAGCGAAATGACCGTCAGCACGGCGAAATACCACACGAAGCTGCCTTCGCCGCCAAGACCGATCAGCCAGCCCCCTCCCAGCACCATCGTGATCGACATCACGCGGCCGGAAGTGATCACCATGCCGATCCCGCCGGCGCGGCACGAGTGGGGATAGCCCGACGCCATGACCACGTAGAATACGGTGATCATCATGCTGACCAGACCAACGGCGAGACCTTCGAGAAACACGATGACGTCGATCTGCGACGGCGTCGGCGCCCCGTCGAGGTTCTCGAGCATCACGCCAAGGACAACGATCGTCGCCAGGATCGCCGCAGCGCCCGCAATGATGACCGCCTTCGACCCGAACGCCCGCGTGGTCAGCCCGGCGGACAACCCGCCGACGATCGACAGGATGCCCTGCCAGAAACTGGCCCGCAGAGCCTGCTCCAAGGTGAAGCCCGCCGTCGTCAGCAATTCGGGCGTCCAGTTCAGCAGGCCGTAGACCAGCGTGGTCGTGGCGGAAAAGCTGATCACCATGCCGATGTTGAGCATGCGGTTGCTGCGATGGAAAATGCCGATCTGCTCTCCTGCACCAGCATTGTCGCGCACCACGGACTCCGGCAGAAGTTCGATCGACGGATCGATCACGCGCGCGGCGCTCTTCTGCGCTTCCTCCTTGCGACCCTTGCCGAGCAGATAGGCCGGCGGCTCGCGCAGGAAGAGGATCAGGATCGCACCCAGGACGAGCGAGGCGACGCCGAAAATCTGGAACGCGCCGCGCCAGCCGTATTCCGGCAGCAGCACCGGCATCAGCGCCGCGCTCACCGAAATACCCACCGGGATGCCGACCGAGAGAAACGAAACGGCGTGGGGCCGCCATTTCTCGCTCACCCAATCGCTGACGAGGGCAAGGGCGTTGGGATAGGCGGCACCGAAGCCCAGGCCGCCGATCGTGCGGACGGCCGCCATCTCCCACACGGTGTTCGTCCACGCTGCTGCAATGGTCGACCCGCCGAAGATGAGGCAGGCGATGAACAGTGTGCGCAGCCGGCCGATCTTGTCGCCCAGCATGCCGCCGAAGATCGAGCCGAAGCCCATACCGAACAGCGAGGCGGCCAGGGCAGGACCGAAGACCGCGCGGTCGATCTGCCACTCGTCGAGGATGACCGGCGTGACCAGCGATAGCGACTGGAGATCGATGCCGTCGATGACCAGGAGTGCTAGCCCCAGCCCCATCACCAGCATCTGGTAAGGGCGCAAGGGCGCGTCGGCGATCGCTTCGCTGAAAGTCTTTTGCGTCATCGGCCTCTCCCCAGCCTTTTGGGGATGATGTCAGGCAGGAGGGGCCGCGTCCATCGGCAAAAAGAAAGGCGCGCCACACGGGCGCGCCTTCCAATTCAACGGATTGCCTGGTTCAGGCCGGTTCGATGATGCGCTGCTCGTAGCTTTGCGAGGCGCCTCCGCGGTCGAGGAACGCGGTGATGTCGTCGATCAGGCGCTGCGTCTGCGTGGCGAACACGCCGTGGGGTTCGCCGTCGTATTCGATGATCTCCGCGGTGGGGACCTGGGCGGCAACCACGCGCCCGGTGGCATCGATCGGAACGGTCACGTCCTTGGTGCCATGGATGACCAGCGTCGGCACGGTCAGGCTCGGCAAATCGGGGCGGAAGTCGGTCGTCGCGAACGCTTCGGCTGCCTTGAGCGTAGCGTACTGGCCCGCCTTCATCGTGGTCATCCAGGCCCAGTCGAGTTCCTCGTCGCTCACGTCGTCGCCATAGAAATCCTCGAAGAAATCGGTGAAGAAGGCGCGGAAATCCTCCTTCATTCCGGCGGTCATCTCGTCGAAGGTTTCCTGCGGCACGCCATTGGGGTTGTCGTCGGTCTGGAGCATGTACGGAACGACCGAACTGACGAGCACCGCCTTCGATACGCCCGCTCCGCCGTGACGGCTCATGTACCGTGCGATTTCGCCGCCACCCATCGAGAAGCCGACGAGGGCCACGTCCTGGCTTGCGCCTGTTGCCTTCATGACGTCGGCCAGATCGTCGGCGAACGTGTCGTAATCGTATCCGGTCTTGGGCTGGTCCGACCTCCCGAAACCGCGGCGGTCGTAGGCGATCGCGCGGTATCCGGATTCCGCGAGTGCCATCATGACCGGATCCCAGCTATCGGCCGACAAGGGCCAGCCGTGGATGAGGATGACCGGCGGGCCATCGCCGAGCTCCTTGTAGAAAAGCTGAGTGCCGTCGCGCGTGGAGAGGGTATTTATCGAAGTCATCGGGTCCGCCTTCGTTGTAGGTGCTGACGGAAGCTCCGAGAGGCGATCCTGTTCCGTTTGTGCGACGAAGCGCCCCGCACGGCGTTGGAAAGGACTGGCAAATCCCCGATAAGAACATATAAGGAACGGATGGGTCAGCTCAGCATCATCGAAAAGCTCGAAATCCTTGCCGACGCGGCAAAATACGACGCGTCCTGCGCATCCTCGGGGACGAGCAAACGCAATTCGAAGGGCGGTAAGGGCATCGGCTCGACCGAGGGAATGGGCATCTGCCACGCCTATGCGCCCGACGGGCGGTGCATCTCGCTGCTCAAGATTCTCCTGACCAATCATTGCGTGTTCGACTGCCACTACTGCGTCAATCGCAAGAGCTCGAACGTTCGGCGCGCGCGTTTCACGCCGCAGGAAGTGGCCGACCTCACTCTCAGCTTCTATCGCCGCAACTACATCGAGGGGCTGTTTCTCTCCTCGGGCATCGTCAAAAGCTCGAACCATACGATGGAGCAACTGGTGGAGACCGCGCGCATCCTGCGCGAGGATCACGACTTCCGGGGCTACATCCACCTCAAGTCGATCCCCGAAGCCGATCCCGGGCTGGTGCACCAGGCCGGGCTTTATGCGGACCGGGTGTCGATCAACGTCGAATTGCCGACCGACGCGGGGCTGACCCGTCTCGCGCCGGACAAGGATGCTCGGCAGATCGAAGGCGCGATGGGCGGCGTCAAAATGGCGATTGTCGAGGCCAAGGATGCGCGCAAGCGGTTCAAGCACGCCCCGCGCTTCGCGCCTGCCGGCCAATCCACTCAGATGATCGTGGGGGCAGATGCGGCGACCGATGCGGATATTGTGGGCAAAGCAAGTCGGCTCTACGACCGGTTCCGGCTGCGGCGGGTCTACTACAGCGCGTTTTCGCCCATTCCGGACGCCAGCGCCGTACTGCCGCTCAAGCGCCCGCCGCTGATCCGCGAGCACAGGCTTTACCAGTCCGACTGGCTGATGCGCTTCTACGGCTATCTGCCGGGCGAGGTCATGCAGGCGACGGAAGCCGACGGTAACCTGCCGCTGGATATCGATCCCAAGCTGGCCTGGGCGCTCAAGTTCCGCGAGCGCTTCCCGGTCGACGTCAATCGCGCGCCCCGCGAGGCGCTTTTGCGCGTTCCGGGGCTGGGGGTGCGGGCGGTCAATCAGATCATCGCCAGCCGGCGGCATCGCACGCTGAGGCTGGACGACGTAGGAAAGCTCACTGTCTCGATCGCCAAGGTGCGCCCCTTCCTGGTGACCTGTGACTGGCGGCCGATCACGCTGACCGATCGCGCCGATTTGCGGGCGCTGCTCGCGCCCAAGCAGGAGCAATTGGAGCTGTTCGCCGCATGACCGCGCTGCAGCACGTCAAGCTGGGCACGTATTACGTGGTCAACCTGGCCGAACCCGACGATTTCGACTTCTGGCGCGAAAGGGCCCGCGGGCTGGTGCAATGCGAAGTGCCGCCCGACCGCGTTGCCTGGGTCGCGCCGGGCGGATCGGGCAGCTTGTTCTCGCATGGCGACCGCCGCCTGCCCGTGCCCGGAAGCGATGCCGTGGTAGTGCGCGCGAGCAAGCAGTTCGTGCAGTTGGCCAAGATGGCCATTTGCCATTCGGACCCTGAGCGGTTCGCATTGCTCTACCGTCTGCTCTGGCGGCTGCAGGCCAATCCCAGGGCGCTGGAAGATCGGGCCGATCCCGACGTCCGGCGGCTCGACGAACTGGCCCGCACGGTGCGCCGCGACATCCACAAGATGCGGGCCTTCACCCGGTTCAGGCTGGTCGAGACGGGGGATGCAGACGCTCCCGAGCATTTCGCCGCCTGGTTCGAGCCCGAACATCACATCCTGCGCGCCAATGCGGGGTTCTTCGTGCGCCGCTTTTCCAACATGAGCTGGTCGATCCTGACGCCGCAGGGTTCGCTTCACTGGGACGGCAAGACGCTGGAGGAAGGTCCTCCGGCGCAGCGCGGGGATGCCCCCGCGGGCGATCCGATGGAGGACCTCTGGCGCAAGTACTATGCATCGATCTTCAATCCCGCGCGTTTGAAGATCGGGGCCATGCTCAAGGAAATGCCCCGCAAGTACTGGAAGAATATGCCCGAAGCGGCGCTCATTCCCGAGCTTATCGCAGGGGCACAGGGGCGCGAGGCGGCAATGGTGGAAGCGGGCGAACTGGACATGGGCGAACGGCCCGGCTCGTTGACTGCAATCGACAAGGCAATCCATGCCTGCCGCCGCTGCCCGATCGGCCTATTGGACAATCATGCCGTCATGGGGGAAGGGCCGCAGGACGCCGCCCTGATGATCGTCGGCGAGCAGCCCGGCGACCAGGAAGATCTTGCCGGGCGGCCCTTCGTCGGACCTGCCGGACAGGTGCTCGACACTCATCTCGAAGCCGCCGGGATCGACCGCCGCGCGGCCTACGTCACCAACGCGGTCAAGCATTTCAAGTTCGTGCCGCGAGGCAAGCGCAGGCTGCACCAGTCGCCGACCGCCAAGGAAATCGATATCTGCCGCTGGTGGGTCGAGAGCGAGCGCGAGATCGTGCAGCCCAAGCTGATCCTGGCGCTGGGTGCCAGCGCGGCCCGCGGGATGCTCGGCAAGACGGTCAGCATCTCGAAAGCCCGCGGTGCGCCCATTCCGCTCGAGGATGGCAGCGAACTGTGGGTTACCGCACACCCCAGCTATCTCCTGCGGCTCGACGGCCCGGCGCGCGACGAACAGGAGCGCCTGTTTGCCGCCGACCTTGCCGCGGTGAAGGAGCGGTTGGCGGAAATGGCAGGCTGATGTGCCCGAGAACGACCTTCTCGTTCCCCGCCGCAGGATCGAGCTAGACGACGAGGTCCTGACCCCGCCGCCGCGCGCACCGTTCGTCGAGCTGGGGCTGGTCAGCAACTTCAGCTTCCTGCGCGGGGCATCGGACGCGGTGGACCTGGTCCTGACCGCGCATGCCCTTGGCTACGATGCGATCGGCATTGCCGATGCCAATTCGATGGCCGGCGTGGTGCGGATACATACCGAAGCCAAGACCTTGCGCATGACGCCGGTGATCGGCTGCAGGATAGAGACGGTGGAAGGGCTCGCCTTCCTGGCCTATCCCACGGACCGGGCCGCCTACGGCAATCTGTGCCGCCTGATATCCGCCGGCCGGATGGCGAAACTGGACGGCGAGTGGCAGGACAAGGGCGTTTGCGACATCTCATTGCCCATGCTGGCGGGCCATTGCGAGGGTTTGCAGCTGATCCTGCTGCCCCCGGCCGATCTCGATGCGCAGTTCTGCGTGCCGGGTTGGGCCGGCAATGTCGTGGGGCTTGACGGCGAGCCGATCCACACACCGGCTTTGGCGCCGTTCAGTCAGGCTTTGGTGCATCTGCGCGCCGGGTTGCCGGGGTTGCGCCACCTGGCCGCGAGCTATCTCCACAGCGGGGACGATATCGCCCGGATCGACCGGATCGAGGCACTGGCGCGGGCCAACGGCCTTGCGCTTCTGGCGACGAACGACGTCCATTACCATGCGCCGGAGCGGCGGCCGCTGCAGGATGTCATGACGGCGATCCGGCACAAGACGACCGTCGCCGGTGCAGGCCACCTGCTGCATGCCAATGCCGAGCGGCACCTCAAGAGCCCCGCGGAGATGATCCGACTGTTCCAGCGTTGGCCCCAGGCCATCGCCGAGACGCGCAAGGTGGCCGATGCCTGCAGGTTCACGCTGGACGAACTGCGCTACGAATATCCGGAAGAGATCTACCCCGAAGGCCAGACGCCGCAGGAGTTCCTCGAAAGCGAAACGTGGAAGGGTGCCGATTGGCGCTATCCGTCAGGATTGCCGGATACTGTCCGCAGCACGATCGAGCGTGAGCTGGCGCTGATCGGCAAGCTCGAGCTTGCGCGCTATTTCCTGACCATCAAGGACATCGTTGATTTCGCGCGCACCGGTGTCGATCCGCCGATCCTGTGCCAGGGGCGCGGCTCGGCCGCCAACTCGGCGGTGTGCTATTGCCTGGGTATCACCAGCGTCGATCCGGCAAAGCACGTCTTGCTGTTCGACCGCTTCATCTCCGAAGAACGCAAGGAGCCGCCCGACATCGACGTCGATTTCGAGCACGAGCGGCGCGAAGAGGTGATCCAGTACATCTATCGCAAGTACGGCCGCCAGCGCGCGGGGCTGTGCGCCACGGTGATCCACTATCGCCCCCGCATGGCGATCCGCGAGGTCGGCAAGGCGATGGGCCTGTCGGAGGACGTCACCAGCGCGCTGGCGAGGACGGTCTGGGGCGGGTGGGGCAAGGAGATCGGCGAAAAGCATGTGGCCGAAACCGGCTTGGATGCTGCCGATCCTCACCTTGTCCGCGTGCTCAAGCTGACCGAGCAGATGATCGGCATGCCGCGCCATCTGAGCCAGCACGTCGGCGGTTTCATCCTGACCGACGGACCGCTGACCGAAACCGTCCCGATCGGCAACGGCGCCATGCCCGAACGTAGCTTCATCGAATGGGACAAGGACGATATCGAGGCACTCGGCATCCTCAAGGTCGACGTGCTCGCCCTGGGGATGCTGACCTGCATCAGGAAATGCCTGAACCTGCTGGAAGAGCACCACGAGCGCTGCCTGACCCTCGCCACCGTCCCGCGCGAGGATCCGGAGGTCTACGCCATGCTCCGCAAGGGCGATTCCCTCGGCGTGTTTCAGGTGGAGAGCCGGGCGCAGATGAACATGCTGCCCCGCCTGCGCCCGCGCGAGTTCTACGATCTCGTCATCCAGGTGGCCATCGTGCGGCCGGGGCCGATCCAGGGCGACATGGTGCATCCCTACCTCAAGCGCCGCCGGGGCGAGGAGCGGGTCGAAATCCCAGCTCCAGGACCAGAGCACGGTCCGCCCGACGAGTTGTCCAGCATCCTAGAGCGCACCCTGGGCGTGCCGATCTTCCAGGAGCAGGCGATGAAGATCGCGCTGGATGCGGCCCAGTTCTCTTCGAAGGAAGCCAACCGGCTGCGCAAGGCCATGGCGACCTTCCGCAGCCGCGGCATGGTCGACGAGCTTCAGGACATGATGGTCGAGCGGATGGTCGAGCGCGGGTATGACCGCGAATTCGCCCAGCGCTGCTTCAACCAGATCCGCGGTTTCGGCGAATACGGCTTCCCCGAAAGCCATGCCGCCAGCTTCGCGCATCTCGTCTACGTTTCGAGCTGGCTGAAGTGCCATTTCCCCGCGGCGTTCGGCTGCGCGTTGCTCAACTCCCAGCCCATGGGTTTCTACGCTCCCGCGCAGATTGTGCGCGATGCGCATGAGCACGGGGTCGAAGTGCTGCCCGTGGACGTCAATCACAGCGAGTGGGACTGCTCACTGGAAGCCTTGCGTCCCGCCCAGGCCGGAGCTCCCGACGCGCAGGGGCGGTTCGACCGCCATGTCGCGCTGCGCCTGGGCCTGCGCCAGATCGACGGCCTGCCCGAGCATGTGGCCGCGCGCCTTGTGGCGGAACGCGAGGAACACGGTCCCTACCGCGATGTGGCGGAACTGCGCGACCGCGCGAGGCTCTCGCCCGCTCACGTCGAGCGCCTCGCCAGCGCGGATTGCTTCAGGTCGCTTGGCCTTCCCCGGCGGCAGGCACTGTGGGACGCACGCAGCCTGATCGGCGGGGAGGACCTGCCGCTGTTCCGCGCGGCGGACGAGCGCGACGAAGGGGCCGAAGGCCGGCGCACCGCCTTGCCGCGCATGCCGCTGAGCGAAGAGGTCGTGGCCGATTACCAGACCACGCGGCTCAGCCTCAAGGCGCACCCCATGGCCTTCCTGCGCGCATCGCTGGCCGAGCGTGGCTTCGTCCGCGCCTGCGATCTGCGCGAGCGCAAGTTCCGCAGTCTCGTCCATGTGGCCGGCGTGGTGTTGATCCGCCAGCGGCCCGGCAGCGCCAAGGGCGTCTGCTTCATCACGCTGGAGGACGAGACCGGGGTGATCAACCTCGTCGTCTGGCCCGACCTCAAGGAGAAGCAGCGGCGCGTCGTGATGGGCAGCCGCCTGATGGAGGTGCGCGGGCGGGTGGAATACGACGACGAGGTGATCCACGTGATCGCCCAGCACATGACCGATGCCACGCACGATCTGCACAGGCTGTCGGACGACCTGATCAAGACGCCGATCGCCCGCGCCGACCACTGCAACAACCCCTTGCCGGCCAAGTTCGGCCCGAAGGACAACCTTCGCGAAGGCCCCGACGACCCCTTCGTGCCCGTCGAGCCGTGGGAGCCGCCGGGCCCCGGCAATCGCGAATGCGGGTTTCATCAGGGGCATCCGCGAGACGCGCGGATCGTGCCCAAGCTGCTCCCGCTCCCCCCGTCGCGCGATTTCCATTGACCCTGTGCGCACCCGCGCCATGAGGCGCGCCGATGGATCCGGAACGCCTCCTCGCCTTTGCCGTGATGACAGGGCTGACCAGCATCGTGCCCGGCCCTTCGATGCTGTTCGTCATGACCGAATCGGTCTGGCGCGGTGCGCGGGCGGGCTGGGCAGCGCTGATCGGCATGCAGATCGGCTACCTCTTCTGGTGGGCACTGGCGGCGATCGGGCTCGGCTCGCTGGCCAAGGCCTTTCCCACGGCGTTCGACCTGCTTGCCATCGGCGGGGCCCTGTACATCGCGTGGCTCGGCGCCAAGGCCCTGCGCCGCGCCGGTGACCTGGCCGCACAAGGCCAGACCGCTGCGCCGCCGCCTTCGACCAGCGCGTTTCGCGACGGCATACTGGTCGCCGTGGGGAATCCCAAGGCGCTGATATACGTCGTCGCGCTGCTGCCGCCGTTCGTCCACCCCGACCTGCCCGTCGCATCGCAATTCGGCGCGTTGATCGCGATCGGCACCGTGCTGGATCTGCTGGTGGGGGCTGCCTACATCTATGCCGGCAACAGGCTCGCGCGGGCAATGGATCGCCCGGCCACCCGGGTATGGATCGATCGCGGGGTCGGGACGGCCTTCATCCTCATCGCGCTTGGTATCCTGGCGGAACTTCTGCTGCTCTGAACGATACCGTGGGCATGCAAGTCCCGCGCATCGACGGCCCCGCCTTCTGGTTGCTGATCGTCGCGTCGCTCGTCCTGGCTGGGCGGGCCTGGTTGCATGACCATCCGCAACACGATCCCTGGGCGCCGCTCGATCTGCGCGATCCGCCGGGATGGGCAACCCAGCGCAAGATTTCCGCACTGCGGAGCGACCCGGCCGCCTGCCTCGCGGTGCTGGAGCGAAGCGAGATTGCCTTCGAACGCCTGGACGCGCGCGGCGAGGGATCCTGCCGGCAGGACGACAGGACGGTGCTGGAGGACCTGGCTCTTTCCCCGCAAAAGCCCGCCGCCACATGCGCGGTCGCCGCGGCAACCAGCCTGTGGATGGCACGCGATGTCCAGCCCGCGGCCGGGGATCTGCTCGGTTCTCCCGTCGCGAGGCTGGAGCACTTCGGCACCTATTCCTGCCGCCGGATCAGCAATCGCGACGACGGGCGTTGGAGCGAGCACGCAACCGGAAACGCCATCGACATCTCCGGCTTCGTGCTGGCGGACGGGCGGCGGATTTCGGTCCTGTCGAACTGGAACGGTGAAGACGAAGAGGCCCGCTTCCTGCGCCGCGTGCGCGATGGGGCCTGTGCGGTATTCGGCACCGTTCTGTCGCCCGACTACAACGCCGCACACCGCGACCACCTGCATTTCGACCAGGCAGCCCGGGGCTTCGGTTCATTTTGCCGTTGATGCAGGGCGGAATGGCCGCAAGTTCCCGTTGCGTTGCGGCGCACGATAGGGTCAGTTGCTCCTGAAACCGGCCTGCCGAGCAGGGCAGACCGATGTGGGGGCACGCAATGACCGTTTCGGCCACGTTTCTGCCCTCGCTCGAGCGTAGCAAGCCGCTTCGCTTCTTTACCGTCTTCCTGTTCTACATCACCCAGGGCTTCCCGCTCGGGCTGTTCTTCTATGCCATCCCCGCCTGGATGGCGTCGAACGGCGCGTCCACCGCCGAAGTCGCGTTGGTCGTGGGGCTGAGCAATCTTCCGTGGACGCTGAAGCTGATCAACGGCTTCCTGATGGACCGCTACACCTACCTGCCGATGGGCCGACGGCGGGTCTGGCTGCTCGGCGCGCAGGGAGCGCTCGTGCTGGCGCTCGTGGCCGGGGCCATGTTCTCTCCTGGCGCCCGCGACGTGTTCCTCATTTCCGCGCTGGGCTTCACGATCAATGCGGCCGTGACGTTCCAGGATGTGGCCATCGATGGCATCGTCGTCGACATCCTGAGCGACGACGAGCGCGCCCGCGCGGGCGGCATCATGTTCGGAGCCCAGGGGCTGGGGCGCGCCGCGGGGATCGCGATGAGCGGGTGGCTGATCGCTTGGAGCGGCATCTCGGCCGCCTATTTCGGCATGGCCGCGGTGCTGGTGATCGCTTTTGTCTATGGTCTCTGCATTCGCGAACGTGACGGCGAACGCGCCTTGCCTTGGACCAAGGGTGAGGCGCACCCCCGCAATCTCGGCATTCAGGTCGTCGCCTGGTGGCCGCTGCTGAAGTCCAGCTTCAGGGCGCTGTTCGTTCTTTCGAGCCTGCTGTTCATGCCCATCCTGCTGATGCGGTCCATCCCGACCGGCGGTTTCGAAGCTTACTGGCCGATAATGGCGACCGATCTGGGCGAATGGACGACGACGGATTATACCAACACGATCGCCACGATGGAGCTGGCGATCGCTGTGTTCGGGCTGCTGATCGGGGGCTGGGCTGTGGACCGGATCGGTCCGCGCAGGGCGCTGATCGGCATCCTCGTGCTCTACGCGGCAGGATGCGTCGGGATGACGGTTCTGCGCCCCTACTGGGGGGCGGATTGGCAGCTGCTGCTCATGATCTGGTATTTCAACGTCTGCTCGATCCTGTTCGCGATCTCGATGATACCTTTGGCCATGAGCTTGTGCCGCCCGGAAGTGGCGGCCACGCAATTCACGCTCTACATGGCGATCGGCAATTTCGGAGCGCCGCTTGGCGCAGCCCTGGTCGCCGCGACGGCGGGGAATGGGAACGCGGTCCTATGGTTCTGGATTCTCGCGGCCATTCTCGGTTCAGGGTTGGTCCTGATGCTTATCAATCGCTTTCCGCAAGGGACCAGGCAGGTGGCCGAGAAGCTTCCGCAGGGTTCCGGCATCGCGCCGATACAAGACTAGTCTTCCCTCAGGAGGTTCACGATCATGGCGACACCGCTTCCGGCCACGCAGACCGGCCTGTTCCGCCCCCTGACGGAAAACCCTTTCCTGCGCCTTGCCACCGTCTTCATCTTTTACATCTTCGAAGGGGTGCCCATGGGCATCTTCTACGTCGCCTTGCCGGCCTTCATGGCCAGCAGCGGCGCTGGCACGACGGAGATTGCCGCCGTGGTCGCCGCCTTCGGGCTTCCGTGGTCGCTCAAGCTGGTCAACGGCTTCTTCATGGACCGCTACACCTATCTGCCGATGGGCAGGCGCAGGATCTGGATCATCGGCGCCCAGTCGATCATGGCGCTAGCGCTGCTAGCCGCGGCGGTGATCAACCCGCTGCCGACGGAGACTGCGATCCTGTCGGCCATCGCCTTCGTGGTCAGCGCGGCGACCACTTTCCAGGATGTCTCCATCGACAGCCTGGTGGTCGATTTCATGAACGAGGAGGAGCAGGCCAAGGCGGGCGGTATCATGTTCGGCGCGCAGACGCTGGGCATCGCGGGCGCAACAGCGGCGGGTGGCTACCTGTTCCAGCATTACGGCTCGCAGGCGACGTTTTTTGCAGCCGCGATTTTCCTGCTGATCGGTGTCCTGTTCGCTTTGCTGCTGCGCGAGCGGCCGGGAGAGCGTCGGTTGCCATGGACCGCAGGCCAGGCGCATCCACGCAACCTCGACATCAGGATCGACGCGTGGTGGCCGCTGCTCAAGACGAGCTTCGCGGCGATGATCGCGCCCGCGAGCCTGATCATCATCCCCTTTCTGCTCATGCGCAGCGTACCGGCGGCGATCTATGACGTGTTCAATCCGGTGCTAGCCACGAAGTACGTGGGCTTCACGACGAGCCAGTACACCAACATCTCGTCGCTTAGCGCGCTCGTATCGGGGATCGTGGGGCTGGTCTTCGGCGGGTGGCTGACGGCCAAGCTGGGCAAGAGACAGGTGCTGGGCATCATGTTTTCGCTGATGGCCATACTACTGCTGGGGGCAGGGGCCCTGCCGCAGTTCTGGTCCGACCCGGCGATGCTCTATGCCCTCGTATGGGGCATCGACATGTTCGGGATCTTCATCGCCATCGCGATGATCCCGCTGGCCATGCAGGTGTGTTCGCCCGCGGTCGCTGCCACGCAGTTCACGATCTACATGGCGCTGGGCAACTTCGGGCGACCCATCGGCGCGGCCATTGTGGCGGCGACCAACACGGTCGATCCGCAACTGATGTTCTACACGATCGGAGGCATCATGGTCGCCGCGGCACTCAGCACGTTCCTGCTAAAGCGCGGCGAGGTCCGCCCGGACGTTGCGGCTGCCACCCATCACGGAGTGGGGGCCGGGCCGGCCGAGAACTAGACCGGCTCGAACGCGTATCCGGCCGAACGGACGGTCCTGATCGGGTCCTGGCTGCCCTGGATTTCGATGGCCTTGCGCAGTCGGCGGATGTGGACGTCCACCGTGCGCTCCTCGATCTCGCTGCCGGTGCCCCACACCGCGTCGAGCAGTTGCGCGCGGGAGAACACTCGGCGCGGATGCTGCATGAAGTGGGCCAGTAGCCGATATTCGGTGGGCCCCAACTTGAGCGGATCGCCCGAGCGCGTGACCCGGTGGGCCACAGGGTCCAGGCGCAGATCGCCCGCTTCGATCTCCTCGCCGGCCAAAGCCGGGCGGACGCGGCGCAGCACGGCGTTGACGCGCGCGATCAGTTCGCGCGGCGAGAACGGCTTGGTCATGTAATCGTCGGCCCCGGTTTCGAGGCCCCGGATGCGGTCGTCCTCGGCTTCCCGGGCGGTCAGCATGATGATCGGCACGGAGGCGGTGGGCTTGTTTCGGCGTAGACGGCGGCAGACCTCGATCCCGCTGGTGCCTTCGATCATCCAGTCCAGCACGACGAGATCGGGCGCGTCTTCCTCGGCCATGACCAGGGCTTCGTCGCCATCGGGCGTCGTGCGGACCGCGAAACCTTCCTTCTCGAAGCGATATTCCAGCAGCTCGGCAAGCGAGCTGTCATCCTCGACCAGAAGGAGTTTCGCGCGGGACATGGACGCCTAAGACAGCAGGATTGTGACAGGCGCGTGACGATGACCGCGCCGGCGCATCAGGTATCGTCCTCACGCTCGTCGGGCGGGTACTGGCCAGTCGCGGCATAATGGACCATTTCGGCCACGTTGGTCGCATGATCGCCGATCCGCTCGATGTTGCGGGCGACGAACAGGAGCTGCGCCGCGCTGCTGATCGTCGCGGGATTTTCGACCATGTAGCTCACGAGATTGCGGAAGATGCTATCGTAAAAAGCGTCGACCTTGTCGTCGCGCGCGATGACCTCGCGGGCCATGATCGGGTCGCGCGCCGCGAATGCGGTGAGCACGTCGTGGACCATCTCCGCGGCCAGGTCGCCCATGGCAGGAATGAGGGTGAGGGGCTCGAACCTGCTGCGGCCCTCGATCTTCTTCACCCGCTTCGCGATGTTCTTCGCGTAGTCGCCGATCCGTTCGACAACACCGGCGATCTTCAGTGCTGCGATGATCTCCCGCAGGTCGTCGGCCATGGGAGCGCGCAGGGCAATGACCCGGACGGCGAGCTCGTCGACCTGGCTCTCGAGACGGTCGAGCTTGGCGTCGTCAGCCACGACCTGTGCCGCCAACTGCTCGTCGCCCGTAGTCAGGGCCTTCATCGCTTCCTGGATCGCCAATTCGGCGAGACCTCCCATTTCTGCGATCAGGCCGCGCAGCCGGGTTATGTCCTCGTCGAATGCCTTGACTGTGTGTTCCATGACCATCAGCCGTACCTGCCCGTGATGTAATCCTTGGTGCGGGTTTCCCTCGGATTGGTAAAGATTTGCGACGTTTCGCCGTACTCGACCATCTTGCCCAGGTGGAAGAAGGCAGTGCGCTGCGACACGCGCGCCGCCTGCTGCATCGAGTGCGTGACGATGACGATCGCGTAACCACCGCGCAATTCGTCGATCAGTTCCTCGATCCGCGCGGTGGCAATGGGGTCGAGCGCCGAACATGGCTCGTCCATCAAGATGACTTCGGGATCGACCGCGATGGCGCGCGCGATGCACAGTCGCTGCTGCTGGCCGCCAGAAAGTGCGGTGCCCGAATCGGCAAGGCGATCCTTGACCTCGTCCCACAGGCCGGCGCGGCGCAGCGAGCGCTCCACGATGGCGTCCATTTCCGGCTTCCCTTCGGCCAGACCGTGGATGCGGGGACCGTAGGCAATGTTCTCGTAGATTGTCTTCGGAAAGGGATTGGGCTTCTGAAAGACCATTCCCACGCGGGCGCGCAGCTGCACCACGTCCATCCCGGAGCTGTATATGTCCTCTCCGTCGAGCTCGATCGTGCCGTTTACGCGGGCCGACGGGATGGTGTCGTTCATCCGGTTGAGCGTGCGCAGGAACGTCGACTTCCCGCATCCGCTCGGGCCGATGAACGCGGTCACGTATTCGGCGGGAATGTCGATCGACACGGAATCGATCGCCTGCTTGTCGCCGTAAAAGACGTCGACGTCGCGGGCGCGAATGCGCGGAGTGTCAGTGTTGAGTTCTTCCGTCACCATTTCTTCTCGAAGCGGTTGCGCAGGTAAATGGCAAGGCCGTTCATCACGAGGAGGAACAACAGCAGGACGATGATCGCGGCACTGGTGCGCTCCACGAAGCCGCGGTCGATCTCGTCCGACCAGAGAAAAATCTGCACCGGCAGCACGGTGGCCGGATCGGTGAAGCCACCAGGCGGCGTCGCCACGAAGGCCCGCATGCCGATCATCAGAAGCGGCGCGGTCTCGCCCAGCGCCCGGGCCATGCCGATGATCGTGCCGGTCAGGATGCCGGGCAGGGCGAGGGGGAGGACGTGATGGAACACGACCTGCACCGGGCTTGCCCCGATCGCGAGCGCCCCGTCGCGAATGCTCGGCGGCACAGCCTTGATCGCGTTCCGTCCGGCGATGACGATGACCGGCATCGTCATCAGCGCCAGCGTAAGGCCGCCGATGAGCGGCGCCGAGCGCATGTTGGGGAAGATCGTCAGGAACACAGCAAGACCCAGCAATCCGAAAATGATCGAAGGCACCGCGGCAAGGTTATTGATCGATACTTCGATCAGGTCGGTCCACCGGTTCTTGGGGGCGTATTCCTCGAGATAGAGCGCCGACAGAACACCGATTGGAAAGGCGAGCAGCAGCGTCACGATCATGGTGAGCGCGGAACCCTTGAGAGCACCCCAGATGCCGACCTGCTGAGGATCCGTCGCGTCGGAGCGGCCGAGGAAGCCCGGATCGAAATGACTGTCCAGCTTGCCTTCGGCTTCGAGCCGCCGGGCGAGGGGTTGCAGCTCGCTCTGCCCGTCGCCCCGCAGAGCCGATGCCAGGTTGTCGCTGGCGGGGAGCCACAGCGTCACTTCCTGTCTCACCAGACTGGGATCGGCAATGATCTTGGAGGCCGCATCCCGCCACGCGTCGGGCCCGATCTCGGCCGCGCCTTCGGGGCCGAGCGCCTTCTCGCCATAGAATTCGATGACCGCGGGCAGCCCCTGCGATTGCAAAGCCCGGACGATCTCGTTCTCGTCCTCGATGGAGGAGTCCACGGTCAGCGCAGCTTCGCGAAAATCGATCGGCACCTGCAGTTCGGCGCGCTGGAACCCGCCGATTCCGTTGATCGTCATCGAGATCAGCAGGAAGGCCAGAACGGCGATCGAGAATGCGATCGCGCCCAGACCGATAGCCTTGAAACGGCGTTCGGCGGCGTAGCGCTTTTTCAGGCGCGCCTGGAATCCCGCCGAGCGGGTGGGGTTGACGACCTTACTCATAGGCTTCGCGGAACCTCTTCACCACGCGCAGCGCGAAAACGTTCAGGCCGAGCGTGATCAGGAACAGGACGAAACCCAGGGCAAAGGCGCTGAGCGTTGCCGGGTGATCGAAACTGCCCTCACCGGTGAGCATGGCGACGATCTGGAATGTTACCGTCGTCATCGCTTCGAGCGGATTGGCGGTCAAGTTGGCAGAGGCGCCGGCGGCCATGACGACGATCATCGTTTCGCCGATCGCGCGGCTGATGGCGAGCATTACGCCTGCCACGATGCCGGGGAGCGCGGCAGGCACCAGCACGCGGCGGATCGTCTCGTTGGTCGTCGCCCCCATCGCCAGGCTGCCGTCGCGCATCGCCTGGGGAACGGCGGCAATGGAATCGTCTGCCATCGACGAGACGAAGGGAATGATCATCACGCCCATGACCAGGCCCGCGGCAAGGGCGCTTTCGCTGGACGCATTCGCAATGCCGAGCCCCTGCGCGATGTCCCTGATGAACGGCGCGACGGTCAGCGCGGCGAAATAGCCGTAGACCACGGTCGGAACGCCGGCGAGAATCTCCAGCGCGGGCTTGAGCCACTTGCGCCACGCCGGATCGGCGTATTGCGTCAGGTAGATCGCGCTCATGAGGCCCAGCGGGATGGCGACGATCATGGCGATGATCGCACCGATGTAGATCGTCCCCCAGAAGAGCGGCAGGGCGCCGTACCGGCTGCCGTCGGCGGACGTGCTCATCGGGTCCGGACCCCAGTGGGTCCCGAAAAGGAAATCGATCGGCGAGATCATCCCGAAAAAGCGAAACGTCTCGAACACCAGGCTGCCGAAGATGCCGAGGGTGGTGAGGATCGCTACCAGCGAGGCAAGCAACAGGCCCGCCATGACGATCCGTTCCACCTTGGTGCGAGCCGCGAAATCGGGCTTCACGCGAAGGAATGCGAGGCCGCCTGCGAGCAAACCCAGCGCCAGCGTGCTTGCTATGCCGATCAGCCGATAGGTGCCGATCGCGCTGCGAAAAGGCTCGACCAGAGGCGCGGCGGCCTGGTTGAAAACTGCGGGAGCGGCGCCCGTTGCGACGGCGCGGGCTTCCGCCAGCATCGTCTCGCGCACCATGCCGAACGGCGGCAAGGCATTGGCAGCGGGGTCGGCCAGGACGGTCTGGAGCACGAGCGCGGGGGCGGCAACACCCCAGACGATGGCGAACAGGACGACCGGAATGCCGATCCACAGCGCGACATACCAGGCGTGATAGGTGGGCAGGGCGGCAAGCCGCGTGCCGGGGGAGGCCTTGCGGAAGGTCCACGCGCGAGCGCGCGCCATCAGCCAGCCGGCAAGCGCAAGTCCGACAGCAAGTAGAAGCAGCGTACCGCTCGTCACTCAATCGACTTTCTGGAGGTCGCGGGTGACCATTGAGGAGAGCCGGTATGTGGCGATTGTTACAGTTTCATGACGGCTCGTCATCGCTTGCCCCTACCATCGGAATTCGCAGCGTCACAGTCGTGCCTTCGCCCTTCCGGCTCGCAATGTCGAGGCGGCCGCGGTGGCGTTCCACGATATGCTTCACGATTGCGAGGCCCAGCCCCGTGCCACCAGCGGCCCGGCTCCGCCCGGGATCCGTGCGGTAGAAGCGCCTGGTCAAATGAGGGAGATGCTCGGGATCGATCCCTTCGCCCCGGTCCCGCACCTGGACGATGGCCATATGGCGCTCATCCTTCTCGAGCGTGACCTCGACCTCTCCGCCCGGCTCGCCGTACTTCAGGGCATTGTCCACCAGGTTTCGGACGACCTGTTCAATCTGCTCCGGGTCGCCGCGGACGACGACCGCGCTTTCGGGCCGGGTGATGCGCAGCTGCCCGATTCGCTCCGGGCCGGCGCCGTCACGCGCTGCTCGCTCGACCAGAGCGGCGAGGTCGACCTTCTCGCGAGGCTGGTCGTGCTTTTCCGCCTCGACGCGCGAAAGCGACATCAGGTCGCTGACGAGGTTTTGCAGCCGCTTCGCTTCGCGCAGTACAGTGCCGAGGAACCGCGCCGTGGTCTCCTTGTCGGCCTTGTCGCCTTCCTCAACGAGCGTCTCGACATAGCCGATGATGGAAGACAGCGGCGTGCGCAGTTCGTGGCTCGCGTTGGCGACGAAATCCGTGTGCGCGCGGCTGATGTCGGCCTCCGCCGTACGGTTGATCAGTTCGACGAGCCAGTAGCGGCCATCGATGGGCTGCCGGCCCATCTGCCACGAACTTCGCGGCCCGGTTAGGCCCTGGATCGTCACATTGCCCCCCTGCCGGCGGCCGAGAAGGTCGACCGCGGCGGGATGGCGAAACGCCACGCGCGCATCCTGACCGACGATATGGCGCCCGAGCGCTTCGCGGGCCGCGCTGTTCGCCAGAACGATCCGCTCGTCGTCGAGCAGGAGAAGCGGCATGCCCGAATGCTCGATCAGTTCGTGCATCCCGTCCTGCGTCACGCGCATACCTTCGGTCTGGACCACGGGAGCGGGTGGGGGCTGCATGAACAGGAAGCTGGATCCGACCCAGATCGCGGTCACGGCCAGTGCGATCCACGGATCGACGCGGGCAAAAAGCATGAACGCGCCGGCCGCGAGGGCCAGCCCTATCGCGGGCCAGGGAATCGTGCGGCCTTCGGTCATCGCGCGGCAGCGTTAGGGGGGTGCGGGGCCTCACGCCAGCCCGCTTGTCATGCGATTGTCATGGAACAGCGGGCAATGCGCACCCGCGATGGTGACCCCTACGGGAATCGAACCCGTGTTTCAGCCGTGAGAGGGCCGCGTCCTAACCGCTAGACGAAGGGGCCATGCCTGAGCATCGCACGCAATCGATGGTGACCCCAACGGGAATCGAACCCGTGTTTCAGCCGTGAAAGGGCCGCGTCCTAACCGCTAGACGATGGGGCCGCATCGATTGCGTGGCGGCGCACTTAGGGGTGTGGGCGCAGGCGGTCAAGCCCGGCGCGAGCCTCGGCCTCAATCGGCCCAGGCGGCATCTTCCAGCAACAGTTCGGCTTGAGGGTGCGATCCCCAGTCGTCGATCTTCGCCCGCCCGGCCAGCCACAGGCGCCGCCCGGTCGATCCGTGAAGCAGGGACTGGCCCATGGCGCTTTCCGCGGCGCGGAAGGCTATGGCCTTGAACGACCGCCCGTCGAGCCCCGATGCTATAAGCCGGACATGGTCGCTGCCGACGATTTCCGCCCGCACCAGGCGGACCGGGCCCACGGCGATCCGCGGGGCTGGCCATCCCACACCGAAGGGGCCCGCAGCGTCCAGCGCCTCGACCAGATCGGGCACCAGGCCACCGGGTGCGATCGACAAGTCGAGCGTCATCGCCTGGTCGCCGGAGGCGCGGGCGACGGCCGGCGCGAGCTGCGTGTCCAGCCAGTCGGCCAGTTCCGCCAGCCGATTTTCGTCCACGGTCAGGCCGGCCGCCATGGCATGGCCGCCTCCGGCCACGAGCAGGCCCCTGTCCTTCGCGGTTATGATCGCCGATCCCAGATCGACCCCGGAAATGGATCTGCCCGATCCCTTGCCCTGTCCGGTTTCGGGGTCGACCGCGATGACCAGAACGGGACGGCCGGTCTTCTCCTTGATCCGCCCGGCGACGATTCCGATCACCCCGGGGTGCCAGCCCTTGCCATGCACGGTGACGACCGAGCGGTTGTGCTGCCGCGCCAGCTGCTCCTCGGCCTCCGCCTGAACGATCGCCTCAATAGTTCTGCGGTCCTCGTTCAGGGCAGACAACTGCTGCGCGATCTCGCGCGCCTCGTCCGGATCTTCGGTGGTCAGCAGGCGAACGCCGAGGGTCGATTCGCCCACCCGGCCGCCGGCATTGATACGCGGCCCCAGGGCGAAGCCGCAGTCGCTGCAGCTGGGCGGGCGGGTCAGTCGGCTTGCGTCGATCAGGGCGGACATGCCCACGTTCCGGCGGTGCGCCATCACCTTCAGGCCCTGCGCGACGAAGGCACGGTTCAACCCGCGAATCGCCGCTACGTCGGCCACCGTTCCGAGTGCGACCAGATCGAGCAGGGCGAAGAGGTCGGGTTCGTCCCGATCGGCGAAAAAACCGCGTTCGCGCAGTGTCCTCACCACCGCGACAGCGAGCAGAAAGGCCACGCCCACGGCGGCGAGATGGCCGTGCGCGGCGGCCTCGTCGCTTTCGTCCAGCCGGTTGGGATTGACCAGTGCGGCAGCCACGGGAAGCTCGGCGGCACACTTGTGGTGGTCGACCACGATCACGTCCACGCCGGCCTCGCGAGCCGCTGCCAGCGCTTCGAACGCCATCGCGCCGCAATCGACGGTGACGATCAGGCTCGAGCCCTGCACGCCAAGGCGCACCAGCGCCTCGCCGCTCGGGCCGTATCCCTCGAGCAGCCGATCGGGAATGTAGTAGTCCGCATCATGCCCCAGCGCGCGGAAAAGGCGGATGAGCAGGGCCGAGCTGGTCGCGCCATCGACGTCGTAGTCGCCGAAGACGGTGGTCCGCTCTCCCGCCAGGATGGCCTGGGCCACCCGGTCCGCCGCCAGGTCCATGTCGCGGAAGATCGAGGGATCGGGAAGGAAACCGCGCAGGCTCGGGGACCGATGAAGCCCGAGATCCTCACGCGCCACTCCGCGTGACAGCAGAAGCTGGTCGACCAGACCGTCCAGCCGGTCGACGTCGAGCGCTTCGACAGCACCGTGCCCGCCGCGCCAACGCCAAGCCTTGCCCGAGAGGGAGCGTTCGACGCCGAGGACTGCCGGGCGAGTAATCATCGCACGCGAGTATCGCACGCGCCCGCCGCGCGAAAGGGCCGTATCCACGCCTGTCGATTGCCACTGGTTGAAAAAGTACATCCAGAACGGAGCAAATGAAGCTTCGCGAGACTCGACGTTACGAAATATTCGCGTCAGAGATTGCATCTCGGGGAACAAGGGTTTTGACGATTTCGTCCACGGCGGATCAAGTTGGGGAAATTTCTTCCGCTGTATCGCTTCTCTTCCGCGAGGGGACGCGCCCGAATGTCGCCGCAGTTCGCAGCCTGGCGGACGCCGGGCGCGAATTTTCCGTCAGTTTCGAACCCGATGGTGACGCCGACGCGCCCGGCGCGGGGCAGGGCTGGATCGAACTTCTCGCCAGTGGGCTGACCTTCGACCTGGCGGGGCTTCAGCCGGCAAGTTCATGCCCCGTGCCGCCGCGGCTGCAGTCGCTGGGGATCGAGGGCAGGGCAGACACTCCGCTCGAGGTCATCACTCTTCGGCTCGGCCCCCACTTGTCCGGGGGTAAGGAGATGCTTCCGGTCCTGCAGGCGTTGGCGAGGCTCGGCGCAGCGCTGTCCGAACTGGACGGCGCCGTGGGCGTCTGTTGGCATCCCGCATCGAGCTGGAGCGCGCCCAAGATCTATTGCGGGGGTGTCGCGGATTGGGTCGCCGGGGGGGTGTTCCCCGGATTGATCCTGACATCGCTCGTGGGCTCGCCCGATGGCGGCTTGCAAACGGTGGGTATGTCGACCTTCACCGGGCAGGAACTGCGGATCGAACCCGACGTGGCCGCCGACAGGACGCAGGCCGCCAAACTGGCGGTTCGACTGATCGACTACCTGGTCATCCAGGGCCGGATCACGAAGGCGGACCGAATTCTTGGGCCGGACAGCAAGCCGCTTCGCCTCGAACCGTCTGCGAACGGGCTTTTCGTGCGCATCTGGCACGGCTGATTGCAGCGGTAGACCCGGCCATGCGGACCTTTCCCAAGGTAAACCGGAGGCGGCTGCCGTTTCGCTCTGCAAATCGCAGGGGAGCAGGCGATTATCAGAAGGACATGCAACGGCATCATATCCTGCCGTTGCAACTGCTTTCGAGGCGCTGCTTTACCCGCCTGCTCGACGCTGTCGGGCGCGAACGGATCGATTTCGACGATTTTCGTCTGAACGGACTGCTGCTTCCCGCGGCGGAGCAGGCCGCGGTTAAACTGGCCTTGCCCCTGCATCGCGGCCCGCACGGAATGTACAATCAGCTCGTCGCCGAACGGGTCGGCCAGATCGAAAGCGATTGGTCGAGAGCACGTCTCAAGACATCCGAGGAAGCGCTTGAAATAGCGCACATGCGCCTCGCCCTGCTGCAACGCGCATTGCGGCGTCGCCTGCTGTCGGACGTGCGCCGCGTGGTCCTCAATCGCCATGATCCGCTGGGCAAGGGCCGCGACTTTTCCCATCTCGACGCGCTGGTCGATCAATTATGGTCGGCAACCGAAGGCGAGACTTTGCTATGAGCGAGGCACCAGGCTCGATCGTTTCCGTGGCGCGTGACGGAGAGCACCGTTTCGGCAAGCAACCGCAGGCCACGATCACCCTGCTGGAAGGTCTCGGCGTCGAAGGCGATGCCCATGCGGGAACCACGGTCCAGCATCTTTCCCGGCTCGCGCGCACGCCGGACGCGCTCAACCTGCGCCAGGTCCACCTGCTGCAGAAGGAATTGCTCGACGAACTGGCCGGGCTCGGCTTCGCAGTGAGCCCGGGCGCGCTGGGAGAGAATATCACGACGCAGGGTATCGATCTGCTTTCGTTGCCGCGCGGCACGCAGCTTCGCCTGGGCGCTTCGGCAATCGTCGAGGTGACCGGGCTACGCAATCCGTGCCGCCAGATCGATGCAAACATCGGCCGCGGGGCGATGGCAGCAACGCTCGCCACGGCAGGCGATGGATCGCTGATCCGCCGGGCAGGGGTCATGGCCGTGGTCGTCCGGGGCGGCGAAGTGCACCAGGGCGACCCGGTGGAGATCGCGCGGCTTCCCACGGTGGCGGTGCCTCTCCAACCGGTTTGACGCGCTTCGCTGCGGCGAAGCAACTGCGGCGGGAGTTACCCTAGCTGCCGTGCCGCCCAGCCGTTGGCCGCGCTGATGATGGCCCGGACGCTGGCCGCGGCGACGTCCTCGTCGATACCCACGCCCCAGACGATCTCGCCGGTCGGTGTCACGCACTCGAGATAGGTCGCGGCGCGCGCATCGGTGCCTGTCCCCAGCGCGTGTTCGACGTAATCGACCACGTCGAGGTCGAGGCCGAAGGTCTGACGCAGGGTGGTGAGAACCGACGAGATCAGGCCCTTGCCCCGGCCCGAGACCGATTGCGGCACGCCGTCGACTTCGATCGTTCCGGCAAACAGCCGCGTTCCATCGCTCGCTCGGGTCTCCTCGAAATCGACGAGCCGGAACCGGCGCTTGTCGACCTTGACGAAATAGGCCTCGCGGAAGCTCTGCCAGATATCCGCGGCGTTCAGCTCGCGGCCGAGTTCGTCGGCCATGCGCTGGACCTGTCGCGCGAAGTCGATCTGCAGCTTCTTGGGCAACTTGAGGCCCTGATCCTGTTCGAGCACCCAGGCGAATCCGCCCTTGCCCGATTGCGAGTTCACGCGGATTACCGCTTCGTAGTTGCGGCCCAGATCGGCCGGATCGATCGGCAGGTACGGGACACGCCAGAGCTGGTCGTTGCGCTGTTCCTGCGCGGCGAAGCCCTTCTTGATCGCATCCTGATGGCTGCCGGAAAAGGCGGTGAAGACCAGGTCGCCGCCATAGGGATGCCGTTCGTGCACGGGCAGCTGGTTGCAGTATTCGACCGTCTCGATGACCCGGTCGATGTCGGAGAAATCGAGACCGGGATCGATGCCCTGAGTGTACATGTTGAGCGCGATGGTCACCAGGCAGCAGTTGCCGGTCCGCTCGCCGTTGCCGAACAGGCACCCTTCGACCCGGTCGGCGCCAGCCATCAGCCCCAGCTCCGCAGCCGCGACGCCCGTGCCGCGATCGTTGTGCGTATGGAGCGAGATCACCGCGCTTTCGCGGTTGGGCAGGTTCCGGCAGAAGTATTCGATCTGATCGGCATAGATGTTGGGCGTGGCCGCCTCGACCGTTGCCGGCAGGTTGAGGATGATCGGCCGCTCGGGCGTCGGCCGAAGCACGTCCATCACCGCCTCGCAAACCGAGATCGAGAAATCGAGTTCGGCGGTCGAGAAGGTCTCGGGCGAGTACTGGAAGTGCCAGTCGGTGCCGGGCCGCTTCGCCGCCTCGTCACGCATGACCATCGCGCCCTTGCGGGCGACTTCGCGTACCTCTTCCGGGGTCATGCGGAAGACGATCTCGCGCCACGCCGGGCTGACGGCGTTGTAGAGGTGAACGATGGCCTGGCTGGCGCCTTCGAGGCTGGCAAAACTCGTGCGGATCAGGTCTTCGCGGCTTTGCGTGAGGACTTGGACCGTCACATCGTCGGGTATCCGTCCGGACCGGACGAGACCGGAAATGAAGTCGAACTCGGTCTGGCCCGCACTCGGAAACCCGACTTCGATTTCCTTCAGGCCGACTTCGACCAGCAGATCGAAGAAGCGATTCTTCTTCACCGCATCCATCGGGTCCACGATCGCCTGGTTGCCGTCGCGCAGGTCGGTCGAAAGCCAGCGTGGAGGCGAGGTGATCGTGCGCGAGGGCCACTGCCGGTCGGGCAGCGGGACGGGGGGAAACGGGCGGTATTTGGCCGCAGGGTCTTTGAGCATCGCCATCTGGCAAGCGCCTTATCGCATCGTGCCCGGATTGACGGGCAATTTCGACTTTCGGGGTGGGAAGAGCCCTTAGGCGGTATGCCGCGCCAATGGGCGCACGCAGAAAATCGCGCCTAAGGGCGCGTAAGTCGAAGCAGCGAAAGGAGTGCGCGGGCAGGCATCGGCGGCGAAACTGGGCAATTGTCCCCGACTAGGCAAGCAAAAACTGCGCCCCCGCCGCATGGGCGGGGGCGCCGAATGATGAGCTTACTGCTTTTCCCAGGCAGTCGAGATGTCGAGTTCGACTTCGTCCGACACCATCGGCACGGCAAAGCCGATGCCCCAGTCGGAACGCTTGAGCACCGCGCGGCCTTCGAACCCGATGGTCGCCTTGTTGCCCATCATCGAGTTGCCGGCGCCGGTGAATTCGGCGGCGATGGTGATCGGCTTGGTGACGCCGTTCATCGTCAGGTTGCCGGTGATGTTCGCGGTGGTGCCGCCGGTCGATTCGACCTTGGTCGAGACGAAGCGGGCCGCGGTCGGATTGGGGCCGAAGAAGTCCGGCTTGCCGCCCTCCTTGCCGGCGCGCGTCAGGTGATCCTTGAGACCGGCGCTGGCGACGACGACCGACGCGATCGGGATGTTCACATCGACCTTGGCGGCGCTGATGTTCTTCGGATCGATTTCCAGCATCCCGTCGACATCGCCGAAGATGCCGAAGTAGTCGTTGAAGCCGAAGTGGTTGACGCGCCAGCCGACCAGCGAGTGGCCCTTGTCGGAGTGGTACATGCCGGCAGCGACGCGGCCGACGTCCATTTGCCCCGGCAGCTGGGGCGGGCCGTTCTGGGCCTGGATGGTGGTGAAAGCGGCCAGCGCGGCAGCGCCGGCGAGCACAGTGGCAGTCAACTTACGCATTTGAAGGGCTCTCCCGGAGAAAATCAATCTGGATAGTGGCCTGCCTTTTTGACCTTGTCCACTGTGAACCGTCCTGCGTCCCGCCAGGGCCGGGGTGGCGCGGCCGCCGTGCGGTCATCCGCAGCGGAACAGCTTTATCCGCCCATCCGCGCCGAGTTCGACGTTGAGCCGTGCCACATTGAAATCCATCGTGATTGGATCGCCTTGGGTATAGTACCGAATGGGCCGGTCTCCCACGGCATCGGCAATTGCGGCTTTCGTCTCCGCGGTGGGCTGCGCGTTCACGAATTCGCCCACCTTTTCGGCTTCGCATTGCGAAGCATCGGCATCGGCGGGCTGAGGTGCCTGCTGCGCCTCGCCCACCGCTTGCTCGCTGACGACCGCTGGGTCGTCCGCAGAGGCCGTTTCGGTTGCGGTAGGGGAAGGGGAGGGGCTGTCGGCAGGCGTTTCGCCGGCCGTGCAGGCGGCGAGGACAAGTGAGACAAAGGCGATGGGAAGAACGGGGCGCGGCATGCGTCTCTCCTTTGCAGGAGCAACTCGCACCGCGCCCGCGGCGTTCCTTATCCGTCGGCCGGTCAGTTCTTCGCCTGATCGACCAGCTTGTTCTTGCCGATCCAGGGCATCATCGCCCGCAGGCGGCTGCCGACCTGCTCGATCGGATGCGCCTCGGCCGCCTTGCGGCTCGCCTTGAGTTCGGGCTGGCCCGCGCGGTTGTCGAGCACGAAGTTCTTCACGAACCGGCCGCTCTGGATGTCGGCCAGGACCCGCTTCATCTCGGCCTTGGTCTCGGCTGTGATGATCCGCGGGCCGGTGGTGATGTCGCCGTATTCGGCCGTGTTGCTGATCGAATAGCGCATGTTGGCGATGCCGCCTTCATAGAGCAGGTCGACGATCAGCTTGGTCTCGTGCAGGCACTCGAAATAGGCCATCTCGGGCGCGTAGCCGGCCTCGACCAGCGTTTCGAACCCCGCCTGGATCAGGTGCGTAATGCCGCCGCAGAGGACGGCCTGCTCGCCGAACAGATCGGTTTCGCATTCCTCGCGGAAGTTGGTCTCGATGATTCCCGAACGGCCGCCGCCCACGCCGCTGGCATAGGCCAGCGCCACGTCGTGCGCGTTACCGGTGGCATCCTGGTGAATTGCGATCAGGCAGGGGACGCCGCCGCCTTTCACGTACTCGCTGCGCACCGTGTGGCCCGGGCCCTTGGGCGCGATCATGATCACATCGATATCGGCCGGCGGCTCGATCAGCCCGAAGTGGACGTTGAGGCCGTGCGCGAAGGCGAGCGCGGCGCCCGGCTTCATGTTGCCCTTGAGATCGTTCTCCCAGATCGCCGCCTGGTGCTCGTCGGGGGCAAGGATCATCAGCACATCGGCCCAGGCGGCCGCCTCGCTGTTCGACATGACCTTGAAACCTGCGCCCTCGGCCTTTTTGGCGCTGGCCGATCCGGGTCGCAGTGCGATAGCGACTTCGCTTACGCCGCTGTCGCGCAGGTTCTGCGCATGGGCATGGCCCTGGCTGCCATAGCCGAGGATGGCGATCTTCTTGCCCGTGACCAGGTTCAGGTCGGCATCGGCGTCGTAATAAACCTTCATATACTTTCCCCGTGGGTTCCCGCGCGTGGCAGGACCGTTTGACTTCTCGCGGTGCGAGTGACTGGATAAGCCCCTGCACGAGCGGGAGCGACGATGATTTTCTATTTCGGGGCCTAGGCCCCCTCGGCTCCGCGCATCATGCCCACGATGCCGCTGCGGCCGACCTCGACAAGGCCGAGTTCGCGCATCAGGGCGATGAAGCGGTCGATCTTCTCGCTCGCCCCGGTCAGTTCGAACACGAAGCTCTCGGTGGTCGTGTCGATCACCTGGGCGCGGAACACCTCGGCCAGGCGCAGCGCCTCGACCCGGTCGTCGCCCCGGCCCCTGACCTTGATCAGTGCCAGTTCGCGTTCCACGTGACTTCCCGCCTCGGTCAGGTCGACGACCTTGTGGACCGGAATCAGCCGTTCGAGCTGGCTGATGATCTGGTCGATCACGGGGGGCGGCCCGTTGGTCACGATGGTGATCCGGCTCGTGTGGTGATCTTCCGAGATGTCGGCCACGGTCAGGCTGTCGATGTTGTAGCCGCGCGCGGTGAACAGTCCGGCGATCTTGGCCAGAATGCCCGCCTCGTTGTCGACGGTCACGGCCAGCACGTGCCGTTCGGTGTCGCGATGCTGGATTTTCATCAGACCAGGGCCTTCGCTTCGTCTTCCATCGTGCCGGCGACCTGATCGCCGTAGAGCAGCATTTCGGTATGCGCAGCGCCGCTGGGGATCATCGGGAAGCAGTTCGCGTCCTTCGAGACCTGGCAATCGACCATGACCGGGCCGTCATGCTCCATCATCGCCCGGATGCCGGCGTCGAGGTCCGCTTCGTGCTCGATGCGGATGCCCTTCCAGCCATAGGCTTCGGCCAGCGATACGAAATCGGGCAGGCTGTCGGAATAGGAGTTCGAATAGCGACTTTCGTAGGTCAGTTCCTGCCACTGGCGGACCATTCCCATGTATTCGTTGTTGAGGATGAACACCTTGACCGGCAGGCGGAACTGGCTGGCGGTGCCCATCTCCTGGATGTTCATCTGGATCGAAGCCTCGCCGGCAATATCGATGACCAGCGAATCCGGATTGCCTAGTTGCGCGCCGATCGCCGCCGGCAGGCCGTAGCCCATCGTGCCGAGGCCCCCGCTCGTGAGCCACTTGTTGGGGCCGAAGAAGCCGAAATACTGGGCCGCCCACATCTGGTGCTGGCCGACTTCGGTGGTGATGATGGGATCCTTGTCGCGGGTGAGGGCGAACAGCCGTTCGACCGCGAGTTGCGGCATGATCGCATCCTTGCGACTGGGGTAGGCGAGGCTGTCGCGCGCCTTCCAGCCGAGGACCCGCGCCTTCCATTCGCCCAGATCCGTCGCCCGCCGGTCGCCCCAGGCGGCGAGCAGCTGCTCGAGCACGGTGGCGCAGTCGCCGACGATGCCATGGTCGACCGGCACGATCTTGTTGATGCTGGCGCGGTCGATATCGATGTGGATCTTCTTCGAATTGGGCGCGAAGGCATCGAGCCGGCCGGTCACGCGGTCATCGAAGCGCGCCCCAATGGCAACGATCAGGTCGGCCTGGTTCATCGCCATGTTGGCCTCAAACGTGCCGTGCATTCCCAGCATGCCGAGCCAGTCGGGGTGATCTGCCGGAAAGGCACCCAGGCCCATCAGCGTCGAGGTGACCGGGGCGCCGGTCCGCTGTTGGAGTTCGCGCAGCAGCACGCTGGCGCGCGGACCCGAATTGATAACACCCCCGCCGGTGTAGAACACCGGAGCCTGGGCCTGCGCCAGCATCTCTACGGCCCGAGCGATCTCGTCGCTGCTGCCCTCGGTGCGGGGGTTGTAGCGCTTGGGCCGCTGGACCGGCCCGTCGTGCAGGGCAGCGGTGGCCACCTGGACGTTCTTGGGGATGTCGACCACGACCGGGCCGGGGCGGCCGGTCATGGCGATCTCGAACGCCTCGTCGATCGTCGCCGCGAGTTCCGCGGGATCCTTCACGAGGTAGTTATGCTTCGTGCAATGGCGCGTCAGGCCGATCGTGTCGGCTTCCTGGAATGCGTCGGTCCCGATCAGGTTGGTCGCAACCTGCCCGGTGATCACGACAAGCGGGATCGAATCCATGAAGGCGTCGGCGATGCCGGTGATGGCGTTGGTCGCGCCGGGGCCGCTGGTGACAAGGACCACACCCGGCTTGCCGGTGCTGCGGGCATAGCCTTCGGCCGCGTGCGCCGCGCCGGCTTCATGCCGCACGAGGATGTGGCGGATGCGGTGATCGCCGAACAGCTCATCGTAGATCGGCAGGACCGCGCCGCCAGGATATCCAAAGACGAACTCCACGCCCTGCCTGACCAGGCATTCGACCAGTATCGCAGCACCGCTGCGTTCATCCGACACGATTGCAAACCCCTTATCTGCTGCGTTTCCCTTGCCGGAAAAAACGGACCCGGCGCGATTGCCTCGCGCCGGGCCGCTCCTCTCCAGCTCGTGACGGTGCCAGACCTGCGGCGGCTCCCGTGCTTGCAGGTCGGCTACGCGACATTAAATGTCATGTCAACCCATGTTACGAGAATAATCTTTCAAAACAGGCGGAGATGTTGGCTCTTTCGGTCTCGTCGCGAGGCCAATCTTGCGGTGGCTGCCGCCTGAACCAAGTATATTGGCGCTTGGCGTAATTGCGCGTCGCCCGTTTCCCGCGCTCGACGGCCTCGTCGCGCGACCAGTCTCCGCGCAGCCAGCCCGCAATTTCCGGTACGCCGATCGCACGCATGACGGGTGCCGCAGGGTCAAACCCGCGCGCCAGCAGCGCTTCCACCTCGGCGACCGCGCCGCCATCCATCATCATTTCGAAGCGCAGGTCGCATCGCTGGTAGAGCCATTCGCGCGGCGGCAGCAGTACGAGGGGGTGGAGGTCGATCACCTGGCCGATGCCTCCGGCGGTTTCGCGTTGCCAATGAGCCAGTGGGCGGCCTGTCGAGCGCACTACTTCAAGCGCGCGGGCGATCCGGGTAATATCCCCGGCAGCGAGAATTGCGGCCCGTTCGGGGTCTTCATCGATCAGAGCGGCGCGTGCCTCGGCCACCGAAAGGCCGCGGACAGCCTCCCTGACGTCGGGGTCGATCGGCGGGACCGGGGCAATGCCGTCGAGCAGCGTGCGGATGTACATCCCCGTGCCGCCGACCAGGATCGGCACCGTGCCGGCGCGATGCGCTTCTTCGATCTCCTGCCTGGCGCGGGCGGCCCAATCGGCTGCCGAGCAGGGCTGGGCTCCGTCCCAGGCGCCGAACAACCGATGCGGCACCGCCTGCATCTCGGCCTCGCTCGGCCGGGCACTGAGGACTTCCAGGTCGCGATAGACTTGCGCGCTGTCGGCGTTGATCACCACCGCCGGCCGCCCGAGCGCGCGGGCCAGCGCGACGGCGAGATCGCTCTTGCCGCTGGCGGTCGGCCCTGCAATGAGCGCGACCGGTTTTCTGGAGGTATCCCCCTTGCTCATCGCGCGCCTGATAGCAGACCCGGCGGGGCTGGAAATGCGCCTCGACGCCGCGAGCCGCGCGCTTGCCGAAAGAGGCGCGCCGCTCGCCGGGGCCCAGATGCTCGATTTCTGCGGCGACGTGCTCGAATTGTCGCTCCCGGGCGATGACGTCGCGGTATTGCGCGAGGTGATCGACGCGCACTTCGCCCCGTGCGACTTCCTCATCAGCGATCAGCCGTTCCGCCGGCCCGACCTGTTCGTATCCGACATGGATTCGACCATGATCGGCCAGGAATGCATCGACGAACTGGCCGATTTCGCCGGCCTGAAGCCCCAGATCGCCGCGATCACCGAACGCGCGATGCAGGGCCAGCTGGATTTCGAAAGCGCGCTGCGCGAGCGCGTCGGCCTGCTTGCCGGGCTCAGCGACGGCGCCATCGGGCAATGCCTTGCAGAACGTATCCGGCCGATGGACGGTGCGCGCACCCTGGTCGCAACGTTGAAGCACCTCGGATGCCGTACGGTGCTGGTGACCGGGGGCTTCCATCATTTCGCCGATCCGGTGGCCGAAATGCTCGGGTTCGACCAGGTCGTCGCCAACCGCCTTGCCGTGTCGGAGGGCAAGCTGACGGGCGGCCTCGTGGGCGGGATAACCGACAGTTCGGTCAAGCAGCGGGTCCTGCGCGAGGGAGCGGTCCGTATCGGCGAGCACGCGACCACGCTGGCGACCGGTGACGGTGCAAACGACATTCCGATGATCGAGGCAGCGACCTACGGCATCGCCTATCACGCCAAGCCCAAGGCGCGCGCCGCCGCCAACGGAGCGATCGACCGGGGTAACCTGACCAGCATTCTCAAACTGCTCGACATCGCCGAAGGCGACTGGGTCTCGGGCTGATCAGGCCGTCGACGCGCCGAATTCGGGCGCCGGTCGGGCGCGCCGCATCGGTTGCCATTCCATGCGAGCGAGGCTGCGCCAGGCCCATTCGAACGGCCCGTAGCGATAGTGCGCCAGCCACCACGGCGACCAGAGCAGCATGATCGCCCAGACGACCGGCACCAGCAGCCATGCCTGGCCGCGCGAAACTTCGGCATAGAGCCCGCCGAAAGTGCCGAAGAACACCGCCGTGCCGATCAGCGTGGAGCCGAGGTAGTTGCTGAATGCGGTCCGGCCGACGGCTGCGAACCGATCTGCGACCGCTCCGCGTTTGCCGAAGAGCAGGATGAACAGCGCGGCGTAGCCAAGCGCACCGATGGGATGCAGCGGACTGACGAAGAGCTGGGTCCATGGGAAGTAGACCAGCGGCGCGAAATCCGACTGGACCGATTTGACGGCGCCGATCGTGTGCACGAGCAGATCGCTACCCAGGCAGATAGCGGCCACCGTGACATAGCTCGAGCGCTTCCACGCGCCGGTCAGGAAGCCGGATTTGTAGGCGGCCATGCCCAGCAGCATGAGGCCCAGCGTTTCGATCCCATAGCCCAGCACGCCGTTGAACGGGCGCCAGGCCTCGGGCGGAGTGGTGGCGGCCTTGAAATGCGCGGGAATCGAGGCGTGGGTGGCCTTGTCCTCGGCAATCCGCTTGGCGAGGTCGGGCGCAGGCGAGAGCATCTGGTTGACCTTGGCCTGCTCTTCCGCCGACCCGCCGCCGCCCTTGACCCGCTCGACCATCTCGATCTGCGGCACGGCGGAGGCGATCTCGCTGCCGTACATATACCCGAGGGCCAGGAGCGAGGCGAGAACGAGCCACTTGGGCGACAGGCGCCAGAACACGTAGGCGACCATGCCGACCATCGCGTAGTTCGCCAGGATGTCGCCCCACCACAGCAGGTAGAAGTGGGCCAGGCCGAACAGCAGCAGCACGATCATGCGCGGGAAGTGGACCTTCCACGCCGCGGTGCCCCCGGCGACCGCGCGTTTGCACACGACGATCGTCGATGCGCCGAAGAGGATCGAGAAAAGGGAGCGGAAGCGGCCGTCGACGAAGATCGAGTTGAGCGCCCACATCACCTTGTCGTACCCGTGCTCGAAGCCGAAATCGGGCGGGTAGAAATAGGCGCTCTGCAGCATGGCCATGCCGACCACGTTGACCGAAAAGATGCCCATGACAGCGATGCCGCGGATGACGTCGAGCGTCAGGATGCGGTTGGCAGAAGTGGTTGCCATCGTACGTTACCCCACGAAAGCCGCTTGAAGCGGCACCGTCCCTGGGGAGCGGTTTAGCGATCCCAGCGGTCGGCGGGAATAGCTTTCGACGGGCGGCAGTGCAGGGGCGACAGGGGCCGCTAGGGTGTACGATCCGTGTCGATCAAGCGCACGATTTTGGTGTCCGGCGACCTTTCGGCCGCCTTCAGGCAGCGAACAACCGTGCCGCGCCTAGCTTTCCAGCCAGTCGCGGAAAAAGCTGAGGTGCGCTTGCTTGAGGTCGGCCACCTTTACGCCGAACAGCGCATCGCCGCCGGTCGTGCCGAGGCGGCGGAAGCCGACGCGGGCGGTGTCCTCGTTCTCCGTGCCCTTGGCGAGCGCGCGGTTGAGCGCCTCGGTATCGGGTACGGTAACGACGTAGCGGCCCTGGTCCTCGCCGAACCACCACTGCGCGGCGGTGTAGTCGGGATGGCCGTCGACCTCGGCGCCTATGCCGCCCGCCATGGCCATTTCGGCCAGAGCCACGGCGAGGCCGCCGTCCGACACGTCGTGCACCGCACTGACGAGGCCGTCGGCGATCAGTTCGCGTACGATCCCGCCCGCGGCCTTTTCCAGCGTCAGGTCGACCGGCGGGGCGCGGCCTTCGTCGCGGCCGTGGATTTCGGCCAGCCAGAGCGACTTGCCAAGGTGCGAGCGTTCCGGGTCCGGGGTCGCCCAGGCCTCGGGCCAGATCAGGTAGATCGCCTCGCCGTCGGCCTTGAAGGGCATGGTCATCATCTGCGCGTAATCGTCGATCAGGCCGACGCCGCCGATCGCCGGGGTGGGCAGGATCGCGCTACCGCCGCCGGTCGCCTTGCTCTCGTTATAAAGGCTGACGTTGCCGCTCACGATGGGGAAGTCGAGCACCCGGCACGCGGCGCCCATCCCGTCGAGCGCGTGGACGAACTGGGCCATGATCTCGGGCCGCTGGGGATTGGCGAAGTTGAGGCAGTTGGTCACCGCCAGCGGCCGCGCGCCCACGGCGCACAGGTTGCGATAGGCCTCGGCGATCGCCTGCTTGCCGCCTTCGTAAGGGTCGGCATGGACGTAGCGCGGGGTGCAGTCGGTGCTGATGGCCAGCGCCTTGCGCGTGCCGTGGACCCGCACGACGCCGGCATCGCCGCCGGTCTGCAGCGTGTCGGCACCGACCTGGCTGTCGTACTGCTCCCAGATCCACTTGCGCGAGGCGAGGTTGGGGCTGGCCAGCAGCGCGAGCAGGTCCGCACCCACGTCGGCCGTGTCGGGCCGCTCGGTCATCGGCGCGATGCCGGCCCAGGCCTTGTATTCGTCGAGCGAGAGGTAGGGCCGATCGTATTCCGGCGCATCGTCGGCCAGCGGGCCGAGCGGGATGTCGCACACGACCTCGCCGCCCCATTCCAGCACCATGTGGCCGGTGTCGGTGACTTCGCCGATGACCGCGAAGTCCAGCTCCCACTTGCGGAAGATCGCCTCGGCCATGGGCTCCTTGCCGGGCTGCAGGACCATTAGCATCCGCTCCTGGCTCTCGCTCAGCATCATCTCGTAAGGCGTCATGCCGTCTTCCCGGCAGGGGACCTTGTCCATGTCGAGCCGGATGCCCGCGCCGCCCTTGCTGGCCATTTCCACGCTCGAACTCGTCAGGCCGGCCGCGCCCATGTCCTGAATCGCCACGATGGCGTCGGTCGCCATCAGCTCGAGGCAGGCCTCGATCAGCAGCTTTTCGGTGAAGGGGTCGCCCACCTGCACGGTCGGGCGCTTGGCCTCTGCATCCTCGCCGAAGTCGGCGCTGGCCATCGTTGCTCCGTGGATTCCGTCGCGCCCGGTCTTGGATCCGACGTAGACGATAGGATTGCCCACGCCGGTGGCGGCGGAATAGAAGATCTTGTTCTGGTCGGCCACGCCCACGGTCATCGCGTTGACCAGGATGTTGCCGTCGTAGGCCGGGTGGAAATTGGTCTCGCCGCCCACCGTCGGCACTCCCACGCAGTTGCCGTAGCCGCCGATGCCCTCGACCACGCCGCGCACCAGGTGCTTCATCTTGGGGTGGTCCGGCCGGCCGAAGCGCAGCGCGTTCATGTTGGCCACGGGCCGCGCGCCCATGGTGAACACGTCGCGCAGGATGCCGCCCACGCCGGTCGCCGCGCCCTGGTAGGGCTCGATGTAGCTGGGGTGGTTGTGGCTCTCCATCTTGAAGATGCACGCCTGCCCGTCGCCGATGTCGATCACGCCGGCATTCTCGCCGGGGCCGCAAATCACCCAGGGCGCCTCGGTCGGCAGCTTCTTGAGGTGCAGGCGGCTCGACTTGTAGCTGCAATGCTCGGACCACATGACCGAGAAGATGCCCAGCTCGACCAGATTCGGCGCGCGGCCGAGGCGGTCCTCGATCACCGCATATTCTTCGGGGGACAGGCCGTGCTCGGCAACGATCTCGGGGGTGATCTCGGTCATGGCCCGGCCCCTTAACCAAGCGCGGCCGGAGACGCTAGAGGGGGGCGCGCCAACCGGTTCGCTCAGGGCCGTTCTTCCCCGGTAAAGCGCCGGTTGCCTTGCATGCCGGATTGGTTAGATCGGTGGTAGGGCAAGGGGGCAGATTCATGAACAGGATCCTATCGTTCGCATTGGCGGTTGCGTTGGCACTGGGTACTGGGCAGGCGGCCCTGGCCCAAGTCCGGCCGGGCAACATCACCCCGACCAACCCGGAAAGCGTTCGCGAGGCGCTTCTGCAGGCGGGCTACAGGGCCAAGCTGACCAAGGACGAGACAGGCGATCCCCTGATCGAAAGCGCCGCCAACGGCTACGATTTCAAGGTCTTCTTCTACGGCTGCACGGCCAACACCGATTGCCGCACGCTCCAGTTCTATGCGGGATTCCAAAAGCCCGACCACGGGACGCTCGAAGACCTGAACAAATGGAACTCGGCGAACCGGTTCGGCCGCGCCTATCTCAAGGACGACGGAGTCGCCCGGCTCGAGATGGACATTACGCTCGATGGCGAGGGGATGGGCCCCGGGCTTTTTGCCGACAACCTGGCTTTCTGGGACGCGCTCATGGGGCAGTTCGCAGAGGCAATCTGGGATTAGGCGGCGGGCCGGGTGACTGCTTGACCCAAACGGGTATCCCCGCCAAAGCACCGCGCATGGCGGAAGAGGGTGCAGACCTGTCGCAGATGAGCTTCGAGGACGCGCTGCGCGCCCTCGAAGACGTGGTTCGCAAGCTTGAAGGCGGCGAGGTGCCGCTGGAGCAGTCGATCGACCTCTACGAACGCGGTGAAGCGCTGCGCAAACATTGCCAGGCGCGGCTCGACTCGGCGCAGGCGCGGATCGAGAAGATCGTCCAGGGGCCCGACGGCAAGGCCGCCGGCACCGAGCCGTTCGACGCCGGTTGACCACGATGAGCCTCGTCGTGGCCGACGACCTCCTCACACAGGGCTTCAAGCGCATCCAGGGCGAAGTCGACGCGGCGTTCGACCAGCTACTGCCGGTACCCGCCGATGCCCGAGCCCGCCTGATCGAAGCCATGCGCTATGCCGCGATCGGCGGGGGCAAGCGGGTTCGGCCGCTGTTGCTCACCGCCACGGCCGATATGTACCGCGTGTCGCGGCAGTGCTCGGTCCTGGCGGCTTGCGCGGTGGAGGCGATCCACGCCTACTCGCTGATTCATGACGACCTGCCCTGCATGGACAACGATGCCCTGCGTCACGGCAAGCCCACAGTGCACAAGGCCTTCGACGAGGCGACCGCGGTGCTGGCGGGGGATTCGCTCCACGCGCTTGCGTTCGAGGTGCTGGCGATGCCCGAGACGGCGAGCGATCCCTACGTTCGCGCCGAGCTGGTCGGCGCGCTGGCCGGGGCGAGCGGGGCGAGCGGCATGGCGGGCGGACAGATGATGGACATCGTCGCCGAAAGCCAGACGTTCGACCTGCATACCGTGACCCGCCTGCAGCAACTGAAAACCGGCGCACTGCTGGCCGCCGCGGTCGAGATGGGCGCCGTGCTGGGGCGCGTGCCGGAAGAGGGCAGGGCGCACCTGCGGGCCTATGCCCGCGACATCGGTCTCGCCTTCCAGATCGCCGACGACCTGCTTGACGCCAGCGGCGACGAGGCGAAGGCCGGAAAGGCGCTGCGCAAGGATGCAGATGCGGGCAAGGCGACTTTCCTCAGCCTGATGGGCGAGGAGAAGGCACGCGACCAGGCCGCCGCGCTGGCCGAGCAGGCCGTCGGCCATCTGGCGCAGCATGGCGAGGAAGCCGACCTGCTGCGCGCGCTCGCCCGCTTCATCGTGGAGCGCGACAGGTGAGCCGCATCGGCCTTTATCCCGGCACGTTCGACCCGATAACTCTGGGCCACACCGACATCATCCGGCGCGGGGCCAGGCTGGTCGACACGCTGGTCGTGGGGGTCACCACCAATCCCTCGAAGGATCCGATGTTCAGCCCGGAGGAACGGATCGAGATGGTCCGGGCCGAGGTGGGGCGGCTCGGCATCGACAATGTCGAGGTTGAGGGGTTCAACGCGCTGCTGGTGAAGTATGCGCGGCGGATCGGCGCCACCGTGCTGATCCGGGGCCTCCGCGCGGTCGCCGACTTCGAGTACGAATACCAGATGGCGGGCATGAACCAGCAACTGGACGAGGGCGTGGAAACGGTGTTCCTGATGGCCGACGTCAGCCTGCAGCCCATCGCCAGCAAGCTGGTCAAGGAAATCGCCCTGTTCGGGGGTAACATCGCGCCGTTCGTGAGCCGCGACGTGTGCGAACAGGTGGAAGCGCGGGTCGCGACGCTCGGCCGTCGCGGCGATTTCTGAGGCGCGCAGAGCCAATTCGTTAATTGCAGCGTCAGCGGCTTGCCGATAGGGCGCTGCGAAATCGGAACATACGGACCAGTCATGATCAAAGCCTTCGCTTCGGCCGCACTCGCGGTATCGCTCGCCCTGACGCCCGCCCTGGCCGCGGCGCAGGATGCCGCCGCTACTGCCGCCGCGCCGGCCGCCCCGGTGCCATCTCAGGTCGATTTCGACATGGCGCACGATCCGGACAACATCCTGCTGCTCGATCTGTCGAACAATCAGCGGGTCGCCATCCGGCTGATGCCGCAGTGGGCGCCCGGGCATGTCGAGCGGGTCAAGACGCTGGCCCGGCAGGGATTCTACAACGGGGTGATCTTCCACCGTGTGATCGAAGGCTTCATGGCGCAGACCGGCGATCCCACCGGCACCGGCACGGGCGGTTCGCCGCTGCCCGACCTGAAGGCGGAGTTCAATCCGGTGCCCCACCTGCGCGGCACGGTCTCGATGGCCCGCTCGCAGAGCGAGGACAGCGCCAACAGCCAGTTCTTCATCGTCTTCTACCCGCGCTTCGCGCTGGACAAGAAGTACACCAACTTCGGCCGGGTCATCTCGAACATGCCGGGCGTCGACACGATCGCCAAGGGCGAGCCGCCGGCGGAGCCGACCTGGATCGTCCAGGCCTCGATCGCGTCCGACAACCTGCCACAGCAGTTCGCTCCGGCGACGCCCGCAGTAGCCGCCGTTGCACCCAGCGAACCTGTTTCGCAGTAGGACCCGCGGCGGGTAAGGCCCGCGCATGCGAGTCGACCTCTTCGATTTCGACCTCCCGCCCGAGCGCATAGCCCTGCGCCCGGCGCGTCCGCGCGACGCCGCCAGGCTGCTGGTCGCGCAGGGCGACTCGCCGCTCGCCGACCGGCATGTGCGCGACCTGCCCACGCTGCTGCGCCGGGGCGACGTGCTGGTGTTCAACGACACCCGCGTCATTCCCGCCCAACTTGAAGGGCGCCGGGGGGACGCCCGGATCGGCGCCACGCTGCACAAGCGGATCGACCTGCGCCGCTGGCAGGCCTTCGTGCGCAACGCCAAGCGGCTGCGTCCGGGCGAGGTGATCGAGTTTCCTCAAGGTGTGAGCGCCATTGCCGAGGAGCGGCTGCCGGACGGCAGCTTCGTGCTCGCCTTCGCGGGGGAGGAGCCGGTCGAGGTCCTGCTCGAACGCGCCGGGACCATGCCGCTGCCGCCCTACATCGCTGGTAAGCGCGCGACCGACGAGGCCGATCGCAGCGACTATCAGACGATGTTCGCCCAGCGGGACGGGGCCGTTGCGGCGCCGACCGCGGCGCTGCACTTCACGCCGGAAACGATTGCAGCTCTCGACAAGGCGGGAATCGGCCGCGAAACGCTCACGCTCCATGTCGGGGCGGGGACCTTCCTGCCGGTCAAGGCCGAGGATACCGCCGACCACGCGATGCATAGCGAGTGGGGCAGGATCGAGGCGGCGACCGCCGACCGACTCAACGCCGCGCGCGCCGCCGGGGGCCGGATCATCGCGGTGGGTACCACCAGCCTGCGCCTGCTCGAAAGCGCGACCGGCGAGGACGGCGTCGTACGCCCGTTCGAAGGCGATACCGCGATCTTCATCACGCCCGGTTACCGCTTCCGCGCGATCGACGGCTTGATGACAAACTTCCACCTGCCCCGCTCGACGCTGTTCATGCTTGTCAGCGCGCTGATGGGGCTCGAACGGATGCGGCAGGTCTACAATCACGCGATTTCGGGGGAGTACCGCTTCTACAGCTACGGCGACAGCTCGCTGCTCATTCCCTGAGGTTGCATTCCGCAACTTAACCGCCATCTTGCGCGCCACATGAGCGAGCCGATTCTCCAGATCGAGGGACTGACCAAGACCTATCCCAACGGACTTACCGCGCTGGCGGGGGTCGACCTGGAAATCCGCAAAGGCGAGATTTTCGCGCTGCTCGGGCCCAACGGGGCCGGTAAGACCACCCTGATCGGCGCGATCTGCGGGCTGGTGAACCCCACCAGCGGCACGATCCGCGCCTTCGGCAAGGACATTTCCGAACACTGGCGCGAGGCGCGTAGGCGTATCGGTCTCGTTCCCCAGGAACTTGCGTTCGACATGTTCGATAAGGTGATCCGCCAGGTTCGCTATTCGCGCGGCATGTTCGGCCTCGCGCCCGACGAGGCGCGGATCGAGGAGGTGCTCCGCTCGCTCAGTCTTTGGGACAAGCGCGACGAGCAGATCCGCAAGCTTTCGGGCGGCATGAAGCGCCGGGTGATGATCGCCAAGGCGCTGGCGCACGACCCCGACCTGCTCTTCCTCGACGAGCCTACCGCCGGCGTCGACGTGGAGCTGCGGCGCGACATGTGGCGCCAGATCGACGAGCTGCGCGCCCGCGGCGTGACGATCATCCTCACCACCCACTACATCGAGGAGGCCGAGGAAATGGCCGACCGCGTGGGCGTGATCGACAAGGGCCGCATCCTGCTGACCGACGACAAGAGCGCGATCATGGCGCGCCTCGGCCGGACCGAAGCGCATTTCACCTTCGACGCGCCGCTGGCGGGCATTCCCGCCTCGCTCGCCGACTATCCGCTTCAGCTCGAGGACGGCGGGCGCCGCCTGGTCTATCGCGGCGGCGACGGGACCGGGAAGGGCAAGTCCGATGTTGCCGAGATCGCCCGCACGATGACGCGCCAGGACATCCCCTTCGTCGGGATCGACACACGTGAATCCACGCTGGAGGACATCTTCGTCGACCTGGTCCACCAGGCGGAACGGGAGAAGGCGCTATGAACCTGCGCGGCGCCATCGCCATCCTGAAGAACGAGCTGCACCGGTTCTTCCGCACGGCCTTCGGCTCGATCCTCTCGCCCGTCCTCACGACCTCGCTCTACATCGTGGTGTTCGGGGCGGCGATCGGCGGGCGGATGGACACGTCGATGTTCGGCGGAGCGAGCTACGGGGCGTTCATCGTGCCCGGGCTGATCATGCTCACGCTGCTCTCGGAAAGCACTTCGAACGCCAGCTTCGGTATCTACATGCCCAAGTTCACCGGCGGCATTTACGAACTGCTTTCCGCGCCGGTCGGCGTGGCAGAAACGATCATCGGCTTCGTCGGCGCAGCGGCGATCAAGGCGCTGATCATCGCCGCAATCATCCTGGTGACGGCGCGAATCTTCGTCGATTATTCGATCGCGCATCCGATCTATGCCGTGGGCTACATCGTGCTGGTCGCGGCCGCCTTCGCACTGTTCGGCTTCATCCTTGGCCTGTGGGCGGACGGGTTCGAGAAGCTGCAGATCGTCCCCATGCTCATCCTCATGCCGCTGACCTTTTTGGGTGGGACGTTCTATTCGGTGCAGATGTTGGCCGAGCCCTGGCGCTCGGTGGCGCAGGCCAACCCGATCTTCTACCTCGTCAATGGACTGCGCTGGACGTTCACCGGCCATTCCGACGTGCCGATCGGCATCGCGTTGGGCTTCACCCTTGCGTTTCTCGTCGCCTGCGTGGCGGTGATCGCCTATATCTTCCGCACGGGCTGGCGGCTGCGCAGCTAAACCGCTAGCGGCCGGCCCGATGAGCCCGAGCCCTCGTTTCCAGTTCGCCGTCGAAGCGACCGACGGCAAGGCGCGCACCGGGCGCATCGCCATGCGCCGCGGGGACATCCGCACGCCCGCCTTCATGCCGGTCGGCACGGCGGCGACGGTCAAGGCGATGAAGCCCGAAGCGGTCCGCGCCACCGGGGCCGACATCCTGCTGGGTAACACCTATCACCTGATGCTGCGCCCGGGGGCCGAACGGGTCGCGCGGCTCGGCGGGCTGCATCGTTTCATGAACTGGCCGCGCCCGATCCTGACCGACAGCGGCGGCTATCAGGTCATGAGCCTGTCGGATTTGCGCAAGCTGACCGAGGACGGCGTCGAGTTCCGAAGCCATATCGATGGAACACGGCACATGTTGACGCCCGAACGCTCGATGGAAATCCAGCGCCTCCTGGGGTCCGACATCGTCATGGCCTTCGACGAATGCCCGCGCGCCGATCGCCCGCGCGACGAGATCGCCGCGAGCATGGAAATGTCCATGCGCTGGGCCAGGCGCAGCAGGGAGGCGTTCGACGCCATCGACGAGCGCGGAGCCGGCGAGCACGCCGTGGGCGCCGCCCTGTTCGGCATCCAGCAGGGTGCGCTCGACTACGACTTGCGGCAGGTTTCGGCCGAGAAGCTGCGGGACATCGGATTCGACGGCTACGCCATTGGCGGCCTGGCGGTGGGCGAAGGGCAGGAAGCGATGTTCGCCACACTCGACTTCGCGCCGGCGATGCTGCCGGAGGATCGCCCGCGCTACCTGATGGGCGTTGGCAAGCCCGACGACCTGGTGGGCGCGGTCGAGCGCGGGGTCGACATGTTCGACTGCGTCCTGCCGACCCGCTCGGGCCGCAACGGGCAGGCATTTACCTGGAACGGCCCGCTGAACCTGCGCAACGCGCGCCATGCCGAGGATCTGGCGCCGCTCGACGAGCGCTGCGCCTGCCCGGCCTGCACCAGCTATTCGCGCGCCTATCTGCATCACTTGGTCAAGGCCGGCGAAATGCTTGGGGCCATGCTGCTGACCGAGCACAACCTGACCTTCTACCAGGACCTGATGCAGGCCATGCGCAGCGCGATTGGGGAAGGGCGGTTCGCCGAATTTGCCGCGGCATTTCGGCGAGATTATCCCAGCCCGCGCTGATTTAGCGGTCCGGCTTGAAAGCGGACCCGTCTTCAGGTTTATTGGCCCCAGGGATATCGAAGGGGTCTACCATGAAATTTCGTTCCATCGCGGCGCTGCCGCTTCTCGCCATGCTCGCACCGGCCGTCGCCTCGGCCGAAACGAGCGAGGAAGCAGCTGCGAAGTTCGGTGCGCGCGAGTTCGTGCGCAGCATTTCCATCTCACCGGCGGGCGATCACGCCGTGCTCGTCACGCCCCGACAGGGCGGCGAGGCTGCACTGGTCATCAACTTTGCAGATGGCAGCACCAAGCCGATCCTGAATGCCCAGGGGGGCAACGAGCGCATCACGAACTGTCATTATGTCCTCGACGCACGCATCGTTTGCCAGATCGTGTTCAGCACAGGCAGCGGCCGGAACATCGAGATGGCGAACCGGATGGTGTCGCTTGCGCCCGACGGTTCGGACATGCGCCAGCTGACGGCAAAGGTCTCGGCGTCGGGAATGTACGAGTCGCGATACGGCGGCGGCGTGATCGACTTCAACGTGGTTGATCGGCCCAACGCGATCCTGATGCTGCGCGATGTCGAGGCCCAACAGGCCACCGGTACGATTTCGGGCCGCAGAGCGGACGGCCTCACGGTCGAGATGGTGGATTTGCTCGATAATTCGCGCCGTCAGATCGAAAGCCCGCGCTCGTCAGCCGTTGAATACATCAGCGACGGCCATGGCAACGTACGACTGGTGCAACTGCGCCCGACCGACAACGATGGCTACGCGAAATCGGTCGCCAATTACCTTTACCGTGCGAAGGACGGGAAGGGCGGGTGGAAGCCGCTCAGCAGCGTCGAAACGAAAAACGCGCTTAGTTACGGCTTCGTCCCGGTCGCAGTCGATAGCAATGCGGACGTTGCTTACGGGTTCGATTCGAACAACGGTTTCACCGGCCTGTATCAGATGAAGCTGGATGGGTCGGGCGAGACGTCGCTCGTCCTCGGACGGGCAAATTCGGATGTCGACAGCCTGATGACCATCGGGCGCGACCAGCGTGTTGTGGGTGCCAGCTACGCGACCGAAAAGCGCTATGTCGAATATTTCGACCCAGCCCTGAAAAAGCTGTCCACCGACATCGCCAAGGCTCTGGGTGGAGGGGTGAGTGTCGACATCGTCGATGCCAGCGCCAATGAGAGCAAGCTGCTGCTATTTTCCGGTAGCGACACGAAGCCGGGACAGTTCTACGTTTACGACAAGGGCACGCGGCAACTCGCGCCCTTGCTCCCCGCGCGCCCCGAACTGGCGGGCATGAGCTTGGGGGAGATGAAGCCGATCACATTTCCGGCGAGCGACGGGACGCAGATCCCGGGTTATCTCACGTTGCCCCCCGGCAGCGATGGCAAGAACATCCCGGCAATCGTCATGCCGCACGGTGGCCCTTGGGCACGCGACGAATGGGGTTTCGACTGGCTGGTGCAATACTTTGCCAATCGCGGTTTTGCCGTGCTCCAGCCCAACTTCCGCGGTTCGACCGGCTACGGCAGCCAGTGGTTCCAGCGCAACGGCTTCCAGTCATGGAACATCGCCATCGGCGACATCAACGACGCCGGGCGCTGGCTGCAGAAGGAAGGCATTGCCGCGCCAGGCAAGCTCGGCATCTTCGGATGGTCTTACGGTGGCTACGCGGCGCTGCAGTCGCAGGTGGTCGAACCCGACCTGTTCAAGGCCGTGGTCGCCGTTGCGCCGGTAACCGACCTGGACTCGCTGCGGGCGGAATCGCTGGGCTATTCGAACTACCGCATCATGGATCAGGCGATAGGCAACGGACCGCACATCGCCTCGGGTTCGCCTGCACGCCATGCCGCCAAGTTCAAGGCGCCGGTCTTGCTGGTCCATGGCGATACTGACACTAACGTGGCCGTTCAACAGTCGCGCACGATGGCTGATCGCCTGAAGGATGCCGGCAAGCAGGTTGATTACATCGAATTCGACGGGCTGGCCCACCAGCTCGACGATGCGGGTGCCCGCGCGCGGATGCTGGTCGCGGCTGAAAAGACGCTCAGGCAGGGCATGGGGCTCTAGCGGAACAGGAGACGGGCGGCCCGTGGGGCCGCCCGTCCGTCATAGCGAAGGCGCAATGCCTTAAGGACGCAGGGACCGGGGTGTGCTGCCGGGATTCTCAGCATCGGGGGCGGTCGTAGTTCGAATGAAAAAGGGCGGCCCGATGGACCGCCCTTTTCGTAATCAAATCGGAGACCGGATCAGCGCGAGTAGAACTCGACGACCAGGTTCGGTTCCATCGTGACGGGGTAGGGCACCTCGTCGAGCGAAGGAACGCGGTTGAAGGTCACCTTGTCGCTGCCGTCGACAGCGACATATTCGGGGATGTCGCGCTCGGCCAGGGTCTGCGCTTCGGCGACCAGGGCCATTTCCTTGGCCTTTTCGCCCAGCGCGATCACGTCGCCGACCTTGATCCGGCGGCTCGCGATGTTGCACTTCACGCCGTTGACACGGATGTGGCCGTGCGAAACGAGCTGGCGCGCAGCGAAGATCGTCGGGGCAAACTTGGCGCGATAGACGACCATGTCGAGACGCTGCTCGAGCAGGCCGATCAGGTTCTGGCCGGTGTCGCCCTTCATCCGGGCGGCTTCCTGGTAGGTCGCCTTGAACTGCTTCTCGGTCACGTCGCCATAATAGCCCTTGAGCTTCTGCTTGGCGCGCAGCTGCAGGCCGAAGTCGCTCATCTTGCCCTTGCGGCGCTGGCCATGCTGGCCCGGGCCGTAGGAGCGGCGGTTCACCGGCGAATTGGGCCGACCCCAGATGTTCTCGCCCATCCGGCGGTCGAGTTTGTACTTGGCGCTCTTGCGCTTCGACATGTCGTGTCCTTCAATTTGCTGTCGCCACCCCAGTGGTGGCGCTTCAACCCGGTATCGCACCGCATGACCAAGGGACGGGTCCCTGCCATGCGCGGCCGCCGCTTCACCGGGATGCGGAGCCAATCGCGAGCGGCGCCCTTGGCTTCCCGCGCGCCGGATGTCAAGTATGCAAGGGGGGCGGCGGGTGCGCCCGGTCAGGACCCGAAGGGCGACTTTTCGGTCAGACCGGTCGCTGTTCCGCGGCTGTAATCGTTCAAGCCCTTGCGGGTGTTGACCGCCAGTTCGTCCCACTGGGCTTTCGTCATGCAAACCTTGCGGACCTTGAGCCGCGATCCGGTCATCTTGTCGCTGCGGCAGATCAGCTTTTCCTCACTCGCGGCGGCAGCCTTGTCGGAGCTCGACGTTTCCTGACCGCTGGTGGTCTGCGCAGACACCGCAGCCAGCGGGGCGAGCGCAAGTGCAAGGACGGGCAACAGGATCGCTTTCATGGCAAATCTCCCAGTTGACGCGGCATTCTAGAGTCGCCGTCCCGGTTGTCCAGTCGCGGAATGTAACAGCTTCCCGGTCGGCAATGGGCCGGATCAGGGCCGGTCCGGCTTGCGCCCCAACGCAGAGAGCACCCCGCGCAAGGTGCGAACTTCGAGATGATTCCAGGCCGGCTTGGTCAGCAGGCTGCGCAGCGTGCGGCGGGTCGAGGCGGCCCGGCTCGCCGGCCGGAAATATCCAATCGGCTCAAGCAAGGTCTCGAAATGCGCGATCAGCCCCTCGAGCTCTTCCTGCGGGGCCGGGGGAAGCGTGTCCTCGAGCGTGGGTTGCACAAGCTCACGGGTCTTCGACCACTCGTAGGCGCACAGGATCACCGCCTGCGCCAGGTTCAGCGAGCCGAACTGCGGATTGATCGGTACGGTCACGATCGCGCGGGCGAGCGCGACGTCCCCGGTTTCGAGGCCGGACCGCTCGGGTCCGAACAGGATGGCGCTGCGACCCGCACCGTGCGAGGCGATGTCACGGGCCGCTTCCTCCGGGGTGAGTACCGGCTTTGTCACGCCGCGTTTGCGCACGGTCGTGGCGTAGACGTGGCTGCAATCGCCGACCGCCTCGGCTACCGTGGAGAAGACCTGCGCACGTTCGAGCACGATATCCGCCCCGCTGGCCGCCGGGCCGGCGGCGGGATTGGGCCATCCGTCGCGCGGTTCGACCAGGCGCATCTCGACGAGCCCGAAATTGAGCATCGCCCGCGCGGCCTTGCCGATGTTCTCACCCAGTTGCGGTCGGACGAGGACGATGACCGGAGCGTTAGCCTGCGCCGGCATCAGCTCTTCCCGGCATCGCGCACGCTGCTGGCAAATTCCTCGAAGTCACGCGCCTCGCCGAAATCGCGATAGACACTGGCGAAGCGGATGTAGGCCACGCTGTCGATCTGGCGCAGGCCGTCCATCACCATCTCGCCAATCCGGGCGGACTGGATTTCACCGTCACCCATCGTCTCGACCTGGCGTTGGATGCCCGAGACGAGCTGGTCGATCCGCTCCTGCTCGACGCTACGCTTGCGGCAGGCCAGGGCGACCGACTGCTCGATCTTGCCGCGGTCGAAGGGTTCGCGCTTTCCGTCCGACTTCACCACGACGATCTCGCGCAGTTGCACTCGCTCGAAAGTGGTGAAGCGGGCGCCGCAGCTCTCGCACTGCCGCCGCCGCCGGATCGAGGTGTTGTCCTCGGTCGGCCGCGAATCCTTTACCTGGCTGTCGTCATGGGCGCAGAAAGGGCAGCGCATTCAGAACCTTAGGGGCGCAATCTCTTGTAGAGCATAATGCCTGCGCCGGCGAGACCGCCGATTACCGGGCCAATCACCGGCAGGATGAATCCCGCAACCGCGCCCGCGGCCGCGCCGACCAGTACCGGCTTAGTCGAAGGGTGGTGCATGCCTCCCTTGGCCATACCCTTGATCTCCTCGCTGGCGGCGGCGACCAGGTCGTCGTTGCGGGGGGGTTGTTCTTGGGGCTCGTTCATCGATTATCTCCCGGGATAGACTGGAAACGCGGCGCATAGCTCGCCCACTCGGCGGCGAACACTCTCTTCTACCTGACCGTCGCCTTCATCGCCATTGCGCGAAAGGGCTTCGACGACTTCGGCGATCAGCCCGCCGATCTTGCGAAATTCCGCGGGTCCAAAGCCCCGTGTGGTTCCCGCGGGCGTGCCGAGGCGGATGCCCGAGGTGACGAACGGCGACTTGGTGTCGAACGGGATGCCGTTCTTGTTACAGGTGAGATAGGCTCGGTCGAGCGCGGTTTCCGCCGCCTTGCCCGTCGAACCACGCGATCCGACGTCGACCAGCATGAGGTGGTTGTCCGTCCCACCCGAGACGACGCGCATGCCGTTTTCCTGCAGGCTGGCGGCGAGCGCCTTGGCATTCTCGGCAATCGACGCGGCATAGGTCTTGAATTCGGGCCGCAGCGCTTCGCCGAAGGCGACCGCCTTGGCTGCAATGACGTGGACCAGTGGGCCGCCCTGCAGGCCGGGAAACACCGCCATGTTCAGCTTCTTGGTCAGTTCCTCGTCGTTCCACAGGATGACGCCGGACCGCGGGCCGCGCAGGCTCTTGTGGGTCGTGGTGGTCACCACGTGGGCATGGGGGATGGGCGAGGGATGCGCCCCGCCCGCGACGAGCCCCGAGAAATGCGACATGTCGGCCAGAAGATAGGCTCCCACCTCGTCCGCAATCCGGCGGAACTCGGCGAAGTCCCAGAAGCGGGGGTAGGCCGTCGCGCCGCAGATGATCAGCTTGGGCTTGTGCTCGTGCGCGAGACGGCGGATCTCGTCCATGTCGAGCAGCTCGTCGTCCTTGCGCACTCCGTAGGGCACGACGTTGAACCACTTGCCGCTCATGTTGACCGGCGAACCGTGGGTCAGGTGCCCGCCGCTCGCAAGGTCGAGGCCCATGAACGTGTCGCCCGGCTGCAGCAGCGCGAGGAACACGGCCTGGTTCATCTGGCTGCCGCTATTGGGCTGGACGTTGGCGAACTGGCAGCCGAACAGCTTCTTCGCCCGCTCGATTGCCAGCGTCTCGACCACGTCGGCATATTCGCATCCGCCGTAGTAGCGGCGCCCGGGATAGCCCTCGGCATACTTGTTGGTGAAGACCGAGCCGGTCGCCTCGAGCACGGCGGGGCTGGCGATGTTCTCGCTGGCGATCAGCTCGATCCGGTCGCGCTGGCGGCCCAGCTCGTTGCGGACGGCGGCGAAGACCTCGGGATCGGCATCCTCGAGACTGTCGTTCCAGAAACGGTTGAGCGCCTCGGACTGTCCGGGGACGGGGGCGGTTGCGGAAGTCATGTCAGGCGTCCTGCGGGGTCTTCGAAAGCTTGTCGACCCGGCCGCAATGGCGACCGGCTTCGAACGGGGTCTGGAGGAAAGCCGTGACGCAGGCCTTGGCCATGTCCAGGCCGATCAGCCGCGCGCCCATGGCGATCGCGTTGGCATCGTTGTGCTGGCGGCACAGCTTGGCCGACAGCGGTTCCGAAACGAGTGCGCACCTGAGCGCCGGGTTGCGATTGACCGCGATCGAGATGCCGATGCCCGAACCGCACAGCGCGATCCCGCGCTCGGCCTTGCCGGAAGCGACCGCCTCGGCCAGCTTGAAGCCGTAGTCCGGGTAATCGACGCTGGCGCCGTCGTAAGGGCCGAGATCGTCGACTTCGTGCCCCTCGCTACCCAGCCAGTCGACCAGCGCGGCCTTGAGCTCGAGCGCTGCATGATCGGAGGCGATGGCGATCTTCATGCGCCGCACATAGTGACTAGAGCGCAGCCCCGCCACCGCAAACGGGCTTTGTCCCCGGCGAGGTCAGCTATAGGGTGGGGCAACACGGGAGAGACCATGGACTATCGCTATCTCGGCCGCAGCGCCCTTCGGGTGTCGCCCCTGTGCCTCGGCACGATGATGTTCGGCGGCGCGACCGACGAAGCGGTGGCCGGCCGCATCATCGACAAGGCGCGCGACCAAGGGGTCAACTTCCTCGACACCGCCGACCTCTACAACGGCGGCGCGTGCGAGGAGGTGGTCGGGCGGTGCATCCGCGAATACCGGCATCACTGGGTCGTCGCGACGAAGTTCGGCCACCGGATGGGCGCCAAGCCCAACGAGGGTGGCCAGTCGCGCAAATGGATCTTCCAGGACGTGGAAGACAGCCTGCGCCGGCTCGGCACCGATTTCATCGACGTGCTCTACTTCCATAAGTCGGACAACGAGGCGCCGCTGGAAGAGCCGTTGCGCGCGATCAAGGACCTGATGGCGCAAGGCAAGGTGCGCTACTATGGCGTGTCGAACTTCAAGGGCTGGCGCATCGCCGAAGTCTGCCGCATCGCGGACAGGCTCGACATGGATCGGCCCGTCTGCGCGCAGCCGCTCTACAACATGGTCGACCGCCTGGCCGAGGTCGAACAGCTGCCGGCCTGCGGCCATTACGGCATCGGGGTGGTGCCCTACAGCCCGCTCGCCCGCGGCGTCCTTTCGGGGAAATACGATCCGGGCTCAGAGCCGCCGGCCGATTCGCGTGCGGGGCGCGGCGACCCGCGCATCATGCAGACCGAGTGGCGACCGGAATCGCTCGAGATTGCGCGCAAGGTGGCCGACCGCGCGCAAGCGGCGGGCGTGTCGACCGTCGCCTGGGCGATCGCCTGGGTTCTGCACAACCGGCTTGTCAGTTCGGCGATCGTCGGCCCGCGAACAGAGGAGCAGTGGGACGCCTACGTGTCGGCTCTCGAAGTGACGCTGGATGCCGCCGACGAGACCTTCGCCGATGCCCTGGTTCCGCCCGGCCACGCCTCGACGCCCGGCTACACGGACCCGCTCTATCCGATCGAGGGCCGTCAGGTTACAGGTAATGGGAGCCCGGGTCTTTGCTGACCTTTCGCCTGGAGGAGTGGCTGAACGACTTCTTCGGCGACGGCAGGCGGCGGGATTTCGGCACCGGCTGGATCAGTGGTGTCCTGGCAATCGTGCTGGCGTTGCTCGCCGTCAGCGCGGTACTCGCCGTTCAACACCCGGGCTGGCTGACCGTGCCCGACTTGCGATCGAGCTATCCGATGCCCTCGGTGCGGCTGGCGATCGATGCAGCCATCCTGGTGGCGATGCTGCTGGCGGCCTTGTCCATGCTCCTGCGCCGACGGAAGGCTCTGGGTGCAACCGGTCTCGCGGTAGCGGCGGTCGCGCTAGCGCTTGGGGGCGGTGGGGCGGAGATCGGCCCGACCGAAGGGGCACGGTTCTACATCGGACTCGACTGGTTCATTCTGGGCGTCCTAACGACGGCGACCGTCTTCGTACCGCTGGAACGCGCCTTCCCCCAGCGGCGGACGCAAGGCACCTTTCGGCGCGGTTGGCTTACCGATGTGCAGTATTTCTTCTTCAGCCACGCGTCGGTTCAACTGATGTCCGTCCTTGTGCTGTTGCCGGTCGTGAACCTCGGGGAGTCGATCGCCATCATTCAGTTCGGAGAGGAAATTCGCAAGATCCCGCTGGCCCTGCAATTCGTACTCTGCATTTTCGTCGCTGACCTGTCGCAATATTGGGTTCACCGGGCGTTCCACGGGATCGGGCTGCTCTGGCGGTTTCACCGGGTCCATCACTCGGTCGAGACGATGGACTGGATCGCGGGATCGCGCCTCCATCTGGTCGATGTCATCGTAACGCGGGGGCTCGTCCTGCTTCCCCTCGTCGCCCTCGGCTTCGATAGCCGCGCGCTCTACGCCTATCTCGGATTCGTCTCGGTCCACGCGGTTTTCATTCATGCCAACTTCGCTCCGCGTCACCGGGTCATCGAGCGATGGCTGGCGATGCCGCGCTATCATCACTGGCATCATGCCCGCGAGGAGGCAGCCATCGACAAGAACTTTGCGGTCCATCTGCCGCTATACGACCGCCTCTTTGGAACCCATTACATGCCAGAAGACCGGTGGCCGGCGGCTTATGGCCTCGATGGCGTCAGAGCGCCCGAAGGGCTGGTGAATCAGTTCGTATGGCCCTTGCGCAAGAGCTGAGCGGCACGCTCCGCCCCCGCAGCAGGTCGGCGCATTTTTCGCCGATCATGATGCAGGGCAGGTTGGTGTTGCCGCTGGTGATAGCCGGCATGATCGAGGCATCGGCTACGCGCAGTCCGTCGATCCCGCGCAAGCGCAACTGCGAATCGACGACCGCATCCTCGCCATTGCCCATCCGACATGTCCCGACCGGGTGCGAGCGGGTGAGGGCATTGCGGCGGATGAAATCGCGCAGGTCGGCGGTGCCGGCGGTCGGTTTCACTTCGTGCGTGATGAGGTCGCGCAGGGGCTTCTGGGCGTAGATCGAGCGGCTCAGTTCGAGGGCGCGGACCATGCCGTCGAGGTCGCCGGGCTCGGAGAACATGTTGAACCGGATCTCGGGCGCCGCCCATGGGTCGGGCGAGCGCAGCTTCACGCTGCCGCGCGATTGCGGCTGCAGGAACCCGCACCGGGCGGATAGGCGGGCAGGGAAGGGCTTCTGCCCCGGCAGCCACATCCGCGCGTCGCCGCTCATCGGCAGCAGCATCAGCTGCACGTCGGGCTGTTGCAGGCCCGGCAGGCTGCGCATGAACACATTGGCGAGCGTGCCGGTGTAGGAAAAAGGCCCGCCGCCCGTCAGCCGCCATTGCAGCGCCGCCCGGGCCGCGCGGTCAAGCCTGAGGTGGCGGGTGAGCCCGAGGTCGTCCTTGAGCTCGTGCTCGTTGATGATGTTGGGATGCTCGGCCAGGTTGCGTCCTACGGCGGGCAGATCGTGCACCGGCGTGACACCGGCCGCGCGCACTTCGTCTGCCGGGCCGATGCCGGACAGCAGCAGGATCTGCGGTGAGCCGATCGCCCCGCCGCACAGGATTATCTCCGTGCCCGCGTGGGCGGTCAGAGCCTGCCGCTTCTGCAGATAGTCCACCGCGACCGCGCGTCCGCTCTCGACGACGATGCGCTGGACCAGCGCGCCCGTCTCAACCCTCAGGTTCGCGCGCTCTTTTGCGGGGGCGAGGTAGGCACGGGCCACGCTGCTGCGCCGGCCGCCGCCGATGGTCGATTCCATCTGCGAGATGCCGTCCTGCTCTGCACCGTTGGCATCGGGGCAATACGGTATGCCGGCCGCCTCGGCAGCCTCGAGCGTCGCTTCCCATAGTAGGTCGGGCCCGGCCATCGGCGAGATCGCCACCGGCCCGTCCGCACCGTGCCATTCGTCGGCTCCGCGCCAGCTCGTTTCGAGCTTGCGGAAGTAGGGCAGCACCTCCTCGAAAGACCAGCCCGGCAGTTGCCAGCCATCGTAATCCGCGTGATTGCCGCGGATCGCGATCATCGCATTGATCGAACTCGTCCCGCCCAGCACCCGCCCGCGCGGCACGGGCAGGCGGCGGCCGTTAAGCCCGGCTTCCGGCTCGCTCTGGAATTGCCACGTGCCGAAACGGCCGAGCGCCACGCGCGGGAACGCCAGCGGCACTAGCTGCAGCGGATGCAGGTCGCGCGGGCCGGCTTCGAGCAGCAGGACCGAACAGGCGGGATCTTCGCTCAGGCGCGCGGCAACCACCGCTCCGGACGAGCCGGACCCGATGACGATGTAATCGTACCCCTGTCCCACACCGCGCACAGTGCCCCGTCAGCGGCCCGGCGTCCACCGCGATGCGGGTGCATCGCGGTGGTGCATTATCGGAGTGCCGGTCAGCCGCCGAAATTGTACTGCAGGGTCACGCCAACCTCGCGCGGGCGGCCGCGCACGACGCTCAGCGCATTGCGCGGCGGTGCCGCCGGCCCGGTGCCGGCACCCGAATCCCAGAATCCGCCACCGAAACGCTGGCCGTAGGTTGCATAGGTCTTGTCGAGCAGGTTCTGGCCGTAGAGCGTCACCGTCAGCGGAAGGTTCTCGAATTCGAACTGCACGCGGCCGTTGAGAAGGCCGTAGGACGGCAAGGTATAGGACGAATCCGTGCCCCGCGTCGGGTGCGTCTCCTGCTCGCCGATGTGGGCGTAGCTGAGGCTGGCGGTGAGTTCGCCGGTGTTGCCCACGTTACCGTTCCAGGTCGCGCCGAGGTTCCAGGTCGGCGAAGCGACGTCCGGGAACAGATTGACGGTCCCGGCTGGTGCGTCCTTGAGCTTCGGGTCGGTGCTGCCGAGCGAGCCGTCGATCGACAGGTTGTCGGTCACCAGGATTTGCCCATCCACTTCGACGCCGCGCAGCTTCACATCGCCCTGATTGGTCACCAGGATAAGGAAGCCGACCGGGCATTGCGCGCTACCGGGGAGTGTGCCGACAAGTACACCGGTATTGCAGGTAACCTGCACGGCCGCTTGGCGGTCGGTATAATCCATCTCGAACAGCGTCGGATTGAGACGCAGGCGATCGAACAGGGTGACGCGCAGGCCGACCTCGCGATTGATTACCTTTTCGTTCGGGACCGGATTAATGCCGAGGCTTTGGTTCGGGCCAGTCGCGTTGTTGGCGGCTGTCCACGAGGCGATTGTGTAACTGAAGAGGCCCGCCTTATAGGCCTTAGACAGCGTGGCATAAGCCATCACATCGGGTGTCAAGTGATAGTCGATCGTCGCACGGTAATCGAGCGCGTCGAACTCGGCGGACTTCTCCACGGTTGTCGAAGTCGTCCCCGGCGCCGGCGTGAAGTCTGTCGCCGCGTAACGGGTCTGCAAATAATCCTTCTTGTCCCACGCCTTGCGAAGGCCGCCGGTCAGGTTGAGCCGGTCAGTGACGTGCAGGGTCCCGTTGAGGAACAGGCCGTAGGAATCCGACACCTGCTCCAGATACGTCTCGGCCCGCAGGAACAGCCCGCGATCCGCGTTGGGTGGAGTGCCCGGGTTTGCGGGATAGACGCTGGTATGCTGACGGGTCACGAGACCGCTGCGGGGGTTGATCGCCTTCTCGTGGAAGTAGCTGCCGCCCGCGACGAGATCGAGCACGCCATTGAACAACGAAGCGTTGAATTGAAGCTCCTGGTAGATCACGTCGCTGTCGAGCGGATCGTTTCGGACCTCGGTTCCGAGCACTTGGAAGTCCACGTTGCCGCGGTGCTTCAGCTTCGAGATGCCGGTAATCGAGTGGACGCTGAAGTTGTCGCCGAGGTCCAGGTTCAGCGCCAGGTCACCCTGCCAGTAGGTGTTGTTGTTGAACAGGTTGCAGGCCGGATCGTAATCCGGATTGAAATCGTCCATGAAGCACAGGCCCGGGGCGGTGAAGTCGCCCCGCACGATCCGCGGATCGTTGTACGCCGCCAGCGGAGCGCCGCCGGCAGCCTTGAACGCATCGTTCAGCAGGTCGGCATAGTTGCCTTGGATGAAGCCCTCGATGCCCGGCCGCATGTCGAATTCCTCGAACACCAGGGGTGAGGCGTTGGTCCGGGAGCGGCTGTAGAGGCCGCCGATCGTGGCGTCGAAAGCGCCGAGGTCGAGACGGAGCCGCCCGCGGGCGATCAGTTCGTCCTCCTTGCCGAGATCCTGCGTACCGTTCTGAACGTAACCGTCCTGCTTCAGCCATGCGGCCTGGCCACGAAACGCGAGGTTTTCACCCAGCGGGACGTTGATCATGCCCGACACATCCCGACGGTTCATCGAACCGTAGGTGCCGCGGACATAGCCTTCGAAATTGTCGGTCGGTGCCTTGCTGAAGATGCGCACCGCCCCGCCGGTCGAGTTGCGGCCAAACAGGGTGCCTTGAGGTCCGCGCAAGACTTCAACGCGATCGATATCGAGCACCCGGAGCACGGCGCCGGTGGTGCGCGGCATGTACACGCCGTCCACGTAGAGGCCTACGCCGCGCTCGCCGGTCGCGCCGCCGCCGCCGCCAATGCCGCGGATGACGAAGTTGGCGGCATTATTGCCGCTGCCGCGCGTGGGCGAAATGGTCAGGTTCGGAGAATACTCAGCGAGGTCCTGGAGATCCTCGATGCCTTTCGATTCGATAGCCTCGCTGGTGATCGCCAGGACGGAGAGAGGCGTGTCCTGCAGGTTCGTCGCACGGCGTTCCGCTGTGACGACGATTTCGAGCGGCGACGCGGCTGCCTGCTCCTGCGCTTCGGCCTCGTTCTGTGCGGCTGCGCCGGTGGACACGAATGCTGCAAGGCACGTCCCGGCCAGAGCGGCGGAGCGCGCGACTCGGCGCGCAAACGAACGTTCTACGACGCAAGGTGACATCAATAACCCTCCCCATTTCACAGTGCCGGGGCGGGTCACGACTCGGTGGTCGCGCGCCTCGGTCCGCCGGCACAAGGAGAATTCTCAGCACTTAATTGAGTTTGTCAATTGCTATCGTCAAACGTGGCGTCCGGCGTTCCGGATTTAGCCATTCGGAGCGGTGGCTCACCGGTTGGGACCGCGCCGCGAATAGACCCGCCGCTCAATACTTATGCGGTATGGGCTCCTCGGAATTCCACCAGCGCGGGGTGCTCGACGGTAGGAAAGTGAAGAAGGCGTTGACCGTGCGGATCTTGCCGCCCCACATCTTGAACGCTTCGTAGGTGACGAGCGCGATATCCTCGCCATAAGAGCCGGTGTCGCCGAAATTCATCCAGAGCAGGACGGTGCCGTTTTCCTCATCGACCGCTACCACGCTCGGGATGATCTCGGGGTGGAGCATGATCCGCTGGTGATTGAGCCGGCATTCGGTCGGCGAGAAGCAGCCGTCGCCTGCGGTTATTACCCCGTTCTCGACGCGGTAGGTTAGCGGTTCGAACGGCACGCCCGCATCGTCGAAATTGCCGATCCGCAATCCTTCGGTGTAGCGCAGGGCGGTGGCGATCATGTCGGCGCGGCTCATCCGCTCGCTGGAGGGCAGGGCATCGTCCATCCGGCGCACCGGCTGGTCGAGGACCTTGGGCTGGAACGGGTCTTCCGGGGTAATCTCCTCGACCTGCAGTTCCATGCCGGAAATCTTGCCGTCGTCGAGGTGGAGCACGACCGTGTGCAGGATCGGCGTTTTGCCCTTCATCAGGTGGACGTGAGCGGCCGCGACCTGCTTCTCGACGTCGAGGTAGTCGTGCCGGAAAGTGCCCTTGCCGGTTGCGCTGCTCCAGATGCCTTCGCCCAACTTGATGACCTTCGAGTTCTCGGTCACCCGCACGTCGGGGGCGAGCGGCAGGCGGGCGGTATCGTGTGCCAGCAGGGCATCCACGTAGGCATCGACCATGCCCTTCAGGCAGGCGCGGTCGCAGTCAGGCGCAGCGGCGGCCGGTGCCGAGCCTAGTGCCGCCCCGGCCACGAACGCGGCGGCGGCGGCGCGCACGATGCGCGTGACGATGGATTGCTTCACGATTGGCTCCCTCCCTGTCGAGAGGGAAGATTAGCAAGCCTTGGCCGCGCCGCCAAATCCCGGGGCGGCGGACAAACTTTACTGGTCGAGGAAGCTGCGCATTTTTCGGCTGCGGCTCGGGTGCTTGAGCTTGCGCAGCGCCTTGGCCTCGATCTGCCGGATGCGTTCGCGGGTCACCGAGAACTGCTGGCCGACTTCCTCGAGGGTGTGGTCGGTGTTCATGCCGATGCCGAAGCGCATGCGAAGCACGCGCTCCTCGCGCGGGGTCAGGCTGGCAAGGACGCGGGTGACCGTTTCCTTGAGGTTCGCCTGGATCGCCGCATCGACCGGGATGACGGCGTTCTTGTCCTCGATGAAATCGCCGAGGTGCGAATCCTCCTCGTCGCCGATCGGCGTCTCGAGACTGATCGGCTCCTTGGCGATCTTCATCACCTTGCGGACCTTTTCGAGCGGCATAGACAGGCGCTCGGCCATTTCCTCGGGCGTGGGCTCGCGGCCCTGCTCGTGCAGGAACTGGCGGCTGGTGCGCACCAGCTTGTTGATCGTCTCGATCATGTGGACCGGGATGCGGATGGTGCGCGCCTGGTCGGCGATCGAGCGGGTGATCGCCTGCCGGATCCACCATGTGGCGTAGGTGCTGAACTTGTAGCCGCGACGGTACTCGAACTTGTCGACCGCCTTCATCAGCCCGATGTTGCCTTCCTGGATCAGGTCGAGGAACTGCAAACCGCGGTTGGTGTACTTTTTGGCGATCGAGATCACGAGCCGCAGGTTGGCCTCGACCATTTCCTTCTTGGCGATGCGCGCCTCGCGCTCGCCCTTCTGGACCATGTTCACGATCCGGCGGAACTCGCCCAGGCTCATGCCTGTGTTGGCGGCGATGTCGGCGATTTCGGCACGAATGCGTTCGACCGCGTCGACTTCCTTCTCGGCGAAGGCGGCCCACTTCTTGTCGCGCGAGGCCATGTCGGCCAGCCAGTTCTCGTCGAGTTCATGACCGACGTATTCGGTCAGGAAGTCGGCCCGCTTGACCTTGTGGCGCTCGGCAAGGCGCAGCATCTGGCCGCCCAGCGCGGTCAGCCGGCGGTTGAAGGCATAGAGGTTGTCGACCAGGTATTCGATCTTGGTCGCGTGGAACTGCACGCTCTCGACCTCGGCGGTGAGCTGTTCGCGCAGCTCCTCGTATTTCTTTTCCTTCGCCTTGGGGAATTCGTCGCCGCGGCCCAGGACGTCGACCCGCTCAGCCTGGAGCTTCTCGAACTTCTTGAACAGGTCGGTGATGCGGGCGAAGGTCTCGAGAGCGGCCGGCTTGAGCGCGGCTTCCATCTGCGCGAGGCTGAGGGTGTTGTCCTCCTCGTCCTCTTCCTCGCGGCGGCGGGGGCGGCCTTCGCCGTCCTCGTCGTCCTCGTCGGTCTCTTCCCCTTCCTCCTCGGCCTCGTCCTCGTCTTCCTTGTACGAGGGGCCGGCGGTCTCTTCGGAAATCTCGCCGTCGTCGTCGTCCTCGGCGCCTTCTTCCATCTTGTCGACGGGCGGCTCCTTGGAGAGCATCGCGTCGAGATCCAGGATCTCGCGCAGCTGCATCTCGCCGTTGTTCAGCGCTTCGGACCACATGATGATCGCGTGGAAGGTGATCGGGCTCTCGCACAGGCCCATGATCATCGTGTCGCGGCCGGCCTCGATGCGCTTGGCGATGGCGATCTCGCCCTCGCGGCTGAGCAGTTCGACGGCGCCCATCTCGCGCAGATACATCCGCACGGGGTCGTCGGTCCGCTCGGTAGTGGCGGCCTTTTTCTTCTCGGGGACGTGCTGCTGCTCGCCATCGTCGCCGTCGGCATTGGCGATTTCGTCGGGCCCGTCGTTGTCGTCTTCTTCCTCTTCGCCCGCGTCTTCGTCACTTTCGACGATGTTGACGCCCATCTCGGAGATGGCGGACATGACGTCTTCGATCTGCTCGGACGAGAGCTCGTCCTGCGGCAGGGCGGCGTTGAGCTCGTCGTAGGTGATGTAGCCCTTGCGCTTGGCCTTCGCGATCAGCTTCTTGATCGTCGCCTCGTTGAGGTCGATCAGCGGAGCGTCGTCCGCGCCGTTACCGCTGCCGTTGGAGGTGTTTTCGTCGGACGCCATCGCTACCCTTGTTCCGTATCCTGGTTTCCGGCCTCTGCGGAGACCGAAGGTTCGTTGTCTTCCCGCGCCGGGCCGGCCGCGCGTTTGCGGGCCAATTGCCCGAGTCGCGACTCGATTTCCAGCTTTCGTTTCCGCAACCGCTGCTGCTCTGCGAAAGCGCCCTCCGGGTCGGACTCGAATCTTGCGGTGGCTTCGGCAATCGCGGCTTCCAATGCCGGCGTCTCCACCAGCAGGGCGATAGCTTCGGCCAGGTCTTCGCGCGCGGCGCCCGGATCGGACCCTTCCGTCAGGAAGGTGAAGCGTGTGTTATCCGGCGGCGGTGCTAGGCCTGCTGGCGATATGGTGTCGGTGTCGGACCCTTCAAGGGGCGCGGGACCGAGCGTTTCGGACAGGTCGAGCAGCAGATCGACGCTGGCCGCAGTGGAGGGCTCGGCGCGCGCGAGCCGCGACAGGGACTCGGCATGGCGCCCGATCTCGCGCGGGTGGCGGGCAAAACCTGCCAGCACGGCCTGCGTGAAGTGGTCGCGCGACCCCGCGGCCACGCGTCGCAGGCGGTTGGTGTCGCTGGGGGCGGGTGCCGCCTTGGCGAACCGGCCGGGAGTGAACTGGCGTGGCTGGAATTCGCGCTTGGGAAAGGCGAACGCCGAATAGCGGTCGAGCAGTTCGCGGCGATAGAGCGAGCGGATGTCGGGGTGCTGGATCGTATCGGCATGGGCGATCAGGCGCTCCTTCAGGCCCGCCTTCTCCTCCGGCGTCCGCACCGGTTGCGCCTCGCGCTCGTGCTGCCACAACGTGTCGAGCAGGCCGAGCGGCTCTGACAGGATCTTCTCCATCGCCTTGACGCCCTGTTTGCGCAGCAGATCGTCGGGATCGAGTCCGGCGGGAAGCGTCACGAAGCCGAGCGAATGACCAGGGCGCAGGAGCGGCAGTGCCCGGGTGGCGGCGCGCATGGCGGCGCGCTGTCCTGCCGCATCGCCGTCGAAGCACAGCACCGGCGTTTCCACCAGGCGCCACATGAGCTCGATCTGCGCCTCGGTAAGCGCGGTGCCCATCGGCGCCACGGCGTCCGCGATCCCGGCCGCCGCGAGCGCGATCACGTCCATGTAGCCTTCGACCACGACGATGCGACCGGTCTTGCGCGAGGCGGGGCCGGCGCGGTGAATGTTATAGAGCGTGCGGCCCTTGTCGAACAGCGGGGTATCGGGTGAATTCAGATACTTGGGCGCGTCTGTTTTGCCGCTGTCGAGAATACGCCCGCCGAATGCGATGACCCGGCCACGCGTGTCCTGGATCGGCAGCATCAGCCGGCCACGGAAACGATCGTAGGGCTCCTTGCCCTCGACCGAGATGCGCAGACCGGCCTCGATCAGCATGGCCTCGTCATAATGAGCCATGGCTTGCTTGAGGGCGGTGCGGCTGTCTGGCGCGAAGCCGAAGCCGAACTGTCGCACCGTCGCGGCGTCGAAGCCGCGCGACGCCAGGTATTCGCGCGCTCTGGTGCCTTCGTCAGCCAAGAGGTTGTTTACAAACCATTCCTGGGTTGAAGTCATGACGTCAGTCAGCGTCGCGCGCTGTTCCGCACGCTCGGCTTCGCGTGGATCGGCGAGCGGCACTTCCAGCCCGGCTTGTGACGCCAGTTCCTTGACCGCGTCCATGAAGGCCAGCCCGCGCTGGTCGGTCATCCAGCGGATCACGTCGCCGTGCGCCCCGCAGCCGAAGCAGTGGTAGAAACCCTTTTCGTCGCTGACAGTGAAGCTGGGCGACTTCTCGTTATGGAAGGGGCAGCACGCTTTCCACTCCCGCCCCGCCTTGGTCAGCTTGGTCGTGCGCATGATGACGCTCGAAAGCGTGGTGCGCGCACGCAGTTCGTCCAGCCATTGCGGTGAAAGCGCCATCAGGCGGCCGACACTAAGCCCACGGCGCCGCGAGGGCTAGTTCGCGGCCGATTTTTCCTCCGCCGGGAACGGGCCGCGCACGTCGGCCTGCTTGCCGTCGACTTCGAGGCTGTATGCGGTTTGCGGGCCCGAGGGCGGAGCGGTGCCCTGCCACCACACGGTGATCGTCGCACCGGGCTTCCATCCAGTGCCGCCGGTCACCCGCCAGGCAAGCTCGTTACGGTCGATGGTGACCCTGATCGCCTCGGGATCGCCCAGCGCGGCCTCGGCCTCGGCGCGGGAATAACCGACCGCCAGGTTGAAGCCTGTGGCCGGCCGGGTGGTACGAAACAGGGTAGGGCCGATTTCGACGACCTGCGGCGTCTCGAGCGCGGTCGGCACCGGCGAGGGGGTGCCACCCGGTGCCGCAGCGAGCGTGATGCGGTGGACGTAGGTGAAAACGGTGCCCTCCGGCGCGGTCGCGGGGTCGCAGACCGGCCCATCGGTCTTGCAGGCAACGTAGCTCGTTACCTGACCGATTTCCTTGCCCGCTGCGGTGGCGACCGATTCGACCTCGGTGCCATCCGGCCCCTCGACCATCGCGCCATAGGCTGCCGGATCGAAGTCCGAGGCGACCAGCGTGCGCTCGGCCGCCATCGTTGCCGTGGGCGTGGGCTCGGGCGCGGGCTGGTCGGCCCCGCCGCAAGCGCTCAGCACGAGCAGGAAAGCCAGGATCAAGCGCTTCATTGCAGCGACTCCTTCACCCATCCGCTCGCCCGGCCCATGTCGAGCTGCGGACCATGGCGCGCCTTGAGCTTGCCCATGACCTTGCCCATGTCCTTCATGCCCGCGGCGCCGACCTCGCCCTTGATCGCTTCGATCGCGGCCTTGGTTTCGGCCTCGCTCATCTGTTGGGGGAGGAATTCCTCGATCACCACCAGTTCGCCCTTTTCCTTGTCGGCCAGTTCCTGCCGGCCGCCGCTCTCGAACATATCGATCGATTCGCGCCGCTGCTTGGCCATCTTCTGGAGCACCTCCGTGACGAGCGCGTCGTCGTCGGTCGCCTTGTCGGAGGTGCGCAGCTCGATGTCGCGGTCCTTGATCTTGGCCAGGATCAGCCGAACGGCGGCAAGGCGTTCCTTGTCGCCGCCCTTCATCGCCGCAATCTGCGCCTGCTTGAGATCTTCGCGGAGCATCGTGATATTCTTTCGCTGCAAGTTTCGTCGGAAGTGCCGATTAGCGGGATAAATTGGGGTTGCACAGGTTGACGCGCAACCAACCGGTCTCTAGCGCCCGCGACTTAGCACACATCGCCGGAAACCTTGAGAACGGAGCGCCCGAAGAATGGCCGACGCCGCCCGCACGCCTGCGACGACTTTGGCACAACCCAAGGATGCGACCGGAGTCCTCGTCCTGGCCGACGGCACCGTCGTATGGGGGCGGGGCTTCGGCCACGTCGGCTCCGCAGTGGGCGAAGTCTGCTTCAACACCGCGATGACCGGATACCAGGAGGTGATGACCGATCCCTCCTACGCCGCGCAGATCGTGACCTTTACCTTCCCGCACATCGGCAACGTGGGCGCGAATGCCGATGACATCGAATCGAACGTCGAGGGCGCGCTTGGTGCGATCGTGCGCGAGGATCCGACCGATCCCAGCAACTTCCGCAGCCAGCGCAGCTTTGACGACTGGATGAAGGGCCACCTCAAGATCGGGCTCGCCGGGGTCGATACCCGCGCACTCACCCGCCGTATCCGGATGCAGGGCGCCCCCAACGCGGTCATCGCCCACGATCCGCGCGGCGCGTTCGACATTCCCGCGCTGCTCAAACGCGCGCAGGACTGGCCCGGGCTGGAAGGCATGGACCTGGCCAAGCGCGTCAGCCGCGAAAAGCACGAGGGCTGGGAGGGCGGCCCCTGGCGCCTGGGGCAGGGCTATGGCCGTGCCCCGTGGAAGAAGGAAGGCGGGGACTTGGCCCCGCACGTCGTCGCCATCGACTACGGCAGCAAGGACAACATCTTCCGCAACCTGGTGAAGGCCGGGGCGCGGGTCACGGTGGTGCCGGCGGAGACCTCGCTCGAGAACATCCTTTCGCTTTCGCCCGACGGCGTGTTCCTTTCCAACGGCCCGGGCGACCCGGCCGCGACGGGGGAGTATGCGGTGCCGACTATCAGGGCGCTGCTGGACAAGGACGTGCCGATCTTCGGCATCTGCCTCGGCCACCAGATGCTCGGCCTCGCCGCCGGAGCGACGACCAGCAAGATGCACCAGGGCCACCGCGGTGCCAATCACCCGGTCAAACGGCTTGAGGACGGCGTGGTCGAGATCACGAGCATGAACCACGGCTTCGCGGTCGACAACGCGACCCTGCCCGAGGGTGTCGAGGAAACCCACGTCAGCCTGTTCGACGGCAGCAACTGCGGCATTTCGATCAGGGGCAAGAAGGCCTTCGGCGTGCAGTACCACCCCGAGGCCAGCCCGGGACCGCAGGACAGCTTCTACCTGTTCGAGAAGTTCGTTGGGATGTTGGGGTGAGGCGATTTTGGTCAAGCAGATATGCAGCACTTCTAAGCTCCATTCTGGCGGCATCCTGTGCGCAATCGGCCAGCGTTTCAGAACCGAACGCCGAACCGATGGCTACTGATTATTCCGACGGTTTTGATCAGAGCGATGCTCTTGCTGTTCTGCACAATTGTCACGCGCCGCCCGGCGTACTTTGGGTGGAATCGACGGGGGACATCCGCTTCGAGCCCTCATCAAAAGCGGATTATGACACCAGCGTCTGTGTCTTAAATGAGTTGAAAGCTTCGGGGACGACCAAATTCGGATTCGTCGGAAACGAAAAGTACGTGACACCGGGAAAAAGCGAATAATGCCCAAACGCACTGACATCTCCTCGATCCTCGTGATTGGCGCCGGTCCGATCATCATCGGGCAGGCCTGCGAGTTCGACTATTCGGGCACGCAGGCGATCAAGGCGCTGCGCGAGGAAGGGTACCGGGTGGTACTGGTCAACTCCAACCCCGCCACGATCATGACCGATCCCGACACGGCCGACGCCACCTATGTCGAGCCGATCACGCCCGAGATCGTGGCCAAGATCATCGCCAAGGAGCGCCCCGACGCGCTGCTGCCCACGATGGGCGGGCAGACCGCGCTCAACTGCGCGCTCGCGCTCGAGAAGATGGGCGTGCTGGAGGAATACGGCGTCGAGATGATCGGCGCCAAGGCTGACGCGATCGACAAGGCCGAGGACCGGATGCGCTTCCGCCAGGCGATGGACAAGATCGGCCTGGAAAGCGCCCGCAGCGGCATCGCGCACTCGGTGGACGAGGCCTTCGTAGTGCTAGAGCGCACCGGCCTTCCTGCCATTATCCGTCCCAGCTTCACGCTCGGCGGCACGGGTGGGGGCATCGCCTATAACCGGCAGGAATTCGAGAGCATCGTGCGCTCGGGCATCGACGCCAGCCCCACCAACGAAGTGCTGATCGAGGAATCGCTGCTCGGCTGGAAAGAGTACGAGATGGAAGTCGTGCGCGACCGGCACGACAACGCCATCATCATCTGCTCGATCGAGAATGTCGACCCGATGGGCGTGCACACCGGGGACTCGATCACCGTCGCCCCGGCGCTGACCCTGACCGACAAGGAATACCAGATCATGCGCTCGGCCAGCATCGCCGTGCTGCGTGAAATCGGCGTGGAAACAGGCGGTTCGAACGTACAGTTCGCGGTAAATCCGAAGGACGGGCGGCTCATCGTGATCGAGATGAACCCGCGCGTCTCGCGCTCCTCGGCGCTGGCGTCCAAGGCCACCGGCTTCCCCATCGCCCGCGTCGCGGCCAAGCTGGCGGTCGGCTATACGCTCGACGAGATCACCAACGAGATCACCGGCGCCACCCCGGCGGCGTTCGAGCCGACGATCGATTACGTCGTGACCAAGATCCCGCGTTTCGCGTTCGAGAAGTTCAAGGGGGCCGAGCCGATCCTGTCGACCGCGATGAAGTCGGTCGGCGAAGTCATGGCGATCGGTCGCAACTTCAAGGAATCGCTGCAGAAGGCCCTGCGCGGCCTGGAAACCGGCCTCGACGGGTTCAACCGCGTGCTCGAGCTGGAAGGCTGCACCCGCGACGAGATCACCGCCGCGCTCAGCAAGCAGACGCCCGACCGCATCCTCATCATCGGCCAGGCTTTCCGGGAAGGGTTCACCTGCGAGGAAATCCACGCGATCACACACTACGATCCGTGGTTCCTGCGCCATATCGAGGAGATCATCTACGAGGAGTCCATGATCGGCCAGCACGGCATCCCCAACGACGCCGCCGGCCTGCGCCGGCTGAAGGCGATGGGCTTTTCCGACAAGCGCCTGGCCACGCTGGCGGTCCGTTCGGTCGGCGTCGCGGGCGGTTTGGCGGAAACCCAGGCCCGGCGCAGCGGCCTGCTGCACGACGCCCTGCGCGCCATGGCCGGCGCGACGAGCGAGGACGAGGTCCGGCAACTGCGCCAGAAGCTGGGCGTGCTGCCGGTCTACAAGCGGATCGACAGCTGCGCGGCCGAGTTCGAGGCGCCGACCGCCTACATGTATTCGACCTACGAGGCGCCATCCTTCGGCGAGCCGGAGAACGAGGCCTGGCCGAGCGACCGGCGCAAGATCGTCATCCTGGGCGGCGGGCCGAACCGGATCGGGCAGGGTATCGAGTTCGACTACTGCTGCGTCCACGCCTGCTATGCGCTGCGCGAAGCCGGGTTCGAGACCATCATGGTCAACTGCAACCCGGAAACCGTCAGCACCGACTACGACACCTCCGACCGCCTCTATTTCGAGCCGCTGACCGCCGAGGACGTGCTGGAGATCCTGCGCGTCGAGCATTCGCGCGGCGAACTGGTAGGCGTGATCGTGCAGTTCGGCGGGCAGACTCCGCTCAAGCTGGCGGGCGCGCTTGAGGCGGCGGGTATTCCCATCCTCGGCACCAGCCCCGACGCGATCGACCTGGCCGAGGACCGCGAGCGGTTCGCCAAGCTGGTCAACAAGCTGGGCCTCAAGCAGCCGCAGAACGGCATCGCGAAGAGCCGCGACGAGGCGCTCGCCGTGGCGCACCGCATCGGTTACCCGGTGCTGCTGCGCCCCAGCTATGTGCTCGGCGGCCGGGCGATGGAGATCGTCGATTCCGACGCCCAGCTCGATTCCTACATCGCCACCGCGGTCAACGTGTCGGGCGACAGCCCGGTGCTGGTCGACCAGTACCTGCGCGATGCCATCGAATGCGACGTCGATGCCCTGTGCGACGGCGAGCAGGTCGTGATCGCGGGCGTGATGCAGCACATCGAGGAGGCGGGCGTCCATTCGGGCGACAGCGCCTGCACCCTGCCGCCCTACAGCCTGCCCGATTCCATCGTCGAGGAAATGCACCGCCAGGCGGCCGAACTGGCGATGGCGCTGGGCGTGCGCGGCTTGATGAACGTCCAGTTCGCGATCAAGGACGGCGAGGTCTACCTCATCGAGGTCAATCCGCGTGCGAGCCGCACCGTACCATTTGTCGCCAAGGCGACCGGCAGCCAGATCGCCAAGATCGCCGCGCGCGTGATGGCCGGCGAGATGCTGGTCGACCTGCCGGCGGTCAAGCTCGACATCGATTACATTGCAGTCAAGGAAGCCGTGTTCCCCTTCGCCCGCTTCCCCGGCTCCGATCCGGTGCTCAGCCCCGAGATGAAATCGACCGGCGAAGTGATGGGCATCGACCGGGATTTTCCCACTGCCTACATCAAGAGCCAGATGGGCGAGGGGACGATGCTGCCCGAAAGCGGCGTGTTGTTCGTGTCGGTGAAAGACAGCGACAAACCGCAGATCCTGGCGCCCGTGCGCACGCTGATCGGGCTCGGCTTCAACGTCATCGCCACGGGCGGCACGCGCGATTTCCTTGCCGAGAACGGCCTGCCGGTGGAACGGGTGAACAAGGTTGCCGAAGGGCGGCCGCACATCGTCGACAAGATCATCGATGGCGAGGTCGATTTGATCTTCAACACGACCGAAGGCTGGCAGAGCCACATGGACTCGAAGTCGATCCGGGCCAGCGCGCTGACGTCCAAGGTGCCGTACTACACCACGGCGGCGGCTTCCTCGGCGGCGGCGCAGGCAATTGCAGGCGTGAAGGCGGCCGACCTTGAAGTGCGCTCGCTGCAAGACTATTATAGCTGAGAAATATATTTCCCGACATTCCGCTCCAACCGCCGCTTCAACAGAGCGGGGCAGAGCGGCGTTGACGGACCGGAAAGGAAATCAGGGGCGGTTATGGAACGTGTTCCCATGCTGGCGGAAGGCTACGAAAAGCTGACCGCCGATCTCAAGGTTCTCCGCGCCGAACGGCCCAAGATCGTCGATGCGATCGAGGAAGCCCGCGCCCATGGCGATCTGTCCGAGAATGCCGAATACCACGCCGCCAAGGAGCGGCAGGGCCAGGTCGAGGCGCAGATCGCCGAGATCGAGGACCGGGTGAGCCGCGCGCAGATAATCGATCCGACGAGCCTTTCGGGCGATCGCATCGTCTTCGGCGCGACCGTGACCGTGCGCGACGACAACGACAAGCCCAACCGTTACCAGATCGTTGGGCAGACCGAATCCGACGCCAAGGTCGGCCGCATCAGCTATGACAGCCCGCTGGGCCGTGCGCTGATCGGCAAGGTCGTGGGCGACGAGGTAGAAGTTACCGTGCCCAGCGGCGACCGGTTCTACCTGGTGGACAAGATCGAGTTCATCTGAGGCCCGCTGCGGCCCGGGTCAGAGACTCGGCTCGAGCAACTTGTGCAGGTGAACGATGACGTACTTCATTTCCGCATCGTCGACGGTCCGCTGCGCCCAGGCGCGCCAAGCCTCCTCGGCCTCGGCCCGGCTCGGGTAGAACCCTACGACGTGGATGTCCTTCAGGTCCTGAAACTCGGTGCCCTGCGGATCGACCACACGGCCGCCCATGACCAGGTGAAGTAGCTGCGCCATACGAAAAATCCCCTTCGGAGCGGCGGAAAAAGTCTGCCGCTCCTTAGGGGATTGTCGTTTGGCCGCAAGGGCCGGGGTTGGGGTCGGTCAGTTTAGCCGGCCACGCACTGCGCGCGCCGCGCTACGGCCGCTTTCGACGACGGTGTCACGCGCGCTACCGGCATAGTCCGCCACGTCCGAACCCAGCGTCCGCGCCCGTTCGCGCAGCCCCAGATCTTCCAGCCAATCCAGGCTTTCGTCACCGGCTTCCTTCGCCGCGTCGAACGCCTTGGCGGCGTAAGCCAGGGCGAGTTCGGCGCCGACCGCTGCGAGCCCGGCCAGCTTGGTGCCGCCTTCGACCGCCGCCTTGCGCGGACCCCGGAACATCCCGGCGACCAGAATGCCGACGGCGATACCGCCCGCAACGGTTGCGATCGGGTGCTTCTTGGCGAAAGCCGTCAGCTGGTCCTTGGCCTCGATCGCCGTCTCGCCAGCGCGGTCCATCAGGGTCGGGCTCTGGCGCTCGGCCTGGCGCGCCTGCGCGGCGTCGACCTTCTGCTTCAGGGTTTTCTTCTTTTTCGTCTCGGCCATGGTGGCTCTCCAATTGATCAGTCGTTTGCCGAACGGCTATCCCTGCCGTCCTGTTCCTCGTCGAGACCCAGTACTTCGGCCAAGACGTGCATGATCGGCGCGCGCGCGAACCACAGGACGACGGCCGCGACCACCGCAGCAACGGTGCCCTTGTTCTCCCCGGCATAGTCGACCGCTTCGTCGAACACGTCGAGCGCACTGTCGCCCAGTCGATCCGCGATCCGCCCGCCGACGCCGCGCGCATCGAGGTCCGCGCGCACGAAGCGCAGGTCGTCGAGAAAGATCTTCTTGGCCGCGTCACGCAGGGCCTGGGCATCGGCCAGATTGAGGTCGGCCTTGTTCATTCCTTGACCCCTTCGCCCGGCGACTCGACCCGGTCCTCGTCCACGCCCAGCGCGTCCATGATCTTGCTCCACCGGCGCGAGGCGCGGTGCAGGAAATACCAGGCCAGCACGGCTTCCAGGCCGACAACGATCCCGCTGGCCGCCGAGGTGGGCAGCCACTGGTCCAGCGTCAGGATGGCGCCGACCGTGAGACCGATCAGCGCGATGAAGCCGAAGGCCGCACCGATCAGACCGAAAAACGCTGCCGCCCGGATCCGGTCGGCAACGTAGGCCGCGCGCGTCTTCTGATAGACAACCTCGGCTTCGAGGTAGACCTTGCCATCATCGATCAGCGCTTCGAGATCAGCCATCAGCGATCGGGCCGCGGCCCGATGGTCGGGCCCCGGTCCGATGTGCCGAGTCGGCTCTTCCGGCAAATCCGCTACGCCGGCATCGGGAAGCGGAACAAAGGTTTCGTCGGCCCGCCCCTCCACGGGCGATTACCGCCGGAACAGGCGGGCGAGGAAGAAACCGGCCACCGCGGCAATACCCACGGCCGCGCCGGGGTTCTTGCGCACCAATTCACGCGCATCCTCGCTCAGTTCCTCGACGCTGCGGGAATCGATCTTGGCGGCGGTTTCCTGCAGCGAGCGCGAGGCGGTGCGGGCGTAGTCGCCGTACTTGCTGCCCAGCTTCTCGTCGAGGGTGGAGGCATTGTCGGCGACGGCCTTGCCCAGGCTCGACAGCGCGTCGCTCGCCTTCGTCTTGCCGTCACGGGCCAGCTCGCTCGCCTTCAGCTTCGCCTGGGCGGCGTAGTCGTCACTCTTGGCCTTGGCCTGGGCACGGTAGTCGGCTCCACGCTCGCGCGCGTCAGCGGTCAGTGCGGCGGCACCGGCCTTGGCTTCTTCAAGCGCGGCGTTGAAGCGGCTCTTGGCCACGTCCTTGTTGTTCGTCTCGGCAGAGGTTGCCGCGGAGCCCGACGCCGTCATGGCGGCAGGCTTCTGGGTGCGCGGCTTGCTCGTCTTGGGGGTGGTGGAGGCAGCTCCGGCCATGGGATTCCCTTTCATCTTGCCCCAGCGGGGCGATAAGTCCTGTTTCGCCGGGCGCGAAGGCTGCCCGGCACTCGACAAACGAACGCGACTTGCACCGCTTGGTTCCGCAGTTTACGCCGCGCGCGGCCTGCCTGATGTGGGTAGTGCCTTACCTCTATACAACACTTCCCGGAGCATCACGCAAATGACCGCGATCATCGACATCCACGGCCGCGAAATCCTCGATAGCCGCGGCAATCCCACGGTGGAAGTGGACGTTATGCTGGAAGACGGCAGCTTCGGCCGCGCCGCGGTCCCCTCGGGCGCCAGCACCGGCGCGCACGAGGCGGTCGAACTGCGCGACGGCGACGCCGGGCGTTACCTCGGCAAGGGCGTGCTCAAGGCGGTCGACGCGGTCAACGGGGCGATCTCCGACGCGCTGCTGGGCTACGACGCGGAAGACCAGCGCGATATCGACATGGCCATGCTCGAGCTCGACGGTAGCGACAACAAGGCGAACCTGGGCGCCAACGCGATCCTGGGCACCAGCCTGGCCGTGGCCAAGGCGGCAGCCGATGCGCGCGGACTGCCGCTCTACAGCTATGTCGGGGGCGTTTCGGCACACGTCCTGCCGGTGCCGATGATGAACATCATCAACGGCGGCGAGCATGCCGACAACCCGATCGACTTCCAGGAATTCATGATCATGCCGGTCGGCGCGGATTCGCTGGCCGAGGCGGTGCGCTGGGGCGCCGAGGTCTTCCACACGCTGAAGAAGGGCCTGCACGACAAGGGCCTGGCCACCGCCGTGGGCGACGAGGGCGGCTTCGCGCCGAACCTGGCCAGCACGCGCGACGCGCTCGACTTCATCATGGCCAGCATCGAGAAGGCCGGGTTCAAGCCGGGCGAGGACATCGTCCTGGCGCTCGACTGCGCAGCAACCGAGTTCTTCAGGAACGGCAAGTACGAGATCAGTGGGGAAGGGCTCTCGCTCTCACCCACCGAAATGGCCGACTATCTCGCCGCGCTCTGCGCCGACTATCCGATCCGCTCGATCGAGGACGGCATGAGCGAGGACGATTTCGAGGGCTGGAAAGACGTGACCGACAAGCTGGGCCACACGGTGCAGCTGGTCGGCGACGACCTGTTCGTCACCAACCCAAAGCGGCTCGCGATGGGCTTCGAGAAGGGGTTAGCCAATTCGCTGCTGGTCAAGGTCAACCAGATCGGCACGCTGACCGAGACGCTGCAGGCGGTCGATATGGCGCACCGCGCCGGCTACACCGCGGTGATGAGCCACCGTTCGGGCGAGACTGAGGACGCGACCATCGCTGACCTCGCGGTCGCCACGAACTGCGGGCAGATCAAGACCGGCTCGCTCGCTCGCTCGGACCGGCTCGCGAAGTACAACCAGCTGATCCGCATCGAGGAAGAGCTGGGCGGCGGCGCCCACTACGCGGGCAAGGGCTGCTTCGGGCGCTGAGAGCCGGGGCGGCTCGCCCGCCTTTCGACAAATCGCCTAAGCGGATGGACGGGCGGCTTTGGCCTTGCGGCGCCGCGCGTCTAGGCGGCGCTGCATGAGAAAGCTTCGCACACATCGCCTGACATCCGCCATCCTGCTGTGCCTGGCCATGCCCGCGCTCGGCCCCATCGCCTGCACCACGGCCGCCACCAATGTGGCGCCCGCGGGAAAGAGCCTGGGCATCGCCCGCGAGTGGATGGACACTTCGGCCAAACCCGGCGACGATTTCTACGCCTATGCCAGTGGCAAGTGGGCGCAGGAAATCCCGGCGGACCGCGGCGAGGTCAACGCCTTCTGGCTCACCCAGCAGCGGACCGACCGGAATACCGACATCCTGCTGCGCGACCTGCTCGCCGGCGAACCCAGGCCCGGCAGCAACGAAGACCTCATCAAGACCTTTTACCAAGCCTACATGGATACGGCGGCGATCGAGGCGGCCGACCTCGCGCCGATTCGCCCCGATCTCGACCGGTTCGCCGCAGTGTGCGACAAGACGCAGCTCGCGCAGGTTCTCGGCAGCCAGCTGCGCGCCGACGTCGACCCGCTCAACCTCTACGACCTGCGCAGCGAAAACCTGTTCGGCGTCTACGTCACCCAGGCGCTCAAGGGCGGCGAGGTCGTGCCCTACCTGCTGCAGGGCGGCCTCGGCCTGCCCGACCGGGAGTATTATCTCTCGGCCGATCCGCACATGGCGGAGCTGCGCGACGGGTACCGCGCCTACATCGAGGCGATCTTCGCGGCCGCGCGGATGGACGAGCCCGCCGCTCGCGCCCAGCGGGTCTTCGACCTAGAGACGAAGCTGGCCCGCGCGCACGAGACCCTGGCCGAAAGCGACGACTGGACCTCGGCCGCGGAGCTGTGGACGCCCGAGATGCTCGCGGCGAAGGCCCCCGGTCTCGACTGGAAGGCGTTCCTCGATGCCGCCGGAATGGGCCGCGTCGCGCGTTTCGACGCCTACAACTCCGATGCCATCCCGCGGATCGCCGCGCTCGTGGCGTCCGAGCCGCTCGACGCGTGGAAGGACTGGCTGGCGTTCCACCAGATCAACCAGAACACGACCGTTCTGCCGGCAAGGTTCGACGACCTCCGGTTCGGCTTCTTCAGCACGGCGATGAGCGGCCAGACCGTGCAGCGCCCGCGCGCAGCGCGCGCTCTTTCGGCGATCAACGCCAACCTGGGCGATGCGCTGGGCCAGCTCTACGTCGAGCGGTACTTCAAGCCCGAATCGAAGGCCGAGGTCCATCGCATGGTCGACCAGGTGAAGGCGGCCTTCGTCAGGCGGCTCGACGGTATCGATTGGCTCGACGATGCGACGCGCGAGGAGGCTAAGAGGAAGGTCGCCACGATGGAAGTCGGCACCGGCTATCCCGACACCTGGCGCAGCTTTGCCGGCGTCTCGCTCGATCCGCAGGCCGCCTATGCCAACAAGCAGGCGCTGGAACGGCATTACTATCGCCAGCAGCTCGGCAAGATCGGCAAGCCGCTCGACCGGCGCGAATGGTGGATGAACGCCCAGCTCGTCAACGCGGTCAACCTGCCGGTGCAGAACGCGCTCAACTTCCCCGCCGCGATCATGCAGCCGCCGTTCTACGATCCGCAGGCCGACCCGGCCGCGAACTACGCCGGCATCGGCGCAACGATCGGCCACGAACTGTCGCACAGCTTCGATTCGCTCGGCGCTGAGTTCGACAGCACCGGTGCGATGCGTGACTGGTGGACCGCGCGCGACCGCGCCGAGTTCGAGAAGGCGGGCCAGGCACTGGCCGCGCAGTTCGACACCTACGAGGCGCTGCCCGGCGTTTCGGTGCGCGGTGAGCAGACGCTGGCGGAGAACATCGCCGACGTCGCCGGGCTTGCCGCGGCCTACGATGCCTACCGCGCCTCGCTGGGCGGCAAGGAAGCCCCGGTGATCGACGGCCTGACCGGCGACCAGCGGTTCTTCATCGCCTTCGCGCAGAGCTGGGCGACCAAGATGCGCGAGGAAGTGCTGCGCCAGCGGGTCTCGACCGATGCCCACGCGCCCGGCATGTTCCGCGCGTTGACCGTGCGCAATCTCGACGCCTGGTACGATGCTTTCGACGTGAAGCCCGGCGACAAGCTCTACCTGCCGCCCGAAAAGCGCATCACCGTCTGGTAGGACCGCAGGGGAGGAAAAGGGATGAACGCGCTGGTTTCCATCGCGGGCGTGATAGCCATTCTCTGCGTCGCCGCGGGGCTGCTCGGCCTTGCCGACCGCCGAAACTTCGCGCCGCGATGGCTGCTGGCTGCGCTCGGCCTGGTCCTGCTCAACGATGCGTTGTTGACGAACCTCTACGGCTTGCTGCCCGACGTCGTCGGCGGCAACTGGAACTGGCAGGGCAAGCTGCTGGCGCTCCTCGCCAGCCTGGCGGTGGCCGCCAGTCCCGCGTTCGGCTTGCGCGCCGTCGGGGTGACTTCGCGGCAGGCGCCGGGCAGCATGAGGGCGGCAATTCCCGTAGCGGTGCTCTACGTCCTGTTTTTCCTCGCCATCGCGCTCGCCTTTCCCGGCGAGGGCGCCACGGCCGAGGATGCGGCGTTCCAGCTCACCATGCCGGGGCTGGAGGAAGAGCTGTTCTACCGCGGCCTGCTGCTGGTCGCCTTCGATCGCGCGCTACGCGGCCGCAAGCGCTTCCTCGGCGTCGAATGGGGCTGGGGCGCGATCCTGAGTTCGCTCGCCTTCGGGCTGGCCCATGCATTCGGCATTTCCGACGGCAGCGTCAGCCTCGACTGGATGACGCTTGGGCTGACAGCGATCCCTTCGCTGCTAGCCGTCTGGCTGGTCTATCGCACCGGCAGCCTGCTGCTGCCCGTGCTACTGCACAACTTCGGCAACTCGATCGGACTGTTTATCTGACGCCGGCTTTGCTCGGCTCAGGGCTTCAGCGACTTCTCGCGCTGCGGATAGACGTCGTAGGTCTTGCCGCCCACGGTGATGGTTTCCCCCTTGAAGCCGCGCACGTCTCGGTCGCGTGCGCGGTGGCCGGTGAGCACCACCTTGTCACCGGTCTTGGCGGCGCCGGGCCCGAAGCCGGAAGCGCGCGCCTGGATTGGCGGCGAAAGGTCGACTTCCCATAGCCCGTTGGGCGCCTCGACCTGCAGGTGCATGTGCGGATTGCCGAAGCTGATCGACTTGATCGTGCCGGTCAGGCGCGATTCGCTCTCTTCGGTCCAGCCCCAGCCATGATGCGCCAGCGCGGCGGCGGGCAGGGCGAGGGCGGCGATCGGCCCAACGGCCAGAGCTAGGGTCTTGAGGGCGGGGGTCTTGGACGAAAGGGACATGGAGTTTCTCCTATCGCCGGCAAGCATAACACGTTTCGCGTCAGCTTGCGCCCTGCTTCAATTCCGCATCGACCTCGTGCTCGATCCGCTCGGCAATCGGCTCGACCCGCTCCATGACCTCGCGGTTCTTCGTACTGAGCAGGTACTGCCAAACACCCCACGCGTTGATCAGCAAGAGGATCGCGTTCATCGCCGCAATCGGCAAGGCATCTGATGTCAGGCCGGAAACGATCCAGGTGACGGACACCGCGCAGAACAGGATGAAGCCCCAGCCCGTGACCTTGCGGCCCATGTCGGCGGCGACAAGCCCGGCCGCCAGCATCGTGCCGATTGCGGCGATCCATTCGAGTGGTCCGTTCATCGTTGCGCTAAGCGCGCGAAGTGGGCGAAGCGTTCCGCGGATCGTGATTTGCCAAAACCGTATTTGGCCACTCATCCACACATTGTAATGTGACGATCTCGACAGCAGTGGACCATGATCCTTAGCGCGCCGGCCTGTCTCCTCTTGCTCCCGATAGCTGATCCCGACAATGCACGCTTCATTCGCAGTTCGTGTGTATTATTCAGCAATGACGAGATGATATCCGGCGTCGAAATTCATCAATGCGCGCAAGTCGCCGTACGTCGCTTCCCACTCTCCATTCTCCAGGTCCTGTGCGAGCTGCTCCAGTCCGGTTTTGCAATCGAGCCTGTGGAACGACGAGATGCCCGCACGAATTTGCGGATCGAGATAGGCCTCGGGCCGCCGCCAATAGGCATAGAGAAATCCGTCGCTGCAATCGTGAGGGATCGGCAGCGGACGGATCTCCACCGGGCCCAGATGCTCGCGGTAGAACTCCAGCGGAGGCATGATCTGGGCGTCGAGGCTGCGCAATTGGGGTAAATAGTCGGTCAGCCACGTGCCCGGATGCGCCGGATCGAAGGTGAGGATCACCACCGGTCCGCGCGCCACGCGGCGCATTTCGGCCAGGCCTCGCGCCCTGTCGCCCCAGTGGTGGACGGTGAGCACGGCCATCGCCGCGTCGAATGCCTTGTCGGGAAAGGGCAGGTGTTCCGCGCTTGCCTGCACCGCCGGCGCCGAACCTGGCGGGCGCTGGGCGATCATTTCGGCCGAGGGCTCGACCGCGATTACGGAGCAATCGGCCGGTTCGTAGCTGCCCGTTCCGGCGCCGACGTTGACTACACTGTGTGCGTTGCCCAGCGCCTCGCGGATCGCGGCGGCGATGCGCGGATCGGGCCGGCGCAGTGCCGCGTAGCCTCGCCCGATCGTGTCGTAGGCCGCGCTCACCGCGCCGCTAGGAAACGGTGGCGGTCAACCGCTCGAGCTGGTCCTCGGTCAGGTTGAGGCGGGTGAATTCCAGCATGGTTTCGAGCTGCTCCACCGTCCGCGCGCTGGCGATCGGCGCGGGAATGCCGGGCTGCCGCACCAGCCAGGCAAGCGCGATCGCGGGCAGGCTCGCGCCCGTCTCCTCGGCGATCCGGTCCATCTCGGCGAGAACCGGTCGGCCGGCCTCGTCGAAGTCCTTTACCCGGTGGCTTCGGTTGCCTTGTTCGAAATCCTCCGGCTTGCGGTACTTGCCGGTCAAGTATCCCGAGGCGAGCCCGAAGAAGGGCAGCATGGCGATTCCGCGCTCGACGCACAGCGCCTGCAGGTCGGGGCCATAGGCGTCGCGGGCGACGAGATTGTACTGGTTCTGCAGCACGGTGAAGGGTGTCCGGCCCGCAGCGTCGGCGGCTGCGAGAGCTTCCTTGAGCCGCACGGCCGAGAAGTTCGAGGCGCCGATTTCGCGCACCTTGCCGCTCCGCACCGCACCGTCGAACCCTTCGACGATTTGCGTCATCGGCAGCTGCTCGTAATCGCGGTGGGCGTAGTAGAGATCGAGATATTCGGTCTGCAGCCGCTGAAGCGAGGCGTCGAGCGAGACCAGCACTTCGGCCGGTTCGTAGAGCGTGGGATCGCCTTCGGCGCCGAAAGTGTGCTGGCCGCCGCCGCGCGGCAGCATGCCGGTCTTGGTGTGGATGCGCATCTCCTGGCGCACTCCGCGCGAAGAAAGCCACTGGCCGATGAAGGTCTCCGACTCGCCCCCGACATGGCCCGGTATCCAAGCCGAGTAGACGTCGGCGGTGTCGATCATCCGCCCGCCTGCCTCGTAGAAAGCGTCGAGCACAGCCATGCCCTCGTCCCCATGGGCAGTCCACCCGAAGACGTTGCCACCCAGGACGAGCGGGATGCCGGCGATCGAGGGATGCCCTGACTTGGACTGGGTCATCGGAACTTCTCCTGCAACTTGAGCAATGCCATCGCGGCTTCGGCCGCGGCGCCGCCCTTGTTCAACTGGGCCGGATCGGCGCGGCGGATCGCCTGATCCTCGTTCTCGACAGTCAGGATGCCGTTGCCGACGGCCAGTCCGTCCATCGTCAAGGCCATGATGCCGCGCGAACTCTCGCCCGCAACTATCTCGAAATGATAGGTTTCGCCGCGAATGACCACGCCGATCGCAACGAAACCGTCGTAGCGATCGCTTTCCGAGGCGAGGACGATGGCGCCGGGAATTTCCAGCGCGCCGGGCACGGTGACGACCTCGACCTCATGCCCCTTGGCGACGAGCGCCGCGCGGGCCCCGGCAATCAGCATGTCGTTGAGATGGTCGTAGAAGCGCGCCTCGACGATGAGGAATCGGGCCATGATTTACTCCGGTATACGGCGCTCTTCGCGCACGGTGATGCCATAGCCTTCGAGGCCCACGACGTTGTGATGCGAGTTAGTCAGCAGGATCATGTCGGTCACGCCAAGGTCGGCCAGGATCTGGGCGCCGATGCCGTATTCGCGCAGTTCGCCCGATTCGCGGGGAAGCCCGGCGACTTCCGCTTCGAGCGTCTCAGGCCGATTGGGCATGATGACGACAATGACCCCTGCGCCGGCGCGGCCGATCTCTTCCATTGAACGCTGCAGGACGCGCTTCTTGTCGCCCGGGCGGCCGAGGATGTCGTCGAGGATGGAGATCGCGTGCATCCGCGTGAGAACGGGCGTACCGGGCACGACATGGCCTTTCTGCAGGACGAAGTTGACCGAGCCGTCGACCGTGTTGCGATAGGCGATAACCTTCCAGGTGCCACCGTAGTCGGACGTCAGCGTGCTCTCGCCGGTGCGCTTGACCAGGTGGTCGTGCCGCATACGGTAGGCGATCAGGTCGCGGATCGTGCCGATCTTGAGCCCGTGCTTGCGCCCGAAGCGGATCAGCGAATCGAGCCGCGCCATGGTGCCGTCCTCGTCCATGATCTCGCAGATCACGCCCGAGGGATTGAGGCCGGCGAGACGCGCGATGTCGACCGAGGCCTCTGTATGACCCGCACGGACGAGCACGCCTCCCTCGCGCGCGACGAGTGGGAAGACATGGCCGGGGCTAACGATGTCTTCGGCGGTCTTCGCGGCGTCGATCGCGACCGAGATCGTGCGCGCGCGGTCCGCCGCGCTGATCCCGGTGGTCACGCCGTCGCGCGCCTCGATCGAAGTGGTGAAGGCGGTTTCGTGCCGGGTGCCGTTGTTCCGGCTCATCAGCGGCAGGCCCAGCGCGTCGACCCGCGCCTTGCCCAAGGCCAGGCAGATCAGGCCGCGGCCGTGGGTGGCCATGAAGTTGATCGCGTCGGGCGTCGCCATTTGCGCCGGGATGATCAGGTCGCCCTCGTTTTCGCGGTCCTCGTCGTCCACCAGCACGAACATGCGCCCGTTGCGAGCCTCGTCGATGATCTCCTCGATCGGCACGAGCACCGGCGTGTCGTCGTTCTCGGCCAGGAAGCGCTCGACCTTCGCCAGCGTCTCGGCTGTGGGATTCCAGCCCTCCTCGGTACAGTCGCGCAGGGTGTTGGCATGCAACCCCGCCCCCCGCGCCAGTCCCGCCCGCGTAAGCTTCCCGCCTTCCACGAGATTTCGCACCCGCTCGATCGTCGAATTGTCCATGATCTCGCTCGTATCACATTTTAATGTGATCGCAAGTCGTCTCCTGACATCCAAAGGTCGCTTGCGCTCTCCCAAGCAGTCCGTAAAGCAGCCCGGCATGGCTGAGAAAGTACAGGATCGTGGGGAACTGCTCGATGCCTTCCGCTCGGCCATGCGCCATGTGGCAGCGACCGTCTACGCGGTAACGACGGGGCCCGAAGCGGATCGCCACGGTATCCTGGCCACGGCGGTCAGTTCGCTCAGTTTCGATCCGCCGTCGCTTCTCGTCTGCATCAACCGCACCGCCTCGTTGCACGAACCGCTGGCCTGCGCCGACACGTTCTGCGTCAACGTGCTGGGCGCGGGCAACAGGGACGTGGCCGACGCCTTCACCGAAAGGCGAGGGGAGGATCGGTTCACCGTCGGTGCTTGGAAAGAGGTATTCGGCGTGCCCGTGCTCCAGACCGCGCAGTCCAGCTTCGTATGCCGGACCGCGTATCGCCACGAGTTCGGCACGCATACGATCTTCATTGGCGAACTGCTGGATGCGCGTCACAGGGAAGATGCGGCGCCGCTTACCTATTTCGATCGCCACTACGTAGATCTTATTACGGCAGTCGCTGCCGAGAAGTAGCAGCGCTCAGCGCTTGGACAGCAGGTGCCCCGGCCAGCTCGGCGCGCCGGTTGCAAGGTAGCGGGCGATCTCCAGTTCCAGTTGTTCGGCGCGGCCCTCGGGCGAAGCGTAGACCCGGCTGCGGAACACCCCGCCACCGATCTGTCGGCCCAGTCCGCTGCGCCAGAATTGCGGGGCGATCCGGGGATCGAACCCGGCATTGGCGAGAAGGTGGACGCTGAGGCGGTCGGCCTCGATCTCCGCCTCGGCGTTCAAGTGGCGGTCGCGCCCGAACTCCCCGGCCAGGCCTTTGCTCACGCCCAGCGTGGTCAAGCGATCACGGTGGCGCAGGACCGAATGGGCCAGCTCATGGGCGAAGATCACGGCAAGGGCGTTGTCGTCGGTCCGTTCGATCAGGCCCTGGCTCAGCTGGATGACACGCCCGTCTGATCTGCCGATCGTTCCCTCGCGCGCCACCACCTCCACGAGGGCGCGGCATTCCGGCCGGGGGCGCAAGGTTACCTGTCTCCGGCCGCTCACATCCTCGATTGTAAGCGTGAGGTCCTTCGTCATGTCATGCGCGGCGAGCATCGCGTGCGCGGAATCGCGCAGCGGATTGCCTGCCAGGTCGGCAGACTGGCGCACCGGCTGCCCGTCGATCGCGACCAGGCCATCGTTGTCGGAGATGCCGTTCGCTGCAGCCAAGCCGCCGGGGCTGACCAGCGCGAAAGCCACGTCCGCACGAAAGCCCGGGTCCTGACCGGGCTCGAACTGGTCCTTGCTCTGCAAGGATGCACCCAGCGCTGGGGAAAGGCGGTCGCACAGCGCGGCATTGGCAACTTGCATGCGGTCGGCGACGGTCAGCAGGCGCAAATCTGCCGCGCGCAAGGCGTCGGGTGTTGCCGCAAAGACCGATGACCCCCAGACAATGAAGCCTACCGCAGGAACCCATCGGTTCATCGAACGTAACATGCCATTCCGATCTCATGGTTTAAGCGAAGTTTCACCTTTGCCCGTCAATGGGCAACATGGTTATAAGGGGTCGGCGAAGAGGATCGAGTCGCGAGTTTTCGAGCGGGCAGGAAATCGAGAATTTCCCGCGCGTTGCAAATTTGACACATGGTTTTTTGTCGTTTCGGCCGGGTTGACTGGTCGGTAATTCCCGAATATCGGGGCTTTGAAATAAGGAAGGGCACCCAGATGATTGTTCGTAAATCGCTTGTCAGCCTCGCTGCTGCGGGCCTGATCTTCGGCTCGACGGCCGCCGCTGCGGCTCCGGTCGCCGACCGCGCCGCGTCGGAAGTCACCGCTTCGGAAGACTTCGCTGGCATCGGCACCTTCGGCCTGCTGCTTGGCCTCCTCATCGTTGCGGGCGTGATCGCGATCATCGTCTCCGATGACGAAGAAGACGCGCCGACCAGCCCGTAGTATCCGGCTGCAGAATTAAGGAAGACGGCGGGCTTGTCCCGCCGTTTTTTTTTGCGTGCGGGCCAGGCTGGTCAGTCGAGGGCGGCACGCAGCTCGGCAATGGTCCGGGCACCCAGCATTCCCATCGTGCGGACGAGTTCCGCCTGCAGCAGGTGCAGGGCACGCTCGGCTCCGTCCTGCCCTAATGCGGCAAGGCCATAGAGCGGTGCCCGTCCGACCATGACCAGGTCGGCCCCCATTGCGAGCGCCTTGGCGATATCGCTTCCCCGTCTGACCCCGCTATCCACCATGACGGTGGCCTCACGCCCCACGGCCTGCCTTATGGCGGGCAGTGCGTCGAGCGTGGCGATCGAAGAGTCCAGCGCGCGGCCGCCATGGTTGGAAACGACCACCCCGTCCGCGCCGATGGCCATCGCACGCACCGCATCCTCGGGATGCAGGATCCCCTTCAGGATGAACTTGCCCTTCCACCGGGCGCGCAGGGCCTCGATCCCCTTCCAGTCGAGATCGTCCTGCTTGAACAGGGCCCCGGGCATGGCCGACTGGGTCACCTTGTTTCGCATGCGGTCGGGCAGGTTGGCCTGGGAGGGGATGCCCCCTGCCAGCATGTAGCGGCCCATGACACTTGCCAGCCAACGCGGATGGCTCGCAATGTCGAAGAAATTCCGCACATTGATCCGGAACGGTGTCCCGAAGCCGTTCCGGTGAATGTATTCCCGGTTGGGCATCACGGGCAGGTCCAGCGTAACGAACAGGACCTCGCACCCCAGATCCGCCGCTCGGTCGACGACAGCCATGGACAGCTCGCGGTCCGCCCACAGGTAGAGCTGGAACCAGAGGCGCCCACCCGCGCGGGCGATGGTGTCGACGTCCAGTGTGCTGGCGCTGGAGATCGTGAACGGCACTCCGGCCGCTGCGGCGGCCTGGGCCAGTGCCAGGTCACCGTTGAACCACAACATTCCCGCGCCGCCCGTTGGCGCCACCGCGAGGGGAAGGGGGAGGGGGCTTCCGAAGAGATCGCCCGAGGTGTCGATATCGGACACACCGCGCAGGACGCGCGGGCGGAAGGTCACGGCATCGAAAGCGGCCCGGTTTCGAGCGAGCCCGATTTCGTCCTCGACCCCGCGCTCGAGATATTCCCAGACACCCTTCGGCAACCTGCGACGGGCGCGGTCGCGCAAGTCGGCAATGTTGTAGCAGCCGAGATCGGCAGGCATCGCCTCATCCCCGTCCCAGGAAGGGCAGCTTGTTCTGAACCATCAGCGCTTCGTAGAAATTGAGATGGTCGGGCATGTCGCACATGTGGATGATGATCGCCGCAGCCTCGTCGGGCGTAGCGGCAAAATTGTCCGGCAGCTTGACCGATCCGGGCATGATTTCGGTGGCGACGATACCGGGATGAAAGATCGAAACCGCGATGTTGTGCTCGCGCCCGTCCAGCGCGAGGGCATGGGTCAGGCCGGCCAGCCCGAACTTGCTCGCGGTATACGACGGGCATTCGCTGCGCGGAACCTTCGCGGAGATCGACCCGACATTGACGATCCGCCCATGGCCGCCCTTCTTAAATAGCGGCCAGGCATGCTTGGCGCACAGGAAAGCGCTGGTAAGGTTGGTCGAGAGAACCCAGTTCCAGTGATCGAGCGTCGCCTGATCCACCGGGGTGTTCTCGGCGACGCCAGCGTTGTTGATCAGGACATCGACGGTGCCGAACCGGGCCACGGCTTGGGCGAAGAGGTTTTCGACGGCCGCCTCGTCGGTCACGTCGGTCGCAACGGCGAGGGCCTCTCCCCCGGTGCTTTCGATCGACTCCACGAAGCCGGAAAGCCTTTCGGCCCGGCGCGCGGCGAGTACGACTTTCGCTCCCTTAGCGGCGAACCCCCGGGCGCATGCCTCGCCGATGCCCGAACTCGCACCGGTCACCACCGCTACCCTGCCTTGCAACACACTCATCAAGCTCTCCCTGTTTTGGCCGCGTGGCTTAGCCCGGCCACGAGCAAGGCGAAACTGGCTTTTCGTCTAATGGGAAGAGCCCGCGGTCGGCACGGATTGCAACATTACCCATCCTTGATAGGTTTCGGCGCGAGCGAGGTCGACCTCGCGCCGGGGTGAGGGGAACGAGCAATGCAACGTGACGCGGCGACGCCTCGGCTCTCACTTGGTCACCCTGGAAAGGCGATCGCGATCTCATTTGCCCTGCTGGCGCTGCCGGGGTGCGCGACTGCGCCGCCGCGCGACTTCTCCCCTACGGTCGAGGCGGCCATGCCCGGCGGCCCGCTTTGGTCTGCCGAGGTGCCAGCCCGCTGGAACGGCGTGGTCCTGCTTCATTCGCGCGGATACTCGCCGGTGGCCGGCAAGCCAGAGGCCGCTCCGGCGCGTCATAGGGAGGCGCTGCTGGCCCGCGGATTTGCACTTGTCGCGTCCAACTACGGTTCGGGCGGTTGGGCGTTGGAGCAGGCAGGCCCGGCGCAGGAGGCGGCCCTCTCGGCCTTTGCTGCGCGTTATGGCAAGCCGCGGCGTGTGATCGGCTACGGTTTCTCGATGGGCGGCCTGGTAACCACGGCGCTGGTCGAACGGCCAGACCCGGTCATCGACGGCGGCATCGCGCTGTGCAGTTCGATGGGGGGCACGCTCGGCATGATGAACATGGCGCTCGACGGCGCCTATGCCTTCCGCACCTTGCTCGCGCCCGATTCCGCGATCCGCCTGACCGGCATCTCCGACGACCGGGCCAACGGAGCGCTGGTGCAGGAAGTGCATGCGGCGGCAGCCGCTACTGCCGCGGGCCGAGCGCGGATAACGCTCGCAGCCGTACTCGGGGGAATTCCGGGCTGGCTACCGGCGGCGTCCGGCGAAACACCGGCTGTTCGGCGCAATGCCGAAGTCGACCTGCTCGTGCGAAGCTTCGTCCCGGCGACCTTCGCTCCTCGGGCCGACCAGGAGGCGCGGGCCGGTGTCGGTTACTCCTGGAATACGGGCGTCGATTATGCGGCTCTGCTGGAGCGAAGCGGGCGGGCGGAATTCGTGCGTCAGGTCTACCGCGAAGCGGGGGCCGATCTCGAACGCGATCTCGCGCTTCTCAACGCCGGGCCGCGCCTGGCCCGCGACGAGAAGGCGGCAGACTACATGCGGCGTAACTACGAGCCGACGCATCGCCCGTCGGTTCCGCTGCTCGCGGTCCAGGCCTTGGGCGACACGGTCACGTCACCGTCCATCCAGCGGGATTACGTCGATCAGGCTTCAGCCCAGAAGGTGCACGAAATCTATCTCGAGCAGCCTGGCCACTGTGCCCAGACGACGGAACAGCTATCGCAGGCGATCGATCTGCTGCTGACGCGTCTCGAGACCGGAGACTGGAAGGGATCCCTGAGCGGAAGCGCAACATCGCGACCTCCGCCGATGCCGCGTTCAACCCGTTAGAACAATTTCGTCGACAATTTCATCAAGACGATTTCCGACGATTTGGGCGTCGTCAGCGTTGCAAGCGCTTGCAGCGCGACATAATCTCCTCGCATGGGGAGAGTGGTTCTGGAAATCCGGCGATGCCGGATCGCGCACGGCATTCGCGACCGTGCACATGGTCGCCAGCCCGCATGCTGACCCAGTCGCTCATTGCCGTCGGGGACCTGGCAATGGACCGCGACGATTACGACGAGAGCTTCGTTGCAACGCGCGACATCCTGGCAGGCGCCGCAATATCATTCGGGCAACTCGAAACGAGCTTTGCCGAGCGGGGAGTAAGGTTGCCGCAGGCGCGCCATGCCGTGCTCGCGAGGCCGGACGGTGCGGCCGCCCTGGGCCGGGCCGGCTTCGATGTCGTTTCGATGGCGGGGAACCACGTGCTCGATTGGGGACACGACGCCTTCTTCGAGACCCGCGACAATCTCATCGCCGCAGGGGTAGAAGTCGTCGGCGCCGGGCGCACCATTCGCGAAGCGCGCCAGCCCTACTGCAAGACCCTGGATGACGGCTCGAGGGTCGCGCTGCTCGCCTACTCCAGCATACTTCCGCAAGCCTACTGGGCCGACGAGCGACGCCCCGGGTGCGCGCCCATGCGCGCATTCACCGTGTACGAGCAGATCGAGCACGACCAGCCCGGCACACCAGCGCGCATCCATACCTACCCGCACCGGGAAGACCTTGCCGCCCTCGAATCGGACATCCGATCCGCCAAGGCCCAAGCCGATGTCGTGGTGGTTTCGCTCCACTGGGGCATCCACTTCGTCCGCGCGGCAATCGCGGACTACCAACGCGACGTCGCACGCGCCGCCGTGGCGGCCGGGGCCGATGCGATCATCGGCGGGCATGCGCACATCCTCAAAGGCATCGAGGTCATCGACGGCAAGCCGGTGTTCTATTCGCTGTGCAACTTCGCCACCGATCTTCGGATGGACCCGGCGCATGCCGCCTCGAAAAGCTTCAACGAGATCCGCGTCCTGGCCGAAGAGTGGGAGCCAGATTTCGACAGCCTCTACAACTTTCCCAAGGCATCGCGCCTGGCGATCGCGGTGCGGCTCGACATGGCCGGCGGGCGGGTGGTGCGGGCCGGCTACCTACCTTTGCACATCGGCCGTGACGCCGTTCCGCGTTTCGCCGCGCGGGGGTCCGCGGAATTTGCCGAAGTCGTGGACTACCTGACTGCCGTCACCGGCGAGGCCGGGCTCAACGGCACGGTGCGCGTCGATGACGACATGGTGGTGGTGACGGAGGCGATACGATGAACCGCTGGGCATCCACCCCGGTGGAGGGCTTCGTGCTCCTCTACTTCCTGATGTATCTGCCCAACGTCATCATCACGCGGTTGGTGACCACCACGATCCATCCGGGTCTGGGGCGCGCGCCGACCGGCCTTGAGACTCTGCCGGCGTCGCTCATCATCAATCTCGTTCTCACTTACGCTTTCATCTGGCTTTCCGGCTGGCATCGCGACGCGAACGCGGTGCAACTGGGCGGCCACCGGGTTCCGATCCCGACCCGCTATACCTTCCTGTCGGGTATCGGCACGGCACTGGTGCTGTTCACCGTGCCGCTGTCGTTCACCTTCACCGACGTCTCGATCCCCTTCATCCAGTTGCTGATGCGCGGAGACATCCTGGTCATCGCGCCCTTGGTCGACATGGCCTTCGGGCGGCGCGTGCGCTGGTGGAGCTGGGTCGCGCTGGCGATGGTCATGGCCGCGCTGGTGATCACCCTTTCGGACCGGGGCGGCCTGCGCCTGCCCCCGATCGCGATCGCCACGGTCGTGCTCTACACCTTCGGATATTTCCTGCGCCTGGCGGTGATGACCAAGGTCTCCAAGACGGGCGATCCCGCTTCCATCCGCAAGTATTTCGTCGAGGAAAAGATGATCGCGCTGCCCATGTCGGTGGCCGCCCTTGCGCTACTGTCGTGGAGCGGCATCGGCAGCCAGTCGGGCGAGCTGGCGTGGGGCTTCCTCGCGGTGTGGAGCGACCCGGTGATCTGGCCGCTGCTGGGCATCGGTTCGACGCTGACGGTGATCTCGATCCTAGCGATCATCATCCTGCTCGACCCGCGGGAGAACGCCTACTGCGTGCCTTTGGAACGCTCGGCCAGCCTGATCGCCGGGATCGGCGGTTCGATCATCCTGGCCTGGGGGTGGGGGCTGCCATTCCCGCGCAACGCAGAACTGATCGGCGCCGGCATCCTGATCGCAGCGATCGTGCTGCTGTCGCTGGCGCCCCGTTTCGAACGAAGCCGACAGGTCGCAATCGCAGAAAGCAACTGAAACGAAGACATCCGGAGGGGATCGACATGAAGACGACATCGCTTTGCAAGGCCCGCCTGCTGGGCTGCAGCGCTGCTACCTTGGCGGCGGCGATCGGGGGAACCCCGGTTTTCGCGCAGACTGCTGCCCCCGTCGAACAGGTCCGCCAGGATGCCGATGAAGGCGAGCCTCAGTCGGCCACCAGCGCCGCCGACGCTGAGGAAATCGTCGTCACCGGTTCGCGGATTCGCGGGGTGTCGGCCGTCGGCTCCAACGTCATCGCATTCGATCAGACCGAGATCGCCGAAGCACCGGCAACGACGACTGCGGACCTGCTGCGCAAGGTTCCCCAGATCATCACGCTCGGGGCCAACCCGGCGGGGGGTTCGGCGCAGAACGGAGCGGCCAATGCCACACGCAGTGCAGGCATCAACCTGCGCGGCCTCGGCAATTCGGCCACGTTGATCCTTTACGATGGGAAGCGGCTTCCACCGCAAGGCACGCAAGGGCAGTTGACCGATCCGTCGGTCATCCCCGCCATCGCGCTGGGGCGCCTCGAAGTCGTCGCCGACGGCGCGTCCGCCGTTTATGGATCCGATGCCGTCGGCGGCGTGGTCAACTTCATCCTGCGCAAGAACTTCGACGGCCTCGAACTCAGCGCGCGGGCGGGGATGACGGAGGGCGCGTCCTACACCGAGAAGCAGGTCTCCGGCCTGTTCGGCAAGACCTGGGGCAGCGGTTGGGGCATGATTGCCGCCGAATACACCGACAGTTCAGCGCTCTACGGCTACGACCTGCCCTGGTATCAGACCGACAACCGAAGCCGGGGCGGGCGCGACCTGCGGTCGAACTTCTGCAACCCCAGCACCATCACGGTCGGGGGCGGGACTTATGCCATCCCCGCAGGCGGCGTGACTCCGGCGAATGTCGGCACTCTGGTGCGGGGCACACGCAATTCGTGTTTCTACAACGGCCCGCAAGACAACGCGGTGCTCCCCGAAAGCGAACGCCGGAGTGTGATCGGCGCCGTGTCGCAAGACCTGGGCGATCGCATCCGCATCTTCGCCGATGGCTTTTATGGCAACCGGAAGGGCAGGTTTCCCTTTCTGCCGAGCGCGACGCTAACCGTGCCGAGCACCAATCCGTTCTTCGTGACCCCCGTGGCGGGCGCGACGTCCGTCAGCGTGACATGGTCCATCGCCCCGGACGTGGGGCCAGTGTTCAATCCCTATTACACCGAATCCTGGAATGTGGCGGGCGGGGTCGAGGCTCAGCTGTTCGGCGACGTGCAGGCCACGTTCTATGTCTCGCACGGCGCGTCGGAGGATCTGGCCGACCGGCGCAACAACGGCATCAACGGGATCTTTGCCGCGCAAGCCCTTGCCGACCCCAATCCGGCGACCGCGCTCAACGTATTCGGCGGGCCGAACAACCCGGCCACATTGCGCCGCATCCTCGACAGCTACTTCGTCATCCTCGGGAAAACCGAACTCGACGTATACAACCTGCAGTTCGACGGCTCACTGCTCGAACTCCCCGGTGGAGCGTTGCGCTTCGCGCTCGGCGGGGAGTACCGCAAGGAATATACCTTCACCGATCTGATCACCGGCAGCAGCCTGGCGCAGACCCACGTCATCGATGACGGATCGCGCAACGTGAAGGCGCTGTTCGGGGAGCTTTTCCTGCCGATCTTCGGCAGCGGTAACGCACAGCCCGGCTTGCATGAGCTCTCGCTCTCGCTTGCAGGCCGGTACGAAGAGTACAGCGACTTCGGCGACACCGCCAATCCCAAGATCGGCCTCACTTACGCCCCCTTCGAGGGCATGCGCCTGCGCGCAAGCTACGGCACCTCGTTCCGTGCGCCGACGTTCACCGACAAGGCGGTTATCGGCGGCGGCGCCGGATTGTACTTCGATACGCTGCCAGGGCCTGCTGGGAATCTTACCGGGATCGGCATCGCGGGGGGGAACCCCGACATCAGGCCCGAGGAGGCAACAACCTGGTCGGTTGGAGCCGAGCTCGAACCCGCGGCAATCCCGGGGCTGTTCGCGAGCGCGACGTACTTCAACATCGCATACAGGAACCAGATTCAGGCCTTACGCGGGACTGCCAACCTGTTGACCAGCCCGCTCTACGCCTCGTTCGTGAACCTGGCGCCCACCGCTGCCCAGATCGCCGCGCTGCGCACCTCCGGACTGCCGATCAACAATCCCAACGTCCTGACGGGCAACATCCAGTTCATCGCCGACGGCCGCCGGCAAAATCTCGGCGAGAGCAAGATCGACGGGATCGATGCGCAGGTCGGCTACCGGTTCGACGTGGGGACTGCCGAGGTCGATCTGGGCGCGAACGCCAGCTATTTCCTGAGCTACGACTTCAAGGCGGTGCCCAGCGCTGCCTTTGCCGATGTTCTCGGCACCTTCGGATTTCCGCAGAAGTTCCGCTTGCAGGCCGATGCGGGTCTCAAGCTGGGGATCGTGAAGACCCGGCTGACTTTCAGCCACCTCTCCGGCTACCGCAATACCGGGGTCACGCCGGCGCAAAGGGTGAAGGCCTACGACACGGCGGACTTCTATGTCGGCGTTGACGTTCTCGATCGTGCGACGCTGGCGCTCGAAGTGCGCAATCTGTTCGACCGGGATCCGCCGTTCGTCGACGCGGCGACGGGATGGGATCCGCAGTCGGCCAACCCGCTCCCCCGCATGTTCGTCATCAACGCCCGCACGAAGTTCTGATGGCCGGGGGGCTGCTCGCCGGTTGCGCTCTGCTAGCCGGCGCGCATGCCGATCACGTCGTCGTCACGGCGGCGACGCCGATCGAGCAGGCCTGGCAGGCTCCGGGCGAAGGCCCGATGCGGGCGCAGTCGACGACGGTCCCGTTCTGCCGGGTAGAAGGAATGATCGAAGGCAATATCGGCTTCGAACTGTGGCTGCCGACCAAGTTCAACGGCCGTCTGCTCGGAGCAGGAGTGGGCGGCGATGCCGGGGTGTTCAACTATTCCGACAGCGCGCGCCGCCTGACCGAAGGGTTCGCCACGGTCACGACCGATGCCGGCCACAAGCGGACACAGGCCAGATGGATGGCCGACCCGAAGGCGCGCGTCGATTACGAGCACCGCGCGGTGCATCTCGCGGCCCAGTCGGCGAAGGCCCTTTTGGCCAGATATTATGGCCGGAAAGCCGATCGCAGCTACTTCCTCGGCTGCTCGGGAGGCGGGCGCCAGGGGCTCAAGGAACTGCAGCTCTATCCCCTCGACTATGACGGGATCGTCGCCGGCGCCCCCGGGCCCTACATGCCGCTCCAGTCGGTGCGCATGATGTGGTTCTCGCTGCTGCAGCAGGCGCGGCCGGAAGCGGCGCTGACCGATGCGGACTGGGACCTCTACGAGCAGCGTACGACCCGTGCGTGCGACGCTCTCGACGGAGTGACGGACGGTATCGTCGCCAGCCCCCCAAGCTGCAGGTTCGACGTTGCCGAGTTGAAGTGCGGGAAGGGGGAGTCCGCCGCCTGCCTGTCGCAGCCCAAGGTCGAGATGCTGCGCACAATCACGTCGCCGATGATGAGCGAAGCCGGCACTGTAATGGATCATGGCCTGCAGCCCGGCGTCCGAACACGGCCGGGCCCGCCGTCACCCCTGCTCAGGGCCATGTGGGCCGATGGCGTGTTCGACGATGGGGCGTGGGATGCTACGACGTTTCAGCGCAGCCGGGACCTGAAGGCGGCAAACCGCGCCATGCCGGAACTGCGAGCCGACCGTGCCTCGATCGAGCCCTTCATCGCCCGGGGCGGCAAGGCGCTGATCTACCAGGGATGGGCAGACCCTTCGACAAACGCCGATCCGACGATCGACTATTACACACGCCTGACCGGCGCCAACGGCGGGTTGGAGGCTGCGCGCAGCGCCGTCCGCCTGTTCATGGTCCCCGGGATGTACCATTGCGCCGGCGGACCCGGGGCCGACCAGTTCGGCGGAGCGGGGCACCGCAGCAACCCGGAAGACCCGAGGCGCGACGCACTGTGGGCCGTGATCGACTGGGTGGAGAAGGGCCGAACGCCTGAAGCACTGGTCGCACAGAAGATCGGCCCGAGCGGTCCGGATTTCACGCGACTACTGTGCCCGTTCCCGCAAGCCGCGCGCTACGACGGTGGGCCGAGTGCGAACGCCGCATCCTATTCCTGCGTTACCGATCCGGTCCTGCTTGGCTTGAGGGCGCGAATGGACCGTTGGCAGGACCCGGGAATATGATAGTCCGGCCCTGGTGACCAAACGGCGTCGAACAATCACGCGATCGCCACGCCAGCGCGGGCGGGCCCAGACGATCGACGACGTCGCACGCCTGGCCAAGGTCTCGACCGCAACAGTCTCGCGCTACGTCAACAACCCCGATGTCGTTGCGGAGGAAACCGGCAAGCGGGTGCAGGCTGCCATCGAAACGCTGGGTTACGTACCCAATGCGCACGCGGGAAGCCTGGCCTCCTCATCGAGCCACTTCATCGCAATCCTCGTCCCCAATCTGGCGAACTCGATCGTCGAGCGCACGATCGAGCGGCTGGTGGATCGCCTGGCGGAGGCGGGATCGGTGCCGTTCCTTGCGCTGACTTCGCTTTCCGAAGACCGCCACCGGGCCACGATCCTGGCCGCGCTGCAGCGGCGGGCCGAGGCCATCGTGCTGAGCGGCCCGGTGCCGCCCGACATGCGCGAATTGCTGCGCCGTTCGGATTCCACGACGATCGAGATGTGGGGAATGCCGGACGATCCGGTCGACGTGGCGGTCGGCTTTTCCCATTTCGAGGTCGGACGCGCGCTGGCGCGCTTCGTGTGGGACGCAGGCTATCGGCGGCCCCACCTCGTCACCGGCAAAGGCGTGCGTCCCTATCGCCGCCGCGAGGGCTTCCTGGGCGAATGGGAGCGGCTCGGCGGGCGGCCGGCCACCGAGTTCGAAGTGCCGATCCCGTCCGACTTCGGTCATGCGCAGGACGTTGTGACCAATGTTCAGGGCCTGGCCGAGAGGCCGGACGTGATCGTCACTGGGTCGGACTATCTGGCGATCGGCGTCATCGCCGTGAGCACCAAACGCGGACTGCTGGTTCCCAGGGACTATGCTGTGATCGGGTTCGGCGACATCGCCGCCGCCGAAGTGGTTCGTCCGCCACTGACCACTGTAAGGATCGACGGCGAACGCATCGCGGACGAAACGCTGAACATCCTGCGCAGCCGGCGCGAGGGCACGCCTTTGCTGACCAACAAGGTCGATTGCGGATTCGAGATCGTGAGGCGGGAGAGCGCCTGACACCTGAACGGGAGGGATTTATGAAGCGCGGGATTTCACTGGGGCTGGCGCTGGTTTTCGCTGCGGCGGCCCCGCAGGCCGCGATGGCGCAGGAGTGCGGGGAAAGCTGCACCGTGGGCCTGATGATGGACTACCTCGACGGGCTGGGTGTCGGCGACGCGTCGCGCATTGCCTTCGCTCCCGATCACAAGATCTGGGTCAACGGCGAGCCCGCCGACCTCAAGTCGGGTGTCTGGACCCAAGGGAATGGGTGGACGTTCCGCCATACCTTCGCCGACCCGTCGAACGGGCAGGCCATCACGCACGGCGTCATCCGCCTGGGCGAGGATGAACTCGCGCATGTCGCCGTTCGCATCGCCCAGAAGGGTGGCCGGATTGCCGAGAGCGAAATCATGCTCACCCGCAAAGGGGAGGCCGGTCTGTTCAATCCCGGAGAACCGCGCGACGGCGACCCCTATATGGACATCTTCATTCCCGAGGGGCGGCAACAAACCCGCGAAGAGCTGATCCAGGCGGCGCGGGGGTATTTCCAGACTCTGACGGACGGCAGCGTGAAAACGGCATTCCACCCCGACTGCAACCGGGTGGAGAACAACGTGCGCACGACCAACACCTCGCGCGGCGGCAGTGCCGGCTGCTCCGAAGGCATGGAGCGCTTCGTCTACATGCACAGCTATACGGGCCTGAGGTTTCCGGTGGTCGATCCCGCGCGCGGGATCGTGACGGCGATCACTCTGGTCGACATGCCGGTGCAACGCCGCACACTGACGGTGCGCGGAAAGCCGGTCGAAATCTCGCCAGAGCGCAATAATCTGCCGCGCAGCCTCTACCTGTTCGAGACCTTCAAGGTCGAGGACGGGCGCATCCGGCGGATCGAGGCCACCTTGCGCAACGGCCCGGTCGGCACGCTGTATCCGTTCGAAGGCGAGGCCCACAAGGGGCCGCCGATTCCTCCGATGTGATCAGACGAATTCGGGATGCCAGCTGGCCGGGGCATCCAGGATTGCACCAGATGCAGCCGGGATCACCGCGTCGGCATGCGACGAGGCATAGCCGATGCCCCAAAGCTCGGCGGGGTGCAGCGCCTTGCCAAGCGAAGCTGCGCGACCTGGCCCGGCAAGAACACGCGGGCCGACGGGCGTAGCCAGGCCCAGAACACCGGCGACGAGCAAGGCGCGGCGGGACGTTCTCATGCGATCGTCCAGGCATAAAGCCCGCCCGGCCGCGGCTCGGCGGAACGCAGGTTAAGGCCGCGCTCGCGCGCGAAGCCCTGGCAGATCAGCAGTGCCGACCAGGTGGTCAGTCCTTCCAGCACCGGCCGGCCGGCCAAGGCCGCTGGCAGTTCGCTGCGCCAGGCCCGGCCGAAACCCTCGTGCGCGGAATCGAAGGTCATGCCGCCTCGCTCTTTCGCGGCACGCCTGCCCTCGGCGCTGCGGCCGTCGAAGACGAAAACGCGCCCGGGCTGGGCAGCCAGGGCGACGGCGGGAACGGCGGTCGCCAGGCCGAGCCCGATCCCGCCCTGAAGCACGGTTCGCCGGGAAAAGGGCTTCATTTCGTACGCTCCAGATAGGCAGCAATCGACTTGAGGGTCGCGTCGTCCAGCTCGGCGCGCCGCAGCTGCGGCATCGATCCGATACCGCGCCGGACGACCATTTCGACATAGGCGGCGGGCAGGGTTGTTCGCTTTTCAAGCGCCGCCTCGCCTGCCGGAACGCGGCGGGCGAGCACGCGGCTCGCCCAGCCATCTTCCAGGTGGCACCCGGCGCAGTGCTCGCGAAAGGCCTGCTGACCTGCGTCACCCTCCTGGGCACCGAGCGGGGCCGACCAGATCGCCATCGCCGTCAGGATGAGAGTGGGGATCGCCGCGCGCATCATGTCCGCTCCTCGCGATAGGAACGCGGCCAGATGCCCATCTTCCCCGGCGCAATCACGCCCTTGGGATCGACCGCATCCTTCACCGTCTCGTTCCAGCGCCGCATCGCCCCGTTGTTGTAGTCATAGCTCTTCGCGACCTCGTCATACCACAGGACGTGCGTGCGGTACTCGCCCCAACCGTTGGCTGCGGCAGTCGTGATGAGCTTGGAGAACAACGTGTTTGCCCGTGCCATCATGTCGGGCTGGGCGCGGTCGAACAGGATCATCGTGATGTGGTTGAGATACCGCTGCCCGGCGGTGAAGCCGCCGTAGTAATCGAAGCCATGATCTTCGTACATCGACCGGATCAGCGAATACTGCTTCCACGCCTCCGCCCCGGAGAAGGGTGAGACCGGCGAGAAGGTAAGATGCCCACCTTGACCGCCGTGCCAATCGACGACCGACAACGCGCCAAGCGAGGGCGAGGGCGCGCCCGATCCCCGCAGGGGCTCGCCCCGCTGCCACATGGTTTCGGTGAATTCGGCCGAGACCTTGCCGCGGAACGCGTCCCGCACCTTTCCGGCGTTGATCGCGTTTATCCGCGGGTCGCCGAACAGGCGGACGGAGAAATTCCAGTGGCCGATCCCGGCCTTCACGCGCGCCTGTTCAAGCGCGGCGGGGGGGATCGGGCCGTCACCGTCGTAATAGGCCGCCTTCTGGCCCCGGGTGGCGAGATTCCGGATGATGTTGCCGAACGACGGATTGGCCTGCACCGTGCCGTCGAGCTTGAGCGGGCGCAGTGCATCGATCGCTGCCGGCAGCTCGTCGACCTTGGGAAGCTGCATGGCCAGGTTCAGCGTGCTTTCCGGCTCTGGCATCAGCCACAGGCCCATCTTGGTGACGATCCCGAAGTTGGACTGCATGAAGGCCGTGTCCCACGCCGGACCGAAGCCATAAGGGAAGGCTTGCCAGGTCTTGCTGCCGGCCAGCGCGCCCATCCCGGTGCGCAGCAGTTCGCCGGTGCCGGTGACGACCTCGAGCCCGCAAATCTTCGACGCATGTTCGCCGTAGGGCGTGTATCCCACGCCGCGTTCGAGAGCATTGCCGACGACGCTGCCCCAGGTGTGCGCCGGAGCGGACATCCACAGGGGAATGTTGTTGGCCACCAGATAATCGTGGAGATCGTCGAACCCAACGCCGGGCTCGAGCAGGGCAAACCCGTGCTCGACGTTCACCTCGAGGATGCGATTGAGCCGCACGAGATCGAGCGTGATCATGTCGGGCAGGCGCGGCGCGGCGCCGCCGTAGCCGAAGTTCTTGCCCCGGCTGATCGGCCAGAGCGGCACCCCGTGATCCCCAGCGAGACGCACCAGCGCCTGGATTTCCTCGACCGAGCCGGGTGCCACGGCGCCGCGAGGCGCGTAGCTTGCCGGATCGCGCGGCGCCATGGCGTCGGCATAGCCGAGAACGGCATCGTCGCCGCGGTAGACGTTCTGCGCGCCCACGATGGCCTCGAACGCCTTGAGCGCGCGCTCGAGACGGGCTGGATCTACGCTCACTTGGCGAAGCTCCAGGTCGGAACCCAGTTTCCGTGGATCTGTCCCGGCGCCTTGAATGGCAGGCGCACCCGCGCCACCGGTCCCGCGGCCAGATCGCGGGTATCGCCGACGATCAGTTCGGAATGCATGTCGGCATAGTTCGTCGCTAGTCCAAGGATCCAGCCATCGCCCTCGGGGGCGGTCGGGCTGCGCGGGGCAAAGGCGATTTCGCCCAGCGAATGGGTCGGCCCGGCGAACAGCGACTGCACCGCGCCGGTCGTGAAGTCGAACTTGCCGTAGCTGTTCACCGGCCGGCGCCCGCCGCCGCCCTCGAAGGGCCGGGCGGCATCGGAATAGCCGAGGAAGCCGTACCGGTAGTCGTGGCCGAGCAGCCGGTCGTCGATCCGGCTGAGCGAGCCGGGCTTGTCCGCGAACAGCTTTTCCTCCCGCCAGCCCTTGGCCTTGCCGCGCGTGTCGAGGGTGTACTTGCGCACCGTCGTCGCGGCGCCGGCAGGATCGAACGGGGCGCCGGACACTTCGGGAAAGAAGGGGAAGGGATTCGAATCGCTCACCGCGGCGTGCAGTGTGATCACCCCATCGCGGTCGCTCGCCGAGAAGGTGTGGACCATGGCCATCTCGGGCCCTTCGAACCAGCGGACTTCGCCCTCTCCGCTGCGCGGTACGACGCCGATGTAGCTCGGCACGCTGCTGTCCCAGCCCCAGTGGACCTTGCCGGCGCGCAGGCGCTCCATGCTGCTGACCATGCCGTAGACGGGGATCAGGATGTAGTTCTGCGACAGCGCGATGTCGTGCACCATCGACAGGTACGGCGCCTTGATCCGGCGCTCGCTGGTGACCTTGCCCGCGGGATCGATGGTGTAGAGCCAGATCGCGTTGGTCGCGAGGCCCTCGGCCTCGTAGCCGTAGGTGATCATTTCGCCGGTCTTGCCGTCCACCTTGGGGTGCGCGGTGAACGTGGGCGAGCGATATCCCCCACCGAAATCGAACGGCCCCCGCGTTTCCAGCGTTTCCGGATCGAGCTCGTAGGGCAGCGCATCCTCCTTCAGGGAGAGCAGGCGGCCGGCGAAGTAGACGATATTCGTGTTGGACACCGTGCCGGAGACGCCGGCAACACGCGGGTCGTCGGTGAACGGATTGCGATAGTACCCGAACAACTGCTCGCGCGCCGCCCTGTTGGCGAGATAGCGCGGCGTGCGCACAAATCGCGAGGTGAAGTCGCACGATCCGTCATGGATGCGGAACTGCGAAGCGATCCCGTCGGCCGCGAACGGCGAATCGTCGGCGAAGCGGGGCGGATAGAACCACTCCCCGCCCACGCGATAGAACACGCCGCTCAGGTCCTTCGGCAGAGCGCCGACGACCTCGCAGTCGAATACTTCCGAATCGAAACGCGCGGGTTCTGTCGGGCCGCGCAGGGCGGGCCGGTCCGCATAAGATAACGTCATTCGCAGGCCTCCTCGCCGCGCCACCAGCTTGACAATCGGCGGGGGATTGTCAACAACCTTTGCAAGCGTTTACAGCAATCGCTTTCAGGGGAGGGTGTGAATGAGGTCATTTTGGTTCGTCGCAGCGTCGACGCTCGCTTTGTGTGCACAGCCGGCAGCCGCGCAATCGCAAGGAGCGGACGCGACCGACGAAGAAATCACCGAGGGTGACCGCGCGGCCGAGGGCGAGACGATCATCGTCACCGGGTCGCTGGTCAAGCGAAGCGAATACCAGCTGTCCTCCCCGGTCGATTTCGTCGGTCGGGACGAGCTCGAATCAAAGGCTCCGACCTCGATCGCGGAATTCGTGCGCGACCTCCCGTACAACACGGGATCGGCCTTCGCTTCCGGCCGCGCCTTCGGCAACGAGCGCGGCGGTGGCACCATCAACCTGCGCGGCCTCGGCTCCTCGGCGACCTTGGTGCTGCTCAACGGCCGCCGCCAGACGCAGCTTCCCGACGCGCAGGACAACGTGGTCGACGTCAACTCGCTGGTCCCCGAAATCATGTTGCAGCGCCTCGAAATCCTAAAGGACGGCGCCTCCGCCACCTACGGGTCGGACGCGGTGGCGGGCGTGGTGAACTTCATCACCAACAACACCTTCGAAGGGGTGAAGGTCGCCGCGCGCGGCAACATGTTCACCTACTCCGATGCGCTGGACTACCGGGTCGAGATGATGATGGGCACCGGGGTGGGCGACTCCGGCCACATCACCGCTGCCTTCGGCTTCTACGACCAGGACCCGATCGACGGTTACGCGCTCTACACGCCATCACAGAAGGGCCTGCAGAACGATATCCGCTTCAGCTCCTCCCAGAGCGCGCCGGGTGAATTCACCCTGCCAGTGCGCAATGCTGCCGGCCAGCTGACCACGACGCTGCGGCGCAATATCGTGGACCCGACTTGCGGCACGATCGTCGGTTCCTATCCGGTCGGCACGGCAGCGACGGGCCAGTTGCCTCCGGTCGTCGCGAGCCCGGCCGCCGGCGTCGATTGCCGCTATCAGTTCTGGTCCGACAACGGCTCGCAGTCCGCCATTCGCCGGTACCAGGGGCTGCTGCATGGGTTCTACGACCTGAGCGATTCGCTGCGGCTCGACGTCGAGGCCGGCTTTGCCGACGTTCGCAGCTCGACGAGCTACACCCCCGGCGACACGATCGGCGTGCCGGTGACCATACCGGGCCACAACCCGGGCAACATCTACTACCGGGCGGTGAACTCGGCGGGTCAGCCGCTCTATGCGGTGTCGAGCGGAGTCTCCGCAGGCTATGTCCGCGATGGCGCCGAAGTGTTCCTGCCCACGCGCGATGCCGCCGGGCGGGTCGTTCTCTCGCCCACGCCGACGGTGGCGGGTTCCGGCATCCCGTTTTACGAGGACGTGGTCTACAGCGGCCGTCCGCTCGGGTCGCAGTGCGGCCTGCCCACCGGCAACACGCTGAAGCCGGGCGAATGCGCGTCGACCCGCCGGTCGGTCTCCGACAACACGATCATGCGGGCCGTGGCTGCACTGTCGGGCGACATATCGACGGACTGGCAGTGGAACACCGGACTCGCCTGGAGCAAGTACAAGCTCAACACCAACGGCACCGTCGGCGTGGCGCTGACCAACGAGCTCAACTACGCCCTGGCCGGCCTGGGCGGAACCTCGTGCAACCGCACTGCCAATACACCGGGGCGCAACGGCTGCTCCTACTTCAACCTGTTCGGTAACAGCGCGTTGGCCGCTCCGGGATCCGCGGCGGCCAACACGCAGGAGACCATCGATTACGTCGTGCCGTTCCTGCAGGACCGCTTCCAGTCGAGCCTGGTGACCGCGGACGCGACCCTCAGCGGTACGGTGTTCGACCTGCCGGGCGGACCTCTGGCAGTGGCAGTCGGCGGGCAGATGCGGAAGGAAAGCCTGGCGATCGATTACGATACGCAGGCGAACATCGGCAACAAGGCGAACGCAGTCACGCAAACCGACTTCGACAACTCGCGCACGACCTACGCCGCTTTCCTCGAAACCAACGTACCGCTGATGGATGGCCCGATGGGTTACCTGGAATTCAACGGCGCGCTGCGGCACGAATGGATCGGATCCGATCTCGAAACGACCGACCCCAAGATCGGCCTGCTGTATCACACGCAGAACGATGTCCTGACCCTGCGTGGCAGCTGGGGGACGAGCTTCGTGGCTCCCTCGCTGTTCCGCCTGTTCGCAAAGTCTGCGGGCGGGGCGGGCGTCAACGATTGCCCGGTGACGCAGCCGGCGCCCTGCAACGGCGACCGGAACCTGCGCATTGCGCTCATCTCCGTGGGCAATCTCAACCTCGAGCCCGAGCAGTCCGAGGCGATGAGCTTCGGTGCGGTCCTCAAGCCTCTCCCGGGGCTGCAAATGGAAGCCACCTGGTGGAACTTCGAGTTCAAGGATCGCATCACCTCGGTCGGCGCCGACGCCATCGTTGCGCTCGGTCCGCTCGGCACCGCGCAGTTCCCGATCGTGCGTCAGTCGAACGATCCGAACGTGCGCAGCGCCATCCTCTCGGTTACGACCAGCTTCTTCAACCAGGCTTCGGTCGAAACGCGGGGCATCGACTTCTCGGTCGACTACACCCACGACATCGGCCGCTACGGATCGCTCAACTTCAACCTCAGCGGCACCAAGAACCTGAAGTACGACGCCCAGGCGGTGGTCGGTGGGCCGGTGGTCGATGGCAATGGACGGTTCTACACCGCTTCGCCCATCACGGCGATCACGCCGAACACCGACCTGAGGATCAACGGACGCGTCACCTGGCAGATGGACGGTCACAATCTGACCGCGGCCGTCCGCTACTATGGCCCGATCGACCTTTACGACAGCCAGACGACGCTGGTGAAACTCGACACAGTGGATGCCTGGGCGCCGATCGACCTGAGCTACAGTTACACGTGGGACCTGGGCGGCCGGGAGTTGCAATTTGGCGTGGGCGCGCAGAACGTGTTCGGGCAGGAAGAACCCTATCTGATGTACCCGTCGTTCCAACCGTTCATTCCGACGCTGCACGATACGCGCGGCCGCTCGGTCTATGCAAAGGCAAGTGTGACCTTCTGATGCCCGACCTCCTGCCGCCCGGTTCGGGCGAGGCGGCTTTTGCCGCCGCACTCGAAGAATTCCGGGCGGCGCTGGGGGCGCAATGGGTCTTTACCGATGACGACGACCGGGCGAGCTACCTCGATCCCTTCGCGATCGGCCCTCGGGAGGATCATGCGGTGTCCGCCGCGCTCGCGCCGGCCGACACCAACCAGCTGCGGTCGATCCTGGCCATCGCCAACCGCTATCGCATCCCGCTCTGGCCGGTCTCGATGGGCAAGAACTTCGCCTACGGCACCGCCGCGCCGATGCTCAAGGGCTCTGTCGTCGTCGACCTCAAGCGCATGAACCGCGTGCTCGAAATCGACGAAGAACTGGGCTTTGCCTTGGTCGAACCCGGCGTGAGCTTCTTCGATTTCAAGGAAGAGCTGGACCGCCGCGGGTCGCGCTACTGGATGAGCGGAGCAGCGCATTCGTGGGGCAGCGTGATCGGCAATGCTCTTGAACACGGCGTCGGCTACACCCCCTATGGTATTCACGCCGACACCATCTGCGGCATGGAGGTCATGTTGGCCGATGGATCGCTGGTGCGCACGGGACTTGGCGCCGTGGCAGGGGGTCGCGAATGGCAGGCCTTCAAGCTCCCGTTCGGCCCGGTGTGGGACGGAATGTTCACCCAGTCCAACTTCGGCATCGTGACCAAGATGGGGCTATGGCTGATGCCGGAGCCCGAGGAAATGGCCGGGCTGACCATCGAAGTTCCCGGCAAGGGCGACCTGGCGAAACTGGTCGATGCCCTGCGGCCGCTGAAGATCGATGACACGATCAACTCGACCTACACGATCGCCAACGGGATGCGGCAGATCACTGGCGGCGCCCGGCGGGAGGACATCTGGCAGGGTGAGGGCGCCATTCCCATCGAGCGGATCGAGCAGGAACTTGCGCGCCGCGGGCGGGGGTGGTGGAACGTTATCGTCAACCTGTTCGACCACCGGGCAGGCGGGATCGACCTGCGCCTTGCCCGCATCGAGCAGCACCTGGCAGCCCACCTCCCCGAGGCGAAGATTGCCGTAACCCGCTGGAAGCGCGGCGAACCGCAGCAACCGTGGATGCGCCAGGAAGTCAGCCTGGCTCCGCTCGGCATTGTCGACTGGCGCGGATCGCCCGGCGGACACAGCGATTTCGGGCCGGTCGTGGCTGCGGTCGGGACGCGCGTCGATCAGTTGTACAACTTGGTGGAGCGGCGCTTCATCGAATACGGCATCGATCCGTGGATTGGCATGTTCGGCATCGGCGGCCGCGCGCTCGTGTTCGTGGCGGACATGCTCTACATCCAAACGGACAAGGCCATGACCGACGCCTGCAAGGCGCTGTTCCGCCAGTTGTGCAAGGATGCGGCGGAGATGGGCATCGGCCTCTACCGCTCGCACATCGAATTCATGGATGACGTGGAAGCCATGCACACCTGGGGCGATCATGCGCTTCCGCGGCTGAACGACCGCATCAAGGCAGCACTCGATCCCAACGGCATACTCGCCCCGGGCAAGCAGGGTATCGGGAGCAGGCAGGCATGATGCGCGCGCTTGTCGTCTCTGCCGCGCTTTCGCTCTTTGCCTCGCCGGCTGCGGCGCGGGAGGAACGATCGCCGGAGGCCAACTGGGCCGAGCGCTGCGCCTATTGCCACGATGCACGGGGCTGGGGCACGCGCGCGCTGGCGCGCCGTGTCCCGAAGGGGCAGGAAGAACTGCTCAAGCGGCGGGCGCTGCCGGCCTCGATGGTCGAATACGTGGTGCGCAACGGAGTCGGCGCGATGCCGCAGTTCAATCCTTCCGAGCTGACCGACGCCGAGCTGGCCGCGCTGGCCGCCTGGATCGAACGGACCGCTGCCGCGCAGAGCCGCTAGGGCGCTTCGATCACGTCGTTTTCCTCCAGCGAGCCCGGCTGTCCTTCGCGCTGTTGGAAGACGTTGTCGCGATTGCCCTCCGCGCAGACATACTCGGCCAGCGCCCAGTCGTCCTTGCGGTTGAACACGTGGCGGCGGAAGATTGGCCGGGTGAGATTGACGGGATCCTCGACCTTGACCGTCACCACCATGGTCTTGCCGCCGTCCTGCAGCTCGTAGGTTTCGCTCAGCCTCGCCTGCTGCGACATCGGCACTCCCGATCCCTCGAGCCAGGTCTTGCCGTTGAAGTTCGTAGTGTCGACCACGAGCCGGCCGTCCTCGAACCGGCCGATCGCATGGCCCATGAAGCGCTGATCTTCGTCGGCGTCGGGATGCGGCCGCCCGTCCGTGTAGATCAGCCGGAAAACCGTATCCCATTCGAACAGCATCGCAACACGGCCGGGCCGCTGGACGATCTCGATCGGGTAGGGCCCGGGGATCTGCCGGGGGAGGGCGGGCAGGCACAAGGCGCTGGGATCGTAGGCCGGCCGCATTTTCGCAACGGCTTCCTGCGCCGCGGGGGTCAGGTAGTCCTGCGGCTTGAGGGGCTCGAACCGCTCGTCCCGGTTGCCCGAGAGCGAACGGTTGGAGATGACCCACAGGCCGGAGAAGTCGGGCTGGGCGACCGCTGCTGCGGACGGTTCCTGCGCCTGCGCGGACATGGCGGGGACCGCAAGGAGAACAGCAGCGGCCGTCAGAAATCGAAGCATCAGCGCGGGCCTTCCTCGTCGGTGTCGACCGCGGTGGGCGTGTCGGCATTCAACTTGCGGCCGTCAGCGAACTCGACCAGCACGATCGCGCCGCCGGGTTTTCCGTTCTTCAACGGATAGATCGTCAGGGTCAGGTCGTCGCCCGGCTGCAGCGCTTTCCTGCTCCAGCCCCGGCGGGCAAGGACGTTGGGACTGCGGCCTTCGATGCTCCATTCGACCGGCTTGCCATTCTGCATGACCGTGAACTGGATCCAGGTGTGCGGATTGACCCACTGGAACTCGCGCACCTTCCCCTTGATCTTGATGGGTTTGGCGCGGTCGAACATCGCGAAGCTGTGATGCGCGGCGAGGGGCGCGGTAGCGGCGAGGGCGGCGAGCGACAGGGCGGCGAGCGCTCTTTTGGTGATGAAATGCATACGCGACACTTTCCTCCCACGAACCTTTGATGTAAGCGTATACATCAGCAGGGGCGAAGGCAATATCTCGCCGGGGCGGGAGAGGAGTAACCGATGGAAATCAGACGGATGAGGTCCGCCAGGTGGGCCGTGGTCGCGGCAATCTGCCTTGCGCCGGCGGCGCCGGTTGCCTCGCACCACAGCTTCGCAATGTTCGACAAGTCCAAGGAGACCTGGCTCGAAGGCACGGTCACCGAGTTCCAGTGGACGAACCCCCATGCCTTCATCCAGGTGGCGGTGCCGGGCAGGGCCAAGGCCGTCGAATGGAGCCTCGAGGGCGGCAGCCCCAACATCCTGTCGCGCAACGGGTGGAAACGCACCAGCCTGCGCAAGGGCGAGAAGGTCCGCGTCCTGGTTTACCCGCTGCGTTCGGGGAAACCCGGCGGCTCGTTCCTCGAAGTCCACAAGCAGGACGGGACGGTCTACTACTACCATGGCTAGGACGACCCACGCCCTGTGCGCGCTGGCCCTGGCAGCCAGCCTCCCGTTCGCGGCCATGGCGGCGCAGGGATCGACGCCTGACGGAACCACACCGGCCGACCCGCGCGACTTCAGCGGCGTGTGGATGAACGACTATTCGCTCGACGAGCAGCTCAAGCGCGAGGGCAAGAAGCGGCTCGATCCGGGTGAACCCGAAGGTCCGCCGCGTGCCGAAATGCCGCTCACGCCCGAGTATCAGGCGATCCGGGCGGAGCGCGCGCAGGAACGCGCCAGGCTGGCCGAAGGCGCGCAAGGGTGTGAATGGCCCGGGATGCCGCGGATCATGACCTATCCCTATCCGCTTGAGATCCTGCACACCCCGGGCCGGGTGACGATGATCTTCGAAGCGGAAAGCCAAGTCCGGCGCATATTCCTCGACCGAGCCGAACACCTGCCGGAAGACGAGCTCGACCCGACGTACAACGGCGATTCGATCGGCCGATGGGAAGGCGACACGCTGGTCGTCGACACGATCGGCCTGCACGACAGGACCGAGTTCGGCGCCGCGGTGCCCCATTCGACCGACCTGCGCATCGTCGAGCGCATGCGCTACATCGACGGCGATACGATGGAAGTGAAGATGACCCTCATCGATCCGCGCGCGTTCACGCAGCCGATCGAGCAGACGGTCATCTACTCCAAGCGCCCCGACTGGCGAATCCGCGAATACAGCTGCGCCGAGAACAATCGCGACGCGCCCGACGCTTCGGGCGAGCGGCGCGGCGGCGTGGTCGACAGCGAGGAATAAGCCGCCCCATGACCGAAGCGGCGGACGAGGTGGGGCTGAGCGACCGCCTGTGCGCCACCATCGCCGCCCTGGATTACGGCGACCTTCCACCCCGGACGGTCACCGCCGCGCGCCATGTCCTGCTGGATGCCGTGGGCGTCATGCTGGGCGCCAGTGGCCTGAGCCCCGAGGTGGCGCCGTTCATCGACCTGGCGGCAGCGAGCGGTGCGGGGCCTTCATCAGTCCTCGGGACCGGTCTGCGGGCGCAACCGGCCATGGCGGCGCTCGCCAATGGCGCAATGGCCCATGCACTCGACTTCGAGGACGCGTTCGACCCGGCGCCCGGCCACCCCAACGCGTCGCTGATACCAGCTTTGATTGCCCTGACGCAGCATTCCGGTCCGATCTCGGGCAAGGAATTTCTCTGCTCTCTGGCGGCGGGAGGGGACCTGTCCTGCCGCATGGGGCTGGCGTTGCGGCGCCCTATGGAGCTCGACAACTGGTACCCACCGCCCATCGTCGCGGCCTTCGGGGCGGCCGCCGGGTGCGCGCGGCTGCTCAGGCTCGATGCGCGAGGGGTGCGCGATACGCTGTCGCTGATGCTCTGCCAGGCGACCATGCCGGGCGAAATCAAGCATTCGCAAAGAACGGTCCTGCGCGCCGTGCGAGAAGCCTTCCCGGCGCAGGGTGCGGTGATCTCGGCCCTGTTGGCCAAAGGGGGCGTGCCGGGCTTCGAGCAACCGCTGGAAGGCCCGGGAGGCTTCTATTCGCTCTACGCAGGCGGCGACTACGCGCCTGCCGATTTGACGGACGGCCACGGCAGTCGGTTCTGGATCGAGGAGCTGACCTTCAAGCCCTGGCCGAGCTGCCGCGGCACGCACCCGTTCATCGAAGCCGCGCTGGACCTGCTGTCCACCGGCATCGACCCCGCGGCAATCGAACGGATCGAGGTGACGATCCATCCGGTGCAGCGGATGCTGATGGAGCCCCGAGCACGCAGGAATGCGCCCTCGGTGCTGATAGACGCAAAGTTCTCGATCCCGTTTTGCACGGCGTTGGCATTCGTTCGCGGCCGGGTGACGCTCGACGACTTCACGCTGGCAGCGCTAACAGATCGGGCGATCCTCGATCTCGCTTCCCGCGTGTCCTACCGGGTCGAGCCGACCCTCGACGGACAGATCGGTGCAAGCGGCGCGATGCGGGTCACCATGCGGGGCGGCGAGCCTTACGAGTGGGTCGTTCGGCAGGCGGCCGGAGCGCCCCAGAACCCGCTGACGGAAGAGCAACTGCGCGCCAAGTTCCTGGACTGTGCCGCCCGTGCGTGCCTGCCGCTGGCTGCGGATAAGGTCGGGCGTCTGGCCGACGCTATCCTTGCCCTCGAAACGGTCGAAGACGTCGGCGCGCTCTTCGCCTGAAGCCCGCCCGCCTCGGCTCAGCGGGCGGCCATTCGTGCACACAGGAACGCCCCGCCGCTCGCCAGGACCATTGCGATGGACATGGCAAACAGGCTTTCGGCGTGAACGATCCCAAGCAGGGCCGTGGCAATGGCGGCGAACCCCATCTGCCCGGCGCCCGCAAGGCTCGTCGCCGTGCCCGAAAGGGACGCGTCGACGTGGACCACCTTGGCGATGATGCCGGGCGCGGCAAGGCCGACGCCGATCGTGGTGGCCGTCACCGGAACCACCAGCGACGGCCAGTCGACCACCGGCAACAGCGATGCCGTCACGGTCAGCAGCCCGCCCAGGATCGAAAGAAGCAACCCCGCCATGACCGGATCTGCTCGCCGTTCGACCACGGCGTAAAGCCGGGTCCCGGTGATGCCGCCCAATGCCACTATGAGGTAGCAAAAGCCCGCGGCCCGCTCGCTCAGGCCCCAGGTCTCCACCAGCAGAAAGGGCGAGACGCTGAGGAACATGAACATTGCGCTGCTGGACAATCCCATCGAGCACACCAGCAGGACGAACCGGCGGTTGCGGGCGAGCACCGCGTAGCTCGCGAGCAGGGGAGGGCGCGCGACCGGCGTTTGCGCCGCGTCCCTGATCTTGACCGCGCACGCAACGAGAGCGACCGCTGCCAATGCGGCAAGCGTGGCGAAGATTTCGCGCCAGCCACTTGCCTCGACGATCGCCCCGCCGATCACGGGCGCGACGGCCGGGGAGAGCAGTACCACGCTCATGAGTGTCGCCTGCCGCCGCCCAGCTTCCTCCCGCCCGAACATGTCCCCCACGATCACCCGGCTCGTCACCACGCCCGCCGCGCCGCCCAGGCCCTGCAGGACGCGGCAGGCGAGAACCGTCTCGATGTCGGGGGCGAGCGCCGCTCCGACCGACCCGGCGAAGAAGAGCGCAAGCCCGCCCAGCAACACTTGCCGCCGTCCCACGCGGTCGACCAGCGGGCCGGCGCCCATCTGACCGGCCGCCATCGCCACCAGGCAGGTCGAGATTGTCAGTTGTGCCTCCCTGGCCGAAATCCGCAGGCCTTCCGCCAGGAAGGGCAAGGCGGGCACGAGCATGTGCATCGCCGAGGAACCAAGGGCCGCGACCGCGGCGAGGAGGAGAATGAGCGACGCGCGGCCGCCCGTCTGCGTCGTCACGCGCCGGCCGCCGCGGCGGGAATGCGGTCACGGTCGATCGCGCGGGCCCCCAGGCACAGCAGCGCGCAGGTCACGGAGATACCGAACAGGAGCAGCGTGGGCGGGAAATAGGAGCCCGACGTTTCGGCGAGATAGCCCATGATCGCAGGCACGGTGGCGCCGGCCAGGCTCCCGACCATGTTGATCATCACGATGCCCATTGCCAGGCTTCCGGGTGCGAGAAGCCGGGTCGGGATCGCCCAGAAGGCCGCGACCGTGCACCCCGTGCAGGCGCCCCCGACGATCAGGGCGAAAAGCCCGGGCAGGCCCGGCCCAAGCAAGTAGGCGAGCAGCAATCCCGCACCGCCGATAAGCGCCGGAACGGCCACATGGAGATAGCGCTCCTGCGTCTTGTCGGAATGACGCGCGTTGAGCAGCAGGCCAATGGCGCTGCCGGCGAAGGGCAGGGACACGATCCAACCGGTTTGCGTGGCCGAGAATCCGGTCAGGCCTTTTACGATCTGCGGCAGCCAAAACATCACGCCGTAGTTGCTGGCCAGGATGCAGAACCAGATCAGGGCGCACATCCAGCCGATCGGCTGCCGCAAGGCGGCCCAGCGGGTGCCATCCTCGGGCCGGGTGGCGCGGGGCGGGGTGGCGCCACGGATGTTGGCGGCCATCCAGTCACGCTCCCGATCGTTCAGCCAGCGCGCATCCTTCGGGCTGTCGGGATAATGCAGGTAGGCAAAGATGCCCAGTGCGACCGCCGGCAATCCCTCGACCAGGAACATGAAGCGCCAGCCCGCCATGCCCAGCGGATTGGCATAGTCGAGCAGGGCGCCCGAAATAGGCGCACCCACGACCTGCGCGACGGAAATCGCCGTGATCGGGATGGCCAGGATCGATGCGCGGTATCGCTCGGTCGCCCAGGTGCTGAGGTAGATCATCATGCCGGACGAAAGGCCGCCCTCGGCAAATCCGATGAACACGCGCAAGCCGTAAAGCTGCCATTCGTTCTGGATGGCCGCCATCATGCAAGCCGCGATGCCCCAGGCCAGCGTGATGCACGTCAGCCAGCGGCGCATGCCGATCGCCTCGTACAGCAGGACGCTGGGATACTTGGCAGCGAGAAAGCCGATGAAAAGCACGCCCGCGCCAAAGCCGTACTGCGTGCCCGACAGGCCCAGGTCGGCATTCATCTGCAGCGCGGCGAACCCGACATTGGTCCGGTCAATCGCGCCCATCAGCACGAACAGGGCCGACGGAATGACCAGCCGGCGCACGACCTTTCGCCCGATCGCGCGTTCGATTGCACTTTCTTCGGAATCGGCCCTCATGCTGGTTTGCCTACAACGGAAACCCGCCCGATGAAAGCGCTTGCGAAGGAGGTGGCCGGGGGTTATTCGAGCGGCTCGCAGCGGCGAGACGGGGACAAGACGTGAGCTCTCAACCGGCCCGGGACTTCGATCCCGACCTGCCCGAAGACTTCGACAGCGCCCACGCCGAGTATGCCCGCCTGCGGCGCGAATGCCCAGTGGCGCATACCGATCGCCTGGGCGGATTCTGGGCGCTGACCAGGCACGCCGACGTGCTGGCCGCGGCCAGCGACTACCGCACATTCACTACCGCCGTGCAGAACGTGGTCCCCAAGGTCGCCTTCACGGGCCGGCGCCCGCCGCTGCACCTCGACCCGCCCGAGCACACCCCCTATCGCCGCGCGCTGAACCCGCTCCTTTCCGCGGAGAAGACTGCCGCGCTCGAGCCGGTGGCGCGCGAACTGACCCGCAAGCTGCTGGGGCCGATGGTCGCCAAGGGCGGGGGCGACATCTGCGCCGAGTTTTCCAGTTATCTCCCGGTGCACATCTTCGGCGTGTGGATGCGGATCCCGGACAACTGGCTCGACACGCTGCACGATTCCGGCCGGGCCTTCATCATGGCGGTTCATTCGACCGTGCCCCAGGCCATGCGCGACACGAGCCTCAAGCTCTACGACATGGCGCGGGCGCTGGTGGCCGACCGGCACGCCAATCCGCAGGACCCCGCCATCGATCCGACCTCCGCGCTGCTGGCGGCAAGGCTGGACGGCGAGCCGTTGCCCGACGAACTGGTGGTCGGGACCGTTCGCCAGGTTCTCGTCGTCGGCATGGTCGCGCCGATGGTGATGATCGGCAACATGGCGGTCCACCTTTCGCGCGACCGCGCGCTTCAGGCCCGGCTGCGGTCGGAGCCCGCCCTCATTCCGGCATCGATCGAGGAATTCCTGCGCCTCTATTCGCCCTATCGCGGGTTCGCCCGCACGCCGACCCGCGACGTGGAAATTGGGGGGCGGACCATCGCCAGGGATGAACCGGTCGCGCTGGTCTATGCCTCGGCCAACCGCGACGAGGATGTGTTCCCCGATGGCGGCAGCTTCGTGCTCCACCGACCGAACATCGACAGTCACCTGGCTTTCGGCCGCGGACCGCACAATTGCCCCGGGGCGCACCTCGGCCGCATGGAACTGCGCGTTGCGTTGGAAGAGCTGTTGGCCGCTACCCGCGACTTCGAGCTGTCCGGCCCGATAGCCGTCTCGCGCTGGCCCGAAATCGGCGCCCTTTCGGTTCCGCTGCGCTTCCTGTAACAGCGTTGCGGCGGCAGGAATGGGCAAAGCGCAGGATTTGGACAAGCCGGGCACACGCGTCCCCACACTCGACGACGTTGCGGGCCGCGCCGGGGTGTCGGCCGCCACCGTCAGCCGGTTTTTGTCCAACCCAGCGATCGTGGCCCAGGGGACGGGCACGCGGATCGAGCGGGCCATTCGGGAAACCGGCTATATTCCCAATGCCCTCGCAGGAGGTCTCGCCTCTTCGCGTAGCCGGCTCGTGGCGGTGCTGATCCCCAATCTCGTGGATTCGATCTTCAACGTGACGATCGAGACGATGGTCGAGGAGCTGGCGGCCAGCGGTTTGAACGTGATGCTGGGCCTCACCGGCATGTCGCAAGAACGGACCTGCGATCTTATCCGGGCCGCCATCTCGCGGCGCGCCGATGCGATCATCTCGACCGGTCCCATGGACGACGCCACCGCCGAGATGGTGACGCGCAGCGGCTGTCTCTTCATCCAGATGTGGGAACTGCCGGCCGACCCGATCGGACTGGCGATCGGTTTCTCCCACCACGACGCGGGGCGCGACATTGCCCGCTTCCTTCACGCCCGCGGCTACCGCCGCCCTCATATCGTCACCGCCGAGGGTCCGCGCGCGCAGCAGCGGCGCAACGGACTGGTCGAGGAATGGTCGGTCCTGGGCGGAGAGACACCGAGCGAAGCCGCCGTGGGCACACCGCCGCGTTTTGGCCACGCACGCGGCATCTTCGCAGACCTGCTCGCCCTGCCGCAGCGCCCCGATGTGGTCGTCTGCGGGTCGGACAACCTGGCCCAGGGCGTCATCGTCGAAGCGCAGAGCGCCGGCATGACGGTGCCGGGCGAAATTGCCGTGCTCGGCTTCGGCAACAGCGCGATTGCGGGCGAAATGCGGCCAACGATCACCAGCGTCGATATCGACGGTTCCCGCATCGCGCGCGAAGCCCTCGCGGCAATCAAGCGCCACGCCGACACCGGTCAGCGCGACGCTGCGATCATCGACGTGGGCTTCCGCCTGATCGTGCGCGAAAGTGCCTGATCCGGGAGAGGGTGGTGGACGCACTAGGGCTCGAACCTAGGACCCGCTGATTAAGAGTCAGCTGCTCTACCAACTGAGCTATGCGTCCACACTGCCAAGGCAAACAGGCCGGTTGCGGCAGGCCCGCGAATCGCGGGGAGCGGCCCATATAGCGGGGCTTCGAATTCAGGCAAGGCCCGGAGTTCGGGTGCGCCGGCCGTGGCGCTCGACCATCATCAGGGTGCCGATGCAGATCATGTTGGTCATCATCGAACTGCCGCCATGGCTCATGAAGGGCAGGGGGATGCCGACGACCGGGGCGAGCCCCATGACCATCATCAGGTTGATCGCGACGTAGAAGAAGATCGTCGCCGTCATCCCGCCCGCGAGCAGGCGGGTGAACCGGTCAGGCGCACGGCGCGCGACGGACAGGCCCCAGCGCAGCACGATGCCGAACACCAGCAGAACGAAGATGCCGCCGACGAGACCCCATTCCTCCGCCATGGTGGCGAACACGAAGTCGGTGTGCGGTTCGGGCAGGTAATCGAGGTGGCTCTGCGAGCCGTTGCCGAAGCCCTTGCCCGTGATCCCGCCGGAGCCGATGGCGATCTTCGACTGCGTGATGTGGTAGCCGGTGCCGAGGGGATCGCTCTCGGGATCCAGAAACGTCGTGACCCGGGCGCGCTGGTAATCGTGCAGCGCAAAGAAATAGGCGATCGGGATCACCGCCGCGCCTGCGAGGCCCGCTCCGACGAACCAGCGCATCGGCAGGCCGGCAAGGAACATCGTGACCGCCCCGCCGAATGCGATGGCGAGCGAGGTCCCGAGGTCCGGCTGCAGCAGCACGAGGAGCACCGGGAAGCCGATCAACCCGGCGGCGGGCAGCAGCGCTCGCCAATGGTTGGTCATCGCGGGGGGCAGATTGTGATAAAACGCGGCAAGCGCCAGCACGATGGTGGGCTTCATCAGCTCCGATGGCTGCAGCACGATCGGGCCCAGGTCGATCCAGCGCTGGCTGCCCCCGCCGATCTTACCGAGCAATTCGACTGCCAGCAGCAGCAGCAGCACCACTCCATAGATCGGAAAGGCCGCCACCCGGGCGAGGTTGGTCGACATGTAGGAAATGACGAAGGCGGCGATCAGGAACACGAAGAACCGCAACACCTGCGAGGAGGCATACGGCGAGAGCGACCCGCCCGCGGCCGAGTAAAGGACGGCTGCGCTGAAACACACCATCAGGGCAAGCGGCAGAAGCACGCGCCACGGTTGATCGGCCAGGACGGGCGGGAGGATCGACTGTCTCATTCCGGGGTGCCTGCGACGGTTGGGGGAGCAGGGCTTGCCGCGACCGGAGCGGGCGTAGCGGGAGCGGCCCGCGCCGGCGAACCGGCTCCGGTCACGGGCTCGGGCCCCGGCTCGATGGGGCCGGTGTCGGCCCGGGCCGGTTCCACCGCTGCGCGCGCCTCGGCGTCGACCTTCTTGGCGACCGTGACGGGGTCCTGCGGCGTGGGCGGCACGTCGATTCCGGCGGCGGCGGCGAACGAGGCGTACTGCGAGTTCAGCCGCTGCTGCGCGGTTCCGCCCCATTGCTTCTCGAGCGCGTGAAGCGCCTCCAGGGCCTTCGCCGGATCGAACATGAAGGTCATCACGTCACGCGCGATCGGGTAGGCAGAACCCGAGCCGCCACCATGCTCGATGACGACCGCCCCCGCGTAACGCGGCTTGTCGAACGGCGCGAAGAAGATGAACAGCCCGTGGTCGCGATACTTCCAAAGGCCGCCCTTGCCGCTGGAGATGTTCAGGCCAACGACCTGCGCGGTCCCCGTCTTGCCGGCCATCAGCACGTCATCGATCGGCAACCGCGCCCGACCGGCGGTGCCCGGCCCGTTGACCACGTCGCTCATGGCGTTCTGGATGACCTGCACGTGATCGCCATGGAAATTCATGGTGTCGAACTTGGGCTTGCTGCCGTCGAGCAGGAGGCGCGGCATGATCTTGTTACCGGTGGCAAGCCGCGCGGCCATGACCGCAAGCTGCATCGGGTTCGCCAGCATGTAGCCTTGCCCGATCGTGGCGTTAACGGTGTCGTAGCCCTGCCACTCGGTGCCGTACTTCTTCAGCTTCCAGGCGGGATCGGGCACGGTGCCGTAGAACTGGCTGGCAACCGGCAGGTCGAATTCCTGGCCCATCCCGCAGCGCTTCGCCATCGGCGCAATCACGTCCATGCCCAGCTGCTGGGCGAAGTGATAGAAATAGACGTCGCACGACTGGTAGATGCCCTTGGCCATGTCGACCCTGCCGTGCCCCCTGCGGTTCCAGCAGTGGAACACGCGGTTGCCCACGCGCAGGCCACCGCCGCAGCTGGTCGCCGCGTTCGGATCCAGGCCCGCCTCGAGGAAGCTCATGGCGACCATCGGCTTGACGGTCGATCCCGGCGGATAGAGGCCCTTGAGCACCTTGTTGCGCAGCGGAACGCGATCGTTCTGGCTGAGCATCGAGTATTCGACGCTGCCGATCCCGTCGGAGAAGCTGTTGGGATCGAAACTGGGCATCGATGCCATGCACATCAGGTCGCCCGTCAGGCAATCGATAACGACGACCGATCCGGATTCGAGCCCGATGCGCCTGGCGGCATAGTCCTGCAGGGGGCCGTCGATCGTCAGCTGGATGGAGTTGCCCTGCGTGTCCTCGCGGGTCTCCAGATCTCGCACGATGCGCCCGCCGGCGGTCACTTCGACCCGCCGCGCCCCCGGCTTTCCGCGCAGGGTTTGTTCGTACTGCTTCTCCAGGCCGTCCTTGCCCAGCTTGAACCCCGGTGTGACGAGGAGGGGGATGCGCTCCTCGTCGTATTCCTCTTTCGAGGCCGCTCCGACATAGCCGATCAGGTGGCCGACGGCCGGGCCGGTCGGGTAATAGCGGCTGAAGCCGCGTTGCGGGATGACGCCGGGCAGTTCGGGCAGGCGCACGCTGATGGCGGCGAACTGCTCGTAGTCGAGCCCGCCCTTGACCGGGACAACCTGGAAGCCCGTCGCGGTCTTCAGCTTGTTCCGCAGATCCGTCTTCTCGTCGATCGAGAACGCGAGAAGCTTGCCCAGGACCTCGACCGTCCCGTCCGGGTCCTCGAGCCTCTCCGGAATGATATCGACGCGGAAATCCGCCCGGTTGGAGGCGAGGGGGGCACCGTCCCGATCGAGGATCCAGCCGCGGCGCGGCGGGATCAGCGAAAGGTTAACCCGGTTGCTCTCCGCTTCCATCTCGTACTTTTCGTTCTCGGCGACCGCGATGTAGCCCATCCGGGCGGCGAGCAGCATGCCGATCCCGCCCTGGATCGCCCCGACCGCGAAGGAGCGTCGTTCGAACGTCTGGTTGAGGATGCTTGCGGAATACTTCTGCGCCATGGCTATCCGACCCGGCGGATGCGCAGCAGGCGAAAGCGATCCAGGAGTGCAACCATCCTTGCCATGATGGGGAAACCGATGGCGGAGAGCAAGAATTGCGGCAGCAGCAATTCCAGATGGCCGCCTTCGATGGATGCACCCGAAACCAGCGCCGCCAGGATCAGGTACACCGCGATCAGGCCGGAGGCGACGAGCCAATCCTGCCAGAAGCTGCGCCACGGGAGCCTGAGATCGATCAGGTCGAGCGCGATCATCGTCAGAGAGAAGAGCAGGATTCCGCTGCCGAAGGGCTGGCCGGAAAACAGATCGTCGAAGGCCCCCAGCGGCGCTCCCGCCCACAGGGGCAACAGGCCAGGCCGGGCCACGCGCCAAGCGACCATGAAGAGGTAGCCCATCGGCGGAACGATCGGCGCCGGGGTGATGATCGGCAGCAGCGGCGCCAGCGAGGCCAGCATAATGGACAGCCAGGGAACGCCGATCGCCAGCACGCGCGAGTGATCGCGGTTGATCTTGCTGCCGAAAGCGTCCCGCCGCGATCGGGGATTGATCGGATCGATCATTCCGGATCGGCCGGAGGCTGTTCCGGGCTGCGCAGAAGCTGGACCGCCTCGGGCTTCCAGACAGGCTCGACCGAGACATAGTCGGTCGCCGCAGGGTTGCTGAGCAGGTTGGCGACCGCGCCGTCCTTCGTGATCCCGGCGACCACGGCCACCGGAATGTTCGGCCGGAAGATGCCGCCCGCGCCTGACGTCACGAAGATGTCGCCGACCTTGAGCGGGTTGATCCCCAGGTTGATCAGCCTGATGCGAAGCGACCCGTCGGGCCGCCCCTCGGCGAAGGCGACGACGTCGTCGTCCGACCGGCGGACCGGGACCATGCTCTCGGCATCGGTGAGGAGCATGATCCGCGAACTGGTCCGCCCTGTTTCGAGCACGCGGCCGACAAGCCCCATCGGCGAGACGATCGGCATCTCGGGCTCCAGGCCGTCTGTGCGCCCGGCGGAGAGGTAGGCGAAGCGGCGGGCGCTGGAGGAGGTGGAACCGATCAGGCGCGCGACGGCGACGGGCCTGGTTTCGCCCTCGAGCAAGCCCAGCGTGCCCTTCAGGCGGTTGTTTTCCTGGCGGAGAGCCTCGGCTTCGGCCTGCTTGACGCGCGCGATCTTCATTTCGCGCTCGAGTTCGGCATTGCGGCTGCCGGCCTGGTAATAGCCCCTGATTGCTTCGAGGAAATTCTTGCTCCCGACGCGCGCGCTGGCGCCGGCGCTGCCGACGGACGAGGTCGCATCGGTCGCCATCGCGCGCAGGCCCGCGAGCGCCTGCGGCTGCCACAGCGAGATGATCAGCAGGGCGGCACCGATCACGGCCCCGATCCCCGCGATCACATACCCGGCGAAGACGCCAAGCTGCGCCCTGCGGTTGCTCGTGGTTCGAATGTTCGGCGGAGCCATTGCCGCCTCGCCTCCTTCTTGTGCCGGAGGATCAGGCGGTCATCAGGACGCCGCGATAGATCGGGTCTTCCATCGCACGGCCGGTGCCCAGGGCGACGCACGACAGCGGATCCTCCGCGACGCTGACCGGCAGGCCGGTCTCCTCCTTGAGATGATCGTCGAGCCCGCTGATCAGCGCGCCGCCGCCGGTCAGGACGATGCCCTGGTCGACGATGTCGGCCGCGAGTTCGGGCGCGGTATTCTCGAGAGCGATACGAACGCCCTCCACGATCGCGCCAATCGGTTCGGACAGGGCTTCGGCGATGTGGCCCTGGTTGATCGTGATTTCCTTGGGCACGCCGTTGACCAGGTCGCGCCCCTTGATCGTCACCGCTTCGCCAACGCCGTCTTCCGGCACGGTGGCGACGCCGTATTCCTTCTTGATCCGCTCCGCCGTCGCATCGCCGATCAGCAGGTTGTGGTGGCGGCGAACGTAGCTGACGATGGCTTCGTCCATCTTGTCGCCGCCGGTGCGGACGGACGTGGTGTAGGCGAGGCCGCGCAGCGAAAGGACCGCCACCTCGGTGGTGCCGCCGCCGATGTCGACCACCATGGAGCCGACCGGTTCGGTCACCGGCATGTCGGCGCCGATCGCGGCGGCCATCGGCTCGAGGATCAGGAAGACGTCCGAAGCGCCCGCGTTGGACGCCGCATCGCGGATCGCGCGGCGTTCGACCGAAGTCGAACCCGACGGGACGCAGATGACGATTTCCGGATGGCGGAACATGCTGGTGCGCTTGCCGTGAACCTTGCGGATGAAGTGCTTGATCATCTCTTCCGCGATTTCGATGTCGGCGATGACGCCGTCACGCAGCGGACGGATGGCCTCGATGCTGTCGGGGGTCTTGCCCATCATCAGCTTTGCATCGTCGCCCACGGCCTTGACCCGCTTGATCCCGTTGATCGTCTCGATGGCGACGACCGACGGTTCGTTGAGCACGATTCCCTGATCCTGCACATAGACCAGCGTGTTGGCCGTACCGAGATCGATGGCCAAGTTCTGCGAACCGAACGAGAAGAGGCGGGAAAGGAAGGAGCTCATCGAAATTCCGTGCTATTTCCGGGAAATGGGGCGGGTGTTTGATCTGGCGACTGACGGGCGGACCCGGCACGAGGCGCCCCCTTAACGCAAGGTCCCGGCAAAGGCCAAAAATTTGTACCGCAATCGACGGGTTTTTGCACTGTCCGCCTCGAAATTGCATCGCCCCGCCGTTACCCTGGGGCAAATGGCAACGATCCGCCGCCTTCCCGAAACGCTTGTGAACCGCATCGCCGCCGGCGAGGTGGTCGAACGGCCCGCGTCCGCGCTCAAGGAACTGCTCGAAAACGCCATCGATGCCGGGGCTACGCGCGTCCTCGTTTCGCTGACCGAAGGGGGCCTGGGGCGGATCGAGATTACCGACGACGGCTGCGGCATGACGCCCGAGGAAATGGCCCTGGCGCTGGAGCGGCACGCCACCTCCAAGCTGCCCGACGACGCGATCGAGCAGGTCGCCACCCTCGGCTTTCGTGGAGAGGCCCTGCCGTCCATCGCCAGCGTCGCCCGGCTGACGATCGAAAGCCGGGTCCGCGGCGCGGCGCAGGGCTGGCGCCGGATCGTCGACCACGGCACGCTGGCGGAAGAAGGGCCTGCTGCGCTGCCGCCGGGCACCAGGGTGCGGGTCGAGCATCTGTTCGCCCGGGTCCCGGCGCGCCGCAAGTTCCTGCGCACGGAGCGCAGCGAGTATGCCGCCTGCCTCGATGTCGTGCGCCGCCTCGCGATGGCGAGGCCCGAGGTATCGATGCGGCTCGAACACGGCGGACGGACGGTGTTCGATCTGCAGGGCGGGGACGGACTGGCAGCGCGCGTGGCGCTGATCGTGGCGCGCGAGCTGGCGGACAACTCGGTGGCCATCGGTCTCGAGCGCGAGAGCATGCGGCTGACGGGCATAGCCGGCCTGCCCACCTACAACCGCGGCGTCGCCGATCATCAGTATCTCTTCGTCAACGGCCGCCCGGTGAAGGACCGCATGCTGGTTGGGGCCGTACGCGGCGCCTATTCCGACATGCTGGCGCGCGACCGGCACGCCGTCCTCGCACTGTTCCTCGAACTGCCCAACGAGGAGGTGGACGTGAACGTCCATCCCGCCAAGACGGAGGTGCGCTTCCGCGATGCCGCCGCCGTGCGCGGGTTCATCGTTTCCGGCCTGCGCCAGGCACTGGCAACCGGCGACCGGCGCAGCGCGCAGTCGCCCGATGCCGGCGCGATGGGGCGCTGGCAGGTGGAGCCCGAGCAACCTGCGGCTCTGGCCTCGATCTTTCGCGGACGCGACTGGTCGGCACCTTCGCCGTCGGTGCGCGCGGCAAGCCAGGTGTGGCGCGGGTTCGAGGCCGAGGTCATGGATGCGCCGCAGGGCAGGGCGGAAGTCGCCGAGACCGCCCCCGACACGGCCGAGGACTATCCGCTCGGCATCGCGCGCGGCCAGGTCGCCCAGACCTACATCGTCGCGGAGGCGGCCGACGGGCTGGTCATCGTCGACCAGCACGCCGCCCACGAACGACTGGTGCTGGAGCGTCTGCGCGCGGCCGGGGCGGGGGAGGCTGCCACCGCCAGCCAGGCGCTGCTGATCCCCGAAGTGGTCGAGATGGACGAGGCGGCCTGCGATCGGCTGGAGGATCAGGCCGAGCGCCTCGCCGCGTTCGGTCTGGCGATCGAGCGCTTCGGCCCGGGGGCCATGCTGGTGCGCGCCATGCCGGCGGTGCTGCGCGGCGCCGATCCCGAACGCCTGCTGACCGACCTGGCCGACGATATCGCCAAGCACGGCGAAGGCCTGCTGCTGGGCGAGAAGATCGAGCATGTACTTGCCACGATGGCCTGCCACGGATCGGTCCGTGCGGGGCGCACGCTATCGGTCGCCGAAATGAACGCGCTGCTGCGCGAAATGGAACGAACGCCGCGCTCCGGCCAGTGCAATCACGGCCGCCCGACCTGGGTGAAACTGTCGATGGGCGACGTCGAAAAGCTGTTCGGGCGGCATTGATGCGCGCGGCGCTGGCGGCCGTTTTGCTGCTTGCCGGCTGCGGCGCCGAGCCGGACGAGGTTGCCCCGCCGGCACTCACCCTCCAGCCGATATCCTACAGCGATATCGAGGCGAACGACCTTCATGGGGCCAGCTGCGCCTATGCGTCGGGCACGTCGATGGCCCCGGTGGCTCTGGCCATGCCGGATGAAGCGGTGATCAAGATCGAGGGCGCGATCGTCCGGCTCGGGCTCGATCCCCAAAGCCAGCCGCTCGAGGCGGGAACAGGGTCGCGTTATCGCGGCGGCGGGCGCGTGCTCGACCTTTCGGCCAGGCCCGGCTCGCGCGCCGGCGACCTGCGTTTCGAAGGCGCCGTGAGGCTATCCGACGATCAGGGCGCCGACCTGTTCCGCGCCCAAGGCGCGGTCCAGTGCACTCTCGGCTGAGGCTCAGTCGCCCAGGCTGAGCTTGGCGAACACGGTGTAGCCCATCGGATTCCTGCCATACGCGGCATCGAGCGCGGAAGGCTTGGCGTATGCGGACACCGTCCCGCCGAGCGCGAGGTTCACCGGCCCCAGAGACAGGCGGTAGGCATATCCGGCCTGGAACTTGGACACCCTGAAGGGCGTGTCGTGCAGCGGGTCCGCATGATCGGGGAAGAGCTCGTCGTTCTTCACGTTCTCGACCCGGCCGAACAGCGTGTGATGGTCGTCGAGATCCCAGTTCACTTCGCCCAGCCATGCCGTCAGCGTGTCGCCGGGTACCCGGTCCTTGGCCGAGAACGCGGCCATCGCCGACAGGCCCCGGTCGTTGTTGAAGTGCGCGGACACGGTCGTGCGATGTTCGTTCTCGCCCGGGTGCAGCGCTTCCGGCTCCTCGATCTGGCCGTAGCTGGCCTGGACGAGGAAGGCGGGCGAGGGGGCGTAGCTTGCCCGCACGCTCCAGGAATCGAGCTTGGGCGTCTCGATGTTCCAGCGGAACTCGTCCGGCTCGCGGCCACGGAAAGCACTGCCTTCGAGCTGCCAGTTGGCGCCCGCGACCCCGGCGGTGACCACGCCGTAGACGATATGGGTCGAATCGAACCAGTGGTGGGTGATCGGCGCTTCGGGGTTTAGCCGCGAGCTGGCCCGATGCATGAAGGCGCTGGGGCCCAGGGCCGGCTCGCCCACCGGGCCACCATAGAGAAACCCGTCCAGACCGCCGCCGAGGTCGAGATCGACCCTGCCGGCCAGCTCCATGAACAGATCGTGCGGATGCTGCCGGTCGACCAGCGGCTCGCCATAGGCGACTTCGCCGGTGGCGAAGAGATTGGGATACCCGTCGTGCCGCATCGCAGGTTCGAGGCTCATCATCGTGCGCAGTGTGAACTTGCCGCCTTCGAAGGGCTTCTCGACGGTCGCCATGGCCATCGACTGGACGTAGAACTTGTCGTCGCCGCGCGGGCCGGACTGGTTGGTGTAGACCGGCCAGACGAAGCCGTGCAGCATCAGCGATGCATCGCCGCCCAGGCCCACCATCGGGCCATGAGACATCTGTTCGTTGGGCGGCAGCAAGGCGGTGCCTGACCCCTTGCCGGCACCGTGAGGCGTTGCGCCGTGGCCCATTGCAGAATGGTCCATAGTCTCGTGGTTCATCGCCCCATGACCCATCGCGGCGTGATCCATGGCGGAGTGATCCATGGCCGGCTCGGTCGCGGCGCCGTTCGCTGTCGGCACCGAGTGCCCCATGGCGGCATGGTCGACCGGCGTCTGCTCGCCCTGCGGGTCCGGTTCGTCGGCAGGCGCAGGTTGCGTTTGCCCTGCCGCTCCATGCGCGGAATGATCCTGAGCCGATGCGATGGCGGGAAAGGCAAGAAACGTGGCGGCAAGCGCCGTGGTTGCGACTCTCATCATAAAGCTTTCATTGGTCTGCAAATCAGTTGGTTGAAGGGATCCGTTGTTCTCAACCATGGGCGAGCATCCAGATCGCCATGCCGACCATGAACAGGTTCTCGGTCAGCGATACGAAGCCCAGCGGCACGTTGCCCGATCCGCCGACGCAGGCGCACTTGATCGCGCGTTTCTGGACATAGACCGCGTAGAACACGCTGACCGCACCGACCGTTCCGATCACCAGCGCCACGGGGATCGACAGCCAGTCGAGCGCGTGTGCCGCCATCAGGATGCCGGCGCCCGCCTCGAGGAACGGGTAGGCGTAGGAGTAGGGCACGAACCGCCGAGCGAGCAGGTCGTATCCGACGAACATGGTCGAGAATTTCTCGATGTCCTGCAGCTTGAGCATCGCCAGGATCACCATGCTGAAGCTGACGAACCACTCGGCGGCCCGAATGGTGAAGGGCGAGGTATAGGCGAAGAAGCTGACCGCCATCGCCAGCCCCGCCGCGGCTGCGAAGACCGCCAGGACGGGCGTGTAACTGGTGGCCTGCGGGTCGGGCAGGGGTTTGCCGATGTGCTTGCGGATCTCGGTGTAGCCGCCGATCCGCTGGCCGGCGATGAACAACTGCGGGGTGGTCTCCACGCCGTGCTCGCGCTTGAAGGCATCGGTCTGCTCGCGCGTGGTGAGCCAATGGTCCTCGACCGTGTAGCCTTCGCGCTCGAGCAGCCACTTCGCCTTGAGGCCGTAGGGGCAGACGTGCTTGTCCATCACCATGCGGTAGAGGCGGGCGATTCGGGGTTCCAACTCTGTCATGCGGCGCTTATGCCCTGCGTACCACGGTACGGAGTCAAGCGATGTCTGCGATGCGCATTTCCGACCTGGCCGTCCGCGGCGGAGTGGGGGTGGAAACAGTCCGTTTCTACCAGCGGCGCGGGTTGTTGGCGGTTCCGACCGGCGAGGCGCCGGGCAACCGGCACTACGGCCCGGACGACTTGCGCCGCCTGCGCTTTGTGCGCCAGGCGCAGGCGGCGGGCTTCACCCTGGCCGAGATCGGCGAGCTGATCGAACTGGACCGGACAGACGACCGCCCCCGCGCCCGGGCCATGGCGCGCGAGCGGATCGCCGCGCTGGACGAACAGATCGCCTCGCTCGAACGGGCCCGGACATCGCTCGCCAAGCTGGCGAAGGACTGCGCGATGGGCGGCGCCGGGCCGTGCCCGATCCTCGACGCCTTCGACGCCGCCTGATCAGCGCAGCTTGGGCTTCAGGTCGCCGCGCTGGATGTCGGGGATGATGCGATAGCGCGCCACGACGATGCTGAACGCGCCGAACAGCATCAGCCCGACGCACACCAGCGTATAGGTCCAGCCGCTTCCGCGCAGCGAGAGGATCGCTTCGCCCAAGCCCTTCACCTGGCTCGAACTGTCGAGCCACGCGGCCTGCACCAGCGAGTAGCCGATGATCGCGAAGACCACCGCCCGCGCGGCCGATCCTGCACGGCCGAGGGGTTCCACTGCCGCAGGGGCGTTCGAACTGATTCGCTTCATGAAGTTGGCGGTCGCGGCCGCCTTGGCCTGCATGAAGGCGCCGACGAGGAAGCCGAGTCCGACCAGGCCGATGACCAGCGGGCCGAGGCCCCAGTCCAGGACCGTCGAGACGTTCTGCTGCGTCGCGCCGCTTTCGGCCGACTGCTTGTCGCCTTGGGCGAACTGCAGCGCGGCATAGGCCAGGATCAGGTAGGCCACGCCGCTCGCCCCGTCGCCCACGCGCTTGAGCAAGCCTTCCTTGTCGCTGCCGTGGTTCTGCACGTCGGCAAAGGCGCTGGCGAACTTGAACAGCGCATAGGCCAGCAGACCGAGCGCCATCAGGTAGAGGATCGCCTCGCCGAAGGGGACTTCCTGCAGCATGTCGAACACCGCCTGGTTGCCCTCGTCGGGCGCGGCGCGGGTGCCCAGGGCGAGATAGCCCAGCAGGATGTAGGTCAGCCCGCGCGCGAAATAGCCGAGGCGTACCAGCCAGGTGAATTGTTCGGACTTGTCGACCATGATTTCTCCCCGTGAGCCGTTGGGCGACAAACGGGGCAGGGGGCAAAACGTGCCCTAGCGAACGCGTTTGACCATCAAATGGCCCGCCCGGTCCTCCACCCGGAAGTGCTCGTCGGCCCGGAACAGGTCCGACAAGCGCTTGAAGCCGTGATTTCTCACGTCGAAGCTCGAACGGTTGCCGGCGATGTTCCCGACCTCGCTCAGCGATGCATAACCTTCGGCATCGCGCTTTGCCGCCTTCCAGGCCGCGGCGAGCAGATCGAGCAGTTCCTGGTAATCCTTGGTCTTCTCTTCCGACGCCTCCGGGGCGGTGTCTTCCTCGGTCTCGGCGGCCTCCACGAGTTTCTCGACATCGATGTACCGGGAGCAGGCCGTCTTGAACGCTTCGGGCGCCTTGCTGCTGCCGAAGCCGTAGACGGTCAGGCCGGCCTGACGCAGCCGCATCACCAGCGGCGTGAAATCGCTGTCGCTGCTCATGATGCCGAACCCGTCGACCTTACCCGCGCTCAGCAGATCCATCGCGTCGATCGTCATCGCGATGTCGGTCGCGTTCTTGCCCTTGGTGAAGTCGAACTGCTGCATCGGCTGCAGGCCGTAGCGATGGGTGGTGGCACTCCACCCCTTGAGCGCCGGCTTGGCCCAGTTGGCATAGGCCCGGCGGACGTTGACCTGCCCCAGCTCGGCCAGGACGGTGAGCACCGCGTCGATCCCGCGATGGCTCGCATTGTCGGCGTCGATCAGCAGGGCGATGTTGCGGAGAGCGGCTTCGGACATGGGCGCCTGTCTGGCCTGCGAAGGGCCACAGGGCAAGCGATCAAGCCGCCCGGAACTCTCCGCTCGCCTCGTCCAGCAGGTACAGCACGCCGTCGGAGATCGCGAAGTAAGCCCCGCGCAGGGCGATCTCGCCAGTCGGTTCCTTGTCCTGGATGCAGGGGAAGGTGCGCAGGTTGGCCAGGCTGACCTTGACCGCGGCCATCTCCATCGCCCGCTCTGCCTCGCGCCCGGTCGTGCCCAGCCTGGCCGCGATCGGCTCGCGCACGTCGTCGAGCATATCGATCCAGTGGGCCACGAAGCCGCCTTCGCCCAGCTTGTTGCCGTGCAGGTCCTGGGTGAGGGCCGCCTGGCACCCGCCGCACATGCCGTGGCCCATGACCACGATTTCCTTCACCTTGAGGAACTGGACCGCGAACTCGAGCGCGGCGGAGACGCCGTGCTGGCCGGGCGTGGTCTCGAACGGCGGGACCAGCGCGGCGACGTTGCGCACCACGAACAGCTCGCCCGGCGCGACGTCGAAGATCTGCGAGGGATCGACCCGGCTGTCCGAGCAGGAGATCACCATTGTCTTGGGCGACTGACCCTCGGCCAGCGAGGCCCAGCGCTCGCGCTCTTCCTCCCAATGCCCTTCGCGGAAACGGCGGTAGCCTTCGAGCAGGCCGCCAAGCGGGGATGCGTCGTTCGTCATGCCCGCGCCCTAAGTCGGGTAAATGCGGCTGGCAAGCGGGCCATGGGGCAGCGCGGCATTGCCAGATTCAAGTCGCATCCCTAAGTGGCCATCCATGAACGATCTCGCCAGCGCCCCCCGGCCAGAGCGCCAGCGCAAGCCCGACTGGATCCGCGTGAAGGCCCCTGTCAGCAAGGGCTACCACGAAACGCGCCAGTTGATGCGCGACCTCAATCTCAACACCGTGTGCGAGGAAGCCGCCTGCCCGAACATCGGCGAGTGCTGGACCAAGAAGCACGCGACGGTGATGATCCTGGGCGACGTGTGCACCCGGGCCTGCGCCTTCTGCAACGTGAAGACCGGCATGCCGCGCATCGTCGACCCGCTCGAGCCCGAGCATGTCGCCACCGCCGCGGCCAAGCTGGGCCTCGAGCATATCGTGGTCACCAGCGTCGACCGTGACGACCTGCCGGACGGCGGGGCGGGGCAGTTCGTCAAGGTGATCCAGGCCCTGCGCCGCGAGACGCCGAACACCACGATCGAAATCCTCACGCCGGACTTTCGCGGCAAGATGCGCCCCGCCGTCGAGGCGATTTGTGAAGCGGGTCCCGACGTTTACAACCACAACCTCGAGACCGTGCCCCGGCTTTACCCGACCATCCGGCCCGGCGCGCGGTACTATGCCTCGCTGCGCCTGCTCGAAGAGGTCAAGGCGCACGACCCGCTTATCTTTACCAAGTCGGGCATCATGCTCGGCCTGGGCGAACAGCGGCTCGAAGTGCACCAGGTGATGGACGACATGCGCAGCGCGGACGTCGATTTCCTGACCATGGGCCAGTACCTCCAGCCGACGCCAAAGCACGCCCGCGTCGAGGAATTCGTCGAGCCCAAGGTGTTCAGCGCCTATGCCGCGATCGCCCGGGCCAAGGGCTTCCTGCAGGTCGCCTCCAGCCCGTTGACCCGCTCGAGTTACCACGCAGGCGACGACTTCGCGCAGATGAAGGCGGCGCGCGAGGCGAAACTGGCGAAACAGCAGGCCTGATGCCCGGCATTCGCGAAACCCGGCGGCTGCCGTACAGCTGCGAGGAAATGTTCGACCTGGTGGCGGACGTGGCCCGCTACGGCGAGTTCCTGCCCTGGGTCGTGGCCACGCGCGTGAAGTCGGACAGCGAGACCGAGATGGTCGCCGACATGCTGGTCGGCTTCAAGGCGCTGCGGGAGAAGTTCACCAGCAAGGTGTACAAGAAACGCCCGCACGAGATCGAAGTGGTCTACGTCGACGGGCCGCTGAAAGACCTCGACAACGTCTGGACCTTCGAACCCACCGAAGGCGGCGGCTGCGAAATCCACTTTTGCGTCGATTTCAAGTTCAAGAACATGATGTTCGAAGCGCTGGCCGGGCAGTATTTCGACCGCGCCTTCCGCAAGATGGTCGCCGCGTTCGAGACGCGGGCCGAAGACCTCTACGGCAAGAGAAGCTCGAGCGCCGCCAGCGTCGCCTGATGGCGCACGCCGGCGCGGTCGGCGGCTTCGAACAACCTGGATTCGGCCTCGCGCTCCTCGCTGTCGCGCAGTGCGCGGGCGAAGACCACCGTGCCGACCGGCTTGTGCTCCGTGCCCCCGTCGGGCCCTGCCACGCCGCTGATCGCCACCGCCACGTCGGCCCGGCTGTTGTGCAGCGCGCCCTGCGCCATCGCGTAGACGCAGGCGATGGAAACCGCGCCGAACGCCTCGATGACGTCACCCGACACACCCAGCGCCTCGCGCTTGGACTCGTTGGAATAGGTGACATAGGCCCGGTCGAGCACGGCCGAGGAGCCAGGGATCTCGGTCAGCGCCGCTGCGACGAGGCCGCCGGTGCAGCTTTCCGCCAGCGCGACCGTGCGGCCGATCGCGCGGTTCTCCTCGACCACCCGGCGCGCTAGGTCGGTGATGTCCTTGGGCAGCAGCATCGAAGTCGTCACGAATTGCGTGCCGGGCAGATCTTGACGTCCTTGTCGTCGCCCAGCGCCAGCGCGGCGATCACGCCCGAAAGGGTGCCGGCCTGTTCGGGTGAGAGCATGTCGAGCACCTGGACCAGCCGCTCGATGTTGCGGCACGAGCCCGGCTTGATCTCCTGCGCGACCATCTGCTCGACCAGAGCGTCGAACAGGGGGCGCACGGCCTCGTCGGGCAGCTGCGCGAACATCGCCGTGTCCTTGGGCTTCAGCTTGCCGATCTTGAAGAACGCCGCCTTGGCCATCGGCCAGCTCGCATCGCCCCTGGCGGCATAGCGCTGGGCCATCTTCGCGCCGCCGGTGGCCATGAAGCCGTTGGCCGGCAGCTGCTTGGCGCAGGTCGTCTGCCCGGCGCTGATGACGCTGGGCATGGCATAGACCACGAGGCCGGAAATCTCCGCTTCGCTGAGGCACTGGGCGGCCTGCGCCGTCTGCGCGGTCGCCGCGCTTCCCATGGCCGCCAGCGCAAGGCCCACGGCAAACAGCTTGCTCGTCTTCATGCGTTTCAAACTCCAGTTGCGTCGCGGGACGCGATCATCGTTGCCACGGCCTGAGCGGCGATGCCTTCGCCGCGGCCGGTAAAGCCGAGGCGCTCGGTTGTCGTGGCCTTCACGCTCACCTGTCCTGCTTCGACACCCATCAGTTCAGCCAGCTTGGCGCGCATGGCCTGGCGATGGGGGCCGATCTTCGGTTCCTCGCAGATCAGCGTCAGATCCACGTTGCCGACCGCGTAGCCGGCCTTTTCGGCCAGGGCGACTGCATGGGCGATGAACTGGGCGGACGGGGCGCCCTTCCAGCGCGGGTCGTTCGGCGGGAAGTGGTCGCCGATGTCGCCCAGCGCGCAGGCGCCCAGGATCGCATCGACCACGGCGTGGAGGCCCACGTCGGCATCGCTGTGTCCGGCCAGGCCTTTGGTGTGCTCGATCTTCAAGCCGCAAAGCCAAAGCTCCTCCCCCGCGGCCAGGCGGTGGACGTCGAAGCCGGTGCCGGTGCGGACGGGAAGGGCGCTCATGGTGGCGGAGGTGGTGAAGTCGCCGGCAAAGGTCAACTTACGCAGCCGTTCGTCGCCTTCGATCAGCGCGACCTCCAGGCCGGCGGCGCGGGCAACCTGGGCATCGTCCCCGGCATCGGAAGCGCCCTGCCACGCGCGGTGCGCGGCAAGAATGTCGGCGAAGCGGAACGCCTGCGGCGTCTGGACTCGCCGCAGCTTTTCGCGCGGCGCGGTCCCGGCCATCAGCCCGCCTTCGTCCAGCGCCATGCTGTCGACCACCGGGAGAACGGGGATGGCGCCCGGATGATCGGCCAGGGAAAGGAGCAGCCGCTCGGTCACTTCCACGGGGAGCTCGGGGCGGGCGGCGTCGTGGATCAGCACCAGTTCAGGCGCGAAATCCACCAGCGCTTCGAGCGCGTTGCGGACGGATTCCTGCCGCGTTGTCCCGCCCGGAACAGTGCGGGTGTTTGGAATCGCGCTAAGCGCTTCGATCGCGACTTCGCGCGCACCTTCCGGAATCGCGACGACGATCTGCGACGCGCCCTGGGCGGCCAGCGCCTCGGCCGAATGGCGCACCAGCGGCTTGTCGCGCCACGGGGCGAACTGCTTGGGCACCGGCTGTCCGGCGCGCAAACCCTTGCCGGCGGCCACTATGATCGTGGCGAAAGGGGGGAGGGCGGCCATGGCGTCCGCGCGCCTACCGCCTTGCCTGCCCCCTCGCAATCCACTATGCGGCTGCCCATATTTTAGGCAGACCCCGATGACCGACGTCCTCCCCCCGCCACCGCCCCTGCGGCCGATCATGGTCGGCGACGTGAAGATCGACTGCCCGGTCGTCCTCGCGCCGATGACCGGCGTGACCGACCTGCCATTCCGGCGGATGGTGCGGCGCTACGGCTCCGGCCTGAACGTGACGGAGATGATTGCCAGCCAGTCGGCCATCCTCGAGACGCGCCAGGCAGTCCAGAAGGCGGCGTGGGATCCGATCGAGGAACCGGTCTCGATGCAGCTCGTCGGCTGCGACCCGGTCGCGATGGCCGAAGCCGCGCGTCTGCAGCAGGATCGCGGCGCAGCGATCATCGACATCAATTTCGGTTGCCCGGTGCGCAAGGTCGTCGGCACGCTGGCCGGCTCGGCGCTGATGCGCGAGGTCGGATTGGCGACGAAACTGATGAAATCGACGGTCGAAGCGGTGTCGATTCCCGTCACCGTCAAGATGCGCATGGGCTGGGACCACGACAGCCTCAACGCCCCCGAACTGTCGCGCATCGCCGAGGACCTGGGCGTGCGGATGATCACCGTCCACGGTCGCACCCGCAACCAGATGTACCGCGGATCGGCCGACTGGAGCTTCGTGCGCAAGGTCAAGGACGCAGTGTCGATCCCGGTCGTGGTCAACGGCGACGTCTGCGACGTGGAGGATGCGGCCCGCGCACTCGAGCAATCGGGCGCGGACGGGGTGATGATTGGCCGCGGCGCTTACGGGCGGCCTTGGTTGCTCGCCCAGGTGATGCACTGGTGGCGCACCGGGGAACGTATCGCTGCTCCGGACGTAGATGAGCAATATCAGACGCTTGTCGAGCATTACTCAGGAATGCTCGAACTCTATGGCCGCGACGTGGGCGTCAAGGTCGCGCGCAAGCATGTAGGCTGGTACACCAAGGGCCTGCATGGCTCGGCCGAGTTCCGCAACAAGGTCAACTTCATCGCCGACGCCAATCAGGTTCAGGGCGAAATCGCCCGCTTCTACGAACCGTTTCTCAGGCGCCGCGCCGCGTGACGCCGGCGGCTTCCGGCACGCCCACGACCGCCGACCAGATAGCCGGCCTGACTTTCGCTTTCCTTCTTGTCGACGAGAGTTTCCTGATTCACGAAGCCAACCCCGCCGCGGAGGACTTGCTCGGCATCTCGGCCCGGCGCCTCAAGGGCACGCGACTTCATGAAGTCGTCGCCATCGACGAGCGCATCCTTCAGCGCATGGGCGACGACGACCCCAAGCTGACCGCGCGAGGCATACCGATCGGCATCGGCGAGCGCGAAATGCGCATCAACCTGACCGCATCAGGCATGGCGGCACACCCGGGATGGCGCGTGCTGACCTTGTCCGACGCGGGGCAGGGCGAGCGATTGTCGGAGGACGAGCGCCCGGCGCCGCTCAGGGGCCCGGCGATCCTGGCTCACGAGATCAAGAATCCGCTGGCGGCCATTCGCGGCGCGGCGCAGCTCCTCGCCCGCAAGGCGACGCCGGAGGCCAAGAAGCTGACTGGCCTGATCGCCGACGAGGTCGACCGGATCGCGCAACTGATCGACCGCATGCAGCGGTTGGGGAGGGAACAGCCCGAACCTGTCGCCCCGCTCAACCTCCACGCGGCGATCCACCGGGCCTGCGACACCGTGTTTCCCGCCAGCCAGGGTGCGGACTTTCTGAGGGAGGAATTCGACCCTTCGCTGCCCCCCGTCCTCGCCAACGAAGGCGCGCTGGTGCAGGTGCTGGTCAACCTGATCGCCAATGCGCGCGATGCCTGCTCTGGCGCGGCGCGACCGGAAATCACCATCCGCACGCGCTTCGTCAGCGGGCTGGTCATGAACGTCATCCGCCTGGGCCGCCCCGTAAAGCTCCCGATCGAGATCCAGGTCAGCGACAATGGGGAAGGCGTCGATCCCGCCCTTGGCGATCACATCTTCGAGCCCTTCGTCACCAGCAAACCCAATGGGCAGGGGCTCGGCCTCGCGCTGGTGCAGAAGCTGGTGCGCGACATGAACGGCCGGATTACGCACGAGCGCGATGCGTCGGCTGGCCTAACCCATTTCCGCATCCACCTGCCGATGGTCCGCTAGGAGAGAACGATGCCCAAGGCCGCCCTGCTGGTGGAAGACGACTTCGCGATCGCGACGGTCATCATCGCCGCGCTCGAGGACGAAGGCTTCGAGGTCGACCGGTGCGAAAGCGTCGAGGAGCGCGACCGCATGCTCGCCGCCCGGTCCTATGACGTCATGCTGACGGACGTCCTCCTGACCGACGGGGACGGCATCGAAACCCTGCCGACGGTTCAGCAATCGCATCCCGATCTGCCGATCATCATTCTCTCGGCCCAGAACACGCTGGACACAGCGGTTCGCGCGACAGGGACCGGGGCTTTCGAATATTTTCCCAAGCCGTTCGACCTCGACGACCTGATCCGGGCGACCAACCAGGCTGCCGAGCGCTCCGCCGGCGGCTCGGTGGACGAGGCGGAAATGGGCGACGGGATGCCGCTCATCGGGCGCAGTCCTGCCATGCAGGAAGTCTATCGCATGATCGCCCGGGTCCTCGGCAACGACCTGTCGGTCCTGATCCTCGGCGAATCCGGCACCGGCAAGGAACTGGTTGCCGAAGCGATCCACCAACTCGGCAAGCGCAAGTCGGGCCCGTTCGTGCCCGTCAACACCGCGGCCATTCCCCGCGATCTGATCGAGAGCGAGCTCTTCGGTCACGAGAAAGGTGCCTTCACCGGCGCCGTGAGCCGGGTCATCGGCAAGTTCGAGCAGGCGCAGGGGGGAACGCTGTTCCTCGACGAGATCGGCGACATGCCCGCCGAAGCGCAGACGCGGTTGCTGCGGGCGCTTCAATCCGGCCGTATCCGCCGCGTGGGCGGGCGCGAGGAGATCGCGGTCGACGTGCGGATCGTGGCGGCCACCAACCGCGATCTCGCGCCGATGATCGCGGAGGGCACCTTCCGCGAGGATCTGTTCTACCGGCTCAACGTCGTCCCGATCCAGCTTCCCCCGCTGCGGGACCGAGAGGGGGACGTGGACGCGCTGTCCCGGCACTTCCTGCGCATGGCCGCATCCGAAGGCCTGCCCTCGCGGTCCCTCGACGCCAAGGCGCTGAAGGTGCTGGCCGACCAACCTTGGCGGGGCAACGTCCGCGAATTGAAGAACGTCGTCTATCGCGCTGCCCTGGTGGCGCGGGACGAAACGATCGATGCAGCCACGATCGAGCGCATCGTTGCACAGCAGGGCAGTCAGCCAGACGAGGCAGGCACCGTCGATCTGTCCACGGCACTCGCAGCCTGGATGGCGCGGGAGAGGCCCAAGGACGGCGATCTCTACCACGCCGCTCTTGCCGCTTTCGAAAGGCCTCTGTTCGAACATGCCTTGCGCCGCACGGATGGCAACCAGTTGCGGGCGGCCGCCCTTCTCGGGATCAACCGGAACACCTTGCGCAAGCGCCTCAACGATCTCGCCATCGACCCCGAACGCAATTCTCGCATGGACTAGCGCACGAACTGCAAAATCCCCTTGCAAAGTTGCAACAGCGCCGTTGTAACATTGCAACGATGGCCGATGCCGCCACTTTTGTCGAAACTCCACGCGTGAGATCAGCCCCGCGTTGGTGGCGGCGCGTCCAGATCACGGCGCGGCGGATCAACCTATTTTTCTGGCTCGAGGTGATTGCGGCCACCACGCTGACGGTCATGCTGGCGATCTCCTATCTCGCGCTCTCGCGGGACGGATCGACGGCCGAGCCGCTGCCTTCGCTCCAGGCCGCTGCGCTTCTTGTCGGCACCTTGATCCCGGCGCTGGCGCTGCTGGTCCTGTGGGGAAGGCGCCTCGCGATCCGCCGGGCGGGCGACAGTTCCGCGCGCCTCCATGTGAAGCTCGTGTTCTTCTTTTCACTGGTGGCGGCAGTTCCGACGCTGCTGGTCGCGGTCTTCGCCAGTATCCTGTTCCAGTCCGGGGTCGAGTTCTGGTTCTCGGACCGGTCGCGCGGTGTGCTGGAGAATGCGCGGACGCTGGCCCGCGACTTCTACGACCAGAACCAGCGCAGCGTGTCCGACAACACGCTGCTGATGGCGGGCGACCTGCGCTATATCCTGTCCCGGATGCGGCTGACGGATGCCGATTTTCTCGAACAGTGGGCGCTCCAGACCTACCAGCGCGAACTGTCGCGCAGCGCCATCGTACAGCAAGGGACCGAGGGCACGCTCAACATCGTGGCGATCGTCGACCCGAGCGAAGGCGATCTGGTGCGGCAGGAAGTGCAGGCCGCACTTCCGCAGCTTCGCGCCGGCGAATCCGTGGTGGTGGCGGCCAGCCAGGACCGTATCGTCGCGGTGGCCGCAATCGACCGTGCGAGCGGCATCTTCCTCTACAATGCGCGCGAGTCCGATACGCAGGCGATCCGCCAGTGGGAGCGAGCACAGACCGTGCTCGCCGCCTACGATCTCCTGATCATCGAGGCGCGGCGCAAGCAGCTGCAATTCAACATAGCGCTGTTCGCCGCGTCGCTCGCGCTCGTCGGGCTGGCCGTGTGGTTCGCCTTGCGCTTCGCCGACCGGCAAGTCCGACCTTTGACCGATCTCGTCGCCGCCGCGCGCCAGGTCGGCGCGGGCAATTATGCGCTACGCATCGAAGGGCGGACGGGACCCGACGAAATCGGCCTGCTCAACCGGGCGTTCAATCGCATGACCGGGCAGATCGAGCAGCAGACAACGGCCTTGCTCGGGGCTAATCGCCAACTCGCCGAACGCCGGGAGTTCATCGAAACGGTGCTGCAGGCCATGTCGGCGGGGATTGTTTCGGTGGACCGTGGGGGCGAGGTCCAGCTGATGAACACCTCGGCGCAGCAGCTTCTGCTCGACCGTGAGGGGTCAGGGCCCGTCGGGCTCAAGATCACCGATGTTGCGCCCGAGATGGCGGCGATGATGCAAAGCGGCACCATGAGCGGCATCGTCCACCGAAACCGCGAGGGCGAGCTCATGACCCTTGCGGTAAAGCTGGCACCGGCGGCGGCCGGCTGGGTCATCACGTTCGAGGACATCACCCGCCAGCTCGTCGATCAGCGGCAGGCGGCCTGGTCCGATGTCGCCCGGCGGATCGCGCACGAGATCAAGAACCCGCTGACGCCGATCCAGCTCGCCACCGAACGATTGAACCGGCGCTATCGCCGGCAGATCATCCAGGACGGCGAACTGTTCGACGAGCTTACCGCCACGATCATCCGCCAGGTCGGCGATCTGCGGCGCATGGTCGACGAATTCTCAAGCTTTGCCCGCCTGCCCAAGCCGGTTTTCCGCCAGGAAGATGCGGTCGATCTCGTCCGGCAAGCCATGTTTCTGCAGGAAATCGCGCGTCCCGAGATCGACTACACGTTCTCCTCGACCGACGATCCGCCTACCTTGGCCTGCGATCGCCATCAGTTCGGCCAGGTGATGACGAACGTCCTCAAGAACGCCGCCGAAGCGGTGGAAGCACGGCGGCTGAATGCCGAGCCCGACTATCGCGGCCGGATCGCGGTCGAGGTGGCTTTCGACGACCGCTATTGCACGGTCGCGATCACGGACAACGGAGTAGGGCTGCCCAAGCAGAGCGTCGACCGGATCCTCGAGCCCTACGTGACCACTCGCGAGAAGGGCACCGGTCTGGGCCTGGCGATCGTCAAGAAGATCGTCGAGGAACACTCTGGCGACATGACCTTTTCGGGCGCCGACAACGGTGGGACGAAAGTGACATTGCGCTTCGCGCGCGATCCATTGGCCACAGGCCAGACCAAGGCAGCCGAATGATGACGGAGAACGATTGATGGCGCTCGACATCCTGGTGGTCGACGACGAACAGGATATCCGTGAACTCGTTGCCGGTGTGCTGAGCGACGAGGGTTACGAATGTCGCATCGCTGGCGACAGCGTCCGCGCGCTCGCGATGATCGACGAGCGGCGGCCAAGCCTGGTCCTGCTCGACGTGTGGCTTCACGGCAGCCCGATGGACGGGCTCGAGATGCTGGACGAGATCAAGACCCGCGAGCCGACCTTGCCGGTGATCATCTTCTCTGGCCACGGGAACATCGACACCGCCGTTTCGGCCGTGAGCCGCGGCGCGATGGATTTCATCGAGAAGCCCTTCGAGGCGGGGCGGCTGCTGCACCTCGTCGCCCGTGCGACCGAGACCGAGAGTCTCCGGCGGGAAAATGCCCGGCTGCGCGAAGGGTTCACCCAATCGGAAGAGTTCACCGGAAACTCCAGCGCGATCAATACCGTGCGTGCGACGCTGAAGCGCGTCGCGAACACCGGCAGCCGGGTAATGATCACCGGACCGGCAGGGGCCGGCAAGGAAGTCGCCGCGCGCCTGCTGCACGCCTGGAGCCCGCGCGCCGACAAGGCCTTCGTCACGGTCAATTCCGCGCGCATCACCTCCGAACGGTTCGAACAGGAATTGTTCGGCGAGGAGGCTGACGGCAATCTCGTCCGCCCCGGAATGCTCGAGATGGCCGACGGCGGAACGCTCTATCTCGACGAAGTGGCCGACATGCCGCCCAGCACCCAGGCGCGCATCCTGCGCGTGCTCACCGACCAGAGCTTCGCGCGCGTCGGCGGCAACCGGCAACTGCGGGTGGACGTGAGGGTCGTCTCCTCGACTTCGCGCAATCTCGAACGGGAAATCGAGGAGAAGCGCTTCCGCGAAGACCTGTTCTATCGCCTCAACGTCGTGCCCGTCGCCATCCCCCCGCTTGCGGAACGGCGCGACGATATACCCGCCCTGGCCGAGCACTTCTTCGCCCGATACGCCAACGAGCAGGGGGTGGCCGCACCCGATCTGGCGCCCGAAGCGCTTGCAGCGCTGCAGGCCTACGACTGGCCGGGCAACGTGCGGCAGCTTCGCAACGTCGTCGAACGCACGGTGATCCTGGCGCCGCGCGATCGGCTTGCGCGGATCGAAGCCGACATGCTTCCCGAGGAGATTACCGGCCGATCGGGCGAGGACGGGCAGGGCATGTCAGCTTTGATGGGCGTTCCCTTGCGCGAGGCGCGGGAAAGCTTCGAGCGGGAGTACTTGCGCATCCAGATCCGCCGCTTCTCGGGCAACATTTCCAAGACTGCCGGATTCATCGGGATGGAGCGCTCCGCTCTCCACAGGAAGCTCAAGCTGCTCGGCATGGGAGATCGTGACGGAGGGGAATGACGGGATTGACAGCGCCCGCAAGGAACTGAACTATTTGTCATTGATTTGCAGGATTGCCGGGGCAACCCGGAGGTCTGCGAGGTGATCACCGGCCCGGCTTGCCGAGCCAGAATGCGGACATTGCCGTTGTCTGCCAATAAAGAAGAAGGACCAATGCCGATGTCGAAAGGTACACTTTCCGCGCGCCCCAAGCCGTCGCGTGAGGAAGCCTCGCCCGCCCCGACCGGAAATGCCGGCCGGGCCGCCAACCTGCAGGACGTCTTCCTAAACCACCTTCGGCGCGAGAAGATGCCGGTCACAATGTTCCTTGTGAAAGGCGTGAAGCTGCAAGGCATCGTCACCTGGTTCGACAATTTCTCGATACTTCTGCGCCGCGACGGACAGTCGCAGCTGGTCTACAAGCACGCCATCTCCACCATCATGCCGAGCCAATCGGTCGATGCGGCGCAATTCGCCGGCGGGACCGACGGTGGGCGGAAGCAGCGCTTGCTGCAGGACATTTTTCTCAGTCGCGTCAGGGATGCGGGCGTTCAGGTCACCATGTTCCTCGTCAACGGGGTCATGCTCCAGGGGCGCATCGCCGCCTATGACCTGTTCTGCATGCTGCTCGAGCGGGAGGGCTTCGTTCAGCTCGCCTACAAACACGCAGTGTCAACCATTCAGCCCGCAGTAGCGGTCGATCTCTCGACCGAGTGGGACGACGATGGCGACACATCTGGCAATGGGGGCGATGCAGCCTGAGTTTCGACGAACAGATCGGTGAAGTCTCGCGCGGGGCGAGGGCCCTTGTCGTGTGTCCGGATATCCGCGGCCAGCGCCACGATCAGGACCCCGAAGCGCGCCTTGAGGAGGCCAAGGGACTTGCCTTGGCAATCGGGCTCATCGTGGCCGAGGCTTACGTGCTGCCCGTCAGGCAAGCCCGCGCCGCTACCCTGTTCGGCGAAGGCCAGATCGAGCGGATAGCCACCGATTGCGAACTGCATGAAGCCGAATTGGTTATCGTCGATGGTGCCCTGTCGGCGATCCAGCAGCGCAACCTCGAGGAAAAGCTGAAGCGCAAGGTCATCGACCGCACTGGTCTGATCCTGGAGATCTTCGGCGAACGGGCAGCGACGGCCGAAGGGCGTTTGCAGGTCGAGCTCGCTCACCTGGACTATCAGCAGAGCCGACTTGTCAGGAGCTGGACCCACCTCGAACGGCAGAGAGGCGGCTTCGGTTTCCTGGGCGGCCCGGGCGAAACGCAGATCGAAGCGGACCGCCGCATGATCCGCGACCGCATGGGCAGGCTGCGGCGCGAGTTGGAGCAAGTCCGCCGGACACGCGCCCTGCATCGCAAGCGCCGGGGGAGGGCTCCATGGCCGGTCATCGCTTTGGTGGGTTACACCAATGCCGGAAAATCGACGCTCTTCAACCGGCTCACCGGGGCAAGCGTGATGGCCGAAGACCTTCTGTTCGCCACCCTCGATCCGACGATGCGGGCGATCGAGTTGCCGGGCGTGGAGAAGGCGATCCTTTCCGATACGGTCGGTTTCATCTCCGACCTTCCGACGCAGCTCGTCGCGGCGTTCAGGGCGACGCTCGAGGAAGTGACTGAAGCCGACCTCATCCTGCACGTGCGCGATATCGCCAGCCCGGACAGCGCCGCACAGCGGAAGCAGGTTCTGGATATCCTTCAGGATCTCGAGGTGATCGGGGGGGAGGGAAGCGAAAGCCGCGTGCCCATCCTCGAAGTCTGGAACAAGTGGGACCTGCTCGATGCCCAGACAGGGGAGGAGCTCTTGGTCCAGGCCTCAAACTCAGACGAGATCGTGCCGATTTCTGCTTTGACGGGCACCGGTGTCGACGACCTGCTCACGCGCATCGGCGATCTGCTGACCGAAGGCGCCAAGGTGCACAACCTTCTGGTACCTGCGGGCGATGGCGCGCGCATCGCCTGGCTCCATGCCCATGGCGAAGTGCTGGAGGAGCAGGAAGTTGCCGGGGCGGAGCAGGGGCCTTCTGTCCGGGTCGAAGTCAGGCTGACCGACAAGGAGTTCGGGCGCTACTGCTCGCTGTGAGCCTTGACCTGCTGCCAGAGTTGCTCCTGCTGTTCGAGCGATAGCCTGGCAAAATTTTCCTGCCCGGCCGCCAGAGCTTCCATAGCGCGGAAGCGCGCTTCGAATTTTGCGTTGGCCGATCGCAAGGCATCTTCGGGCGCGATGCCGTACGCTCTTACGAGATTGACCGCTGCGAACAAAAGGTCGCCTGCTTCCTCGACACGCTGAGACTTGTCGGCGGCATCGCGAAGCTCTTCCATCTCCTCGCGCACCTTGTCGGCGGGACCGCTGGGATCGGGCCAATCGAAACCGGCACGCGCTGCGCGCTTCTGGAGTTTTTCCGCCCGGACAAGCGCGGGCAACGCCACCGCGACGCCGTCCATGGCGCTGTGATCGCCATCATCGGCGCGCTCGGCGGCCTTCAGGCTTTCCCAATCGGGAGCCTGATCAGCGTCGCCGAAAATGTGCGGGTGGCGGGATTCCATCTTGTCCGAGATCGAGCGAGCGACATCATTGAATGCGAAGTGTCCGGCTTCCTCGGCCATCTGCGAATGAAATACGACCTGGAACAGCAAATCGCCGAGTTCGCCACGCAGATCGTCCATGTCGCCGCGCGAGATCGCATCGGCCACCTCGTAGGCTTCTTCGAGCGTGTACGGTGCGATCGTGGCGAACGACTGCGCGCGGTCCCATTCGCAACCGGTGCTGGGGTCGCGGAGGCGGGCCATGATGGTCAGGAGGCGGGTTATTTGCTCGGACATCTAACGATGATAATATATATTATGTTAAATCAGGATTGCGTCGCGGGGGGCGTCATCCTCGCGCAACGGCTGCGAACACAACGGCGACCAGAAGGAATATGCTTGCCCAGATGAACCCCTGTACCATCATCGTCTTGCCCGACAGCCGGTGCGATCGGTAAGCCGACAACGCGAGCACGAGCCATCCGGTGAGCGCGATGATCGAAACCCATGACATCGTCGTCACAGGACGATCTCCATCCCGTCGTAACCCACAATGACATTGTCGGGCGTCTCCGCGGACAACTCGGCATAGTCCATGCTTTTGTCGAGATGCGTCAGCACGGTCGTCCGCGCCCCGGTCACCTTGCCGAACTCGATTGCGGTGGCCAGGCTTGCGTGGGTCGGATGCGGTTCGCGGCGCAGGCAGTCGGTTACCAAGACATCCAAGCCTGCAAACAGATCGACCATCTCGGGAGTAATCGCAGAGAAATCAGTCGCATATCCGATGGATTTGCCATCGCATTCGAAACGAAATCCGGTGCTGGTGATGGGTCCGTGCGGCATTTCACAGCTTGTCACGCCGAACCCGGCAACGATCTTTACGCGGTCGAGCGTCTCCAGTTGAACGATCGAAGGATAGCCGTAGCGTCCGGCAAAAACGTAGCTAAAGCGTTGCCGAAGGCGCCTGACCGTTTCGGTGGAGGCGTATCCCGGCAATGCTCCATCGCGTCCGAAGCGCATTGGCCTCAGATCATCGATCCCGTGGCAGTGATCGGCGTGATCGTGGGTCCAGACGACCGCGTCCACGCTTTCGATCCCGTTGGTGAGCAACTGCTGGCGCAGATCGGTCGACGTATCGACCAGGATGCGCGAGCCGGCGGAATTCTCCACGATGATCGAGACCCGCGTCCTGCGGTTCCTGGGTTCGGCGGGATCGCAGAGGCCCCAGTCATTCCCGATCCGCGGAACCCCGGTCGAGGTGCCCGAGCCGAGAACGAGCAGCTTCACGCCGTCTTCTCGAACAATCGGTGGAAGTTTTCGGTGGTCGTCTCGGCCAGTTCGGCGACCGTCTCTCCGCGCAGGTCGGCAACGAATTGAGCGGTGTCGCGAACGAAAGCCGGCTCGCAGGTCCTGCCGCGATGAGGGACCGGTGCGAGGAACGGGCTGTCGGTCTCGACAAGGAGCCTGTCAGCAGGAATCTCGCGGGCAAAGGCCTGCAGGTCTTTCGCGTTCTTGAAAGTCACAATTCCCGAAAGCGAAATCGACAGGCCAAGTTCCAGCACCCTGCGTCCGAACTCGGGAGACGCAGTGAAGCAGTGGATCAGCGCGGGGAAGGCCCCCTCGCCCAGCTCCTCCTCAAGAATCGACACGGTATCGCTCTCGGCATCGCGGGTGTGAATGATCACGGGCAGTCCGGTCTGCCGCGCGACGCGGCAATGGATGCGGAACAGGGTCTGTTGCACCTGACGGTCGGACTTGTCGTAGTAATAATCCAGACCGCTTTCGCCCAGGCCGACGACGCGCGGATGGTCGGATGCCTCGAGCAGGGCCCCTTCACCCAGGTCGGCGTGTTGGTCCGCCTCGTGCGGGTGGATGCCGATGCTGGCCCACACGTCGGGCTCGCGCTCGGCGGTGGCGACCACGCGGTCCCATTCGCTCTGCCGGGTCGAGATATTGAGGAACTGGCGCACCCCGGCCGCCCTGGCGCGTTCGAGCACGGCGTGCTGGTTCTCGACCAGGCCCTCGTATTCCAGGTGGCAATGGCTATCGACCAGCATCAGGCGGCGTCCTCTGCCGGCAGCTCGATGCGGGGGAACCGGCCTTCGGGCTTTTCGAGCTGGAAGCCACTCTCCGCCAGCGGCGAATACCAGTGTGACCAGATGCCTTCGACGGAGCGCAGATCGGGTGCGATTCCCATTGCCTCGAGCAGCCTGTTCATCGACCCCGGCATCACCGGCAGCGCGAGCACGGCGAGCTGGGCAATGGCAATATAAAGCGTCGCCAGGACGGTCTGCATGCGGTCGAAATCGGTCTTCTTCAGCGCCCAGGGCGCCTGCTCGTCGATGTAGGCATTGCAGGCAAAGACGGCGCTCATCCAGCTTTCCAGCGCCTGCGCGAATGCGAGACGATCGTAGGCTGCCGGCATCTCCACCTGCGTGACGCGGCTCAATAGTTCGAAAAGGGCGTTGTCGGCGTCGGTATGCGTATCGATCCCGGGCAGCCGGCCGTCGCAATTCTTGTACAGCAGCGAGAGGGTCCGCTGGGCAAGGTTGCCGAAGCTGTTGGCCAGCTCGGAATTATTCCGGTTGGCAATAGCTTGTGCCGAATAGCTGCCATCTTGCCCGAAGGTGAATTCGCGCAGCAGGAAGTAGCGGAGCGGATCCACTCCGAACCGGTCCGCCAGATCGTGCGGATCCGTCACGTTGCCGAGCGACTTGGATTCCTTCTGGCCGCGGTTGAGCAGGAATCCGTGGCCGAACACCTCTTTGGGAACGGCGATCCCCGCGCTCATCAGGAATGCGGGCCAGTAGACCGCATGGAAGCGTACGATGTCCTTGCCGATCAGGTGGACCGATGCCGGCCAGAACTTGCGGAAATCCTCGGTATCGTCGGGATAACCCAAGCCGGTCAAGTAGTTGGTCAACGCGTCGACCCAGACATACATCACATGGTCTTCGGAGCCGGGCACGCGCACGCCCCAGTCGAAGCTTGAGCGGCTGACCGACAGGTCGCGCAATCCGCCTTCGACGAAGCTGCGCACTTCGTTCAGGCGCGACGCGGGCCGGACGAATTCCGGATTGTCGCGGTAAAGCTGCAGGAGGGGCACTTCGTACTTCGACAGGCGGAAGAACCAGCTCTCCTCCACCGTCCACTCGACAGGGGTGCCCTGGGGCGAAAGCTTCTCTTCGCCCTCCCCGGCGACGAGCTCGCTCTCGTCGTAGTAGGCTTCGTCGCGGACCGAATACCAGCCTTCGTACCGATCCTGATAAAGGTCGCCGTTGGCCTCCATCGCCTGCCAAAGAGCCTGGCTCGCACGGTGATGCACGTCTTCCGTGGTGCGGAAATAGCGGTCGTAGGAGATGTCGAGCCGATCGAACAACTCGCGGAAGTGCCCCGACATCTCGTCCGCCAACTCGCGCGGCGTGATGCCCAGATCGCGCGCCTTCTGCGCCATCTTCAGGCCGTGCTCGTCGGTACCCGTCTGGAAGCGCACCTCGCGCCCCTGCATCCGCTGGAACCGCGCAGCCACGTCGGCCGCGATCGTCTCGTAAGCGTGGCCGATGTGCGGCTTTCCGTTCGGGTAATGGATAGCGGTCGTTATGTAATAAGGCTCAGCCATGCCCTTGGGCCCTAGGGCTGCCGAGCGTGGCGAGCAAGCTGCCGATTTCCATCACCAGCAGGCCCGGATCGAAATTGTAGGTCGGCGCCTGGGCGGCAAGGACGGTCAGCTCGTCATGAGCATCGGCGAGCGCGCTCACCCGGCCGAGCGGGGTGGAGCGCATCTCGTCCGCCAGGACCGATCGCGCCAGTTCTATGGCGGCAAGCTGGCGCTGCCGGTCCGGCCGGGCACCCATGGCGTCCGCCATCGCCCCGCGCAGCATGAAGTCGCCGTCCCCCTGGCGCACGAGGGTGCGCATCAGCCCATGCAGGTCGGCAAGTCCCAGTTCGACGAAATCGAGGGCCGCGCCGGGCGAACCGCCCGATGCGGCGATCGCCGCGGCACGCGTGGCGGCATCGGCCTTGGGAACCTCGCTGCGCAGGATCGCGTCGATCTCCTCGGCACCGACGAGCGGGAAACGCAGGATGCGGCAGCGCGAGCGGATCGTCGGCAACAGTCGGCCGAGACGGTGCGCCACGAGCAGGAAGAACGTGCCGGTGGGTGGTTCCTCCAGGCTCTTCAGCAGAGCGTTCGAAGCGTTCGATTCCATGTCGTCGGCAGGATCGACGATGATCGCTCGCTTCTCGCCTATCGTGGGCCGCGTGGTCAGCCGCTGCTGCATGCCGCGGATCTGATCGATCCTGATGTTGCGGGCCAGTTCGTAGGGCTTGCCGTCCGCGCGCTTGGCCGCCTCCTTATCGTCCTTCGGCAGGTGCGACAGGACGATGATGTCGGGGTGATCGCCGGTCGCAGGACCGCCGACGAGTTCGCGCGCGGCTGCGAGCGCGAAGGCGCCCTTCCCCACACCGCGGCGCCCGGAAAGCAGCCACGCATGGTGCATTCTGTCGCCCTCCAGCGCCGCGCGCCAGGCCCGCCAGGGCTCCTCGTGACCGGTCAGGTTCACGGTTGTTCACCGCACAAGGGTTCGACCGCCGACCAAATGGCTTTCCACGCGGTTTCCATGTCGCCCGAGCCGTCAACTCGGGCGAAGCGGCCCGGTTCACTTGCGGCGAAGGCATCGAACGCGCTCCTCACCCCCTGATGAAACGCTGCATCGCGGCCGCCGATACGGTCGCTCGCGTCACCGTCGCGCGCGGCCAGGCGGCGGGACGCTTCGTCCGGATCGACTTCGATCAGGACCGTCAGGTCGGGCAGCAGCCCGTTCGATCCGATCCGGTGCAGTGCCATGATGTCCTCATCGGCAAGACCGAGCCCCACACCCTGATAGGCGCGGCTCGAATCGATGTACCGGTCGCACACCACCCATGCCCCGCGGTCCAGCGCAGGGCGGATCAGGCGCGCGACGTGGTCCGACCGGGCGGCAGCGAACAGCAAAGCCTCCGCCGGCGCCTCCCATCCTGCGCCTTGCGGATCGAGCAGGAGCGCGCGAATGGCCTCTGCCCCCGGTGTTCCGCCGGGTTCGCGCGTGAGGACGACGTCCAGGCCGCGTGCAGCGAGGTTGTCGGCAAGGAGCCGCGCCTGAGTGGACTTGCCGGCCCCCTCCCCTCCTTCAAGCACGATAAAGCGACCGCGGCTCAACGGAAGAACCCCACAACACCGTTGCGCAATCGTTGTGCGCCATTTGCCTTTTCGACCGAGGCCGCCGCGACGAGCGGAACGTCGTGCGGCTCCTTCCCCGGCACGGCGACGCGCAGGGTGGCGACGACGTCCCCCGCCTTGAGCGGCGCCTCGACCGGGCCGCGATAACGCAGCGAGAGGTCGATCCCGGCGTCGCGGCCGCGCGAAAGGTTCACGAACACGGGCCTGTCCGTCTTGACGGGGACGGTGAGCGCAGCCCCTCCCTGGACATCGACCGTTGCCACCGTGGTATCGGCGAACAGCAGGCGGCGGCTCGAGAAATTGTCGAAACCCCAGCTCATCAGGTCACGCGCCGCCCGGTCGCGGATGCCTGCCGTGGGGGCGCCGGCGATTACCAGGGTCAGCCGCCGCCCGCCACGCTCGGCCGAGCCGACGAAGTTGTAGCCCGCCTGGCGCGTGTAACCGGTCTTGATACCGTCCGCTCCTTCGATGACGCCGATGATCGGGTCGTGGTTCGCCTGGACGATGTTGTGATAGGCGAGGCCCTTGTGCCCGAAATAGCGCTTGTAGAGGCTGGGAAAGCGCGTCGTCAGCGCCTCGGCAAGGATCGCCAAGTCGCGTGCGCTGGTCCAGGTCTTGCCTTCGTCCGGGTAACCGTTCGCCGTTCCGAAGTGACTGTCATTCATCCCGAGCCTGGCGGCGTTGGCGTTCATCAGCCCCAGCCATTGCTCATCGGAGCCTGCAGCGGCGCGGCCCAGAGCAACCGAGCCGTCGTTTGCCGAAACCGTCGTAACGCCCAGCAGCAGTTCGCCCACCGTGAGCCGATCGCCCGCTTCGAGGAACAGGGTCGAACCCTCACCGCCCCATTCGTCCTCCAGCGCCTGGTCGATCACCACCATGCGGTCGAGCGACAGCTTGCCGCTTTCGACCAGTTCGAAGGCGGTGAACACGGTCATGATCTTGGTTACCGAAGCCGGCAGGAAGCGCCGGTCGGCATCCCGCGAGAAAAGCGTTTGCCCGGAGGTCTGGTCGACCAGCAGGGCCACCGGGATTTCACGGTCGACCGGTTCCGCCGGGGCCGCCGTCGCATCGGCCGGTTGCCGTTGGGGCGCGGAGAGGGCGGCGCCGGCCAGCAGCGCCATGCCCAGGACCGTCGTGATCGCGTGTTTCAAGCCTGCTCCCACCGCCGGGCGGTGAGCGCCGGCACGATCAGCCGTTGGTGAAGATTCGAGCCTCGCTATAGCCCGCGGCGCGCACCTTTGCGAGGCTCGCCTCGGCTTGCCCACGGGAAGTGAACGGCCCCGTGCGCACCCGATAGAGCGAGCCGGTCTTGCTGACCTGGCCGCCGATGGTCCCGGCCAGGCTCTGCGCCCGCTGGAGCGAACTCAGTGCCGCGACCTGCACCACATATGCGCCGCTGGCGGCACTGGCGGCCCTCACGGCCGTCTGCTGTGGCGGGGTCTGAACAGTCGGCCGTGCGACAGGAGCGGCGGCGACCGGAGCAGCAACCGGGGCTGCACCACGGGCAACCGGGATGGTCGCGGGCTGTGCCGGAAGCGTGGCGACCACCGTCGGCGCGCGGTATGGCTGGGCTGGGCTGCCGAGCGGCGGCAGGCTCGGGCGCGGCAGGGCCGCGACGGCCGGGCGCTGAACCTGAGCCGGCGCAGCAGCTACCTGCGGCAGTTCGCGGCTGACGGTGCTGGGCGGGACGGCCACGCTGGGCACGGCTTTCGGAAGGGCCTGAGCCTGGGCCTGGGCTTGCACCGGGGCCGGCTTCTGCAGGCCGCCATCCGGCAGCTTGCGCTTGAGGACGGTCAGCAAGGTTTCCGGCGTATCCATTCGTGCTGCGGCCGACTGGCCGGAGCGCAGCTTCGCTCGGTCGAATTCCTGCGGATTGACGCGCCGCACCCGGACCGGAGTGCCGGCAGTTGCGGCAAGGACTTCCAGCGCCATCGGCGACAGGGCGACCAGGGATTCGCTCGTCATCGGCCCGCGGCGCTCGACGCGCGCCAGGATCGTGCGTCCGCTGTCCAGAGCGGTGATCTCGACGTAGCTCGGCACCGGGAGCGTGTGATGGGCCACCGTGACACCCGCACCGGTATCGGCGGCGATGTAGCCGACCTCGTCGTAATTGAGCTTGTCGGCCGGAGTGTAGAGCGTGGTCCCGATGCGGTACGGTTCCCCGACGGTGACGGGATAATCGCCTGCAGGCCCCACTCCGCCTCCGCCCTGCACCGACGGAGCAATGCTCGCGCTTGCGGGAAGGGGAGCGCCGGCCGCGCCCTGCGGCTGGCCCGCGACCGTGTAGGACACGTTCGATGCAACGCCTTTCGGGGCGGACTGAAGCCTGGCGGCGCCATCGCCGCCTTGGAAAATGCCACACCCCGACAGGGCGAGGGACGCGCTCAGGGCCAGCGCGAGGCGGCGGAAAGGTTCAACGGGCAATCTCATCTGCAAGCAACCCCACACTCATCGCGTAGTAGTTCGAGCAGTTATATTCGAGGATAACCCTATAATTCTGAGTTAAGAGATACCCGGGTGCTGCGGGACCGTCGGGTTCGAACAGCGCCGCGATCGCGTCGTCGGCGATGTAACCTTGCGGAATCACGCCCCGATCGCGCCACTCGCGCACGCTCATCCACTTGCTGTGGCGCACGTGGACGCGCGGGCAGACCGGCGACACGAGGCGGCTTTCGACTGCCCCGCGATCGACCGAATTGGGGACGAAGGCGCGCACGCCCCAGGGTTGGCCGCGGCGCCACCCGGCATCGCGAAAATAATTCGCGATCGAGGCCAACGTGTCGGCCTCGCTGTTCCAGATGTCGGCCTGTCCGTCGCCGTCGCCGTCCTGCGCCAGACGAAGGTAGACGCTGGGCAGGAACTGCGGGTTGCCGAACGCCCCGGCCCAGCTTCCGACGAGGCGCGAGCGCGGCACGCCGCGGTCGACCATCTTCATCGTGTCGATCAGTTCGCCCTCGAACAGATCGCGGCGGCGCCCTTCCCACGCGAGAGTGGCCAGCGCCTGCGGCAGGTCGAAGTTGCCCTTCACCGCGCCGTAGCTCGTTTCGTGCCCCCAGATCGCGAGGATCACGGGTTCGGGAACGCCGTACTCACGCTCGATCCGGGCTGCCAGCGGGGCGAGCCGGCTGTAGGCCCGGCGCCCGGCGTCGATCCGCGCCTGCGTGTTGTGGCTGCGGATATAGGGCGCGAGCGGCGGAAAGCCGCCGACGCTGCCGCCCGAGGAGATGTTGTCGCGGTCGAGCGCGATCACCCGCTGGTTCGGCTGCAACCCGCTCAGCACTTCGCGCACCGCCCGCTCGCTGACGCCCTGCCCGCGCGCCTTGGCGGCGACGAGCTGGAGATAGGAATCGAACGGCATGCTCTGGGCATTGCCGACCGATGCGGTGGCGAGAACGACGGTGGCAAAGGACAGGAGACGGGCAAGGATTCGCATCCGGCCACCTTTGCACGCTGCCGCCCTGCTGTGAATCCCTGACGGACCGAATGTCGCCAGGATGCCGCCCACGCGGGACTAGTCCTTGAAAGGCGGCCTCAATTCCGGGCGCTTGGCGATCATCTCGTCGAACGACCCGAAACCGCAGTTGTCCGTTCCCAGGCAGTTCGTCACCGTGTGGATGAAGCGGATCTTGCCATCCTCGATGCGGAACAGGTGGCTGTCCGGGCGCTGGCCGGGTCCCATCTTGAGCATGACGTCGACCGCTCCGATGGTCTCGTCGATGACGTATTGCCGCTCGACCATGTCGATGTTGTCCGGCACGCCGACGTTGCAGCTCTCGCCGCTGGTGTAGATGCTGCCTTCGAGGCGGTGGCACGGCGTCCCCCACGGGACCTGGACGGTCTTGTCCTTGAACAGGTCGAGATAGGCGTCGGCCGCCGCCTTCAGCTCGGCGCGGGTGTTGCGCCTGTCGGCCGGGATTTCCGGCCAGGCTTCGCGCCGGGCATATTCGTAGGTGTACTTGGCATCGAACAGCCAGTCGCCTTTGGTCGCGGTGACCACTTCGATGTTGTTGCCGTTGCCGCCGCGCGCGCCGAACTGGACGGCGAGCGTGTAAGGCTTGCTGCCCGAATGGCTGACCATCTCGAGGAACACCTTGCACTGCTCGGTGTCGAGCAGGGCGCGGCTGAAATCGATCGGCAAGGCGGTCGAGAACACGCCCTGCGACATCGTCGATAGCTTGCCGTTCTCGCGATAGACGACCCAGTTGCCCATCGGCAGGTAGAGCGGCAAGCCCTCCGTCTGGCCCTTGATGTACTTGTCGGCCATGTCCTGCAGCATGGCGCGCTCGCAGCTTCCGCCGGCGTTCTGCGCCGCCGCGGGCGTGGCGATGGCCGCGGTTGCGGCGGCGATGGCTCCCAAGGCCAATGTCTTCTTCAGCATTCGCGTACCCCTCTCCAAGCCGCGCGCCTGCGCTTGCGGCTACTCCCTTGCCGGGTTTTCCCGGTGATGTTTGACCGCGCCGTCTTCGATGCGGAACACGTGTGCCGTGGCGCGCCCTTCGGCAGAGCCGACGCGGGCGAACACGCCGACTGCGCCGCGCGCCTCGTCGACGATGTAGTCCCGGCCCACGGTGGGCGTAGCCTCGGCGTCGAGAACCGCATCGGCGGCAGCGATCAGATCCTTGCGGGCCGCGCGCGATGCCGCGGGAATCTCGGCCCAATCCTCGGCCTTGGCAGCCGCCATCACGGCATTCGCATCGCCGCTGCCGACCATGGTGCTGATCTGGTTCACGCCGAAGAACCCGTTGTTGACCACCGTCGCCAGGACATAGGGCTCGGGCGCCGTGATCACGCCTTCGACGTAGACCCTGCACTGCGCGGTATCGAGCAGCTTGGACGTCCAGGCGAACTCGCGCGCGGTGCCCAGCACACCCGTCGCGCTCGACGACATGACCAGATTCTCGCGGTAGTCGACCCATTCGCCCACCGGCAGGGCGAACATCGAGCCGTCGGCCTGCGCTTTGACGTAGCGGTCGGCGATGTCCTGCAGAGTCGCCCGGTCGCAACTGGCCTGCGCCATGGCGGACCCGCCCGACAGCACTGCCCATCCCGCGGCAGCCGCCAGCAACGCCTTGCGCACAACCTTCATCGAAATCTCTCCCTTGCGACCGGTTGACTATGTCTAATTTATCGCGCGCCACAAGTCACGGGTGACATGGGCCGATTTTGCCGATAGCCGACGCCGCAACGGACAGGTGGCCGAGTGGTTTAAGGCAGCGGTCTTGAAAACCGCCGTGGGTGCAAGTCCACCGTGGGTTCGAATCCCACCCTGTCCGCCACTCTGCCCCCGGATCGCGTCAGATGTGCAGCGCCCGGCCGTACGAGGCGAGGACGCTTTCGTGCATCGCCTCCGACATCGTCGGGTGCGGAAACACGCTCTGCATCAGTTCGGCTTCGGTGGTCTCGAGGGTCTTGCCCACGACATAGCCCTGGATCATCTCGGTCACCTCGGCGCCGACCATGTGTGCGCCCAGCAGTTCGCCGGTCTTCGCGTCGAACACGGTCTTCACGAAGCCCTCTGCCTCGCCCAGTGCGATCGCCTTACCGTTGCCGATGAACGGGAATGTGCCGGCCTTCACCTCGTAGCCCGCTTCCTTCGCCTTCGCCTCGGTCAGGCCCACGCTGGCGATCTGCGGGTGGCAGTACGTGCAGCCGGGGATGTTGCGCCGGTCCAGCGGATGCGGGTGCACGTCCTTGTTGCCCAGTTCCTTCCCGATGGCTTCGGCGGCGGTAACGCCCTCGTGGCTCGCCTTGTGCGCCAGCCACGGGCCGGGGGTGCAGTCGCCGATGGCCCACAGGCCCTTCGACTTCGTGCGGCCGTAGTCGTCGATCTGGATGAAGCCGCGATCCATCTCGACCAGCTTTTCGAGGCCCACGTTCTCGGTGTTGGGCACGATCCCGATGGCGACGATGCAGTGGCTGAACTCGCCGCTCGTGACCTTCCCGTCCTTGCCCTTGATCTTCGCGCTGACGCCGCTGCCGGTGACCTTCAGTTCCTCGACGCCGGCGCCGGTCAGGATCGTCATGCCCTGCTTGGTCAGGCTCTTTTCGAGGAAGGCCGAAACGTCGGCATCTTCCACCGGCACGATCCGGTCGAGCATCTCGACCACGGTAACTTCGGCGCCCATGTCGTTGTAGAAGCTGGCGAACTCGATGCCGATCGCACCCGATCCGATCACCAGCAGCTTTTTGGGCATTTCGGGCGGGGTCATGGCGTGGCGATAAGTCCACACGCGCTTGCCGTCGGTCGGGGCGAAGGGCAGGTCGCGCGCGCGGGCGCCGGTGGCGACGATGATGTGCTTGGCGGTGAGCTTCTGTTCGCCCTTCTCGCCCTTCACCGTCAGGCTGGTCGGGCCGGTCAGCGTGCCCTCCCCCATGTGCACCGCGATCTTGTTCTTCTTCATCAGGTGCGTGACGCCCTGGTTGAGCTGCTTGGCGACGCCGCGGCTGCGCTTGACCACCGCGTCCAGATCGGCGCTGATCGCCTGCGCGGCCAGGCCGTAGTCCTTGGCGTGCTGCATGTAGTGGAAAATCTCCGCCGAACGCAGCAGCGCCTTGGTCGGGATGCAGCCCCAGTTGAGGCAGATGCCGCCGAGGAGTTCGCGCTCCACGATGGCCGTCTTCAGCCCAAGCTGGGCCGCGCGGATCGCGGCGACATAGCCACCCGGGCCCGAGCCCAGAACGATGACGTCGTATTGGTCTGCCATGGTCTATCCTGTCATCTGCATTCGGCCGGGGCATTCGCCGCGGCAAGCTGGGTCTTGCGGAACGCCTCCACCTCGGCCTGCGCGGCGAGCGCCGCACCGTTGTTATAGCGGAACGTGCCGCCGTTGAAGGTCACCGGCTTGGCGAGCGACGGGATGTCGAACCCGTGGTGCGCCGAGGGGAAGTGGAAGACGCTCAGCTTCGACCGGTCCGCCGATTTCGCGACGAGCGCATCCAGCGCATCGCGCGTGGTGAGCTGGTCGAGATCGCCCTGCAGCACCAGCACCGGCACCTTGGGCGTATAGCGCGCCGCCTGCCCGGCGGTCATCGGATAATAGCCGATCGCGCCGATCAGCGTCTTGGGCGGATCGGCGGCCAGGCCGAGCGTGCCCGCCCCGCCCATCGAGAAACCCATGACCATCCCGGGACACTGCAGGTCGAGCCAGCCCTTCGCGCCCGCCACATTCAGCGCATCGGCGATGACGGTGGTTTCCATCCTGGCCGGGTTGCTCTGCGCGGCGCCGGGGATCAGTTTGGCCGCCTCCTGGTAATGGACCAGCAGCACGTCCCATCCGGCCGCGTTCCACTCGCGGGCGACGTTGAAGTAATGCTCGGTATCGCCGAACACGTCCATGCCGCCGCCGCCGGGCATCAGCACCAGCCATGGCCGCGCCTTCGCCTCGCCCTCGACCGGGCGGGCATAGTAATGCTGCTCGGTGCTCGCCGGGGCGGTCTGCGCCGCGACGCCCGATGCCATGCCGAGGGCCGAAGCGAGCAGGATCACACGTTTCATGCTCGATTCTCCCCGGCTACTGCGGGCCCTGCCTGCCCAGCGAAAGACTTGGACATGGACCGCATGTTACACGGTCCAGAGGCAAGAAAATTGGGCGCTGCGAGCCGCCTTCTTGCCGTGCATGCGAAAGAATTCCGGACGGTCCGCGTCATGCCGCCGGACTGCCACACCGGGCACCGTGTAGGAAAGCGCCTTGCCTCACCGCTCGATCGTCCGCGGCCGTTTTTCGGCATCCACCGCGACGAAGGTGAAGACCGCCTCGGTCACCTTCACCGCCTCTTCCTCGTGCCGGTGGCGGCGCCAGGCCTCGGTCGCGATCTTCATGCTGGTGCGGCCGATGGACTGGATTTCGTAGTAGACCGAGACCTCGTCGCCGACACTGACGGGTTCGTGGAACTGCATCCCGTCCATCGCCACGGTCACTGCCCGCCCCTTGGTGCGCCGCGCGGCCACGAGGCCGGCGGCGCTGTCCATCAGGCTCATCAGCCACCCGCCGAAGATGTCGCCATAGGCATTGGCGTCGGCCGGCATGGCCGTGACGCGGATCGCGGGATCGCGGTGTTCGGTCATGCCGCGCGCCGGCCGCTCAGGCGACCAGCCCCAGCGGCTTTTCGCACAGTTCCTTGAACACCTTCATCAGCGCAGCCCCGTCGGACCCGTCGATGGCGCGGTGGTCGAAGCTGCCGGTGGCGCTCATCACCGTGGCGACGCCGAGCGCATCGTCGACGATGTAGGGCCGCTTCTCGCCCGCGCCGATCGCCATGATCATCGCCTGCGGCGGGTTGATCACCGCCTCGAACTGCTTGATCCCGAACATGCCCATGTTGCTGAGCGAGGCGGTGCCGCCCTGGTATTCGCTCGGCTGCAGCTTGCCTTCCTTGGCGCGGCCGGCGAGGTCCTTCATCTCGGTGGAGATGGCGCTGATCGCCTTGCTGCCGGCGTCGACGACGATCGGGGTGATCAGCCCGCCCTCGATCGAGACCGCGACCGAGATGTCGGCCCGGCTGAACTTGAGCAGCGTGTCGCCGGCGAACTGCACGTTGCACGCCGGGACCGCCAGCAGCGACTTAGCCAGCGCCTTGATCAGCATGTCGTTGACCGACAGCTTCACCCCCTGGGCCGACAGCGCATCGTTGAGCTCGGCGCGCAGCTTGAGCAGCGCGTCGAGCCGGATGTCGACGGTGAGGTAGATGTGCGGGATCTGCTGCTTCGATTCGGTCAGGCGGCGGGCGATGGTCTTGCGCATTCCCGACAGCTTCTCGACCTCGTGCGGGATGCCGAAGTCCTGCGCTGCGGCGGGTGCAGTTGCCGGGGCGGACGCGCCGGCACTCGCGGCCGGGGCGGCTGCGGGGGCGGCGGCGGCGGGCTGCGCGCCCTCGACGTCGGCCTTGACGATGCGGCCGTTGGGGCCGGAGCCCTTGATCCCCGCAAGGTCGATGCCCTTGTCGGCCGCGATCCGCTTGGCGAGCGGGGAAGCGACGACGCGGTCGCCCGAAGGCGCGGGCGCGGCGTTGGCGGCGGAGGGAGCTGCGGTAGGTGACGGCGCAGGCGCAGCGGAAGCTGCCGGCGGCGGCGCCTCCTTGGCGGCAGGCGCTGGAGCGGGCGCGGCGGCCTCGGCGGCGGGCTTCACGCTGCCTGCATCCTCGCCCTCTTCGGCCAGCGTGGCGATCACGGTGCCGACCTTCACGCCCTCGGTCCCTTCGGCCACGGCGATGTCGGCGATCGTGCCTTCGTCGACCGCTTCGAACTCCATCGTCGCCTTGTCGGTCTCGATCTCCGCCATGACGTCGCCCGCGCGGACCTCGTCGCCCACCTTCACCAGCCAACGGGCGAGCGTGCCCTCTTCCATCGTGGGCGAAAGGGCGGGCATCTTGATGGCGATGGGCATGGGTCGGGCGCTGTTCCTGTCAGGCGGTCACTCTCGGCAAGACCTCTGGCGAATAACCGCGCGGCGGGCAAGGTTCTTGCGCAAGCCGCTGTTTCGGCGGATACGAGCCGCCGGGGAACGGGGAAAACATGCGGGTCTACCTGGCGATCATCGACGAGACCGAAGAGGCCAAACTGGCCCTGCGCTTCGCCGCGCGCCGCGCCGCCGACACCGGCGGCACGGTACACATCCTGGCCCTCGTGCCGCGCCAGCAGTTCAACGCGTTTGGCGGCGTCCAGGCGACGATCGAGGAGGAAGCGCGCGACCGGGCCGAGGTGCTGGCCAGCGGCGCCGCGGGCGAGCTCTTTTCCGAAAGCGGCAAGATGCCGCAGATCGCGGTGCGCGTGGGCGAAGGCGTCGGGGTGATCAACGAATACCTCGAGACCCACCCGGAAGTCGCCGCGCTGGTCCTGGGGGCGGCCGCCGAGGGCACGCCCGGCCCGCTGGTGACGCATTTCTCGGCCCATTCCGGATCGCTGCGCTGCCCGCTGTTCATCGTGCCCGGCGGCCTGGGCGAAGAGCGCATCGACGAACTGAGCTGAACCTTCGGGCGGATTGATCGCCGGGAGTTACTTCTTCTTGCCGCGGCCCTGGTGGCGGATGTTGCCCGGGCGACCCCTGCGCCCCTGGGCATGGCCCGCCCCGCCCTGCGGATGCTTGCTGCGGCCCTTCTTCGTCTCCGGCCGGGCGCCGCGGGGTTCGACCGGGGCGCCTTTTCCTTCGGGCAGTTCGAACTTGAGCGCGCCGGTCAGCGGATTGGCCTCCGCCAGGCGCAGCTTCAGGATCTGGCCGATCGCATACCGTTCGCCCGTCCGTTCGCCGATCAACGCCCGCGCGCCTTCGTCGTACCTGAAGTAGTCGTTGCCCAGCGTGGAGACCGGCACCAGTCCGTCCCCGCCGAAGCCCTGGATCGTGGCGAAGAAGCCGAAGCTCTGCACGCCGGTCACGCGGGTGTCGAAGACCTCGCCGACCTTGCCCGCCAGCCACGCGGCGACGTAGCGGTCGATCGTATCGCGCTCGGCTTCCATCGCGCGGCGCTCGGTCTGGCTGATCGCCTCGCTGACCTTGCCCAGGTCCGCACGGTCCTGTTCCGACAATCCGCTCGCCGCCGGCAGCTTGCCCTTCGGCTCCGGCTGCTCAAGGCCGAAGGCGTCGACCAGCGCGCGGTGGACCAGCAGGTCCGAATAACGCCGGATGGGCGAAGTGAAATGCGCATAGCTGCCCAGCGCCAGGCCGAAGTGCCCGGCGTTCTGCGGCCCGTAATAGGCCTGCGTCTGGCTGCGCAGCACCGCTTCCATCACCAGGGCCTTCTCGGCCGGGTCGGCCACGTCCTTGATCATGCGGTTGAACAGGCCCGGCGTGATGACCTGCCCCATCGCCAGGTTCTGACCGATCGACTTGAAGTAGTCCTTCAGCGCGATCAGCTTCTCGCGCGTCGGCGGTTCATGGACGCGATAGACGACCGGGCTGGTCTTGCTTTCCAGCGCCTTGGCCGCGGCCACGTTGGCGGCGATCATGAAATCCTCGACCACGCGGTGCGCGTCGAGCCGTTCGCGCACGGCAACCTCGGCGATCCTGCCTTCGGCATCGAGCACCACCCGCCTCTCCGGCAGGTCCAGGTCGAGCGGATCGCGGTCGACGCGCGCCGCGTTGAGCAGGCCCCAGGCCGCCCACAGGTTGCGCAGTTCCTTCTCCTCGCCCTCGCCGTCGAACCGCGCCTGCGCATCCTCGTAGGCGATCACTTCGGCGATGCGGACGATGGCGCGGGTGAAGCGGAACGAGCTGACCTTGCCGCTGGGATCGATCTGCATATGGCAGGCCATCGCCGCGCGATCCTCGCCCTCGCCCAGCGAGCACACGTCGGCCGACAGGATTTCGGGCAGCATCGGCACGACGCGGTCGGGGAAGTAGACCGAGTTGCCGCGCTTGCGCGCCTCGCGGTCGAGCGCCCCGCCGGGTCGCACGTAAAAACTGACGTCGGCGATCCCGACGACCGCGCGGAAACCGCCCTCGCCGTCGGGCTCGGCCCAGATCGCATCGTCGTGGTCGCGCGCGTCGGCCGGATCGATGGCCACGATCGGCAGGTGCCGCAGATCCTCGCGCCTATCCTGGCTGAGCGGCAGCCTGGCCGCCAGTTCCGCCTCGGCCAGCGCGGCTTCGGGGAAGACATGCGGGATGCCGTACTTGTGGATCGCGATCAGGCTGAAGCTGCGCGGCGCCAGCGGGTCGCCCAGCACCTCGACCACCTTGACGCCCGAATGCGCCCCGCGGCCGGTCGGTTCGGCCAGCACGAGATTGCCGACCTCGGCCTCGCCGATATCCTTGATCGGCCACGAACTGCGGATCCGCTTGTCCACGGGCGCCAGCCAGAAACCGCCGGCCTTGTCCTGTTCGACCACGCCGAGCATCGAATCGGTCGCCGCGGGAAGCTTTTTGATCGGATGCGCCAGGAAGCCGCGCCCGGCCTCCTCGGTCCGCGCAAGCACGCGGTCGCCCTTGCGCAGCGCGCCGCCCTTCTTGCTTTCCACGATGCGGACCCGCGGCGGGGGCACGGCGTCTTCCGGCTGCCAGCTGTCGGGGATGGCAATGGGCTCGCCGTCGTCGATCTCGACCACGCGCAGCACGGTCACCTTGGGCAGGCCGCCCATCCGGTGAAACGCGCTCTTCTTCCCGTCGATCAGGCCTTCTTCGGCCATGTCGCCCAGCAGCTTCTTGAGCGCGATCTTCTCCTGCCCCTTGAGGCCGAATTCGCGCGCGATCTCGCGCTTTCCGGCCGGACCTTCCGCTTCGCGGATGAATTCGAGGATCTGTTCGCGGCTCGGGAGACCCGGCACGCGCTTGAAGCGCTGCGGCATGGGGTGGATGTGGCGGTGCGGGACGCAAAGTGCAAGGCGCGGGCGCCACGGTCCCCGTGCGCGGCGTTCATTGCCAGTGCAACTGCGCTCCGCTAACCGGTTTCACGAAAAACTTTCTCCGGAGATTTGTCTTACATGCGTCACCTGATCGGATCCGCCGCCATGCTCGCCACCGCCCTCAGCACACCTGCGGCTGCGCAAGGCTACGACGTAAACGCCTTTCTCGGCCCCATCCTGGCGAGCCCGAGCGCGGCCGAGATCACGGCCCGGTGCGACAAGGTGCTGGCGGAAAACAACCGCCTGATGACCCAGCTTGAGAGCGGCACGGGCGCCGCGAGCATCGACACCACGCTGCAGGCCTACGACGATATCAGCAACCTGCAGCAGAGCGCGCTGGGCGAATTCACGCTGTACCGCGAGGTCATGCTGGAGGCCGATCAGCGCTCCGCCGCCGGCGACTGCGAGGTCAAGCTCGCTGAGGCCGACGCCCGGCTGACCCTGTCGCGCCCGACCTACGACAAGCTCAAGGCCATCGCGCCGGGCAGCGCCGACGCCGCCACGCAGTATTACCTCAGCCGCGCGCTCGCCAAGTTCGAGCGCGAGGGCGTGTCGCTCGACGAGGCGAAGCGCGCGCAGGTGAAGGCGCTGAAGGACGAGATTGCGGCGATCGGCACCGAATTCGACCGCAACATCGCCGAGGACGCGACCCGGTTGAAGGTGCTGCCGTCCGAACTCGCGGGCCTGCCGCAGGACTTCCTCGACAAGCACCCGGTCGGTGGTGACGGGCTGATCGAACTGACGATGTCGGGCACCGACTACAGCCCGGTCATGACCTATGCCGACAGCCCCATCACGCGCGAGCGCATGGCGCGGTCATACCTTTCGCGGGCCTATCCCGAGAACGACGCGGTGCTGACCCGGCTGTTCACCAAGCGCCAGGAACTGGCCGAGCTGCTGGGGCGCCCCAACTTCGCCGCGCTGGTCCTCGAGGATCGCATGATCAACACCCCGCAGAAGGTCGAGACCCTGCTGGCCGACATGGCCGCCGCGGCCGGCCCTTCGGCGCAGAGCGACATGGCCGTGCTGCGTGCGATGCAGGCGCAATATCCGGCGCAGGCCGGCGGCGACGTGTCGATCTTCAACTCGGGCTGGCTGAGCCGCCAGGCCAAGCAGAAGTACTTCGATTACAACCCGCTCGAAGCGCGCGAGTACTTCCTCTACGACAACGTGCGCGACGGCATCCTCGCGCTGACCGAGGACCTGTTCAAGCTCGACATTCGCAAGTGGGACACCCCCACCTGGCACGAGGACGTCGAAGCTTACGAGGTTGTCGAAGGCGGCAAGGTCATCGGCCGGTTCTACTTCGACAACCACCCGCGGCAGGGCAAGTACACCCACGCCAACATGATCCCGCTGCGCGCAGGCCTGCAGGGCCGCTCCGTTCCGGTGGGCGCGCTGGTGCAGAACTTCCCCGAAGGCAAGATGGAGCACGGGCAGGTCGAAACCTTCCTGCACGAATTCGGCCACATGCTGCACGGGATCCTGGGCGGCCAGACGCACCGCTGGTTCGGCACCAGCGGAATCACCAACGAGTGGGATTTCGTCGAGGCGCCCTCGCAGGTGCTGGAGAACTGGGTCTACGACTACGACACGCTCTCGCAGTTCGCGAAGAACGAGAAGGGCGAGACGATCCCGCGCGACCTGGTCGAGAAGATGAATGCGGCGCGGTATTTCGGCCTCGGTCTGTCGGACATGCGCCAGCTCGGCCTGTCGAACATCTCGCTCAAGTTCCACGAGGGCGTACCGCAGGGCAACCTGGGCGACCTGACCCGCCAGTACGAAGGCAAGTTCGACCCGATGGGCTATCCGACTGGCACCCAGATGCAGGACGCCTTCGGTCACCTGAACGGCTATTCGGCGGCCTATTACACCTACCGCTGGTCGGTCGTGGTGGCCGACGACATGTTCACGCGCTTCGCCAAGGAGGGCCTGCGCAACCCGCAGACCGCCGCCGACTACCGCAACTTCATCCTGGCGCCTGGCGGATCGGGGCCGTCGGCCGCACTGGTGAAGCAGTTCCTGGGCCGCGACATCAGCCTCGATGCCTATCGCGAGAAGGTCGCCAAGGGGATGATCCTGGCGCCCAAGTAACCGAAGGTCGGGAACGCCGGTCCCGGGCCATCGTGGCTCGGGGCCGGCAGGCCGGGCTCAGTAGGCGCGGGCGACGTAGATCCGTTCGACCGCCGGCTCGCCGGTGAAGATGCAGGGGCCGTCGGCCGCAGCGGCATCGAGCGGAACGTTGCGGAAGGTCAGCTTGCGCGCCTTGAGCTGTTCGACGACCTTGTCCAGTTCCGCGCCCTCGGGCCGCGACCATTGGACCTCGGCCCATCCGGGGTAGCGCGCGTCCGCGCCGAACATGGCATCAAGCTGCGCGATCGTTTCGATCCCGCGCACGATATTGCTTTCCCGCCGGGCGTGCGCTTCGCCGTAGAGCGCCCGCTGGATGTCCCCAACGAGTCCGGCGGCGGTAGCGACGAATTCGTCACGCGCGGCGAAGTCGAAATTCGTCTTCGCGGCCTCGTTCCACAGCTTGTCGCGCCGGAGCACGGCGACCTTGCCGTTCTCCATGTCGCGCGGGCCCACTTCGACGATCAGCGGCGCGCCCTTGCGCACCCAATCCCACCGCTTCGCCGCGGCCTTGCCGGGCTTGGCGTCGAGCAGCACGCGCAGCGGCTCGCCGAAGGCGGTTTGCTGCAGCAATGCCGCACGCAGTCCTTCGCAATATTCGATGATGGCCGCGTCGCCGTCATCCTCGCGCAGCATCGGCAGGATGACGACCTGGAACGGCGCCAGCGTGGGCGGAACGCGCAGCCCGTCGTCGTCGCCATGGACCATGATCATCGCGCCGACCATGCGTGTCGAGACGCCCCAGCTGGTCGTGTGGCAGAGCTGCTGGCCGCCTTCCTTGTCCTGATAGCGGATGTTCGCCGCGTGCGCGAAACTGGTCCCCAGGTAATGACTGGTGCCGGCCTGCAGCGCCTTGCCGTCCTGCATCATCGCCTCGATCGACCAGGTGCCGACCGCGCCGGGGAAGCGCTCGTTGGCGGGCTTTTCACCGACGATCACGGGGATCGCCGCGTCCTCTTCCGCGAAGGCACGGTACATTTCGAGCGCGCGCAGCGTCTCGGCCATCGCATCCTCGCGCGTCGCGTGCGCGGTATGCCCTTCCTGCCAGAGGAACTCGCTGGTGCGCAGGAACATGCGCGTGCGCATTTCCCAGCGCACAACATTGGCCCACTGGTTGAGCATCAGCGGCAGATCGCGCCACGACTGGATCCAGCGGCTCATCGCGTCGCCGATGATCGTCTCGGACGTGGGGCGCACGATCAGCGGTTCTTCCAGCTTGGCCTCGGGATCGGGCATCAACCCGCCCTTGCCGTCGGAAATCAGGCGGTGGTGGGTGACGACCGCCATTTCCTTGGCGAAGCCTTCCACATGCTCGGCTTCGCGCACGAAATTGCCGAGCGGAATGAACAGCGGGAAATAGGCGTTCTGCACGCCGGCCGCCTTGATGCGCCGATCCATGAGCGCCTGCATCCGTTCCCAGATGCCGAAGCCCCACGGCTTGATGACCATGCAGCCGCGCACGCCCGATTCCTCGGCCATGTCGGCGGCGGAGACGACTTCCTGGTACCACTGCGCGAAATCGTCCTCGCGCTTGACGGACAAAGCGTGGCGAATGCCGGTCACTGAATTTTCCGATTCTGCTTCAAACTGCGGCAGGCACTGGCCTGCCCGCAGCTATTTGCCAAGCTCGTCGAGCTTCTTCTGCATGGCCGAGAGCTGGGTCTTCAGCTCGTCGATGTCGCCCGACCGCTGATCGGCAGGGGCATCCCCGGCCGGAGTCTTGGGGATGAAGGCGCTGGCGGCCGCCTTGAACATGGCCATGTTGGTCTCGGCCATCTTGGCGAAAGCTTGCGGGCCGATGCTGTCCTTCCAGGCGTGCTGCAGCTTTTCCTGGTTGGTGCGGAAATGCTCCATCGACGCTTCGAGATACTGCGGCATCATCGCCTGCATCGAATTGCCATACATAGAGATGAGCTGGCGCAGGAAGCTGATCGGCAGCATCTGCTCGCCGTTCGATTCCTCGTCCATGATGATCTGGGTCAGGATCTGGTGGGTGATGTCGCCGCCCGTCTTGGCGTCGAGCACAACAAAGTCCGTCCCATCACGCGTCATCTTCGCGAGGTCGTCTAGCGTGATGTAGGAAGAGCTTTTCGTGTTGTAGAGTCGCCGGTTGGCGTACTTCTTGACCACGACCCGGTCTTCGGATGCCTGCTGTGCGGATGCCACTTTTTCTGAGCCCTCGGGTACGAAACGACCGCGCGACATTTAGCACCTGCACAGTGTGCAGTGCAACATGACTCCTCAGAAATCTGTGAACGCGTATCGCGAGCCGATCGATGTCAGCAATTCGTACTGGGAAAGCCCCGTGATTTCCGCCGCTTGCGGCAGATCGTACATCAGGTCGAGCCAATCGCCTTCGCGAAGTTCGGGTGCCGCCGTGCAGTCTACGACGACCATATCCATCGACACCCGGCCGACGATCGGAAGCGTGCGATCGCCGTGCAGCAAAACGCCCTTGCCCGACCAACAGCGCAGGAAACCGTCGGCGTAACCGACGGACACCGTGGCGGCCCTTATCGGGCGGCTGGCGGTCCAGGTGGCGTTGTAGCCGACCCGGTCGCCCGGCTGGATATCGCGCAGTTGAATGATCGCCGCCTGCGGAAAGGCCACCTGCGAAACGAGGGATGCCAGCTCGCCGCGCGGAATGCCGCCGTAGAGGGCAAGCCCGGGTCGAGTGAGATCGTAGGCGAACGCCCTGCCCAGCGCGATGCCGGCGCTGTTGGCGATGCTGCGCGCGCGGTGCGGCACATGGGGTGCCAGTTCTTCGAACAGCGTGCGTTGCGCATCGTTTTGCGCGCTATCCTCGTCCGCCGAGGCGAGGTGCGACATCAGCGTCTGGACCTCCAGAGCGCGGATCGCCTCGTCGCCGATCTCGCCGGGGGACACCCCCAGGCGATTGATCCCGGTGTCGAGCATCAGGTCGCAGGCGTGGCGCCCGCCCCGGGTCCACAGCCGCGCCTGATGCAGGCTGTTGATGACCGGACGGACGCCCGTCGCGATCGCATAATCGACGTCGTCGGGGCTTAATGGACCATGCAACACGGCGACCTGCGCTGCGGGGACATGATGCAGCACAGCTTCGACTTCGCTCCAGTGCGCGACGTAGAACATCCTGCAGCCGGCATCGCGCAGCACGGGGACGACCCGTTCCGCGCCCAGACCATAACCGTCGGCCTTGACCGCGGCGCCCGCGGCCGCAGCCCCCGAGAGTCTGTCGAGCGCGGTCCAGTTATTCGCCAGCGCCGCGCGATCGAGGCGCAGCCGGAGCGTTCGCGAGGGGCGGCCGGTCATTCGTCGGCAAAATCGCGCGGTGGCCCGGACGGCAGCCCCCACCAGGCCACGACAACGCCGAACGCGACGACGGCCCAGGTGTACCACAGGCCCGAATAGGGGTTGCCTGTCGTCGCCACGATGTAACCTGCGATCAGCGGAAGGAAACCGCCGAGATAGCCCGCCCCGATATGATAGGGGATCGACATCGAGCTGTAGCGGATCTGCGGGGGGAACATCTCGGCCAGCAATGCCGCAACGGTGCCGTAAGTCAGGGCCGAGAGAACGCCCATGGCAACCAGCAACCCGATGATCCCGAGGATGTTGGCGACGGGCGGGGTCTGCCTGGCGAAATCGAAGCCCTTTGCCTCGAGAGCCGCCTGCACCGCCGCCTTGCGCCCGGCATCGTCGGCCAGGTCGATGGCCGGGCTTTCCTGCCCGATCGTCAGGAGCGGTTCGCCGGAAGGTTCGGCCACGTCGTAGCTCACGCCCAACGAGGTGAGGTCCGACAGGAGCCGGCCGCACGCCGTGGCCTGCTTGCTCGCGAACGGATCGTAGTCGCAGCCCGTTCCGCTGACGACAACCGGCTGCTCCGCCGAGGAACGGGCCAGCCCCGGATTGGCCAGCGAGCCCATGCCCCAGAAAATCGGAAAGAGCAGCAGCAGGGTCAGCAGGCTGCCGAGGATGATCGGCCGCTTGCGACCGATGGCATCGGACCATTTGCCGACGACCAGATAGAACCCCATCGCGATCAGGCCGGCGATCATCATGATCCATTCGACCAGGGTCTCGTCCATCCGCATCGGCCCGCGCAGGAACGACAGGCCGGAGAAGAACGCGGTATACCAGATCGTGGTCAGGATGCCGGTGACGCCGAACAGGGCGACGAAGATGCGCTTCTTGTTGCCGGGATAGGTGAAGCTTTCGACGAAAGGATTGCCGGCCATTTCGCCCGCCTCCTTCATCGCCTTGAACACCGGGCTTTCCGCCAGCTTGAGCCGCATCCAGAGCGAGATGCCCAGCAGTATCAGCGAGAGCAGGAACGGCACGCGCCACCCCCAGGCGGCAAAATCCTCGGGCGGAATGAGCGCCCGGCAGACCAGCACCACCGCGATCGACAGGACGAAACCGCCCACCACGCTCGCCTGGATGAAGCTGGTATAGAACCCCCGCTTCTCTGGCGGAGCATGCTCCGCCACGTAGATCGCCGCGCCGCCGTATTCGCCGCCGAGCGCCAGCCCCTGCAGGATGCGCAGGAAGATGACGATGGCAGGCGCAGCCAGCCCGATCGTCGCCGCGGTGGGGATCAGGCCGACGCCCGCCGTGGCGACGCCCATCAGGGTGACAGTGACGAGGAAGGTGTACTTGCGCCCCAGCTTGTCGCCCAGGTAGCCGAATAGGATGGCGCCCAGTGGACGGAAGCCGAAGCCCACCGCGAAGCCGGCCCAGACCAGCAGCAATTGCAGCGTCTCGTTGTCGGAGGGGAAGAAAGCGGCCCCGATCAATGCGGCAAGCGTGCCGTAGATGAAAAAGTCGTACCACTCGAAGATCGTGCCGGCCGAACTCGCGGCGATCACCAGCCTGATGTCGCTCGCGCTCGGTTCGTGGGCTGTCGTCAGCGCTGTCGTGGCCATGTCGAATTCGATCCCCTCTGCGGGGAGGGATTTAGCTGGCGGGCGCCGCGCTGGAAAGGGCGTCGCGCGCGGCATTCCACGGCAGCAGAATAGCGCCATGGCGCGCGGGGAAATCGCGCGCCGGGATCAGCGGCGCGAAGCCGGGCCAATCGGGAAGATCACCCTCCCCTGCGAGCCAAGATCCGATTGCGCCGTGGGCCGCCTCGATCTCGCCCGCATCGTGCCCGGGCGCGGCCGCAGCGAAGATCGCCGCCGCGGCCTGCCCCACGGCACACGCCCTGACCCGCATCCCCAGCTTTTCGATTGCCCCAGAGCCATCGAGGCCAAGATCGATGTCGAGCGTGCTGCCGCAACTCTTCGACCGTGCCGAGCCGTGCAGCGGAAGAGCGGGATCGGGCGGCACGTCACCCAACGTCACCGCCAGCGCGAGCAGCTCGGGCGTGTAGAGTCGGTCGGCGGCCATCAGGGCAGTTCGCCGATTTCGCTCTCGCTCTCGCGCAGCCGTTCGCGGCGTTGCTGGATGATCTCGACCATCGCTTCGGACGCGGCGTTGACGAAGGGATAGGTCCGCGCTTCCTTGATCCAGTCGGGCCGGCCCTTGGGCCCCCAGATCGTGTCGTAACCGAGTACGACCAGCGAGAAGGCGATGACGACGACGATCACGCCCTTGACCGCGCCGAACCCGAACCCGAGCACCCGGTCGATCGGGCCCACCAGCGAGTTGCGCGACCGCTTGCCGAAGTTGGAGGCGATCACCTTCATCGCGCCGTACGGAACCACTAGCAGGATCGCGAAGGCGAGGATGGCTGCGGTGGTCGGCGACTCCACGTAGCCCAGCAGCAAGGCCGAGAGATCGGTATGCAGGAACCTGATCGCCACGATCGCCAGGACCCAGGCAAGGAGGGCGAGTATTTCCTGGATGAAGCCGCGGGTGAATCCGCCAACGGCCGCGACACCCACGATCACCATGACGATAATGTCGAAACCGGTCATCACGGGCGGATTTAGGGTGCGGCCATTATCCGGTCAACGAGCTTGGGCAAACGGCCGACCCCGGCATAGCGGAGCCCCACAGGACTCTCGCCAGCATCGTCGGGCCCGAACGCGCTGTCGAAACCCAGCTTGGCCGCTTCGCGCAGGCGCAGTCCGGAATGGGCGACAGGGCGCACTTCCCCGGCCAGCGACACCTCGCCGAACCACGTGCTGCGCAGCGGCAGCGGCTTGTCGGCCAGCGCAGAAACGAGCGCGGCGGCGACAGCCAGATCGGCGGCGGGATCGGACAGGCGGTAACCGCCCGAGACGTTGAGGTAGACCTCGGCCGATGAGAAATTCAGCCCGCAGCGCGATTCCAGAACGGCCAGCAGCATTGCCAGGCGACCCGTATCCCAGCCCACCACGGCCCGCCGGGGCGTCGCGCCCGATTGCAGGCGCACGATCAGTGCCTGAACCTCGACCAGAACCGGACGCGTCCCCTCGAGCGCAGGGAAGACCGCGCTGCCGGCAATCGGCTCTTCGCGGCCGGTCAGGAACAGGCTGGAGGGATTGGGCACCTCTTCCAGGCCCTGCCCCGCCATCGCAAAGACGCCGATCTCGTCGACCGCGCCGAAGCGATTCTTGAGCGAGCGCAGGATCCGGTACTGGTGGCTTCGCTCGCCCTCGAAGCTCATGACCACATCGACCATGTGCTCCAGCACGCGGGGACCGGCGATGGTTCCGTCCTTGGTCACGTGCCCGACCAGCACCAGCGCGGTGCCCGTCTCCTTGGCGAAGCGGATCAGTTCGAACGCGCAGCCGCGGACCTGGCTGACCGATCCCGGCGCACCTTCGATCGTATCCGAATGCATGGTCTGGATCGAATCGATCACCAGCAACGCAGGCGGATCACCGCGGCCCAGCGTGGTGAGGATGTCGCGCACCGAAGTTGCCGAGGCGAGCCGGATCGGCGCGCGCGCATGGCCGAGCCGCTCGGCGCGCAGCCGCACCTGACCGGCCGCTTCCTCGCCGCTGACATAGACGACATCGGCGCCCGCGCTCGCCAATTTGGCCGATGCCTGCAACAGCAAGGTCGACTTGCCGATGCCCGGATCCCCGCCCATGAGGATCGCCGCGCCCGGGACCAGCCCGCCGCCCAGGGCACGGTCGAATTCGGGCAGACCCGTGCTGCGCCGGACGAGCTTTTCGCCCGGCGCATCGAGCGTGACGAACTCGATCGCCCGCCCGCCGCTCGACAGGTCGTGCTTCATCGAAAAGACCGTGGCCGGCGTATCCTCGACCAGGGTGTTCCACTCGGCGCAATCTGGGCATTGGCCCTGCCAGCGATGCGACACGCCGCCGCAGGCCTGGCAGACATAACGGCGCTTGGTCTTGGACATCGCCCGAGCTTATGCGGAACAAAGTCGGAACACAAGAGGCGACTACCGGGCTGTACCAAGCGGAAGGACGCATCGAACTCTTTGCAACCGGCCACGGCCCGTTGCCATGCGCCTTCGGCGGCTGCAAGGTTCCGCCATGCGGCAAAAGGAACTGCGCATCGCGCTCATTTGCTACGGTGGGATCAGTCTTGCCGTTTACATGCATGGCGTGACCAAGGAGATCTGGAAGCTCGCGCGGGCGAGCCGCTCGGCCCATGCCGGTGCCAGCGCCGACGGGGTTGAAGGCGTTTACCTGGACCTGTTGCAAAGCATCGAAAGCGGCGCCGACCTGCGGCTTCGCGTCTTGCCCGACATCCTCACCGGGGCCAGCGCCGGAGGCATCAACGCGGTGTTCCTCGCCCAGGCGATCCATTCCGGCCAGAGCCTCGATCCTCTGACCGACCTGTGGCTGAAGAATGCCGACGTCGAAGCCCTGCTCGATCCCGATGCCCGTCCGGGCTGGCGCTTCGCCAAGTTCTGGGCCCAACCCATTGCCTGGTGGCTCCTGCGACGGCCGGGCAACGTGGTTTCCGAAACCGTCTCGCCCGAAACGCGCGCCGAGGTGCGCAGCAAGGTGTCGCGCCTGATCCGCAGCCGGTGGTTCGAGCCGCCCTTCTCCGGTCTCGGCTTCTCGCACCTGATCCACGACGCACTGCTGGCGATGGCGGCAGGCGAGCCGGGACCTCCGCTGCTGCCGCCGGGCCACCCGCTGGACCTGCTCGTCACCACAACCGATTTCAGGGGCTTTCTCGAACCGCTCCACCTGCACAGCCCGCCGCTGGTGGAGGAAAGCGAGCACCGGTTGCAGATCGCCTTCCGGGCGCGGACGCCGGCGCTCGGCAAGGAGAACCTCGCCGACCCGCTGGAGCTGACCTTCGCCGCGCGCGCCACCGCCAGTTTTCCCGGCGCCTTTCCGCCATTGCAGGTGGGCGAAATCGATGCGCTGGCCGCAAGCGGCGGCGTGGAATGGCCGGGGCGGCGCGATTTCCTGGAACGGATCATGCCGGTACACCTGCACAAGGGCGCCGAAGAACAGGTCGCGCTGATCGACGGGTCGGTCCTGGTCAATGCCCCGTTCGCGGGGGCCATGGCCGCTCTGCCCGCCAGGCCGGCGCAGCGCGAGGTGGACCGGCGGTTCGTGTACATCGATCCGCGGCCCGACCGCTTCGGCACGCTGGAGCATCGCATCGACCGGCCGGTCGGGTTCTTCGGGGCGATCTTCGGCTCACTGTCCACCATCCCCCGCGAGCAGCCGATCCGCGATAACCTAGAAGCGATCGAACACCTGACCCGCGAGGCCGAGCGGACGCGGCAAATCGTGACCGCGCTGCGCCCGCAGGTGGAGACCGAAGTCGAGAAGCTGTTCGGCCTCACGCTGTTCCTCGATCGGCCGACGACCGCCCGGCTCGCCGGATGGCGCAGCAAGGCGCAACAGGCGGCGGCGGAGCGGGCGGGATACACCTTCCACTCCTACGCCCAAGCGAAATTGATCGGCATCGTCGAGCGGCTGGCCGGCACGATCTTCGAAGCCACACCGCAGCTCGGACTGCCCAATGCCGAGCCGATCGTCGAGGTCCTGCGCGCGGAATTGGACCGGCGCGGTCTTAGCCGGCTTGCGGCAACCGGCGGCGGGGCTACGCCCGATGCGATCACGTTCCTTCGCACCCATGACCTGACGTTCCGTGTGCGCCGCCTGCGGCTTATCGCGCGCCGCCTTTCGCGCGAGTGGGAGGCCGACCCGACCATTCCCGAGGCGGCACTCGACGATGCGCGCGAGTCGATCTACGCCATTCTAGCGCTCTATTTCGCGCGCGACGGCGCTGCGGCGCTGGGCGACGATTTCCCGAAGATCGCGGCGCGCATCTTCGAAGATCCGGGCCGGGTGCTCGACACGATCGCAACACGGCGCGACCTGCTGGAAGCGGACCGCGAGGCCGAGGAGTTGCTGTCGCAGGCGCTCACTGCGATGCCCAAGGCGCTGCGACGGCGCACGCTGCTCGCCTATCTGGGCTTCCCGTTTTACGACGTCGCAACCCTGCCGCTGATGCGCAACGAAGGGTTGACCGAGTTCGAGGGGATCAAGGTCGACCGCATCAGCCCCGACGATGCCCCATCGATCCGTCCCGGTGGAACCCGGGCGACGCTGCGCGGAACGGAGTTCTACAATTTCGGGGCGTTTTTCAGCCGGGCATACCGCGAGAACGACTACCTTTGGGGCCGCCTGCACGGCGCCGAACGGATGATCGATCTCGTCTGCTCGAGCTCCCCCAAAACGGTGAGCGACGATGCATGCGACAGCTTCAAGCGCGCAGCATTCCGCGCCATCCTGAACGAAGAGCGCGAGCGCCTGACCTGCGATCCCGAACTGATCTCAAGGATCGAGCGGGAAATCGGCGGCTAGCCGCTCAGCGCGCCTTTCAGCTTATCGAAGAATCCGCGGCTTTCGGGGCATTCCTCGCCCGTCTCGGTTTCCTGAAGTTCGCGCAGGATTTCCTTCTGCCGGGCGGTCAGCTTGGTCGGTGTCTCGACTTTGACCTCGACGACCAGATCGCCGCGACCCCGCCCCTGCAGGACCGGCATTCCGGCGCCGCGCTTGCGCAGTTGCTTGCCCGACTGGATACCGGCGGGAATGTCGATCGTGCTCGTCTCGCCGTCCAGCCCGGGGATTTCCAGCGAGCCACCCAGGGCGGCGGTGGTAAAACTGATCGGGGCGCGGGTGAACAGGATGGTTCCCTCCCGCTCGAACACCGGGTGCGGCTTGACGTGAACGAAGATGTACAGGTCGCCCGCTGGTGAGCCCTGCGGCCCCGCTTCGCCCCTGCCGGCGAGCCGGATCCGGGTACCGGTATCGACCCCTGGAGGAACCTCGACGGTCAGCCGCTGGCGCTTGTCCACGCGGCCCTCGCCGCCGCACGAGCGACAGGGGTTCTCGATTACCTGGCCCGAGCCGTGGCAATTGTGGCACGGCTTCTCGATCACGAAGAAGCCCTGCTGCGCGCGGATCTTGCCATGCCCGCGGCACAGGTTGCACACGCGCTTGTCGGTTCCGGGCTCGGCGCCGCTGCCGTGGCAGGGCTCGCAAGCCACCGAAACCTCGACCTCGATCTCGGTGTTCTTGCCATGGAAGGCTTCTTCCAGGGTGACGTGCATGTCGTAGCGCAGGTCGGCGCCGCGGCGCGGACGCTGGCGGGCGCCGCCGCCGAATGCACTGCCGAAGATGGTCTCGAAGATATCGCCGATATCCCCGAAGTCGCCGCCAGGGTGCCCGCCGCCCGGGCCGCCGTTCTGAAACGCGGCGTGGCCATAGCGGTCATAGGCGGCCCGCTTCTGCGGATCCTTGAGGATTTCGTAGGCGGCGCTCACCGCCTTGAACTTGTCCTCGTTCTCCTTGCAGCCGGCGTTGCGATCCGGGTGGTGCTGCATGGCGAGCTTGCGGTACGCCGACTTGATCGTCGCGTCGTCCGCGGTCCGCTCGACCCCGAGAATTTCGTAGAAATCGATTTCCATCGACATGAGATAAGACCCCCGTCCCGAAAACCTAGCCGCCGCCGGAGCGAAATGCACCGGCGGCGGCTGCGGTTTTCATCAGGACATCAGCCCTTGTTGTCTTCGTCGACTTCGGAGAACTCGGCGTCGACGACATCCTCGTCGGCACCCGAGCCGCCGGCAGCTTCGCCCGCAGGAGCATCGGCCGCGGAGGCCTGTTCCTGCTGGTAGATCTGCTGGCCCATCTTCATGGCGAGATCGGTCAGCGCCTGGCTCTTTGCCTTGATCGCTTCCACTTCGCCGCCTTCGATGGCTGTCTTGGTTTCGGCAATCGCGGCCTCGACCTCACCCTTGAGCGAAGCATCGATCTTGTCGCCATGCTCCTCGAGCTGCTTCTCGGTCGCATGGACGAGGCTGTCGGCGTTGTTCTTCGCCTCGGCCCCTTCGCGCCGCTTCTTGTCCTCGTCGGCGAACTTCTCGGCATCCTGGACCATCTGCTCGATGTCGGAGTCCGACAGACCGCCAGAGGCCTGAATGCGGATCTGCTGCTCCTTGCCGGTGCCCTTGTCCTTGGCGCTGACGTTGACGATGCCGTTGGCGTCGATGTCGAAGGTGACCTCGATCTGCGGCACGCCGCGCGGCGCACTGGGGATGCCGACCAGGTCGAACTGGCCGAGCAGCTTGTTGTCCGCCGCCATCTCGCGCTCGCCCTGGAACACGCGGATCGTGACCGCCTGCTGGTTGTCCTCGGCAGTCGAATAGACCTGGCTCTTCTTGGTCGGGATCGTGGTGTTGCGGTCGATCATGCGGGTGAACACGCCGCCCAGCGTCTCGATGCCGAGCGAGAGCGGAGTCACGTCGAGCAGCAGCACGTCCTTGACGTCGCCCTGCAGCACGCCCGCCTGGATCGCGGCCCCCATGGCCACGACCTCGTCCGGGTTCACACCGGTGTGCGGTTCCTTGCCGAAGAACTCCTTCACGACTTCGCGCACCCTGGGCATGCGGGTCATGCCGCCGACGAGGACGACCTCGTCGATGTCGCCGGCCTTCATGCCCGCATCCTCGAGCGCCTTCTTCATCGGCGCCTTGGTGCGTTCGATCAGGTTGCCGACCATCTTCTCAAGATCGGCACGCGTGACGGTCTCCACCAGGTGCAGCGGCGTGGTGTTGCCACCCTCCATGCGCGCGGTGATGAACGGCAGGTTCACCTCGGTCGTCGTGGTGCTCGACAGCTCGATCTTGGCCTTCTCGGCAGCTTCCTTGAGACGCTGGAGCGCGAGCTTGTCGCTGCGCAGGTCCATGTTCTCCTTGGTCTTGAACCGGTCGGCCAGCCATTCGACCAGGGCGGTGTCGAAATCCTCGCCGCCCAGGAACGTGTCGCCGTTAGTGCTCTTCACCTCGAACACGCCGTCGCCGATCTCGAGGATCGAGACGTCGAACGTTCCGCCACCGAGGTCGTAGACCGCGATCGTCTTGCCGTCCGTCTTGTCGAGGCCATAGGCCAGCGCCGCCGCGGTCGGCTCGTTGATGATGCGCAGCACTTCGAGACCGGCGATCTGGCCGGCGTCCTTGGTCGCCTGGCGCTGCGCGTCGTTGAAGTAGGCGGGAACCGTGATCACGGCCTGCGTGACGGTCTCGCCGAGATAGCTTTCGGCGGTTTCCTTCATCTTCTGCAGGATGAAGGCGGAAATCTGGCTGGGCGAATAATCCTCACCACCGGCCTTGACCCACGCGTCGCCGTTCTTGCCCTTCACGATGGTGTAGGGGACGAGCTCGGTGTCCTTCTTGGTGATGGGATCGTCGAACCGGCGGCCGATCAGGCGCTTCACGGCGAAGACGGTGTTGTCGCTGTTGGTGACCGCCTGGCGCTTTGCCGGCTGGCCGATCAGTCGCTCGCCATCCTTGGCGAAGGCGACGATCGAGGGCGTGGTCCGCGCCCCTTCGGAATTCTCGATGACCTTGGGCTTGCCCCCGTCCATCACGGCCACGCACGAGTTGGTGGTGCCCAGGTCGATACCGATTACTTTGGCCATAGGTTTCCCCAGTTCCTTCTTGCAGTTGGACGCCGCGCCTTCGGTCCCCCGTCCCGGCAAGACCACTCGGCGGCTCTTGATGGCGGCGATATAGGTGCGGTTTTCCTTGGCACAAGGGATGCGGCGGCCTAGAAAATGCGCCTTCAGCGACAAGTTGAAACGGGAGGGAATCACGTGAAATCATTGAAGTTGGCCGGCATTGTCCTGGCTTTCGCGACACTCGGACTGGCTGCTTGCGGGGAAGAGCCCGCACCGGTCGAAAAAGCCGATGCGCGGGCAATGGAAGGCGTGTCGATCAGCGACGCGCGGCTCGTCCTCCCGGCCGTCGCGGGCAACCCTGCCGCGGTCTACTTCACCGCCAAGAACGACAGCGACGCCGACACAGCGATCCGGTCGGTCAGCGTGGCCGGCGCCAAGAGCGCGGCGCTGCACACGACGGCGGATGGCGAGATGGTCGACATGATGCTGGCCCAGCTTCCCAAAGGCGAGGAGCTGAAGTTCGAACCCGGCGGCCACCACGTCATGGCGATGGAACTCGATCCCACGCTCGCGGCGGGCGGCACCGCCGAGGTCACGCTGCACTTTTCCAACGGAAAGAAGGCCAACTTCCCGGCCCAGATCCGCGCCGCGGGCGAAGACCGCTGAGCGAAGGCGGCGCACTCTCCTGCCCCATTGGGGGAGAGCGCCGCCTTTCCGAAGGCGAAGTCGCGCTGGCGCAAAGCGTCTTCGGCAGCGCGATCGACTATTCCAAGGTTACCATCAGGCGCCGCAAGTTCTTCCCGTTCCAGCCCAGGCGTGTGACGATGGCGCCGCGCGGACACCTGCATTTCCATCCCCTCAGCGAGGGATACTGCGACGATTTCGCGCAGGTCTCGCTCATCCGGCAGGGCCTTTTCATCCACGAGATGACGCACGTTTGGCAGACCCAGACGCTGGGCGAATGGTACCTGCTGCTGAACCGGCATCCGTTTTCGCGCTACGACTACAGCCTCCGCCCAGGTTGGTCGCTGGAGAAATACGGCATCGAGCAGCAGGCGGAGATCGTGCGCCATGCCTTCCTCCTGCGCAACGGGATGAAGCTCGCAGGCGTGTGCGACGCTTCGGCCTACGATCTTCTGGTGCGGTTCCCGGGTACCTAGCCCTAGCCGGCCTTGTCGGCGATCGTTTCAATTGATACCAGCTTGTCATCGACCGGGCGGCCCAACCCGCGCCCGGCCTATGAGCAACCCATGGAGCTTTCCGACTACGGAATGTCGCGCGAGCGCGGCTACCTTTCGCATTACGAGATCGACGAGATCGCCCTCCCCTCCCGCTTCGACGGAGTGCGGCAGGCGGCAGGCCAGCTTTCAGCCCTGCTGACGAGCGGGCGCGTGCGGCACTGGCTCGCCCAGCTGGCCGACCCCGCACTGGAGGACTGGGCGCGCGAGGCACCTATCGAGGAAGTGCGCACCGCGATGGTGCACTACAGCTTCCTGGTCCAAGCCTACGTCTGGGGGGAGCCGACCGCGCCCGCACATCTGCCGGCCAACCTCGCCCGGCCGATGGTCGCCGTGGCCGACCGGCTGGGCCAGGCCCCGCTCCTGCCGTACTCGGGCTATGTCCTCGACAACTGGTATCGGCTCGACAAGGCAGGGCCGATCGACCTGAGCAACATCGGCATGTTCCAGAACTTCCTCGGCGGCGACGACGAGAACTGGTTCGTGCTGGTCCACGTCGCGATCGAGGCCGAGGCAGGCGTCCTGCTCGACAACGCCGCGAAGCTGGTGGCAGTTGCGCGGCAGGGCGATGCCGCACAAGCCGAGCGTCTGCTGGGCGAGATGGACGCCGCGTGGGAGCGGATCTACGGCCACTTCGCCCGCATGCCCGAGCGCTGCGACCCGTACATATATTTCCACCGGGTGCGCCCCTACATCCACGGCTGGGCGAACAATCCGGCGCTGGGCGAAGGGCTGGTCTACGAAGGGGTCGACCGCTTCGAGGGCCGGCCACAGGCCTATCGCGGACAGACCGGGAGTCAGTCGAGCATCGTTCCCGCGATGGATGCGCTATTCCAGGTCGGACACAGCGACGATCCGCTGAAGGCATTCCTCACCGAACTGCACCAGTATCGCCCCGTCGAACATCGCCGCTTTATCGAGGATTTGGCGGCCCAATCGACCCTGCGCGACTTCGTGACGGCAAGCGGCTCCCCCGCCCTGCGCGATGCCTTCAACCGGTGCGTCGAACAGGTCGCCCGGTTTCGCACGCGCCATCTCGAATATGCGGCGAGCTACATCAACAAGCAGGCCGGTTCGATCCCCGGGAACGATCCCGATGTCGGCACCGGCGGCACGCCCTTCATGAAATACCTGAAAAAGCACCGCGACGAGAACCGCGCGCAAATCCTCGCCTAGATCGGGAAAAGGCCGCCGATGGGCGGCCCTTCCTCCGGTACCGGATCAATAACGTGGGTCGGCCGGATATCCGCGGGTGCCGAAGCAGTCGTCATCGAGATAGCCGTCGCGGCCGTACCCGTCGCACCCGTCGTTCTTGTCGACGAAATAGCCGGCCAGCCCGCCTGCCGCGGCGCCCGCCAAGGCAAACGTCCTGATGTCGCCGCCCGTGACCGCGGCGATGCCGGCGCCCACCGCAGCGCCGCCCAGTGCGCCCTCGGCAGCGTAATTCTGGGCGCAGGCGTTTAGCGTGAGAGCCGATCCGAGCAGGGCCGGGGCGAGAAATATCCTGGTGTTCATAATTTGCTCCGTTTCTCCCTGTCGGCACGATTACGGGTCGCAACCCCATCAGGTTCCGAAGATTGGCAACGGGTTTGCCCGGACGTGCGATTGAGGCGATAAACCACGCAAGGGAGATCTTTTCATGCCTCACGCCGTCGATCACCATGCCATTCTTGACAGCTATGCCGCCGGACGCGGAGGCCCCAGGCACATCTGGGATCGTATCGACCCGTCCCGAACGGCCCACCTCGTGGTCGATATGCAGAATGGCTTCATGGAACCCGGAGCCCCGGTAGAGGTGCCCGAGGCGCGCAATATCGTCGAGGAGGTCAATCGCTTAAGCCGGGCGACGCGCGCGGCCGGCGGGCACAACGTGTTCCTGCGTTTCACCACTCCGGAGGATGGCCCGATGGCGTGGCCGATCTTCGCCGAGCGCATGGGAGAGGGCATCCGCGGCCATCGCGCCGCTTTTACTCCCGGCTCGCATTATTGGGAGCTGTGGCCCACTCTCGACGTATCGCCCGACGATGCGACCATCGAGAAGCACCGCTTCAGCGGCTTTACCGCCGGCACCAGCGAACTTGACGCTCATCTGAAGGCGCGAGGGATCGATACGTTGATCATCTCCGGCACACTCACCAATTGCTGCTGCGAAAGCACCGCGCGTGACGCGATGCAGCTCAACTACAAGGTGCTCTTTGCCGTCGATGCATGCGCCGCGCTGACCGACGCGGCCCATGCCGCGACCCTCGACAGCATGGCGCTGATCTTCGCTGACCTGCGCACCGTGGGCGAGCTGGAAACGATGCTCGCCACCGCTGGCGCGGATTAGTCCGGCTTTTTGGCCACGCCCACCATCGCCGGGCGAAGCAGGCGGTCGCGGATCATCCAGCCGCTCTGCATTTCGGTGACGACCGTGCCCGGCTCCTGATCGCTGGGCACCTCGATCATCGCCTGGTGCTGGTTGGGGTCGAGCGGCAGACCCATCGCCGCGATGCGACTGATGCCGTGCTGGGCGAAGACCTTCTCGACCTCGCGTTGGGTCGCTTCGACGCCGGTGACGAGGCCCTTGAGCCGCGGATCGTCGTGCAGGTCGGCCGGGATCGCCTCGACCGCGCGCACGAGGTTGTCGTAAACCGAAAGAATGTCCCGTGCGAAGCCGGTCGCGGCGTAGGCGCGCGCATCCGCCACGTCCTTCTCCGCCCGGCGGCGCACGTTTTGCGCTTCGGCCTTTGCGTAAAGAACGTCCTGCTTCGCCGCCTCGAGGTCGGACTTGAGCTGCGCGATGGCGTCGCCGTCCGCCGACGCTTCCTCGAGCATGTCCTTGTCGATCAGATCCTCGGGCACGCCCTGCAATTCCGCTTCGACCGCGGCATCGCGCGGCTTTTCGTTCTCGATCATTTTGGTCCTGTTATCCGATCAGCCTGCCCAGCGAATGGGCCGTGAAATCCACCATGGGTACAACCCGGGCATAATTCAACCGAGTCGGCCCGATTACGCCCAGCACGCCGATCACCCTGCCGTCGCGGTCGCGATAGGGCGAAGCGATGACCGACGAACCCGACAACGCGAAGAGCCGGTTCTCGCTCCCGATGAATATTCGCGCAGAATCCGCCTCGCGTGCGGTGTCCAGCACTTCGGCGATGGCCTGCTTGTTCTCAAGATCCTCTATCAGGGAGCGCACGCGCTCGATGTCGCCGATGGCGGCCACATCGACCAGATTGGCCTGCCCACGCACGATCAAAATCGGCCGCCGGGCCGCATCCTCGCTCCACACGGCCAGCCCGCGTTCGACGAGATCGCGCCCGGCCTCGTCGAGCTGGCTACGGCCCGAGGCTATGTCGCTGCGCACTTGTGCCGCCGCCTCCGCCAGGGTCCGCCCGGCGAACCGCGCGGTGAGATAGTTGCCCGCCTGCTCCAACGCGGACGGTGAGATCGCCGCTCCGACGTCGAGCACACGGTTCTCCACCTGCCCGTCCTCGCCCACGAGGATCGCCAGCGCTCTGCCGTGCGACAAGGGCATGAGGCTGACCTGGGCGAGGCGCGGCTCACGGGGCGGCACCATGACCATGCCGGCGGCGCCGGATATGTCGGACAGGACCGAACTCACCTGCTCGAGCGCCGCCTCTATCGGCCCAGGCGCGGCGATGCGCCGTTCGATGGCGGCGCGCTCCTCTGCGCTCGGCTCCGCGACCTGCATCATTCCGTCGACGAACAGGCGCAGGCCCGACTCGGTCGGCATGCGCCCGGCGCTGGTATGCGGCGCGGCGAGCAATCCGAGCGTTTCCAGTTCGGCGAGTACCGAACGGATGGAAGCAGGCGAAAGGTTGAGCCCCCCTTCCCCGGCAAGCGTCTTCGAACCCACGGGCTGGCCGCTGGCGAGATACCCTTCGACCACGAGACGGAAAATCTCGCGCGTCCGGTTATTCAGTTCCTTGAGTGGCGGTCCCGACATGACAGCGCCCTATCTAGCCGCTAGGCGGGCCCACGAAAAGGAGACACCAATGCGTCCATCCGGCCGCGCGCCTGACGAAATGCGCGCCATTGCCATCGAAACCGGCTTCACCAAGCATGCCGAAGGCTCGTGCCTCGTCAGCTTCGGGGATACCCGGGTCCTCGTCACCGCTAGCGTCGAGGAGCGGTTGCCGCCATGGCTCAGGGGCAAGGGTCAGGGCTGGGTCACGGCCGAATACTCGATGCTGCCGCGGGCCACGCACACGCGCGGGCAGCGGGAAGCTGCCAAGGGCAAGCAGAGCGGCCGGACGCAGGAAATCCAGCGGCTTATCGGTCGCTCCTTGCGCGCCGTGTGCGATATGGAAAAGCTGGGCGAACGGCAGATCACGCTCGATTGCGACGTGCTTCAGGCCGATGGCGGGACTCGCACTGCCGCAATCTCGGGCGCCTGGGTCGCGCTGCGGCTCGCCGTCGACAAGCTGATGGCCGAAGGCAAGCTGGCGGAGGATCCGCTGACGGCAAAGGTGGCCGCGGTATCCTGCGGCATTCACCAGGGCACGCCGGTGCTCGACCTCGATTACATCGAGGATTCGCATGCCGATGCCGACGCCAACTTCGTGCTGATCGAAGGCGGGCAGATCGCCGAGGCGCAGGCGACCGCCGAAGGTGCGACCTACGACGAGGAAGGCCTGCTGCGCCTCCTGCGGCTCGCCCGTCTCGGCTGCGACAGGATCTTCGCGGCGCAAGCGGAGGCGGTGCGCAAGTGACCCGCCGGATCGGCTCCGGCAGGCTGGTCATCGCGACACACAATGCCGGGAAGCTGAAGGAGATCGGCGCCTTGCTGGCGCCCTATGGCGTCGACTGCATTTCGGCCGGGTCGCTCGGCCTGCCCGAGCCGGCCGAGACCGGCCGCACGTTCGTCGACAACGCGTTGATCAAGGCACGCGCGGCGGCGGAAGCGTCGGGCATGGTGGCCCTGGCCGACGACAGCGGGCTGTCGGTTGAAGCGCTGGACGGGCGGCCCGGCGTCTACACTGCCGACTGGGCGGAGCGGCAGTGGTTCGAAGGCGATCCGGGCCGCGACTGGTACATGGCGATGGGCAAGGTCGAAGGGATGCTCCAGGCGATCGGACCCGATGTGGCGCGAGGTGCCTGGTTCTCCTGCGTGCTCGCCCTTGCCTGGCCAGACGGCGAGCATGCGATTTACGAAGGGCGGGTCGACGGAACGTTGACCTGGCCTCCAAGGGGCGAGATGGGTTTCGGCTACGATCCGGTGTTCGTGCCCTTGGGCCGCGAGCAGACCTTCGCCGAGTTGGACCCTGCAGAAAAGCACCGCATCAGCCACCGCGCCGACGCGTTCGCCAAACTGGTGGCCGAGCAGTTCGGCGCCGGCACCTGATCAGTTTATGCTGACGCCCACGGTGTTGCCGGCGGGCCAGTAACGACAGACCAGGACGTCGTTGACGCGCCCCTTGGCCACGGCGCAGCCCACCTCCTGCGTCTCGGGCCAGATGATCTGGGTATAATGCGCCACATCCTGCCACCGCCCGGAACTCGAGTTCTGCGGGAAGGGGCCGGGCTTGTAGTAGCGGCGTTCGTTGAGGAAGGTGTCGATCATCTGGTCGGCATCGTAGTATCCGGCGCTGCCCATCCACAGGTTCTCGCCCGCGCCCGCGCGCGTCGTGTAGTCGGCGTGCTCGAAGCGGTTTTCGCGGGCGAGGCGCTCGGCCCAGGTCTGCGCCTGCTGGGCCAGCCTCTGGCTCCAGCGCAGGCGATCGGCGCCCTTGCGATCCCGCTCGAGATTGTGGCGCGCCAGCAGCCGCCATGCGAAATCGCCTGAAGGTTGCGCCTCAAACTGCGGCAGTCGCAGGCGAATTTCCTGCGCTCCGGCAGCGCAGCCCAGCCCCAGCGCCACAACGGCGACGATCAGCGAACCCGTCCTCACGTCGGCGAACTTGACTTTGTGCGGTTAACACCGGCTGAAAAGACAGCGTGGCGCGCGCGTTATACATACACTGGCCCTTCTGCCTGGCGAAGTGCCCGTACTGCGACTTTAACTCCCACGTGCGTGAAGGGATCGACGCGGCGCAGTGGCGTTCGGCGTTGCTCGCCGACATGCGGCACGAAGCACAGACGACTGCGCATGAAGCGCTCGATTCGGTGTTCTTCGGCGGTGGAACGCCCTCGCTGATGCCTCCCTCGCTCGTATCCGACCTCCTCCACGATGCTGAGCGGCTCTGGGGGTTCGGGCCTGGGATCGAGATCACGCTGGAGGCCAATCCCTCATCCGTCGAAGCCGCCAAGTTCCGCGATCTGGCTAGCGCCGGGGTCAACCGCGTGTCGCTGGGGCTGCAGGCGCTCGACGACGCGACCTTGCGCTTCCTGGGCCGGCTGCACGGCGCCGCGGAGGGGCTTGCGGCGCTGGAGACGGCACAGGCGCATTTCGGCCGGGTCAGCTTCGACCTGATCTATGCGCGGCCGGGCCAGACCGTGCAGCAGTGGCAAGCCGAGCTGCAACGGGCGCTGAACCTTGGGACCGGCCACCTGTCGCTCTACCAGCTGACCATCGAACCCGGCACGCGCTTCGCGACCGACGTGCGGCAGGGGGCGTTCACGCCGCTCGAAGACGATCCTGCAGCCGATCTCTTCGCCCTGACCCGCGAGATGACCGCCGCTGCAGGCCTGCCGGCCTACGAGGTGAGCAATCACGCGCGCCCGGGCGAGGAAAGCCGCCACAACCTGACCTACTGGCGTTATCAGGACTATGCCGGGATCGGCCCGGGTGCGCACGGGCGGCGCGGCGGCCTGGCCACGCTGCGCCACAAGAAGCCGGAGAACTGGCTCTCCGCGGTCGCGGCAAGCGGACACGGGCTGAAGGAGGAGCGGCCTCTGGGCCTGCGCGAGCAGGCGAGCGAGACGCTGCTGATGGGCCTCAGGCTGGCCGAAGGGCTGGACCTTGCCGCGCTTTCCCGCCGGTTCGGCATCCCCGGACAGGACCTCGTCGATCACGACCGGCTGGCGCTCTACCGTGACCTGGGCCTGGTCGAGCGCGACGGCGATCGCATTACCGTCACGCCGCAAGGGATGCCGGTTCTCGACGCGCTGCTCGGCGAACTGGTGCCCGCCGCGCTGGTCGCGGCGTGAGCGGAGCGGACTTGCTCGAGGCATGGGGCGCGCATCTGGCGCAAGGTCGCCGCCGCTCACCCCACACAGTGCGGGCCTATCTCGCCGCCGCCGCGCGCCTGGTCGACAGCTTGGCTGCCGAAAGCTGGCCGGAGATCGCCACACTCGATGCCGCGGGCTTGCGCCGCCAGCTCGCGGCGCGCCGCGCGGATGGCCTGGGCAACGTTTCCACCGCGCGCGAGCTGTCCGCGCTCAAGGGTTTCGTCGCCTTCGCGCGCGAACAGGCGGGCCACGCCGACACGGCGCCACCCCGTCTGCGCGGACCCAGGATCAAGAAGGGACTGCCCCGCCCGGTCACGCCCGACGAGGCAGCCAACCTGGCGGAAGGGGTCCATACCCTGGCTACCGAGGACTGGATCGGCGCGCGCGACCGGGCGGTGCTGCTGCTGATGTACGGCAGTGGGCTGCGGATCGCCGAGGCGCTCTCGCTGACCGGCGGGAATCTGCCGCTGGGCGAGACGCTGCTGGTCACCGGCAAGGGCGGCAAGCAGCGCGTGGTTCCTGTCCTGCCGGTGGTGCGCGAGGCGGTGGCCGACTATGCGCGGCGCTGCCCCTGGCCGATGGACAAGGGCGATCCGCTGTTTCGCGGCGCCAAGGGCGGCCCGCTCGGCCAGGGGATGGTGCAGAAGGCCATGGCCCGGGCGCGTATCGCGCTGGGCCTGCCGGAAACCGCGACGCCCCATGCGCTGCGCCACAGCTTTGCCACCCACCTGCTTGGCGCCGGGGCCGACTTAAGGAGCCTGCAGGAACTGCTTGGCCATGCCAGCTTGGGCTCCACGCAAATCTACACCAAGGTCGATGCCGCGATCCTGCTGGAAACCTACCGCGCCGCCCATCCCCGCGAACGCGATTAGAATTTGCCGGTCGGCTGACCGCGCGGCGTTATTCGGCGGCCTCGGCCTCCCTCTCGTGGCGGGGTTTCCAGGTCAGCACGCGGTAGGCGTAGAACAGCGCCAGGATGGCCACGAAACCCAGCACGATCCAGCTTGCCCAGCCTTCGTATTGGTCGATCAACGGCGCCAACCGGCGACCTCCCTCGATCAGGATCGCGTTCCAGATCGCCGCGCCGACGAAGGTGAAGATCAGGAATTTCCACACGTTCATATGTGCCAGCCCGGCCGGCAGAGAGATGATCGTGCGCAGGAACGGCGAGAAGCGCAGCGCGAACACCACCCACTGGCCATGCCGGCGGAAGAAGCGGCTGGCACGTTCGATGTCTTCCCAGTCGAGGGTCAGCCAGCGGCCATGGCGGGCGACGAAGGGCGCCAGCCGCTTGTAACCCCAACGGTCGCCGACCCAGAACCAGGCATAATTGCCGGCGGTCGACCCAACCGTCCCCGCCAACAGCAGCCACCAGAAGTCCATGCTCCCGCGCGCGACGAGGATCCCGCCGATACCCATGATGACTTCTGACGGAATCGGCGGGACGATGTTCTCCAGCGCCATCAGCAGAAAGATGCCGATGTAGCCGCCCTTGGCGATAAACTCGATGATCAGATCGTGCATTGCGGGGTAACGGCCGGGATGGGGCTTTTATCCCTTGGGGATGCAATGGTGCGGGAACCGGGTGGTGAAAGGCGGACGTCCCCTAACCAGCCATTGCGATGATCGAGGCATTGTTCGATATTTCAGGCAAATGCGCATCCCCAACGGTTCGACTTTCACGCATGACTCGGCGCGACGCACGATCTAACAAGGACTTATGGATCGGAATCTGGCCAGCGATGTGAGTACGGTCGGCGCGATCGATGTCGTCCCGTCAATCCTGGAAGTCATCTGCCGGACAACGGGAATGGGCTATGCTGCGGTAGCTCGCGTCACCGAAGATCGCTGGATCGCCTGCGCCGTGCGCGACGAGATCGGCTTCGGGCTTGAAGCAGGTGGCGAACTCCAGATCGAAACAACGATCTGCAACGAGATCCGCGCGCATGGGGAGCCGGTTCTTATCGACGACGTCGATCACGACCCCCATTATCGCGATCACCACACGCCGGAAATATACGGCCTGAAAAGCTATATTTCGGTTCCAATCATCCTGTCCGACGACAGCTTCTTCGGTACGCTATGTGCGATTTCCCCCCAGCCTGCCCAGGTGAGCAGGCCCGAGATCGGGGCGATGTTCAAGCTGTTTGCCCAGATGATCGGGTACCATATCGAAGCCAGCCAGTCGCTCGTCGAAAGCAAGTCCGCGCTCCTTACCGAAAAGGAAGCATCGGCCCTGCGAGAACAGTTTATCGCCGTGCTGGGCCATGACCTGCGCAATCCTCTTGCCGGAATACAGGGCGGGATGCGGCTGCTTGAACGCGAAAACCTGAGCGACAGAGGCAAGAACGTTCTCGAAATGGTCAATTCGACCGTGAGCCGGATGGCCGGCCTTATCGATAACGTCATGGACTTCGCCCGCGGGCGGCTTGGCGGCGGCATCCTCCTCAATCCCTCGCATCAGCGGATCGATACCACGGTGAAGCAGGTCGCGGACGAATTGCGCGCGAGCTATCCCGATCGGGAAATCGTCGTCGATCTCAGGCTCGAAACGGAAGTGCGCGGCGACCATAGCCGGCTCGGGCAATTGTTTTCCAACTTGCTGGGCAACGCACTCATGCATGGCGATCCGTTCGCTCCTGTCCGGGCCGTTCTCGACCGGGACGGCGATCACCTGACATTCGAGACGATCAATGTCGGCGAGCCGATCCCCGCCGAGGCGATGGAAAACCTTTTCTCACCCTTCGAGCGGGGCGGAGGCCGGTCGAGCCTTCAGGGTCTGGGGCTCGGCCTCTATATCTCTTCGCAGATCGCGCAGGCGCATCAGGGTAATCTGACTGCGAAATCCGAAGGGCGGGAAACGACCTTCACATTCCGGATGCCCATCGGCTGACCGGATATCTTCCCGAGCATCGGCCATCGAGATCGCCCGTGCCGGAAAGTATGCCTCTCGTTTAGCAGCGCCCATGGCGGGTCTGCACCTCGCAACCCGCCAGTCTCACCAGTCTAAAGCCGTGCCTCGATGGCGTCCCAGATGAGCGATGGCGTGTCGGTCCCGTTGAACGCGTCGATCGCGACAATGCCGGTCGGGCTGGTGACGTTGATCTCGGTCAGGTATTTCCCCCCGATCACGTCGATGCCCACGAATACGAGGCCGCGCGCCTTGAGTTCTGGGCCGAGTGCGGCGCAGATTTCCTCCTCGCGTGGGGTGAGCTCGGTCTTTTCCGCATAGCCTCCCTGCGCCAGGTTGGAGCGGAATTCGCCCTTGCCCGGCTTGCGGTTGATTGCGCCCGTCACCTCGCCGTCGATCAGGACGATGCGCTTGTCGCCTTCCGCCACCTCGGGGATGAACGGCTGGATCATGTGCGGTTCGGGCCAGGTCTGGTTGAACACCTCGAACAGCGCGGCAAGATTGGTTCCGTCTGCCTCGATCTTGAAGATCGCCTTGCCGCCGTTGCCGTGGAGCGGCTTGACCACCACCGCGCCGTGCTTCTCCATGAAGGGCCGCACGTCGCGCACCTGGCGGGTCACCAGCGTTGGCGGCATGAACCGCGCGTAGTCGAGCACGAACATCTTTTCCGGCGCGTTGATGACGCTGCGCGGGTCGTTGACCACCAGCGTTTCGCCGCGCAGCCGGTCGAGCAGCATGGCGGCGCTGATATAGCCCAGGTGGAACGGCGGATCCTGGCGCATCAGGACGACGTCGATATCGGTGGCGAGATCGATCCGGCGTGCCTCGCCGCTCCATTCGAAATGGTCGCCCTCCACGCGCCGCACGGTCAACGGGCGTGCCCATGCGGTGATTCGCCCTTCGTCCCAGGCGAGCGAGGTCACATCGTAATGCCAAACCTCGTGCGCGCGGGCCTGAGCGGCGAGCATCAACGCGAACGAGCTGTCCCCGGCAATCCCGATCGTCTCGATCGGATCCATCTGAACGGCGACGCGAAGGACCATGAATTCTCCCTTTCCCGGCCTAGGGCTGCCAGGCGTTGACGATGTGGCGCGGCAGGCTGCGGGGCGCAAGGAGGATGACGTCGATGCGGATATCCTCGCCCTGGCCGGCGTACTCGTGGGCCACGCATTCGACCGCAGCGGCCACGCGAGCAAGACGGTACTGGTCGATCGCAAAATCAAGATCGGCAGTCGTCTTGCGCCATTTGACCTCGACGAAGGCGACCGTCCCGCCGCGCCGGGCGACCAGATCTATCTCGCCGCGCGGCGTCTTCACCCGGCGGGCGAGGATCGCCCAGCCCTGCACCTGCAACCACAGGGCCGCGCGGGTTTCGCCTTCGCGGCCTTGTTTTTCGGCGACCTGCCGCCTCACCGGTCGCGCAGTTCCAGCGCCCGCGCGTAGAGCGCCTTGCGGTCGAGCCCGGTGGCCTTGGCGACCTGGGCGGCCGCCTGCGACGGCTTGAGGTCGCCCAGTGCCTCGCGCAGCAGATCGTCCGCCTCGGCAGCGTCGGCCACCTGTTCGCCCGGCGGCCCCACCAGCAGGACTATCTCCCCTCGTGGCGGATGGGCGGCGTAATGCACCGCCAGATCTTCCGGTTGGCCCGTCCGGCATTCCTCGTGCAATTTGGTCAGCTCGCGCGCCACCGAGACGTCGCGCCCGGGCAGGACGGCGGCGATTGCGGCGAGCGATTTCGCCAGACGAGGCGCAGTGTCGAAGAAGATCAGCGTGGCCGGCACGGCCGCCAGTTCGCGCAGGGTATCCTCGCGCGCCTTGTCCTTCTGCGGCAGGAAGCCGGCGAACAGGAAGCGGTCGTTGGGCAGGCCTGACAGCGTCAGTGCCAGGACGGGTGCGCTCGGCCCCGGCAGGCTGGTGACCGCGATCCCCGCCGCCCGCGCTTCGCGCACCAGGCGATAACCGGGATCCGAAACCAGCGGCGTGCCGGCATCGCTGACCAGGGCGACCGCGCGGGTCCGCATCGAATCGATCAGCCGCGCGCGGTCGTTCGGGCTGGCATGGTCGTCGTAGCGCCAGAGCGGCTTCGACACGGCCAAGTGGCGGATCAGCTTCTGCGTCACCCGCGTGTCCTCGCAGGCGATCCCATCGCACCGGCGCAGCACGTCCGCGGCGCGGATTGTCACGTCGCCGAGATTGCCAATCGGCGTCGCGACAATATAGAGACCGGGTTGCAAGGGTTCGGGAGAAGGGTCGCGCTCTTCGCTCACGATGAGCCTATTGAACCATCCGCATGAGGAGCGGCAAGCATGTTCGGTAATTTGAAGCGGTTGCTGGGCGTTGGCCTGCTAGGCATGGCGCTGGGCGCCTGCCAGGTCATTCCGAAGACGCAGGCCCCGCCCATAGCTTCCCCCACGGCGGCCCCGACCACCTCGCCAGACGATCTGCCGAGCGATGACGGCCGCCACCGTGTCGCACTGCTGGTGCCGCTGACCGGCGCCAACGGCCAGGCCGGGCAGTCGATCGCCAACGCCACCACGATGGCGCTGCTCGACACCAACGCCTCGAACCTGCGCATCACGACCTACGACACGGCGACCGGCGCCAACAACGCCGCCGCGCGCGCCATTCGCGAAGGCAACAAGCTGATCCTCGGCCCCCTGCTCGGCGACGATGTCCCGGGCGTCGTGGCCCAGGCGCGCCCTGCCCGCGTGCCGCTGATCACCTTTTCCAACGATACCTCGGTCGCGGCGAACGACGTGTTCGTCATGGGTGTCATCCCCGAGCAGTCGGTCGTCCGCACGGTCGACTACGCGATCGGCAAGGGCGCCCGGCGCTTTGTCGCGCTGGTGCCCAATGGCGAATACGGCCGGCGCACCGAGATCGCCCTGACCCAGCGCCTCGGCGCGGCCGGCGGCGTGCTGGTCGCGACTGAGCGGTACGACCGCGGCAACACCTCGATCGTCAGCGCGGCCGAGAGACTGAAATCACGCGGTGGATACGACGCGGTGCTGATCGCCGACGGCGTGCGCCTTTCGGCCATGGCCGCGGGCACGCTGAAGGCGGCCGGCGCGGCGCAGCCCATGATCCTTGGCACCGAGCTGTGGAGCGGCGACGACAGCCTGGCGCGGGCCAGTGCGCTGCGCGGCGCGTGGTTCTCGGCGCTCAGCGACACCCGCTATCGCCAGTTCGTGAACAGCTACCAGGGCCGCTTCGGCACCCAGCCCTATCGCATCGCCACCCTCGGTTACGACGCCGTGCTGCTGAGCCTGCGGGTGGCGCGCGACTGGCGGCCCGGCACGACGTTCCCGACCGCCGCGATGCTCGACGCCGGCGGCTTCCTCGGGCTCGACGGCGCGTTTCGCTTCCGCCGCGACGGCATAGGCGAACGGTCGCTGGAGGTGCGCCAGGTTGGCAACGGCGCCGTCAGCGTCGTCGATCCGGCCCCCGCGCGGTTCTAGGACCGGATAAACTGCGCCCGCAGCTTGAACTGCGCGGAATCGCGCACCTATAGCAGTTCCATGGCCGACGACCTGTTCGACAAGACCCCCGCCGCGGGCGGCGACTACGACGCTTCGTCGATCGAGGTGCTGGAAGGGCTCGAGCCGGTTCGGCGTCGGCCCGGCATGTATATCGGCGGGACCGACGACCGCGCGCTGCACCACCTCGCCGCCGAAGTGCTCGACAACGCGATGGACGAGGCGGTGGCCGGATATGCCAACCGCATCGAGGTCGTGCTGAGCGAGGGCAACGTGCTGTCCATCAGCGACAACGGGCGCGGCATCCCGGTGGGCGAGCACCCCAAGTTTCCCGGCAAGTCGGCCCTAGAGGTCATCCTCACCACGCTGCACTCGGGCGGCAAATTCTCGGGCAAGGCCTATGCCACCAGCGGCGGCCTGCACGGTGTGGGCGTGAGCGTGGTCAATGCGTTGAGCGACCACACCCGGGTCGAGGTGGCGACCAACAAGGAACTGTTCGCGCAGGAGTTTTCGCGCGGCGTGCCCAAGGGGCCGATCCAACGCCTTGGCACGACGCCCAACCGGCGCGGCACGACGGTGGAATTCCACCCCGACGCGGAGATCTTCGGCGATCGCGAGTTCAGCCCCAAGCGCCTGTTCAAGCTCGCCCGGTCCAAGGCCTACCTCTATGCCGGTGTCGAGATACGCTGGAAATGCGCGCCTTCGCTGGCGTCGGAAGACGTTCCGGCAGAAGCCGTGTTCCAGTTTCCGGGCGGCCTGTCCGATCATCTTGCCGAGCAGGTCGGCGGGCGCGAATGCGTCACCAGCCAGTTCTTCGCCGGGCGGCAGGACTTTCCCGACGATCAGGGCCGCGTCGAATGGGCTGTCGCCTGGCCGCTGTGGTCCGACGGTTCGTTTTCCTGGTACTGCAACACCGTGCCCACGCCCGACGGCGGCACGCACGAGCAGGGCATGCGCGCCGCCCTGACCAAGGGCATCCGCGCCTTCGGCGAACTGGTGGGACAAAAGAAGGCCAAGGACATCACCGCCGACGACGTCGTCAACGGCAGCGAGATCATGCTCTCGGTCTTCATCCGCGATCCGCAATTCCAGAGCCAGACCAAGGATCGGCTGACCAGCCCCGAGGCGACCCGCCTGGTCGAGAATGCGGTCCGCGACCACTTCGACCATTTCCTGTCCGACAACATGGAGCGCGGCAAGGCGCTGCTCGGCGCGGTGATGGAGCGGATGGACGAGCGCCTGCGCCGCAAGGCAGAGCGTGAGGTCAAGCGCAAGACGGCGACCAATGCCAAGAAGCTGCGGCTGCCCGGCAAGCTGACCGACTGTTCGGGCGAAGGCAGCGGCGAGACCGAGATCTTCATCGTCGAAGGCGACAGCGCCGGCGGCAGCGCCAAGCAGGCGCGCGACCGCAAGACCCAGGCCATCCTGCCGATCCGCGGCAAGATCCTCAACGTCGCCAGCGCCACGGCGGACAAGATCCGCGCCAACTCGGAGATCGCCGACCTGGCGCTCGCGCTCGGCTGCGGCACTCGCAAGGACTGCGATCCGGCCAACCTTCGCTATGACCGCGTGGTCATCATGACCGACGCCGACGTCGACGGCGCGCACATCGCCACCTTGCTGATGACCTTTTTCTTCCAGGAAATGCCTGAACTGGTCCGCCGCGGGCACCTCTTCCTGGCCCAGCCCCCGCTGTTTCGCCTGAGCACTGGCAAGGAAAGCCATTACGCGCGCGACGAGGATCACCGACGGGAGCTGGAAGCCACGATCCTCAAGGGCAAGAAGATCGAGGTCAGCCGATTCAAGGGACTGGGGGAAATGAACCCCGCGCAGCTGCGCGAAACGACGATGGACCCCAAGAGCCGCAGCCTGATCCGCATTACCCTGCCGCCCGAGCACGAGCAGCGCTACGCCGTGGCCGAACTGGTCGATCAGTTGATGGGCCGCAATCCCGAGCACCGGTTCAACTTCATCCAGAGCCGTGCCGGCGAACTGGACCGCGATTTGATCGACGCCTGACGCGTTTCGTCACGCGGCTCAGGAATTGCTCATTTGCCCGAGGCGGCATGGCGAACGCATGCACTCGTCATGTCCTCGCCAGTCCAGACCACCCGCTATGCCGCGATACGCGCCCGCCTCGAGGCGATCGAGCCGCGCGCCGGATGGCGGTCGTGGGCCTTCGAGTTCGCGCTGTTCGTCTTCAAGCAAGGCTGGGCCTGCCTGTTCGGGGCGCTGATGCTCGCGCTGCTGCTGGCGACGCACCTGTTTTATCCTGCCGACGCGGCGCTGGCGCGCTACGATTTCCTGACCCTGGCGGCGCTGGGCATCCAGATCGCCATGCTCGCGCTGCGACTGGAAACGCTGGACGAGGCGAAGGTCATCCTGGCGTTCCATATCGTCGGCACCGTCATGGAACTGTTCAAGACGAGCGTGGGGTCGTGGATCTATCCCGAGCCCAGCGTGCTGCGGATCGGCGGCGTGCCGCTGTTCTCGGGGTTCATGTATGCCGCGGTCGGCAGCTATATCGCCCGCGTTTGGCGCATCTTCGGCTTTCGCTTCAGCGGCTTTCCCTCGGGGCTCTGGCCGCACCTGCTGGCGGGGGCGATCTACTTGAATTTCTTCGCGCATCATTGGCTGCCCGATGCCCGGGTCATCCTGTTCCTCGCCATCGGCGGCCTGTTCTGGCGTACGCGGGTCCACTTCACCACCTGGCGGGCCGAGCGACGGATGCCGCTGCTGCTCGGTTGGCTACTCGTGGCCCTGTTCATCTGGTTTGCCGAGAACGTGGGCACCTTCGCGCGGGCGTGGAGCTACCCGGACCAGGCGGAGGGTTGGCGCATGGTCTCTCCCGCGAAGCTGGGCGCCTGGTACCTGCTGATGTATATCAGTTTCGTGCTGGTCGCCGTGGTCGAGCGGCCGGGAGTCAACCGAAGCTGTAGGCCAGTTCCACGTCGCCCCAGCGCCGCCCGTTGATCACCAGCGGGACGTAGACATTGCGCACCACGCGGTAGCTGCGCCCGTCGTTCTCCTGCCGGTAGACCGCCATCATGTAGTCGTCCGCGCTGGCCTTCGCCTTGCGGTCGATGGCATCGAGGATCTTGCGGCCGTTGCGGCAGAACTGGGTGTCATGGGCCACATCGCCGGTCGGCGGGCGCGAATGGCGCGACAGGTGGGTGGGCAGGAAACCGGCCATGTCGGTGCAGGCGCTCGCCATGATGCGCGTGTCGGCCGCGGCGAACCTGTCGAGCAGCGGCTGCCAGGCACGGTCGGCGAACGGCGTCAGACGGGTGCGGAAACGCCGGGGGTTGCTGCCGGGGATTTCGATATAGTCGGCGTCGAACAAGGCGTCGGCAGTGATTTCGCCCGCTGCCAGTGCAGCCTCCGTCCGCGCGGCCACCTCGCGTGCATTGGCCTGGGCCATTTCCACCATCGCGCTGTCGGCGGGGGAGAGACCCGACTTGACCAGCGCGTCGAACATGCCGCTGGCAGTGAGTTCGAGATCCTCCACCCGCTGGTGCGCGCCCTGAAGTTGGCTTTCGTTGGTGGCCGCGGTGAGGCCGAAGCGGTCGAGGACTTCGCTGACCCGGTGGACATGGCTGCTGATCGTGCCCGTTGCGCGGGCGATCTGCTCGTTCTGCGTGTCCACCTCGTGGATCAGGTCGCCCACGGTGACGAGCGTTTCCTCGATCCGGCTGACCGAGGCGCGCGCCAGTCCGCTGGCCTCGCTGCCCGAGCGGATCTTGCCGATCACCTGCTCGCCTTCGCCGGCCAGCATGTCGACCGTGCGCGAGATTTCCTTGCTCGCACGGTGGGCCTCGCCGGCGAGGTTTTTGACCTCGTTGGCGACGACCGAGAACGTTCGACCGGCCTCGCCCGCACGCATCGCCTCGATCGCGGCGTTGAGCGCGAGGATGTTCGTGCGGTCGGCGACCTGCTCGATCTCGAGGCTGGTGCGCTTGACCTGTTCCATCGCCGCGGCGAACCCGGTCACGTGCTGCGCCAATGTCTGCACTAGTTCGAGCAACCCGTTGATCTCGGCCAGCGAGGAGCGGATGTGCTGCGAACCTTCCTGCAACCGCGCGGTCGCCCGGGCGGACAGGACCCGCGCTTCGTCGCAGGCGTCGGTTACATGGGCCTGGTCGGCGTCGAGCGCCTTCACAGTGCCTTCGAGCGCGGAATATTCCTCGCGCAGGGTGCGCGACGACGCGATGACCGCGCTGATGACGCCCGCCACGTCCGAGCATCCGACCGTGACCTCCCCGCAATGAAGAGAAATCGCGTCGACGTCGGCACCGGCCGCGGCCGGAACTCCTGCAATGTTCATATTCAACCCTTGTGCCCGATCTTGCCGGAACACTTAGGTCGCGATGGTTATCGTTCGTTTAAGGGATGGACCGAATTACGCGTGCCGGTCAGTCCTTGCGCGGCTCGAACTTCTCGCGCGGGACGCTGGCGAACATCTTCTGCACCGCGGGTCTATCGTGGATCTGCCGGATCCAGCGCACAAGATGCGGGGTGTCGCTCTCGTTGACCAGTTCGGCGAAGCCCTTCTCCATCCCGTTGGCGATGGCGAAATTGCAGATGTCGGCGAGCGAATACATGCCCCCGGCCAGCCACTCGTTGCTCGCCAGGTGGTCGTCCAGCCGGCGGACGGACACCCCGATCTTGCGCATCTCCTCGTCCAGCACCTCCTGCGGGAAGCCGGCCCGGGCATTGCGCCACTTCACCTGCTGCTCGGGGACCGGGATTTGCGTCACCATGTCCTCGAACTCGGCGTCCGACAGGTGCTTGACCATGCTGCCGATGTAGCGGTGCCAGCCGATGGTGGAGACGCACCAGCAGAAGTATTCGTCGACCCACTTGGTCCAGACCCGCATCTGCGCCCGGTCGTAGGGATCGTCGGGCCGTAGGCTCACTTCGGTCGGGTGCGCGTCCTCCAGGTATTCGCAGATCACCGTGCTTTCGGTGACGATCCGTCCGCCGTCTTCAAGTGCCGGGACCTGGCCCCGGGGGTTGATCGCCTTGTACCAGTCCGAATGGTGCTCGAACTTGGCCGGGTTGAGCTGGCGATGGGTGAACTCCAGCCCCTTCTCGTAAAGCGCCAGCATGGGCTTGAGCGAGTTCGCACCCGGTCCGAAGCTGTAGAGCGTAAGCATTATTCCTGTCTCCCGTGCAGACCCATCGCCTAGCGGGCCTGCACGGGCACAGGCAACTACTGGTTGGAGATCGTCCGCGCCAGGCGCGCGACCTCGGTCGACTTGTTGGTCATGCCGTCGCTGGCGTAGATTCCGCGCAGCAGGGCCAGGTCGGTGGCGGTGATCATCGCCGGCGCATCTTCCGGCGCCTGATCGAAGGCCGTCAGGACAGTGGGCACCGCCGAGCTACCCGGCACCTCGATCGGCGTCAGCGCCCGCATCGCGATATGGTCGGCGATCTGCCACAACTGTCGGCCGTTCACCGCGTCGAGCGAGACGATGACGAACGCGGTGTCGATGACCTGCTTGCTCGATTTGTCGAACAGCGAAACGCTGTCGACCCGGGCCGACGAGGGCTCGAACGGCGAATTGGGGTCCTGCAACCGCTCTCCCTTGAGATTGCGTGAGCTCGTAACTGCCCATGAAAGGACCTTGGCATCCGAATTGCCCAGCTCCTTGACCCGGTGCTTGCTCAGGCTCTTGATCCACGTGGGCTCGGTGCCACCGACCTGGCTAAACAGTGCGGCGGGCTTGTCGGTGAACATGACGACGAGGTTCGGCTTGCAACCTTCCGCACCCTCGGCGGCCCCGGCAGCCGATGCGACCTTGCGGATCCGCGCATCGAGCCGCGCGGCGAAATCCGGCGTGACCCCGGTGATGGCGGGGCACACGCCGTCGATATAGCGCGCGATCTGCCCGTCGACCGGGTCGACAATCGCGTTGACATGGCTCCGGGCCACCGCCTCGGGGACTTCGACCTGGCCGGTGACGACGATTTCCGACTGCTGCGCCAGGGCCGGGGCCGAAACGAGCGCCACGAGTGAGAGAGCAAACTTGCGAACCATGTGTACCTCCTTGATCCGCCACCATTCTACGCTCGTGCCTGAACCGCTGTAGTGCCCTGGCTTGCTGTTTGTCGAAACTTCACGTCGCTCGCAGACGTTGGATATCCGTTCGTCGTGGGACTGCTCAACTGGCCCCGCCGGCTTGACGGATTTTGCGTGAATCGGGCCGATTTGCTATCTTGCCGCAATAGGAGCGCTTGAAATGAGAAACATTCTTGCAATGGCCGCCCTTCTATCGTGCATCGGCGCCACAGCCCCCGATCGAGTCGAGAATGCCCCGCCTGCCAATGCCCGGAGCGCTGGCAACGAGGCCAACGGTCCGAGCGAACATGTCTGCAGCGACAAGATCCAGTCGGTGCGCGCCGAGCGCGGGCTGCCCTCGGTGCGCCGCGAAAGCGCCTCGGACGACGAGCCGCTGTTCATCAAAGCGGTGGACCACCGAATCGATGGTTGTTCGGCCATGATCATGGCGTGGGACACCAGCGACGTCCGCCCGCTGCCGCAAGTCGAGGTCGGCGAACCGCGATTGCGGCCCGCGCGCTAGGCTTCAATACAGCAGCAGGTTCGCGATCTCTTCGCGCCAGGACGCTTCGTCGGGTCCGGCAAGAGCCTCAAGGTCGCCGGGTAGCGCGGCATCGTCGTCCACCCATTCGCGCAGGCCGGGCCCGCCGTTGATCACGTCGATCGCCAGCCGATTGAACTCGTATTCATAGGGGAAATCCCGCCAGATCGGGTAATCCGGATAGAGCCGTCGGATCGCTTTGAAGGCCAGCGCCTGCAGGCGCCACGGCTTAAACGCCTCATGGTCGTAGGACCGCCCCTCGGCATGGATCATCAGCGCGCTGCACAGCTCGCCCGCATGCTTGTGGAACGTCGGCGTAAACCAGCATTCGCGCAGCGCACATCCGTCGAGCCATTCCGGCGCGAAGCGGTGCATCTCGGCCAGGACCTTGCCCGCGTCGATGTCGGGTGCACCGAACAGCACTTCGAGCGGCCGGGTGGTACCCCTGCCCTCGCTCAGCGTCGCCCCTTCGATCATCACGGTGCCGGCATAAGCCCGCGCCATGTTGAGGTTCGCCGCATTGGGACTCGGATTGATCCACACCCGGCTGTCGGGCCAGCCGAAACCCGGTCCGGCCTCGGGCAGCCAGTGGTGCATCTCGATCACCCGGTAATCGACATCGAGTCCGAAGTGGCGAATGAACCAGTGGCCCATCTCGCCCATCGTCAGCCCATGCCGCATCGGCATCGGCGCGGCGCCGACGAAGCTTTCCTGCCCCGGAATCAGCAGGGTGCCCTCGACCGGGCGGCCTGCCGGATTGGGTCGATCGAGCACCCACACCGTCTTGCCCAGCTTTGCAGCTTCCTCCAGCAGGTAGAGCAGCGTGGTGACGAAGGTGTAGATGCGGCAGCCGAGGTCCTGCAGGTCGAACAGGAACACGTCGGCGGACGACATCATCTGCCCGCTCGGGCGGCGCACCTCGCCGTAAAGGCTGAACACGGGGATGCCGTGGACCGGATCGGTCTCGTCCGGCGTCTCCACCATGTTGTCCTGCTTGTCGCCCTTGAGGCCGTGCTGCGGGCCGAAAGCGCTGGTCACGTTGATCCCCGCGGCGACGAGCGCATCGAGCGAATGCACCAGGTCGGCGGTGACCGATGCCGGGTGGGCCACCAGAGCCACGCGCCGCCCTTCGAGTTGCTTCCTCAGGTCGGGTTCGGCAAGGAGCCGGTCGATACCGAATTTCATGCCGGGCCGGGTGCCGCAAGCGCGGCCGTGAAGCAAGCCGGGTCATGGAAATCGGGAGCCTCGCCCCTGTGCGCCAGCGCCCAATAGGATTTCACCCCGCCGCTTTCCTCGATTACTGCCGTCAGCCCCATGGCACAATCCGCGAGCGGGATGCCGTCGGCGGGAATCGCGGCGTCGAATATGGCGAAGGTACTTCCTCGGCGCATCGTGCAGGTCGGCTCGCGCGACACCGGCCGCTCGCGCATGCCTTCGCGGCGACGTTCGAAATCGTAGGCCGCCCAACGCTCGGACGGAGACAGGTTGAATTCGCAATAGACCGCTCCGCCCGCAGGCTGGAGAAACAGTTCGAAGCAGGTCGTCTGCCACAGGCCGTCCGCCCGGCCCTTCCCTGCAAACGCGGGGATGACGAGGGAGCCAGCCCCCTCGATCCGCCAGCGCACGCGCAGCCAGTTCTCGTCCCGCCCGGTGATCCGCGCCTCGATCGCGGATACTTCGAGCGGCGGATGCGCGGGATGGGCGATCAGGCTATGCGTTTGCATCGCGCGCCTTAAGTGCTAACCGCCGCGCCGCCATGAGCCAGTACAAGTCAGACCTCCTGAACCTGCTCCACGAGCGGGGTTACATCCACCAGGTGACCGACGCCGCCGCACTCGATGCGCTGGCGACGAAGGAAATTGTGCCCGGCTATATCGGCTACGATCCGACCGCGCCATCGCTGCATGTCGGTCACCTGATCCAGATCATGCTCCAGCGCCGCCTTCAGCAGGCCGGGCACAAGCCGATCGTGGTGGTGGGGGGTGGAACCGGCAAGGTCGGCGACCCCAGCTTCAAGGACGAAGCGCGCGCGATGATGAACGACGAGCGGATCGCCGCCAACGTCGCCTCGATCCGCGGGACCTTCGGCAACATCCTGCAATTCGGCGACGGACCGAGCGATGCGATCATGGTCGACAACGCCGAATGGCTCGATCCGCTGATGTACCTGCCGTTCCTGCGCGAGGTCGGCCAGCATTTCTCGATCAACCGCATGCTGAGCTTCGATTCGGTCAAGCTGCGGCTCGACCGTGAGCAGTCGCTCAGCTTCCTCGAATTCAACTACATGATCCTGCAGGCCTACGACTTCAGGGAGTTATCGCAACGCTACGGCTGCCGCCTCCAGATGGGCGGCAGCGACCAATGGGGCAACATCGTCAACGGCGTCGAGCTGACCCGGCGGATGGATGGTGTGGAGGTCTACGGCCTGACAACTCCGCTGCTCGCCCGGGCCGATGGGGCGAAGATGGGCAAGACGGCCTCCGGCGCCGTCTGGCTGAACGAGGATGCCCTGCCCAACTTCGATTTCTGGCAGTATTGGCGCAACACCGACGACCGTGACGTCGGCAAATTCCTGCGCCTGTTCACCGACGTTCCGCTGGACGAGATCGCCCGGTTCGAAGCGCTCGAAGGCAGCGAGATCAACGAAGGCAAGATCCTGCTGGCCAACGAAGTCACGTCCATGGTCCGCGGCCCCGAAGCGGCCCGTGCCGCGGCGGCGACTGCGGCGGCGACCTTCGCCGGCGGCATGGGGGAAGACTTGCCCGTGCTCGAGGTAGGCGCGGAGGGCATTCGCCTGGGCGCCGCGTGCACGGCCATCGGCTTCGCCGCCTCGGGAGGCGAGGCCAAGCGCAAGATCGCCGAAGGGGCCGTGCGGATCGACGATGTGCCCCAGTCCGACCCGGGCCTGCTCATCTCGCTATCCCCGGGCGAGGAGCGTAAGTTGTCGCTCGGCCGGAAGCGTCACGGGATACTGCGCGGGGCCTGAGGCCCGGTCCTTTACCGTTTGTCCAGCTTTTGCTGCCAGAACCCTCGTTCCATGCAACTGAACGGAGGGGTCGTGGGAACATGAGCGGAGCGCAGCTATCCGTTACCGACCAGCGCCGCGCTACACGGCATCCGGTCGATTTCCCGGTCATCGGGGAACATCGCACTCGCGGCGATGTGCAACTGCATGTCAGCAATCTGTCTGCCCATGGCTTCATGGTCGATCAGGCGACCGACCTTGCGCGGGGCGACCGCGTGATCGTTCGCCTCCCCGAAATCGGGCGGATCGAGGCGTACTGCATCTGGACGGCCGATGACCGCGCGGGTTTCCAGTTCGAGCGGATCATCCGGCTCGACGATTTCATGGGCATGATCTCCGCGATTCAGCCCAATCCGCGCCTGCGCCGCAGAAGCTGATCGACCGCGGGCTAAAGCCCTTCTCGCACCCCGTATAGTTCGCACCGCTTGGCAGGCCCTCGCGCGCCTGTCATCTGCGCTGGCGTGAGCGAACCGACCAGCCCGTTGCAGATCGCCGACTACCGGCGCTTCTGGCTGGCGCGATTCCTTTCGGTTTTCGCCACGATCGCCGTGGTCGTGCTACTCGGATACCAGGTCTACGACGTCGCGCGCGCCGATTACGGCATGGGGCGGCGCGACGCGGCCTTCATGCTCGGCTTGCTCGGCGCCGCGCAGTTCGTGCCGCTCATGCTGCTGACCCCCGTGGCGGGCGTGGCGGCCGACCGCTTCGACCGGCGCCATGTGGTCCTTTTCGCCAACACCATTGACGGGGCGATCGCGCTGATATTGGCCGTCTCGACATGGCAGGACTGGCTCACGCTGCCGCTGCTGTTCGCGGTTGCCGCGCTGCACGGCGCGGCGCGGGTGTTCAACGGCCCTGCCCTGTCGGCCATCGCGCCCAACATCGTCCCCCCGCCCCTGCTTCCGCGCGCCATCGCGCTGGGCTCGATCGCCTGGCAGAGCGGCAGCGTGGCCGGGCCGGCCATCGGCGGGCTCCTGTTCGGGTGGAGCGAGCATGCACCCTATTTCCTCTCGGCCGCGATGCTGGTCGGTTCAGGGTTGTTGATCTCGTCGATCCGGCCTGTCCGTGCGCGTCACGAAGGGCCGCCCGTCCGGCCGCTGCATCAGATGGTCGAGGGGTTCCGCTTCGTGCGCCGCGAGCGGTTCCTGCTGGGCTGCGTCACGCTCGATCTGTTCGCGGTCCTCCTGGGCGGGGCGACGGCGCTGCTGCCGGTCTTCGCGCGCGACATACTGCAGGTTGGGCCCGAGGGGCTCGGCATCATGCGCGCGGCCCCTGCGCTGGGCGCGGCGCTGGTCGCCGGCTTCCTCGCGTTTCGCCCGTTCGGCTACAACGTCGGCGTCAAGATGCTCTGGGCGGTCGTTGCCTACGGCGGAGCGACGCTGGCATTCGCCCTGTCGCGCAACTTCTTTCTCTCGCTGTTCTTCCTCGCGGCGCTGGGTGCCGCCGACATGATCTCGGTCTTCGTGCGCAGTTCGCTCGTCCAGCTCAACACGCCCGACGACAAGCGGGGCCGTGTGTCGGCGATTTCCGGGCTGGCCATTTCCGCTTCCAACGAACTGGGCGAACTGCAGTCCGGCCTGGCCGCGGCACTGCTCGGCGCAACGGGGGCTGTTGTCTTCGGCGGCGTGGGTGCGATAGTGGTTACCGCGATCTGGGCGGTGATCTTTCCCGAGCTGCGGCACGCACGGACGTTCGCCCCCAAATACCTCGACGATGATCCCCGGAAGGAACCAGCACCATGAAGGCCGACAACGTCCTCGCCACCATCGGCAACACCCCGCATATCCGCCTCGTCCGCCTGTTCCCCGATCACGAGGTCTGGGTGAAAAGCGAGCGGGCCAATCCCGGCGGTTCGATCAAGGATCGCATCGGCCTGGCCATGGTGGAAGCGGCCGAACAGGACGGGAGCCTCAAGCCCGGCGGCACGATCATCGAGCCGACCAGCGGCAACACCGGTATCGGTTTGGCGATGGTCGCTGCGGTGAAGGGCTACAAGCTCGTCCTCGTCATGCCCGAATCGATGAGCATCGAGCGGCGCCGCCTGATGCTCGCCTATGGCGCCTCCTTCGACCTGACCCCGAAGGAAAAGGGTATGAAAGGCGCGCTCGAACGAGCAGCCGAACTCGTCGCCAGCACACCGGGGGCCTGGATGCCCCAGCAGTTCGAAAATCCGGCGAACATCGCCGTTCATGCGCGTACCACCGCGCAGGAAATCCTCGCCGACTTTGCCGATGCTCCTCCGCAGGTGCTGATCACCGGGGTCGGCACCGGCGGCCATCTCACGGCATGTGCCGAAGTGCTCAAGCGGACGTGGAGCGACCTCAAGGCCTATGCGGTGGAGCCTACGCTGAGCCCGGTCATCAGCGGCGGCCAGCCCGGCCCCCACCCGATCCAGGGCATCGGCGCGGGGTTCATCCCCGGCAACCTCCACACCCAGGTCATCGACGGGGCGATCCAGGTCGATCCCGAGGATGCCAAGGAGATGGCCCGCCGTTGCGCCCGCGAGGAAGGCCTGCTCGTCGGCATCTCGAGCGGCGCAACGCTTTCGGCGATCAAGGCCAAGGCGGCCGAACTCGACAGCGGGACCTGCATCCTCGGCTTCAACTACGATACGGGCGAGCGTTACCTGTCCGTGCCGGATTTTCTGCCGACCGAATAGAACCGCCGGGCTCCGCGCAAGTTTACAATTCGGTGACATGCGCGGATAAGCGCGCCCATGGCATCGCGTGACGCACCGCAACTCAAACCTATCGACCGGATTCAGGAAAACGTTCTCGCCCGCAGCGAGCGGCGGCTGCTGAACTGGCTCTGCGCACGGATGCCGGCCTGGGTCGTCCCCGACCTGCTAACGGCGATCGGCATGGTCGGCGCGCTCGCGGTCTTCGCCGGCTACATCGCCAGCAACGCGGCCGACGCGTGGCTTTGGCTCTCGATCGCCGGGTACGTGATCCAGTGGTTCGGCGATTCGATGGACGGCAGCCTCGCCCGCTTCCGCAAGACAGAACGCCCGCGCTATGGCTACTTTCTCGACCACAGCTGCGACGGCCTGGCGACGACGCTGGTCGTGGTCGGGATCGGGCTCAGCCACTACGTCATGCTCGAAGTCGCGCTCGTCGCGCTGGTCGGATACCTGCTGATGTCGATCCACGCGTTCCTCTCGGTCCGCGTGCTGGGAGAGCTGAAGCTGTCCTATCTCAATGCCGGACCAACCGAGCTGCGCCTGGTGCTTATCGCCATGACCCTGCTGATGATCGCCGCCGGCAATCGGCCGGTGGTGTTCGGACTGACCTGGTTCGACCTGTTCGTCGGAGCCGTGGGGATTCTCCTGATCCTGCTTTTCGTGCTTCAGACCGTGACCACCGCGCGTCGCCTCGCCGTCGAGGAACCGCCGGTGAAATGGCGTCCCTAGACCGCGAGAGGACTTGCCGCGGCAGGCGCGCGTGATACCCTTCGCGAAAGCATAAGCGGCGGGAGGGTTGAATGATGCGCAGGTTGGCCTGTTGGGCTCTGGCGGCGGCAGCGCTGCCAATCGTTCCGTTAGCGGCGCATCATTCGTTCGCGATGTTCGACAACACGCGCTCGATAACGCTGCGCGGCGCGGTCACCAAGTTCCAGTGGACCAATCCGCATGCCTTTCTCGAGGTCGATGCCACCCAGCCCAACGGCTCGACCAAGCATTACACGCTGGAGATGACGAGCATCAACATGATGAGCCGGGGCGGCTGGTCCTCGCGCACGATCAAGGCCGGCGACCAGGTGACCGTCTACGTCTCGCCGCTGCGCAACGGTACCGCGGGCGGCCTGGTGCTGGAAGTCGTGCTGCCGAGCGGCAAGCACATGCTGCCGGGCGTCCCCAATGCCAGCCGCTATGCACGGACCTCCGATTGATGCGGGCCTTTCTGGCGGTCATCGCCCTCCTGGCAGGAGCGCCGGTGCTGGCGGAACCGGACCTGTCGGGACAGTGGGAGCGGTACCCGGTCGCGCAGGGCGATCCGGTCGATCCGCGTTATGCGCCCACCCCGATTCCCGATCCTCCGCTCAAGCCGGAATTCATGGCTGGTTGGCGCGAGAAGCAGAAAATCCTGGCCCAGCGCATCGAAGAGGGGCAGCCGGCGGGAGACAACTACGTCAAATGCATCCCTGACGGCATGCCCGCGATGATGATGGGCATGTTTCCGATGGAAATCGTCCAGCGACCCGAGAAGATCAACATCACTCAGGAAGCCTTCAACCAGCAGCGTCGCATCTACATGGGCGAAAAACTGCCCGCATGGGACGAGATCGATCCAACTTTCTTCGGTCGGTCGGTCGGGCATTGGGAGGGCGATACCCTGGTCATCGAGACGACCGGCGTGAAAGACTACGTGACCTTCCGCTGGACGCCCCACGCCGAGTCGATGAAAATCACCGAGCGCATCAGTCTGCTGGCGCCCGACTATCTGCGAAACGAGGTCACCGTGGAGGACGAGCATCTCGCCAAGCCATGGACCTGGTCGTGGACCTACAAGCGGCTGCCCGACTACAAGATGCAGGAATACGTCTGCGAGGATAACCGCGAGATCATCGGCGAGGACGGCATCCAGGTCTTCGTCCCCAAGGGGTCGTCCGAATGAGCGAACAGGTCGCATATACCGATGGCGACACGACGCTGACCGCCCTGGTCTTTCGCCCATCGGGCCCGCCGCGTGCCACCGTCGCGGTCTATCCTACGATCATGAACCAGGTCGGCGTGGTGCTCGCCAAGGCGCGCAAGCTTGCCGATGCCGGTTACCTCGCGATGGTTGCCGATTTCTACGGCAAGAACCCCGCCTCCTTCGACGAGGCGCGCGAGTTTGCTGCCGCCATCAGGCCCGAGCCGGAGGACTTCCGCCGCCGCATCCGGCAGGCGCTACGCGCGCTGGCTGCGCTGGAAGGAGCGGCAGGCGTTCCCATGCTGGCGATCGGCTTCTGCCTCGGCGGACGCGCGGTGCTGGAACTGGCGCGCGAAGGCGCTCCGCTTGAGGCCGTCGTCAGCTTTCACGGATTGCTCGACACCGAATTGGGGACCGAACCGGGCAGGATTTCCGCGCGGATACTGGTCTGTCATGGTGATGCGGATCCGATGGTTCCGCGCAGCCAGGTGGTGGCCTTCTGGGAGGAAATGGACGCGGCCGGGGCGGACTGGCATTTCCATTCCTACAGCGGCGTCAAGCACGGCTTCACCAACCCCGGCCCGGCGACGAACCCCGCGACCGGTTACGACGCGAGCGCCGACCGGCAAAGCTGGGCCGCGATGCACGCGCTGTTCGACGAGGTCCTTGAACAGGCCGGCTAGGCCCGCTCGAACTGCTCGGCATCGAGCGCCATCAGGGTTGCGGCTCCAGCCTCGACCTTGCGCCGCAAGGCCCCGCAATCGGGCAGCGTCCGCTCGGCATAATGCCGTGCCGTCACCAGTTTTGCCGCGAGAAACGCATTGTCGGGCTCGCTGGCTGCGAGCGCGGCCATGCGAAGCCACATCCAGCCGATGGCAGCCGTGCCAATCATCTGCATGAACGCATAGGACCCTGCACCCAGCGCATCGGGATCGTCCTGCCCCTCTGATACCAGCCAGGTCGCTGCTTCGCGTGTTTCGTGCACACCTTCGCGCAAGGGGCCGGAAATCCAGCGCAGTTCCTCAGCACAGTCGGCGCAGGCGCTCTCGATCAGTGCCAGGAACCGCTCGCACACCTCGCCTCCGTCGCGCGCGAGCTTGCGCCCTGCCAGGTCGAGTGCCTGCACCCCGTTGGCACCTTCGTAGATCATGCAGATGCGTGCATCGCGCACGATCTGTTCCATGCCCCACTCCTTGACGTAACCGTGCCCGCCGTAGACCTGCTGCATGGCAACCGCGGTCTCGAACCCCCGGTCGGTGCCGAAGGCCTTGATCACCGGCGTGAGGAAGGAAACCAGATCGTCGGCCGCCTTGCGCTCGGCCGCATCGGCCAACCCGTGCGCGAGGTCGATCTGCAACGCGGTCCACAGGACCAGCGCGCGAAACCCCTCGGTGAAGGCCTTGGCGTCCATCAACATGCGCCGCACATCGGCGTGGACGAGCAACGGATCGGCCGCGTGTTCGGATTTGCGGGTCCCGCGGCCCTGCTTGCGATCGATCGCGTAGGCGACACCCTTCTGGTAGGCGTTCTCCGCGTGGGCGAGCCCCTGCGCGCCCACGCCCAGCCGCGCCGCGTTCATCATCAGGAACATGCCGGCCAGGCCCATGTTCTCCTGCCCCAGCATGAAGCCGGTCGCTTCGTCGAAGTTCATCACGCAGGTAGCGGAGCCGTTCAGCCCCATCTTGTGCTCGATCGAGCCGCACGACAGGCTGTTGCGCTCCCCGTCTGGCAGCAGCTTGGGCACCAGAAACAGCGATATGCCGCGCGAACCATCGGGCGCACCGGGAACGCGGGCCAGCACCAGGTGAACGATGTTATCGGTCAGGTCGTGCTCGCCGCCCGAGATGAATATCTTCTGCCCGGAGATCGCGTATGTGCCGTTGCCGCGCGGTTCCGCGCGAGTGCGCATCAGGCCAAGGTCGGTGCCGGCGTGCGCCTCGGTCAGCGCCATGGTGGCAAGCCACTCACCCGAGACCATCCTGGGAAGGTACTCCTGCTTCAATTCAGGGGTGGCGGTGGAATTAACTGTCGTCACCGCCCCGGGCATGATGCCGGGGTACATCATGAAGCCGGCGCAAGCCGAATTCATGTACTCCTCGATCACCGCGGACAGCACATGGGGCATCCCCTGCCCGCCGAATTCCTCGGGCTGGACCAGAGTGATCCAGCCGGCTTCCACGACCTTGCGGTAGGCTTCGCGAAACCCGCTCGGTGTCGATACCGACCCGTCGTCGTGACGCGTGCATCCCTCGCGGTCGGACACCAGATTGAGTGGGGCGACGACTTCGGCGCAAAAGCGGCCGGCCTCGCCGACAACCGCTTCAAGCAGATCGCCGTCAACTGCGGCGAGTTGCGGCGTGTCGTCGCGGCCGCCCACGCCGAGCAACTTCTCGAGCACGAACATCGTGTCGCGCAGCGGAGGGGTCCATGGCGTCATTCGGTATCTCCGGCGGGCACGAGATATTCGCCCTCAAGCGCACGATAGAAACAGGTCGGCGCCCCGGTGTGGCAGGCCGGGCCGGCGGGCTGCACCTGGAGCACCAGCGCATCCTGGTCGCAATCGACCAATATCCGCTGGACCCGCAGCACGTTGCCCGACGTCTCGCCCTTCATCCACAGTTTGCCGCGACTGCGCGAATGGAAATGCGCCAGCCCCGTCTCGCGCGTCTTCGCTAATGCGGCGGAATCCATGAACGCCACCATCAGCACTTCGCCCGTTTCGGCGTGCTGCACCACGGCCGACAAAAGCCCCGCAGAATCGAACTTGGGCATGAAGGCCCTGCCGGTTTCCCGCTCAGAAATGACACATCCTTTCCGACTGTTGCGCGACCTGCAACCATTGCTGGCAGCTTGTTGCACGATAACCACATGCGCCATGTAAAATCTATGCGTTCAGGCCAAGTGGCTTTCGCTCGAATTCTTTCGGTGGAATGAACCGTCTTGCGGTTCTGACGAGCCGCCGTCCAAGCCGGACGCGCATCGCGCCAAGGTATGGGGGGTCCCGGGACCGTCAACGCGGACTGGACAAAATGAGGGTTTGGACCGTTGCATCCACTGGGGGCGATGCGGCAGTCCAGCGATTTTCGTCACGCGAACGCCCGGGCATTGCCCGGGCGTTTTGCTTATGCGGCGTCCAGTGCTTCGTCGAGCACGCGGGCGAAGCAGGCGATCACCACCTTGGCCGCCCCCGCCCGCTTCAGGGCCGACACGCAAGCGGCACTGGTCGCGCCGCTCGTCATCACATCGTCGACCAGCAGGACCTGCGCTCCTTTTAATCGGCCCGCACGACTCGCATTGGCAACGATGGCCCCTGAGAGCGCGCGCGATCGGGCGTTGCGTCCGAGTCCCCCGAGCGGCGGGGTCGGCTTCGTGCGGACGAGGGCATCCACCACCAGCCGCGCGCCGGTCAGTTTGCCCACCTCGGCGGCGAGCAAGGCGGACTGGTTGAACCCGCGCTGCCACAGCCGCCGGCGATGGAGCGGCACCGGCACCGCGATCCATTCGCCCTCGAGCACCGGCAACCGCGCGACCATCTGCCGCGCAAGCAGCCGGGCCAGCGCGATCCGCCGCCCGTGCTTGAAGGCCAGCACCAGCTTGCGCGATGGTTCGTTGTAGAGCGTCGCCGCGGCGATCCCGTCGTGCCTGGGCGGATCGGCCATGCATGGCGCGCAGATCGTCCCGTCCGGCATGGCCTGCGCAAAGGGCCGCTGGCAACTGGCGCAGCAGGGCTCCCCGGGGATGGCCAAGTCGCCCCAACAAGCGGCGCAGAGTCCGTCCTGCGCCGCAAGTCCGGCGCTGCACAGCGGACACCGCGGCGGGTAGACGAGGTCGATGACGGGGGAGAGAACCTGCTTGAGCGACACCGTGGGTATGCTGCCCCGCGCTCCCTTGGTAGGCAACCCGCCGTGACCGCCCCGCCGATCATTTTCGCGCCCCGCCGCAAGCTGGCTCGCGCGATGCGCTCGTCCCGCCTCGCGCGGGAAGACGGCGCGGCGGATTTCCTGATCGAGGCGATGCGCGAGGATATCGAGGAGCGGCTCGCCTTCCTGCAGGTGTCTCCGCGAACGATCCTAACCGACAGGGCCGGATTCGCCTGCGGTCCGGAGGGGGCTGGCTGGCATTACGTCCGCGAGTTCGGCGATGGCTCGGCATCCGGTCCGGGTGCCGAATTCCCCGAGCGGTTCGACGCGGTGATCAGCGTTGCCGCGCTCGATGCGGTGAACGACCTGCCGGGCGCACTGATCGAGATGCGCACGCTGCTGGAACCCGGCGGCCTGGTGATCGCCTCGTTCGTCGGTGGCGCCAGCCTGCCCCGGCTTCGACGGGCGATGTTCGGGGCCGAGCCCGACCGGCCCGCCGCGCGCATCCACCCGATGATCGACCCGCGATCGTGCCCCGAACTGCTGTCGCGGGCTGGCTGGTCGCACCCGGTGGTCGATACCTTCACGCTGACCGTGCGCTATTCCGGGATGGACCGGCTGGTGCAGGACCTGCGCGAGCAGCGCCTGGGCAATGTCCTCGCCTCGCGCGCCCCCTACCTCTCGCCCGAGGCGGCCGACCGGGCGCGGGCGGCGTTTCTCGCGCAGGCCGATGCCGACGGGAAAGTCAGCGAGACCTTCGAGATCGTGACCCTCACGGGCCGCCGGTCACTCGCCGGAACGTAGCGCCGCCTGCGCCGCCGCCAACCGCGCGATCGGCACGCGGTAGGGGCTGGCGCTGACGTAATCGAGCCCGACCTGCTCGCAGAACATGATGCTGGCAGGATCGCCGCCATGCTCACCGCAGATGCCCAGCTTGAGGTCGGGCCGCGCCGCCCGGCCCCGCTCGGCCGCCATCTCGACCAGTTGCCCCACGCCCTCGATATCGAGGCTGACGAAGGGGTCGCGCGCGTAGATGCCCTTGTCGACGTAGACCGCCAGAAAGCGCGCCGAATCGTCGCGGCTGACACCCAGCGTGGTCTGCGTCAGGTCGTTGGTGCCGAAGCTGAAGAAGCTTGCCTCTCCCGCGATTTCGCCCGCCATCAGCGCGGCGCGCGGCAGCTCGATCATCGTGCCGACCAGATAGTCGAGCGTGATGCCCTTCTCCGCGAAGACCTTGCTGGCGGTTTCCTCGACCACAGCCTTCAGTAGCGCCAGTTCCTTGCGCGTGCCGACCAGCGGGATCATCACCTCGGGCACGACCGGGTCGGCGCCGCCGCTGCTCCCCTGGGCCGTCACCTCGCAGGCCGCTTCGAAGATCGCCCGCGCCTGCATTTCGTAGATCTCGGGATACGTCACGCCCAGCCGGCACCCACGATGGCCCAGCATGGGATTGAACTCGTGCAGTTCGGCGGCCCGGCGCTTGAGATGGTCGATGCCTACCCCGGAAGCCTGCGCAACGGTTTCGTACTCCGCATCGCTGTGCGGCATGAACTCGTGCAGCGGTGGGTCGAGCAGGCGGATCGTGCAGGGCAGTCCGGCCATCGTGGTGAAAATCGCGACGAAATCGGCACGCTGTTCGGGCAGCAGCCGCTCGAGCGCGCGGCGGCGCCCGGCCTCGTCGTCGGCCAAAATCATCTGCCGCACCGCGCCGATGCGGTTCGCGTCGAAGAACATGTGCTCGGTGCGCGCAAGGCCGATGCCCTCGGCGCCGAACTGGCGAGCCATGCGGCAGTCCTCGGGCGTTTCGGCGTTGGTCCGCACCTTCATCCGGCGGTGCCGGTCGGCCCATTCCATCAACGTGCCGAAATCGCCAGCCAGTTCGGGCTCGATAGTCGCCACCTGCCCGGCCATGATTTCGCCGGTGGCCCCGTCGATGGTGATGGTATCGCCTTCGGCCAGGTCGCGCTCGCCGATGCGCAGCGTCCGCGCGGTGAGGTCGATCGTGACCCCCGAGGCGCCCGACACGCACGGGCGGCCCATTCCGCGCGCTACGACCGCCGCATGGCTGGTCATGCCGCCGCGGGCCGTCAGGATACCCTGCGCCGCGTGCATCCCGTGAATGTCCTCGGGCGAGGTTTCTACCCGCACGAGCACGACCCGGTCGCCCCGGCCCGACCAGCTTTCCGCGGTGTCGGCATCGAGGACGATCTTGCCGGACGCCGCGCCGGGGCTGGCGGGCAGGCCCTTGGCCAGCACGTCGCGCGGGGCATCGGGATCGAGCGTGGGGTGGAGCAACTGGTCGAGCGCCATCGGATCGACCCGCAGCACGGCGGTCTTCTCGTCGATCAGCCCCTCGGCCACCATGTCGACCGCCAGCTTGAGCGCGGCCTTGGCGGTGCGCTTGCCGCTGCGCGTCTGCAGCATCCACAGCTTGCCCTGCTGCACGGTGAATTCGATGTCCTGCATGTCGCGGTAATGCGTTTCCAGCAGGTCGAACACGCGGGCCAGTTCGGCATAGGCTTCGGGCATGGCCTCTTCCATGCTTAGCGGCTTGGCCCCGGCCCGCTCGCGCGCGGCCTTCGTCAGGTACTGCGGGGTGCGGATGCCGGCGACGACGTCCTCGCCCTGCGCGTTGACCAGCCACTCGCCGTAATAGGCACGCTCGCCGGTGGCCGGGTCGCGGGTGAAGGCGACGCCGGTGGCGCTCGTCTCGCCCATGTTGCCGAAGACCATCGCCTGCACGTTGACCGCCGTGCCCCAGTCGCCCGGAATGTCGTTCAGGCGGCGGTAGACCTTGGCCCGGTCGCTCTCCCAACTGTCGAACACCGCGCCGATGGCTCCGAACAATTGGCCCCAGGGATCGTCGGGAAACTCGCGGCCGGTCTCCTCGCGTACGATGTCCTTGTAGCGCACCGTAAGGCCCTCGAGCGCCTCAACCGGCAATTCGGTGTCGAGGTAGACGCCGTTGTCCTCCTTGGCGATTTCCAGCGCTTCCTCGAACAGGCCGTGGTCGGCGCCCATCACGACGTCGGCGTACATCTGGATGAAGCGGCGATAGCTGTCCCACGCGAAGCGCGCGTCGCCGCTGGTGTCGGCCAGGCTTTCAACCGCCTGCTCGTTCATTCCCAGGTTCAGCACCGTGTCCATCATGCCCGGCATCGAGACCCGCGCGCCCGAGCGCACTGAGACGAGCAGCGGCACCCCGGAGCCGGGCACGCCGAAACGGCAGCCGGTCGCCTGCTCGATGTGGCGGATGCCCTGGCGGATCTCGTCCTTGAGCGCACCGCTAAGTGACCTGCCGCCTGCGTTGTAGGCAGTGCATTCCTCGGTTGTGATCGTGAATCCGGGGGGAACCGGCAGGCCGATCTCGGCCATCTCCGCAAGGTTGGCACCCTTGCCGCCGGTGACGGTCTTGTCCTTCTGCCGGGGATCGGAATGGTCCGCCGAACCGCCGAATGGATAGACCGTCTTGATCATGTTACCCCTGTAAAAGCTGACGACTTGGACCGGATGTTACACGGTCCAGGGGAGAAGAAATTCACCCCTCGATGCGCGAGAAATCGGCCACTTTGTGCACTGCAGCACGGAAGCGTGCAAGCAGGTCGAGGCGCGAGGCGCGTTTATCTTCTTCATCGGCGTTAACGGTGACTTCCTCGAAGAACCGGTCGATCGGCGCGCGCAGGCTCGCGAGCGCGGCCATGGCGGCGGCGAAATCCTCGGATTCCACGGCGGACTCGGCCTGCGGCTCGGCGGCGTCGAGCGCGTCGATCAGCGCCTTTTCCGCAGGTTCGGGCGTGTAGGAAAGTGTTTTCCTCTCCGCCATCTTGGCCGCGATCACCGCCTTCATGTCGGGATCGTCGACCATGGCGAGTGGGTCCTCCTCGCCGGTGCGGGCGATCTGGCCCTCGGTCAGGTGCCAGTCTTCCTTCTTGAGGATATTGGCCGCGCGCTTGTACCCGGCGAGCAGGTTGGCGCCGTCCTCGGTTTTGATAAAGGCCTGAAGTGCGTTCACACGAGCAAGAAGGCGCACGAGATCGTCTTCGTTCCCGAGCGCGAAGACCGCATCGATCAGGTCGTGGCGGACCCCGGCTTCGCGCTGCTGGACCTTGAGGCGGTCGGCGAAGAAATCGAGGATTCGATCGACCGACCAGGTCGCCTGTCCAATAACATCGCGTCGGATCGTTTCCGCCGTCCAAGCCGAGACATTCTTTGCTAACTCGGCTGTCGCGTCGTGCGTGGACATCGAATGGTCTTCAAACCGTGTCGCAAGTTGTTCGAGCGGCTTAAGGGCAAAGCGGATAGCCATGATTGGAATGGCCGCTTGGCCTAAAGTTTTCTTTAGCGACAATCGGATGGCGCATTCCGTTATTTGTCGAATAACCGCGATTGCAGCTCGCCTGAGCGCAAAGGGGTCTTTTGACCCTGTCGGCATCATGTCGATCGCGAAAAACGAAACCAGAGTATCCAGCTTGTCCGCCAGGCTCACCGCCACCGTGACCGGCGCGGTCGGTACCTCGTCGCCCTGCCCGACCGGCTTGTAGTGGTCGCGGATGGCGTCGGCCACGGTGTCGGGCAGGCCCTCGGCGCGGGCGTAGTAGCCGCCCATCAAACCCTGAAGCTCGGGGAACTCGCCGACCATTTCCGTGACGAGGTCGGCCTTGGCGAGGCGGGCCGCTTGCTCGGCCTGGTCGGGGTCCGCGCCCTTGACGATGCCCTCTTCCACCAGCCAGCGGGCCAGCTTGGCCACGCGCTCGACCTTGTCGGCCACGGTGCCCAGCTTCTCGTGGAAGGTGATCCGCTCCAGCTTCTTCGCGTGGTCGGCCAGCGGCGTCTTGAGATCCTGCTCCCAGAAGAAGCGCGCATCGGAAAGCCGGGCAGCGAGGACCTTGCGGTTGCCGTCGACGATTGCAGCGCCGCCATCGTCGGCCTCGACGTTGGCGGTGCAGACGAAGGCGTTGGCCAGTTTGCCGGCAGCGTCCTCGCACACGAAATACTTCTGGTTCACCCGCGCGGTGAGCTGGATGACTTCAGGCGGCACGGCGAGGAACGCCTCGTCGAACCGGCCGAGCAGCGGCACCGGCCATTCGGTCAGGCCGGCGTTCTCGACCACCAGACCCTCGTCCTCGACCAGCGTCAGCCCGGCATCGGCGGCCGCCCTGGCGGCGCCGGCGCGGATCAGGTCCTGCCGCTCGGCATGGTCGACGATGACGTGGCAGGCGCGCAGCTTCTCGGCGTAGTCGTCGGCGCCGCCGATGGTGATGGGGCCGGAGTGGTGGAAACGGTGGCCCATCGTGGCGTAGCCGCTGGCGATGCCGCCGGCCTCGCACTCGATCAGGTCCTCGCCCAGGATCGCGACGATGCCCGACAGCGGGCGCACCCAGCGCGGGCTCTCAGTGCTAAGCGAGGCCGCGCCCCAGCGCATCGATTTGGGCCAGGGGAAGGCGCGGACGATCGCCGGGATCGCTTCGGCCAGCACTTCGGCCACCGCCCTGCCCGGCTTCTCGACCACGGCATAGAGCACGCCGTCCCGCTCGGTCAGGTCGGTTTGGGCGAGACCCGTCTTGCGCAGGAACCCTTCGAGCGCCTGCGGCGGCGCGCCCACTCGCGGGCCCTTGGTTTCCTCGCGCACAGCCTCGGTCGCTTCCGGCAGGCCGCGCGCGATCAACGCCAGGCGGCGCGGGGTCGACCAGACGGTCACGCCGCCCACTGCAACGCCCGCCGCGTCCATTTCCTTGCGGAACAGCTTTTCGAGGTCGGCGCGCGCGCTAGCCTGCATCCGCGCCGGGATTTCCTCGCAGCGCAGTTCGAGGAGGAAGTCGGCCATTACGCGCTCCACCCCGGATAGGCCGCGGCCCATTTGGCCTCGTTATGCGCGATCCAGGCCTCGCAGCTGCCCTTGGCCAGGTCGCGCACGCGGCCGATGTAGCTGGCGCGTTCCTGCACGCTGATCACGCCGCGCGCCTGCAGCAGGTTGAACAGGTGGCTCGCCTCGATCGCCTGGTCGTAGGCGGCCAGCGGTACGCCAGCGGTGATGCAGGCCTGCGCCTCCGCCTCGGCGTGCTGGAAGCCCTTGAACAGCTGGTCGGTGTCGGCGATCTCGAAGTTGTACTTCGACATCTGCTTCTCGTTCTCGAGGAAGACCTGCCCGTAGGTCACGCCGGCCGCGTTGAATTTCAGGTCGTAAACGTTGTCGATGCCCTGCAGGTACATCGCCAGGCGCTCCAACCCATAAGTCAGCTCGCCGGCGACCGGCTTGCAGTCGAACCCGCCGACCTGCTGGAAATAGGTGAACTGGGTCACCTCCATCCCGTCGCACCAGACTTCCCAGCCCAGCCCCCAGGCGCCCAGCGTGGGGCTTTCCCAGTCGTCCTCCACAAAGCGGATGTCGTGCTTGAGCGGGTCGATGCCGATGCGCCGCAGGCTCTCGAGGTATAGTTCCTGCAGGTCGGCCGGGTTGGGCTTCAGGATGACTTGGTACTGGTAATAGTGCTGCAGCCGGTTGGGGTTCTCGCCGTAGCGGCCGTCGGTCGGGCGGCGGCTCGGCTGGACATAGGCTGCGCTCCACGGCTCTGGCCCGAGCGCGCGCAGCGTGGTCGCCGGGTGGAACGTGCCTGCCCCCATCCGCATGTCGTAGGGCTGCAGGATCAGGCATCCCTGCGCGCTCCAGTAATCGTGGAGCGTGAGGATCATGTCCTGGAAACTGAGCGGACCTGGAGGCGAAAGGGCGGCGGTCATGGGCCGGCGCTTTGGCCGACAGGCGAAAAACCGTCAATGGCGCAGCAGGAAACCCCTACACGAACCGCCCGAGAGGCCCTAGATAGCCATCTTAGGTCTCAGGGTCCCCCTTTCTCCATGTTTCGCAAGCTTTTCGCCACCCTGCTCGCTTTCGCGCTGCCTGGCTGTGCCACGGCAGGAAACCTGTACGCGCCCGATCCGCGCTTCGTCGCCCCGGCGATGTGGGAAGTGTCGGACGGCGACACCAAGATCTACCTGTTCGGCACCGTCCATGCGCTGACCGAGAATGCCGGGTGGTTCGCCGGGCCGATCGCCGATGCCTACAACGCGTCGGACGAACTGGTGACCGAGATCCCGCTCGGCCAGGGCGAGGCGGATTCGCGCGCGATAATCGCCCGCGCCGCGCTGCCGGCCGGGCAGAACCTGCGCAACATGATGACACCGGACAACCGCGTCCAGTACGAAGAGGCGATGGTCTCGCTCGGCCTCCCGGTCGAGGCGCTCGACCGGTACGAGCCGTGGTACGCCTCGATGACGCTGGCCCTGCTCCCCGTGATGAAGCAGGGGTTCAATCCCCAGACCGGGGCGGAGAACGCCCTTGCCGCCCGCTCCGGCAGCAAGAACCAGCTCGCGCTCGAAACCCTGGACCAGCAGATCGACATTTTCGACGGCCTGCCGATGGACGCGCAGCTGACCTTTCTCGACGAAACGGTCGAGGGCATCGGCACCGCCGGGCAGACGCTGCAGGCCATGGTCGACAAGTGGCTGGCGGGCGACGCGCAGTCGCTGGCCGTGCTGATGAACGACGAGTTGGAGGACCCGGTGCTCTATCGGCGGCTGATGACCGACCGGAACCGCAACTGGGCGGACTGGATCGGCCAGCGGCTGGGCACGCCGGGCACCAGCTTCGTTGCGGTCGGTGCGGGGCACCTGGCCGGCAAGGGCAGCGTGCAGGACCTGCTGCAGCGGCGCGGGATCAAGGTTCGCCGGGTGATGCGTTGATCTGGCGCTTCGCGCTCGCGATCCTGGGCGCCCTGGCGCTTACGGCCTGCGGCGAGCCGCCGCGCGAATGGCCCGCGGCAAAGCCCGCGCTGTGGGAAGTGGAAGGCCCCAACGGCGAACAGGGCTGGCTGTTCGGCACTATTCATTCGCTGCCGCAGGACGTCCGCTGGCGGACCCCGGCGGTGAGCGGGGCCTACGATCAGGCCGGCGTGCTGGTGCTGGAGATCGCCGACATCGGCAACGCCAACCGCGCGGCCGGCGTATTCGACCGGCTGCAGAACACCGTCGACCTACCCCCGCTCTCGGCGCGGGTCGCCCCGGAGGACCGGGCCGACCTAGTCGACTTCCTCGAGCGTGCGGAAATGGAGGATGATGCCTTCTCGCAGATCGAGACCTGGGGCGCGGCGCTGGTGCTCGCCAACCGGACCCGGCCGGAAGGCCCGACGCAGAGTGTCGACCGCGCCTTCGTCGACGGCGGCAAGCGCGTCTACGGGCTCGAGACCTTTGCCCAGCAATACGGCTATTTCGACACGCTGGCACCTGCCGACCAGGCGGCGCTGCTGATGACCCTCGCGCGCGAGAAGCCGGGCTACGAACGGATCGACGCCTGGCTCACCGGCAACCTGGCCGCACTTGAAAAGCAGGGCAGCGAAGGCCTGCTGGCCGACCCGGAACTGCGCGAGGCGCTGCAGGTATCGCGCAATCGCCGCTGGGCGCCGCAGATCGCCGACATGCTGCGGCTGAACGAACGGCCCTTCGTGGCCGTGGGCGCGGCGCACATGCTGGGCGACGAGGGCCTGCCCGCGCTGCTCGAACGCGCCGGCTTCGCGGTCCGGCGGATCGACTGATCCGGGCGGAGGACCCGGCCAAGGCGCCACGGTCCAATGCGCTTGCATCGCTGCTTGCGTTATGGGCCCCTTTCGCCTAGGGGCGCGCCTCCCGTCATGGTCATCCCTGGAGGCGTGACGGTAAACCCAATGCAACTCGAAAGGCATATACGATGAGCGACGCTCTCACCCTGCCGGCCGAAGCGCGCGAACGGGCTGGCAAGGGAGCCTCCCGTGATCTTCGCCGCGAAGGCCGTGTCCCCGCCGTGATCTACGGCGGCAAGGAAGAACCCACGACGATCCACGTCGAGGCGAAGGAACTGGTCCGCCAGCTTGGCACCGGTCACTTCATGAACTCGATCGTGATGATCGAACTCGGCGGCAAGCAGCTGCGCACGATCCCCAAGGACGTTGCCCTGCACCCCGTCTCCGACCGCCCCATTCACGTCGATTTCCTGCGTCTTTCGAAGGACGCCAAGGTCCATGTCAACGTGCCGGTGGTTTTCGCCAATGAAGAAGCCAGCCCGGGCCTCAAGAAGGGCGGCGTGCTCAACGTCGTTCGTCACGAGCTCGACCTGGTGTGCGAAGCCGACAAGATCCCGAGCGAGATCTCGATCGACGTGACCGGTCTCGAAGTCGGCGATTCGATCCACATCAGCAACGTGACCCTGCCCGATGGCGCCGAAAGCGGCATCACCGACCGGGATTTCACGATCGCCACGCTGATCGCCCCCTCCGCTCTCAGGAGCGAAAGCGGTGACGACGGCGACGCCGAACCGGCCGCTTCGAGCGAGCAGGATTCCGGCGCGGCCGACGAGGAAGCCTCCGGGGAATAATCCTCGGCTTCCTCTCGCTGAAGCAAACACGGCGCCGGTCCTCACCTTGGGGGCCGGCGCTTTGCTTTTCCGCCCGCCCGCGCATAGGAGGCGCCGATGCAGCTCTGGGTCGGCCTCGGAAATCCTGGTCCGCAATATGCGATGCACCGGCACAACGTCGGCTTCATGGCGCTCGACACCATCGCCGACGTGCACGGGTTCGGGCCGGTGCAGAAGAAAATCCAGGGCTGGCTCCAGGAAGGACGGCTCGGCGGCGAAAAGATTCTGCTGCTCAAGCCCGCCACCTTCATGAACGAAAGCGGCCGATCGGTCGGCGAGGCGCTGCGCTTCTACAAGCTGGGGGTGGAGGACCTGACAGTGTTCCACGACGAGCTCGACCTCGCGCCGTTCAAGGTCAAGGTGAAGACCGGCGGCGGGCTGGCCGGGCATAACGGCTTGCGCAGCATCGACCAGCACCTGGGGCCCGATTTTCGCCGGGTGCGCATCGGCATCGGCCACCCGGGGCACAAGGACCGGGTACACGGCTATGTCCTGGGCAATTACGCCAAAGCCGAGATCGACGAGCTCGCCGAAATGCTGGGCGCGATATCGAGCGAGGCCGACTGGCTCGCCCGGGGTGACGACGCCCGCTTCATGAGCGACGTGGCGCTGAGACAGCAGGCTTGAGTCCGAAGCGCACCGCCGCCCCCGGCTGGACGCTGGTCGCCTCGATCTTCGCATCGAGCCTGGCGTTTATCGACGGGTCGGTCACGAACGTGGCCCTGCCCGCCATTCGCGAGGATCTTGGGGCCGGCGCCGCCGATCTGCAGTGGATCGTGAACGCCTACCTGCTGCCGCTCAGCGCGCTCCTGCTGCTCGGCGGGGCGGCTGGCGACCGGTTCGGCCGCAGGCGGATGTTCCTCTCGGGCGTGGTCGTGTTCGCGGCTGCCTCACTGGCCTGCGCGCTTGCGCCCAGCCTCGAAATCCTGCTGGCCGCGCGGTTTGTGCAGGGCGCCAGCGCGGCGATGCTGATGCCCAACAGCCTGGCGCTGATCGGCAGCGTCTATTCGGGCGAGGAGCGCGGCCGGGCGATCGGCACCTGGGCGGCAGCGACGACCGTTGCAGCGGCCATCGGGCCGTTGCTGGGAGGCTGGCTGATCGAGAGCGTCGGATGGCGCGCGATCTTCTACCTGAACCTGCCGCTCGCCACCTGCGCCATGGCCGTGTCGTGGTTCAAGGTGGCGGAGACCCGCGAGGGCAAGGAACGGCTGGACTGGTCCGGCGTGGGCGTGGCGACCGTGGCGCTCGGATTGCTGACGTGGGGCCTGACGGTGCTCAGCGGCACCGAACCGCAGACCGGCGCGGGGCTTGCCGCCGCCCTTGCCGGGGCTGCCGCGCTCGGCCTGTTCGTCTGGATCGAAGCGCGCCAAGGAAAGCATGCGAGCATGCCGCTCGACCTTTTCGGCACGAAGAGCTTCGCCGGGCTGACCCTGCTGACGTTCCTGCTCTACGGCGCGCTCGGGGCCACATTCGTGCTGATCCCTTTCCTGCTGATCGAAAACCACGGCTTCACGCCACTGGCGGCGGGCGCCGCGCTGCTGCCGATCCCGGTGATCCTGGGGGGCGCCTCGAGGTCCATGGGTGCGCTGGCGGGGCGCATCGGCCCGCGCTGGCCGCTCACCGTAGGTCCGCTGATCGTGGCGGCAGGTTTCGCCCTCCTGACCCGCACCGCTGCTGGCGCGAGCTACTGGACGACGATGTTTCCCGCCCTCGTCGTCGTGGCGATCGGCATGGCGGGCGTCGTGGCTCCGCTGACCACCGCGGTCATGGCCTCGGTCGACGAGAAGCACGTCGGCACCGCCAACGGCTTCAACAGCGCCATTGCCCGGACCGGCGGGCTCATCGCCACGGCGGTGCTCGGTTCGGTGCTGGCGGCGACGGGCGAGGCGCTGGATATCGCCTTCGACCGCGCGGTGCTGGCCGCGGCGGGATCGGCCGCCCTTGCCGGGCTGGCAGCGCTGGTCCTTTTGCGCCCGCACGAAATCGCGAGCGGCGCGAACGCCTAGATCGGCGAGCCGGGCGGGATGCTCGGCTGGAACATGCCGCTGCTCACCGCCCGATCGAGCGCTTCATTGTCACTCAGAAGCGCACCAAGGCCCCGGGCCCAGGCAGCGCCCTCTCCCGCACCTGCGGTCGCGGAGAGGCGGGTCGCCAGCCTGCTCAGCCGGTCCGCCAATGCCAGCGACAGCGTGGGCGAAAGCGCCTTGTCGCGTTGCAGGCGGACCGCGGCGAATGCCGTGGTGGTCGCAATCCGCCGCTGGACTGCCGCGTCCGCCTCGCTCAATCCGTTGACGGCGAATGCCTTCTCGATGGCCGCGTCAACCACCTCGAGCGCCCCCGGCACGCCGGGATAAGCGCGCGACTGGTTCTCGAGCCGGTCGAGCCGGCCGGGGGCGAAAAGGAACTGCAGCGTCACCGCCGCCGCCGTCTCCGCCGCGCCCAGCGGATCGAACACGCCCGGCCCCGTCGTGCCCATCACCTCGATCTGCGTCTGCCGGTCGGCTTCCCCGTTGGCGCCGCTGGTCAGGAGCGGCACGAGCCGCGCGGGCACCGCCAGCACCTTTGCATCGAGCGTGCCGACCACGGCATCGAGCGCAGCGCGCTGCTCGGAAGCTGCAACCACGCGGGCGGGTTCGGTCCCGTCACCCGCAAGCGAATAATCGAAATAGACTCCGCCGATCTTCTTCGCGGCCGCTTCGACCTGGTAGCGGTGGAGCAGCCAGATCGGCACGAAGGCGCGGCGCAGCGCGCTGCTGTCCTCGCCCGCCGGAATCGCGTCCGCGCCGAACCGCGCCAGCGCCGCCTGGCGCACCGCGAGGACCCGTGCGAGTTCGGCAACCGAATCGCCGCCGTCGTCCCACAACCCGCCTTCGGGATGGGCGCCATCGGCCGAACGGCTTTCGCCATCGGTGACGAGCCGCAGTCCCTTGGCCCGCCCCTCGGCCATGACGCGGTCGGCCTCTTCCTGCGTCTGCGCTCCGTAGAGCCACTTGACCGCGAACTTGTCCCACTCGCCGATCCCGCTGCCGTATGCGTCGGAGAGGTCGATCCGCCCATCGGGCGTGAGCGCGACCCGGGGCGCGGGATAATCCATGACCGAGTAGCGGCCCTGCGTGCTGGAGGCATAATTGTGCTCGAACCCCAGGGTGTGGCCCACCTCGTGCGCACCGAGCTGCCGGATCCGCGCGAGCGACGCGGTGACCGGATCGTTGGGATCGCCCGTGCCGGTAAGGCCCGCGCCGACGAGCGCCTGGAAAATCATCATGTCCTGCCGCACGCGCAGCGAGCCGAGCACCACCGCACCCTTGAGGATTTCGCCCGTGCGCGGGTCGGTCAGCGGCGCGCCGAAGCTCCACCCGCGGGTCGCGCGATTGACCCAGTTGACCACGTTGTAGCGGATGTCCTGCGGGTCCGCCTCGGACGGCAGGACCGCCACACGGAAGGCATCGACCAGCCCGGCCTCGTCGAACGCCTGCGCCCACCAGCCCACGCCGTCCACCAGCGCGCTGCGCACCGGCTCGGGCGCCCCGCCATCGATGTAGAAGACGATCGGCTCCTTCACCGGGCTGCGCGCCGCGGCGGGATCGGTCTTCTCGAGGCGGAACTTCATCGCCAGCTGGCGCACGGGCGAGCGGTCGATCGGGGTCGAGAAGTCGATCACCTGCTGGGCGAAGCCGCCCGCGCGCGGATCGTAGGCCCGCGGAACGAAGCCCGGTTCGGGCAGCCTGACCAGCGACCGGCGCACGAGTAGAGTCACGTTGCCGTATTCGGGCGCGATGTTGCTCACCTCGGCCTGCGGATCGTCGGAGGTGAAGGTCAGGCGGCTGGTCAGTTCGATGTTGCCGGGAAAGACCTTGACCGACGCCGGATCGAAGGCGGACAAGTTGGGTGCGTACTTGAACGTCCCGCCCCCGCCCTGCTGGATGGCGCGGGCGATGCCCATGTCGTCGCGCAGGGTGAAATCCGTCAGTTCGACCAGAACCCCGCCGCCCGGCCGCTCCTCTGCGACCTTGCCCTGCCACAGGGTGGAGGTGGCAAAGGCGCGGCGGACGGACGCCCGTTCCGCCGGCGTGCCGCTGCTGGCGACGAAACGCGGGTTCTCGATCTCCGCCACCACGGCTTGGCCGAGGCGGCGAAAGGCGAGGATCTGGGTGCCCTTGGGGGCCGACAGGTCGAGGCCGATCGGTGCGGAGCCCAGCCCGGTTTCCAGCGCGGCGGTGTAAATAAAGCGGCCCGACACCCCGTCGGCATCGGGCGGCGGCAGCTCGATGAAGACCTTGCCGGCCTTGCGATCGGTGAAGACCCTGAGCAGCCCCTCCTGCGCTTCTGCCCCGGCGACTGCCGAAGGCGTTTCCGGTGCCTTGTCCTTCGCCGCCAGCGGCAAGGCGAGCGAGGTGGCAGCAAGCATGGCAAAGGCGAATCGGCGCATGGTGTCCCCCTCTGGACCGGAAGCGGGCTTGCTAGCACGCCGCGGCAGCGGGTCGAGGGTCGTTCGACAGGCGTGCAGGCTGGCCTTTCGGCGCGCTCTTCGCTAGTGGCCGCCTCCTGTCCCCAAAACCGGAGTTTTCGATGGGTTTCCGCTGCGGAATCGTCGGTCTGCCGAATGTCGGCAAATCGACCCTGTTCAACGCCCTGACCGAGACGCAGGCAGCGCAGGCGGCCAACTATCCGTTCTGCACGATCGAGCCCAACGTCGGCCAGGTCGCCGTGCCGGACACCCGGCTCGACCGGATCGCCGCGATCGCCAAGTCGGCCAAGATCATCCCGACCCAGCTCGCCTTCGTGGATATCGCGGGCCTGGTGAAGGGTGCCAGCCAGGGAGAAGGACTGGGCAACCAGTTCCTGGGCAACATCCGCGAGGTCGATGCGATCGTCCACGTGCTGCGCTGCTTCGAGGACGACGATATCCAGCACGTTTCCAACCGGGTCGACCCCTTGGCCGACGCCGAAGTGGTCGAAACCGAACTGATGCTGGCCGATCTCGACAGCCTGGAGAAGCGCGTGCCCGCCGCGGCCAAGCGAGCCACGAGCGGCGACAAGGAAGCCAAGCTGATGGCGAGCGTCCTTGGCCAGGCGCTCGAGCTGCTGCGCGAAGGCAAACCCGCGCGCCTGACCGAGCCGAAGGACGACGAGGAGGCGCGCGTCTTCGCCCAGGCTCAGCTGCTCACCGCCAAGCCGGTACTTTACGTGTGCAACGTATCGGAAGACGACGCATCGACCGGTAACGAGATGAGCGAGCAGGTTTTCGCCAAGGCCGCGGCCGAGGGTGCCGAGGCGGTGGTGGTGTCGGCCGCGATCGAGAGCGAGCTCGTCGCAATGCCGGCCGAAGACCGGGCGGAATATCTCGAATCGCTGGGCCTCGAGGAAAGCGGCCTGAGCCGCGTGATCCGCGCGGGCTACAAGCTGCTGGGCCTCAAGACCTTCTTCACCGCCGGTCCCAAGGAAGCGCGTGCGTGGACCTTCCCGTCAGGCGCCAAGGCGCCGCAAGCGGCAGGCGAAATCCATACCGATTTCGAGAAGGGCTTCATCCGCGCCGAGACCATCGCGTTCGACGACTACGTGTCGCTGGGCGGCGAGAGCGCCGCGCGCGAGGCCGGCAAGCTGCGCCAGGAAGGCAAGGAATACCTGGTGCAGGATGGCGACGTGCTGCACTTCAAGTTCAACGTCTGAACGAAAAGCGGCGCGGCAACCGAAGTTGCCGCGCCGCCATTTTCGTTAACCGACCGCGCGATCAGGCGCCGGTCGATGACTTCGCGTTGGCATAGGCGACCCAGAGGTCGGCGATCGGAGCGCGAGTGCCGCCGACCTGCTCAAGCGTGGCCTTGCCTTCGGCCAGCTTGCCCTGCTGGATCTGCGCCATGCCGAGGCGCGTGCGCGTCAGGTCGGCATCGGGCGCACCCTTCTCGAGCGCCAGCTTGTACATCGCCTCAGCCTCGGCATAGCGCCCTAGGCTGTAGAACGCGTTGCCCGCGCCGTTGGCGTTGCGGCCCGTGGAGGCAGCCTGTGCATCCTTGGCGAGGCCAGGAATGTCGCGCGCGTCGCGGGCGATCATGGGATCGGCCGCTTCCTTGGCGCTGAGGTAGACCGGATCGCTCGTGCCGAAGGCACTCTTGCCCACGCCGTAGTTGATGACTGCCAGTGTCTCGCTGGGCAGGCCGTTGCGGATCGTGGTGTCGATATACTCCTGGTACTGGTACTTTTCCTTGAGCGTATCGGTCAGCCTCATCAGCCGCAGCATGTCGAGCTGGCCCTGCTCGTCGACCTTGTTCAGCGTGCCGACCACGGTGAACGCGCGCAGCCAGCTGTCGTTGTCGGTGCTGTTGCTCAGCAGGCGATTGGCCCACTCGTTGCCGAGCTCGGGAACCTTGGATTCGTAGGCCATCGCCAGACCGCGCTGGTACCAGGCGGCGGGAACTTCCTGCCCGGCAGCCTTCCGCTGTTCGATCAGTCCACCGAGATAGCTCAAACCCTGGGGATAGTTCTTCTCGCCAAAATAGGTTTCGGCGATGACGACTTCGGGATTGCCCTCGGCAAAGCCGGCCGCCGCCGACCGCTCGAAAGCGGCGCGCGCCTTGGGGAAATCCTTGGCATCGAGCGCGAACTTGCCGATGTAATAGTGGAACTGGCCCAGCTTGTCGGCCGGAACCTCGCCGCTGTCGAGCATCAGCTGGATGCCCTGCTCCTGCAGCGCGACATCCTTCAGCTTGTCGCCGAGGGAGATCATGACGTTGCCCATCAGGTACTTGTCGTGATTGGTCTCGATCGTCGCCTGAACGCCCGGCACCATGGCCTTGGCGGCCTGCAGGTCGGTGCCTGCAGTGACGGCTGCGCTGAGCGGGGTGTAGGCCGCAGCGAAAGCCTTCGAATTCGTCGGCTTCGATTCCTTGACCTCTTCCTTTTTCTTCTGCGCCAGAGCGGGCGTTGCGATCACGGCCGAACCGAGCACGCCGCCGCCGGCAAGCGCCAGCGCAAGGGCAACGTGCGAGCCGAAGCGGCGGGCATGCTGAGTGGACTTGCGGTACATAAAGGGTCTCTCCTGTGAACCTGATCGGGCCTTGTACACAGCCCAACTTTTCGCGCGCCCGCCTGTGCCGGGACACGCCGAAATTTGCAAACCGGTTATCGCGTCGCGGGCGTGAACCGAAATTGAATGCGCCGTTTGCGCCGGGTCAGCTAGGCTACGGCGGAAATTCGCCGGGAAGTGTGGAAAACCGGGCCTTTCGACACCATCTACAGGGCACGGCGCTGGCCTCCCCAGCCCCCATCCCGTAGGATTTGGCTACGCCAGAGCCCCAGAACAGAACAGGCCATTTTCGCAAGTGAGCGACGACACCGACCTTACCGATTCCCCGTCCGGGATTCCCGGCGGTTACGAACGCATCGACATCGTCGATGAGATGAAGACCAGCTATCTCGATTACGCGATGAGCGTGATCGTCAGCCGCGCGCTGCCCGACGTGCGCGACGGGCTGAAGCCGGTCCATCGCCGTATTCTCTACGCCGCCCAGGAAGGCGGCTACGTCGCCGGACGGCCCTATCGCAAGAGCGCCAACATCGTCGGCGACGTGATGGGTAAATATCACCCGCACGGCGACAGCGCGATCTACGACGCGCTCGCCCGCATGGTGCAGCCATGGTCGATGCGCGTGCCGCTGATCGACGGCCAGGGCAACTTCGGCTCGATGGACCCGGATCCGCCGGCCGCCATGCGTTATACCGAAAGTCGCCTGGCACGCGTCGCCAACGCGCTGCTCGACGATCTCGACAAGGACACGGTCGATTTCGTCGGCAACTACGACGATTCCAGGCAGGAGCCTTCGGTCCTCCCCGCCCGCTTCCCCAACCTGCTGGTCAACGGCGCCGGCGGCATCGCGGTCGGCATGGCGACCAACATCCCGCCGCACAACCTGGGCGAAGTGATCGACGGGTGCCTCGCCTTCATCGAAAACCCCGCGATCACCACCGAAGAACTGTTCGAGATCATTCCCGGCCCCGATTTCCCGACCGCGCCGCTGATCCTCGGCAACGCGGGGGCCCGCGCCGCCTATACCACCGGGCGCGGCTCGGTGATCATGCGTGCGCGCCACGTGATCGAGAGCGGCCGCGGCGACCGCCAGTCGATCGTGTTCACCTCGATCCCCTACCAGGTCGGCAAGGCGGGTCTGGTCGAAAAGATCGCTGACGCGGCCAAGGACAAGCGGGTGGAGGGCATCTCCGACATCCGCGACGAATCCAACCGGCGCGGCGTGCGCGTGGTGATCGACCTGAAACGCGACGCGACGCCCGAGGTCGTGCTCAACCAGTTGTGGCGGCACACCCCGGCGCAGGCCAATTTCCCGGCGAACATGCTGGCGATCCGCGGCGGCCGCCCCGAAACGCTCACGCTGCGCGACTTCATCCAAAGCTTCGTCAGCTTCCGCGAAGACGTCATCACCCGGCGCACCAAGTTCGAACTGAACAAGGCGCGTGACAGGGCCCACATCCTGCTTGGCCTCGTGGTCGCCGTGTCGAACCTCGACGAGGTGGTCGCGATGATCCGCAGCGCGCCCAATCCCGCCGAAGCCCGCAGCCGGCTGCTGGCGAAGGAATGGCCGATCGGCGACATCGCGCAATACATCCGCCTGGTCGAGGCGATCGAGCCCGATGCCGAGGAAACTGGCGGTTCCTATCGCCTGTCGGACCGCCAGGTGCGTGCGATCCTGGAGCTTCGCCTCCATCGCCTCACCGCGCTGGGCCGCGACGAGATCGGCGACGAGCTCAAGGAGCTGTCGGTCGCGATCGAAGGCTACCTCGCCATCCTGGGCGACCGCGGGCTGCTGTACGACGTCATGCGGCAGGAACTGACCGAGATCCGCGAGGCCTATGCCACGCCGCGCCTCTCAGAGATCGCACCGGCGTGGGACGGGCTCGACGACGAGGACCTGATCGAGCGCGACGAGATGGTCGTGACCGTCACGCTCGACGGCTATATCAAGCGCACCCCGCTCTCCACCTTCCGCGCCCAGCACCGCGGCGGCAAGGGCCGCGCCGGCATGGCGACGAAGGACGAGGACGCGGTGATGGAGATGTTCGTCACCTCGACGCACAACCCCGTGCTGTTCTTCTCCACCGCCGGCAAGGTCTACCGCCTGAAGGTCTGGAAGTTGCCTGAAGGCGGACCGACCACGCGTGGGCGGCCGATCGTCAACCTGCTGCCGGCGCTGGACGAAGGCGAGACCATCGCCACCATGCTTCCCCTGCCCGAAGACGAGAACACGTGGGGCGCGCTCAACGTCGTGTTCGCGACGGCCAGGGGCAACGTCCGGCGCAACTCGATGGACGCCTTCTCCAACATCCCGACCAACGGCAAGTATGCGATGCGGTTCGAGGATGGGAGCGACGACCGCCTGATCGGTGTCGCGCTGCTGGAGCCCGGGGACGATGTGCTGCTGGCCAGCCGCCAGGGCAAGGCCATCCGCTTCTCGGGCGACGACGTGCGCGAGTTCCAGAGCCGCACCAGCACCGGCGTGCGAGGGATGAAGCTGCGCAAGGACGACGAAGTCGTTTCGCTCTCGATCCTGCACCGGGTCGGCGCCCAGGGGGACGAACGCGAGCAGTACCTGCGCTTCGCCCCGTGGAAGGCCGAGAAGGAAGGCGAGCCCGAATTGCCGGCCGATCGCTTCACCGAGATGGCGGAAAGGGAGCAATTCCTCCTGACCGTCTGCTCGAACGGCTACGGCAAGCTGTCATCGGCCTACGAGTACCGGCGTACCGGGCGCGGTGGCCAGGGCATTACAAACATCGACAATATCGCCCGCAACGGCCTCGTCGTGGCGAGCTTCCCGGCGACCCAGGCCGAACAACTGATGCTCGTGACCGACCAGGCCAAGCTGATCCGTCTGTCGCTCTCGTCGCTGCGCGTGATCGGGCGCGGATCGGCCGGCGTCCGCCTGTTCCACGTCGCCGAAGGCGAACACGTGGTGAGCGCGGTGCGGCTGGACGAAGAGGAAGGGCCGGAAAATGCTGCCGAGGAAGCGATCGCCGAGGAAATGATCGCCCGCGAAAGCGGCGCGGTGGTCACCCCCGACAACCCGGCGACCCGCGACGAGGAGCCCGACGACGGGATCGAGGACGCTAGCGAAGACGACAGCGGAGACAACGAAGGCTAGGCGCTGGCGGGCGCCGCCCCTCGCGGCGCCCGCTAGACCGCCGGCGCGGCGTCCCTGTCGGTCCGCCCGATGCGCTGCATCGCGCCCAGGCAGATCAGCAACTGCCCGAGGTAATACAGCGGCCAGATCAGCAATTCCTGCCAGGTCTCACCCATCAGGGGCCCCCTGCCCGCCACGATCAGTAGGTCGCTGAGGAGGAACAGCGCTGCCCCCACGCCCACCCGGTAGCGTGGAAAGGCGCTCATCCAGGCGAACGCCGCCATCGCGCCCACGGCCAGGCCGTAGATTGCCGCCTGCAGCGCCTCGCCCCGCTGGACGGGCAGGAGCCAGCAGATCGCGGGCGTCAGGATCAGCATGGCGAGCGCCAGGCCCTTCTGGCTGCCGCTGGTCGCTTCGCGCGGGTGGCGCCGGTAGAGCACGATCATCGCGGCGTGATAGGCGATGAACAGCAGGGCCCCGGCCCACAGGTCGACGTCAATCGCCATGTCGGCCAGCGCCGCAATCAGGAGGCCCAGCGCGAGAAGTCGCGCGTCGCCGCCCGACCCCCTTGCTATGACGTAGAGAGCGAGCAGCCCGACCCCGGCGCCTTTGAGCGGGATAAGCCACATCTCGGGTACGACCGGCGAAAGGCGCAGTGCGAAATAAATGAGCGAAGCGGCCAGGCTCGCTAGCAGGATCGGCCTCTTTTCCATCAGCGCACGTTTCGGCATTCGGTCCCTTCCCCTCGCCGGCGCGCGTTTGGACTTTGCGCCGGGCGGCTTCAAGCACTAGGCGCATTGAGAATGTCTTACGATGTCCATGTAATCGGCGGCGGCCTGGCCGGAAGCGAAGCGGCCTGGCAGCTCGCCCGGCGGGGCGTGAAGGTGCGCCTGTCGGAAATGCGCGGAGGCGGCGACACGACTCCGGCCCACCAGGGCGAGGGTCTGGCCGAGCTCGTCTGCTCCAACTCGTTCCGCTCCGACGACAGCGACAAGAACGCCGTCGGCCTGCTGCATGACGAGATGCGCCGGCTCGATTCGCTGGTCATGCGCGCCGGGGAAAATGCCCGCGTGCCCGCAGGCTCGGCCATGGCGGTCGATAGGGATGTCTTTTCCGATGAGGTCGAGCGCGAATTGCAGGCACATCCCGGGGTCGAGATCGTGCGCGAGCGGATCGACAGATTGCCGGATGCCGGCCTCACGATCGTCGCCACCGGCCCGCTCACCGCGGCGGCACTGGCGCAGAGCATCGTCGGCGCCACGGGGCAGGAAAGGCTCGCCTTCTTCGATGCCATCGCCCCCATCGTCCACTTCGACACGATCGACATGGACGTGTGCTGGATGCAAAGCCGCTGGAACAAGGTCGATCCGAGCGGCGGCGAAGGCAAGGACTACATCAACTGCCCGATGACCAGGGAGCAGTACCTCGCCTTCCATCAAGGCCTGATGGAGGGCGAGAAGACCACATTCCGCGAATGGGAAGCCGACACGCCCTATTTCGACGGCTGTATGCCCGTGGAGGTCATGGCCGAGCGCGGCGTCGACACACTGCGGTTCGGGCCGATGAAGCCGGTCGGGCTGGACAATCCGCGCGACACCACGCCGGAGTTTCCGCAGGGCCGCTGGCCCTATGCCGTGGTCCAGTTGCGGCAGGACAACAAGCTTGGCACCCTGTGGAACATGGTCGGCTTCCAGACCAAGCTCAAACACGCCGAACAGGTCCGCCTGTTCCGCACGATCCCGGGGCTCGAGAATGCCGAGTTCGCGCGGCTTGGCGGGCTGCACCGGAACACGTTCCTCAATTCGCCGACCCTGCTCGACCGGCAGTTCCGCCTGAAGTCCGCGCCGCACATCCGCTTCGCCGGGCAGATCACCGGATGCGAAGGCTATGTCGAAAGCTCGGCCGTCGGGCTGCTTGCCGGGATGATGGCGGCGCACGAGTTTGCCGGGCGCGACTGGCTTGCCCCGCCCCGCACCAGCGCGATGGGTGCCCTGCTGGCCCACATTACCGGCGATGCCGAAGCCGACAGCTACCAGCCGATGAACGTCAATTTCGGACTGTTTCCGCCGCTGCCCGACGTCAACAAGAAGGCCCGCAAGGAAGCCTACACCGGGCGGGCGAAGGCCGACTTCGGGGCATGGCTGGCTGAGCTGGAGCCTGTACCTGCCTAGCAGCGGCAGGCGGGCTTCTTGGCCGGCTTGGGCGCGGTCGTGCGGAATTCGGCCGGGGTCAGCTTGCCGTTGGCGTCGGCATCGGCGCCCTCGAAGCGGTTGACCGTGGCGACCGCCCATTCCTCGAAAGTCAGCAGATTGTTGCCGTCCTTGTCGAGCTTGCGGAATGCATCGGTGCGGGTCGAAAGCATTTCGTTGCGCGTGATTAGACGGTCTCGGTCCCGATCGTAGCGGAAGAAGCGCTGCTCTTCCTTGCCTAGCTCGGTCTGTTCGGGGGGTGCGGGTCCCGTCAGGCCCGCGACATCCGCGCTGGGCAGGCCCGTGGGGGTTTCGCTGGGCGCGGCAACAGGCGGCGGCGCGCCGCGCTCGACCTCGGCCCGCCCTTCGAGCCAGAAGAGCCCGAGGCCCAGCAGCGCAAGCATCCCCATGGCGCCCAGAACGACCCTGTTCATGCCCCGACCATAGCCTAGCGGCCGAACATGCCAACCCTCAACGCGACCAGCGCGGCACCCCGCCCTTCGAGCAGTGGCCGCCCTCCGCGCTCGAGCGCCCTGCCCCCCAGGGCCGCGAGAATCGCCAGGGGCCGCAGGCTGCGTGGAAGCGCTTCTCTTTGAACTGGCAAGCCGTGCGTAACAACTTGCGCGCGCTCGGCGGGATCGGACAGGTTCGCTGCCAGGTCCGCAAGAGCCCAGGTCCTCGCCGCGGCTTCCGTCGCCTCTGCCGAAGCGCCAGCGCCAACCTCGCGCGCCACGGCCGCGAGCGCGGCCTGTCGCCCTTCCTCGAAAGCCGCGATTGCGGAGCTGTCGAGCCTGTCCGACAGGAGGTTTTCCCACCCGGCCGCCAAGCCGGCGAGGGCCGCAGGCTCACGCCATCCCGCCAAGGCTTCGAGCAGCGGGTCTCCGCGCGGCCAGGTAACCGCCGGGCCTTCAAGCGTTTCACGCCACCAGGCGAGGCGCATCTGGACCAGCATCGGCTCCACCCGACGGCGAACTATCCCGCCAAGGCGCGCGTCGAGCGTGAAAAAGGCCAGGAAATACGGGCGCGTGGCCGCCGTCGCATGCGCCAAGGCAAGCCGCTGGGGTTCGGGCAATTCCTCCGCGAGCGCATCCCTCATCGCGCCCTTACGCAGGGCCCTCCGCGCTGTGTCAAGCGGACCGCGGCGTCACGCGGGGCATGGTCAACGCGGCGTTTACCTTATCCTTATACGGAGTGGTCAGCATGATGGTCCTACGAAGTGCAGGATCGATCGAACTTCAATGCGAGGCAGGGGCATGCACGAAAAAAAGAGCCCGTTTTTCAAGCGGCTGCTGGCAGATACCAGCGGTAACGCGCTGATGATGATGGCGATGGGCGCGCCTGCGCTGATCGGCAGCGCCGGTCTCGCGACCGACGCGGCCCAGTGGTACATGTGGAAACGCGAACTGCAGTTCGCCGTCGACCAGGCGGCGCTCGCCGGGGCGCATGCCCGCGCTAGCAGCGATGCCTCGACCCGGGCGACCTACTCGACCCGCGCGACGCAGGAATACAATGCCAACGTCTCCACCGTGTCGTCGTTCGACGGGGCCAATGGCCCCTCGGTCAGCCTGGCGATATTCGGCACTGCCACGGCCAACAACAGCGTAGTGGTGACCGCCTCGGCCACCAAGCGCCTGCCCTTCTCCAGTCTGTTCAAGTCGGCGTCGACCGTGATCAACGTGCGCGCCCAGGCCACCTATACCGGCGGCGTCAACTTCACGGCCTGCATGCTCGCCCTGAATCCGCACAACAGCCAGGCGGTCAAGACGGGCAACTCGATCAACGGAACGGCCGCCTGCGGGCTGGGTTCGCTGTCCGACGACAGCAGCGCCATCTTCGAGACCGGCGACAGCTCCATTCCCTTCGGCACCATCGTGGCGACCGGCGGCGTGGAAGACAGCTACTCGAACAACGGCACGATCTACGAAGACCAGGAAGGCCTGGCCAACCCGTACGAAGGCATTTCCGCCCCCAGCCGGGTGGGTCAACCCAACTACGAATATCCCGCCACTTGTCCGGTGGCGGCTCCGGCCAGCACCACCTACACGGCAGAGGGCACGACCAGGACCCACACGACCTACGTGTACAAGAAGGGCGCCAACGCGGGTAACGGCACGGTGCAGAACAACTACACCGGCACGGGATATCTTCCCGATAGCTGGTCCACTCCGGTCGCCTTCGCGAACCGCTCGGTGACGTCGACTACTACAATTGGCCTGCAGGCAGAAACCACTCCGGCGCAGGGTACGGCCACGAAGGTCAACAACCAGAATGGCAATCAGGCAGTCTGGCGCATCCCGTTCACCAGCACGCAGGACACTATCAACAGCATCATCCCGTTCACCACCCCGGCGAGCGACGGCAAGGTGCACCTGTCGCCCGGAATCTATCCGTCACTCCACATTACCTGCGCCACGGTCTTCGAGCCGGGGGTCTATTTCGTGGACGGCTTGTTCGATCTTGGTCAGAACAAGTCCGTGACGGGCACCGGCGGGGTGATGTTCGTGCTGACCAGCGCTTCGGGCAGCACTCACGTCAATGCGGACTCCACGGTCAACCTGTCGGGCATTTCCGAATCCATGCTCATCAACACCTACGGCTACTCGACCGAAGATGCCGCGAAGATGGCCGGCATGCTGATCTGGGATCCCGATTCTACCAGTGCCATGACAATCAACGGCAATGCCCAGATGGTGCTCAACGGCATTCTCTACATGCCGCAGCGCGACATGACCTTTAACGGCAACGGTACCGCAGGAAGCGCGTCGGGCAGCTGCATGATGGTTGCGGCCGACATGATCAAGCTGACCGGCAACTTCTCGGTCAGCAACTTCTGCGTCACGACCGGCGCGTCGGCCATGAGCATCGGCGGCACCTCCAAGGCGGTCAAGCTGGTCGCCTGATGCGCAGGTTGCGAACCTTCCTGCGCGACAAGCGCGGCGCGATGGCGGTGGAAACGGCCCTCGCCCTGCCGGTCCTGCTCGCCCTCAGCCTTGGCGGCGTGAAAGCGAGTCAACTAGTCGCCAAGCGCGCCGAACTGCAGTCCGCCGCGGCGGAGGCCGAAACCATCATCCTGGCCAAGCAGCCGAAAACGACCGCCGAGCTCGATACCATCGCAGCCATCCTGCGCACGTCGACGGGCCTGACCGGGAACGCCGTGACGGTCTCGTTCCTCTACCGCTGCGGAACCACCGCCACGACTACTGCCACCGCGGGTACCTGCGGCAGCGGGGTCGAATGGATCTATGTGCGCACCCAGCTGACCTACACCTACGTACCCAAGTGGGTGGAATGGGGCGTGGGCAACAACGTGGTCATCACCGTCGACAGGACGGCCCAGGTGGCATGATGGCGCGATTCCTGCCCCGGATACTGCGCGACAGTTCGGGTTCGACCGCGGTCGAATTCGCCCTGCTGGCTCCCGTACTGATCGGCAGCCTGATCGCGATCCTGCATGTCGGCACCGGGATGCAGAACTACAATGCGATGCGGTCGGTATCGGCGGACGTTGCGCGCTATACCGTCGTCGAATTCGCCAATGGCGGCACCGTCCCGACCAACGATGAGATCGGTACCTGGGGCACGACCCAGGCCACGGGCCCCGCGTACAAGCTGCGCGGCGGAACGGTCGTCGTGACGAATGCCGCCACCCAAAGGGTCGGTGGGGCGGTCGAGAAGACCATCGTTGTCACGGCCACGATGCCGACCCTCTTCGACGAGATGGGTCTCAAGGGCTTCACGATGACCTATTCGAGGCCGGTCTTCGTCACCAGCTGAGTGTGTCACCAGCATTCGGTAACAAATTAACCAGTTCGCTTTGCCATTGCGTTACGCCGCACGGTGTAACGCGACCGTGTGAAGCTGCACCCTTCCCTCCACGGGTTCGTCGCCCGCCTTGCCCGTGATACCGCCGGCAACACGCTGGCGATGATCGCCGCGGCGATGGTCCCGTTGCTGGCGATCGTCGGCGGCGGCGTCGACGTGAGCCGCGGCTATCTTGCGCAGAGCCGCCTGCAGCAGGCCTGCGACGCCGGGGTCCTCGCCGCACGCAAGCGCATGGGGCGCAATATCGTCGCCGGAGTCCTCAGCGGCGACGCTCGGAACGCCGGACAGAACTTCTTCGAAGTCAACTTCGGCAATGGAATCTACGGCACGCAGAGCCGTACGTTCGACATGACGGTGCAGCCGGATTTCACCATCGGGGGGATCGCGACCGTAGTCGTGCCCACCACCATCATGAACATCTTCGGTTACACGCAAATCCCGCTCCGCGCCGAATGCGGGGCACAGCTGTCGATGTCGAACACCGACGTCATGATGGTGCTCGACACCACCGGGTCGATGAACAGCACGAACCCCGGCGACAGCAAGACCAAGATGGAAGCGCTGAAGGATGTGGTGCGCTCGTTCCATGCCACCCTCGGCGCCGCCGCCTCGCCGGCCACGCGGATCCGCTTCGGGTTCGTCCCCTATTCGACGAACGTGAACGTGGGACACCTGCTGCAGGAGGACTGGTTCGCGAAGGACGTGGAATACAACACGCGCGAGCCGATAACGCTGCTCGGCGCGAACTTGTGGCACTATGACAAGATCAGCGTCGACACGCGCTTCCTGTGGAGCGGGACGCCGACCAAGCAGTTCAATATCGGCGGCACCGCTGGCAGTCCGAGCCCGCTGACAGTGGGTTGGGACGGCTGCATCGAAGAGCGCGATACCTACGAGATCACCGATTATACGAACGTGGACCTGACGCGCGCGCTGGACCTGGACATCGATACCGTTCCGAACCCGGCCCGGCCCGCCACCTTGTGGAAGCCGCTGATCGCCGACCTCAGTTTCGCCCGCGGCATGGGCGCCGCGCCCAACTTGTTCAATATCGCGGCGCTCGACACCGACAGCCAGTATCTCAACCCAAACTGGCACGGCTATGCCGCCTGCCCGGCCAAGGCCCAGAAGCTCGCCCCGATGACGGCAGCCCAGGTGGACAGCTACCTTTCCACCCTGTCCGCCTATGGAAACACATACCACGACATCGGCATGATCTGGGGCGGACGGCTGCTGTCGCCGACCGGGATATTTGCCCCCGACAACGCCGACCTTGCCGGCCAGCCGACCTCGCGAAACATCATCTTCCTGACCGATGGCCAGACCGCGCCCCTCGACATCAGCTATTCGAGCTATGGCATCGAGGGCCTCGACGGAAAACGCTGGAGGCCGACCTCGCCTCTCACCCTGACGCAGACTGTCGAGCGGCGCTTCTCCTTTGCCTGCGAAGAGGTGAAAAAGAAGAACATCACGGTCTGGGTCATCGCCTTCGGCACGAACCTCAACCCCATGCTGACGACCTGCGCGGGGAACGGTCACTATTTCGAGGCGGCCGACGCAATTTCGCTCGAACAGGCATTCCAGAAGATCGCCCGCCAGATCGGCGACCTGAGGCTCAGCAAGTGACGCTGCGTCGCCTCCGGACGGACGAGTGCGGTGCGACCGTGGTCGAATTTGCGCTGCTTGCACCCGTATTGGTGGTGTCGCTGCTTGGCCTGTTCGACATGGGCTACAACACATACACCTCCTCTGTCCTGCAGGGCGCCATCGCCAAGGCGGCGCGCAATTCGGCGATCGAGGGGGCCGATCACACGGCGCTGGACAGCAAGGTCGAGGCCGCGGTCAAGAACATCGCCGGCAATGCCACGGTGACTTTCGAGCGCAAGGCGTACAGCAACTTTTCCGACGTGCGCTCGCCGGAGGACTTTTCCGACCTCAACGGTAACGGCGCCTGCGACGCCGGGGAGCCTTTCGAGGACGTGAACGGCAACAATTCGTGGGACATGGACCGCGGACGCTCCGGTGGCGGCGGGGCGCGCGATGCGGTGCTGTATACGGTGCGGGTCAGCTATCCCCGGGCATTTCCGATTGGCGCCCTGATCGGCCTGTCGGAAACGCATCAGACCCAAAGCTCCGCGGTTCTGCGCAACCAGCCCTATGCCGACCAGAACGTCTCGGCGCCGACGTTGGGGAATTGTACGTGAAGCCGATGCGGGCTCTCCTGCGGCGCATCGCGCGCAGCCGGTCGGGGCTGGCGATGACCGAGTTCGCCCTCGCCGCGCCGCTGCTGATGACCGCGGGCCTGTATGGAACCGAAGTAGCCTGGCTGGCCCTGACGCATCTCAAGATCAGCCAGACCGCGATGCAGATCGCCGACAACGGGTCGCGCATCGGCGACACCTCGATGCTCGAATACCGGCGAATCTACGAGAGCGACCTCAACGACGTGTTCCAAGGCGCCGACCTGCAGGCGGGGCCGAGCATCGACCTGTTCAATCATGGCCGGGTGATTATCAGCAGTCTCGAGGTCGTGCCCGGCAGCGCGACCAAGCAGCAGTACATCCACTGGCAACGCTGCATGGGCGCGAAGGATTTCGATTCGACCTACGGCGTGGAAGGCGCGGGGCTCGATGGGTCGGCCTTCGACGGCATGGGACCGGCAGGCAACAAGGTCACCGCCTACGACGAGGACGATGCGGTGATCTTCGTCGAGATTTCCTACGATTACGAGCCGTTGTTCGGCGATGTCTTCGTGCAGGACCCCGAGGTCCACGTCTACGGCGCGTTCAACGTGCGCGACAGCCGCGATCTGACGCAGATCTACCAGCGCAACGCGTCAGACCCCGATCCCGTCGCCTCGTGCGACCGGCACGAGGCGCTCGGTTGAGCAACCCGGCCTAGCCTCGGTAGCAGACCTTGCGCGCCGCCTCGGCGATGCGCTTGGCGTCGATCAGGGCGAGCTTTTCCAGGTTGGCGGCATAGGGCAGCGGCACGTCTTCATTGCAGACCCGCATGACCGGCGCGTCGAGATGGTCGAAGCCCTCCTCCATGCAGACCGCGATGATCTCGGACGCGATCGAGCAGACTGGCCAGCCTTCTTCCGCCACGACCAGTCGGTTCGTCTTGGCGAGGCTTTCGAGGACGGTGGCAGTGTCGAGCGGGCGCAGGGTCCTGAGGTCGACCACCTCGGCATCGATCCCTTCGGCAGCGAGCGTCTCGGCCGCCTCGAGCGCGAGGCCCACGCCGATCGAATAGCTGACGATGGTGACGTCGGTACCTTCGCGCATGATCCGCGCCTTGCCGATCGGCAGCACGTGATCGTCGAGCTGAGCCAGTTCGAAAGACCGCCCGTAGAGCAGTTCGTTCTCAAGGAAGACCACCGGGTCCTCGCTACGGATCGCGGCCTTGAGCAGGCCCTTGGCGTCGCTCGCATCATAGGGCGCGATGACGATCAGGCCCGGCACGCTGGCATACCATGGGCCGTAGTTCTGGCTGTGCTGCGCGCCGACGCGGCTGGCCGCGCCGTTCGGCCCGCGGAATACCACCGGGCAGCGCATCTGGCCGCCGGACATGTAGTTGGTCTTTGCGGCCGAATTGATGATGTGGTCGATCGCCTGCATGGCGAAGTTGAAGGTCATGAACTCGACGATCGGCCGCAGGCCGCCCATTGCCGCGCCCGTGCCGATGCCGGCGAAACCGTATTCGGTGATCGGCGTGTCGATCACCCGGCGCGGGCCGAACTCCTCGAGCAGCCCCTGGGTCACCTTGTAGGCGCCCTGGTACTCGGCCACTTCCTCGCCCATCACGAAGACGCGCTCGTCACGACGCATTTCCTCGGCCATCGCGTCGCGCAGCGCCTCGCGCAGGGTGACGGTGATGACGTTGGTGCCGGCGGGAATGTCGGGGTCGGCAGCGCGCGGCTTGGCCGCAGGCTTCTCAGCCGCGGGTGCCGCTGCCGGAGCGGGCGCCGCAGCAGCCTCGGTCTCCTGCGCGGGCGCGGGAGCGGCAGGGGGCGTCTCGCCCTCACCGTCAAGCACGGCGATCACCGTGCCGACCTTCACGCCTTCGGTTCCTTCAGCGATCATGATCTTGCCGACCGTGCCCTCGTCGATCGACTCGAATTCCATCGTCGCCTTGTCGGTCTCGATCTCCGCGATCACGTCGCCCGGCGAGATCGTGTCCCCTTCCTTGACCAGCCACTTGGCCAGCGTGCCCTCTTCCATCGTCGGCGAAAGGGCCGGCATCTTCAGTTCGATGCCCATCAATAGGACTCCACCAGAACGTCGGTATAGAGCTCGGACGGCTCCGGCTCGGGCGATTTCTCCGCGAAATCGGCGGCTTCGGCCACCCGCGCGCGGATGCCCTTCTCCAGTTCCTTCAACTCGTCCTCGGTCACGTCGAGCTTGAGCAGGTCGGCCTTGGCCCGTTCGATCGGGTCGTTGTGCTCGCGCTGGTCCTGCACTTCCTCGCGCGTGCGGTACTTCGCGGGGTCCGACATCGAGTGGCCGCGATAGCGATAGGTGTTGAGCTCCATCAGCACCGGGCCGTTTCCGCCGCGTACATGGGCGAAGGCGATCTCGGCCGCCTGCCGCACTGCCAGCACGTCCATCCCGTCGACATCCATACCGGGGATGCGGAAGGCCGTGCCGCGGCGGTGGAACTCGGTCTCGGCCGAGCTGCGGTTGACCGCGGTGCCCATCGCATACTGGTTGTTCTCGACCACGAAGACGATCGGAAGGCCCCACAGCGCAGCCATGTTGAAGGTTTCGTAGACCTGGCCCTGGTTGGCCGCCCCGTCACCGAAATAGGCCAGGCACAGGCCGCCGTCGCCGCGGTACTTGTGGGCGAAGGCCAGCCCGCCGCCGAGCGAAACCTGCGCGCCGACGATGCCATGGCCGCCGTAGAAGGCGTGCTCGGTGCTGAACATGTGCATCGAACCGCCCTTGCCGCGGCTGATCCCCGCCTCGCGCCCGGTCAATTCGGCCATGATGACCCGGGGCTCGATCCCGTAGGCCAGCATGTGGCCATGGTCGCGATAGCCCGTGATCACGCTGTCCTTGCCCTCGGTAAGGGCGGACTGGAGGCCCACGGCGACAGCTTCCTGGCCGATGTAGAGGTGGCAGAACCCGCCGATCAGGCCCAAGCCGTAAAGTTGGCCGGCCTTCTCCTCGAACCGGCGGATCAGCAGCATCTGCTGATAGAAGCCGAGGAGCTGGTCCCTGCTCGCCTTGAAACGCGGCGTCTCGCTCAACTGGTCCTGCAGGCTGCGAAGGACGAAATTGTCATCGGAAGAAGGCGGATTGGAACCCGCCGGGGATTTCTTCGCACGCGGACTAGCGGCTTTTGCCAAGGTCTCTCGTCCTCTCATCGGCGCCGCCTGCGCGCGGCATCATCGCCCGGCCTATAGGCTCACAAATGCCGCGCTGGCAACGCCCGCAAATGGTTGCACTTGTGACCGGGAAAGGCAGCTATTCGCGGCCGAGTTCGATGATGTATTCGTCGGGGTGGGCGACGTTCATGTCGCGGCGCAACAGCTCGGTGCCGAGATCGGGATCAACATGATTGGGATCGAGCAGCGCGACCAGATTGGTCAGCCGCGCGTTTTCCGTTTCCACCGCCGTGATTTGCTTCTCGCGCTTGTCGAGAACCGAAAGGTTCTCCCCCCACGACAGGACGCCGTAGGGCCCTGCAAGCGCGAGGCCGCCGAGCAGGAGCAGCCAGCCGAGCGCGCCAAGCTGGGTCAGCTTTTCGCGCGGGATTCGAGGCTGATGCCGGGGGCGGTTCATTCCTAGTGTGAATCACAGTTAACGGTGCGATTCAAGCGATTTCGGGCGAAACCCGTGGGCAGTTGGCAGGTTATTGTCGATGGCAGGCTTGTCGCAAGTCGGACAAAAGGTTACAAATGAAACGATGACCGACCTCTTCGACAATCCGCTCGGCCTCGACGGCTTCGAATTCCTCGAATTTTCAGCGCCCGAGAAGGGCACGCTCGAAAAGGCCTTCGCCGCGATGGGCTTCACCCTCGTCGCCAGGCATCGCAGCAAGGATGTCCACCTTTGGCGCCAGGGGCAGATCAATTTCATCGCCAACTACGAACCGCGCAGCCCCGCCGCCTACTTCGCCGCCGAACACGGGCCGTCGGCCTGCGGCATGGGCTTCCGCGTGCGCGACGCAGGCAAGGCCTATGCCGAGGCGCTCGCCCGCGGGGCGGAACCGGCCGACGTCCCGACCGGCCCGATGGAACTCAACATCCCCGCCATTCGCGGGATCGGCCATTCGCTGATCTATCTGATCGACCGCTACGAAACCGACGGCAACGGCGCCCTGTCGATCTACGACATCGATTTCATGTGGGAGCCCAATGTCGACCGCCATCCTTTCGGGGCGGGCCTGCAGATCATCGATCACCTGACCCACAACGTCTACGGTGGGCGCATGGCGCACTGGGCGGCGTTCTACGAACGGATCTTCAACTTCCGGGAAATCCGCTACTTCGACATCAAGGGCGAATATACCGGCCTGACCAGCAAGGCGATGACTGCGCCCGACGGAAAGATCCGCATCCCGCTCAACGAAGAAGGCAAGAAGGGCGGCGGCCAGATCGAGGAATACCTGCGCGAATTCAACGGCGAAGGCATCCAGCACATCGCGATGAGCAGCGAAAACCTCTACGAGGTGTGGGACCGGCTCAAGGCCAGCGGAACCCCGTTTGCTCCCGCCCCGCCCGCCACCTATTACGAGATGCTCGAAGACCGCCTGCCCGGCCACGGGGAGCCAGTGGAGGAACTCCAGAAGCGCGGCATCCTGCTCGACGGATCGACCCAGGACGGCGATCCGCGCCTGCTGCTGCAGATCTTCAGCCAGACGTCGATCGGCCCGGTGTTCTTCGAGTTCATCCAGCGCAAGAAGGACGAAGGGTTCGGCGAAGGGAACTTCACCGCGCTGTTCAAGTCGATGGAAGCCGATCAGCTCCGGCGCGGAGCACTCCAGACGGAAGCTGCCGGCGACTGATTTATCCGTTATAAATTATAGAATTGCGGCAGGTTTCTTTGACGTCACGGCAAGTTCCCAGTTTGGACGGCCCTTGGCGCCTGCGAGTGATTCCCCTGCGGCCGATCCGCTGCAATGGGCTTGCGCCAATTCCCACGGCAGGCCACTAAGCCCGGCAAAGAGAGGGAGTTTTCCGCAAATGTCTTCTGCGCTTCGCGCTGCCGTTCTCACTGCCGGGGCTGCGCTCGTCGCCGGCTCCGCGATGCCTGCCACGGCGCAGGTCAGCGAGACGATCGTCGTCAATATCCTGCGCGAGTGCGCCAAGATCGACGATCCTACCGCGCGTCTTGCCTGCTACGACAACAATATCCGCGCGGCCGGCGGAACGCCCGCGTCGATCCCGGGGCAGATGCCCGCCCCATCGGGCGGCAACGCGGTGATCCAGCCGCGCGGGCCCGCGGGCTTCGGTTCGGACGACATCCGCACCCCGGAACGCTTCAACCCGGCCAGCAACGGCGTCAGCCAGATCTCCACCCGCGTCAGGAGTGCGCGGGAGCGCCAGCCCGGGACCTATCTGGTTGAGCTGGAAAACGGCAACCAATGGCTGATGAGCGAAAGCGTCGGCAACTATCGTCCGCCCAGCCGCGGCGATCTGGTCGAGATTCAGCGCGGCGCGATGGGCGGATACCTGATGGTATTCGACAACCAGCAGGGCGTGCGCGTCTCGCGCATCAAGTAGGCCCGCTCAGCGGTCCAGTTCGTCGAACGCGCGCTCGCGCTCGAGCTGTGCCTCGGCATTGCGCCGCAGCTTGTCGAACGTCGCCAGAAATCGCTCCCGCTCCTTCTCGCCCAACGGCGCCATGAGGAACGTGCTGCGCTCGATGCTGGTGTCCTGGATAATGTCGTACAGGCGCCCGCCTTCGGGCGTGGGATAGAACCGGCCGTGGCGACGCCCGGGTCGTCCCTCGCGGGCAAGCAGGCCCCGGTCCATCAGCGCGCGCACGGTGCGGCCGGCCTGGCTGTGATCGCGCTGGAGGGCGTCGGTCAGCGTCGGCCAGTCGATCGGCGACGCGCGCCCGACCTCGTTCAGGACCCACGCCTCGAAATTCGACAGGCCCGTGCGCCGCTTGAAGGCGAGTGCGCCGCTGCGGCTGAAGTAGGCGCTCAGCGTGAGCAGCGGCGACATGATGCGCGACCGGTCGAGCGGCAGGGCCTCGCCCGCGCGGCGCTCGGCCACCGTGGTCTCGATCTCGCCGTCGTCGCGGCCCGGATCGGCCGTCTTCGCACGCTCCTGCTCGTAAAGCGCTACCGAGCGGTCGAGCAATTTTTCCATCGCGGCGAAGAACTCGTCGAGCTCCTCGTCCTCGATATCGAAGGTCAGTTCGCGGTTGCGCAGGTCGGCGAGCCGGAGCAGCCGGTCGGCGACCACCTCGCCCTTGCGGGTCAGCGCCACGGGCGAGCGGATCTGATCGCGTTCGGCCATGCGCAGTTCGAGCAGCCGCTTGACCGAACGGCTGACCTGCGCCTTGTCCACCCCCACGGCGCTCGACAGTCCGGCGGGCACGGTCGGGCCGTTCTGCCGCAGCAGGAACAGGATGCGGCGATCGAGTTCGACCAGCTCCGCCTCGCGCGAGTAGGACAGCTCGGCGCTCTCGCGCATCTTGTGGAGGACCTGCCAGAGCTCGCTCTGGAACACGATCGGCGCATCGCCCTCTGGGCTGGAGCGCCGCGTTGCCGCGCTCGGCTCGAGGCTGTTGAGGATCAGCCCGATCTGCGAGGAAAAATCCTCGGGCGGGCTGTCAGGCAGGGTGGCCCCACCCCGCTGTGCGCGGGCGACGGCGCCCAGCGCGAAGGTCTCGACCAGCGCGAGCGCCTCTCCGGCCATTGACCCAAGTGCCGGCAGGGTGGGCAGGTCCGGCTCCTTACTGCCGGTCGCGGCGCGGGCCCACAGGCCGGCGGCGTAGGCTTGGAGCGCCGTGCGCCAGCCGTCGTCGGGGCGCGCCGCCTGCATCGCTGATCCGCCGTTTCGCCGCTGTTCCGCGGACTGAAGCTTGCTCATTCCGACAGCTGTCCTCTCCCCCGCCGCATGCGTAGCCCCGATTGCGGGCGCTGCAAAGTGTCAGTTGGGCAATGGCGATGGACATTATCAACCGTGGGTATTCCGGACAAAGTCCAACAATGATGCGTAGAGGCAACACTCGCTCGACGCCTGTAGGCAGCCAAGCGAAAGAAGCGTTGAAAACCTTACTAAAATCCCTCGTACATCGCTCCAGAGACGCAACGAAACTGCAGCGTCGAGCTGGCAAACCGGCGTAATATTGCGGGGATTATCCTGTTTCCCCGGCCGGCGGAGAGGCCAAGGCTAGACACTATCAACGCGTGAGCATATTAACGGTCGTGACGGAAACACCCGATTCAACAGGGTAAGCCCGTTTGGGAGGGAAGAATCGATGGCCTTTGCGCGAAACAGCGCAGGACATGCGGCCCGCATGGGCTGCGGGGGCCATGTCATACCTCTCAATCAGCGAATTCTTGGGCGGTGCAGGGCCGCCCGGAACACGACAATGCATAAAACCGGCGGCGGCCGATCGTCCGCACGCCTAATCTGTGAAGGGAGCTCGAAGTGAGGAGTTTGCAGACAAGCCGCAGCGCGGTTTTCAAGGGCCTGCTGCTGGCAAGCGGCGCGGGCCTGGTCATCATGTCCGCGCCCGCCATGGCGCAGGACGCCGAGGAAGAGGAAGTCGTCGAAGGGCAGGCGATCATCGTCACCGGTTCGCGCATCGCGCGCCAGGACTATGAGGCGAACAGCCCGATCGTGACCGTCGGCGAAGAGCTGCTGGCCAATTCCAGCACCGGCTCGGTCGAAGTCAACCTCAACAAGCTGCCGCAGTTCACCCCGGAAAAGACCCCGGTCCAAGGCGGTGACATTCAGGCCTCGCCGAACAACACCCCCGGCTCGGCCACCGTGTCGCTGCGCGGCATCGGCTCCAACCGCAACCTGGTGCTGATCGACGGTCGCCGCGCGACCCCGGGCAACGCCAACATGGCGGTGGATATCAACACCATCCCCTCGGCCGCCATCGAGCGCGTCGAAATCATCTCGGGCGGCGCCTCGTCGACCTACGGTGCCGACGCCGTGGCCGGCGTGACGAACTTCATCCTCAAGAAGAACTTCGAGGGTGTCGAATTCGACGGCCAGTATGGCCTGTCCCAGCGTGGCGACGGCGACGAATACCAGCTCAGCGGCATCATGGGCAGCGACTTCGCCGATGGCCGCGGCAACATCAGCGTGGCGATCGCCCACGCCCGCCGTTTCCCCTCGCTGCGCGTCGACCGCCCCTGGTTCCGCGACGTGTTCGCCAACCCGAACGTGGGCGGCAACTACTTCTTCCCGATCTATTCGGGCCTGGTGCAGACCGGCGCGAACGCCAACTACCAGACGCTGCTCAACAGCTATTTCCCCAACCGCCCGGCCGGGTCCAACGTGTCGGCCACGACCACGCTGTACTTCCTGGGTAACACGCCCTTCACCATGGGTGCTTCGGCTGCCGGCCTTTCGGGCGTCAGCAACTTCCCGGCCAGCCTGATCGACCAGCAGCTGACCGTGAAGTCGTCGCTGGGAACGTTGAGCCAGAACTTCCAGGAAGATTACATCAACCTGCCGCTCACCCGCTACAACTTCTACATGCGGGGCAATTACGAGATCAACGACAACGTGTCGGTGATCGCGCAGGGCTACTTCAACAAGTCCGAGACGGCCACCGTGCAGCAGCCCGGCCCGATCGTCGGCGGCTGGAACGTGGTCATTCCGCGCTATCGCAACACCGTGGTCAACGGCACGGTCGTGAACGATGCCAGCTACTTGCCCCCGGCGCTCGTTGCCTTGCTCAACGCCCGTACGGATCCGAACGCGCCCTGGTCGCCGACCGGGTATGTTCCGGGCCTCGGCAACCGCGAGGTCTTCACCGACCAGTACACCTACAACATCCTGGCCGGCTTCGAAGGCACCATCCCGGGCTCCGACTGGACCTGGGACGTGACCGCGCAGCGCGGTGAGTCGACCACCAACTCGCTCACCACCGGCACGGCCTCGCTCGAGCGTCTGAGGGCCGTGATGTCCGCGCCGAACTTCGGCAAGGGCTTCGCGCGGACCGGCAACGCCGTCGGTGGCGGATTCGGCGCGAACAAGGCGACCTGCACCAGCGGTCTCAATCCGTTCGATGCGAACCTGGTGGTTACGCAGGATTGTATCGATGCCGTCGAAGCTCCTCTCAAGGAGACCGGCGTCATGGTCCAGACGATCTACGAAGGAAACCTGCAGGGCGGGCTCTTCAACCTGCCCGCAGGCGAGGTCAGGACCGCTCTTGGTGCGACCTATCGCAAGAACGCCTACGAGTTCCTCGAGGACACCATCAAGGAAGCCGACAGCTCCTTCCTCGATCAGACCCTGGGCATCTACCCTGCGCGCAGCATCGACGAAGAGCTGAGCTACAAGGAAGTTTACGGCGAAATCGCGGTTCCGCTGATCCACAACCTGCCGTTCGTGCAGATGTTGGAAGTCGTCGGCGGTATCCGTTACTCGGACTCCAGCCAGACCGGCGGAAGCACGACCTGGAAGGCGGAAGCCAACTGGGAAGTCACCGATTTCCTTCGCTTCCGTGGTACCTACAACGTGGCCGAACGCGCGCCGAACATCGGTGAGCTCTACTCGTTCACGCAGAACTTCGGTCTGCTGACCGGTGGTGACGCCTGCTCGACCGGCAACCCGTTCTCCTACTCGGCGAACCCGTCGAATCCGAACGGCGCGAAGGTGCGGGCGCTCTGCGTTGCCTTGATGGACAAGACGCAGATTCCCGGCCAGCCGCTCAATTCGGTGTCGTTCTACGGCAACGGGCTTCCGGTCAACGATCCGAACTACATCGCTCCGTCGCCGGGCTCGACCAGCACCTCGACGGCTCCGGGCTTCGCGTTCCCCTATTTCGTGGGCAACCCGAACCTGACGCCGGAAAAGGCCAAGACGCTGACCATCGGCGGCGTGCTGTCATCGCCGTTCTCCTCGCCCATGCTCAGCGGCATGCGCTTGGCGGTCGACTACTACAGCATCAAGGTCGACGATGCGATCGGTCTGCAGTCCGGTCAGACGCTCCAGCAGCTCTGCCTTGACTCGTCGTTCAACCCGACGTTCGATCCCAACACCTTCTTCTGCAACAACTTTGCACGCGGAACGGGTGGCGGCATCGGTGCGGTCCAACTCGCCTACACCAACAGCGGTGCCTTCCGCACCTCGGGTGTCGACGCGCAGTTCGACTGGGCCTTCGACCTCGGACCGGGCCGGTTCTCGCTCAACACGGTGTTCAACTACCTGATCAGCCTCGAATCCTCGCCGTTCTACTCGGGCGTTCCGGAAGCTTCGCGGACTCCGTTCCGTGAATACGCCGGCACCTTCGCGGCACCGGACAGCGGCCTGAGCACCTCCGGCGCCTTCCGCTGGAAGACCTTCACCTCGATCGCCTACTCGCTCGAGGGGCTGCGGGTCGGTCTGCAGTGGCAGCATCTGCCGGCCATCGCTTCGGGCACGACCAACACCGGCTACGGCAAGTACGATCTGTTCAACCTGAACACCTCGTATGCGGTGACGGACAACCTGACGATGCGCTTCGGTGTCGACAACCTGTTCGACAAGGCGCCGCTGTTCGGCAACACCAACCCGGTCGCCAACCCGGCAGCTTTCCAGCTGTCCGGTGGTGGTGTGAACGTGACCAACTACGACGCACTTGGCCGCCGGTTCTACCTCGGCTTCAACGCCAAGTTCTGATCCGGGCAGTCATGCCGAAGAATTGGGGCCTCTCCTTCGGGAGGGGCCCTTTTTCTTTGCCAACTGGACAGGCGCGGGGTCTGCCCGCAAAGCTTCGAGAGACAAGAGGAGAGCAGGAATGGCGCGTGTGATCAGGGTCCATACGCTGGGCGGCCCGGACAATTTGCAGATCGAGGACATGGCGGTCGGCGATCCCGGCGCCGGCGAGATCCGCATCAAGGTGGAAGCGGTCGGCCTCAACCGGTCGGAAGCGATGTACCGCGCGGGCCGTTATCCCATCAAGCCGGTGCTTCCCACGCTCATCGGCTACGAAGGCGTGGGCGTGATCGAGGCGCTGGGGCCGGGGGTCGAGGGTTTCCGGGAAGGCGACCGGGTCTGCGTGCTGCCGATGATCCAGCAGGGCCAGTACGGCATCTGGGCGGAGCAGGCGATCGTCCCAGCACGCATCCTCGTCCCCGCCCCGCCCGGACTTTCGCCGGCGGAAGCTGCGTCGATCTGGATGCAATACATGACGGCATATGCGCTCGTCGAAGTCGCCAATGTCGGGATCGATGACGGCGTGATCATCCGCGCGGCAAGCTCCAGCGTGGGTCTGGCGGCGATCCAGCTGGCCAACTGGGCCGGTGCGGTATCGATCGCAGCCACGCGCACCAGCGACAAGGCCGATGCCCTGATCCAGCAGGGCGCCGCCCATGTCGTGGCGACCGAGGAGGAAGACCTCGTTGAGCGGGTCATGGCCATCACCCACGGGAAGGGCGCCTATGTCGCGTTCGATCCTGTCGGCGGGCCCTACGTCGAAACGCTGGCCACGGCCCTGCGCCCGCGCGGCATCCTGTTCGTCTACGGCGGCCTGTCGGAAAGCGCGACGCCCTACCCGCACTGGCAGATGGCGTTCAAGGGGTGCTCGATGCGTGGCTGGGTCGCCAGCGAGATCTGGAACCACCCGCACCGTTTCGAGGCGGCGAAGGAACGGATCCTCGCCGGCCTCGCGGGCGGTCAGCTCAAACCCGTGATCGCGCGCGAATTCCACGGACTGGAGGCTCTTCCCGAGGCCAATCGCTTCCTCGAATCCAACCAGCAGATCGGCAAGGTCGTCGTCAGCTTCTGATCAGGGCGCTGGCGCTTCTGGAGGTGCTATTTGCGGCGCCTCCGGCATTTGCGGGGGGAATGCCTCGCCTTGTTGCTGGGCAACGATCTGCCGCATGACGGTGTCGAGCCGCTCGACCCGGCTCATGATCGCGGCGCGCTCGTCGCTGCCTTCGGGCGCGCGGCCGGCGGCGTCGCGCCACGCCTGCGCCGCCTCGACGAGCTGTCCCTCCTGCAGCAGCGAAATGCCCACGAAGAACGGCACGCCCGGGCTTTCGGGAGCGACCGCCTCGGCCCGGCGATAGGCGAGGCGCGCCGCCGGGGTCATCGTGCCGCCAGTCGCCGCGACCAGGGCGTTGCCCAGCGCCAGCCAGCTTTCGCCGTCCTTCGGATTCTCGCGCACCGCCCCGCGCAGCAGCGTTGCCGCCTCGGTATAGCGGTCGCGCCGGAGCAGCGCGTCGGCGGTGATCAGGCGGGCCGACTGGCTTTCGAACCTGTCGGGCAGGATCGAGCGGCGCATCTCGACCATCGCCCCGCCCTCGCCCGGCACTTGCGGCGCCGCGGCCCTGGGAGCGCCCGCCAGGCCCGGCTTGCCCTGCCAGGCATAGCCCGCGAGCCCCAGGGCGAGCGCGGCCAGCACGGTCGTCCAGGCCGCGCGAGGCAGGCGGAAGCCGTAGACGAAGACCGCGAAGGCCGCCGCCGTCAGGCCGATGGCGAGCACCCAGCTCATGCGCGCCTCGCGAAGCGTCGCTGCATGATCAGCGCGCCGACGACCAGCAGCAGCAGCGGCAGGGCGAACAGCGGCCATGTGGTGGCCGAAACCTCGGGCTTGTAGCTGACCCAGTCGCCATAGCGCTCGACCAGCCAGGCGCGAATGGCCTCCGGCTCCTCGCCCGCTGCGATCCGGCTGCGCACCTGGTGGCGCATGTCGCCCGCCATCTGTGCATCGCTGTCCGCGATCGACTGGCTCTGGCACTTGAGGCAGCGGATGGATTCCATCAGCGCCTGGGCCTTGGCCTCGAGCGACGGGTCGTCGAGCTGGCGGTAGGCGTAAGGGGCGGGCGGCAGCTTGTCCTGCGCCGCGACCGGCAGCGCCGAACACAGCAGGATCGCAAAGATCAGGCGCTTCATTCGCGCGCCTCCTGCAGCTTTTCGAGCAGGACGGGCACGTCGGAATCGCGGATGTCGCCAATGTGCTGGTGGCGGATGATGCCCTTGCCGTCGATCACGAAGGTCTCGGGAACGCCCGAGCTGCCGATCTTGAACTGCACTTCCGAAACATCGTCCGCGCCGATGCGGATGAAGGGATTCCCGTTTGTTTGCAGGAACCTGGCAAGGTCCTCGGGCGTGTCGCGAATGGCCACGCCGACGATCGGCGCCCCCGCCCGCTCGAGCAGCGCGAGCTGCGGCGCCTCGGCGATGCACGGCACGCACCAGCTGGCAAAGACGTTTAGCAGCCGCGGCGTACCGTCGGCCAGGTCCGTGCTCGACAACCCCGGCCGATCGGCCACTGCCGCCGGCAGGTCGAACGCCGGTACGGGCTTGCCGATCATCGCGCTGGCGACGAATTCATCCTTAGGGCGGGACAATTGCAGCGCGAACATCGTCACAAGCGCGAAAAACAGCGCCACGGGCAGCCAGAACTTCCAGCCGGTCATTTCGCCGGCTCCGCATGGCGCACGGCGATCAGGCGCTTGCGCTCGCGCAGCCGGAGGTCGCCGACGACCCGGCCGACCAAAGCGAGCGCGCCGCCGAGCGCGATCAGCAGGCCGCCCAGCCAGATCCAGGTGACGAAGGGCTTCCACCACAGCCGGACCTGCCAGCGCCCGTCCTCAGCCTCATCGCCCAGCACCGCGTATAGCTGCCCGTTCCAGCGCGTCAGGAGCGCGGATTCGGTGGTTTCCTGCGGCGGGGTCCAGAACGTGCGGGCCTGCGGGGCCACCGGGCGCGGCGTGCCGTTGCCGTAGCGTGCCGTCATGCGCCCCTCGATCGCTGTCCAGTTTTCGCCCGCCACGGGTTCGACCGCGTCGAGCCGGACCAGCCACGGGCCCGCGCTTACCGTCTCGCCCGGCCTGACGGCGGCGAGCTTCTCGACCGTGAAGGCGCTGTCAGCCCCCATGCCGAAGAGCGAAACCGCGACGCCCAGATGGGCCATGACCATGCCCCACGTAGCCAGCGGCGTGCGCCGCAGGTTCCGCTTCCACAGCGGCAGCACGCTCGCCACGGCTACCGCCGCGGCCAACGCAATGCCGATGAGGGGCAGCAAGTCGGGCTGCGCTAGAACAACCAGTCCGATCAGAACGACAAGGCCAACCGAAACCGCAAGGACCACGGGGTTCTGAACACGGGCGAAGCGGTCGTGCCGCCAGCGCAGCAGCGGGCCCACCAGCAGGACCAGCAGCATGGGCACCAGGAAGATCGCGCCGACAGGATTGAAATACGGCGGCCCGACAGAGACCTTCACGCCGAAGGCTTCGGTCAGCAGCGGATAGAGCGTGCCGACCAGCACGATGCCGAGAATGGCCGAGAGCGCGACGTTGTTGACCACCAGCGCGCCTTCCCGGCTGACCGGGGCGAAGCGTTCGCCCTCCGTGATGGTCCCGGCGCGCACCGCGAACAACGCCAGCGCGCCGCCGATGTAGATTGCCAGCAGCGCCAGGATGAAGCTGCCGCGCTCGGGATCCACGGCAAAGGCGTGAACGCTGGTGAGAATGCCCGAGCGCACGAGGAACGTGCCGATCATGCTCATCGAGAAGGCGACGACGCCCAGCATGATGGTCCACGTGCGCAAGGCATCGCGCGACGCCAGCACGCTGGCCGAGTGGAGCAGGGCCGTCGCCGCCAGCCACGGCATGAGCGACGCGTTCTCGACCGGGTCCCAGAACCACCAGCCACCCCAGCCAAGCTCGTAATAGGCCCAGTAGGACCCTGCCGTGATACCCAGCGTCAGAAAGATCCACGCGCCCAGCACCCAGGGCCGCATCACGCGGGCGAATTCCGGGGTGACACTGCGCGTCATCAGCGCGCCGACCGCGAAGCTGAAGGCGATCGAGAGACCGACGTAGCCGAAGTAGAGCGTGGGCGGATGGAACGCCAGGCCGAGGTCCTGCAGCAGGGGATTGAGGCCGGCGCCATCGGCGGGCACCGGGGAAAGTCGTTCGAACGGGTTCGAGGAGAACAGCAGGAAGGCATAGAAGCCGAGCCCCACGAAGGCCTGCGCGCCCAGCGTCGCCAGCATCGTCCTGTCGGGCAGGCGCCGTTCGACCAGGGCGATAAGCCCGCCGGCTAGCGCCATCACCGTGACCCACAGCAGCATCGAGCCTTCGTGATTGCCCCATGCTCCGGCGAGCTTGAAGATGAGCGGCTTTTCCGAATGCGAATTGCTGGCGACCAGCAGCACCGACAGGTCGGTCCGCGCGAACAGCCAGACGAGCATGGCGAACGACACGAGGGCGAGGATGGCCTGCACCACCGCAGCCGGCCGCACGATCGCGCCCAGCCCCTCGCCTTGCGCACGCAGGGCAAGCAGTCCCGCGACGCACTGCAGCGCGGCCAGCGCCGCGGCGAGCCACAGGGCGGCGAGACCCAGCTCGGCAATCATCGCGCAAGTTTCATTCGCTGGTCTCGGCCACGGCCTGGAGCTTCTGCGCCTCGGTCATGTGCTCCAGCTCGCGCGGGATGTAGTTCTCGTCGTGCTTGGCCAGGAGATTGCTGGCGCGAAACGTGCCGTCCGCCTCGAAGCTGCCTTCGGCGACCACGCCCGACCCTTCGACGAACAGGTCGGGCACGATGCCGCTGAACACCACCGGCACCCGGGCGTCTCCGTCGCCGACGACGAAGTTGATGGTCACGCCGTCCGCCTGGGTCTTGAGCGAACCGGCCTCGACCATTCCGCCCAAGCGCACGGCCTGCCCGGGCACGGGCGGGTTGGCGGCGACGTCGGAGGGAACGTAGAAATAGCTCGCCTGGTTGCGCAGCGCCCAGGCGGCAAGCGCGCCCGCCGCCAGGATCGCGATCAACGCGACGACGACGAGCACCAGGCGCTGGTGCTTGGCCTTGAGCGCCACGCTCATTTCCCGCGAACCGTGTCGCGCCGCTTCTCGGCCCGGCGCATGGTCCACCAAGACCAGGCGACCAGCGCCAGCGTCGTGCCCACGCCCACCGCGTACGCGGCGATCACGAACGTCCATTGATCGAGCGCTTCCCTCATGCCTCGAGCGCTTTCCGGCGCAGTCGCGCCTCTGCTTGTATGTCGGCCAGCAAGGTGCGCATTCGCGCCAGCACGACCCCGCCGAACAGCAGCGAAAATCCCAGCGTGGCAGCGAGCAGGCCCCACAGGAACGGCCCCGCCATGGCGGATCCGCCCGTCGTCAGGCTGGGTGGCTGGTGCAGGCTGTTCCACCAGATGACCGAATAGTGGATGATCGGGATATTCACCGCCCCGACCAAGCCGAAGATCGCGGCGATGCGGCTCGATCCGCTCTCGCGGTCGAGCGCGTTCGCCAGGGCCATGTATCCGAAGTAGAGAAACAGGAGCACGAGCATCGAGGTCAGCCTGCCGTCCCACACCCACCAAGTGCCCCAGGCGGGGCGGCCCCAGATGGAGCCTGTGGCGAGGCACAGGAAGGTGAAGACCGCGCCGGGCAGTGCAGAAGCGCGCGCCGCAAGCGCCGCGAGAGGGTGGCGCCAGACCAGTTCGACCAGGCTAGCCACGGCGATCGCGCTCCACCCGGCCATCCCCAGCCAGGCAGTCGGCACGTGGATGAAGAGGATCCGCACGGTTTCCCCTTGCAGCCTCTCCGCCGGGGCGAGAAACAGGCCGTAGCCGAGCGCCGCGCCCGTCAGGAGCAGGCCCGACAGCAACAGGACCGGCGTGAGCGGCCGGGCAATGCGCAGGAAACGGGCAGGATTGGCAAAGGCGTGCATTGGGCAATCTGAATGCGCTTTTGAAGCGACCTCGCATCTAGGGAGCGGCACCCCCGCGCTCGACGAGCGAAGCGATAGCGCAAAATCTTGGTGCGCCCGACAGGATTCGAACCTGTGGCCCCCGGATTAGGAATCCGATGCTCTATCCTGCTGAGCTACGGGCGCGCCGCGCGTCCCTTTACGGGCCGGCACGGCGCTAGGCAATCAGTTGAGTTCGTCCGGCGGCGTCACCGGAACGAGCAAGGGCATGACCGGAACGCCCTCCTCCGCCAGCCCGCGCGCCTCGTCGGGCGTGGCCTTGCCGTGGATCGGGGCGGCGTCCTGCTCGCCGTAATGCATCTTGCGCGATTGCTCGGCGAAGTCGTCACCGACCCAGGTAGATGTCTTCAGCGCCTCGGCCTGCATGCGGGCGATCTTGTCCAGCATGGCCCGTGCCTCCGGCGGAAGTTGCCCTCCGGCGACCGGAGTAGCCTCGGGCTTCGCGTTGCCCTTGCGCGGCACTGCAGGCGCGGTGGGCGCCTTGCCCACGTCGGCCGAACCGCATTGCGGGCATAACACCAGACCGCGCTCGTGCTGGTCGGCGTAATCGGTGGACGAGCCGAACCATCCTTCGAACCGATGGCCCCCGGCGCAGCTCAGGTTAAACACGATCATGGCGTCGATGTGGGAACCGGGCGCTTGTTGGCAAGGCTGGGGAGCTGCGAGCGCACGTCGGCGGTGCGGCCGTGGTCGATCTCGGCAAAGGCGAGACCTGCCGCCTCGTTGCCCATGTCGAGCGCAACTTCGCCCCACGGATCGACCACCAGCGAATGGCCGAAGGTGTTGCGACCGTCGTCATGGTGGCCCACCTGCGCCGCGGAAATCACCCATGCGCTGGCCTCCACCGCGCGGGCGCGCTGCAACAGGTGCCAGTGCGCCTGGCCCGTCGGGACGGTGAAGGCAGCGGGGATCGAGATGGCGTCGCATTGCAGCCGTCCGAGCTGTTCGTAGAGCGCGGGGAAGCGCACGTCGTAGCAGATCGACAGGCCCAGCCTGCCCAGCGGCGTCCCGTCGACCACCACGACCTGTTCGCCCGGCGCATAAGCGGCCGATTCCCGCCAGGTCTCGCCGGTCGCAAGGGTCACGTCGAACATGTGTATCTTGTCGTAGCGCGCGGCGATCGCTCCCGAGGGGTCGATCGTGAACGCCCGGTTGGCCAGACGCCCGTCCTCGCGACGAATGGCGAGCGATCCCAGCGCAACCCACAGCCCTGCTGCCGCCGCCGCTTCACGCACGGCTGCCAGGACCGGGTCCACCCCCTCGGCTACGATGTTGGGTGCCGCGCGCTCCCGGTCGCGGTCGAGAAGACCGGACATCTCGGGGGTGAACAGCATCTCGGCCCCGCCCGCCTTCGCCTGCCCGATGGCGTCGATAATCGTCTGGGCGTTCTGGACGGGATCGATCCCGGTGGTCATCTGCAGAAGAGCTACGCGCGTCATGCGCCGCTGCCTGTCAGAGGCCGAGCAGGCTGTCCAGCTTGCCTTCGCGTTCCAGCGCGGCGAGATCGTCGCTGCCGCCGATCGCCTGCCCGTCGATGAAGATCTGCGGCACCGTCATCGCGCCCGGGCGGCGCTGGACCATTTCCTCGCGCTTTTCGCGATCCATCGTCACGTCGTATTCGATGAATTCGACGCCCTTGTCGGTCAGCAGCCGCTTGGCCCGGTGGCAAAAACCGCACCAGGCCTTGGTATATATCTCGACTTTGGCCGCCATCGTTTCGCCTTCCGTTTCAGCGCCTTCCTAACTCTTGACCGCGCCGAGCGCCATCCTATCTTCGATCACGGAAGTGCCATGAAGGGCTTCCGCCATTTTCAAATTGCTCACAAGAGGATTTGTAACATCATGAACCGTCTCGATTTTACCCCCTATCGCCGTTCCACCGTCGGCTTCGACCGGCTGTTCGACCTGCTCGAGAACACCACGCGCGGTGCCCCGGGCGGCGGCGACAATTATCCGCCGTTCAACATCGAGCGTCGCGGCGAGGATGCCTACCGCATCACGCTGGCAGTCGCCGGCTTCCGGCCCGACGATCTCGACATCACCGCCCAGCAGAACCTGTTGGTGGTGATCGGCAAGAAGCGCGATGATGTTCCCGAGGGCGAGATGCTGCATCTCGGCATCGCCAATCGCGGGTTCGAGCGCCGCTTCGAACTGGCCGACTTCGTGCGGGTCGATGATGCCAAGCTGGCCGACGGCCTGCTCGCCATCGATCTGGTGCGCGAGGTGCCCGAAGCGATGAAGCCGAAGAAGATCACCCTGCCGGGCCAGCGCAACAAGCTCGACCTGGTGAAGGACGACGACGTGGCGAACGATCAGGCCGACGCGGCCTGATTCACCCGACTTTGCTGGGATAAAATGTGGGGGCGGAACCGGGATGGGTTCCGCCCCCTCGACGCATAAGCGCCGAATCGCCCCCTGCAATTGGCTGTCCGGGTCGCAGAAGACAGCCATTCGAGGAGACGAACCGATTGAATGGTCTGGATTTGCGGCCCTGACCACCCGACCTCGCCCCGTTCAAACGGCGCAAGCGATGAACAAAGGATAATCCGACGCGTCGTTACTCACAAGAGTGCAAGTGAGACATTTTCTTACAAATGTGGTTAGTCCTGCAATCAGACAAGCCGTGATTGCGCCAGCGCTGCAGCGATGAACCCGGCAAACAGCGGGTGCGGGTCGAACGGCTTGCTCTTCAGTTCCGGGTGGAACTGGACGCCGACGAACCACGGATGATCCGGCCGCTCGACGATTTCGGGCAACAGGCCGTCGGGGCTCATGCCGGAAAAGATCAGCCCCTCGCCCTCGAGCGAGTCGCGATAGGCCGAATTGACCTCGTAGCGGTGGCGGTGCCGTTCGAAGATCGCGCTGGCCCCACCGTAGATGCTGCTGACGTGGCTGTTGCCGGCCAGCTTCGCCTCGTAGGCGCCAAGACGCATCGTGCCGCCCAGGTCGCCTTCGGCGCTGCGCTGCTCGAGGCCTTCCTTGCCCATCCACTCGGTGATGATCCCCACGACCGGTTCGTCGGTCGGGCCGAACTCGGTCGAACTGGCGTTGGGATGGCCCGCCGCCCGGGCCGCCTCGACGCAGGCCATCTGCATTCCGAGGCAGATGCCGAAAAACGGCACCCCGCGCTCGCGGGCGAACTTCACCGCGGCGATCTTGCCCTCGCTGCCCCGCGTGCCGAAACCGCCGGGGACCAGGATGGCGTGCATCGGTTCGAGCCGCGCGGCGATTTCGTCATCGTCGGTCTCGAAGATTTCCGCGTCGATCCAGCGGATGTTGACCTTGACCCGGTTGGCCATGCCGCCGTGGACCAGCGCCTCGTTGAGCGATTTGTAGGCGTCGGGCAGGCCGACGTACTTTCCGACGACCGCAACCGTGACCTCCCCTTCCGGGTTGGTGTACCGGTCGAGGATGTCGTCCCACCGAGCCATGTCAGGCGCCGGCGCGGTCAGGCCGAAGTGGCGGAGCACCTCGTCGTCCAGCCCCTCGGCATGATACTGGCCGGGCACCGCATAGATCGAAGGCGCGTCGAGCGCGGGAATGACCGCTTCCTTGCGCACGTTGGTGAACAGCGCGATCTTGGCGCGTTCGTTGTCGGGCAGCGGATGCTCGCAGCGGCACAGCAGCAAGTCGGGCTGGACGCCCAGGCTGGTCAGTTCGCGCACCGAGTGCTGCGTCGGCTTGGTCTTGAGCTCGCCGGCCGCCGAGACGTAAGGCACCAGCGTGACGTGGACGGCGCAAGTCTGCTCGCGGCCCAGTTCGTTGCGCAACTGGCGAATCGCCTCAATGAACGGCAGGCTTTCGATGTCGCCTACGGTCCCGCCGATTTCGCAGAGCACGAAATCGAGCTCGCCGGTATCGGCCAGTGCGAATTCCTTGATCGCATCGGTCACGTGCGGGATCACCTGCACCGTCGCGCCCAGATAATCGCCGCGGCGCTCCTTGGCGATGATCTGCTGGTAAATCCGCCCGCTGGTGATGTTGTCGGCCTGCCTGGCCGAAACGCCGGTGAACCGCTCGTAGTGGCCCAGGTCCAGGTCGGTTTCAGCCCCGTCGTCGGTGACGTAGACCTCGCCGTGCTGGTAGGGACTCATCGTCCCGGGATCGACGTTGAGGTAGGGGTCGAACTTGCGAATCCGGACTTTGTAGCCGCGCGCCTGGAGAAGGGCGGCAAGGCTTGCCGCCATCAGTCCCTTGCCAAGCGATGAGACCACGCCGCCGGTAATAAAAATGAACCGCGCCATGGGAGACGGGCCTTAAGCGGCGAATTGGATTCGGGGCAAGCGACACTTGCCCCGTATGCACAATTAGTCGTCGAACCCGCTTACTGGGCGACGTCGGCCAGCGGATCGTCGCTACCCGGCGCCGGCTCGGCCGGAGCGGGAACGGCCGCGGGCGGCGCTGCGGGATCGACCGCAAGGCCGGTCAGCGGGTCGGTGCCGCCCTGGACCGGCACCACGGTGCGGTCGAGCGAGTCGTCGATTTCGTTTCCGGTGGTCGCGCCCACGGCCACGGCGGCCATCACGATCGCCAGCCCCACGAACAGCACCGCCAGCCACTTGGTCGTGCGGGTGAGGAAATCGGCCGCGCCGCGCGCGCTCATGATCCCGCCGGGGCTGCCGCCGCCGCCGATCCCCAGGCCGCCGCCTTCGGAGCGCTGCATCAGCACGATCGCGACGAGAGCCGCGGCGATGATCGCCTGGACGACGGTGAGAAACAGGAACAGGTTCATGGGTAGCAAATTTCCGGGTATCTGCGGACGACCGGTCAGATAGCGACCGGCGGCCGGGTTTACAACGTCAGCCTTCGAGGCCCTCGGCCGCTGCGGCGACGATGCCGAGGAAGCTTTCCGCCGTGAGGCTGGCCCCGCCGACGAGCGCCCCGCCCACTTCCTCCGCCGCCAGCAGTTCCGCCGCGTTGCCGGGCTTGACCGAGCCGCCGTAAAGGATGCGGATCGCGGCCCCGCCTGCGCCGTAGATGGCGTTGAGCTTCGCGCGGATCGACACGTGCATCGCCGCGACGTCCTGCACCGTGGGCGTGCGCCCGGTGCCGATTGCCCAGACGGGCTCGTAGGCGACGGTGACCTTGTCGGCGGCGCCCTCGCCCTGCGGCAGCGAGCCGTCTAGCTGCCTGGCGACGACGCTTTCGGCCTCGCCCGCGTCGCGCTCCGCCTCGATCTCGCCCACGCAGACAATGACCGACAGGCCCGCGCCCAGCGCAGCCTCGGCCTTGGCCTTCACGTCGGCATCGGTCTCGCCATGATCGGCGCGGCGCTCGCTATGGCCGACGATCACGAACCCGGCGCCAGCATCCTTGAGCATGGAGGCCGAGATGTCGCCGGTGTGCGCGCCGCCATCGGCCGCGTGGCAATCCTGCGCGCCCACGCCGATCAGCGAGGCTTCCTTGCGGGTCGCATGGATCAGGGTGAACGGCGGCGCCAGCGCCACCTCGACCTTCATCAGGCGCTCCGCGGCGCGATCGATCGCCCGCGCTTCCGACAGCATCGAGCGCGTGCCGTGCATCTTCCAGTTACCAACGATGTAAGGACGTTCAGCCATGTTCAGTTTGCGACTTCGATGATCCTGGAGGGAAGAGTTTCACCTTTGCAGGCGTCGTGGGGCGCTAATCGCCGGGCGAGCGCTTGTCAAAGCGACAGTTGACGCAGGTTGGGAAACCTCAGCCCGACTGTTGCGGGCGCGCCGCAGCGCGGATATGGCGCAGGCCCTCCCCGGCCAGAGTTTCACGATGCTCCACTTCTTCCGCAATATCTTCAAGTCAAAGTTCGGCCTTGTCCTGACCATGGGTTTCCTGGCGCTCATCGCGCTGGCATTCGCCATGTCGGACATCACCGGCACGAACAGCAACATCGGCAGCGTCTCGGCCGGGGATTCGGTCGCGGTCGTGGGCGACGGCGAGATCACTCCGGCTGAATTCACCGCCGCGCTCAATGCCGAGCTCGAAACCCGCCGGCAGCAGAATCCCACCCTGACGATGGAAGCCATGCTGGCGCAGGACGGGGCGACCGACAGCGTTCTCGACCGCCTGATGCAGCGCCTCGCGCTCACCCAGTGGGGCGAGGAGCACGGATTCCGGGTCGGCAAGCGGCTGGTCGACAGCGAACTGGTGAAGATCCAGGCCTTCCAGGGCCCCGACGGCAAGTTCAGCCGCCAGGCGTTCGACGCCGTCCTGCAGCAGCAGCGCCTAAGCGAGGCCGCGGTCCGGTCCGACATCGCCTCGGGCCTGATGGCGCAGCAGGTCCTCACGCCGACCAGCGCAGGCATCGTCGTCCCACCGAGCATTGCCAGGCAATATGCCGTCCTGCTGCGCGAACGGCGCAAGGGCGCGATCCTCAACCTGCCGAGCACCGCGTTCGCCCCCACGGCCGCGCCGACGAACGAGCAACTGACCGCCTATCACAAGGCCAACGGCAGCAAGTATATCCGCCCCGAACGGCGGGTGATCCGCTACGCGACCTTCGGCGCCGAGGCTCTGGCCGATCTGCCGGCGCCGACCGAGGCGCAGATCGCCGCGCGCTACAACCAGGACAAGGCGAAGTACGCCGCGAGCGAAACCCGCACACTGACGCAGATGGTGGTGCCCACGCAGGCCGCTGCGGCAGCGATTGTGCGCGAAGTGGCGGGCGGCAAGTCGCTGGCCGTCTCGGCGCGCGAAAAGGGCCTGTCGACCACGACGGTCGGCCCTGTCTCCAAGAGCCAGCTTGCCGGGCAGACCTCGCAGGCGGTGGCCGATGCCGCCTTCGCCGCCGCGCAAGGCGCCGTCGCGACCCCGACGCGGGGCAACCTGGGCTGGTATGTTCTGAGGGTGGACGCCGTCACCCGGGTGCCTGCCCGCACGCTGGCGCAGGCCCGCAGCGAGATTTCCACCGCACTGGCGGCCGAGCAACGCCGGGCCGCGTTCATCGATATGGCGACGCGCGTCGAAGAGGAATTCGAAGCAGGATCCTCGCTCGACGACGTCGCTGCGGAAATGAAGCTGGAGCTCGTCAACACCGCGCCGCTGACCGCCGACGGCCGGGTCTATTCGAGCACCGAGACCGCTCCCGCCGCGCTTCAGCCGGCGCTGCGCACCGCGTTCGAGATGGAAGAGGGCGAGCCGCAGATCGCCGAGGTCGTGCCCGGCCAGACGTTCCTCGTCTTCGGCGTGGCCGACATCACGCCCTCGGCCGTCGCTCCGCTGGCGCAGATCCGCGACGACGTGATTGCCGACTGGCGTATGGCAGAAGGTGCCCGGCTGGCCGGCGCCGCGGCGGAGCGCATCCTCCAGCGCGTGGAAAAGGGCGCGACCCTCGCGGCCGCCGCCGCGGCGGAGAAGGTCGCCCTGCCCGCGCCGCAGCCCGTCGACATGGGCCGGCCCGAACTGGCCGCACTGCCCCGCATTCCCCCGGTCCTCGCGCTCTATTTCTCGATGGCCGAGCGGACGACAAAGAAGCTCGAAGGCGCGCAGAACGCGGGCTGGTTCGTCGCGCGGCTGGATGACATCTCGGTTCCCCGGATCGAGGGCAATGATCCGCTGATCGGGCAGACCCAGCGCGAACTGGCGAACGCGCTCGGGAGCGAATACGCCGAGCAGCTCGTAGGCGCTGCACAGGCCTCGCTGGGCATGGAGAAGAACCCCGCCGCCATCGACGCCGTGGTTCGCCAGCTCACCGGCTCCGCGCAGTAGGGGCACGGGGCTTGGCTGGCGCCCTGCCGGAAAACGCCGCCGCGGCGCGCGCCGCACTGGCGGATGGCAGGCCGGCGCTGGTCTGGCGCAAGCTCGTCGCCGACACCGAGACGCCGGTCGGCGCGGCGATCAAGCTGATCGAGCCCGGGCGGGGGGACTTCCTGCTCGAATCCGTCGAGGGCGGCGAGGTGCGCGGGCGCTACAGCCTGCTGGGGATCGACGCCGACCTGATGTTCCGCGCCACGGGCGCAAGCTGCGAGGTCAACCGCGCGTGGCGCACCGACCGCAGCGCGTTCGAACCGCTGCCCGGCAACAGCCTCGACGAACTGCGCGCTCTCGCCGCAGCGTGCCGCATCGATGTGCCCGCCGGCCTGCCGCCGATCGCCTGCCTGGTCGGCTATTTCGGCTACGAGACCATCGGCCTGGTCGAGAAACTGCCGCGCGCGCCGCAAAGCGATCTGGCCCTGCCCGACATGCTCTTCGCGCGCCCGGCGCTGATCTGCGTGTTCGACCGGCTGAGCGACGACCTGTACTGCATCGCCCCCTTGTGGCCCGACCGGACGGAACCCGACCAGGCGCTCGATCGCGCCGCCGAGCGCATCGACGAAGCGCTGCGCAAGCTGTCCGCGGCGCATGCCGGCGGGGCCAGCGTGGCCGATCTGCCCGACATGGCGCTCGCGCCCAAATTGGCGCCGGGGGTCTACGAGCGCATGGTCCTGTCGGCCAAGGACTACATCGCCGCGGGCGACGTGTTCCAGGTCGTCCTCGCGCAGCGCTTCACCTGCCCCTTCCCGCTGCCCCCGCTGGCGCTCTACCGGGCGTTGCGGCGCGTGAACCCCAGCCCGTTCCTCTACTTTCTCGACCTGCCGGGCTTCGCCGTGGTCGGCTCGAGCCCGGAAATCCTGGTGCGGGTGCGCGACGGGGAAGTGACCATCCGCCCGATCGCCGGGACCCGGCCGCGCGGCGCCACCCGCGAGCTCGACGACGCGGCCGAGACCAGCCTGCTGGCCGATCCCAAGGAATGCGCCGAGCACCTTATGCTGCTCGATCTGGGCCGCAACGACGTGGGCCGGGTCGCCTCCGAGGGCACGGTGCGCGTCACCGACAGTTTCACCGTGGAGCGTTACAGCCACGTGATGCACATCGTCAGCAACGTGGTCGGCCGGCTTTCTCCGGCGAAGGACGCGCTCGATGCGCTGTTCGCGGGCTTTCCGGCCGGCACCGTCAGCGGCGCGCCCAAGATCCGCGCCTGCGAGATCATCGCCGAACTCGAACCCGAGACACGCGGGCCCTACGCCGGCGGGGTCGGATACTTCGCGCCCGACGGCTCGGTCGATTCGTGCATTGTCCTGCGCACCGCGGTGGTGAAGGACGGGCTGATGCACGTGCAGGCCGGCGCCGGGATCGTCGCCGACAGCGACCCGGCCTACGAACAACGCGAATGCGAAGCCAAGGCCGGCGCGCTGATCGCCGCCGCGCGCGAGGCGTCGCGGATCGCCAGCGAACCGGGGTTCGGGCAATGAAGCGGCTCCTCCCCACCCTGTCCCTCAGCCTGGCCGCCCTGCTGGCCCTCGGCGCCTGCTCCCAGCAGCCTGAAGAAGAAGACAACCTGGTCATCAACGTCACGACCGGTCAGGAAGCCTGCGAGCCGGTCATGTTCGAGGAAAGCCCGCTGACCCATTGCGTCGCCGACCCGCGGCGCCACCAGATCCGCATGGTCCTGGGTCCCGACGGCGGCCCGCCCTATCGCAGCCTCAAGGCCTTTGCCGAGGATCGCCCGGGCGACGCGCCGGTCGTGGCGTTCGCCATGAACGGCGGAATGTTCGACGAGGACGGCGAACCGGTCGGCTACTATGTTTCCTCGGGCAGGCGGCTGACGGTGCTCAACCAGACCGAAGGGCCGGGCAATTTCCACCTCAAGCCCAACGGCGTCTTCTTCGGCACCGGCGACCAGTGGCAGGTGCTCGACAGCGAGAGCTTTTCCGAACGCATTCTCACCCGCCCGCAGTTCGCCACGCAATCCGGCCCGATGCTGGTGATCGACGGCGAGTTGCACGAGGCGTTCGACTCCGACGGTCAGTCGACCAAGATCCGCAACGGCGTGGGGGTGGATGGCGGCGGCCGGGCGCATTTCGTGATCAGCGAGGCGCCGATCAGCTTCGGCAAGTTCGGCCGCTATTTCCGCGACGTGCTGGAGATTCCCAACGCGCTGTTCCTCGACGGCACCGTCTCCGCCCTGTGGGACCCTGCTCGTCAGCGGATCGATGATGGCGCGCCGCTCGGGCCGCTGATCGTGGTGGAGAACAAGGGCCGCCAGCCATGAGCGGCTATCGCGGGCTCTATCCGGCCATCGAACCCTACGAAAGCGGCTGGCTCGACGTGGGTGAAGGCCATTCGCTCTATTACGAGCGCGTCGGCGCGCCCGGCGCGAAACCGGCGGTGTTCCTCCACGGAGGGCCCGGCGGCGGCATGTCGCCCGACCATCGGCGGCAGTGGGACCCGGCGCGCTATGATGTCCTGCTGTTCGACCAGCGCGGCTGCGGTCAGTCGAAGCCTTTCGCCGAAATCGAGCACAACGACACCTGGCGCATCGTCGCCGATATCGAGCGGCTGCGCGAGATGTGCGGGCACGCCGCGTGGCAGGTCTTCGGCGGAAGCTGGGGCGCGACGCTCGCCCTCGCATATGCGCAGGCTCACCCTACGCGTGTGAGCGAACTCATCCTGCGCGGCGTGTTCCTCGCCACGGCGAAGGAGAACCGCTGGCTCTACGAATACGGCGCCAGCGAGGTCATGCCCGAGGCGTGGGCCCGCTTCAGCGGCCACATCCCGGCCGACGAGCGCGGCGACCTGCTGGACGCCTATGCCCGGCGGCTATTCAGCGAGGACGAGGCCACGCGCCTCGCCGCGGCGTCCGAGATGTCGCGCTGGGAGGGGAGCGTCGCCACGCTGCTGCCCAATCCCGAACTGGTCGAGGCCTATGCCGACCCGCACAAGGCGCTGCCCTTCGCCCGTATCTGCGCGCGCTTCTTCCAGCAGCGCTTCTGGCTGGAAGAAGGCCAGTTGCTCGCCAACCTCGACCGCGTCCGCGAAATTCCGGCGATCATCGTCCAGGGCCGGCACGACATCTGCACTCCGCCGACTTCGGCCTGGGCGCTGCACCGGGAATGGCCTGGCTCCGAGCTCTGGATGGTGCCCGACGCCGGCCACTCGGCGAGCGAACCCGGCATCGTCGATGGGCTGGTGCGCGCGACCGACAAGTTCGCTAGGGGCGGCCGATGAGCGCCGGCGCAGACATCCTGGTCGTGGACAACTACGACAGCTTCACCTTCAACCTGGTCCATTACCTGATGGAACTGGGTGCCAGGGTCGAGGTGGTGCGCAACGACGAGATTTCCGCCGGGCAGGCGGTCTCGAGCGGGGCGAAGGGGATCCTCATCTCGCCCGGCCCGTGCACCCCGAACGAAGCCGGCATCAGCCTCGACCTCGTGGCAGCAAGCGCCGACAAGGCCTTGCCGTTGCTGGGCGTTTGCCTCGGGCACCAGGCGATCGGCCAGCATTTCGGCGGCAGGGTGGTGCGCGGCGGACTGATGCACGGCAAGACCAGCCCGGTCGACCATGACGGGTCGGGCGTGTTCGCCGGCCTGCCCAGCCCCTTCATCGCCACCCGCTATCACTCGCTGATCGTCGAGGACATTCCCGCCTGCCTGCTGGTCAACGCCACCAGCGAGACCCCGGGGCTCGACGGCACGGCGGTCATGGGCTTCCGCCATGCGGACCTGCCGATCCACGGGGTGCAGTTCCACCCCGAGTCGATCGCCACCGAACACGGCCACGACCTGCTGGCCAATTTCCTGCGCGTCTGCGGCATCGACGCCCGGCGCGAGGGTGTGCGGGCGGCATGAAGCGCCTGCCGCCGGTCGAGCCGCACCTCTCCGAAGAGGAAGCCGAGACCGCGTTCGCCGCGATGCTCGACGGCGAGACCTCGGACGAGGAGATCGCCCGCTTCCTCTCCGAGCTGTCCGACCGCGGCGAGACCGCCAGCGAGATCACCGGAGCCGCGCGGGCCCTGCGCGCGCGATTAATCCCGATCGAGGCGCCCGAAGGCGCGATCGACGTCTGCGGCACGGGCGGCGATGGCAAGCATACGCTCAACGTCTCGACCGCGGTCAGCCTGGTCGTGGCGGCCTGCGGGGTGCCGGTAGCCAAGCACGGCAACCGTGCGGCGAGCAGCAAGGCCGGCGCGGCCGACACGCTCGAGGCGCTGGGTCTCGACATGGAAGCCGCCGGGCGCACCGCCGAAACCACGCTGCGCGAAGTCGGCATCTGCTTCCTCTTCGCTGCAAATCATCACCCCGCGATGCGACGAATTCAGCCAATTCGTCAGAAACTGGGCAAGCGGACGATCTTCAACCTGATGGGCCCTCTGTCCAACCCGGCCCATGTCACCGGCCAGCTGCTCGGCATCGCGCGCCCGGCCTATGTGCCGATCTATGCCGATGCGATGGCGCGGCTCGGCACCGGGCGCAGCTTCATCGTCTCGGGCGACGAGGGGCTCGACGAGCTCTCGCTCGATGGCGGCAACGAGCTCGCCGACGTCCAGGGCCACGATTTCGAGATGCGGAGGGTCGATGCCGCCGCCGCCGGACTGCCGCACGCCCCGGTCGAGGCGATCCGCGGCGGCGACGCGGCGCACAATGCCGCCGCCCTGCGCGCCCTGCTGATGGGCGCGCCCGGCCCCTACCGCGATGCCGTGCTGTTCAATGCCGCCGGCGCGCTGATGGTGGCGGGCGAGGTCTCCGACTGGAAAGACGGCGTCGAGGAAGCGGCCGAGGCGCTCGACAAGGGCCTCGCCAAGGCGCTGCTCGACTGCTGGATCGCGGCCGCGCGATGACCGACAAGCTCGCCGAAATCTGCGCCACCAAGCGCGAGGAAGTGCTGGCGCGCCAGGCGCTGGCGACACTGGAGGACCTCGATCGGATCGCGCGTGACGCCACGGCCCCGCGCGGCTTCCGGGCCAATCTCGAAGCGATGGCGTCAGAACGCTTCGGCCTCATCGCGGAGATCAAGAAAGCTTCCCCCTCCAAGGGTTTGATCCGGGCCGATTTTCGCCCGGCCGAACACGCGGTTGCCTACACCCGCGGGGGCGCCGCCTGCCTCTCGGTGCTGACCGACGCGCCCTATTTCCAGGGGCACGAGGACTATCTGATGGATGCGCGGGCGGCCTGCCCGCTGCCCGTGCTGCGCAAGGACTTCATGATCGACCCCTGGCAGGTGGCCGAGGCGCGGGCGATCGGCGCCGATGCGATCCTGATCATCGTCGCCGCGCTGAGCGACGGCGCCATGGCGGAGATCGAGGCCGCCGCGCTCGAGCGCGGGATGGACGTGCTGGTCGAGGTCCACGACGAGGCGGAGATGGAGCGGGCGGCCCGGTTGCGGTCACGGCTGATCGGCGTCAACAACCGCGACCTGCGCACTTTCCGCACCGACCTGGCGACGACGGAGCGCCTCGCCCCGCTGGCGCCCGAGGGGACGCTCCTGGTGGGTGAGAGCGGGATCAACTCGCACGAGGACTGCCTGCGCCTTGCGGCGGCGGGCGTGCGCTGTTTCCTTGTCGGCGAGAGCCTGATGCGGCAGGACGACGTCGAGGCGGCAACGAGGCTGCTGCTGACGGGGGAAATCTGATGCGCAAGCTCCTCGACACGACGTTCCGGGTGATCAGCACCTTGCTGGGGTGCGTCATGGTCTTGCTGGGCGGAGTTTGGATCCTGCAGGGCCTCAACATCGCCTTTCTCGACAGCTTCATGGCCGGCGACATCACGTGGACCATCTGGGGCGTGCTGCTGGCCCTGGGCGGGATCGGGCAGGTGATCTGGAGCAACAAGCGCCCGACATAGGCGGCGCTGTCCTACAAGGTCGCGATATGCCATGAGATTCGGCATGAATCGGATCCTCGTCCCGGGCATTTCCCCTGTCACCGCTCGGCCTCGCCGTAGCAGGGTCCGAACGGCAGCGATCCAGTCGTATACTCCGTGTCATCCTAGCCTGTTGCGGAGGGCACGATGAGCCGGCTGACCCATCTCGACGAATCGGGCGCAGCCCGGATGGTCGACGTCGGCGGCAAGGCGCAGACCGCCCGCAGCGCCACGGCCGAGGGCCGCATCCGCATGGCGCCCGAAACCCTGCAGGCAGTGCGCGAGGGGAGCGGACCCAAGGGCGACGTGCTCGCCGCCGCGCGCATCGCCGGGATCATGGCCGCCAAGAAAACCGGCGATCTCATTCCGTTGTGCCACCCGCTCGCGCTCGACGCGGTGAGCGTGGATTTCGCCTTCGAGCACGATGCCGTGCGGGTCAGCGCCACGGCGTCGCTCACCGGCAAGACGGGGGTGGAAATGGAAGCCTTGTCAGCGGTTTCCGTCGCGCTCCTGACAATCTACGACATGGCCAAGGCGATTGAGAAGGGCATGACGATCGAGGGCGTCCGCCTGCTCGAGAAGACCGGCGGCAAGAGCGGTACCTGGCGCGCGTCGACATGACGCCGCCCCTTCCGCTCGACGAGGCGCAGGCGCGCCTGCTGGCGGGGGTCGAGCCACTGCCAGCCGAAGCACTCGCGGCCGGCGAGACCGTCGGCCACTATCTCGCTGAGCCACTGCTCGCCGCCCGCACCCAGCCCACCGCCGACCTGTCGGCGATGGACGGCTATGCCGTGCGCGGCGACGACAGTGCCGGCCCCTGGACCGTCGTGGGCGAGAGCGCGGCTGGCCATCCCTTCGCCGGCGAGCTTTCGCCCGGGCAGGCCGTGCGGATTTCCACCGGAGCGCTGATGCCGCAGGGGGCCGGTGCCGTCCTGCTGCAGGAGAACGCCGCGCGCGAAGGCGACCGTCTGATCCTCGCCAATGATGACGGACCCACTGAGCGGCATATCCGCCGTGCCGGATTCGATTTTCGCGTCGGTGACACGCTGCTCGACAAGGGGGTCCGGATCGGCCCGGCGCACCTCGCCCTCGCCCTCGCGGCGGGGCAGGCAAACCTGGTAGTCCATCGCCGGCCCCTGGTAGCAGTACTCGATTCGGGAGACGAGCTCGTCGCCAACCCGGCCGCCTGTGCTCCCCACCAGATACCCGCCAGCAACGGCGCGATGCTCGCGGCGATGGCGGCGCCCTGGGCCGCCTCGGTCGCGCGGCTCGGGCCGGTGCCCGACACGATGGACGCGATGCTCGGCGCGCTCGACCGTGCGGGAGGCGCCGAAGTCATCGTGACCAGCGGCGGCGCATCAGTGGGCGATCACGATCTGGTGCGCCCGGCGCTGGAGGCATGGGGCGCCGAAATCGCCTTCTGGCGCGTCGCGATCCGTCCCGGCAAGCCGCTGCTGGTGGCGCGCAAAGGTCCGCAATGGATCATCGGCCTGCCCGGCAATCCGGTGTCGAGCTACGTGACCGCGTTCCTCTTCGCCCTGCCCCTGCTGCGCGCGCTCGGCGGGGCGGCGAACCCGCTCCCCACTGCGTTCCGCGCCCCGCTGGCCCGGCCGCTGTTCGCCGTGGGCGAGCGGGCCGAGTTCGTTCGCGCGCGGTTCGAGGATGGGGCGCTCGCCCCGATTTCGGAGCGCGACAGCAGCGCCCTGCTCGCCCTTTCGCGCGCCGACGCGCTGATCCGGCGGCCCGCTTTTGCGCCGGCTGCCGAGGCGGGCGACACCGTGGCGGCCTATTGGCTCGAAAATGGCGGTATCGCTTGACAAGAGTTATCCGGGTTGCCTACTTGTTCCGCGTTCGTTCCCGAATTGGAACGTTTTTGCGGAGAGCGCCGGAATGTTGACCGCCAAGCAGCACGAACTGCTCCTCTACATCCAGCGCAAGCTGGAAGAGAGCGGGATTTCGCCTTCGTTCGAGGAGATGAAGGAGGCGCTCGATCTCAAGAGCAAGTCGGGCGTGCACCGCCTGATCTCGGCGCTCGAGGAGCGCGGATTCATCCGCCGCCTGCCCAACCGGGCTCGCGCGCTGGAAGTGCTGCGCCAGCCCGAGAATGCCACCCCCGCGCGCGTCACGGCGGCAGCCGCCAACGATGCGGTCGCTCGGGTGACCGTGCCGCCGCGCGCTGCGCCGGCCGCCGCAAACGATGTCATCGAGATTCCGCTCCACGGGCGGATCGCCGCGGGCGTCCCGCTCGAAGCGCTCGAGACCGATCGCACCCTGCCCGTGCCTGCTGCCCTGCTGGGTGCGGGCGAGCACTACGCGCTCGAGGTGTCGGGCGATTCGATGATCGAGGCGGGCATCCTCGACGGCGACTACGCGCTGGTGCGCAAGACGAACTCGGCGCGCGACGGCGAGATCGTCGTCGCCCTGGTCCGTGACGAGGAAGCGACGCTCAAGTACCTGCGCCACGAAAACGGGATGATCCGGCTCGATCCGGCCAACGCCGCCTACGATCCGCAGTACTATGCCGAGAACGAGGTCCAGGTGCAGGGCAAGCTCGCCGGCCTGCTGCGCCGCTACCACTAGGCTGTCGCGAAAACCGAGGCCGGGCGGCGCCGGAGCGGCGCGCCCGGTCCGGTCCTGCTCCGGGGTCTGCCCTTGTCTCCAGGGTTAGCTGGCCAGATTCGTCAGTCGGCCGGTCGCCCGCGCCACCAACCGTGGCGCCCCTGCCCTTCGGCGACAGACTCCACCGCTATCCCGTCGCGTCCCAGCACGAGCGACAGGCCTCCGGTGGCGTCGAGCATCCGGCGGTCGGCGCGCAGCGCGCGCGGCTGGCAGGTGCGCGGCAGGTAGCGGTCGGCCACGACGATGTCCGCCCGCTCGCAGGCCGCGGCCAGCGCGCGCTCTTCGATAAGATTGCGGCTGCGCGACAGGAGCAGGTGCCAGGTCCGCCCCTCGCGCTCGATGCCCAGCACGCAGAAGTCGGGCGTGCACTCGGCGTCGGGCCATTGGGCCAGCGGGATCGGCTCGGCCGCGACGCCGGCCAGTTCCATCAGGTTTTCGCGCGTGAAGTCGCTTCTGCTGTCGCGCAGGGAGAGCAGCCTCCCGTCAGCGGTCACCACCCCGACCTGGCGCCCATCGCCGGCGATCAGCACGTCGGGTTCCGGGGTCAGGACAAACAGCACGGTGGCGAGGCCCGCCAGGCCCAGCCCCCAGAGCCGGACCCTGCCCCGCCACAGGGCCATCCACGCGCCGCCGGCCAGGAACAGGGCGTAGGTGCCCCAGCCCATCTGCGGCATCAGCCTGACCGCGCCGGGCTGGTCCGCGGCGAGGTGAGCGAGGCCGAGCAAGAGGTCGAGCGACTGGCCCGCCAGCCACCACGCGGGCGACCCGGCCCCGACGAGGTCGAGCAGCAGCGCCAGCGCGATGAGCGGCATCGAAACGAAGGTCGTCAGAGGGATGGCGATGACGTTGGCGAACGCGCCGTAGACGCCCGCGCGGTGGAAATGGAACAGCACGATCGGCATCAGCGCCAGCTCGATGACCAGCCCCGTGACGAGCAGCATCGCCAGCGCGCGCCACAGCCGGCCCAGCGCCCTCCCCTCGCGCGGCGCGAGGAAGCGCCGGACCCATCCCGCATCGTGCAGCGCGACGATGGCGACCACGGCGGCAAAGCTCATCTGGAAGCTCGGCCCGGCAATCGCCTCGGGCCACAGCAGCAGGACGAAGGCCGCCGCCACCGCGACCATACGCATCGACAGCGGCTCGCGCCCCAGCGCCAGCGCTCCCAGCACCAAGACCGCGCCCACGCAGCTGCGGATCGTGGGCACCTCGGCGCCGGTCAGAAGCGTATAGCCGACGCCCGCCAGCGCCCCCGCGCCGGCGGCGACCAGCGGCAGCCGCACCCTCAGCGCGAACCACGGCCAGAGCGCCAGCAGGCGAATGGCGAGGAAATAGACCGCCGCGATGACCGCGCTGACATGCACCCCGCTGATCGACAGCAGGTGCGTCAGGCCCGCGTCGCGCATCGCCTCCTCGTCGGCCGGGTCGATCGCCCCGCGGTCGCCACTGGCGAAGGCCGCGGCGATCGAACCGGCCGATCCGCCTAGTTGCCCGCGAACGTGATCGGCCAGCCGGCGCTGCGTGGCGGCCAGCCAGGCCTCGCCGCGCGCCGGCTCGACCAGTTCCACCCCGCCCTGCACGCTGCCGGTGGCCGCGAAGCCCTGGAACCAGGCCGCGCGGGCAAAGTCGTAACCGCCCGGCAACATCGGCGAGGCGGGCGGCATCAGCCGCGCCCGAAAGCGGATCACAGCGCCTTCGCGCAGCGCCGGCGCGTCCTCGGCCAGGGGCACGTTGACTCGCACCTTGATCGCCCGGCCCTCCTCGTCGCGGGTCGCCAGCACCAGCCGGGTGCGGCCTTCCGCGGGCTGTTCGATCCGCTCGAGGATCCGGCCCTCGAACGTCGCCGATACCGGGCGCGGGAGCAGTTCGGCCCCGATCAGGGTCGAGCGCATCCAGACGAGCCCGGTGCCGAAGGCGAAGACGAGCCCCAGCGAGACCGCCGCCAGCAACAGGTGATTGCGCCCCTCGACCCCGCGCCACAGCGCCCCGGCCGTCGCCGCGACCAGCAAGGCCGCCAGGATCGCCCCGACCCACCAGGCCGGTTCCGGCAGCACGAACCAAGCGGCAATGCCCGCCGCCAGCGCCAGCGTCAGCCACGGGCCGCGGTCGAAGGCCGCGCGCTGCAGGAATTGATCCGCCGCATCGAGCACGCTGGACAAGCGCACGCGCTTTCGCCAAGGCGTCTGCTGCAACGCAACATCACCCGGCTCCCCGACTTCCAGCGGGATCAGCGGCGGTAAGCGCGTGGCCATCGATCTGTAGTGGATAGGGAAAGTCGAAAGCATGGCAAGCGGCAGCAGCGAAACGGTTGTTACCCGCTTCGCGCCCTCGCCCACCGGTTTCCTGCACATCGGCGGCGCACGCACTGCTTTGTTCAACTGGCTGTTCGCGCGCCACCACGGCGGCAAGGCCTTGCTGCGGATCGAGGACACGGACCGGAAGCGGTCCACCCAGCAGGCGATCGACGCCATTCTCGACGGTCTCGACTGGCTCGGCCTCGACTACGACGAGCCGCCGGTCTTCCAGAGCGAGCGCGCCGGGCGCCATGCCGAGGTCGCCGCGCAGCTGCTCGCATCAGGCAATGCCTACAAGTGCTTCGCCACGACCGAAGAGCTCGAGGCGATGCGCGAGGACCAGCGCGCAAGGAAGCTGCCGCTGCGCTATGACGGCCGCTGGCGCGATCGCGACCCGGCCGAGGCGCCGGAGGGCGCGCCCTACGTCATCCGCCTGAAAACCCCCAACGAGGGCGAGACGGTGATCGAGGACCGGGTCCAAGGCCGCGTGGCGGTCAAGAACGCCGAGATCGACGACTACGTGCTGCTGCGCGCCGACGGGACGCCGACCTACATGTTGGCGGTGGTGGTCGACGATCACGACATGGGCGTGACCCACATCGTGCGCGGGGACGACCATCTCAACAACGCGTTCCGCCAGCTGCCGATCATCACGGCGATGGGCTGGCCGCAGCCGGTTTACGCGCACATCCCGCTGATCCACGGCAACGACGGGGCCAAGCTGTCCAAGCGCCACGGGGCGATGGGCGTCGACGCTTACCGAGACGAGCTGGGCATCCTGCCCGAGGCCCTGTTCAACTATCTGCTGCGCCTGGGCTGGGGTCACGGCGACCAGGAGGACTTCACCCGCGAGGAGGCGATCGCCGCCTTCACGCTGGAAGGCGTCGGCAAGAGCCCGAGCCGCTTCGACATGAAGAAGCTGCTCAACATGAACGGCAACTACATCCGCGCGGCGGACGACGCGGAGCTGGCCCGGATCGCCGCGGCCCGCATCGGCCCCGAGGCCGACGTGGCGCGTCTGGTCGAGGCCATGCCGGTGCTCAAGACGCGGGCCAAGGACATGAACGAGCTGGCCGACGGAGCCGCCTTCCTGTTCCGCACCCGCCCGCTGCCGATTTCGGACGCGGCCGAAGCGCTGCTGACGCCCGAGGCGCGGGCCATGCTGGCAACGATTTCTTTGCGTCTCAAAGACGAACCGAACTGGACAATCGAGGCGCTGGAAGCCAATCTGAAAGCCTATGCGGAGGAGCTGGGGTTGGGTCTCGGCAAGCTCGCCCAGCCGCTCCGCGCGGCGCTGACCGGGCAGACCACTTCCCCGGGAATTTTCGATGTGCTGGCGCTTCTCGGAAGGGAAGAAAGCCTCGCGCGGATCGACGCACAGGCGGTCGGACCGGCCTGAGCAACGGAACTTGCAGGAGACGTATCTTGGCTGACTCACAGGCGACACTGGCGGTAGGCGGCGACACCACCGATTTTCCCGTCATGCACGGCACGGTCGGGCCCGACGTGGTCGACATCCGCAAGCTCTATGGCCAGACCGGGATGTTCACCTACGATCCGGGGTTCACCTCTACCGCGAGCTGCGAGAGCGGCCTGACCTACATCGACGGTGACGAAGGCGTCCTGCTTCACCGCGGCTATCCGATCGGCCAGCTGGCCGAACAGTCCAACTTCATGGAAGTCAGCTACCTGCTGCTGAACGGCGAGCTGCCTTCCAAGGACGAGCTGGATGAATTCAGCTGGACGATCACCCGCCACACCATGCTGCACGAGCAGCTCGCGCAGTTCTATCGCGGTTTCCGGCGCGACGCGCACCCGATGGCCATCATGTGCGGCGTCGTGGGCGCGCTGTCGGCGTTCTACCACGATTCGACCGACATCTCCGACCCGGTCCAGCGGCGCATCGCCAGCCACCGGCTGATCGCCAAGATGCCGACGATCGCGGCGATGGCGTACAAGTATTCGATCGGACAGCCCTTCCTTTATCCCGACAACTCGCTGAGCTACACGGGCAACTTCCTGCGCATGACCTTCGGCGTCCCGGCCGAGGAATACGAGGTGGTGCCCGAGGTCGAGCGGGCGATGGACCGGATCTTCATCCTCCACGCCGATCACGAACAGAACGCTTCGACCAGCACCGTGCGCCTTGCCGGTTCGTCGGGCGCCAATCCGTTCGCCTGCATCGCGGCGGGCATCGCCTGCCTGTGGGGCCCGGCGCACGGCGGCGCCAACGAGGCAGCGCTCAACATGCTGCGCGAGATCGGCACGCCCGATCGCATCCCGCACTACATCGAACGCGCCAAGGACAAGAACGACCCGTTCCGCCTGATGGGCTTCGGTCACCGGGTATACAAGAACTACGATCCGCGGGCGACCGTGATGCAGAAGACCGTGCGCGAGGTGTTCGATGCGCTGAAGGTCAAGGACCCGCTGTTCGAGACCGCCCTGCGGCTCGAGGAACTGGCGCTGCACGACGACTATTTCATCGAGAAGAAGCTGTTCCCCAACGTCGATTTCTACTCGGGGATCATTCTTTCGGCGATCGGCTTCCCGACGACGATGTTCACCGCGCTGTTCGCCCTTGCCCGCACGGTCGGCTGGGTGGCGCAGTGGAACGAGATGATCAGCGATCCCGGCCAGAAGATCGGCCGCCCGCGCCAGCTCTACACCGGCCCGACCGAGCGCGATTACATCCCGCTGAGCCAGCGCTGAGGGATCAGCGCTTCTCCGCCCGGCGATCGTCGAAGGCGGGCAGGTCGAGGGTGAAGCGCGCGCCCTCGCCCGGGATGCTGGCGACGGTGAGGTCGCCCTCCATCGCCCGGGCCAGACGGCGCGAGATGTAGAGCCCCAGGCCCGAGCCGCCGTCACCGCTGCGGCCGAGCCGCTCGAACTTCTCGAACACGCGGGCCTGCTGCTCGGCGCTCAACCCTTCGCCCTGGTCCACCACGTGGATGCGTGCGCGGTCGCCGTCGCGCTCGGCCGTCAGGCTGACCTGCGTGCCCTCGGGGGCGTAGCGCAGCGCGTTGCCCAGCAGGTTCAGCAGAATCTGCAGGACGCGGCGAAACTCGCCGACCGCCAGGACGCTGTCGTCCGCGCCCGGCGGTTCGACCGCAATCGCCCGTTCGCGCGCCCGCACGCCGAGAATGCCGGCCGCTCGGCGGGCCACGTCGGCAAGGTCGATCCTGTCGGGGGCGGTGTCGAAGTCTTCCGCCTCGACCACCTCGAGGTCGGCCAGATCGTCAATCAGCGCCAGCAGGTGCTCGCCCGCGGTCGCGATGTCGGCGGCATACTTGCTGTATTCCTCCGCCAGCGGCCCGGCGAGCTGGGTGCGAATGGTCTCGGCATTGGCGATGATCCGGCTGATCGGCTGGCGCAGGACAGGTGCGATCTCGCGCCCCATCGCCGCGCTGAACACGGTCCTGGGCTTGGCCGGCTGGGCATCGCCAGCTGGCTCATCGGCCACGAACAGCAGGTCGAATCCGGCCGAACCGGGTTCCGGCCGCCCGAGCGGCAGGAGCACGGCCTTCCAGCTCCGCGAAGATTCCGGAACGACGAGGCGCGCCCCGTCGAGCAGGCGCCAATGGCGGTCCTGGCGGTTGTCGTCGCCCGCAACCTCGACGATCTCGGTCCAGCGCGTGCCCTGCCCTTCGCGCAGGCGGCGGGCCGTCTCCGCCAGTTCGGCGCTGTCGCAGTCGACCGCGATGACCTGCTGGTCGGGGCCCAGACGCACGGTCAGTTCGGCGACATGGCGTTCGATCGCCGCGCGGCGCTCCTCGGCCGCGGCCTGGTCCTCGGGCGGCAGCGGCTCGGCCTGCCAGTTGGCAAGCCCGATGGTGCAGCCCCCGCCGGAAATATCGGGCTGGATTTCCACCCAGGCGGTCACGGCTTCGGTGCCGTCCTGCGCCTCGATCGCGCGGGCCAGGCGAAGGCCGTAAAGGCGCGACTTGCGCACCAGTTCGAGCAGGGCCGGCGTGGCGACGATCCCGGGAAGCTCGCCGCCGCTGCGCAATTGCAACCCGGCCAGCGGCTCCTCGGCCTCGACCAGCCAGTCGCGCCCGTCGGTGCGCGCGGTGGCAACGAAATGCGCGGCGGTCGCCATCGGTCAGCCGGCCCGGACCGGCGAGGCGGAAAGCATCGCCGCCGCGCGGTCGGCCCGCAGCTTTTCGAACCCGTCCGGAAGCAGGAAATCGGGATGGAGGTAGAGGAACTGCTCCTCCACCGCCGCTTGCGACAGGCCTGCTGCCCTTAAGGCCAGGGCGAGCCGGGCGAACTGCCGTTCGGAGAGGGACAGCACCGCCGTGTCGCGGCTCTGGCCCGAGGCCATAGCCAGCGCGGTGATGAAGATCGCCATGCCGGCGTTGTCGACGTCGAGCGCCCGGACCGCGCCCTTGCCCAGCCGCATGACGAGGTGTGCAAGCAGGCCGATCCGGCCCAGCCCCTCGTCGAAGCTTTCCCGCAGCGCCTTTTCCGCCGCCTCCGCCCCGTCCTCGCCGTCCGCCGCTGTGCGGAAGGCAAGCATGGCGTGGTGAAACAGGTCGCCCGGCAGTTCGCCCAGCGGCAGTGCCATGCGCTGCTGCTGCTGCCCGAAGCGAGCCTGCGCGGTGATCGCCGACATGGCCGCCGCCGCCACCGGCTCGTCGCGCGAGGCGACGAGTTCCTGCAGCAGCGGCGAAAGCACGAGGTCGGCGCCGGTGCGGGCGTTGAGCCTGCGGGCGAGCTGGCCTTCGATCGTCAGGGCATGCAGGTGCGCCAGCAGCGCCGGATCGTTGGCAAGCGCGGCGACGAGTGGTTCCGCGCGCTGGTCGGCAAAGGCGATGCGGTCGCTCGCGCGCGAGGCCTCGGCGTGGGCGAAAAGGACCTGCCGGGCGATGTCGCCGATCATCCCGCGCACCCGCGCCACGACTTCGTCGCCGAACAGCGCCTGGTCCTCGTTGACAAGCAGATGGCGCAGGATCGGCGTCGCGGTGGACAGCACTGCGTCGCCCTGCGCGAGTTCGTCGCGCAAAGTCGCCTCGACCGTTTCGAGGCTGCTCGCGGTCACGGGGTTGCTGTCCATAGAGTTGCCATAGACCGACAGGGTTAAATCCGCGTTAGCCGCGCGGCTCCGGCCGGGCCACCAGGCGCAGCGCGAGCAGGACCAGCGTCACGGCCATGAAGCCCTTCTCCGCGCCGTCTCCGGCCGTGGTGAGCGCGAGGGCCGCGATGACCAGCATCCGGTCGGTCGCCAGGCTGCGCCAGTCGGCCCGGTTCCCGCCCGGCCAGAGCTGCAGCAAAGCGACCGGGAGGATCGCCAGGAATATGCGCCGATGCAGCGCCCCCGGGATGGCCAGCGCTCCGACAACAATCAGCGCAAGGTCGAGCGCGATGCGCAGCCCGGCGGAGACCTTCGACGGGCTCGCCTCGCCGGCGAAGCTCGGGCGTTCGAGACGCGCCGCGGCATCGCCGAATTCGATCGCCAGCAGCGCCAATGCCAGCAGGGCGAACCCCGCGAGGGGCGCGGCATACCAGGCGGCAGCGACCGCGCCCGCAATCGCAAGCCCGGCGACGGCCTTCGCGCCGGACTTCAGATGGGACCGGTCGGTCGAAGCCGATCCGAAACGGCGCAGCAGGGTGCGGGCCAGCCAAGCGGTCGGGCGCCAGGGCGATACCGCGGGGAGCCGGCGGCGGAGCCAACCGGATTCGGCCGCGACGCCCTGTTCGGCGGTGCGCAGCAGGACCCAGCGCCCCTCGGCCAGTTCGGCCTCGGGCAGCTCCTTTTCCGGCACGCCGGCCTGGCGGGCGATGCGCAGCAGGCCCGAGACCGCGTCGCCATCGTCGGGCAGCATGTCCATCGCAGCGGCGAAGCGGCCCGGTATCTTCATCGCCCCGCCCCACGCGGTCGTCAGGTCGAGCAATTCGAAGCCCGCACCCGCACCCGGGCGGACCGGCAACGACAGGATTACCGGCCCGCGGCGAAGCAGGTCGAACGCGACCAGCGAATCCGGCAGCAGTCCCCGCGTGAAGACCAGCAGCTCGTCCTCGCCGCGCACCGCTGCGGGCAGGTCGCGCGGCCCGCGCAGGACCTGGAACTGCGCCCCCGCCGCCTCGGCCGCATGGCGCAGGGCGATGGCTTCAGGCGAGGCACCATGGCCCAGGCACAGGATCTTGCCGCAGCCCTGGCCGAGCGCGAAATCGAGCTGGTGGAGCGAGACCGCGCGGCCACCGAGGCGCGCCGGCTCGCGCTCCGGCTCGAAAGCGGCGTCGTCGGTGGCAATCAGGGCGGCCCGCACCCGCATCTCCTCGTCGGCAGAGCGTTTAGCTAGGCCTGCCGGGGAGTGGGCACAAGTCAGCCGGCGGCGAAGTCCCGCGCGAAACGCTCGAGCTTGCGCAGCACCACGGGATCGGACGGCGCGCCGTCGAGCGCCTCGCTCGCCAGAGACACGAGTGCCGGGGCGTGGAAGCTGGCGCCCAGGCTCTTGAGCCGCTGGGCCGCCATTTCCCAGTTCCCGTCGCACCGGGCCCGCCGCAGCAGGTCGATCTGGCCGGCGAGGCTTTCGGCAAAGGCCGCGCGCAGTTCCTCCAGCAGCGCCGGATCCTGCCCCGCGGCAGCGGCGAAGGTGGCATCCAGACTGTCGGAGATATAAGCCATCCACAGGTCCTTGAGCCCAATGCGGTTAACGCGGGTTTAAAGGACCCCTGCCTGTGGTATTCTGCCGCGCATGACACGCAGGGACAATCTCGTCGCCGTGGGCTCCGAGCCCGCAGGCGAAGGCGAAACGACACTGGTCGAAACCGCCCCGATGCAGGAGGAACTCCTGGTCGAGGACGTGTGGGAGGACGAGGAAGAGGCCCCGCGCATTCGCGGCGGCTGGATCGTTCCGACGCTGGCCATCGTCGCGGTGCTGGGCTGGACCGGCTTCTTCGGCTGGGTCCACCAGCGCGAGATGCTGGCCGGCGCCAGCCCCGCGCTGTGGAGCGAGTGGATCGTCGCCTGGTCGGTCCCCGTGCTGCTCGTCGTCGCGCTCTGGCTGCTGGCGATGCGCAATTCGCGCCGCGAGGCGGCCCGGTTCGCCGATGTCGCCAATGTCCTGTCGCGGGAAAGCGCCGCGCTCGAAGCGCGCCTGTCCGCGGTCAACAGCGAGCTCAGCCTGGCGCGCGACTTCATCGCCTCCCAGTCGCGCGATCTCGAATCGCTGGGCCGCCTGGCGAGCGAACGCATTTCCGAACATGCCGCGCGGCTTCAGGCGCTGATCGTGGAGAACGGCGCGCAGGTCGAAACGATCGGCCGCGTCAGCCAGACGGCGCGCGACAACATGGAGCGGCTGCGCGGCGATCTGCCGGTCATCTCCAATTCCGCGCGCGACGTGGCCAACCAGATCGGCCACGCCGGCAACACGGCGCAGGGCCAGCTCGAGGAAATGGTCTCCGGCTTCAACCGGCTCAACCAGTTCGGCGAAGCGAGCGAGCGGCAGGTCGCCTCCTTGCGCAGCCGCGTCGATGCGGCGCTTGCCGCGTTCGAGGCGCAGGCCACCCAACTTGAGGAAGTCGCCGCCGCGCGCTTCGCCGCGCTTGGCGAACGCAGCGAGATCTTCCGCGCCGAACTCGACGGGCACGAGGTCGAGGCGCTGGCCGCCCTGCGCCGCCGGGCCGATGCCCTGCAGGGCGAACTGGCCGCCCGCCACGCCGACGTGCAGCAGCAGGCCGAAACCGAGATCGAGCGGCTGCGCGACAGGGTCGCGTCGGTGGCGACCGAAGGGACCGACGCCATCGCCACGCTGCGCAGCGGGCAGGACGAGGCTGCAGGCGCGTGGAACGCGGCGATCGACGACCTCAAGGCGCGGATGTTCGCCGCGATCGAGGACATCGCCCGGGTCGACAATCACGCGCTGGAGAATGCCCGCACCCGCCTCGCCACCCTCGCCGAAGAAGCCGACCGGGTCGACACCGCGATGGGCCAGCGCGCCGCGGCGTTCGACGACGCGATGCGCCGCCGCAGCGCCGAGGCGCGTGAGCGCGAGGCGCAGGCCGCGGCCGCGCTCGAAGGGCGGCTCGAGGAACTCGACGGCTATGTCCGCGAGCGGCAGGAAGAGCACCTGGCCCATATCGCCGGGCTCTCCGAACGCGGCGACGCGATGCTGGCCCGGATGCGCGATATCTCGCGCGGGCTGGACGAACTGACCCGGCAGGGCAGTGAGACCGGCGAATCGCTGCAGGAAGCGGCGGCGGGGCTTGCCGCAAACCTGGCGGAAGGACGGACCGAGCTCGAAGCCAGCAGCGCCCGCGTGGCCAAGCTGACCGACGAGACGGTGCGCCTGCTCGAACTGATCCGCGCCGGCGCCGTGCATTCGCAGGAAGACCTGCCGCAGGCACTGACGCAGGCGGCGAACGACCTCGACCGGTTCGAGACACGGGTGCGCGAGACGCACGGGCTGATCGGCGAGGCGGCGGAACGGGGCGCGGCGTTGGTCGGGCACGCCGATGCGGCGCGCCGCGAAGGCCTCTCGGCGGTCGAGCAGTTCGGGGCGCTGGAAGTCCGCATCGCGGAAGCGAACCGCGCCCAGGCCGAGCATCTGGCGCGCCTGGAAGAATCGCTCGACGGCGTGGCTGCCAAGGCGGACGGTCTGGCGCAGAAGGCCCGCGCTTCGCTCGGCGACGCGCTCGAGAACATGTCGGACCGGCTGGCGCAGGACAGCGCGGGGATCGTCGAGAAGGCGATGCGCGAACATGCCGAAGCCGCCATTGCCGACCTGGAGGAAACCGCCCGGCGCGCCAGCGAAGCGAGCCGCGAGGTGGCGCTGCAGCTGCGCGACCAGCTATCGGCGGTCAACGAACTGGCGGGGAACCTGGAGCACCGCGTGGCCCATGCCCGCAGCCGCGCCGAGGAGCAGGTCGACAACGACTTCGCGCGCCGGATGGCGCTGATCACTGAGAGCCTCAATTCGAGCGCGATCGACATCACCAAGGCGTTCGACAACGACGTGGCCGACACCGCCTGGGCGAGCTACCTGCGCGGCGACCGCGGCATCTTCACCCGCCGCGCGGTGCGCCTGCTGGACAATCCCACCGCGCGCGAAGTGGCCGACATCTATCACGACGATTCCGACTTCCGCGACACGGTGAACCGCTACATCCATGATTTCGAGGCGATGCTGCGCTCCGTCCTGTCGACGCGCGACGGCCACGCGCTGGGCGTCACCCTGCTGTCGTCGGATCCGGGGAAGCTCTACGTGGCGCTGGCGCAGGCGATCGACCGCCTGCGCGACTAGCGCTCGGGGTCGAGCCCCAACAGCTTGCCGAGCAGGTCGATGTCCCTGACCTCGACCCAGCCGAACGTGTAGTTGGCGATGAAGATCGCGCAGAGTATCGTCGCCAGCACCGTCGCCCGCAGCACCACGCGGCCGGGGCGGAAATTTGCCGGCGCACTGTCCGCCTGACCCGGAACGCGCGGGATGCCGGCCTCGTCATGGGTGCGAACGCCGAACGGCAGCATCAGGAACGCGCTCATGACCCAGAACAGCGCGTAGATCGCGACGATCGACGTCCACTGCATCACTCGCCCCCGGCCAGGATCACGCGGACCTGCGGCTTCTTCCCGCTCCACCGCTGGGCGGCGCGGCGGGCGGCGAGCCGGGCGGCTTCAATCAGAGCCTCGCCGTCGCGCGCCTGCGGGCCCTTGAGGCGGGCCAGCGCGTTGAGCACGTCGACCTGCGCCTCTTCAACGAAGGCGTCGTAATCCTCGTCGAGCGGCAATCCTATGCCCTCGACGCGCACGGTCCGGCCGTCGAGAACGACCATTACGAAGCCGTCGCGCGCCAGGCGGCGGCGCATGACGATGGCCTCGCCGTCGGCCGGGGCGATGATCTCGCCATCCAGCACCAGACGCCCGGCGCGCACCTGCGCCAGCCGCTCGGCCTTGCCCGGAGCGAGGCGGACGATGTCGCCGTTCTGCTGGACCACCGCCTGGGGAATCCCGCTGGAGCGGCCGAGCCGGGCCTGTTCCTGCATATGGCGCATCTCGCCATGGACCGGCACGAGCACCTCGGGCCGCAGCCAGCCGTAGAGCGCCTCGAGCTCTGGGCGGCCGGGATGGCCCGAGACGTGGATTTCGCTCTGGCGGTCGGTGACCATCTCGATGCCCCGCCCGGCGAGCCTGTTCTGGATCCTGCCGATGGCAATCTCGTTGCCGGGGATCTGGCGGCTCGAGAACAGGACGACGTCGCCCCTGACCAGTTCGATCGGGTGGTTTTCCTCGGCAATGCGGGCCAGCGCGGCGCGCGGCTCGCCCTGCCCCCCGGTCGCCAGGATCAGCACCTCGCCGCGCGGCAGCCCCATCGCCGTGTCGAAATCGACCAGTTCGGGGAAATGCTCGAGATAGCCGTTGTCCTGCGCCACCTCGATGATCCGGTCGAGCGAGCGCCCGGCCACGCACAGGCGGCGGCCGGTTTCCTCCGCGATGTGACCCAGGGTCTGCAACCGCGCCACGTTGGAGGCGAAGGTCGTCACCAGCACGCGCCGCCCGCTCCATTTGCGCACTTCGTCGAGGAGGCCGCGGTAGACCGCCCCCTCGCTGCCCGACGGGGCCGGATTGAACACGTTGGTCGAATCGCACACGAGCGCCAGCACGCCCTCGTCGCCGTATTCGGTCAGTTCCTCTTCGGTGGCCGGCTCGCCGATCATCGGCTCCTCGTCGAGCTTCCAGTCGCCGGTGTGGAATATCCGCCCGTGCGGCGTCTCGATCAGCAGCGCATTGCCCTCGGCGATCGAGTGCGCGAGCGGGATGTAGGTGATCTCGAACGGGCCGAGCTCGAGCGATCCGTGATCCTCCTCGATCACGTTCAGCTCGACCGCGTCGACCAGCCCCGCCTCGGCCAGCTTGCGGCGCACCAAGTCGGCGGTGAACGGCGTGGCATAGAGCGGCACGCCCAGCTCCTCGGCGAAGTAGGGCACGGCGCCGATGTGGTCCTCGTGCGCATGGGTCAGCACGATGCCCAGCAGGTCGTCGCGGCGCTCCTCGATGAACGCCAGGTCGGCGAAGACCAGATCGACGCCGGGGTACTCGTCGCCGCCGAAGGTCATGCCCAGGTCGACCATCAGCCACTTGCCGCGGCAACCGTAGAGATTGACGTTCATGCCGATCTCGCCCGATCCGCCGAGCGCGAGGAACAGCAGTTCGTCCTCTGGTGCGAAGTTCTTTTTCATGCCGTCTTTCCCTGCCTTGCGATGAGCGCCAGGCCGTGAAGCGTGAGGTCGGCATCGACGTGATCGAAAATATCTGTGTGCTGGTCGAACAGGATCGCGAGGCCCCCGGTGGCGACGACCTTGGCCGGGCGGCCGATCTCCGCCCGGATGCGTGCGATCAGGCCTTCCATCATCGCGACATAACCCCAGAACACGCCGATCTGCATCTGGTCCTCGGTGTTGCGGCCGATGACGCTGTCGGTCCTGGGGCTCTCGATGGCGATGCGCGAAAGCTTGGCGGTGTTGTTGACCAATGCATCGAGCGAGAGGTTGATCCCCGGCGCGATGATCCCGCCCTTGTAGGCCCCGTTATAGTCGACCACGTCGAACGTCGTCGCGGTACCATAATCGATCACGATCAGGTCGCCGCCGTACTTGGCATGCGCCGCGATTGCGTTGACCGCGCGGTCAGCGCCCAGGGTGTGCGGCTCGTCCACGTCGATCTCGATTCCCCAGCCTTCGTCACCGGCGAAGATCGGGGCCACGCCGAAGTACTTGCTGGCCAGCACTTCCAGGTTGTGCCGCGCCCGGGGGACGACCGTGGATACGATGATCTTCTCGACCGCGGACCGTTCGACCCCCTCGATCGCCATGAGCTGGAGCAGCCAGACCGCATATTCGTCGGCCGTGCGGCGCGGATCGGTCGCGATGCGCCAGCGCGTGCGGATCTCGGCCGGCTGGCCCGGGGACGCACCCGGGTCCATCAGCGCGAAGACCACGTTGGTGTTGCCGACATCTACCGCGAGCAGCATGGCTCAGCCTTCTCCTATCGCGACGTCGCCCGCGTGAATGACACGGGTGTCGCCATTGTCCAAGCGAAGCTGGAGCGCGCCGTCGGGCGCGAGGCCGGCATAGGTGCCGCACAGCACTTCGCCCGCACCGTCATGGACGCGCAGTGGCGTACCTTCGGCATGGGCCGCCAGTTTCCAGCGATTGAGAACCGGTTCGAGCCCGAACTGTCGCCAGCGGCCGAGCTCGAGATCGAACTGGCCGACCAGCGCACGGGCGAAGGCGTCTCGATCCGGCGCGGGGCCATAGAAGGCCAGCGAGCGGGTCCGCCGATCCGCCACGTCCGGCGATCCGGCCAGGTTGACCCCGATCCCGATTACCGCCGCATCGCCCTCGCGTTCGAGCAGCAGGCCGCAGAATTTCGCCCCGCCCAAGAGCACATCGTTCGGCCACTTGAGCTGCAGTTCCTGCGGTACGGCGATCATGGCGAGGACGGTTTCGTAGACTGCCAGCGCCGCGACGAAGGAAAGCCCGCTGGGCGCCAGGTCCCGGTCCGACAGGTGGACGACCGTCGAGCCGGCGAAATTGCCCTCGCTGTCGATCCAATTGCGCCCCTGCCGACCCCGCCCTGACCGCTGGTGATCGGCCACCAGCCAGAACCCTTCCGGAATGCGCTCACCCGCGGCGAGCCGCGCAATCAGGTCGGCGTTGGTCGATCCGGTTTCGGGGACGTACTCGATCAAGCCCGGAGCATCAGGCAGACAGGAACAGCGCGGCGGCCGCGCCATCCGCCAGGTTGCCGAGCCAGACGGTCAGCAGATAGCCCGCCGGCGAGATTACCAGCGCACTGATCGCCAGCAGGGCCCAGTGCGCCCAGTCGCTCTGCCCGCGGATCGTGTCGGCCGGATCGTCGAAGTACATGATCTTGACGATCTTGATGTAGTAGAACGCGCCGATGACGCTGGCCGCGATGCCGATCGCGGCAAGCGCCACGAAGCCCGCGTCGACCGCCGCCTGGAACACGACGAACTTGCCCCAGAAGCCGAACAGCGGGGGAATGCCCGCCAGGCTGAACATCAGCATGGCAAGGCACAGCGCCAGCATCGGCTTGGTACGCGACAGCCCGGCAAGGTCGGCGATCCCTTCGAGCTGGTTGCCCGCCTCGTCCTTCATCATCAGCACGGCGACGAAGCTGCCGACGGTCATCGCAACGTAGATCGCGAGATAGACCAGCATGGCGCTGGCCCCGGCCGGCGTCGCGAGGGCGAGACCGATGAGGATGAAGCCGACGTTGTTGATCGAGGAATAGGCGAGCAGCCGCTTGACGTTGGCCTGCCCGATCGCGCCGAGCGCGCCGACCACGATCGAGGCGAGCGCGGCGAAGATCACGATCTGGCGCCAGGCATCGGCCTGCGGGCCGAACGCATCGAGCGCCACGCGGGCCGACAGAGCGATGGCGGCGACCTTGGGCGCGGTGGCGAAGAACATCGTGACCGGCGTGGGCGCGCCTTCGTAGACGTCGGGCGTCCACATGTGGAACGGCACGGCGCTGATCTTGAAGGCGAGACCGGCCAGGACGAACGTGATGCCGAACAGCGATCCGGTGGTCATCCCTCCGTCGAGTGCGGCGCGGATGCCGTCAAAGTCCGTGGTCCCGGTAAAGCCGTAGACCAGGCTCATGCCGAACAGCAGGATGCCCGATGCCAGAGCGCCGAGAACGAAGTACTTGAGACCCGCCTCGGCCGAGCGCCCGTCGGTGCGAAGGAACGCGGCGAGGACGTAGGCCGCCAGCGAGTTCATCTCCAGCCCGATGTAGAGCGTGATGAGATCGTTCGCCGAGACCATGATGCTCATGCCCAGCGCGGCGAAGATCACCAGCACCGGGTATTCCGCGCGCATGGCGCCGAAGCGTTCGAAGAAAGCCGGCGCGATAACCAGCGCGGCGCCTGCCGCGGCGAAGATCATCAGCTTGGCGAGACCGGCGAAGGCATCGGCGCTGAATTGCCCGTAGAAGGCCGATGTGTCCGGACCCATCGCGCCGCCGCAGACCGACGGAGCGACGAGGAAGAAGGCAGCGCCCAGCGCGACGCACGCGGCAATGGAGATGGCCCGGCTGCCCTTGTCGCCCGCCCAGGCGGCGACCAGCAGCAGGACAAGGCCCGCGACGCTGAGCACCTCTTCCGGCAGGATGAGGATGAGCGATTGCTGGAGATCCATCAGTGCGCTCCCTCGGGCGCGGCAGGCGCGGGGCCGTGGCCCTCATCGCTCGCCGTGTGGACTTCGGGCACGGGCTCTCCGATCTTGACCAGCGAATCCCCCGCCGGCTTGGCGCGGGCCACCCGCGCATCGAGCGCGGCGATGTCCTTGCGCATCGGGGCGAGGAAGCTTTCGGGATAGACGCCCATCCACAGCACCGCGGCCGCGATCGGGCCGAGCATTAGCCATTCGCGCAGGTTGAGGTCGGGCATGGCGGCAGCGTCGGCGTTCTTCTGCTCACCGAACGCCACGCGGCGATAGAGGTAGAGCATGTAGGCTGCGCCCAGGATGATGCCCGTGGCGGAAACCGCGGTCACCCAGGTATTGGCCTGATAGATGCCCGCGAGGCTGAGGAACTCGCCCACGAAGCCGCTGGTGCCCGGCAGGCCGACGCTGGCCATGGTGAACAGCATGAAGAACAGCGCGTAGCGGGGCATGTTGATGCTCAGGCCGCCGTAACGGTCGATCTCGCGCGTGTGCAGCCGGTCGTAGATGACGCCGACGCACAGGAACAGCGCGCCGGACACAAGCCCATGGCTCAGCATCACGATCATCGCGCCTTCGAGGCCCTGCACGTTGAAGGCGAACAGCCCGATCGTCACGATCGCCATGTGCGCGACCGAGGAATAGGCGATCAGCTTCTTCATGTCGTGCTGGACCAGCGCGATCAGGCTGGTGATGACGACAGCCGCCATCGACAGCCCCCAAACGAGCCAGACGAACTGCAGCGACGCTTCGGGGAACATCGGCAGACTGAAGCGGATGAAGCCATAGCCGCCCATCTTGAGCAGCACGCCCGCCAGGATCACCGAGCCCGCCGTGGGCGCCTGCACGTGGGCATCGGGCAGCCAGGTGTGGACCGGCCACATCGGCATCTTCACCGCGAAGCTGGCGAAGAAGGCCAGCCACAGCCAGGTCTGCGCCCCGGCCGGGAAGTCATACGACATCAGCGTGGGAATGTCGGTCGTGCCGGCTTCGTTGACCATCCAAAGCATGGCGACCAGCATCAGCACCGAGCCGAGCAGGGTGTAGAGGAAGAACTTGTAGCTGGCGTAAATCCGGTTGTCCCCGCCCCACACGCCGATGATCAGATACATCGGGATCAGGCCGGCCTCGAAGAAGATGTAGAACAGGAACAGGTCCTGCGCCGCGAACACGCCGATCATCAGCGCTTCCATGAACAGGAACGCGGCCATGTATTCGCCCACGCGCTTGGTGATCGAATCCCAGCTCGCCCCGATGCAGATCGGCATCAGGAAGACCGACAGCACGATCAGCATCAGCGCGATGCCGTCGATCCCCAGGGCCCACTGGAACCCGGCGAAGATCGGCGCCCGCTCGGTGAACTGCCACTGCGCGCCGCCGATGTCGTAGTTGGCCCATAGCGCGATGCCGAGCGCGAGGTCGATCAGCGTGGCAATCAGCGCGATCATGCGCGCGGCCTTCGCGCCGGAGAAGAGGCAAGCCAGCGCGCCGAGCAGCGGCACGAGAAGCATCACGGAAAGGATCGGAAAGCCCCCCATCACTGCACCAGCACCCAGGTCACCGCGGCGACGAGGCCGAGGAGCATGATCAGGGCGTAATTCGTCAGGTAACCCGACTGGATGCGCTTGGCGGCAACCGCCCCCTTCGCCACCACCCAGGCCGCGCCGTTCGGTCCGAAGCGGTCGATGATGCCCACGTCACCCTGCTTCCAGAACACGCGGCCGAACCAGAACGCGGGCTTCACGAACAGCACATTGTAGAGCTCGTCGAAGTACCACTTGTTGAAGAAGAACAGGTAGACCGGGCGGATCTGCTCGGCGGTCTTGCCCGGGATCGATGTGTCGCGGATGTAGGCCAGCCAGGCGAAGAACAGCCCGATCAGCATGACGATCGTCGCGGCCAGCTTCACCAGCAGCGGCACTTCATGCATCGCGTGGATCAGGTGCTCGTTGTAGGCGATCGCCCCGTTCCAGAACGACTCCCCGTCGATGAACTGGGTGTGGAACACGAACCCGGCGAACACCGCGCCGAGGCTCAGCACGCCCAGCGGCACGAGCATCGTCCACGGGCTTTCGTGCGGGTGATAGCCGCCGGTGCCCTCGCCGTGGTGCGGATCGGGCACATGATGCGCCACGTCGTGGCCTGCGTCTTCCTCGCTCGGCTGATCGCCATGATGGCCGTGACCGTGCGCATCGTGGACGGCATGCTGGATGTGCTCCGAACCGGCCCAGCGCGGCTTGCCCCAGAAGGTCAGGAACATCAGGCGCCAGGAGTAGAAGCTGGTCAGCAGCGCGGCAAAGCATCCGAGCCAGAAGGCGGCGCGGCCCATCTCGGTCCCGCTGGCAAACGCTGCCTCGAGGATCGAGTCCTTCGAATAGAAGCCGGCGAAACCGAACACGCCGAGCAGCCCCACGCCGGTGATCGCCAGCGTGCCGGCCATCATCGCCCAGAACGTGAGCGGGATCTCCTTCCGCAGGGCGCCATAGTACCGCATGTCCTGTTCGTGGTGCATCGCGTGGATGACCGAGCCAGCGCCCAGGAAAAGCAGCGCCTTGAAGAAGGCGTGCGTGAACAGGTGGAACATCGCCGCACCGTACGCGCCCACGCCCGCGGCGAAGAACATGTAGCCGAGCTGCGAACAGGTCGAATAGGCGATAACCCGCTTGATGTCCCACTGCGTCGTGCCCACGGTGGCGGCGAAGAAGCAGGTCGCCATACCGATGAAGGTGACGAAGGTCAGCGTGTCGGGCGCGGCCTCGAACATGGGCGACAGGCGGCAAACCATGAACACGCCCGCGGTGACCATCGTGGCGGCGTGGATCAGCGCGGAGACAGGGGTCGGGCCTTCCATCGCGTCGGGCAGCCAGGTGTGCAGGCCGAGCTGGGCCGACTTGCCCATCGCGCCGATGAACAGCAGCAGCGTGAGGATCGTCATCGTATCGAGCCGCAGTCCGAGGAAACCGATCGTGCTGGCGCCCTTCATCGCCGGGGCGGCGGCGAGGATCTCGGGTATCGAGGTCGTCTGGAAGACGAGGAACGTGCCGAAGATGCCGAGCATGAAGCCAAGGTCGCCCACGCGGTTGACCACGAAGGCCTTGATCGCCGCGGCGTTGGCGCTGGGCTTGCGGAACCAGAACCCGATCAGCAGGTAGCTGGCGAGGCCCACGCCTTCCCAGCCGAAGAACATCTGCACCAGGTTGTCCGCCGTCACCAGCATCAGCATCGCGAATGTGAACAGGCTGAGATAGGCGAAGAAGCGCGGCTGGTCCGGATCCTCGCTCATGTACCCCCACGAGTACAGATGGACGAGCGCGGAGACGGTGGTGATGACCACCAGCATGACCGCCGTCAGCGTGTCGACCCGCAGCGCCCAGTCGAAGCTGAGCGCGCCCGATTGCACCCACTGCAGCACCGGCGTCACTGTCGCCGGGACATCGCCGCCCAGATAGGTCAGGAAGATCGGCCACGACAGCGCGCAGGAGAGGAACAGGGCGCCGGTGGTGATCGCCTTGGACACGGTGTTGCCCAGCGCGCGGTTGCCCAGGCCCGCCACGATGGCGGCCAGGAGCGGCGCGAAGACGATGATGAGGATCTGGTCGTTCAAGCGCCTAGCCCTTCATCCGGCTGGGATCGTCGACCGCGATGGTGCCGCGGCCGCGGAAGTAGATGACCAGAATGGCCAGCCCGATCGCCGCCTCGCCTGCCGCAACGGTCAGCACGAACATGGCGAAGACCTGCCCGACGAGGTCGTTCAGGAAGGCGCTGAACGCCACCAGGTTGATGTTCACCGCCAGCAGGATCAGCTCGATCGCCATGAGGATGACGATGATGTTCTTGCGGTTAAGGAAGATGCCGAGGACGCCGAGCACGAACAGGATCGAGCTGACGACGACGTAGTGTTCGATGCCGATCACAGTTCGACCCCCTGACCGACGGTGGGCTTGACGTTGACCGTCGCGTCCTGCGGACGGCGGCGGACCTGCTTGGCGATGTTCTGCGGGCGCGTGTCCTTGCGCTCGCGGTGGGTCAGGACGATCGCGCCGACCATCGCCACCAGCAGGATCACGCCCGCAGCCTCGAACAGGAAAAGATAGCGGCCGTACAGCAGCGCGCCGATGTTCTCGATGTTGCTCTCGCCCGCCAGCACCGCGCCGGTGCCGTCCGGCGTGCCGAGCTGCAGCGCGCCCGAATTGAGCGCGACCATTCCGCCGACCAGCTCGGTCAGCAGGACCAGCGCGATGACGATGCCCAGCGGGAAGTTGCGCATGAAGCCGGCGCGCAGTTCGGCGAAGTCGATGTCGAGCATCATGACCACGAACAGGAACAGCACCGCGACCGCGCCGACGTAGACGATGACCAGCAGCATGGCGATGAACTCCGCGCCCACGAGCACCATCAGGCCCGCGGCGTTGAAGAACGCCACGATCAGCCAGAGCACCGAGTGCACCGGGTTGCGCGCCGTGATCACCAGCACGGCGCTGGCGAGGACCATAAAGGCGAAGACATAGAAGGCAATGGTGTGGATCATCGTTGCGCGCGCCGCCTAGCGATAGGGCGCATCGGCTTCAAGGTTCGCGGCGATGGCCCGCTCCCACTTGTCCCCGTTGGCCAGCAGTTTCGCCTTGTCGTAGAGCAGTTCCTCGCGCGTTTCGGTCGCGTATTCGAAGTTCGGCCCCTCGACGACGGCATCGACCGGGCAGGCTTCCTGGCAAAAGCCGCAGAAGATGCATTTGGTCATGTCGATGTCGTAGCGCGTGGTCCGGCGGCTGCCGTCCTCGCGCGGTTCCGCCTCGATGGTGATCGCCTGCGCCGGGCAGACCGCCTCGCACAGCTTGCACGCGATGCAGCGTTCCTCGCCGTTGGGATAGCGGCGCAGCGCGTGCTCGCCGCGGAAGCGCGGCGACAGCGGGTTCTTCTCGAACGGATAGTTGATCGTCGCCTTGGGCTTGAAGAAGTACTTCAGCGTGAGGGCGTGCGCCTTCACGAACTCCCACAGGGTGAACGCCTTGATGTAATGCGCGAGACTCATGCCCCGTACCTCGTAATCATGAGCCAGCCCGAGACGAGCACGACGAACAGCAGGCTGGTGGGCAGGAAGATCTTCCAGCCGAGCCGCATGAGCTGGTCGTAGCGGTAGCGCGGAACGGTCGCCTTCACCCAACTGAACACGAAGAAGAAGAAGAATATCTTCAGCAGCAGCCAGACCACGCCCGGGACAGTGTAGAGGATGCCGATCTCGAGCGGGGGCAGCCATCCGCCGAAGAAGAGCACGGCATTGAGCGCGCACATCAGCAGGACGTTGGCGTATTCGCCCAGCCAGTAGAGCGCGAAGCTCATCGAGCTGTATTCGGTCTGGTAGCCCGCGACGAGCTCGCTTTCCGCCTCGGTCAGGTCGAACGGCGCGCGCGCCGTCTCCGCCATGCCCGAGATGAGGAACATGACCCACATCGGGAACAGCAGTAGGTTGAACCAGTAGCCGTTGACGATCCCCAGCCCGTGCCCGCGCTGCGCGGCGACGATGTCGTTCATGTTGAACGTGCCCGCGTAGAGCACCACGCAGATCAGGATGAATCCGATCGAGACCTCGTAGGATATCATCTGCGCCGCGGCGCGCATTGCCGAGAAGAACGGGTACTTCGAGTTCGACGCCCAGCCGGCGATGACCACGCCGTAAACGCCGAGCGAACTGATCGCGAGCACATAGAGCAGGCCGACGTTGATGTCCGCCAGCACCGCGCCCGAATTAAACGGAATGACCGCCCAAGCGAGCAGCGCTACCGTGAAGGTGATGATCGGCGCGATCAGGAACAGGCCCTTGTTGGCCGCGCTGGGAATGATGGTTTCCTGCAGGAAGACCTTCAACCCGTCGGCAAAGCTTTGCAGCAGGCCCCACGGGCCGACCACGTTCGGCCCGCGCCGCAGCGCCATCGCCGCCCAGACCTTGCGGTCGACGTAGATGATCATGGCCACCGCCAGCATCAGCGGCAGGGCGATGAGCAGGATCCCCGCAATGGTCGCCCAAAACCACGCAGCATCGACCGAAAGACCCCAGTCCCACGGTCCCCACGGCGTCCAGAACGGGCGTTGAAAGGCTTCGGTCATTCCGCAGCCTCCGCCAAGCTGTCATCGCCGTGCAGCAGTTCGGCGGAGCAGCGTTGCATCGTCGGGCTCGACCGGGCGATCGCGTTGGTCAGGTAGAAATCCTTGATCGGGCTGCCGATGCGGGCGGACTTGGCCTTGACCTTCCGGCCCTTGGGCAGGGCGCCGTAGTCGGCCAATCCTTCGACCCCAAGCGCCGGGACCGCGCTGACCATGGCGGCGCGAAGCTCGTCGAAGGTGTCGAAGCCTACGGTGACGCCCAGCGCATCCGCCAGTGCGCGCAGGATCGTCCAGTCCTCGCGCGCGTCACCCGGCGCGAACACGGCCTTGTCGGCGAACTGCACCCTGCCCTCGGTGTTGACGTAGGTGCCGGCCTTCTCGGTGTAAGCCGCCGCGGGCAGGATTACATCCGCCGCGTGCGCGCCCTTGTCGCCGTGATGGCCGATGTAGACCTTGAAGCTGCCGTCGAACTGGGAAAAATCGACTTCGTCCGCGCCGAGCGCCAGCAGCAGCTTGGGCGCTGCCTGGACCAGGTCCTTGACCCCGCCGTTCTGCGCGAAACCGAGCATCAGCGCGCCCATCCGCGCGGCCGAGAAATGCAGGACGTTGAAGCCGTTCCAGCCCGCACGGACCAGGTTCCACTCGCTCGCGAGACCGAGCGCCGCGTCGAGCGCGCCGGCCGCGATCCCGCCGCCGCCCAGGATGATCGCCGGCCGCTCGGCCGCCGCCATCGCTTCGCCGACATGCCCCGGCAGGTCGCCGAGCACGCTGACGTCGTCGCCCAGGAACTTGGCCCCGAACGTCGTTTCCCAATGCGGGCCCACGACGAAGACCTTGGCCCCGCGCTTGACCGCCTTGCGCAGGCGAACGTTGACCAGCGGCGCTTCCCAGCGGATGTGGCTGCCGACGATCAGGATCGCGTCGGCTTCCTCGATCCCGGCGAAGGTCGAATTGAAGGCCATCGCCGCCAGGTTGTCGGTCGGATAGTCCATCCCCGTCTGGCGGCTTTCGACCAGGTCGGAACCGCAGGCCCCGAGCAGCGCCTTGGCCGCGAACATCGTCTCGCAGTCGAGCATGTCGCCGGCGATCGCGGCGATGCTGGCACCGGCCTTGACGCCCGCGATGGCCTTGAACGCATCGTCCCAGCTCGCCTGGACCAGCTTGCCGCCCCGGCGCACGAAGACCTTGTCCAGCCGCCGGCGGGTCAGGCCGTCGACCTGATAGCGCGCCTTGTCGCTGATCCACTCCTCGTTAACGTCGTCGTTGATGCGCGGCAGAACGCGCAGGACTTCGCGGCCGCGGCTGTCGATGCGGATGTTCGCGCCGACTGCGTCGCTGACGTCGATGCCCCAGGTCTTCTTGAGCTCCCACGGCCGCGCCTCGAAGGCATAGGGCCGGCTGGTGAGCGCACCGACCGGGCACAGGTCGATCACGTTGGCCGAAAGCTCATGCTCGGCCGCACGCTCGAGATAGGTGGTGATCTGCATGTTCTCGCCGCGATAGAGCGCGCCGATCTCGTCCACCCCGGCGATCTCCTCGGAGAAACGCACGCAGCGGGTGCAGTGAATGCAGCGGGTCATCGCCGTCTTGATCAGCGGGCCCATGTACTTTTCGGTGACCGCCCGCTTGTTCTCGTCGTAGCGCGAGGCGCCGCGGCCATACATCAGGCTCTGGTCCTGCAGGTCGCATTCCCCGCCCTGGTCGCAGATCGGGCAATCGAGCGGATGGTTGATCAGGAGAAACTCCATCACCCCTTCCCGCGCCGCCTGGACCATCTGGGTGTCGGTGCGGATCTCCTGCCCGTCGGCAGCCGGCAGGGCGCAACTGGCCTGCGGCTTGGGCGGCCCGGGCTTCACTTCCACCAGGCACATCCGGCAGTTGCCGGCGATCGAGAGCCGCTCGTGATAGCAGAAGCGCGGGATTTCCTTGCCGGCAAGCTCGCACGCCTGCAGCACGGTCGCCCCGGCGGGGACCTCGATTTCCTGACCGTCGACGGTGACTTTGGGCATCAGCGGCGATCCTGTCCCTCATTGGCGAATGCCAAGCGCGCATAGGCGAGAACGCTTGCATCGCGCAGCACGTCAGGCGGAAACGCCAGTTGCACGTTTGGCGGCAGGCATTGGGCGAACGTCGGCACAAGCGCGCGGATCTGCGTCATTTCCTCGGGGGAGGCAGCCTTCGTCAGCGCGAGCTTTCGCACTTCTTCGGGGGATATGCGGGCCGTGCACTCGCCAAGCTCGGCTACGACACGACGCGCCGTTGCCGTGGTGTTCTCGAGCGGTATGTCCTTGAACTCCGAGTAATCGAGGCGGGGAACCGACAGGAAGTCGGTGGGCCCGCTCTTGTCGTAAACAACCCTCACGAGACCGTCAGCCACCATCGCCCGCATTGCCGCCGGAGGATAGGCAATCACCTTGCCGGGATTGATCCCACCCTGGAGCATTGCGCCCCCAAGACAATTTCGATCGACGAGCTTGCGTCCGTCTTCCTCAACCCCGTTGTGGAGAAACTTGAGCACCTTGGGTCGTTCACGCGAGCCTTTGGCGATGCATTCGCCGATAAGTTGCGCGGTACGGCGACGCACTTCGACGGGTGGCTGGTTTGCGCTTCGTTTTTTGAGTTCTGCAACCGCTTCGGCGATGGTTGTAACTCCGTCGTCCTTCGCACTGGCTGGAACTGCCGCCGCCAGAGCACCACACGCGAGAATCGCGCCACGCGTCGCCCACCTGCGGGTCGTGGTCGGGCGCCCACCGTGCTTATGGCGGGCGGCCAACGAAGCGTCGCACCTGATCTGCCGCTGCGAAATTGCAATGGCAGGGATGCAGGATGAACCAGTCGTACTCATTCGGCGGCCTCCCGCACGTTCTCGGCAATGCGCCGCTCCAGTTCGGGGCGGAAATGCTTGATCAGGCCCTGGATCGGCCAAGCCGCCGCGTCGCCCAGCGCGCAGATGGTGTGGCCTTCGACCTGCTTGGTGACCTGCTGAAGCATGTCGATCTCGCCGATTTCGGCGTCGCCGGTGCGCAGGCGCTCCATCATGCGCCACATCCAGCCGGTGCCCTCGCGGCACGGCGTGCACTGGCCACAGGATTCGTGCTTGTAGAAGTAGCTGATGCGGCTGATCGCGCGGACGATGTCGGTCGACTTGTCCATCACGATGATCGCCGCCGTGCCCAGGCCCGAACCAACGGCCTTGAGGCCGTCGAAATCCATCGGACAGTCGATGATGTCCTTGGCCGGAACCAGCGGGACGGAGGACCCGCCGGGAATGACGGCGAGCAGGTTGTCCCACCCGCCGGTAATGCCGCCGCAATGCTTCTCGATCAGTTCGCGGAAGGGGATGCTCATCGCCTCTTCCACCACGCACGGCTTCTCGACGTGGCCGGAGATCTGGAACAGCTTGGTGCCCTTGTTTCCCTCGGCGCCGAAGCTGGCGAACCACGCTGCGCCGCGGCGCAGGATCGTGGGGACGACGGCGATGGATTCGACGTTGTTGACCGTCGTCGGGCAGCCGTAGAGCCCTGCCCCGGCGGGAAACGGCGGCTTGAGGCGCGGCTGGCCCTTCTTGCCTTCCAGGCTCTCGATCATCGCGGTCTCTTCGCCGCAGATGTAGGCCCCCGCCCCGCGGTGCACGAATACGTCGAAATCGTAGCCCGATCCGGCGGCGTTCTTGCCCAGCAGGCCTGCGTCGTAGGCTTCGGCCACGGCCTTGAACAAGGTCTCGGCCTCGCGAATGTATTCCCCGCGGATGTAGATGTACGCCGCACGCGCGCGCATCGCGAAGCCGGCGATCAGCGCACCCTCGATCAGCTTGTGCGGATCGTGGCGGATGATCTCGCGGTCCTTGCACGAACCGGGCTCGGATTCGTCGGCGTTGATGACGAGGAAGCTCGGCCGGCCGTCCTTGCTCTCCTTGGGCATGAAGGACCACTTCATGCCGGTCGGGAAGCCGGCGCCGCCGCGGCCGCGCAGGCCGGACGCCTTGATTTCCTCGATGATGGCATCCTGGCCGACGCCCATGAGCGCCTTGGTATCGTCCCAGTCGCCGCGCTGCTGCGCCGCCTTCAGGCCCCAGTCCTGGTAGCCGTAAAGGTTGGTGAAGATGCGGTCCTTGTCAGCCAGGCTCACGCGCCAAGCCCTCCCTGCGAGACGAACCAGATGGCGAGCGCAATGATGCCGACGATGGCCGCGATCTTGATGACGCCGGTCAGCACCTTCCAGGCGATGAAGGCGAGCACCAGCGCGATGACGATGGTCGCGATACTCACTGGTCGCCGCCCTTCATGCGCTTGGAGTTTGAAATGCCGAGGAACGCCGCGCCGAGCGCGATGAACGCGGCGCCGGGCGCCATCCTGTCGGCGAGGAAGAAGCCGATCGCGGCGACGAAGAACAGCGTCGCGGCCAGGCGGAACATCAGCGGCCGGGGCATTACCATTCCCCCCGGTAGTCGTGGTTCTCGCTAACCATTTCGCGCAACGTCGACGGCCCGCCAACTGGCTCGACGGTGTGGCGCGCCGGATCCTGCGTGCCTTCCTTGGGCTGCTGGCCGGCGGCAAGCGCATCGAGCACGGCGTCGAAGCGTTCGACCGTCAGGTCCTCGTAGTTGCCGTCGTTGATCTGCACCATCGGGGCCGACGAGCAGTTGCCCATGCACTCGACCTCGGTCAGCGTCCACAGCCCGTCGGGCGTGGTGTGGCCCTTATGCATGCCACGCTTCTTGCACGCGGCGAGGATGTCGTCGGAGCCGCGCAGCATGCACGGCGTGGTGCCGCAGACCTGCACGTGGAAGCGGCCGACCGGCGCGATGTTGTACATCGTGTAGAACGTCGCGACCTCGAGCACGCGGATCACCGGCATGGCGAGCTCGCGGGCAATGAATTCCATCACCGGCAACGGCAGCCAGCCCTGCGTGTTCGTCTCCGCGCCGACCTGCCGCTGGGCGAGGTCGAGCAGCGGCATCACCGCCGACTTCTGCCGCCCCTCAGGATAGCGCGCGACGATCTCCTTCGCCTTGGCCGCGTTCTCGGCGGTCCAGGCGAACGAACCCCACCGCTCGCGCAGCTCGGGCGTATCGGGTGCGGGGGCGCGGTCAGCCATGACGGTGCACCCCGTGGCGGCGTTTGCAGCGCGCGGTAAAAATTGTCAGCACAATCAGGCTCAGGATCGAAGCGAGAAAAACGTAGAACGCGGCGGAGTACATCGACGCCGAACGCTCTTCAGAAATTAGCAAGAGCGCCGCAAACGACAGAGTGGCAACGACGCCCGCGACACGGTTGAAAGTCACTAGGCGGTCATATTTAACGGGTGCTTCGCTCACCGGTCGCACTCCCCGAACACCACGTCGATCGCGCCGAGGATGGCGGTCGCGTCGGGCAGCATGTGGCCTTTGGACATGAAGTCCATCGCCTGCAGGTGGCTGAATGCGGTCGGGCGGATCTTGCAGCGGTACGGCTTGTTGCTTCCGTCGCTGACCAGATAGACGCCGAATTCGCCCTTGGGGCTTTCGGTGGCGACGTAGACTTCGCCCGCAGGCACGTGGAATCCCTCGGTGTAGAGCTTGAAGTGATGGATCAGCGCTTCCATCGATTGCTTCATCTCGCCCCGCGCAGGCGGGACGACCTTGCGATCGTCGCTGGCGATGGGGCCTTCGGGCATTTCGGCCAGGCACTGCTTCATGATGCGGGCCGACTGGCGCACCTCTTCCACGCGGACCATGAAGCGGTCGTAGCAGTCGGAGTTCGTGCCGACCGGAATCTCGAAGTCCATCCGGTCGTAGACGTCGTAGGGCTGGCTCTTGCGTAGGTCCCACGGGATGCCCGCGGCGCGGATCATCGGACCGGAAAAGCCCCAGGCGATTGCATCGTCGCGACCGACCACCGCGATGTCGACGTTGCGCTGCTTGAAGATGCGGTTGTCGACCACCAGGCTCATCGCGTCCTCGAACAGGCGCGGAAGCCGGGTGTCGAGCCAGTCGCCGATGTCGGTCAGCAGCTTGAGCGGCACGTCCTGGTGCACGCCGCCGGGGCGGAACCAGGCCATGTGCATCCGCGCACCGCTCGCCCGCTCGAAGAAGTTGAGGCAATCCTCGCGGATCTCGAACATCCACAGGTTCGGCGTCATGGCGCCGACATCCATTACGTGGCTGCCGAGGTTGAGCATGTGGTTGCAGATGCGGGTCAGCTCGGCGAACAGCACCCGCAGGTACTGCGCGCGCACCGGCACCTCGATGTTGAGCAGCTTCTCGATCGCCAGGACGTAGCTGTGCTCCATCCCCAGCGGGCTGCAGTAGTCGAGCCGGTCGAAATAGGGCAGCGCCTGCAGGTAGGTCTTGTATTCGATCAGCTTTTCGGTGCCGCGGTGAAGCAGGCCCACATGCGGATCGATCCGTTCGATGATCTCGCCGTCCAGTTCCATCACCATGCGCAGCACGCCGTGGGCCGCCGGGTGCTGCGGCCCGAAGTTGATGGTGTAGTTGGTGATGACCTCGTCGCCGGTCGTCGGCGACTTCTCGAGTTGCATCGTCATGAGCTGCACGTCCAGAGGCCCGGGCCGTAGCGGCGCTCGTTGGCCATGTTGTAGCGCGACACGATCGTCGCAGGCACGCCCGCGGCGGCGGCGCCGGTCTTGGATTCCCGTTCGACGACGACGGTGTACTCGCCATCGGTCATCGTCGGGCCGGCGCGCATGCCGTCGGCCCCCAGCGCGGCGGTGCCGGTCAGGATTCGCTCCTCGCCGCCGACCTGGACGATACCCTTGCCGCGCGCATTGGCCTGCGGCTCGAGCCCGGTGATCAGCAGCGTGTTGGTGCCCAGCTTGAAGCTGCAGGTGACAACCGCCCCCGGTATCCCGGGCGTGCGATCGGTGGCGAACGCCTCGAGCTCGGGCACGGCCGTGGTTTCGACTGCATTCTGCTCGTTCACGGCCGGCGACAGTCCGCTGTTTTCCTCGACGCGGGCGTCTTCGGCATCCTGCACCGTGTCGGACGCGGCCGGATCGGGTTCGTTGCTGCAAGCGGCCAGCGCAAGAGGCAGCGCGGCGAGAGCGAAGATGGCGCGGATCATACCTTCTTCTCCTTGGTCTGCCTGGTCTTGGTGGCGCCCGCGGTGTCCCTGCCGGCCGTCTTGCGCGGCTTGCGTGCCGGGCGGTCCTCGGTCGGCTCGGGAGCGGCGGGCGCTTCCGTGCTGCTCGTATCCTCGGCCGGGGCTCCGGCGGAAACCTTGTCGTCTGCCACTTCGTTGGCGGCCTTGCCGGCGCCGGTATCCGAAGGCTTCTCGGTCGTCTTGGGCTCGTCCACCGGCGGAGGTGGCGGTGCCTTGGCCGCCTTCTCGTCGCCCGGCAGCACGTAGTCGGCGCCTTCCCATGGGCTCATGAAATCGAAGCTGCGGAAGTCCTGCGCCAGTTCGACCGGCTCGTAGACGACGCGCTTCTCTTCTTCGGAGTAGCGGAGTTCCTGGTACCCGGTGAGCGGGAAGTCCTTGCGGAAGGGATGCCCTTCGAACCCGTAGTCGGTCAGGATGCGGCGCAGGTCAGTGTTGCCCGCGAAGAGCACGCCATAGAGGTCGAACACTTCGCGCTCGAGCCATCCGGCATTGGGCCACAATGTGGTGACGGTCGGCACCGGAGTGTTCTCGGCCGCACGGACCTTGACCATGATGCGGTGGTTCTTGGTCAGGCTCAGAAGCATGTAGACGACCTCGAACCGCTCGTCGCGGCCCGGGAAGTCGACCCCGGCGATCTCCATCAGCTGCTGGTAGCCGTGCTCGTCGCGCAGCAGGCGCAGGACATCCTCGATGCCTTCGCGCTGCACACCGATCACGATCTCGCCGTGCTCTTCCTTGCTGGCGAGCACGTGACTGCCGAGCGCCGCGGTCAACGCCTCGCGCACGCCCTCGTTCGAGGAAATCTTCGGCGCCGGGTGGAACACGCTCGCCATCCTAGCGCTCGATCGTCCCGCTGCGGCGGATCTTCCGCTGGAGTTGCATCACGCCGTAAAGCAGCGCTTCGGCAGTCGGCGGGCAGCCCGGCACGTAGATGTCCACCGGCACGATCCGGTCGCATCCGCGCACAACGGAGTAGCTGTAGTGGTAATAGCCGCCGCCGTTGGCGCAGCTGCCCATGCTGATGACGTACTTGGGGTCCGACATCTGGTCGTAGACCTTGCGCAGCGCCGGGGCCATCTTGTTGCACAGGGTGCCCGCGACGATCATCACGTCCGACTGGCGCGGCGAGGCGCGCGGGGCGACGCCGAACCGCTCCATGTCGTAGCGCGGCATGTTGACGTGGATCATCTCCACCGCGCAGCAGGCGAGGCCGAAGGTCATCCACCACAGGCTGCCGGTGCGAGCCCACTGGAACAGCTCTTCGGTGCTGGTGACGAGGAAGCCCTTGTCGTTCACCTCGGTGGCGAGCGAGTTGTAGAAATCCGCGCCCGGCTGGCGAATCTCGGGGTGCAGGACCTGATTGTTCGCGGGGCCGATCACCGTGCTGGCGCCGCGGTTGGCCAGTGCGTGGTCGAGCGGGCCGGTGTCACCTACTCCCATTCGAGCGCTCCCTTCTTCCAGGCATAGACTAGGCCGATCAGCAGTTCGAACAGGAACACCATCATGGTGATCCAGCCGGGCCAGCCGGTCAGATCGAGGCTGACCGCCCAGGGAAACAGGAACGCCGCCTCGAGGTCGAAGATGATGAACAGGATCGCCACGAGGTAGAAGCGGACATCGAACTGGCTGCGCGGGTCTTCGAACGCGGGGAAGCCGCACTCGTACTCGCTCAGCTTCTCGGCATTGGGATTGTGCGCGCCGGTCAGCCGGGCGACCCCCATCGGCAGGAACACGAACAGGGCCGAGAGCCCCAGCGCGATGCCGAGAAAGATAAGGATCGGCAGGTATTGCGAAAGATCGACCAAGCGCCTGACTCGATTGCTAGCGTTCGAAGCGCGCCCTAGTCCGTGGGTCCGAAGCGCGCAAGGCCGCTGGACCCGGGTTTTCACGATGCATGTCCGCGCGGCGCGAAATTGGCTTTCCCGCAATGGCCTTGATGTGCTTGGATTCGCCTATGTCCGCTCGCACCGCCCGTCGCCGCACTTATCATTGTTGCAGGGCCCGTCGGGGGCCGGCGGCGCGGACGACCGAGGTGTACTCTTCGTGTCACCTTTCATTCCGGCCGTGCACTGCGTGGCCGGAAGCGCCCGCTCCATTGCCTTGGCGGCGCCCCATCCCTAGATGCCCAAAGGGCACCCTGAACCCCCGTCTCTCACTCCAATTCGAGGCTTAACCCGCTCATGGCACAGTTCTCCGCTTCCGATCCGATCGTCATCCTCAGCTATGCGCGCACGCCGATGGGCGGCATGCAGGGCGTGTTGTCCGACGCCAGTGCAACCGATCTGGGCGCGACGGCGGTCAGGGCGGCGGTCGAGCGGGCAGGCGTTTCGGGCGAGGACGTGGACCGGGTCTACATGGGCTGCGTGCTTCCGGCCGGCCTCGGCCAGGCCCCTGCCCGCCAGGCGGCGCTCAAGGCCGGCCTGCCCAAGTCTGCCCAGGCGACGACGGTCAACAAGGTCTGCGGCAGCGGCATGCAGACGGTCATCATGGGCTCCGAAGCGCTCGCCACCGGCTCGGTCGACGTGGTCGTCGCGGGCGGGATGGAGAGCATGACCAACGCGCCCTACCTGCTCAAGAAGCACCGCTCGGGCGCGCGGCTGGGCCACGACACCGCCTACGACCACATGTTCCTCGACGGGCTGGAAGATGCCTACGAGGAAGGGCGCGCGATGGGCACGTTCGCGCAGGAAACCGCCAACCAGTACCAGCTGACCCGCGAGGACATGGATTCCTATGCCATCGAGTCGCTGCGACGCTCGGTCGCCGCGATCGACGAAGGCAAGTTCGACGACGAGGTCGTTCCCGTCACCATCAGCTCGCGCAAGGGCGACGTGGTGGTCGAACGGGACGAGCAGCCGCACAAGGGGCGGCCCGAGAAGATCCCCACCCTGCGCCCGGCCTTCGCCAAGGACGGGACGATCACGGCGGCAACCTCCAGCTCGATTTCCGACGGCGCGGCCGCGCTCGTCATCAGCCGCGAGAGCGTGGCGCGCGACAAGGGCCTGACCCCCGTGGCGAAGATCGTCGGCCTCGCCGCGCACGCGCAGGAGCCGAGCGAGTTCACCATCGCGCCGGTCGGCGCGATCCAGAAGCTGCTGTCGCAGCTCGGCTGGAAGGCCGACGATGTCGACCTGTGGGAAGTGAACGAGGCGTTCGCCTGCGTCACCATGTTCGCGATGCACGACATCGGCATCCCGCACGACAAGATCAACGTGAACGGCGGCGGCACCGCGCTGGGCCACCCGATCGGCGCCAGTGGCACGCGCATCATCGTGACCCTGGTCAACGCGCTCAAGAAGCAGGGCAAGTCGCGCGGCATCGCATCGCTGTGCATCGGTGGCGGCGAAGCCACGGCGATCGCGGTCGAAATGTGCTGACCGATCCGTTTTGGTCTGATTACGTAAGGGCGGCCTGCGAAGGCCGCCCTTCTTACAAGCGGCGCATGATGGAACGTCGAACGGCCCCCGGGGTTCTTGCAACTGAACGCTCATAGAACAGGGAGATGGACCATGAGGAAGTTACTCGCATGCGCCGCCGTGATTGCACTGGCGGCCTGCAACAACGCCGAAACCGCGGACGCCGACGCTGATGCTTCCGCAGCGACCACCGAAGAGACGGCGGCCGCGTCCGGCGTGCTCGAAGGCGAAGCGCCGGGCTTCGAAGCGGTTGCCCCCGGCACCTACCAGGTCACCCGTTCCGGCGGCGAAATGGACTACATCGAGATTCACCCGGGGATGACCTTCTCACGCGTCGCCGCCGACGGATCCGCCACCGGCGGCTCGATCTTCATGAAGGGCGGCAAGACCTGTTTTGTCGTCGAAGGCCAGGAGCAGGAGAGCTGCTTCACCGACAGCGCCCCCGATGCCAACGGCGTGGTGAAGGCAACCGCTGCGAACGGCGACGTGGCGACGATCAAACCGGTCGAAGGCGCGCTTGAAGATCACGTGCCCGCCCAGGGCTGATCCGACCTTATCTAGAGGAATTACAGATGAAAAGATTGCTTGCCGCCATTGCACCCGCCGCTCTTCTCGCCGCCTGTTCCGGTGGCGAACCGGCGGAAGCTCCCGCAGCCGACGAGACGGTTGCCGCGTTGCCGACGCCAGCGGCAGTCGAGCAAGTCACCGAAGGCGGCTATCTGGTCACCGCCGGGACTTACGAGGCGACGGCGGCCGACGGTACGGCGATCAAGAACGTGCTTAACGGCGACGGGACCTACACCCGCTCCATGGGCGCCACGACCGAGACCGGCACCTGGAAGAACGATCAGGGCAAGACCTGCTTCGACCCCGAAGGCACCGATGCGCAGACTTCGTGCCTGCTTGTCGCCTCACCGGCGGCCGACGGCACGGTCCGGACGACAGGCGACGACGGCGTGACGTTGGTCTGGACCAAGTCCGCCTGAGCACCGCATTAAGCGCACAAGGTAGAGGGCGGCTCCGCAAGGGCCGCCCTTTTCGCGTCAGGGCTCGCCGGCGCCCCACAGGCGTTCGGCCTCGATCCAGCCCCGGCGCCCCGTCACATCGAATTCGCACCAGCCCGCCTCGCACTCGCCCAGCCGGCCGACGACGCCGGGCTCGACCTGCCAGCGCAGGGGGGCGTCATCCGATGGTTCCGCACGCATTGCCGCTGGCTCGTCGCCGATCACGATCGCGCCCCGGTCCGGATCGAGCAGGCGCGACAGGATCCAGCCCTCGGTGCCGTCGGGATCGCGCACCAGGCGCCAGCCTTCCTTCAGGCGCACGACTTTAACCGGCAGGCCCTTGCGTTTGTAGACCCAGTCGATCGGGTAGCTTTCGCTCGGGCCCACCCGCATGTTGACCTCGTCCGCGCGAAGCGATGCCCAGTAAGGCACTTCGCGGTTCTGGCCGGCGGCGGGCACCGCCGTGACGAGGAGAGCGAAGACGAGGAGGCGGCGCATCGGAGGGATGTAGCCCCGCACGGGGATTCGCTGCAAGTATCGCGTGTTGCTGCAATATCGTTGCGCCAATACCTTGCCCCGCCTTGCACAAATGTCGTATCGGCGGCGCCGAGGCAGCCGCGCGAGGGGTCGCGGTTCGGGGGAGATCTGAATGTTTCGCAAAATCGCACTCGCGTCGCTCCTGGCGGCTTCGCCGGCGGTCGCCTTCGCCCAGGACCCGGGTGTGGTCGCGGCGGGTGACAGCGGCGACACGGCGTGGATCCTCATCTCGGCGGCGCTGGTCCTGCTGATGACCCTGCCCGGCCTCGGCCTGTTCTACGGCGGGCTGGTGCGCGGAAAGAACTTCCTCTCCGTCCTGCTGCAGGTCGCGGCGGTCGCCGCGGTGGGATCGCTCCTGTGGATCATGGTCGGGTTCACCCTGGCCTTCGGACCGGTAGGCAGCGGCTGGATCGGATCGGGATCGAATGCGATGCTCAACAACCTGGGCAACGTGCGCGAAGGGCTGGCGATACCGGAAAGCGCCTTCGCGCTGTTCCAGATGACCTTTGCGGCGATCACCCCGGCCCTGATGGTCGGTGCCTGGGTCGACCGTGCGCGGTTCGGCTGGGTCGTGTGGTTCTGCGCGATCTGGGGCCTGGTGGTCTACGCGCCGGTAGCACACTGGATGTGGGGCGGCGGCTGGCTCGCCCAGCTCGGCGCGCTCGACTTCGCTGGCGGGATCGTGGTGCATACCACGGCCGGCGTCTCGGCGCTCGTCGTGGCGCTGCTGCTCGGCAAGCGGCAGGGCTTTCCCACCAGTGCGCTGCTGCCCCATGCCCCCGGCCTGACCATGATCGGCGCGATGCTGCTGTGGGTCGGATGGTTCGGCTTCAACGGCGGCTCGGCCCTCGCCGCGACCGATGATGCCGCCGCCGCGATCATCAACACCCACGTTGCCGCTGCCGCCGCGGCCATGGCGTGGATCGGGATCGAACGCTGGAGCTTCGGCAAGCCCACCACCGTCGGCTTCGCGACCGGCGCCATCGCCGGCCTCGCGACCGTGACGCCTGCCGCCGGGTTCATCTCCCCCGGGGCGGCGCTGCTGCTGGGGCTGGCGGCGGCCGTGGTCTGCTACGGCGCGATCCAGCTCATCAAGACGAAGCTGCGGATCGACGATTCGCTCGACGTGTTCGCCGTTCACGGGGTCGGCGGAATGCTCGGCAGCGTCCTGCTCGGCGTGTTTCTCGCCCCGGATCTCGGCGGCACCGGATATGCCGAGGGCATGGGCATGGGCGCCATGCTGGGCGCCCAGGTCATCGCCGTGGCGGCGGTGGCGATCTTCTCGGCCATCGCGACCGCGCTGATCGCGCTCGGCGTCTCGGTGCTGATCCCGATGCGGGTCAGCGAGGACGACGAGCGGCAGGGCCTCGACGTCGCCAACCACGGCGAGCGCGGCTGGGAGTTCGATTGATGGAGCGCGCCGCTTACGAAGACTACGTCGACGCCTTCAACACCAAAGACTACGACCGGATGGCGAGTTACTACGCCGAAGACGTCGAATTCATCCTTAGTCCCGAGCGCGGTCTCGTGTTCCACGGCAAGGATGCGATCCTCGGGATGTACAAGCCGTTCCATCAGGCGGTCCAGGAACGGGTCGACATCGTCAACTTCGCCGACGGCGGCAATTGCGTCTTCGCCGAAGTCGATGCAACGTTCCGACCGATCCCCGGCCAGCAGCAATCAGTCATCGACCTGCCGCACGGCAAGGTGCTGCACGTCACGACCATTGCGATCTACGACCTCGGAACGAGCGGGAAATTCACCCGCATCCGCGCCTGCAGCTATTCGCGTGAGTATCGCGACGGCTGAGCCGCGCGTCAGTCGCCCGTCAGGATGCGGTCGACCAGTTGCTTCACGGTCGGCGTGAACTTGTTCGAGTAGAACGGGTCCTGCTTGAAGCGGTAGGCCGCATGCCCCGCGAACATCAGGTTCTGTTCCACTGGATGGCCATGCGCGATGTCCTGCAGGGTCTTCTGGATGCAGAAGCTGCGCGGATCGGCGAGACGCCCGGTCGTGTAGTCGTCATGGTCCTTCCACGACGAGAAGCCGCAGTGGCTGAGGCAGCCCATGCACGCGGTCTGATCCTCGCGGATGATCGCGCGCTCTTCCGGGCTGACGAACACCACGGTGTCGTCGGGCGTCTTGAGCGCTTCGGTGTGGCCTTCGGCAGCCCACCCGCGCGCGCGATTAAGATCCTGGGGCGCGACCCAGAAGTTCTTGCCCTTCACCCCGACGTCGAGCTGCACCGTGTGCTCGCCCGCCGCCACCTTCGAATAGGGAATCTGGCGGTGGCTGCGCGCCTCCAGGTTGCGCAGGAACGGGTTGCGCACCGCCGAGCTGTAGAAGCCGGTCGGACTGAAACGGTGGAGCAGTATGTCGCCCTCGTCGAGATCGCGCAGCGCGTCCTTCCACCCCTGCGGGATCGGGCTTTCCTCGGTCAGCAGCGGCCGGGTGCCGTACTGGAAGGCGATCTGGCCCAGTTCGGGATTGTCGATCCAGTGGTCCCATTCGCGAAGGAACCACACGCCGCCGGCCATGATGATCGGCACGCTGTCGGGAATGCCTTCGGCGCGCATCGTGTCGCGCACGGCCTTGACGCGGGGATAGGGATCTTCCGGCTTTTCCGGATCCTCGGCGTTCGACAGGCCGTTATGGCCCCCCGCGAGCCAAGGGTCCTCGTAGACCACCGCCGCCATCAGGTCCGCGACCTTGTGATAGCTGCGCTTCCACAGCGCGCGGAAGGCGCGGGCCGAGCTGATGATCGGCAGGTAGTTGACGTTGTAGTGCGCGGCGATCTCCGCCAGCTTGTAGGGCATTCCCGCCCCGCAGGTGACGCCCGTCACCAGGCCGCGGGTCTGTTCCAGCACGCCTTCGAGCACCTGCTGCGCGCCGCCCATTTCCCACAACACGTTGATGTTGATCGCACCGCGCATCCCGTTGGGCCCGTTCGCCATGTCGTAGGCGCGGCGGACCTGTTCGACCGCACCGTCGATGGCGTAGCGGACCAGTTGCTCGTGGCGCTCCTTGCGGGTCAGCGCGTCGTAAATCTGCGGGACGATCTTGCCTTCGGCATCGTAACTGTCGGCGTTCACCGCGCTGACGGTGCCGATGCCGCCGGCCGCGGCCCAGGCGCCCGAACTCATGTGGTTGGTCGCCGAAACACCCTTGCCGCCTTCGATCAGCGGCCAGACCTCGCGGCCGCCGTACATGATCGGAGACAATCCCTTGAACGCCATTTACAGACCCTAATACCCAGTCTCAGCCGTTGGAAACGTCGACGGCTTCGGTGTTGCCCGGTTGTACGCATGGTTCGATATCGCGCGGTTCGGGCCGGTCCCCGACTGCTTCGAAGCGGGCATAGTAGCCAGCGAGTTCAGGTCTACGAACAAATTCGGCGAGGCGGAAGCCCACCCGTTCGAATTCGCAGAACAGCAGCTTGGGCGGAATGCCGTGCTGGTGGGTCGGACGATCTACGTCCACCACGATCACGCTTCCCCCCTTGCGCAGCCCCGGCCGCAGGCGCCACAGAAACGCATAGGGTTCGCTGACCTCGTGATACATGTGGATCAGGAACACCCGGTCGAAACTCGAGGCGGGCAGCTTGGCATCGTCCTCTGTGCCCAGGCGGATCGAGACGTTGTCGAGCCGTTCGGCCTCCACCCGGCTGGCCAACCGGGCCAGAGCATCGCGGTCGATGTCTTCGGCCAGCACGCGGCCCTTGCGGCCCACGCGTTCGGCCAGGCGAACGGTGTAATAACCCTCGCCCGCTCCGATATCGGCCACGGTCATGCCGCTGCGAATGTCCGCCAGGTCCATCACCGTTTGCGCCTCGCGCCTGTCGTCGCGCGTCTGTTCGTTGGAGAACGCGTTGCTCGTCGCTTCGGACACCGGCCGATAAGCACGCGGGAATTCGCGCGAGCCCGGCGGGCGCGACCTTTCCTCGGCCTGCTGGCAAGCGGCCAGGGCGGCAAGCGCAACGAAGAGTGGCAGGCGCTGCATCGACGATTCCAAATAGCCAGCCCTGCTAGGCAAGGCAAAGCCTGACTATTCGACGTCCTCCACCTGGACCGTTTCGCCGGTCACGCGCTGGGCCAGCGCCGCGGCGATGAATTCGTCGAGGTCGCCGTCGAGCACGTCGTCGGGCGTGGGGCTGGTCACGCCGGTGCGCAGGTCCTTGACCATCTGGTAGGGCTGCAGGACGTAGCTGCGGATCTGGTGGCCCCAGCCGATCTCGGTCTTCTCCTGGTACTCTCCGGCCGCAACGGCCTCGCGCTTGGCCAGTTCGGCTTCGTAGAGCCGGGCCTTGAGCATGCTCATCGCGGTCGCGCGGTTCTTGTGCTGGCTGCGGTCGTGCTGGCTGGCGACGACGATGCCGGTCGGAAGGTGGGTGATGCGCACCGCCGAATCGGTCGTGTTGATGTGCTGCCCGCCCGCGCCGCTCGCGCGGTAGGTATCGATCCGCAGATCGCCCTCGTTGATCTCCACATCGATGTTGTCGTCGATCACCGGGTAGACCCAGACCGAGCTGAAGCTGGTGTGGCGCCGGGCGCTGCTGTCGTAAGGGCTGATCCGCACGAGCCGGTGGACCCCGCTCTCGGTCTTGGCATAGCCATAGGCGTTCTCGCCCTTGACCAGCAGCGTGGCGCTCTTGATGCCGGCCTGCTCGCCCGCGCCGTACTCGACCGTCTCGACCTTGAAGCCGCGCTTCTCCGCCCAGCGGGCGTACATGCGCAGCAGCATCTCGGCCCAGTCCTGGCTTTCGGTGCCGCCGGCCCCGGCGTGGATTTCGATGTAGGTGTCGTTGCCGTCCGCCTCGCCCGCGAGCAGCGCCTGGACCTTGTCGGCGTCGGCCCGTTCGGCCAGCCGGCGCAGCGAATCCAGGCCCTCGGAAACGACCGCGTCGTCGCTTTCCATTTCACCCAGTTCGACGAATTCGATCGCGTCGGCCATCTCGGCGGAAATCTCGTTCACCGTGCCGATGGCGCTTTCCAGGCGGCGCCGCTCGCGCATGACCTCTTCGGCCTTCTTGGGGTTGTCCCACAGGGTCGGATCCTCGACCCGGGCGTTGAGCTCGTCGAGCCGGCGCACCGCGCGTTCCCAGTCGAGCGACTTGCGCACCAGCGCCAGCGCTGCATCGATCCGGTCGATATGGGCCTGCCCCTCGGCACGCATGGAACAATCCTTCAGGTCAAAAAGAGCGGCCCGCCTAGCGCAGGCGGGCCGCTCGGGAAAGTGGTGCGGGAAAATCCCGCGCTGGGGCGTCAGGCCTTCTTCTTGAGCGCCTTGACCGCCGCGAGGCTCTTGGTGATGTGATCGTTCGGCTTGAGGTCCGAGAAGCTCATCACGATCTTGCCGTTGGGCGCGATCACGAAGGTCGTACGGTCCGTCACGCTGCTCGTGCTGCCGGGACGCTTAAGTTCCACGTCATAGCCGGTCTTCATCGCGTCGCTCGCGGCGGCGACAGCGAACTTGCCGGCGCAGTGCTTGCCGGAAAAGTCGGCCAGTTGATCGACGTTGCCCTGGGTGACGCCGATGACCGTCGCGCCCGCCTTGGTGAAATCGGGGATCGCTTCGGCGAAGGCGGCGGCTTCGATGTTGCAGCCCGGGGTGAAGGCGGCCGGGAAGAAGTAGAGCACGACGGGCCCCTTCTTCAGCGCCTTCTTGAGGTCGAAGGTGATCGGCTTGCCGGCCATCGCACCCTTGGCGACGAAAGCGGGAGCGGTCGCCCCTTCCTTGAGGGCGGCCTGGGCCGGCCCGGCGGCCAGAGCGAACGCGGCGAGCGCGGACAGAGTAGCGAGCCTATTCATTTGCAATCCTGCTCCTCGAGTGACTTTGTCCGAACATACCATGCAGGCGCCCGGGTGTCAGTAAATACCGCCCTGCTCGGCCGCGAAGTTTTCCTGCGTCTCGCCGTTGTTGACCGAGGCCGCGCGCGGACCCTTCTCGGCACGGCGCAACTGCGCGAGGACGAGCTGGCGCAGCGTGTCCACTTCGTCCTGCCGTTTGGGACGGCGCGGTTCGGAATCGGGCTTGAAAGCCTCCCAGATCGTGCCGGCCATCGGATCGTTGCCCGGTTCGCCGTCGAACACGCGGGTGCCGCTGCGCCGGTCGATCCGGACCATGCGCACGCCGGCCGGGGCCAGGAACGGGCGACCGGTCCAACGATCGGGCGTCTTTTCCACGAAGGCCTTGAAGATCGGCGCGGCGGTATTGCCGCCCTGCACCCATCCGCCGAGGTTACGCGGCTGGTCGAAGCCAACATACATGCCGGCGATCAAGTCCGGCCCGCCGCCGACGAACCAGGCGTTGGTCGGCCCGCTGGTCGTGCCCGTCTTGCCGGCGAGCGGCATCCCGAGCGCGCGGAGCCGAACCGCGGTGCCGCGCTGGACGACGCCTTCCATCATGTGGATCACCTGGAAGGCGGTGCGCGGGTCGAGCACCAGCTTGCCGCTGTCCTTGAGGCGCGGCATCGCCTTGCCGTCCCATTCGGCCATGTTGCAGCCGGTGCAGTCGCGCGTGTCGCTGCGCCAGATAACCTTGCCGCGGCGGTCCTGCACGTAATCGATCAGCGAAGCCTTGTGCTGCCGGCCGTGGTCGAACAGCGCGGCGTAGGCGTTGACCATCTTCAACACGGTCGTGTCGCCTGCCCCCAGCGCGAAGGCCGGATAGTTCTCGTATTTGCCGATGCCCACGCGCTCGAACGTCTTGGTCACGTTCTCCATGCCGGCGTCCATCGCGATGTGGACCGTCATCAGGTTGCGGCTCTGCTCGAGCCCCCAGCGCATCGTGTGCTCGCCGCCCCCGCCGCCGCCGAAGTTGCGGAAGCATTTCTCGCCCAGGTTGGCGCCCTGGTAATAGCAATAGGTCTGGTCGGGGACCATCGTGGCGGGCGTCATGCCGGAATCGAGGCCGGTGGCGTAAACGAACGGCTTGATGGTGGAGCCGGGCTGGCGCAGCGCCTGCGTGGCGCGGTTGAAATCGCCCAGCCGGCTGTCGAACCCGCCCTGCATCGCCAGCACGCGGCCGGAGTGGGGGTCCATGGCCAGGAACCCGCCCGAGACCTCGGGCACGGTCCGCACCGCCCACGAACTGCCGTTGGGCGCAGCGGCGATCACGTCGCCCACCTTGAGCGCATCGGGCAGGCCCGTCAGCGGCGCATCCTCGCCCGACGAGAAGCCGATGCGGGCGCTGTTGCCGCTGCGTTCGGTGACGACGCCAACGCGCCAGTCCTTGTAGCGGATGCCCAAATTGCTGCTGGCGAGCTGCCCCGTCAGGTTGCCGTCGCTGGCCTTCAACGTCGCGATCGGCCCGTGCCAGCCCTTGCCCGCGGCATAGGCCAGCAGGCCCTGGCGCAGCGAATCGCGCGCCGCGATCGCCATCTCGGGATCGAGCGACGTGCGCACCCACAGGCCGCCGGCATAGACGCTGTGGGGCCCGTCCTCCGCCTTCTCGCCGTACTTGCCGATCAGCTCGCGTCGGACTTCCTCGAGGAAATAGCCCGCATCGACCGAGCGCGTGTCGTCGCGCTGGGTGACGAGGCCGAGCGGCGCGGCCTTGGCCGCCGCGGCCTGCGCCGCGGTGACATGGCCGTTGTCTTCCATCTGGTCGATCACGAAGTTGCGCCGCTCGATCGCCAGATCGCGGTTGGCCGCGCGGCCATAGCGTTCGGGCGCCTTGGGGAGGATGGCGAGGAAGGCCATCTCGGGCAGGGTCAGGGCGTCGACGTCCTTGTCGAAATAGGCCCGGCTCGCCGCCTGCACGCCGAAGCTGCGCCGCCCGAGGGGAATTTCGTTGAGGTAGAGGGTGATGATTTCCTGCTTGCTCAGCACGTCCTCGATCCGGCGGGCGAGGATGATCTCCTTGAGCTTGCGGGTGACCGAGTACTCGTCGCCGATGAGGATGTTCTTGGCCACCTGCTGGGTGATCGTCGAACCGCCGACGGCGCGCCCGGTGCGCGCGGGATTGAGGTAATCGACCACCGCCCCGGCAAACCCGAAGTAGTCGATCCCGCCGTGCGTCCAGAAGGTCTTGTCCTCGGCCGAGGTGTAGGCGTTGATCAGCTGGCGCGGAAAGTCCTGGAACTGCAGCTGGACCCGCCGCTCGCGCGCATAGGAATGGACGATCTCGCCATCGACGCCGCGCACGACGCTGGGCAGCGGCGGCTCGTAATTGAGCAGGCGGCGCGCATCGGGGAGCCCGGCGGACAGGAAGATCCACAGCGCGAGCGCAAGCAACGCGCCCCCGCCCAACACGATCGAGCTCCACCTGAAGCGGCGGCTGCCGTGCCAACCTTCACGAAACCAGGAGGCCAGGCCGCTCGCGTCGCGGCGAATGCGATAGCGGATGTAGTCGCGGGTCGGGAGCTCAGCTTCGGCCATGATGGCGCGTCCCTAGCATGCCGATTCTGTCCAGCGCCAGAATGAAACACCACGCTTTGCCCCGTCGTAGGGCGCCCTCAGGCCCCGGCCTGGCGGGCGAAGAAGACGCGGATCGCCTGCGCCATCGTGGTGGCGAAGCGTTTGCGACCCTCGGGCGAGGAGAGGCGTTCGGCGTCGTCGGGATTGGAGATGAAGCCCGATTCATACAGGACGGAAGGCACGTCTGGCGCGCGCAGCACCACCAGCGCGGCCGAGCGGCGGGCCTGGGGATGGAAAGTGAGCACGCCCTCCCCCTCGCGCAGGATCAGCCCGGCGAACTGCGCCGATTGGTCGGACGTCCGGCGCTGGGCGAGATCGACCAGGATCGAGTTGACCGCCTCGCTCCGCCCCGAAAGCGCGACGCCGTTGACCTTGTCGGCGCTGTTCTCGCGTGCCGCGAAGCGCGCCGCCGCCTCGCTCGAGGCCCGGTCCGACAGGGTGTAGACGCTTGCCCCGGTCACATCGTCCTTCTCCCCGGCGGAATCGGCATGGATCGACAGAAACAGGTCGGCGCCCAGCTTGCGGGCGATCTCGGCGCGTTCGCCCAGGACCAGGAAGCGGTCGTCGTCGCGCGTCATGGCCACGCGGATGCCGCCTTCCAGCACAAGTGTGTCGCGCAACGCCTGGGCAAGGCCGAGGACCAGCGATTTCTCGCGAAAGCCCGCACCGCTCGCCCCCGGATCGTGGCCGCCATGGCCGGGGTCGATCACGACGAGCGGGCGCGAAGGATCCTGCGGCCCTTCGATCGGCGGCAGGCCAACACTTGCGCCGGCCTGCGGCAGGTCGAAGCGGATGACATAGGCCCGTCCCAATGCCGGAACCGGCAGGGTCAGCCCCAGCAGGAAGAGCGTGCCGACGATCGCAACCGGCAACAGGAACACGGCAAGGATCTGCAGGCGATAGCTCATCCGAGCGCATGGTTATCGACCGGCCGCCGGGCGCGACAAGCGTTTTCTGGCGTATGCTGCAACGAACTTGCCGTAAGTTTATGGCATTGCTATTGCAGGGGCGGACCGGGCAACCACGTCCCGTCCACTCCTCGGCACTGCCTCCGGGCTTGTCCGAATTGCATACAGGTTGATGTCACTCGTGAAAATTATGCGCTTATCGACCACGTTGCGGCCCCTGGCCGGCAACGCGTCGGGCCGCGCATGCTTGCAGATCGAAACCCTGCAGTTTTCGCCTGAGACAGACACATCAAGCCGCGCCGCCGCGTCTATTTGCAGCGGCGCCATTTCATTGTCCGGCCGCGCATCCGTGCGCTCCGGATCCCACTTAAGGATGCGCGCTGCCGCCCGATCAGGGCTCGCCCCGGCTCGGGTGCCGCGCGCATGGAGACTATTCAATGGCAACGCGCATGCTGATCGATGCGCGCCACTCGGAAGAAACCCGGGTGGCGGTGCTTCAGGGCAATCGGATTGAGGAATTCGACTTCGAATCTGCTGACCACAAGCAGATCAAGGGCAATATCTATCTCGCAAAGGTAACTCGGGTCGAACCGTCGCTGCAGGCGGCATTCGTCGACTTCGGCGGCAATCGCCACGGGTTCCTCGCCTTCAGCGAGATCCATCCCGATTACTACCAGATCCCCAAGGAGGACCGCGAGGCCCTCATTGCCGAGGAACAGGCCCACGCCGAGGAAGAGGCCGCCCTGCGCGCCGCCGAGGACGATGATGACCACCTCGACGCCGAGGATCACGACGACGAGGACGAAGGCGGCGACGCCGGGGTCGAGGAAATCGACACGTCCGAGAAGGACGATGTCGCCACGATCGAGGACGGCCATGTCGACAGCGGCGACGAATATGCCGCCGCCGACGAGGACGAAGGGGCCGACGAACGTCCGCGCGGGCGCCGCGGTCGCGGCCGCCGGCAGGGACAGCGCGATGGCCGCGGCGGCCAGAACGGTGGTCAGTCGCGTGCCAAGGCGATGGACGAACTGCGCGACAAGCGCATGGCGCTGCGTCGCCGCTACAAGATCCAGGACGTCATCCAGCGCCGCCAGGTGCTGCTCGTCCAGGTCGTCAAGGAAGAGCGCGGCAACAAGGGCGCTGCCCTCACCACCTACCTGAGCCTCGCCGGCCGCTACTGCGTGCTCATGCCCAACAGCAGCCACGGCGGCGGCATCAGCCGCAAGATCTCCAGCGCCAGCGATCGCAAGCGCCTCAAGTCGATCGTCGGCGAGCTCAGCCTGCCGCGTTCGATGGGGATGATCGTGCGCACCGCGGGCCTCCAGCGCACCAAGACCGAGATCAAACGCGACTTCGATTATCTTGCCCGCCTGTGGGACGAAATCCGCGAGAAGACGCTCGGCAGCCAGGCGCCGGCGATGATCCATTCGGACAGCGACCTGATCAAGCGCGCCATCCGCGACATCTACAATCGCGAGATCGAGGAGGTCGTGGTCGAGGGCGAGGAAGGCTACCGTTCCGCGCGCGAGTTCATGAAGCTCCTGATGCCCAGCCACGCCCGGCGGGTTAAGGCCTATTCCGATCCCGTCCCGCTGTTCCAGCGCTTCGGCGCGGAAGATCAGCTTTCGGCGATGTACGATCCGGTCGTGCAGCTCAAAAGCGGCGGCTACCTGGTCATCAACCCGACCGAGGCGCTCGTTTCGATCGACATCAACTCCGGCCGCTCCACCAAGGAGCACGGCATCGAGGCGACGGCGCTGTCGACCAACCTCGAAGCGGCCAAGGAGATCGCCCGCCAGTTGCGCCTGCGCGACATGGCCGGGCTCGTCGTCATCGACTTCATCGACATGGAATACGGATCGAACGTCCGCAAGGTCGAGAAGTGTATGAAGGATGCGCTCAAGAACGACCGGGCGCGTATCCAGATTGGTCGCATTTCCGGCTTCGGCCTGATGGAAATGAGCCGCCAGCGCCTGCGTACCGGCGTGCTCGAGGCGACCACCCGCTCGTGCCCGCACTGCGACGGCACCGGGCTCGTGCGGACCGCCAGCAGCGCCGGCCTTTCCGCCCTGCGCCTGATCGAGGACGAAGCGGCCAAGGGCAAGGGCACGATCATCACGCTCTATGCCAGCACCGAAGCCGCGATCTACCTGCTCAACGCCAAGCGTTCCGACCTGGCGGGCATCGAGCAGCTCTACGGCGTCAGCGTCGAAGTCGTGCCCGAGGGTGAGGATGAAGGCGCCAAGATGCGCGTCACCAGCAGCGGCCCGCGCCCGACGTCGACCCCCAAGTTCGAACCCATCGCCGAGGAATACGACGACGGCGGGATCGAGGACGAAGAGGACGAGGTCGAAGAGGACTCCGCCGCCGAGGACGAAGACGATCGTTCGCAGAAGCGCCGCAGGCGCCGCCGGGGCGGCCGGGGCCGTAACAGGGATAGCGATCAGGCCGACCAGACTGCCGGAGAGGACGACCGCGAGGAGTCCACCGAGGAAACCGGCGAGGAGTCCGGCGAGGGATCGGGCGGCGAGTACGAGGACGGCGAGAACGGCGACCGTCCGAAGAAGCGCCGCCGCCGTGGTGGCCGTCGCAGGAACCGCCGGCGTGACGAAGGCGAAACGGGCTCCGAGGAACTCGAGGACGCGGTCGAGGACATCACCAGTCAGGTCGAGCTGACGGTCGACGCGGTGGACGACGCCGTCGACAGCGCGGTGGTCGAAGCGCCGCTTGGCGGGGAAGACGCGGATCCCGATGCCGCACCGCCGGCCGAGGAGAAGCCCAAGGTGCGTCGCTCGCGCCGCCGCAAGGTGGATGCCGAACCTGCCGAGGAAGCCGCGACCAGCGCTCCCGACGCGGAACAGGCTGCCCGCACCGACGTCTCGCCTGAGACCGAAGTCGTCAGCGACACACCGCCCAAGCGCTCGCGGCGCAAGAAGGCCGAGGTGGCGGAAGTGCCCGCCGCGGCTCCGGACACCGCAGAGGCGCTCGCGCCCGAGGCGGTCGAGGAGAAGCCCAAGCCCAAGCGGACCCGCAAGAAGAAGACCGACGCCGAACTGGTCCTCGAAGCGCCTGCCGCGGCGAACGACGCCAACGGCGCGCCCGAACCGGTGGAGGCCGCCGAAGGGGCGCCGCGCCGGGGCTGGTGGCAGCGGACCTTCGGCGAATAACATCGCCTTTCGAAAGAACGAGAAGCCCCGGCCTGCGCGCCGGGGCTTTTTCGTTGCGGGTCAGACGGCGCAGCTGAGCTCGGTCGTGGGATCGATCACGGTCACGACTTCGGTTATCCTGCTGGCCGGAAAGCCGGACCGTTCCGCGTGTTCATGGATCCGCTGCTCGTCTTCAGCGAGGTAGATGCAGAAGGTCTTGTCGCCGGCGACGTAGGAATGTTCCCACTGGATGCCGGGAATTGCCGCGAGCGCAGCATTGGAGGTTTTCGCGGCGCCGCCAAGCTCGCCGCCCGACATCTGGCCCACGCCGGGCAGGTCGCGCTCGATCACGTATCGCTTCATCATCGCCACTCTCCTCGTCGCGACCGCGAGGAAAGAGTATGATCCTACCGGCGCCCCCCGTCGAGTGACCTACGCCCCAAGCGCGCTCAGCGGCCGAAAGCCTTCAACGCGATATAACCCAGGCCAAGGCCCAGCGCGATCTTGGCGCCCAGGCTCCACTGGCCGGACTCCTCCCCGCGCGCACGGCGCACCTCGCGGGCGTGAGGGGAATCTTCGGCCCAGGCATGGGGCATGGCGGAATTCGGAATGTTCGACATCGATTGGCGTCCCTTGCAGTTATGCTCCCCAACCCCGCGGGCGCCGCTCCGGTTCCGTCGTCAGGTGCCGACCCGGCACTGGAAGCTCTCCGGCCTGGTCGCATCGCCCCCGGTGTAGTGCGGATAGGCCGGGTACTGGCACAGCGGGCGACTGGCGCTGCCGTCGGCACGGCTGGCGATCGGCCGGTCGGGCGCCTCGCCGCGTTCCACCCAGTCGACCACTTCGCCCAAGAGGTCGAAATTGTCGAAGCTGTCGCCGCCCCGGCAATGGAACATGCCCGGGATCATGTACATCCGGCTGGCATCGGTGAAGGCCTTCCCGTTGGTCTGCGCGGCGCGTTCCCACCAATCCCATGTGGCGAACGGGCTGAACCAGAAGTCCGAGACGCCGTGATAGAAGATCGTCTTCCCGCCGCGGTCGAGGAAGGTGTTGAGGTTGGTCCAGTATGTGGTGTCGGTCAGTCGCTGCATCGCATCGGCGCGGACCTCGGCGATGCGCGCGTCGACGTCGATCGTCAGCGCGGTGCTCGGCGGGCCGAATGGCCCCGGCCGGCCCGAGGGGATGTAACCGCCCTGGGGATCGGTCACCCCGCTGTCGTAGGGGAAGCGCGTGTAAAGCGCCCTGCCCCCGGCATCCACCGGCGGCTGGAATCCCTTCGCCAGCGCGTCGGACTGCTTGGCGCTCAGGCACCCTTCGGTCTGGCCCGGCCGGCAGGTGAGCTTGGAGGCATCGAAACGGCACTGGGCGACGTTCTCGATCACGCCGTCCTTCAGGCCGTCGAGACCGTCGCACTGGTTCAGGATACCGGCCTTGATCGTCGCCCGGTCTGCATCGGAGAAGATGCGCGTCACGTCGGGCTTGCCGTCGGCGCCGAGCGGCGCGGCCCGGTTGAAATCGACCGCGCCCTTCTCGATCGCCAGGTTGCTGTCGCCGGTGCGCATCGCCGGGGCGCCGATTACCACCCCGTCGAACAGCTCGGGATAGCGCTGGATCGCCAGCATCCCCTCGCGCCCGCCGGTCGAACAGCCGGTCATGTAGGACCGGGCGATCGGGTTGCCGTAGAACGCCTCGGTGATCGCCTTGGCGGCCTTCGTCACCGTCAGGACGCTAGTCTCCGCGAAATCGAGCGCCGCGCGCTGGTCGGTGTTGAACGAAGCGTCGAATCCGGCACCTTTGTGCCCGCTGTCGTGGCTCACCACGGCGAAACCGCGCGCCAGCGCCGGGACGGTCCCGGCGGCCACCGGCCCCCACGGCGGACGGATCGAGCCGTTGAGCCCGCCTCCGCCCATCATGAGGAACCGCCCGCTCCAGTCGGCCGGCAGCGCCAGCTCGAAACCGATGCCGTACGTCTTGCCCGCGCTGTTGGTCCGCTCGTTTATCATGCCTTTGACCAGGCAATGCGCCGGCAGATCGGGATTGGCCATCGGTCCCTGACCGAGTGTGCCCGCCGCGGCGGCGCCCATCCGGCTGGCCGAGGTGATCGCGATGCCCGGGCCGAAATCGCGCGCGGCCAGCCCGGCGCAGGCATCCTGCGGCCCGGCCACCGCGAGCAGCGGTTCGGCCGCGGGCTGCGCAGCGCAGGCGGTCAGCGCGACGGCGGCAAGCAGGATGGATTTCTTCATGGGCTCTCCCTCGTGAAAGAGGTTAGCCGCACCACCGCGTCAGGCAAGGGTCGAGGCGTTACACCACGATGAAATCGGTCGCGGCGATGGCGTTGTGGTTTGGCATGAGCGCCATAAGCACTTGCGCTGCCGAGCCGTTGCCATCGGGGTCGAAATAGAGCCTGCCGTTGGCTTGATCGTAGATAAACCGATCATTTCCGTCGAGCGCAGACGCACCCAGCACAAAGGCTGAGGCTCCTACGGATCCGGCAACAAGGCCTCCGCCGAAAGCCACGGCGCTGATTTCCAGCAAATCCTCTCCCTGCGTAAAATCGAAAATCGTGTCGATATTCAGCCCTGCAAAGGGATTTTCGAACGTGTTCGGTGCGCTGGGTGCGAAACGAAATACGAAGGTATCTGCTCCGCCGTTGCCAACCAAAGTATCGGCTCCAAGAGCACCATCGATCCGATTGGCACGATGATCGCCGATCAGCGTATCATCGAACAACCCGCCGATGACATTCTCGAACCCCTTGTAAACGTCCCCTTGCGCCGCGTTGTTGAAGCCCGCCCCGGTAAGTAGATTGATGAAGACGGTGCCAGAGTTGTCTTCATAGCTGAGCAGATCATCGCCCGAGCCTCCAGTCAAAACATCCGGTCCCAGGCCGCCGATTATCGTGTCGTTGCCACCGCCGCCGTCGATCGCGTTTACTGAAGGATCGCCAATCAGGAAATCGATGAACGCAGTTCCAGTGATATTTTCTACGCTTTCGTAGGTGTCGCCGAAAGAGGAGTTGCCATAGCCTCGGCCGAGCGAGAGGTTGACGAACACGCCGCCTTGCTCGTTATCATAAATCGCCGTGTCGGTGCCTGGTCCGCCGTTCAGCGCGTCCGAGCCAAGCCCGCCGCGGAGGAAATCGTCTCCAGCCCCTCCGGCGAGCACGTCGTTGCCGTCAAAACCCCAAAGCGCATCGGCTGTCGCCGTACCCTGAAGATTGTCATCGCCGTTCATGCCGACCAAAGAAACCTTCGGGGCAATGATATCCGACATGTCTATCGCCGCAAAAACGATGAACCAAAATTCTTTGGAGCCGTTCGTCACTATTACGGAAGTAGTGCCCTCATTCACCTGCAACGACACGCTGCCTTCTAGATTGGAAAGGTCGATCTTGTCCTTGTCCCGCTCGAAGTCCGCAATGTTGACGCCTCGCTGTGAGCCCACCTGCGGACTGAGGAATACGATGCGGTCCGAACCACCCATGGTGCGGACAAATCCTTCGGTCGCCGTATTAAGAATCAAAACGTCGTCCGAATTCCCGGTTTCGATGCTGATCGAATTCAGGAAGGGTACGAAAGCGCGAAAATCCAGATAAAGTCCGGCGTTCAGTGCCAAGATTTCGAGCGATTCAAATCCAGAAACTTTACTGAGGTCGGTGCTCGTGAACTCGAAATACGACGTTTGAAGGAATGTCAAAACTAACTGGTCTGTTCCGAACCCGCCATCGGCTGATGGAAGAGCGACAGCATTCTTCATCTCTAAAAATACTATGTCGTTGCCGTCACCTCCTGAAACCGTATCAAAGTCGGTCGCATAGATGCGATCGTCGCCGCCGCCACCAGAGAGGAAATCAATGCCGGCGAGTGGCAAGCTGGTCCCCCCTCGCAGCGGCATTTCATTTCGACCGTACAGGTAATCATTCCCTTCGCCCCCTTCGAGGAAATCGTCTCCGGCTTCGCCGAGAAGCCGGTCATTTCCCTCACCGCCTGCTATTCGATCAATCCCTTCTGAACCTATGAGGTAGTCGTTCCCTTCGTCGCCCTCGATAGTATCGTTTCCGGTCCAGCCAAGAATGGTATCGTCGTCTGAACCACCTTTTACTAAATCGTTGCCTGTACCGGCATATACGGTGTCTCGACCACTTCCTCCATCAATGGCGTCGTCGCCGTCCTTACCATAAAGTATATCGTCACCTCCCAGCCCATTGATTACGTCCCGCGAGCCGCTACCAACAATTTTATTCGCAAGTTCATTTCCCGTCTGGGTCAACACGAACGTATTGGGATTCCAATTCCAGCTAGCGACTTGAGTGCCATCGGCAGATGCGCCGCCATAAAGATGAATTATTGCATCGCGATCGAGCGGGCCCAAGCTGGTCCCCGATTGCCCATCAAGAAATCGATTTGACAGCACTGTCGATCCGACGTGCCTCAGATCCTGTGCCAGGACGACATTGCCTTCCTCTGGGTGCTTGAGGCCGAGCGCATGCCCAATTTCGTGTAAGGCAAGAAACGGATTTGGGCCTGCCAGATGGAAGAGGACGTCGCTTGTGAAACCGTCTCCGATGCCGAAGGGTATCGACCCGAAGCCGGCGGTGCCAGCCGCCAATGTCGAAAGGTCGTAAATGCCGAAACGGATCTCACCCAAGCCTTCCGGCACTTCGAACAGCGTCAGGCCTGAAATCGACCCCCATTGGTTGAGGGCCGACCGAACGATCTCTTTCTCCGCTTCCGTAAAAGCTCGGAATGTTTGCAACAGTGCTGCAGGCAACTGGCCGTGGTAATCCGGCGGTGGCGCGGTAGGAAAAGAGAATGTGACAAAAGCGCCCGTATTTGTTTGTCCGTGGATTGATCCGCTTAGTATCGCGGTAAAATCGCGCACTTCAGGCATAATAACCTCCCGCCGAATAACTAAGACTTATCACGAAGCAACGTCGTTTCCACGCGAAGATTCGCAATGCCAATGGTCACTCGCCTCGCCATCACCGCACCCCCACGCCCCATTCCATCCAGCCGGCCCACCTTGGCATGCCCTCCATGTATGTGCTGCCCTGTTCCTCCAGCGCAAAGCCGCCCTGTGTGACTAAGCCGCTGACGGGACGAGTCAGGTGGCAGTTGCCCATGACGCGCTTCCACACCGGTTCCAACCTCCGCTGCCATTTCGCCGGCCCGGCATCGGGCGACTTGCCGTGCTCGAGATAGAGCAGCCGCCCGCCGGGTTTCAGGATGCGGCGCAGTTCGGACAGCACCTGATGTGGGTCGTCGACCGAGCACAGCGTGTAGGTGCACACCACCGTATCAAAGCTCGCGTCGGCGAATGAGATCGCCTCGCCCCGCCCTTCGCGGATGTCGGCCTCCCAGCCCTTCGCGCGCGCCGCGGCGCGGGCCTGCTCCAGCAGGGCGCCGTTGGGGTCGATCCCGGCGAAATGAGTAACCTTGCCCTCGTCGTAAAGCGGATGATTGAGCCCGCCGCCGCAGCCGATCTCGAAAACGCGGCCTCTGGCCTTCGGCACCACCTTGGCGCGCAGCGCGGCGATCTTGGGATCGGCGCAGGCGCAGCCGATCATCTTGGGGAGAACCGTCTCCTCGTACCAGTGGCGCAGGCCCATCCCTCTTTCCCCCTCTCCCCGGAAAACGACTTTCCTACACGCTCACCGCATGTTCAAGGTGGTTCGATGATTGTGAATTCGCCTGCTCCCCGCGCCCCCAGGCAGAGTTGGCCGCGTTTTGTCGCCCGGCAAACTTTCTTCTCTCTGGACCGTGTAACATCCGGTCCATGTCTCTGATCTTGCCCTCGGGGCAAGGTTCGCTAGAGAGACCCCAAACGAGGACTTCCGATGGCCGAATTCGCCCTCCCCGCTAACTCGAAGATCACCGGCAAAGGTCGCAGCCACAAGGCTGATGGCGCCGCGCGCGTGCAATCCTTCCGCATCTATCGCTGGGACCCGGAAAGCGGGGAGAACCCGCGCTACGACACCTTCGAGATCGATCTCGACGCCTGCGGGCCGATGGTTCTCGACGCGCTGATCAAGATCAAGAACGAGGTCGATCCCACGTTGACCTTCCGCCGCAGCTGCCGCGAGGGAATCTGCGGTTCGTGCTCGATGAACATGAACGGCAAGAACGGCCTGGCCTGCACCACGGCGATGGAAGACCTGAAGGGCGAGATCAGGATCACCCCGCTGCCGCACATGGAGGTGGTCAAGGACCTCGTCCCCGACTTCACCCACTTCTACGCCCAGTATGCCAGCATCCGCCCGTGGTTGCAGACCGTCAGCCCCACGCCGAGCGGCAAGGAGCGGTTGCAGAGCCCGGAACAGCGCGAGAAGCTCGACGGGCTCTACGAGTGCATCCTGTGCGCCTGCTGTTCGACCGCGTGCCCCAGCTACTGGTGGAATTCGGACAAGTTCCTCGGCCCGGCGATCCTGCTGCAGGCCTATCGCTGGCTGGCCGACAGCCGCGACGAGATGACCGGCGAGCGGCTCGACGATTTGGAAGATCCCTTCCGGCTCTATCGCTGCCACACGATCATGAACTGCGCCAACGTGTGCCCCAAGGGCCTGTCGCCCGCCAAGGCCATCGCCGAGACCAAGAAGATGCTGGTCGAGCGCCAGCTCTGAGGTTCGCGTGAGCGATGAGCCTGTCCTGCGCGACTGCCCGGACCATCCCGGCTGGCAGGAATGGCGAGTGCCCGGCGCCTTCAACCGCGACGTCCTGGGCCGCCTGCTGGTCCGCGACGAGGGTGACGGCACCGCCCGCACCCGAATCATGCCCGCACCGCACATGGGCAATATCGTCGGCAACCTGCACGGCGGGATGATCTCCGCCTTCGCCGATGCGTCGCTGTTCGCCGGGCCCGGCGTGCTGCGCGGGGGCCGCCTGGCGGCCGCGGCGACGATCGAGCTCTCGGTCCAGTTCGTCGGCGCGGGGGTGATCGACCAGCCGCTCGACGCCGTCGTCTCGGTGCTGCGGGAAACGGGGCGGATGATCTTCGTCCAGGGCCGCATCGTCCAGGGCGACATTGCCGTCGCCGGCTTCTCGGGCATCGTGCGCAAGATATCGTAATGACCGGCATGCTCGCTCGCTACGACGCGCTCGTCGCCGCCGGCGAGTTGCAGCCCGACCCGGACCAGCGCGCCGCGGCGGTGCGATTGCAGCGCCTGCAGGGCGATCTCGTCGCGGCACGCGAGCCGGGAACACTGGCCCGCCTGTTTGGCAAGGGGCAGGACCGGGTGCGCGGGGTCTACATGTGGGGCGGCGTCGGGCGCGGCAAGTCGATGCTGATGGACCTGTTCGCCGAGACGCTGCCGATCCGCCGCAAGCGCCGGGTCCACTTCCACGCCTTCATGCTCGAGGTCGACCGGATGATCCGCGAGGAGCGCGCGAAGGAGGCCGGCGACCCGATCGCCCCGGTGGCCCGGCGCATCGGCGAGGATCTGCGCTGCCTCGCCTTCGACGAGATGGTGGTGAAGAACACCGCCGATGCCGCGATCATGGGGCGGCTGTTCACCGCGCTGATCCGCGACGAGAACGTCACCGTCGTCACGACATCCAACCGCCCGCCCGCCGACCTGTACAAGGACGGGATCAACCGCGATCTTTTCCTGCCCTTCATCGCCCTGATCGAAAGTGAGCTCGACGTGGTCGCGCTGAACGGGCCGACCGATTACCGGCTCGACCGGATCGGCGGGCTGGACACCTGGCACAGCCCCGTTGGCGAGGAGGCCACCGCGAAAGTGAGGGAGGCATTCTTCCGGCTGACCGACTACCGGCCCGAAGATGCCGCACACGTCCCTTCTGCCGAGCTCGACCTCGGCGGCGGCCGGATCCTGCATGTCCCCAAGAGCCTGAAGGGCGTGGCCGTTTTCAGCTTCAAGCGGCTGTGCGGCGAGAACCGCGGCGCGGCCGATTACCTCGCCGTGGCGCAGGCCTATCACACGGTGATCGTGGTCGGGATCCCGGTAATGGGCCCCGACAATCGCGACCAGGCGGCACGGTTCGTGACGCTGGTCGATGCGCTGTACGAGAACAACGTCAAGCTCTTCGCTACCGCCGCGGCCGAGCCGGAAGCACTCTACACCGCCGGCGAAGGCGCCTTCGAGTTCGAGCGCACGGTCAGCCGCCTGAAGGAGATGCAGAGCGAGGCCTACATGGCGCGCGGACACGGGCTTGCATGATCCGGCAGGCTACCCACATTTCGCCCATGCCGGCGGTAACACCCCGCCGAGGTGGAATATTCCAATGATCGACATCAGACCTTTCGACGGCCTGGCCCACCGTGACCATGGCTGGCTCGACACCCGCTATCACTTCAGCTTTTCCGATTACATGGACCGTGACCGCATGGGCTGGGGCCGGATCCGGGTGTGGAACGACGACAAGATCGCCGCGCAATCCGGCTTTCCGCCGCACAGCCATGCGGACATGGAGATCGTCACCTTCGTGCGCAGCGGGGCGATCAGCCACCGCGACTCGATGGGCAACGAGGGCCGCACCGGCGCGGGCGACGTGCAGGTCATGAGCGCCGGGACCGGCGTGGCCCATGCCGAATACAATCTCGAGAGCGAGGATACGACCTTGTTCCAGATCTGGATCCTGCCCGACAGCGCGGGCGGCGAGCCCGGCTGGGGCATGCGCGAATTCCCGCGCGGCGAGCGGTCCGGCAAGTGGGAAATCCTGGCGAGCGGCGATCCGGAGGCCGACGCCGCGCTGCCGATCCGTGCCGACGCGCGGGTCATGGCGGCCACGCTCGCCGCGGGTGAAACCGCGACTTACGAAGCGTCGCCGTGGCGTCACCAGTACTTGGTGGCGACCGGGGGTCGCATCCGCGTCAACGGCGCGGAAGCCGCGCCGCGCGACGGCATCGCCATCACCGGCGAGGAAACTCTGACGGTCGAAGCGATCGAGGACTGCGAACTCGTGATGGTGGACGCGCGCTAGCGCACGATCAGGCCGCCGCGACCCGCTCCTGCGCGCGGGTCAGGCGGCTCATCACCTTGAGGTCGCCTTCGGAGAGCTGCAGCGCGGTTTCGGCCCAGAGTTCGACGATGTCCTTCAGCTCGCGCAGCTCGATACCGGCCGATCGGCTCATCGCGCGGCGCGAGTTGACCAGCCCGAGGTGGCGCCGTTCGGAGCGCTTGATGAAGTCCTCACAGGCCTTGCGCCCCTCGCCCCGCTCGGCGAGCTGGTGGACGATCCCCAGATCGTACATCTGCTCGGCGGTGTAGGTCTCGTTCGACAGGATGATCCGGCTGGCCATCGCCGCGCCGAGCTTGCGCGACAGGATCGCGTGCGCGCCCATCCCCGGGAACAGGCCGAACAGCACCTCGGGCAGGCCGAAGGTAGCGCCCCGTTCGGCAATGATGAAATCGAACGACAGCAGCGCCTCGAACCCGCCGCCAAGGGCTGCGCCTTCGACCAGGCCGATGGTCAGCATCGGCAGGTCCAGCGCGTTCATGTTGCGATGCAGAATTTCCACGCAGCGAAAGCCGTAATGCTCCAGCCCGCGCCTGTCGCCCGCGCGAATGAGCTGCTGGAACAGTTCGAGATCGCCGCCGAAGCAGAACACGCCCGGCGCATGGCTGCCGAGAACGAGGTAGCGCAGCGGCACCCGGTCATCGCCGAAATTGTCGGTGATCAACCGCTGCCAGCTGTCGAAATCGCGCAGCATCGGCGGTGTGAAACTCGGCCGGCCGGCGGGCTTCATGAAAGTCCAGAGCGCGGCGTTCGTGGGATCGTACCGGCACTCGAGCTCGGACAGTTCGAACAATTGCCGATCTATATTCGGCCGGTCCGACCGCAACTCGACAAGATGTTCTTCACCGCAACCGAACGCAATGAGAGGCGCATCGGTTTCTTCTGAAACCTTTTCTGCGTTTTCGAGCTGTCCCGTCAAACGATCCATTGCCACCCCGTCGCACGACCCTGTTGTCCGCTCGATTTTCGGGCTGAACAAGCAGAGGCTACGCTTGCGAGAGTCAATTTGGCAACTTGTTATTTACCCTAAGTATTGCCCGGAACACCTGCGTCTCAATTCGGCACGGACCCTGTGACCGGGGGGTAACACTGACGAAAGTCAGGTGACAACGCCCAGATTGCGCAAGGATCGGTCCAGCATGACCAGTTGCCACAGCAGCCTGCCGTGGTCCGCCCGGCCCGCGATATGCGCCTCGACCAGCGGGGAAATGCGGCGTGCATCGAACCAGCCCGTGCGTGCCAGCGCCGCGCTGCTGGCGATGGCCCGGGCTTCCCCTGCGAGCGGACCGCGCAGCCATTCGGCCACCGGCGTCACGAAACCTTGTTTGGGCCGGTAGAGGACGGAATCGGGCAGGTAGCGCCGCATCGCCTTCTTGAGCAGCCACTTGCCCTGCCTGCCGCGAACCCGCAGCCGATCGGGCAAGGTGGAGGCGAATTCGAGCAATCTGTGATCGAGCAGCGGCTCGCGGGCTTCGAGGCCCACCGCCATGCTCGTGCGGTCCGCCTTGGTCAGGATGTCCCCCGGCAGCCAGAACATGAGGTCGGCATATTGCGCCCGGTCGAGGCCCGAGCGCGCGGGCGCGCGGGCCATCGTGTCGATCCATGCCTGTTCGCCGCGATAGTCGCCGATCTGGCGCAGGAAATCGTCCGAATAAAGGGCCCGGCGAACGGCCGGCGGCGTGGTGGAGACGGCTGCGGCGTAGCCTTCCGCGCCGCTGCCGGCGAGCGACTGCAGCGTGGTCTTGAGGCGGAGCGGGCGCGGCGCCCAGTCGGCCTTGGGCCAGGCCCGGCCCAGCGGTTCGAGCACGCTGCGGCGCAGTCCTGCGGGCAGCAAGGCGCGTGCGCGCTCCTCGTGAGCGTGGAAGACCTGGCGGCGATATCCGGCGAACGCCTCGTCCGCCCCGTCGCCCGACAGCGCGACGGTGACCGTTTCGCGCGCCAGTTGCGACACGCGCCAGGTCGGCAGGGCCGAGGCATCGGCGAAGGGCTCGTCGAACATCGCCGCCAGTTCGCCGATGGCGTCGAACTGGTCGGCGCTGACGGTGCGGCTCCGGTGATCGGTGGCGAACAGCCGCGCCACCTCATCGGCGTATCCGGTCTCGTCATGCGCGGCGACGTCGAACCCGATCGAACAGGTGCGGACGGGATCGCGGCTCGCCTCGGCCATCAGAGCGACGACGCTGGAGGAATCGACTCCGCCAGACAGGAAGGCACCGAGCGGCACGTCGGCCACCATCCGGCTCGTCACCGCCTCGCGCAGGTGATGCAGCAGCTCGGCCTCAAGATCGGCGTCGGAGCCCTTGCGACGTTCGGCGAACGAAATGTCCCACCAGCGCACCGGCGTGGCAGGCGCCGCATCGTGGCGCAGGAGGCGATAGTGCCCCGCCGGCAGCTTCTCGACCCCGGCAAGGATAGAGCGGTGATCGGGGACGTAGCCCCAGGTGAGGTAATCCTCGACAGCCAGCGGATCGGCCTCGCGCCGCAGCAGGGGATGGGCCAGCAGGCCCTTCAGTTCGGAGCAGAAGGCCAGACTTCCGTCGGACAAGGGCGCCATGAACAGCGGTTTCACGCCCAGGCGATCGCGGGCAAGCAGCAGTTCGCGCTTCTCAAGGTCGTAGAGCGCGAAGGCGAACATCCCGTGGAGCCGGCCAAGGCATTCGGTACCCCAGCGCTGCCAGGCGGCCAGGATCACCTCCGTGTCGCCGTCGGTGCGAAAGACCGCGCCCATTCCGGCGAGTTCCTTGCGCAACTCGCGGTAGTTGTAGATCTCGCCGTTGAAGACGATCGCCGCGCGCCCGTCGGCCGACAGCATCGGTTGCGGCGATCCGGCGAGGTCGATGATCGACAGGCGGCGATGCCCCAGCCCCACGCCGGGCGCGGTCCACACGCCGGAGCCGTCGGGTCCGCGATGGGCGATCGCGTCGCACATCCGCTCGACCCGCATGGGATCGACCGGCTTGATCGTCCCGCAATGGAAAATGCCCGCGATCCCGCACATGGCCGGGGCGCTTAGTTGGTCCGGACCACGCCGTCCATCCACGCGCCGGGCGAGCCGCTGGCGGAGAGGAACGCGGAAATGGCTTCGCGAGGATTGTCGGTTCCGGATGCCTCGGCCGACAGGATCAGTACGCCCACGGGCCGGGCGCGCATCGCCAGCCGGTCGGCCATCGTCGCCAGCTTGAGCTGCGAGCGCCGCGCTGTGACCAGGTCACCGCTGACGTACCAGGTTACCGCCAGACGCCGCACGCTGCCACCAGCGCGCAGCCATTGTGCCTGTCCGCCCGCCAGCGATGGTTCGGGGCGCAGCCAGCGCCACGCGGTGTCTGGCATCAACGCGCCTTCCCCGGAAGCGCCCGCATCGCTACCGCCATGCTGGCTGCCGTAAAGCGCGAGCGATACGTCGACTTCGCGGCCTTGCGCGTCGCGGTACCGCCCCAGCAGCCGGTGATCGGCACCGCCGGCACGCGGCTCCCACCAGACGGCGGGCTCGTAGTCGACACGCTGCCATCCCGCGACCTGCGGAAGGGCAATGCGTGCGGGCAATTCGGCCGCCAGGGCCCGACTGGCCCCTGCCCAGAGGGCGAAGACGAGCGAGAGCCCGGCGATCGCAGCGACGACCTTGCGCGGGTCGGCCCGCCCCCGCTCCAGCATCGCGAGGATGGGCCATTCGGGCGCCGGGTCCACATCGCCCGGGGCGCGATCGAAGAACCGCCAGCTCAGCGCGAACAGGGCGATCATCACGATGGCGAAGAAGATCCAGCCGTAGAAGATGTGATCGAACCCGGCGGCGAAGGCGATGCCTTGCGACTGCGCGATGTAGATTGTGCCCCAGGCCCGGATGCCGTTGGCCACGACCGGCAGGACCACCGCCAGCGCCATGAACGCCGCGCGGCGTCCGGTGCTACGGAAACACACGTTCGCAGCCAGGGCGCCGAGCGCGACCATGGCGATCAGGAACTTCACTCCCGAGCAGGCCTCGGCCACCTCGAACAGCCCCACGGGCGTATCGATGAAAACCCCGTCGATCTCTGCAGGAATACCGCTCCAGTGTGTCAAAGCGATGGTCAGCTTGGCCGTTATCATCTGCAGCAGCGGCACCAGTTCGTCGCCGAACGGCACGAGGAACAGCATGTAGGCCAGCGGGAACAGCAGCGCGGCGGCAACGCGCGGGCCGAGCACGGCCAGCACCGCCGATTGCAGCATGACGACCGCCGCGAGTTGGCTCGCGCTGTCCAGGCTCGACGCCGTGCCGAGCAGCCAGAGCAGCAGCGCGCCGGCCAGCGGCACCAGCCCGGGCCACCAGGCCCGCGGCTCGATTCCCTGCAGGATAGAAAGGCGCGAATGCACCAGCCAGGCGAGTATCGCGGGGATCAGCAGCGCATGGTTGTATGTCGAGACGTCCCACCACTGGTGCGCCATCGCCACCCAGTCGCGCAGGGTGAGCGCGAACAGCGCCAGCCATGACAGCGCAAGGCAGGTGAGCGGAACCCGCCAGCCGTGCGGAACGGCGGGCAGCCGCGCTGCGGGGAGGCTGGCGACGGCCATCTCAGGCAGCGTCGCGCCGGACGTCGGGCGCGCGGTGGCCGACGATCGCGGGCAGCTTGGAGAGCATGGCGGTCCAACTCATCCGCTCCACCACGTAACGGCGTGCCTCGTTACCCATGGCCCGGGCGCGGGGGCGGTCGGCGAGCAGCGCCAGAGCCCGCCGGGCGAGCGCGCTGTCGTCGGCCGCGATGGCGAAGTGGAAGCCGTCCACCGCGTCGATGCCCGTCGCGGCCTCCGGCGTCAGCAGCACGGTGCAGCCCATGGCCATCGCCTCGAGGACCTTGTTCTGCACGCCGCGGGCGATTGCGAGAGGGGCCACCACCAGGTCGGCAGAGATGAGGAACGGCTGCACCGCTGCCACCTCGCCCCAGACGGTAACGTCCCTGCCGGCCAGGGCACGGACATCCGCCGTTGGCGCACGTCCAACGATGTGGAAATGCGCGTCGGGATGCTGCCGCAGGACTTCCGGCAGAACCGCGCCGGCCATGCGCGTCACGGCTGTCACGTTGGGCGCGTAATCCATCTGGCCGGTAAAGACGATGTGCGGACCCGGTGCCGCCGCAAACTGGTCTGCGGGGTGCCATGCCGCCGGGTCGAAGGCCGACGCGTCGATGCCGTTGCCCAGTGCCGAGACGTGCGCGGATTGCGGATAAGTCAGGCGCGACTTGAGCAGGTCGGCCTCGGCCTCGCTGACGAGCAAGGTCCGGTCGGCGATGCGCGCCAGGCGGCCCTCCATCACCTGAAGCAACCTGCCCTCGCGCCGGTCGATCCAGCCGAGCGGCCACCGCTTGGCCGCGGCATAGGACTCGAATTTGGCGGAATCGACGTCGACCAGATCGACCACCAGCCGCTCGGTCCAGTCGGGCGGGACGTACTGCCCCATCTGGCCGGAGAAGACGTAGATCGTGTCGATCGGCCGTTCGGCCAGCGTCCGCTCGACCCATGCTTGCAGCGCGGGATGGCGGAATGCGGTGACGCTGACCGGTTCGTCGGACAGGAGCGCCTCGATCCCTGCCGCTACCAGCGGTTTGGTACGCATGGGCATGCAATGGCTTGCCGCAACCTGGGCCAGCAGATGCTCGTTCGCGAGGTCTGCCTCGGTTTCGCCGAAGCATCCGACATGGACCGGCGCCAGCTCCGCCAGCGCCTTGAGGATGTGGTGCGAGCGGATCTTGTCGCCGCGATCGGGCGGAAACGGCAGCCGGTGCGCCAGGAAGAGGATCTCGCGAGTCATCCCAGGCCCCGGGCGATGGGCGGGCCGAGCCGGTTCGCCACGGCCAAAGGCAGCTTCTGCCACAGCGCGATCCTGCGCGCGTGCCGCCGGCTGGTGGGATCGGCGTCGCGGGCCTCGCAGCCCGGCGCGGTCCAGGTCGAATAGGTGAACGGCTTGCCTTCGAATCCGAAATTCTTCTTGAACGCCGCCGGCCCGCTGCCGGTCTTCGAGCGACCGAAGTCGAAACGGGCACTTCCCTTGTCACGCCGTGCGTGACGCATCAGCTCGAAGTACATCCGATCGTTTGCCCGCAGGCGCCGCGCAGCGCGCACGCCGCCGCCCCAGTAGGGCATGACCATACCGCCGTGATAGAACGACAGGACGCTCGCGACCGGCCGGCCCTCATGAAGCACCGTTAGGATATCGCTGTCGAGAGCGTCGAGGGCCGCGTCGAACAGGCCGCGCGGAAAAACCGGCGTACCGAGATTGCGGACGCTCTCGGAATAAACGGCGTAGTGTACAGCACGGTCCGCCTGGTCTCGGCCGATCCGGATTTCGACATCCTGCTCAAGACCCTTGCGGATTTCCGCGCGCTGCTTTCGCGGCACGGCGAGCAACTGAGCTTCATCGTCGAGTGCCAATAGGGCCTGAAACGCGAGATGGCTGTCGCACCGCACCGTCCAGCCCGAAGGCGCAGCCCCGCCGCGCAGTTCGATGGTGGTGCACGACCGGCGCAATGCCAGTTCCTCGGCGGCTCGGCACAGGCTGTCGGCCGTCACGGAATCGACGGCGAGCGCCCCGCCCTCGACCGCGAATCCGCTGGACGCCAGCATGCGGCCGAACAGAGGCGAATGGATTTCGCTCAGCGGCAACCACCCCGTGATCGCCCTGCCCTTTTCGGCGAGAAGCCCGCACGAGCGTTGCCCCGTACCGCGCTCGATCGCCATCGACCAAGCTGGCCGGTGAAAAAGACTGCCGCCCATGTCGGCAACAAACCCTTCGATCCGCGCGACTTCGTCCGGCTGGCGCAGGTCGGCCAGCCGGATTGTGCTCCTTGTCAGGCCGAAGGGCGCATTCATGCCGCCTCCGCATCGAGGCGGACATTCTCGCGGTTGGCCAAGACGTCCATCCGGCCCCAGGCGAACTCGCGGACAAGCTGGCGCAGCTTGGGCGCCATTCCCTCGAGATTGGTATAATGCCGCAGCCGCGACTTGAGCGGCGCTCCGGCAACGCGTGGCTGGCCGGGGTCGATCTCCCACGGATGGAAATAGAAGATCGCCGGGCGGCCTTCGCGTCGGTTGACCTGGCGCACGGCCCAGCGGGTGAAGGCATAGGGGATGACACGGAAGAACCCCCCGCCCCCCGCCGCGAGCCGCTTGCCCGCGAACATGGCGGTGGTGACCGGGATTTCCAGCAGCGGCGACCACGGCATCGGCCGAAAGGCGAAGCGCGGAGCGTCGGCCCAGCCGTAATGGTCGTGGCTCACGGGGGCGACGCTGGAGGAGTAGGCGTAACCCTGCTCGGCCAGTTCCTGGAACGCCCAGGGCGTGCGCTGGTCGATCGAGAAGCTGGGCGCGCGGTAACCGGTCACGCGGCAGCCGGAGGCATCCTCCAGCACCTTGCGCGCCCGGGCGATATCCGCGCCGAACTGCTGGCGGTCCATGCGGAAGACGCGCCCGTGGTCCCAGCCGTGACTTGCCATCTCGTGCCCGCGGTCGACGATCTGGCGGATCATGCTGCCGTGGCGCTCGGCCACCCAGCCCAGCGCGAAGAAGGTCGCCTTGACCTCGGCCGCATCGAACAGGTCGAGGATCTCGTGCACGTTGCGCTCGACCCGATCGGCCAAAGATGGCCAGTCGTCCTTCTCGATCACGCTCTCGAACGCGCCGACCTGGAACCAGTCCTCGACGTCGACCGACAGGCCGTTGACGATCGCGTGATCGTGCGCGCCGCCGGGCGCCGCGGCACCGTCGGCTCGGTGGAAAGGCGTTACCGCATTCATGCCCGACTGCCTGCCGCGCGGCCTCAGGCGGCCTGCGCTTCGTCCATTTCGCTCTCGATCCATTCGATGAGCATGGTCAGCGTATGGCGGATCGTGCGCTCCTGCTCGAAGGCCTTGGCTTCGGTTGCGGCGAGCTTTTCCTGCAGTGCGGCGATCTCGGGCATCAGCGCCTGGATATTGGCCTCGTCGCGCTGGCTGGCCATCTCCACGATGGCCTGCTGCAGTTCGGCGATCTGCGCGTCGCGTTCGGCCAGCATAGCCTCGACGGTCGCACGCTCGAGCCGGGGCTCGTGGTTGATCGGCACCGGCGCAGCGGCCGGCCGCTCGACCCGGGGCATGGGCTTGGGCGCGGCCTCGGGAAAGGCCTTCTCGCCAGCCATTTCGTCGAGCACGGCCTTGAGCATCGCGGAATCGATCCGGGTACGCTCCTCGACCGCACCGAGCAGCAGGAGCCGGTTGGCGATCTGGTTGACGCGCCGCGGGATGCCGCCGCTCGCTTCGTACAGCTCGGTGAACACGCGCTGGTCGAACGAGGGATTGCCGCTGTAGCCGACCTTCTGCAGCCGGTGGACGATGTAGGGCTCGATCTCGCCCTTCTCCATCGGCTCGAGGTGGTGCGCGGCGATGACCCGCTGGCGCAGCTGCTCCAGATCCGGGCTGGTCTGCAGGGTGGCACGGAACTCGGGCTGGCCGAGCAGCAAGGTCTGCAGCAGCGGATGGTTGCCGAGCTGGAAGTTCGACAGCATCCGCAGTTCCTCGAGCGCGGGGATCGCCAGGTTCTGCGATTCGTCGACCACCAGCAGGCAGCGCCGGCCGGCGCGCGCCTCGTCATGCAGGAAGCCCTCGATCGCGCCCAGCGCGGTCGCCTTGTCGTGCCCTTCGATGTCGAGCCCGAAGCTCTGCGCGACGACGTGGACAATCTCCTCCTCGTCGAGCTTGCTGGTGACGATCTGGCCCACGGTCAGCCGATCGGGATCGACCGTGCCCATCAGGTGCGCGACCAGGGTGGACTTGCCCGCTCCGACCTCGCCGGTGATGACGATGAAGCCTTCGCCCTGCGCAAGGCCGTAACCGAGGTACGACAGCGCCTTGCGGTGCGTCGTGCTGCGGAAATAGAACGCAGGATCCGGGGTAAGCTGGAAGGGCTTGCCGGTGAGACCGTAAAAATTGTCGAACATCGTCTCGTTCTCCGAACGTCAGAAGCTGTAGCGCAGGCCCACAAGGGCGGACGCGGATTGCAGATCGGGCAGATTGTCCTGGTCGACCCCGTCGAGGCCCACGGCGGCGGTGCCGCTGAGCCCCCCGAACAGGCGCCGGGCGTAGGCGACCGAGGCCGAGTAGCCGAGCGCCATGTCGCCGCTCAGCCCGCTGTCGTACCAGCTGGCGTAGACGTTCGAGGTGATGCTCGACTTGTCGTCCAGCTGGGTGCCGAGGTTGGCGGCCACCCAGTAGCTTTCGTCGACCACGCCGTTCGCTGCCCCGAGCACGGTGCCGGGCGCGGCGATGAACTTGCGCCGGTCGTACCCCGCGCCCAGGCCGAGCTGCGTGCGGCCAAGGTTGAGCCCGTAGCTGAGCGACACGCCGCGGTTGCGGAACACCGCCGAATTGAGCGAGGCGAAGGCCCCGCCCAGGCAATTGTTGCCCTGGGTCGTGGTCACGCACCCGCCGACGTCGCCGCTGAACGGGTTGCGGATCGCCTGGAACTGCGCGGGCAACCCGGCCAACCGGTCGGTAATCACGCCGCCGAAGGTCTGGATTCCGTCGTAGACCGACAGGTTGATGCTCTGGCGGGTGCTCGGCGCGTAGGCGAAGCTGCCGTAGTACGTCGTGGAATCGTAACGCTTGCCGACGAAGGCCTGCAGCGAGGTCCGGCGGCTGGGGCGCCACATCACGCCTGCATCCCAAATCAGCCCGTCGGTCTCGTAGGCGATGACCCGCGGCGCGGCCTCGTTGGTCACGTAGCGGCCGTCCGGCCCAACCACCGGCGCGCCGGTGACCGGATCGCGCACTGCGTCGCGGCTGGAAATCTGCACATCCTCGTACCCGACGCCGCCGACGAGCGCGAGGCTTTCCGACACCGGAAGGCTCACGTCGGCGCGCGCGTGGCGATCGCGCACGCGCTGGTCGAGGTTCGAGGTGTTCTGTTCGTTCCACCCTCCGCCGACGCCCACGCCGACCGGCAGGACGGTGCGCGGGGCAAGGCCCACGCGCGCGTTGGCGGAATGCGTGGTGCTGTCGTCGGCCAGGTCGATGCGGGTCGGCCCGGCGGGCGCGATCACGACCGCATCGGGAGCCTCCACCCGGGTGTAGCCGAACCGATAGTGGCCCTCGATTTCGACGGCGCCCTGGCGGCTGCGGATCGACGGGCCGACGTAGCCCGAATAGACCTGGCTGGTCTGGCTGTCGTTCTGGGCGAAGGCGCCGGTGGTGGCGACGCCGTTGGAATCGACGCGCGTGCGCGAGGCGAGCGCACCGGCCTCGATCGTCACGTTGGGCGAACCCAGACCGACCGAGGCACGGGCGATGCCGCTCACCGTGTCGCTGTCTGAAAACCCGCTGTCGTATCCGAACCGGCGTTCGTAGCGGACCGAGGCGGAGCCGGCCGAATTGCGGCCCTGCACGCTCGCGTCCACTCCGGCAGCGACGCTGGTGTAGGTGACGCTGTCGTTGATCGGCTCAAGCTGCGTGGTGAAGACCTGCGCGGCTTCGATGTAGGGCGTGACCTCGACATGGCCGACACGCGGCGCGGACCCGCTCTCGAGCACCGGCTCGCCCTGGACCTGCTGCGCGGCGGCACTGGCCGGGAGGATCAGCGCGGCTGCCATGGCGGCCAGCGAGCTGGTGTGGAGATGGGTTTTCATCGGATTACCCCTCGTACCCGTAATAGGAACCGAAGCGGCGGCCGCTCGGGCTGAAATGCGCCGCGTTGAGCAGCAGCTTGATGTCCGGGCAGTTCGACAGCAGCGAAAGCGCATCCTCGAGCGAGGTCTGACCGGTCGAATCCGCCCGCGCGACGACCACCGCCTGCGCGCAGTACTTGGCCAGCTCCGCCGCGGGCGATGCCGCCAGCGCCGGGGGCGAATCGAAGATGAGCATGCGGTTGGGCGCGCCGTCGGTCAGCCGCGCCAGCACTTCGGCCGTGCGGTTGGACGAAAGATACTCGCTGTCCGAATTGGTCTGGTTGCCGGCCGGCAGCACGAACAGCCCGGCGACGTCGGTCGCCAGCACGCAGTCCTCGACCCGCAGGGTCTTGTCGGCGAGCGCGTCCATCAGACCCGAACCGCCCGGCAGGCCGAGCGTCGAGAGGATCGAGGGCTTGGCGAAGTCGGCATCGATCAGCACGACCTCGCCGTCCTTTTCCGCCGCCATCGCCAGCGCCAAATTGGTGGCGCAGAAGGTCTTGCCCTCGCCCGGCAGCGGCGAGCAGATCAGGATACGCTGGGCCTTGGCGCCGGCGCCCTTGTCCGTTGCAGCGTGCGCCGCCTTGAGCAGCTCGCGCTTCACGATGCGGAATTCCTCCAGCAGCCCGCTCACCTTGCCTTCGGGCAGGATCAGGCCCTGCTTGGCCAGGTGCGCGCGATCGATCGGATGGCGCTGCGAGCGGAACACGGCGGGCTGCACCGCGACGACCGGACTCGCCGGCACTACTGCCGGTTCAGGCTGCGGCTTGGGCGCTTCGGGGGCTGCAACGACCGGCGAGCTCGCCACGGGTTCGATGGGCGTCGAGGAGGGGGCGACGGCCGGCGCCGGCACGACCTCTGCCTGGGCCTTGCCCTTCGCCGTACGGCCGCGCTTGGCGACGGGCGGCGCCAGCTGCGCCGGGACCGCTGCGGGGGTGAGCCCGTAAAGCGCATCCGCGCGCTCGAACAGCGACGTTCCCTTGTGGGCGCCTTCGCCTTCGGTCGGCAGCGGGATCTTGGTGTGTTCAGTCATGTCGCGCTCCTCACGCCACCATCCCGCGCTGGACGAACTCGGCCGCGAGCAGGATGACGAATAGCGCGCCCAGTCCGCCTGCTGCGGCGGCAAACCGCCGGTAACGCTTCCTGGCCAGCGCCTTGGCGGCGTCGGTCAGGGCGAGCGAAATGGTCCCCACGACCGGCAATTCGAACGTGCTTTCCAGCTTCGCCGCGGTGGAGAAGCTCGAGCGCATCTTGTGCAGCAGGTAGGCCACGCCGCCGCCGATGCAGAGGCCGAGGAACAGCACGGCGAACAGCAGGATCGGCCGGTTCGGCCAGCTCGGCACGCGCGGCGTGCTGGGCGGATCGATGACCTCGAACTTGATCGCGCTGCGCTCGGTCTCAACCTGGCCGCGCAGGCGCAATTCCTCGCGGTCGCCCAGCAGCTTGTCGTACTGCTCGCGCAGGACCTGGTAATCGCGGCTGATGCGCTGGGCTTCGGCCGCCACGCCCGGCTCGGTCGCCTGGCTGGCGGAGAAGTCGGCCAGAGTGGTGCTGATCGCGGCCGCGCGGCTCGACAGCGCCTCGAGATTGGCCTGCCGCTCGATGCGGATGCCCTGCAGCGAGGTGTAGGCCGGGTTCGGCATCCCGTAGTTGCCGCCGTCGCTCGCCGCGGCGGTGCGCAGGGCGGCGATCTGCTTCTGCGCGGCGACGACGTCGGGGTGGCTGTCGGTCAGCCCGCGCCCGCGCATCGAGGCAAGGTTGGACTGCGCCTGCGCCAGCGAAGCGCGCGGTCCGCCAGTGTCCGACGTGGCCAGGTTGCGCGGAGTGGAGGCAAGCTGGCCGTCGATCGCGGCCAGTGCGCTGCGAGCGGCGGCCAGATCGGCCTGCACCGCGCGCAGTTCGTTGCGCTGGTTCTCGATCTTCTGCGAAATGGTCTCGGTCCCGCCGGCAAGGTCGGGATGCTGCGCTTCGAAAGCGAGGCGCTTCTGCTCGGCCTCCTCGAGCTGCTTGCTGCGCTCGGCCAGTTGCGCGTCGAGGAACTCGATCGTCTCGCGCATTTCCCCGCGCGAACCGCCGATGTTGCTCTCGCGGAAGATGTCGATCATCCGCTGCGCGATGTCCTGCGCCAGTTGTGCGTTCTCGGCATCCGACAGGTCGCTGCGGCCGCTGGTGGCGGTGATCTCGAACAGGTTTTCGCCCTGGGCGAGCACGATGATCTTTTCGCCCAGACCCTGGACCGCGCGCTCCATCTCGCCGGGGGTGGTGATCTCGTCGCCGATGCGGGTCGAACGGATGACCTTTTCAAGGTTCACCGCGCTCTTCAGCGTTTGCTGGACCTGCTGCATTTCCTTCTCACGCGTGGCCGCGCCGATGCCGATCTGCTGCGCCAGCGCGTCGTCGAGCTGGACGAAGATCCGCGTCTTGGAATCGTAGGCGTTGGGAATCAGCGCCACGACCAGCCAGCCGAGCAGGCAGAACCCCCAGGCGACGGCGAGCGCCATCCACCGGCGGTTCCAGATCGCCCAGAGCGCCTCGCGCGCTTCCTCGATAAGACCGTTCAAGCCCTGTCCCCCTGATTTCCGGTCAGAACATCGATTCCGGGATGATGATCACATCGCCGGGCTGCAGCATCACGTTGGCGCGGCTGTCGCCCTTCTTGAGCAGGTCGGCGAGGCGCAGGCCGTACTCACGCTGGCGGCCCATCTGCTTGTCGAAGCGGATCAGCTTCGCGCGGTTGCCGCTGGCGAACTCGCTCATCCCGCCCACGGTGATCATCGCGTCGAGCACCGTCATGTTGGCGCGATAGGGGATGCTGGCCGGCTTCTCGGTTGCCCCGACCACGCGGATCTGCTGGCTGAAGGTGCCGGCGAACTGGTTGACGATGACCGTCACCAGCGGCTCGGCGATGTACTGCGACAGCTGCAGGCGGATGTCCTCGGCCAGCATCGTGGGCGTCTTGCCCACGGCAGGCATGTCGGCGACAAGCGGCGTGGTGATGCGCCCGTCGGGCCGCACCTGGACCTGCGCGCCGAGCTCGTCGTTGCGCCAGACGTGGATGGTCAACTGGTCGAGCGGGCCGATGACGTAGTCCTCGCCCGGACCTTCCTGCATCGACACGAAGCTCGCCGGGGCAAGCTCGGGGGCCGAGGTGGTGCCGCATCCGGCAAGCGCCAGGCACGCCGTCGCGCTTGCGGCCAGGAGGCGGGGAAAAGTCTTGTTACGCATGAACCTGCGTCCTCGATTGTGCTGGACAGAGGCCCGGACGCGGGATCGCGCCCGGTCCACGGCCCGTGGATCCGGCTCGCGTTGTCCCGTAAAAGGGTGAACATCCCGTTATCCTTGGGGCCCTAAAGCGCCTGATTCCGGGGGTTTCGTCCGGTGTGTCCCGTAGCGGGACAGTCTGCGGCGGCTTCCTAAACCAGGATTTCGCGCGCCGGCCCCTGGCCCAGGAACTGTGCCGGGCTGGCGCAGGCGCCATAGGCCCCGGCGCAGAACACCGCGACCAGATCGCCGACATCGGCCCGCGGCATCATCGCGGCGTCCGCCAGCCGGTCGAGTGGGGTGCACAGGCAACCCACGACGTTGACCTCCTCGGCCGGTTCCTCGGCAAAGCGGGTGGCGATGGCGACCGGGTAGTTGCGGCGCACCACGGTGCCGAAGTTGCCCGACGCGGCAAGCTGATGGTGCAGCCCGCCGTCGGTTACCAGGTAGGTCGTCCCGTGGCTGACCTTGCGGTCGACGATGCGACAAAAATAGACGCCCGCTTCGCCCACCAGGTAGCGGCCGAGTTCGATGGCGAACTCGGTATCGGCGAGTTCGAGAGGCCGGACAGCGAAGCGTTCGGCCAGTCTCGCGCCCGGGACACCGGGATCGAGCGACTGATCGCCGTTGAAGTAGGGGATGCCCATCCCGCCGCCCATGTTCAGATGCGGCAGCGGCACGCCGATATCGGCGGTCAGCTTGGCGGCGAGATCGAGCACGTTGCCCTGCGTCTCGGCGATCGCCTCGGCATCGAGCGACTGGCTGCCGGTGAAGATGTGCAAGCCGCGCCATTCGGCCCCGGCAGCGATGATGTCCTTCGCAAGGTCGGCCACCTGGTCGCTGTCGATGCCGAACGGCTTGGCGCCGCCGCCCATCTTCATCCCCGACCCGCGCAGTTCGAAATCCGGGTTTACCCTGATCGCCAGGCGCGGCGCGATTCCTTCGGAACTGCCGATATCGAGCGCCCGCCGCGCTTCATTGGCGGACTCAAGGTTAAGCGTCACGCCCGCAAGGATCGCCGCGCGAAGTTCCTCGTCGCGCTTGCCCGGTCCGGCAAAGCTGATGCGATCCGCCGGCAGGCCCGCGGCCTGCGCCATCGCCAGCTCGCCGCCGGAGGCGATGTCGAACCCGTCGACCAGCCCGGCCATCAGCCCGAGCACGGGCGCGAAGGAGTTGGCCTTGATCGCATAATGGATGCGCAGCCGCTCGGGCATCGCTGCACGCAGGCTGGCGATACGGGCGCGGATCAGTCCGGCCGAATAGACGAACAGCGGCGTGCCGCCTGCCTCGTCGACCAGTGCGCTGGCCGTGCGACCGCCGATCGCCAGTTCGCCGTCGAGCGTTTCGTAACCGGCGGGAATGGGGCCGAGCGGCTTCATGCCGCGGCCTTTCGCGCCATCTCGGCCTGCAAGGCGTTGCGGTCGATCTTGCCGTTGGGATTGAGCGGCATGGAAGCCACCCAGACCACGTCGCGCGGCTGCATGAAGTTGGGCAGGTCGCGCTTGAGCGCGGCCCGCAGGCCCGCCTCGTCGCCCGCGCCGCGCACCACCAGCACCACCGCCTGGCCGAGCCGCGCATCGGCAACGCCCACCGCCGCAGCTTCGTTGACGAGGCCCGAGGCAATGGCGGCGTCCTCGATCTCCTGCGGGCTGATGCGATTGCCGGCGGTCTTGATCATCGAGTCGCGCCGCCCGACGAAGTGCAGCAGCCCCTCGGCATCGCGCACCACCCGGTCGCCCGACCATACCGCCGTCCCGACATAGCGCGACGCGCGCGGGGCTGGCTTGAACCGCTCCGCCGTCCGCTCGGCATCCTGCCAGTAACCTTGCGCCACCAGCGGACCGGCATGGACGAGTTCGCCCTCGTCGCCGTCGGCGGTCACCTCGCCGTCGTCGCCGATAACCAGGATCTCGGCAAAGGGGATTTCCTTGCCCATCGACGTCGGATGCGTATCGACCAGCGAGGGGTCGAGATAGGTCGAGCGGAACGCCTCGGTCAGGCCGTACATCGGGAACAGGCGCGCCTGCGGGAACAGGCCGCGCAGCTTGCGCACGAGGTCCACCGTCAGCGCGCCGCCGCTGTTGGTCAGGCGCCGCATCGAGGAAATGGCTTCGGCCGGCCAGTCGAGCTCGGTCAACTGCACCCACAGTGGGGGAACCGCCGCCAGCGTCGTCACCCCGTGGCGCGCGCAGGCCTTGGTGACGTCGCGCGGCGTCAGGTAGTCGAGCGGCACCACGCAGCCGCCGGCATACCAGGTCGAGAGCAGCTGGTTCTGGCCGTAGTCGAACGACAGCGGCAGGACTGCCAGCGTCACATCGTCACGCTCCAGGCCGAGATAAGTCGCCACGCTGACCGCACCGAGCCACATGTTGGCGTGGCTCAGCATCACGCCCTTGGGCTTGCCGGTCGAGCCGCTGGTGTAGAGGATGGCGGCGAGTTCTTCGGGGCTGGCGGAAGACGGCGGCAGGGGGTCAGCGCTCGCCGCCGCCGCCAGCGCCTCGCCCTCTTCGACAAGCGCGCACCCGCCCGGAACGTCGCCCGCTTCCAAACTATCCAGCCGCGCCCGCGTACCGACGATCAGGACCGATCCGCTGTCCGCCAGGATATGCCCCACCTGCGCCCGCTTCAGCAGCGGGTTGATCGGCACATGAACCAGTCCGGCCCGCGCCGCCGCGAGCGGCAACAGGCAGGTTAGCTCGCCCTTTGCCGCCCAGCTCGCCACCCTGGCGCCCGGCTCGCCCGCCTGCGTTCGCAGCCAGCCGGCCAGGCGCGCGACACGGGTTCTTAATTCCTCGAAGCTAAGCGTCTCGCCACGCAGGACGAGCGCCACGTCGCCGCCCTGCCCGCCTTCGGCGAGATGGTCGAGCGGACGGGCAATGGGATCGGGATGCGACATCGGGGCTCCGAAACGGGGACGCTAGGGCTTTGACGACGATCAGCTATCACGACACGGTTAACGATGTGCAAGGGCTCGATCTTGCGCCGTGCGGGCCGTTTGCGCGGACTGACTGGTTCGCCGCGATGGAAGGCACCTCCGGCGGGGCTCTCTATGCCGTGGCGGAGGATGCGTCGGGCGGCGTGGTGTTCCCGCTGCGGCGCGAAGGCCGGCGGCTGGAAGCGCTGCTCAACTGGTACGCCTTCACCTGGCGTCCGCTCGCCAGCGCCTATTCCTCGGCCGACAGCCTCTCCATCGCCCTCGCCCGCGATCTTGCGTGCAAGGCTTCGCACGTCGTGCTCGACCGCGTGCCCGACGAGGACGGGACCGCGCGCCAGCTCGAACGCGCGTTCGGCCGCTCGGGTTGGCTGGTGCTGCGCGAGCCCTGCGACACCAACCGCGTTCTCGAGGTCGGCGGCCGCACTTACGCCGAGTACCTCGCCGGCCGCCCCGGGCAATTGCGCACGACGCTCAAGCGCAAGGCCAAGAAGGTCGCGATCATGATCCACGACAGCTTCGACGAGGACGCGTGGGCCGCCTACGAATCGATCTACGCCGAGAGCTGGAAGCCCGAGGAAGGCGACCCCGCGCTGCTGCGTGCCTTTGCCGTTGCCGAGGGAGAGGCCGGCCGCATCCGCCTGGCCGTCGCCACGGCCGAGGGCGAACCGGTCGCCGCGCAGTTCTGGACGGTCGAGAGCGGCATCGCCTACATCCACAAGCTGGCCCACCGCGAAAGCGCCAAGCCGATCTCGCCGGGCACCTCGCTCACCGCCGCGCTGATGATGAAAGTCATCGACGATGACGGTGTCGAATTCGTCGACTTCGGCACCGGTGACGACCCTTACAAGCGCGACTGGATGGAAGAGGCGCGCCCGCGTTACCGGTTGCAGGCCTGGCGCAAGGGCGACCCGCGCAACTGGCCTGCCATCGGGAAGGCCGGCATGCGCGGCGGCCTGCGGAAGCTTGTTTCGCGCCAAAGCCTTGGCTAACGCCGCCTTCACCTTGCCGACGGGGACCACGATGAGCAGCGAACCTGCCCTCAGCCACAATCACAGCGGCGCCGACATGGCGCTGCGCCAGATCCTGCAGGACGTGCTCGGCCTGAGCGCCGACCGTGTTGCCCTGTTCGACGAGGGCACCGGGTTGTTCGGCCACCTGCCGGAACTCGATTCGATGGCGGTCGCCGGCCTGCTGACCGAGATCGAGGATCGCCTCGACATCGTGGTCGAGGACGACGAGGTCGACGGCGAGATGCTCGAAACCTACGGCGCCCTGCTCACTTTCGTCCAGTCCAAGCGCTACGACGGCTGACCGCGCCGGTGCCCGCCGGCTGGACCACCCCTGACGGCGGCGAGGAATACGCGCTCGCGTTCGACCGCGGGCGCAGCGGCCGCGTGCTGGTCCTGCCCGCCTGGTTCGACGAATCCAACAAGCTGCGCCGCCAGACAGTCGAGACGATGCGGCGGCTCGACGCCGCCGAGATCGATTCCTTCCTGCCGGACCTGCCGGGGTGCAACGAAAGCCTGGCGCCGCTCGATCGGCAGACGCTCGACGGCTGGCGCGCCGATGCCGCCGGTGCGGCGCGGCATTTCCGCGCAACGCACGTCCTCGCCATCCGCGCCGGGGCGATGCTGACGCCCGACCTGCCCGGCTGGCTCTACGCTCCGCTCGCCGGGCCGCAGTTGCTGCGCGGCATGCTGCGCGCCCGCACGCTCGCGGCGCGCGAAGCCGGGCGCGAGGAAACCCGCGAGGGCTTGCTCGACAGCGGGCGGCGCGAGGGGCTGGAGCTTGGCGGCCACCGGCTGGGCGCGGCATTGATCGCTGCGCTCGAAACGGCCGAGGTCGCCCCCGCACCCGGCCAGCGGACCATCGGCCAGGGCGACATCGGCGGCGCCGGGCTGTGGCTGCGCGCGGAACCCGCCTTCGAGGCGGCGCAGGCGGACCGGCTGGCCGCGCTCATCGCCGGCGATCTGGCATGACCCGGCGGCACATCACATTCAATTGCGCGGGCGCGGCGCTGGTCGGTTCGCTCGACGAAGCGCCGGGCGCGACCGGCCTGCTGCTCGTTACCGGCGGCAACGAGACCCGCGCGGGCGCCTTCTCGGGCCAGGCGGCGCTGGCAGCCAGGATTGCGGCGGCGGGCCACCCGGTGTTCCGCTTCGACCGGCGCGGCTGCGGCGATAGCGAGGGGGAAAATCGCGGCTTCCGCAATTCCGCGCCGGACATCGCCGCCGCGCTCGCCGCCTTTCGCATGGCCAGCCCCCAGGTTTCGCGGATCATCGGCTTCGGCAATTGCGACGCCGCCAGCGCGCTGATGCTTGCCGGCGGTGCGGGTCTGGACGGGCTGGTCCTCTCAAACCCGTGGACCTACGACGGCGAGGACGACGAAGCTACCGCGCCGCCGCCCGCGGCAATCCGCTCGCGCTATATCGAGAAGCTCAGAAACCCGCGCGAGGTGTGGCGGCTGCTGACCGGCGGGGTCGACCTGCGCAAGCTGGCAAAGGGCCTGCGCTCCGCGGCGGCACAAAAGCCCACGGCCACGGGGCTCGCAGGCGAAATGGCCGAGGCGATCGCGCCGTTCGGCGGTCCGGTTCGCTTCCTCGTGGCGGAGCGGGACCGCACGGGCCAGGCCTTCCTTGCCAGTTGGGACAAGACCGACGGGCGCATCGCGCGCTGCTCCGGGGCGGACCACGCCTATACCGACCAGGCATCGCAGGACTGGCTCGTGAGCCAGATTCTTACCGCGCTAGCGTAGGAAAAGGCTCGCCAGCTCGACATGGGTCGACCAACGGAACTGGCCGACCGGGCGCAGTTCGGCCAGGCGATAGCCGGCATCCATCAGCACCCGCGCATCCTTGGCCCAGCTCGCCGGATTGCAGCTGACGTAGGCGACGCGCGCGACACCGCTTGCCGCGACTTGCGCCACCTGCTCGCGCGCGCCGGCGCGCGGCGGATCGAGCACGACGCCGTCGAACCCGCGCAGTTCCTCGGCCCGCAGCGGGTTGCGGAACAGGTCCCGGTGAACGGCCTCGACCGGCAGGCGCGCGCGGTTGGCGGCAGCGCGGCAAGCCAAGTGCGCATCGCGCGCGGCTTCGGCTGCCAGCACCTTCGTCGGCCCTGACAGCGCGAAAGCGAACGTGCCGAGCCCGGCGAAGAGGTCGGCGACCTGCCCGCAACCGCCCAGCCACTCGCGCACCGCCCCCGCCAGCGCGGCTTCCCCGTCGGCTGTCGCCTGCAGGAAGGCGCCCGGCGGAAAGTCGACCGCCACGCCGGACAGGGTGACGGTCGCCGGCTCGGGCTCCCAGAATGCCTCGCTGCCATAGCCCTGGTCGAGCGAGAGCCGCGCCAGCCCCTGCGTGCGGCAGAAGCCGAGCAGCGCCTCGGTCTCGTCCAGCCCCTCGATCGCCAGGCCCTTGATGCCCACGTCCACGCCCTTGTCGGTCAGCGCCAGCTCGATGGTTGCGGCATACTTGCCGCGGCGCTGCGCCAGCATGGCGCGCAGCGGAGCGACCAGGGCGAAAAGCTCGGGCGCCAGGACATGGCATTCCTGGAGGTCGACCACCTTGTGCGATCCGCTTTCGTTGAACCCGACCAGCGGGCGGCCCCCACCGTTGATCGCGCGGAGCGTCGCGCGGCGGCGGGTGCGGGGCGGCGAGAGATGGACCGGGGCCACGACGTCGGCGGCAAGGCCCTGCCCCTCGGCCGCGAGCACGACCCGGTCGCGCACGAACCGGGTCAGCGCCTCCTCGTCCAGGTGCTGCAGCTGGCAGCCGCCGCAGCGCGGGAAATGGCGGCACGGAGGAACGGCGTGATGCGGCCCCGGCTCGATGGTGCCGTCCGGGCCAACGCGGTCGCCGGGCGCGGCGAAGGCCACGTGGCGGCCCGACGCGGTAACGCCATCGCCCTTCGCGGCGACCCGAACGATTTCCTCTGAACTCACAGGCAGGCCGCGTAGGCCCGTGCCACCTGTCCGGCAAGGTCGCTGGCGAGAAACGGCGGCGCAGTGAGGCGGGCGGCCTCGTTGTGCAGCCAGCACGCCTCCAGCGCGGCTGCGAAGGGATCGCCGCCGGCGGCAAGGCGGCTCGCCGCGATGCCCGCGAGGACGTCGCCGCTGCCGGCAACGGATAACCAGCTGGTCGCGGACGGTGCCAGCGAAACCCGCCCGTCCGGCCCGGCGATGATCGTGTCCGGACCCTTGGCGACGATCACCGCCCCGGCGCGCTGGGCCAGTGCCTTCGCCGCGGCCAGCTTGTCATCGCCTGCTACGCCGAAGGCCTTGCACAACTGGGCGAGTTCGCCCTCGTGCGGTGTCAGGATGGCAGGCGCGGTTCGCCCGGCGAACGCCTCGGGAGTCGCCAGGTGCAGCGCATCCGCGTCGATGACGGCGGGAAGGTCTGCCGCCATGATCGCTGTCATGGCCGCGCGGCCGGCCTCGTCGCGCCCGAGGCCGGGGCCGACGAGCACCGCACCCGTGCGCGGGTCGGCCAGCAGGTCCTCGAGCGGATCGGCGCGCAACACCACGTCGGGCAGGGTCGCCGGGTGCAGCGAATCCGCCTTCAGCCGCACCGCGCCCGCGCCTGCTCGCAAGGCCGCATGGCAGGCGAGCACCGCCGCGCCCGGCATCGTGCCCGCCACGACGAGGACGAGCCCGCGGGTATATTTGTGTGCGTCCGCGGCCGGTGCGCTCAGCTTCGGGCGCCCGGCCAATTGCGCGGCGCCGTCTTGCGGCTCCACGCCAATGTCGACCAGCACCCGCCGCTCCATCGCGGCCATGGCCGGCATGCGCCAGTGCGCGAATTTCCATGCGCCCAGGGCGATGGTCAGGTTCCATGCGGGCAGACCCTCGTTGAGCAACGCCCCGGTGTCGCTGGCCACGCCGCTCGGCAGGTCGACCGCGATGCCGTAGTCATGGTGGTCGGCCAGCCTTGCCAGCAAGGCCGCCAGGTCCGGCGACAGGGGCCGGGTCAGTCCGCTGCCGAACAGACAATCGACCAGCACGCCGCCGCGCGCATCCTCGGCAAAGCTGCCGCGATAGGCGGCGCGGGCCGCGATCGCGGCCTCGGTCGTGGGCGCGAGCGGTGCGACCACGCAGACCTCGAGGCCGCGCACGCGCAGCGTTTCGGCGATGACGTAGCCGTCGCCGCCGTTGTTGCCCGGGCCGCACAGTACGGTGACCTTGCGCCCGGCGGAAACGCGCCAGACCCATTCGGCCGCGCCGCGCCCGGCGATGTCCATCAGGCTGGACACCGTCTCGCCGCGGTCGATCAGCGCCTGCTCAGCCGCCCGCATCTGCGCGACGGTGAGGACCTGGTCAGCCGCCGGCATCGGACACGGTTGCCGGGAAACGGTAGCGGTCGTCGTCGACCCAGAGTTCGATCGTACCGTCGCCGAGCGTCGCCTTGCCCGCCTGCGCGCCGTCGGCCGCGATCACGCCGCGCCCGTCGGTGACGATGGCGAACCGGCGGAACGCGCCGTCGGGGTGGCGGACGACGAGCAGCGATTGCCCTTCGGCCGTCGAGCGTTCCACCGTGCAGTCGCGGGCGAAGGCGTTCGCTCCGTCGAGCGCGCATTCGATCCTGTCGTCCTCGCCTGCCGCTGCGGGTTCGGCCGCCGCGGAGCTGCCGCCGGTGCCCGACCCGCAGGCCGCGACCGCGAGCGAGGCGGCAAGGGCCAGCCAGCGGGGACGGTGCGGGCTCATCGGCCGCCCGGCGTGCGGCCCAGGATCTGGTTCACGTCGCGCACGGCGCCCTTCGCCGCGCTGGTGGTCATCGCCGCATAGGCCTGCAACGCCGGGGACACCTGGCGCGGGCGCGGTTCGGCCGGGTGCCAGCCCCGGTCCTCGCGCGCGGCCCGGCGGTGGGCCATGACCTCGTCACTAACGGCAAGGTGGATCGTGCGGGCGGGAATGTCGATCTCGATCAGGTCGCCCGGCTCGACGAGCGCGATCGCGCCGCCTTCGGCCGCCTCGGGGCTGACGTGGCCGATCGACAGCCCGCTGGTGCCGCCCGAGAAGCGCCCGTCGGTGATCAGCGCGCAGGCCGCGCCCAGGCCCTTCGACTTGAGGTAGCTGGTGGGGTAGAGCATTTCCTGCATCCCCGGCCCGCCGCGCGGACCTTCGTAGCGGATGACGACCACGTCGCCCTCGACCACATCGCCGGCAAGGATGCCCGCGACCGCGGCGTCCTGGCTTTCGTAGACCTTGGCCGGCCCGGCGAAGCGCAGGATCGCCTCGTCGACGCCCGCGGTCTTCACGATGCAGCCCTCGGCTGCGAGATTGCCGTAGAGCACCGCCAGCCCGCCGTCCTGGCTGAAGGCGTGCTCCTTGCTGCGGATCACCCCGTGCTCGCGGTCGGTGTCGAGTTCATCCCACCGCCGGTCCTGGCTGAAGGCGACCTGCGTCGGCACCCCGCCCGGCGCCGCGCGGTAGAATTCGCGCACCACCGGGTTGTTGGTCAGGCGCACGTCCCAGTCGGCCAGCGCGTCGCCCATAGTCGGGCTGTGAACCGTGGGCAGCGCCGTGTGGAGCAGGCCCGCGCGGTCCAGCTCGCCGAGGATCGCCATGATCCCGCCGGCGCGGTGGACGTCCTCCATGTGGACGTCGCTCTTGGCCGGGGCGACCTTGCTGAGGCACGGGACCTTGCGGCTCAACCGGTCGATGTCGGCCATCGTGAAGTCGACCCCCGCCTCGTGCGCGGCGGCGAGCAGGTGGAGCACGGTGTTGGTCGAGCCGCCCATCGCGATGTCGAGGCTCATCGCGTTCTCGAACGCCTCGAAGCTTGCGATCTGGCGCGGCAGGACGCTCTCGTCCTCCTCCTCGTAATAACGTTTGGCCAGCGCCACCGAGAGCCGCCCGGCCCGCTCGAACAGCTTGCGCCGGTCGGCGTGGGTGGCCAGCGTCGAGCCGTTACCCGGCAGCGAAAGGCCCAGTGCCTCGGTCAGGCAGTTCATCGAGTTGGCGGTGAACATGCCCGAGCACGATCCGCAGGTCGGGCAGGCGTTCTGCTCGATCGCCAGGACCTCCTCGTCGGAATAGCGCTCGTCCGCCGCGGCGACCATCGCGTCGACCAGGTCGAGCGCGACCTCCTTGCCCTTCACCACGACCTTGCCAGCCTCCATCGGCCCGCCGCTGACGAAAACCGTGGGCACGTTGAGCCGCAACGATGCCATCAGCATCCCGGGCGTGATCTTGTCGCAGTTGGAGATGCACACCATCGCGTCGGCGCAATGGGCGTTGACCATGTATTCGACGCTGTCGGCGATCAGCTCGCGGCTCGGCAGGCTGTAGAGCATCCCGTCGTGACCCATGGCGATCCCGTCATCGACCGCGATGGTGTTGAATTCCTTGGCCACGCCGCCCGCCGCCTCGACCTGCCGGGCGACAAGCTGGCCCAGGTCCTTGAGGTGGACGTGGCCGGGCACGAACTGGGTGAAGCTGTTGACGATGGCGACGATCGGCTTGCCGAAATCCTCGTCCTTCATGCCCGTGGCGCGCCACAGGCCGCGGGCGCCGGCCATATTGCGGCCGTGGGTCGAGGTGCGGGAACGGTAGGCGGGCATGGCGGTCAACTCCTGTCCGCGCCGGAATAGGCCAGGGCGGGCGATTGTCGAAGGCGATTTTGCTTAACCCGCCTCAAGCGCGAGTGCGACCCGCCCGGCCACGTCCGCCACCACCGCGGCGAAGCGCGCCTGGCCCGCCCCGGTGCCGATGAGGTCCTGGCGGATCTCGAACCCGAGATAGGGCCGCCCCCTGGCCTCGGCGTGGCGGTTCATCGTCTGGTTGAGGCCCTTGCCCGAATAGGGCTCGTTCTCGCCGGTCGCGAAGCCCTGCTCGCGCAGCAACCGCAGCCCGTGGCGGGCGGCGCGGTCGTCCTCGTTGTAGAGCAGCGCGATTTCCCACGGCCGCTCGGCCGGCGCGCTTTCCAGGCTCGGCGTGAAGCTGTGGATCGACAGGACGAGCCGGGGATCGACCTCGTCGAGCCAGTCGGCCAGCGCGGCGTGATAGGGGCGATAGAACCGCGCCAGCCTGGCCTCCACGTCGGCGCCGACGTTGCCGGGGATCGCCACGCCGTCGCTGGTTTCGGGCACGAGGCCGGGCGAATCCTCCTCGCGGTTCGCGTCGATCACCAGGCGGCTGAACGTTGCCAGGTGCGCCGCGATGCCGAGATCGCGGGCCAGCAGCTCGCATATCCCGGCGGTGCCGATGTCCCACGCGATGTGCTGGGTCATGCGTTCGGGCGAGACGCCCAGCACGATGTCCTCCGGCACGAAGTTGGAGGCATGGTCGCAGATCGCGACGATGCCGCCCTGGCGCGGCGTGCCGAGCGTGCGGAAGGCCTGGTCCCTCATCGAAGTGCCCCGCTCATCTGCCACCATTCAGGTTCCTTCTGCGCGATACCGCGCGCCGCCGCATCACGTTCTGCCGCCGAGGAGTAAAGCGCGTAACAGGTCGCGCCCGAGCCCGACATTCCGGACTTGAGCGGTCCGGTATCGGCCAGAGCCGCGAGCACCCGGCCGATGACCGGCTGGAGGCCGATCGCGGGCCCTTCCAGATCGCTGCGGCCCTCGCGCGCGATGCGGCTCACCGGGCCATCCGGCAGCGCGCCGCGATCGATGCCGTCCCATGCGGCGAAGACCGGGCCGGTCGGCATGGCGACGCGCGGATTGACCAGCAGCACGGCCATGCCGGTCCAGTCGTTTGCGACCGGCTCCAGCTCGGTCCCCGTCCCGCGTCCGACGCAGGCCACGCTCTCGACACAGGCCGGAACGTCGGCCCCCAAACGGGCGGCCCGTTCCAGCCAGTCGCCGGGCAGGCCATAATCAGCGCGCACCAGCCGGAACACCGCACCGGCATCCGCCGATCCGCCACCAAGCCCTGCCGCCACGGGCAGGTTCTTTTCGAGCGTGATCGCCAGACCCTCCGAATGGGGCAACGACGTCAAGGCGCGAGAAACGAGATTGCCAAACGGATCAGACAGTTCGGTGGCAAACTCGCCAACCGTCCGCAACTCGTCGCGCGCGCTGCGCCGTGCCGTCAGAACGTCCCCGGCGTCGACAAAGGCGAACAACGTCTCGAGCTCGTGATACCCGTCGTCGCGCCGCCGCCGGACATGCAGCGCGAGGTTGATCTTGGCGTAGGCGGTTTCGTTCAAAGTTCCTCATCTCACCCTTACATATTCGGATAGTTCGGACCGCCGCCGCCCTCGGGGGTGACCCAGGTGATGTTCTGGTTGGGGTCCTTGATGTCGCAGGTCTTGCAGTGGACGCAGTTCTGGCTGTTGATCTGGTACCGCGCCTGCCCGTTCGCCTCGTCGACCAGCCATTCGTAGACCCCAGCCGGGCAATAGCGCGCCGAGGGGCCGGCGTACACGCCCAGCTCACTGTCCTTCTGCAGCTCCATGTTCTTGACGATCAGGTGGTTGGGCTGATCTTCTGCGTGGTTGGTGAAACTGAAGGCGACGTTGGTCAGACGGTCGAAGCTGATCGTGCCGTCGGGCTTGGGATAGTCGATCGGGCGGTAGAGATCGGCGCGGCCGGTCTGCTCGTGGTCGGGCTCGTGTTTCATCGCCGGGATGATCGGCAGCTTCAGGTAGCGCAGCCACATGTCGAGCCCAGCCACCGCGGTCCCCAAGTCGCCGCCGAACTTCGCGACCGCGGGCTGGGCGTTCTGCACCAGCTTGAGCTCGTCTGCGATCCAGCTCGAACGAACGGCGCTATCGTATTCGGAAATCTCGTCTTTCTCGCGCCCGGCAGCCAGAGCCCCGGCGACAGCCTCGGCCGCGAGCATGCCGCTCTTCATCGCGGTGTGGCTGCCCTTGATGCGCGGCACGTTGACGAAGCCGGCCGCGCAGCCGATCAGCGCGCCGCCGGGAAAGGCGAGCCTGGGCACCGACTGCCAGCCGCCCTCGTTGATCGCCCGCGCGCCATAGGCCACGCGCTTGCCGCCTTCGATGATCGCGCGGATCGCCGGGTGGTGCTTCCAGCGCTGGAATTCCTGGTACGGGCGGACGTAGGGGTTGCGATAATCGAGCGCGGTCACGAACCCGAGAGCGACCTGCCCGTTTGCCTGGTGGTAGAGGAAACCACCGCCCCAGGCGTCGTTCTCCGCCAGCGGCCAGCCTTGCGTGTGGATCACCCTGCCCGGCTCATGCTTGTCGGCAGGAATGTCCCATATCTCCTTGATGCCTAAGCCATAAACCTGCGGCTGGCAATTCGCCTCCAGGTCGAAGCGGGCTTTCATTCGCTTGGTCAGATGGCCGCGCGCGCCCTCGGCGAACAGTGTGTACTTGGCGAGGATCTCCATGCCCGGCTGGTAGTCGCCCTTGTGCGATCCATCCGCCGCCACGCCCATGTCCTGCGTGATCACGCCGCCGACCCTGCCATCGGCGTCGACGATGACCTCGGCAGCGGGGAAGCCGGGGAAAACCATCACCCCCAGCCCCTCGGCCTGCTCGGCCAGCCAGCGGGTCAGGTTGCCCAGCGAGCCGGTGTAGCACCCCTTGTTCGACATGAACGGGGGCATCAGCAGATGCGGCAGCGCCGTCTTGCCGGTGGCGGAGAGGATCCAGTGCCAGTTGTCGGTCACCGGTACCTGCGCAAGCGGGCAGGTCTCGCGCCAGTCGGGCAGCAATTCGTCGAGCGCCCTGGGATCGACCACCGCGCCCGACAGGATGTGCGCGCCGATCTCGCTGCCCTTCTCGAGCACGACGACCTCCAGCTCGGCGTTCAGCTGCTTGAGGCGGATCGCCGCGGCCAGCCCCGCCGGGCCGCCGCCCACGATCACAACATCGCAGGGCATGGATTCACGCTGGATCTGTTCGGCGCTCACGAGCTTACCTTCACTTGTGTCAATAACGGCCGGCTCTTGCTACCGCGGCCTTGTCAGGTCAAGACCTGTAGCAGGCCCCGCCCCATGGACAAGAACCCCGAAATCCCCCTCGCAGACGCCCTTGCCGCCGCGCAGGACTGGTGGCGGCTGGCCGGGGTGGACAGCGACTTCGCCGACGAGCCGGTCAACTGGCTGGCAAAGCCCGAGACGCAGCGTGCCGACGCACCGGCGGCGCCTGTCGACGCGCCCGCCCCGCCTCCGGTTCCCCCGATCGGCGGCCCGCGCGAGGGCTGGCCGCAGACGCTCGCCGACTTCGCGCCCTGGTGGGCTGCATTGCCCGAACTGCCCGGCGCCGGACCGGCCATCGCCCCGTGCGGCGAGGCCGAACCCGAGCTGCTGGTGCTGGTCCCGATGCCCGAGGCGGAGGACCGCGACGGCCTGCTCTCGGGCCGCCAGGGCACGATGATCGCCAACATGCTGCGGGCGATGGGGATCGCGGACGGCAAGGCGCTGGTGGCCGCCGCCCTGCCGCGCCATGCGAGCCATCCGGACTGGGAGTTTCTCGCCGCGCGTGGGCTGGGCGGCGTGCTGTCGCACCTCCTCACGCTCGCCGCGCCGCAACGCGTGCTGGTGCTCGGCAGGGAAATGCTGCCGCTTTTCGGGCACGGTCCGGCGCAAGGGGGTGCCGCGCCGCAGGAAATCGCGCTTGAAAACCTGCCGGTGCCCGTGCTGGCCACGCTGAACCCGGAAACGCTGCTCGCACAGCCCCGCTTCCGCAAGGCCCTGTGGCACGGGTGGCTCGACTGGACGAAGGGGAACACGTGAGGAATTTCGTTGCAACCGCGCTGGCCGCGCTCGCCGCCACGGCGGCCCTGCCCGCCTCGGCCAACACGACCCGCGAGTACTTCGTCGCCCATGCGACCCAGAGCGGCGCGCCGCGCCAGCTCGACGCCGAAACGAACGCCTATTACCGCCAGGTCTTCGCCGCGATCGACCGGGCCGACTGGGCCGGCGCCGAGGCACTGCTCGCCCAGCGCGCCGACGGGCCGCTCCACACTGTCGCCCGGGCCGAGCTCTATGTCGCGCCGAACAGCCCGCGGGTCGAATTGCCGCAGATCCAGGCATGGATGCCGCGCGGCCGCGCGCTGCCGCAGGCGGCGCAGCTCGCCCGGCTGGCGGCCACGCGCGGCGCGACCGAGCGCTTCGACCTGCCGCGCGAACAGCAGCTCTATCCGCTCAGTTCGATCCCCAAGCGCGTCCACCCCGCCGACACCGCCGACGGCACGATGCCGGCCGAGATCCGCCAGCAGATCCTCGACCGGATCAGCAACGACGATCCCGACGGGGCGCGGCTGCTGCTCGACGGGATCGACGCCTCGCTCAGCGCCGAGGCGCGGGCCGAATGGCGCCGCCGCGTCGCCTGGTCCTATTACATCGAGAACATGGACCCGCAGGCGCTGGCCATGGCGCAGAACGCCACCGCCGGCAGCGGGCCGTGGGTCGCGGAGGGCGACTGGGCGGCCGGCCTCGCTGCCTGGCGGCTGGGCGACTACGCGATGGCGCTGAGTCATTTCGAGCGGTCGGCCCGCGGCGCGTACAATCAGGAACTGCGCGCCGCCGCCTATTACTGGGCCAGCCGCGCCGCGCTGCGCACGCGGCACCCGGAAAAGAGCGCCGAACTGCTGCGCGGCGCCTCGGTCAACGACGAGACGCTCTACGGGATGCTGGCGATCGAGCAGCTCGGCAAGGCCATGCCCCTGCGCGTCGAGGCGGCCACATTCACTGCCGAGGACTGGCGCCGGCTGCAGGGCAGCGAGAACGTGCGAACCGCCATCGCGCTGGCCGAGATCGGGCGCGACGTGCTGGCCAGCGAGATCCTGATCCACGAGGCCAAGGTCGGCCAGGCGCAGGAGTACGGCCCGCTCACCCGCCTCGCCCGCGCGCTCAGCCTGCCGCAGACGCAGCTGTTCCTCGCCTACAACGCGCCGAGCGGCGCCTCGCCCGACCCGGCCTCGCGCTATCCCGTGCTCAAGGCGGCGCCGAGCAACGGCTGGCAGGTCGATCCGGCGCTGGCCTTCGCGCACACGCTTCAGGAATCGAACTTCCGCTCCACCGCGGTCAGCCCGGCGCAGGCCAAGGGGCTGATGCAGATCACCCCGATCACCGTGCGCGAGCACGCCCCACGCCTGGGAATGAGCGCCAGCGCCGTCGACATCTTCGACCCGGCCACCAACCTCGCCTTCGGCCAGCGCAACCTGCAGATGCTGCGCGATGCGCCGGCCACGCGGGGGCGGCTGCCGCAGATCATGGCCGCCTACAACGCGGGGCTCACCCCGATCACCCGCTGGACCAGCGAAGTGCGCGACCAGGGCGATCCACTGCTCTACATGGAATCGATCCCCTATTGGGAGACGCGCAGCTACGTCGCCATCGTGATGCGCAACTACTGGATGTACGAGCGGCAGGCGCAGGCGGTGTCCGAAAGCCGCGTCGCGCTGGCGCAGAACGACTGGCCGGGCTTCCCCTCGGGCGACGGCAGCCGGGTGGCGGGCCGGGTCTATCTCTCGGCCGGGTCGAAATAGGCATGGCGATCGACGAGAGCCGCACCTTCAAGCCCATTTCCATCGCCCTGCTGACCGTCTCCGACACTCGCGGGCCGGACGACGATACCAGCGGCGAAATCCTCGCCCAGCGCATCCGCGACGCGGGTCACACGCTGGCCGCCCGGGCAATCGAAAAGGACGACGCCGATGCCATCGTGCGCCTGCTGGAAAGCTGGATCGACGACCCGGCGATCGACGCGATCGTCTCCACCGGCGGCACCGGGCTGACCGGCCGCGACGTGACGCCCGAGGCGCTGAACCGCGTGGCCGACAAGGTGATCGAGGGCTTCGGCGAACTGTTCCGCTGGGTCAGCTACCAGACCATCGGCACCAGCACCGTCCAGAGCCGCGCGCTGGCCGTGCTCGCCCGCGGCACCTACATCTTCGCCCTCCCCGGATCGAACGGCGCGGTGAAGGACGGCTGGGACCGGATCTTGGCCGAGCAACTCGACAGCCGTAACCGCCCTTGCAACTTCGTCGAACTGATGCCGCGGCTGCGGGAGGTTTAGCTGGTTGCGAGGCGGCGGACGGTTGTCGATCGGGCTAGGGACATTGCCTTGCCCCGCCGCCGAACTCTAAAGGCCGGGTAATATGACGGACAGCCCTTCGATCGATCTGCCGAATGTCGTGACGGCGGAGTTGCGACCGATCGAGACTGCCACTCTCGCCGGGCCGGACGATCCCGGCCATCCTCCGCGCATCCTGATCCTGTACGGCTCTTTGCGCGCACGTTCCTTTTCCCGGCTCCTGGCGAGGGAAGCGGCTCGCTTGCTCGAATGGTTCGGCTGCGAGGTTCGCATGTTCGATCCCAGCGGCCTCCCCCTGCCCGACGATGCCGATGCGGCCCATGCGAAAGTCCAGGAACTGCGCGCCTTGGCCAACTGGTCGGAAGGCATGGTCTGGGTCAGTCCCGAGCGGCACGGGGCGATGACCGGCATCATGAAAGCCCAGATCGACTGGATCCCGCTGGCAGAAGGCGCGACCCGGCCTACGCAGGGCAAGACGCTGGCGATCATGCAGGTCTCGGGCGGCTCGCAGAGTTTCAACGCGCTCAATCAGATGCGTGTGCTGGGCCGATGGATGCGGATGATCACGATCCCCAACCAGTCGTCCGTACCCAAGGCCTTCCTCGAATTCGACGAACACGATCGGATGAAGCCGTCGGCCTTGTACGAGCGCGTGGTGGACGTCTGCGAAGAGCTGGTGAAGTTCACCTGGCTTACGCGCGGCCGATCGACCTACCTGACCGACCGCTACTCCGAACGGGTGGAATCAGCCGAGGCCCTGTCCCAGCGGGTCAATCAGCGCGCGATCTAGTACGCGCCCTCAGGGCTCGAGCGATCCCGACAGGGACGGCTGCTCCTGCGGGCGGGCCGTCCAGCCGAACAGGCGCTCGGCAATCAGCCAGGCCGCCAGACCGCCGACCATCTGAGCGGCGACGAACGCCGCAACATCGGCAGGGGCGATCCCCGCGAAGGTATCGCTGAGCGAGCGGGCGAGCGTAACTGCGGGGTTGGCAAACGACGTCGATGCCGTGAACCAGTATGCAGCGACGATGACTAGCGCGACCGAGATCGGCACGGCGTGAGGCCGGCTTCGCAATGTGCCCAGGATGGTCAGGACCAGCGCGAAAGTCGCAACCGCCTCGGACAGCCATTGGGAAGTTCCGGTCCTGGCGTGTGTCGACAACTGGAACAGCGGCTGGTCGAACATAGCATGAGCCAGCAGCGCCCCCAGGGCGCCTCCGACAAGCTGAGCCGCCACGAAAGCCGCGGTCGTCGCGGCCGGCAGCTCCCGCCTGAGCGCGAATACCAGACTGACAACCGGATTGAGATGCGCTCCCGAGACTGGGCCGAGCATCGTGATCAGGACGTAGAGGATCGCGCCTGTAGCGATCGTGTTGGCGAGCAACGCCAGGGCCACGTTCCCGCTGGAAAGGGTTTCGGCCATGATGCCCGATCCGATTACGGTAGCGACCAACAGGCCGGTCCCCAGACCTTCAGAAGCAACGCGCTGGCCGAGGGAATACTGCATCGAGACCGTTCCTTAACCGAGCTTTGCTTTCAGGGCCACGTTCGCTGGGATCGACACAGGGCGCGCGATCCGGTTGCCGCCGACCGGAGTCAGGACTTTCGGGGATCGAGTTCGATGGCGAGCGCTCCCACGCCGCAGGCAGCAATGAAAACAGGCAAGCCAATGAAGAAGGGAAGCAGGCCCACCGACAAGGTGGAGGCAGTCCACTTTCCCTCCAGCAGAGCGACTTGCGCTCCTTGGTAGCCCTGGAAGTAGAAGAAGAAGAGCGCGATCATGGCCATGGAAAAGATGCCGATCACACCGCGCCTGCGCGCTTTCTTCTCGACGAGATGACACAGAAAGGGAATGCCAATGAAAGGCGCGAGCAAGAGCAAAGTCGCGACGACTTGCACGCCCGCCCAATACAGATGTTCGCCAAGCGCGACACCCAAAGACTCACCAGCGATGGTCATTCTGGCGAAGACGTCCGCGCCCGTTGTCGCGGCAACGAATACGGCGAATCCGATGGGCAGGTAGATTCTGAACCCCATCGGTTCATTCTGAACGACTGGACCGCTTTCCACCATCAATCACACATCCGACCTAATCGGGCGTTCATCCAAGGCGGAGCAGCGCGGGCTTCGCCTGGCACTCCTCAACCGCGCGCCGCTTTCACTCCCTGCAGGAACTCGTCCAGCGTCTGCGGGCTGCGGCCGGTGACCTTGCGGTAGTCGTCGGACACCAGGTCGAACTCGCCGGCCTCGATCGCGCGCATGGTGCCCACGGTGCTGGCGGCAAGCGAGGGGGGCATGCCCCATTTCTCGGTCATGTAGGCGGGCCAGTCCTCGGCCGCGACGGGCTCGTAGCGGACTGGCTGGTCGAAGGTACGCGCCAGCGCCTCGGCGATTTCGTCGCCGGTATAGGCACGCTCCATCGTCTCGTTGAGGATACGGTTCTCCCGCCCGCCGCCGGCCAGCACGGTCGCGGCCGAGAAGCCGAGATCCTCGCGCGCAATGTAGGCGCAGGGCTTGGCGCCGAGCGAGCGGCGCAGCACCCCGGAGGCGAGCGTCTCATCGAGGTCGCCGACCATGATCTCGGCATAGAGCGCGTGGCGCAGGATGGTGTGGCTGAGGCCCGAGGCGGCAATCGCCTGCTCGGTCGGCCAGTGGACCATCTGCGTGTGTTCGGGCAGCGCATCGGGCCCTGCCCCCAGGAAGCTGGTGTAGAGCACGTGCTCCACCCCGGCGGTCTTGACCGCCTCCAGCCCGGCGAGGTTCTGCCGCAGCCGGTCCGCATTGTCGGCATAGGTCGAGATCAGCAGCGCGCGCGTCGCCCCCTCGAACGCGGGGCCGAGCGTCTCAGGCGCGTCGAAATCCGCGTGCCGCACCGTCACGCCGCGGGCGGCCAGATCGCGCGCATTGTCCGACGCCGGATCGCGCGTGGTGACGAGGATATTGCCCGGGTCGGTCACCCGCAGCAGGTTCGCGATCACCGATCGCGCCAGGTTGCCGTTTCCTCCACTCACCAGCAGCATCGCGTATTCTCCCATACATTCCGGCCGATTGGCTGCCGGCGATTTTGCGCCGTCCTACACGCCGCTGCCTGCATAACGGAGTCGATTCGCGCCGAGCTTGTCGGGGAGATCCGGATCGTGGTGGACCTCGCCCTGCAAAGGGCTTCCCGACTCGGTTTGTTCTTTGTATGTTCCGATTTATGGACCCTCGCCTCGAACCCGCCGTTCATGGCCGCGGTGCGCAATCGGGCGCGGTGCCGCAGCGTTTCGGGCTGGCCGAGCGAGAGGTCGACGGCGACTGGAAGGATTTCGTCGCCACGCTCGACGGTGAGCCGCCCAAGCTGCGCACCACGGTGACGGAGGAACACCCCAGGACGATCATCGCCTTCAACCAGTCGCCCGACATCGGGTTCGACCGGTCGATCAACGCCTATCGCGGGTGCGAGCACGGCTGCGTCTACTGCTTCGCGCGCCCGACCCACGCCTATCACGACTTGTCGCCCGGGCTCGACTTCGAGACCAAGCTGTTCGCCAAGCCCGACGCGGCCAGGCTGCTGCGCGAAACGCTGGCGCGGCCCAAGTACAGGCCCAGGTGGATCGCGATGGGGACCAACACCGATCCCTACCAGCCGATCGAGCAGCGCTATCGCATCACCCGGCAGATCCTCGAGGTTTGCCTCGAAGCGCGCCACCCGGTGACGATCACCACCAAGTCGGATCGGGTGCTGGCCGACCTCGACCTGCTGGCGGAGATGGCCCGGCTCCGGCTGGTGGCGGTCTCCGTTTCGGTCACCTCGCTCGATCCCGCGCTCTCGGGCAAGCTGGAACCGCGCGCAGCTTCGCCCGCCAAACGGCTGGCGGCGCTCGGAAAACTGGTCGAGGCCGGGGTGCCGACGCATTGCTCGGTCTCGCCCGTCATCCCGGCGATCACCGACCAGTTCATGGAAGCCATCGTCGCGCGCGCCGGGGCGCTGGGGGTGGACAGCGCGGGCTGGATTCCGCTGCGCCTGCCGCACGAGGTTGCGCCGCTGTTCCGCGAGTGGCTGGCGGTGCATTTCCCCGACCGGGGCGACAAGGTGATGAACATCGTGCGCTCGATCCGCGCCAAGGACGGCAAGGGCCGCGACAACGATCCGGGCTTCTTCAGCCGGATGAAGCCCAGCGGGGTCTGGGCCGACCTGTTCCGCGCCCGCTTCCGCCTGGCGTGCCGCCGCGCCGGGATCGGCAAGGCTAGGTTCGAGCTCGACCACACCCAGTTCCGCCCGCCCGAGACCGGAGGGCAGTTGCGCTTGCTCTGACGCGCGCTAGGCTGGCGCGCGAGGGGAGTGGCCATGGGACTGAGCTTCGCCGGCGATCCGTTCGCCACCGGCTTCTGGGCGCCGACCCGGTTCGAGGCCGACCTGCACGACTGCGAGGTCGAGGGCGAGATTCCGGCCGGAATCGACGGCACGTTCTACCGCGCGGCGGTGGACCGGCGCTATCCCCCGCGCCACCCGGACGACATTCCCTACAACGCCGACGGCATGGTCGACATGTTCCGCATCCGCGCGGGGCACTGCGATTTCCGCACCCGCTACGTGCGCACCCCGCGCTACATCGCCGAGCGCAAGGAACGCCGCGCGCTCTACGGCGCCTATCGCAACCGCGCGACCAACGACCCCATCGCGCGCGACCTGTCGGAGAATACCGCCAATACCACGCCCATCGTCCACGCCGGCAAGCTGTTCATGCTGAAGGAATCGAGCCCGCCGATGCTGCTCGATCCGCATACGCTCGAGACGATCGAAGAGCACGACTTCGGCGGGCGGCTCGAAGCGACGAGCTTCACCGCGCATCCCAAGATCGACCCGCTGACCGGCGAGATGCTGGCCTTCAGCTACGAGGCGAAGGGCGACCTGTCGGACGATCTGGCGATCCATTTCTTCGCGCCCGACGGCACGCTGTCACGCACCGTGTGGGTCAAGGCGCCGGTCGTCTCGATGATGCACGACTGGGCGATCACCGAGCGGCACGTGGTGCTGCCGACTACCGGCATGGTCACCAGCCGCGAGTGGCTCGAGCGGGGCGGCAACCACTGGGCCTACGACCGCAGCGTCCCGGCCTACGTCGGCGTCCTGCCGCGCGACGGTGAGGCGAAGGACATCCGCTGGTTCAAGGGGCCGCCCGATCGCGCGATGATGGTCCACACCACCAACGCGCGGACGGTGGGCGACAAGGTCATCCTCGACGGGCCCTGCGCGCGCGGCAACTTCAACCCGCAGTTCCCCAGTCTCGACAGCGGCAGCTTCGACCACGACGCTCGCCGGCAGACGATCCGGCGCTGGACCTTCGACCTCTCCTCGCCGTCCGACGAATGGCAGGAGGAAATCCTTTTCCCCGGGATCGAGCCGACTAGCTTCACCCGGATGGACGATCGCTATCTCACCCAGGACTTCCGCTGGAGTTTCAACCTCCTGCATGACCAGGATTTCCCCTTCCAGCACAGCGCCTGCCGCCTGCCGATGCAGGGCAACTGGAACGCCTGGTACCGGTTCGACCATCACACCGGCGGAGTGGACAAGTTCACCGCCGGGCCGACGCACGAACTGTTCGAACCGCATTTCATACCCCGCCGCGCCGACGCGGCCGAGGGCGACGGGTGGCTGATGGGGGTAGCGAACGACTATGCGACGATGACCAGCGAACTCGTCATTGCCGACTGCGACGACCTGGCCGCGCCGCCGGTCGCCCGCGTCCGCCTGCCGTTCCGGCTGCACATGCAGGTCCACGGCTGGTGGGTGCCCTCGGCCGCGCTGCCGTTCGCGTTCGGGCGGGACTACGACTATCGCGGGCGCGACTACGGCCCCGCCCCACGGATCGCTTGACCGGGTTCGTCTCCCGCCTGCGGCGGCGGCAATACCTGGATCAACCGGCGGCGCTACCTCGCCGACTTCGCCCCGCGCCTGTTCCGCTGATCAGGCCATCAGGGCGAACAGCCCAAAGCTAAGCGCTGTTCCCGCGACGAACAGCGTCCACGACCAGAAGAAGCCGAACTCCTCGATCGTGAAATGGCGGATGTGGAGAAACCCGCCCGTCCCGCCGGCCGAGCCGATGAACAGGCAGACCACGAGGGTCAGCCCGGCGCCCAGCACGATCGACTTGAGGAAGCTCCACATGGCACGGCGGTATGCGCCGCCATGACTAACGCCGTCTTTCCAAACAGCGTTTACGCCACCAGGCGCAGGCTGGCGCTCCCGGTGCGCGGCCGCAGGGCGACGTTGGCGAGGCCGTCGATATGGGCCAGCCGCTCGACCAGTTCGCCGTCGAGATTGAAGTCGCGGCCCAGGCGCACCATCGGCTCCGCCCCGCCGGCGGCGTGCAGCCGGGCGAGCACTTCGCCCTTGCCCGCTTCGCCCTGGGTCAGCTCCAGCCGCAGCTGCTGTAGCGCCTCGGGCGTCGAGATGTCGAGCGTCAGCATCATCCGCGCCTCGCCCTTCACGTCGGCCAGCGGGCGCGCCCCGCGCACCGTCACGCGCGGTGGCTCATCCGGGCTCGGCGCATCGAGCTCGACGTTGAGCAGCACGCAGGTGCCATCCGCCGCCCAGCGCTGGAAGCTTTCGACCAGGCTTTCCTCGAAGCAGGCGGCGCTGAACTGGCCGCTGTTGTCCGAAAAGTCGGCCCGCACGAAATCCGCGCCGCGCCGGGTGCGGCCCTTGTTCACGCTCTCGATCATCGCCGCCATGACCGCCGGCATGCGCCCGCCGCCCGGCACGCCGCTCTCCATCAGCGAGGCATAGGAGCGGGCGCCGTTCGCGCTGGCCACCGTGCGCCAGGCCTCGACCGGATGGGCGGCGAAGTAGAACCCGAAGTTCTCGCGCTCGGCCGCCATCTGCTCGGCCCGGGTCCAGGGTTCGGTCGGCGCGAGCCGAAGCGAGGGCTCGGCATGATCCTCCCCGCCGAACAGCCCGTGCTGCCCGCTCTCGCGCTCGCGGGTCGCGGCGTCCGCCACGCCCAGCAGCAGGTCGGCGTTGGCCATTATGAGCGCGCGGTTCGGCTCCATGGCATCGAACGATCCGGTGCCCGCCAGCCCTTCGAGCTGGCCGCGGTTCATCGCCCCCTTGGGCATCCGGCGGAACAGGTCCTCCAGGCTTTCGAACGGGCCGGCCCGGCGGCGCTCCTCGACAATCTGTTCCATCGCCTTCTCGCCCACGCCCTTGATGCCGGCGAGGCCGTAGCGCACGGCATGGCCGGTCTCGGTCTCCTCGACCGAGAATTCCGCTTCGCTGCGGTTGATGTCCGGGCCCAGCAGGGTCAGCCCGTTGCGTCGCAGGTCGTCGACGAAGACCGCCAGCTTTTCCGACTGGTGCATGTCGAAGCACATCGAGGCGGCGTAGAATTCCTCGGGATAGTGGGTCTTCAGCCACGCCGTCTGGTAGCTGAGCAGCGCATAGGCCGCGGCGTGCGACTTGTTGAAGCCGTAGCCGGCGAACTTGTCGATCAGGTCGAACAGCTCGTTGGCCTTCTTCGCCTCGATGCCCGAAAGCGCCTTGCATCCGTCGACGAAGCGCTGGCGCTGGGCGTCCATCTCGGCCTGGACCTTCTTGCCCATCGCCCGGCGCAGCAGGTCCGCATCGCCGAGCGAGTAGCCGGCCAGAATCTGCGCGGCCTGCATCACCTGTTCTTGGTAGACGAAGATGCCGTAGGTTTCGGCCAGAATGCCTTCCAGCTTGGGGTGCGGATACTCGATCGGCGCCTCGCCGTTCTTGCGCTTGCCGAACAGCGGGATGTTGTCCATCGGGCCCGGCCGATAGAGCGAGACGAGCGCGATGATGTCGCCGAAGCTGGTCGGCTTGACCGCCGAGAGCGTGCGCCGCATCCCTTCGGATTCCAGCTGGAACACGCCCACGGTATCGCCCCGCTTGAGCAGATCGTAGACCTGCGCGTCGTCCCACGGGAGCGCGTCGAGGTCGATCGAAACCCCCCGCGCGGCCAGCAGGTCGAGCGCCTTGCGCAGGACCGACAAGGTCTTGAGGCCGAGGAAGTCGAACTTCACCAGGCCCGTGTCCTCGACGATCTTCATGTCGAACTGGGTGACCGGCATGTCCGAGCGCGGATCGCGGTAGAGCGGGACGAGCCTGGCCAGCGGACGGTCGCCGATGACCACGCCCGCGGCATGGGTGGAGGAGTTGCGCGGGAAGCCCTCGAGCTGCATCGCCAGGTCGAGCAGGCGCTTCACCTCGTCGTCGTTGTCGTACTCGCGCTTGAACTCGGCCACGCCGTTCAGCGCGCGCGGCAGGCTCCACGGGTCGGTCGGATGGTTGGGCACCATCTTGCACAGCCGGTCGACGTGGCCGTAGCTCATCTGAAGGATGCGCCCGGTATCGCGCAGCACCGCGCGGGCCTTGAGCTTGCCGAAGGTGATGATCTGGGCGACGTGATCGTGGCCGTACTTCGCCTGGACGTAGCGGATCACCTCGCCGCGGCGGGTTTCGCAGAAGTCGATGTCGAAGTCCGGCATCGAGACGCGCTCGGGATTGAGGAAGCGCTCGAACAGCAGGCCCAGCCGGATCGGATCGAGGTCGGTGATGGTCAGCGACCAGGCGACGAGCGAACCCGCGCCCGATCCGCGCCCCGGCCCCACCGGAATGCCCTGCGCCTTGGCCCACTTGATGAAGTCGGCGACGATCAGGAAATAGCCTGGGAAGCCCATTCCGGTGATGACGTCGATCTCGAACTCGAGGCGATCGACGTAGGTCTTCAGTTCCTCGTCGCTCAGCCCGCCGTATTTCTCCAGCCTGGCCGCGAGGCCGCGCCGGGCATCCTCGGCCAGCATGCGCGCCTCGCCCTCGAGATCGCCCGCGAGGCTCGGCAGGATGGGCTTGCGCTTGGGCGGCGCGAAGGCGCAGCGCCGGGCGACGACGAGGGTGTTGGCGACCGCCTCGGGCAGGTCGGAAAACAGTTCCTCCATCATCGGCGCCGACTTGACCCAGGCTTCCGGGTTGGAGCGCGGGCGCTCGGCGCTGTCGATGTGAGTCGAGTTGGCGATGCACAGCATGGCGTCGTGCGCGGCATGCATGTGCGGTTCGGCGAAGTTGGCCGGGTTGGTCGCCACCAGCGGCAGGTCCATGGCGTAGGCGAGCTCGATCAGCCCCTCCTCCGCCGCGTCTTCGGTCGGGTTGCCGCGCCGCGCCACCTCGACGTAGAGCCGCTGCGGGAACAGCCCTGCGAGCCGCTCCGCCATGGCGCGCGCCGCCTCTGCCTTGCCGTCAGCCATCAGGCGGGTAACCGCCCCTTCGGCCGCGCCGGTCAGCGCGATGAGCCCGCCTGATCGGCCTTCCAGATCCTCCAGCACGACATGCGGCTCGAGCTCCAGCGGCCGGTCGAGGTGCGCGCGGCTGACGAGGTGACACAGGTTGTTCCACCCGTGCTCGTCCTGCACGTAGAGCGGCAGGTAATCGATCGCGCCGCCCGCTTCGCGCGCCACGCCCAGCAGCGCGCCGACGATCGGCTGGATGCCGTCCTCGGCGCAGGCCTTGGCGAAGGGCACGCAGCCGTACAGGCCGTTGCGGTCGCAGATCGCCACCGCCGGAAAGCCGCGCTGCTTGGCCATCCGCGCGATCCCCTTGGGATCGATCGCCCCTTCGAGCATAGAGTAGCTCGACAGCACGCGCAGCGGAACGAAGGGAGCGTAGGCCATGGCGCCCATGCTAGGCGCGCGGGCGGGATTCGTTAAGGCCGGACCTGTGGATTATCGCCGGCGCGCGGCAGTTCCAGCACGCCTTCGTGCAGCCTGACGACGCGGTCCATCCTCAGCGCCAGCCGCTCGTTGTGGGTTGCGACCAGCGCCGCACTGCCTGTGCCCCGGACGAGCTGGAGGAACTCATCGAGCACCCTGTCGGCGGTCGCCTCGTCGAGGTTGCCGGTGGGCTCGTCGGCCAGCACCAGCTGCGGCTTGTTGGCGAGCGCCCGGCCCACGGCCACGCGCTGCTGCTCGCCGCCCGAAAGCTGGCTCGGCCGGTGGTCGAGCCGCTGGCCCAGGCCCAGCGACGTCAGCAATTCGCGCGCCCGCGCCTCGGCCGTCGCCCGGTCAACCCCGGCGACCATCTGCGGCAGCACTACGTTCTCCGCCGCGTTGAAGTCGGGCAGCAAGTGATGGAACTGGTAGACGAAGCCCAGGTGATTGCGCCGCAGGGCCGTGCGGTCGTCGCCCGAGAGGCTCGCCGCTTCGGTTCCGGCGATCCTGATCGAGCCGCCAAAGCCGCCTTCGAGCAGCCCGACCGCCTGGAGCATGGTCGACTTGCCCGAGCCGGAGGGGCCCAGCAGCGCCACGATCTCGCCCGGCGCGATGGCCAGGTTGACCCCGCGCAGGACGTCGATCCGCACCCCGCCCTGCTCGAAGCTGCGGGTCAGGTTCGTCAGTTCGACGACGGGAGCCGGGGCGGCGTCACTCATAGCGCAGCACCTGCACTGGATCGGTCCCAGCCGCCCGACGGGCGGGATAAAGCGTCGCGAGGAAGCTGAGAACCAGCGCGAGGACCACGATGGCGCCCACTTCGGCCGGGTCGGTCTTGGCCGGCAGGGTCGAAAGGAAGCGGATCGACGGATCCCACAGGCTGACGCCGGTCATCATCTCGATCCCGCGCAGGATCGAACCGCGGAAGATCAGCACCAGCGCGCCCAGGATCAGGCCGGCGACCGTGCCGATCGCGCCGATGGTGAAGCCCACCGTGACGAAGATCTTGAGCAGCGACTTGCGCGTCGCCCCCATGGTTCGCAGGATCGCGATGTCGCGCGTCTTGGCACGCACCAGCATGATCAGCGACGACAGGATGTTGAACACCGCAACCAGCACGATGATCGACAGCACGAAGAACATCGCTGTGCGCTCGATCTCCAGCGCTTCGAACAGGCTGGCGTTGATGTTCTTCCAGTCGTTGACCACCGCACGGCCCTGAACGCGCTGCGCCAGCGGGGCGAGGGTCTCGCGCACCGTGTCGGGATCCTCGGTCTTGATCTCGATCATCTGGATCTGGTCGTCCCACAGCAGCAGCGTCTGCGCGTTGGGGATCGGCATGACCACGAAGGCCTTGTCATAGTCGTAGACGCCGATCTCGAAGATCGCGCTGATGGTGTAGGATACCATCCGCATCTGCGTGCCGAACGGGGTCGCGCGGCCCTGTGGGTTCACGATGGTTATCGAATCGCCCAATTGCGCGCCGAGGTTCATGGCGAGCCGGCTGCCGATGGCGATGTTGTTCTCGCCCGGGCGGATGCTGTCGATGCTGCCCTGAACGACGTTGGGCCCGATGCGTTCGATGTCCTCGGGTGTGTTGCCGCGGATCAGCACGGCCTCGGCCCGGCCGCCGAAAGTCGCCAGTAGCGGCACCTCGATCAGCGGGCTGGCGCGCACCACGCCCGGCGTTTCGCGCGCTTCCTTCAGCACGTCCTGCCAGCCGTCGATCCGGTTGTCGTAACCCTGGATGATCGCATGACCGTTGAGGCCGACGATCTTGTCGATCAGTTCGGCGCGGAAGCCGTTCATCACGCTCATCACGATGACCAGCGCGGCGACGCCCAGCATCACCGCCACGAGCGAGATGCCCGCGACCAGCGCGATGAACGCCTCGCCGCGGCCAGGCAGCATGTAGCGCTTGGCGATGGTCCATTCGAAAGGGGAGAGGATCAAGCGGCGGGCCTTTGCGGCGACTGGGTTGCAGCGCCTCTAGGGCGCGCAACCCGTCGCGGCAATGAAAAGCTCAGGCGGCGGCGGCCTTGTGGATATAGACCGCCCGTTCGTGGCTGAACGCCTTGAAGCCGAAGTATCCGTGATAGCTGCCCATCCCGGACCCGTTGACCCCGCCGAACGGCAGGCGGTTCTCCAGGTAGTGCGAGAAGACGCCGTTCACCGTCACGCCGCCGGACGAGGTGCGCTTGAGCACCTTGTCGACGTTCGCCTCGTTCGGGCTGAACACGTAGAGCGCCAGCGGCTTGTCGCGCGCCTCGATATAATCGATCGCCTGGTCGATACTGTCGTAGGTCATGACCGGGAGCACGGGGGCAAAGATTTCGTCCTGCAGGATGGTCATCTGCGGGGTCACGCCGGTCAGCATCGTCGGGTGGATGGTGAGGTCCTCGGCTTCCAGCGTCCCGCCGACCGCGACCGTGGCGCCCTTGTCGACCGCGTCGTCGAACATGGCCTTCACCCGGTTGAAATTGCCCTGGTTGACGATCTGGGCGATGCCCTTCTTGTTGATCGTGCCTTCGGTATAGAGGTTCTTCTCGACGTTGGCGCGGAAGGCCTCGACCAAGCGGTCCTGCTCGCCTTCGCGCACGAATACGTAGTCGGGACAGATGCAGGCCTGCCCGCCGTTGAACTGCTTGGCGCCTGCGAGCGCCGCGCCGATCGCCTCAACGTCGGCGCCCTCGTCGATGATCACCGGCGACTTGCCGCCCAGTTCGAGCGTGACGGTGGCCAGGTGCTTGGCGGCCGCGGCCATGACAATCTTGCCCACCCGGGTGCTGCCGGTGAAGAAGATGTGGTTGAACGGCAGTTCGAGCAGCGCCTCGGCGACCGAAACGTCGCCTTCGAACACCGCGACCTCGTTCTCCTCGAACACCTCGCCGACGATCTCCTTGGCGATCCGGGCGGTGTTGGGGCAAAGGTCGGTCAGCTTGACGATGCAGCAGTTGCCCGCTGCCACTGCGGCCGCGACCGGGCCCATGACCAGCCCGAGCGGGAAGTTCCACGGCCCCAAGATCAGGCACACGCCGCGCGCCTCGGGCACGATCATCGCCGCGTCGTTGGGGTTGTTGGTCGGGGTCACGTCGGTCGGCTTCATCCACTCTTCGACGCTGTCGATGTTGAGCTGGATGTTGCCCAGAATGTTCAGCACCTCGGTCACGCGAATCTCGCCCTCGGGCTTGCGCGTGTCCTTCTGCACCGCGGCGACGATGTCGTCGGCATGGCTCTCGATCGCCGCCTTGAGCTTCGACAGCTTGGCCTTGCGGGTTGCTGCGTCGCTCGCCTTCACATCCCACTGATGGGCCTGCTGCGCGGCGAACACGCGCGCGATGTCGGCGGAAAGGTCGGCTGCGGTCGGCTGGTCGGTCATGGCGATGCGCTTTCGGTCAGAGTCAACGTAGCCCTGTTATGGCCCTTCACCGCGCGAAGACAAGGAATGGTGGCTTTGCCGGCGGCAAGCTGCGGCAGGAATCCTCAGGGCCGCGGGGCGGCATCCTGCGCAGGGACCGGGCGACCTTGCGGGCCGTAGACCTTGCCGTCGGCCGTGGTCACGCTGACCAGCAGGGCGCCGGGAGAACCGTCGCGCATCGGGTTCACGATCATGTTGACCTTCTGCCCGGGCACCAGCGAGGTCTTCTTCCAGCCGCCGCGCGAAAGCGTGTTGGGGCTGCCCAATTCTATGCTCCACTCGCGCGCCTGCTTGCCTTCGGCTGCGCCCGCCTCGATCTGGATCCAGCAATGCGGATTGGTCCACTGGAACTCGCGCACGGTGCCCGACAGCAAAACCTTGCGCGAAGCGTCGAACATTGCGGTGCTGTGGTGCGCGCTGGCCGCGGCGGACAGCGCCATCGTCGCCATGACTGCGCCCCGAACGAGCTTTCCCATCGTCATGCCCAACCCTCTCATCCGTTCCCGCGAGTGTCATATTGCAATTCGCCATCATGGGAAACATTGTCGCGCCCGAGGGAGACGAGAGCATGCGGCGTGTGTTGGCTTTGATGGTCGCGCTTTGTTTGGGCGGCGCAGCGCAGGCGCAGCAGATGCCGCCGGTCGACTGGAGCGGCGCGTGGCATGTCACCGCTTTCGGATTTTACGAGGTTCCGCCCGGAACGCCGTTAGACGCTCCGCCGCCCCCGCCGGACGATCCGCGCCGGCACCCGCCCTACACGCCTGAGTTCAAGGCGATCTACGAAGCCAACCAGAAGCGGGTCGCCGAAGGTTTGTTTCCCGATCCTGTCAGCACCTGCGGCACGCCGATCGGCTGGCCGCGCGTCCTCGCCACGCCCGACGGGTACGAGTTCATCGTCCGGCCCGAACAGACTTGGATCCTGACCGAGAACGGTCCGAACATCATGCGCATCTACACCGACGGGCGCGATCACCCGTCGGAAGAAGACCTGTGGAACACCTACACCGGGCACAGCGTCGGCCAGTGGAACGGCGGCACGCTCACCTTCGACACGGTTGCTCTCAACGGTGTCGGGCAGGTCATCCTGAACCGTGCGGGCGTGGTGTTCAGCGACAAGTTAACCGTAAAGACCACGGTCCACGAGGACCCGGCGAGCAGGCTGCTGGTGTTCGACCTGATCCTGGAGGACCCGGTGGCGCTTACCCGCCCATGGCCGCTGCGCGTCACGTTCGAACGCTACCCACCGGGAACCAACATGTGGGATTACGCCTGCGCGGAGAACAATCGCAACCCGGTCGACGCAAACGGATGGACGCAGACGCTCGACACCGAGGGCAAAGTCATCGACGTGGCGCCTGCCGGCGACTAAGGGGGCGCATCCCCTGTCCTGATGACAGGCAATTACGTGACACGTCAGGTCGGCGTTAGCGGGCTATGGGCGCGTGTCGCAAAAAGGCCCCCGCCCCCAATGATAAAGAGACTTGCCCGGCCGGCGCATGCCGCCATCCTGCGCGAACAGGCGCGCCGCCTCGAGCAGGAGGCCGCCGCGCTGCTGCGCCTGGCGGACGAGATTGAGCGCGAGACGGGCGAGGATCCCGCCCTGCCCGAGCTCGACTGATCAGCCGCCCCTGAGCAACTGCACGCCCCAGTCGCGTTCGAAAAGGTAGAGCAGTATCCGGGCGGACTCGCCGCGCTCGCCGGTGAGGCCGCCGTCGCGCTCGACCAGCAGCCGCGCATCGTCGTGGGCCATGGGCAGGAGGCGCTGGATCTGTTCGAGGTTGGCGACGCTGAACGGCGTATCGCCGCTCTGGCGGGTACCGAGCAGCTCACCGCCCCCGCGCAACTTGAGATCTTCCTCGGCCAGGCGGAACCCGTCCTGCGTTTCGCGCATCAGCGCCAGCCGCTGTTTCCCCGTCTCGCTGAGAGCATCGCCGCGCAACAAGAGGCAGATACTCTTCTTCTCGCCGCGCCCGACCCGGCCGCGCAACTGGTGAAGCTGGGCAAGGCCGAAGCGCTCCGCCTGCTCGATGACCATCAGCGTCGCGTTGGGCACGTCCACTCCGACCTCGATTACCGTGGTGGCGACCAGCAACCTGGCGTTGCCGGCGGCGAAGCGCTCCATCGCGGCGTCCTTCAGTTCGGGCCGCAGCTGGCCGTGAACCAGCACGACATCGTCTCCGAACCGCGCGTGCAGCGAAGCGAAGCGCGCCTCCGCGGCGGCGATGTCCTCGCTCTCGTGCTCGCGCACCATTGGGCAGACCCAATAGGCCTGGGCGCCCGCCTGAAGTTGCCCGGCCAGGCGCTCGACCACCTCGCCCAGCCGGTCCTGCGCCACAACCACGGTGTCGATCGCCTGGCGCCCGGGCGGCATCTCGTCGAGCTTGCTCACGTCCATTTCGCCGTACTGCGCCAGGGTCAGGGTGCGCGGGATCGGCGTGGCGGTCATCGCCAGGGTGTGCGGGGTGCGCCGGCCCTTCTGCGTCAGCAGCAGGCGCTGCGACACGCCGAACCGGTGCTGCTCGTCGATCACGACCAGCCCCAGGTTGCGATACTGCACGGTCTCCTGGAAGATCGCATGGGTGCCGACCACCACGTCGATCGTGCCGTCCAGCAGGCCCATCAGGATCGATTCGCGTGCCCGCCCCTTGTCGCGCCCGGTCAGCAGCGCGATGGCGACGCCGGTGGGCGCAAGCATCCGGCGCAGGGTCTCGAAATGCTGGCGGGCGAGGATTTCGGTCGGCGCGAGCAAGGCGGCCTGGGCGCCTGCCTCGACCGCGATCAGCATGGCCTCGAGCGCGACGACCGTCTTGCCGCTGCCCACGTCGCCCTGCAGCAGGCGCAGCATCGGCGCGTCCTGCGCCATGTCGCCCTCGATCTCGGCGATCGAGCGGGTCTGCGCCCCGGTCAGCGGAAACGGCAGCGCCAGCTTGGCCCGCAGCTGCCCGTCGCCCTTCAGCGGCTGCCCCCTGCGCCGCTTGTTGTCGGCCCGCACCAGCATCAGCGCCAGCGCATTGGCCAGCAGCTCGTCGTAGGCCAGCCGGTCGCGCGCAGCGGGGCTTTCCCCGCTGTGCGCCAGTTGCAGCGCGTCGCGCCACGCGGGCCATTTGTGCCTGGCCAACACGCCCGGCTCGATCCATTCGGGAAGCTCGGGCGTGCGCGCCAGCGCCTGTTCCACCAGGCTGGCGGCCTTGGGCTGGGTCAGCCCTTCGGCCAGCGAGTAGACCGGCTCCACCAGGTGACCCATCAGCCCGGAGCTGGTCTCCGCCACATGGTCGGGATGAACCATCTGAAGCATGTCGCCATAACGGTCGAGCCGGCCCGCCACCCAGCGCTTCTCCCCCACCGGCAGCGTCTTGCGGGCGGTGTAGCTTGCCCGCCCGAACCACGTCAGCGCCAGCACGTTGCCTTTCGCATCCTGCGCCAGGACCCGGTAGGGCCCACGGTTGTTGTGCGGCGCGCGGTGTTCCACCGGGGTCAGCGCGATGACGATCTGTTCGCCCTCGCTTGCTTCGTCCAGATCGGCGACCGCGCGGCGCTGCACGAACCGGTCGGGCAGGTGGTAGTCGATGTCGCGCACGCGGGTCAGGCCGAGCTTCTCGAGCGGCTTGCGCAGCTTGGGCCCGACGCCGTCGAGGCTCTCGGTATCGACGAACAGCGGATTGAGCCGATCGGGGCGCATCGCCCGGCCCTAGCCCATCGGCCGCCGCGACGGTAGGAGGCAACGATGACCGATCTTACAACCCGCCTGGCCCGCGCGCGATATCGCGCCTGGCACCGCGGCACGCGCGAGGCCGATTACACCGTGGGCGGGTTCTACGACCGCTATCATGCGCAGTGGTCCGAGGCCGATCTCGCGTGGTTCGAAGGGGTGCTGGAAGAAGAGGACAGCGACATCCTCGGCTGGGCGATGGGCACGCACGCTCCGCCGGAAAAATATCAAGGGCCGTTGATGTCTGCCCTGCAAAAACTCGATTACGTTTCCATCTAGGGTTCACATCGTTCGCCCCGACCTCCATGGCGGGCGACAAAGGCTCGCCGGCGCTGCCCTTCCAGAATGCGCCGGCGAGTTTTCGTGTGCGCCCGCAACTGTCGAGACCCGCTTCCAATGGCCGAGATTTCCCGCATCCTTTCGGCCACCTCGCCGCTGACCCTGGCTTCCCTGGCGCGCGGCGCGCAGCCGCTGGTCATGGGCGACCTCGCCCGTGCGGCAGGGCAGCGGAAGGGCGGCGGCCGCGCCGTCTTCGTCGCGCCGGACGAGGCGGCGATGCGCGCGGTGACCGACGCGGCCCACTGGTTCGCGCCGGAACTGCAAGTGATCGAGTTTCCGGCCTGGGACTGCCTGCCCTACGACCGCGCCAGCCCGGCCCTTTCGGTCAGCTCGCGGCGCCTCTCAGCGCTCTACCAGTTGCAGGCGGGGAAAGCCGAGACGCAACTCCTCGTCACTACGGTCAACGCCCTCTCCCAGCGGGTGCTGACGCCGTTCCGCATCCGCGAGGGCGTGCGCGAGCTGAAGCCGGGCATGACGATCGGCCACGACAGCCTGGCCGCGCTGTTGCAGCGGCAGGGCTACTCGCGCACCGACACGGTGATCGACAGCGGCGAGTTCGCCGTGCGTGGGTCGATCTTCGACATCTATCCCTCCGGCCTCGACGCCGGGCTGCGGCTGGACTTCTTCGGCGACGAGCTGGAGAGCCTGCGACTGTTCGATCCCGACACCCAGCGCACCACCGAGGTGATCGAGGGGCATCTGTTGCTGCCGGCCAGCGAGGCGCTGCTGGGCGACGAGAGCATCAAGCGCTTCCGCAGCCGGTACCGCGAGCTGTTCGGCGCCAACGCCACCCAGGACCCGCTCTACCAGGCGATCAGCGACGGGCGCCGTCTCGCCGGGATGGAACACTGGCTGCCGCTGTTCGAGGACAAGCTGGCGACGATTTTCGACCATCTCGGCAGCGATGATATCATCGTTATCGACAGCGCTGCCCTGCCGGCAGCCGAAGAACGCTTCGGCGACATCGAGGATTACCATCGGCAGCGCCGGGAAACGACCGGCCAAGCGGCGGGCAGCTATCGCCCCCTGCCGGTCGACGCGCTCTACCTCGGGCGTGACGAGTTCGCCGCGCAGATCGCGCAATGGCCGGTCCACCGGGCCGAGATCTTCGCCCAGCCCGAAAGCGCCAACACCATCGATTTCGGCTTCCGCTCGGCGCGCGACTTCACGCCCGAGCGCTCGCGCGGGGAGAACGTCTACGCCGCGGCGGCCGACTATCTCAATTCCGTCGCGAAGTCGGGCCGCAAGGCCCTGTTCGCGGCCTACTCCACCGGTTCGCGGGCGCGCATCGCGTCTATTCTCGAGGAAGCCGGGGCCAAGGTCCGGCTGGCCGAGACCTGGCAGGAGGCGCTCGGCGCCGCGGCCAAGGGCCCGGTCGCGATGGTCCTGCCGCTCGACACCGGCTTCGCGAACGAGACGCTCGACCTGTTTACCGAACAGGACCTGCTCGGCGACCGGCTGGTGCGGCGGCGCAAGAAGCGCAAGGATGCCGATGCCTTCCTGGCCGAACTGCAGGCGCTCAACCGCGGCGACCTGGTGGTCCACATGGACCATGGCATCGGCAAGTACCTGGGGCTCGAACCGATCGCCGTCGGGAAGAGCCAGCATGATTGCGTGATGCTGGAGTACGCCGGGGGCGACAAGCTTTACATCCCGGTGGAGAACCTCGAGGTCCTCAGCCGCTACGGCAGCAGCGAAGATGCGGTAACGCTCGACCGGCTCGGCGGCGAAGGCTGGCAGAAGCGCAAGGCGCGGCTGAAGGAGCGCATCCGCGCGATCGCCAACGAACTGCTGCGCACCGCCGCCGCGCGCGCGCTGCGCAAGGCGCCCGCGCTGGAGGTGGACGAGGCGAGCTTCATGCCCTTCGTCGACCGTTTCCCGTGGGAAGAGACCGACGACCAGGACCGGGCGATCTTCGAGGTGCTGAGCGACCTTGCCGCCGGCACGCCGATGGACCGGCTGGTCTGCGGCGACGTGGGCTTCGGCAAGACGGAAGTGGCGCTGCGCGCGGCCTTCGTCGCGGCGATGAGCGGCCAGCAGGTCGCCGTGGTCGCGCCCACCACCCTGCTCGCCCGGCAGCATTTCCAGAATTTCTCCGACCGCTTCGCCGGATTTCCGCTCAAGGTCGGGCGGCTCAGCCGCCTCGTGACCGCAGCCGAGATGAAGGCGACCCGCGAGGCGCTGGAGGACGGGACGATGGACGTCGTCGTCGGCACCCACGCGATCCTGTCCAAGAGCACGAAGTTCAAGCGCCTCGGCCTCGTCATCGTCGACGAGGAGCAGCGCTTCGGGGTCAACCACAAGGAAGCGCTCAAGCAACTGCGCGCCGACGTCCATGTCCTGACCCTCACCGCCACGCCGATCCCGCGCACGCTGCAGATGGCGATGAGCGGCCTGCGCGAGCTGTCGACCATCCAGACCCCGCCGGTCGACCGCCTGGCGGTGCGAACCTACGTGATGGAATGGGACGACATGGTGATGCGCGAGGCGCTGCTGCGCGAACACCATCGCGGCGGGCAGAGCTTCATCGTCGTGCCGCGCATCGCCGACATGGAAGAGGTCGAGCGCTGGCTCAAGCAGCACGTCCCCGAGCTCAAGGCGGTCACCGCGCACGGCCAGATGGCGCCGAGCGAGGTGGAGGAGCGGATGAGCGCCTTCTACGAAAAGCGCTATGACATCCTGCTCTCGACGACGATCGTGGAATCCGGCCTCGACATCCCCAGCGCCAACACGATCATCATCCACCGCGCCGACCGCTTCGGCCTCGCCCAGCTATACCAGCTGCGCGGCCGCGTGGGCCGCGCGAAGCTGCGCGCCTACGCGTACCTGACCACGCCGCCCGACCGGCAGCTGTCGGAAGTCGCGGAAAAGCGCCTCAAGGTCCTGGGCGATCTCGATAGCCTGGGTGCCGGGTTCCAGCTCGCCAGCCACGATCTCGACATTCGCGGCGCGGGCAACCTGCTGGGCGACGAGCAGTCCGGCCACATCCGCGAGGTCGGCTTCGAGCTCTACCAGTCGATGCTCGAGGATGCGATCCTGGCCGCCAAGGCCGGCGAAGCGGGGCTGGAGCGCGACACTGGCCCGAGCCCGCAGATCACCGTCGACGCGCCGATCATGATTCCCGAGGACTACGTTCCCGACCTGGCCGTGCGCATGGCGCTCTACCGCCGCCTGAACGATGCCGATCCGGGCGACATCGAGGGGCTGGCCGCCGAAATGATCGACCGCTTCGGCCCGCTGCCTGCGGCGACCGCCAACCTCATCCGGCTGATCGAGATCAAGCACCAGGCGATCACGGCGAACATCGCCAAGATCGACGTCGGCGCGCGCGGCACGCTGGTGACCTTCCACAAGGACGAATTTCCCGATCCCGCGGGGCTTCTCGCCTATATCGACCGGCTGGGCGAAACCGCCAAGTTGCGGCCGGACATGAAGCTGGTCATCAACCGGGCGTGGGGCGATCCCGAAAGCCGGCTCAACGGGCTGTTCCAGCTTAGCAAGGGGCTGAGCGGAATCGTCAGGAAGGCCGAAAAGCGCGAAAAGGCGGCCGCCTAGGCAGCCAATGCGGCGAAGGCCAGCGCCGTCAGCGGCTGGGCACCGAGGAAACCCTGCCACGTCGCGCAGCCTTCGCGCGCCACGATAGCCTGCTGGGCCCTGGTCTCGATGCCCTCGGCGGTAACCGACAGCCCGAGTGCCTGGGCCATCGCAAGGATTCCGCGCAGCACCGCCAGGTCGCGTGGATCGTCCGCGATGCCCTCGATCATGCTGCGATCGAGCTTGAGCGCGTACAGCGGAAGATACTTCAGGTAGCGAAAGTTGCAGAACCCCGCGCCGAAATCGTCGAGCGCCACGCGGATACCCATGGCGGACAGCGTCCGCAGGCGCGCGGCGCACAGTTCGACGTCGCCAAGCAGTGCCTCCTCGGTGATCTCCAGCGTCAGGCGCCGGGGATCGAACTTCGCCTCGGCCAGGGTCGCGCCGATCGTCGCTGCGAAATCGTCCTCGTTGAGGTCGGCCGGGGTCACGTTGAGCGAAAGGCCCAGATGGGCGGGCCATTCGTTCGCCGCAGCCATCGCCCGCTTGGCGATATGCCGCGTCAGCCGGCTTGCCTGCCCGGCGCGCCCCGCCATGTCGAACAGCGCCTCGGCCCCGATGCGGCCCAGCAGGGGATGGTTCCAGCGCGAGAGCGCCTCGGCCCCTACGAGCGCCCCGTCCGCACAGGCGTATTGCGGTTGATAGAGGATCTCGACCTGCCCCGCCTGCAGCGCGGCGTCGATCTCCTCGATCCGGCGGCTGGAGCCGCGGCGGCGATCGGCCGACATGCCGCGGCGCTCTAGTCCATTCGATATCGCTAACATCTGTGTCTGCCTTGTCGCATCCGGCCCGGCCCGTCTGCTGCCGTGCCACGCGCGTTGCAAATCGGGACGGCTCCCCATAGGTACCGCGCGGACGAGACAGCGGGCGACACGATGGGCGAGAGGAACCGGTTCGAGAGCGTTGCACTGCTCGCCTCGCCTGCGGAGCGGGCGCAGGAGGCGGCCGCCAGATTGCAGGCGGCGCGGGAATGGGCTGCGCTGGAGGATGCCGAGGCCGTGGTCGTCCTCGGCGGCGATGGCTTCATGCTGCAGGTCCTGCACCAGATGCTGGACGACGGGCGGGTGATCCCGGCTTACGGGGTCAACCTGGGAACCGTGGGTTTCCTAATGAACCGCTATCGTGCCAACAGCGATCTGACCGAACGGCTGGCCAAGGCGCGCCGCATCACCGTGCCGCCGCTCAAGATGGAGGCCACGACCCAGGGCGGCGAGACGGTGAGCTACAACGCCATCAACGAGGTCTCGTTGCTGCGCGAAACGCGCCAGACCGCCAAGATCGAGGTCGAGGTCAATGGCAAGGTCCGCATTCCCGAACTCGCCTGCGACGGCGTGCTGCTGGCGACGCCGGCAGGGTCGACCGCCTACAACTACTCGGCCAACGGCCCCATCCTGCCGCTGACCTCCGAAACGCTGGCACTGACCCCGATCAGCCCGTTCCGCCCGCGGCGCTGGCGCGGGGCGATCCTGCCCGACAGCTCCGAGGTGGTTTTCCGTGTGCGCGAGCCGGACAAGCGCCCGGTGGCCGCGGTGGCCGACCAGAAGGAAGTGCGTGACATCGCCGAGGTCCGCCTCGCCGTCGACCACGGCAAGGATCTCACCCTCCTGTTCGACCCGGGCCACAGCCTCGACGAACGCATCGTCAGCGAACAGTTCGCGGCCTGAAAGCAGCCTGTCTATCTGGCTGATACCGGGGCTTGCCAAAGCCGAATCCCGCCCATATAGGCGCACCCCTGCCGTACCGGCTGCTCCCCGATAGCTCAGCGGTAGAGTAGGTGACTGTTAATCACTTGGTCGTTGGTTCGAATCCAACTCGGGGAGCCACTAAAGCGCATATCGCGGAAATTAACTTGTGTTATTTCCGTTGATTGCGCGATTTGCACGTTGAAAATGAAACCAACGCGTTAGCTCGCCGTATAGATTTCTCCACACCGCCGACGGCCTTCCTCGCCGTTCGCAACTCCCAGGAGAAATCAATGGCGACTTTTAACGGCGGCGACGGTGCCGATACCTTCAATGGCGGCGACAGCAACGATACGGTCAACGGCGGTGCCGGTAACGATATCCTCAACGGCGGCGGCGGTGACGACGTCATCGACGGCGGTTCCGGGGACAATGTCATCATCGGCGGCACTGGCGATGATACCTATACCTACACGCTCGGCGTCGGCGGGGCCGATTTTGTCGATCTCGGCGCCGGGAATGACCGGGTACTCGTCGGTGGCAACGGCGCACCCTCGACCCAGGTCAGACTGACGTTCACGAGCAGCGAAGTCGGCAACGGCAATCCGCTCGACGGGAACACGCAGACCAATCAGGACGGCGGCCTGGCGGTTCGCTTCCAACCCGAAGATTCATCGGGTAACCTGAACGGCCCGCTAAGCCGTTATGACGACGAAGGAATCAGCTTCTTCGCGGCCGCGCCGAACACGACTTTCGACGTGCGCGACCTCGTCAGCGGCGCGGCGCGCGGCGACCAATTCCTCGGCGTCGTGCTCGGCACGATGGGTGACGACACGCTCACCTTCACGCCCGAACGGGCCGGCTTGGCGATTTACTACAACGCGGGAATGGGCAACGACACCATCATCGCCAGCACCGGCAACGACTTCCTCGTCGGCGGCGCGGGCAACGACACGCTCGACGGCGGCGCGGGCAACGACAACTTTATCGGCGGCGGCGGTAACGACACCATCATCGGCGGGGCCGGCAACGACACTGCGACCATCACGCTTGCCACCGACGGCGCGGACTCGATCAACCTCGGCGACGGTGCCGACATCGTCAACGTCACGGCCGCTTCCGGCAGCCAGGTGCGTCTGACCTTCACCAGTGCCGAAGTCGGCAATGGCCTGTCGAATGACGGCAACGTCATGACGAACCAGGACGGCGGGCTCGCTGTTCGGTTACAGGCCGAAGACGGCGCAGACGGGCTCACCGGCCCGGTCACGCGGATCGACGACGAGGGCGTGACCTTTATCGCCTCCGCCGGGGCGACCTTCGACGTGCGCGACCTCGTCTCGGGCGTCCAACGGGGCAACTTCTTCGAGATCGTCACCCTGGGCACCTCGGGCGCCGACACGCTGACGGCCATTGCGGCCACCCGGCCGTATTACTTCAATGGCGGCGCCGGGGATGACACCATTACCGGCGGCAGTGCGGTCGACTTCCTCGTCGGCGGTGCCGGCAACGACACGCTGAGCGGCATGGGCGGCAATGACCAGTTCCTTGGCGGCGGCGGGATCGACGCGCTGGCCGGCGGCGATGGCGACGACACGCTGAACGGCGGCGCCGGCGCCGACGTGCTGTCCGGCGGCGCGGGCATCGACACCGCGACCTACGACGACACCGCGGGCTCGGTGTTCGTGAATCTCTCGACCGGGCAGGGCTTCGGCAACGCCGCCCAGGGCGATACGCTGTCCGACATCGAGAACCTGCTTGGTTCCGTGATGGGTGACGTCCTCATCGGCTCCAACGGGGCGAACCGGCTCGACGGCAATGCCGGGGACGACGTTCTGATCGGTGGCCTCGGCGCCGACACTCTCGTCGGCGGGGCAGGCATCGACACGGCGAGCTACGAGGACAACCAGGGCGCCGTGTTCGTCAATCTTCTCGCTGCCGCGGGTTCGGGCAATGCAGCCCAGGGCGACGCCTATGTCTCGATCGAAAACGTCACCGGAACGGCATTCCGCGACACGCTGATCGGTGACAATGGCGCCAACCGGCTCGACGGCGGAGCCGGAGACGATGTGCTGATCGGTGGACTCGGTGCGGACGTGCTCGTCGGCGCGGCCGGCAACGATACCGCAAGCTACGAGGACAATCAGGGCGCCGTGACGGTGAACCTGAACACCGGAGTAGCCACTGGCGGAGCGGCAAACGGTGACACGTTCTCCAGCATCGAGAACGTGACCGGCACTGCCTTTGCCGACGTGCTGACCGGCGATGGCGGAGCCAACGTGCTCAATGGCCGGGGCGGGGCCGACTCCCTCACCGGGGGCGCGGGTGCCGACCACTTCATGTTCGACACCGCTCTCGGCGGCGGCAACGTGGATACCATCACGGACTTCGTGTCGGGCACCGATCGCATCATGCTCGACGATGCGATCTTCACCGGCCTGACCCCCGGGTCTTTGGCAAGCGGGGCGTACGGTAGCGGCACCTCGGCGACCACGGCCGATCAGAAGCTGTTCTACAACTCGGCCACCGGCGGGCTCTTCTTCGATGCCGACGGCAGCGGAAGCGGCGCGGCGGTTCAGTTCGCAACGCTGCAGCCGAACCTCACGTTGCAGGCGACTGACTTCGCCGTCGTCTGATCGACCGATCACGAGAGTGGTTTCTTCGCCCGGAGCCAGGCTCTCGAGCGATTGAAACAGAAAAAAAAGAGAGCCTCCCCGCCGAACCGGCTGGGAGGCTCTCCTTTTTGAAGCCGGGCTTCTCGTGCGGCTTTTAGCCCGCCTTGCGGAACCGCAGGGCGAACTTGTCGCTCGTGGGCTGGACCTCGCGCGGATTGGCGGTGTGCGGGTCGTTGGGGTTGTCGAGCAGGTTGCTGCGTGCATCGAGCGCAAACCCGGCCGCCGTGACCTGGCGGACGACTTCCTCGCCGTCGATGCGGTGCAGCGTGCGCGTGGCCCCCGCACCGGTGCCGGGCGCATCGTGATCCTCCACGAAGAAGATGCCGCCGGGCTTGAGCGCCTTCGCGGTCTGCTCGTTGATCGCCGCAATCGAACCGCCGTTGACGAAGTCGTGGTAGTTCTCGGTCGTCCACGCCAGATCGGCCAGTTCGGGCAGCAGGAAGTTGGCGAAATCGACCGGCACGACCTCGACGTTGCCGTACTGTTCGGCAATCGCCTTCAACCCGTCGAGCGCGCCCTCGCGCTGGGCGAACGCTGCCGGGACCAGGGCGTAGACCTTGCCCTCCGGCCCGACGGTTCGCGACAGCAGGCGCGTGTAGTAGCCCCCGCCGGGCGCGTATTCGATGATGTGCATGCCCGGTCTCACGCCAGCAAAAGCGATGATCTCGGCCGGCTTGCGCAATCCATCGCGCGCCCTGTCGGCTGCCGGACGCAGGGGGTCCGCCACGGCGATCGCGATCGCCTCCGCGGCGTCGGGGCCGGCGGCCATGGTCGTCGTGCAGCCTGCTGTGGCGAGCGCCACGGCGGCGGTGGCGATGAGGGCGAACCGGCGCATATCTCTCTCCCTGTTGGTGTTTCCGAGAGCCTACCGGGTTTTCGCGTTACGGCAAGGCGGCCCGTTCGCGCGCCGCAAGTTGCAGGGCAAGCGGCACGATCAGCGCGATCATGACCGCGCCGGCATACCAAGGCAGGTCGTGGCCGGCCTCGTAGATCAGCCCGAAGGTCGGCGGGGCGACGATGCGGCCGAAGGCGTTGCTCGCCATCAGCAGGCCCATGACCGAGCCCTGCCTCTCAGGCGGGACCGTGCGGCTGGTGAGCGCCCCGGCGGTGGGGAAGGCCAGCGAATGGCCCATCATCAGGACGCCCATCAGCGCGACCGCGACGTATTCCTGCCGCATGATCGGCTGCAGCAGCATCGAGGCGGCGAGGGTCGCCAGGCCCAGCGCGATGATCCGTCCCTCGCCGAAACGCGTCACCAGCGGCTGCAGGAAGAAGAGCTGGATCACCAGGCCGCCCATGCCGATGGCGATGAACGCCAGGCCCAGGTCGCGCGCGGTCCAGCCGAAGTTGGCTTCGCTCCACAGGCCGTAGACCGCCTCCATGCTCGCGAACGCGGCGATGCCGAAGAAGCTGATGACGAACAGCCGGAACAGCACGGGGTGGGTCGTCACGTAGGCATAGCCTTCGCTGTACCGCGGCAGCGGCGCGGCCCTGCCCAGCGGCTCGCGCGCGTTCTTAAGCACGACAGACGACCATAGGCAGGTCACGGCGCACAGCACGGCGGCAGCCAGGATAGGGGTGCGGAAATCGGCCAGCGTTTCGCCCTGCCCGGCCAGCAGACCGCCGATCGCCGGTCCGAAGGCGAAGCCGACCGAAAAGCTCGAACCGAACAGGCCCATCGCCTTGGCGCGCTTTTCCGGGGGCGAGGCATCGGCCAGGAAACCTTGCGCCACGCTGAGGGTTCCACCGAAAAAGCCGTTGACCACGCGGATGCCGATGGCGAGCCAGAGGGTGGGCGCATAGGCGAAGGCGACATAGGTCAGCGCCGCGCCCGCCGTGGTCCAGATCATTACCGCGCGCCGCCCGTGGCGGTCAGACTGGCGGCCCCAGAATATCTCGCCCAGCACGTTGCCGAAGCTGTAGGCGGCGAACAGCAGCGCCACCTCGAACGGCCCGGCACCGAACAGCTGGCCGTAGAACGGCAGCAGCGGCAGGATCAGGCTGAACCCGGCGATGTTGACGAACACCGCGAACATCAGCGGCATCATCCGCCGGTAGTCGATCTGCCCGGCAGGCGCTTCAGCCATCGTAGCGCGGCTCCGGCAGCCCCTTCACGCCCAGACCGTCGATGACGAAGATCGCCCCGTCGTCGGGCCCGGCGGTGCGCCCCGGGATGAAGCTGGGGTCGATGGTGGGGACGAACAGCCGGTCCAGTTCGGGCCCGAAAAACATCACGCTGGCGGGGATGCGGGTCGGGAACGGGATCTCGCGCAGGACCTCGCCCGCCGGGGAGATGCACAGGATCACCCCGCCCTCGCAGATCGCCGACCAGATGTTGCCGTCGGCGTCGACGGTGGCGCCATCTGGGATGGGCCCCCACCGGCTGACATCGATCAGCGGCCGGCGGGCAGAGATATCGCCGGTCTCTATCGCATAGTCGTAGGCATAGATCGTGTGGCGCAGGCTGTCGGCGTGATAGAAGGTTCGGTCGTCGGGCGACCAGCACGGGCCGTTGCCGAGGAACACGTCGCCGTCGATCTTGCGCAGCACGCCCGCTTCCAGCGAGTAGACGCCGCCGCGCGGCTCCTGCATCGCGCGGTGGCTGGTGCCGAAGACGAAGCGCCCGCGCCGGTCGACCTTTCCGTCGGCCAATTGCACCTCGGGATCGGGCGGATCGAGCAGCACATGGGGTTCGAGCGCGCCGCTTGCGAAATCGAGCGTGAACACGCCGGTCCCCAGGGCGACGATGGCCCCGCCGCCGCGGCGCAGCGCCATCGAGCCGACGATGTCGGGCAGGTCCCAGCGACGATGCGCGTCGGTTGCGGGATCCCAGCGATGGACCGCCCTGCCTGTTATGTCGACGTAGTAGCAGGCTTGTTCGGCGACGTCCCAGACGGGCCCCTCGCCGACCCCGCACTTCGGCAAATCGAGCCTCGTGATCCGCACCGGCGCCTCCCTTCCCGCCGCGACTGTAACACCCGTTACGGTCGCGGCAAGGGAGGAAGTCCGGCCTCGATCAGGCCATCGCGCCGTGGCAGTGCTTGTACTTGTTGCCCGAACCGCACGGGCACAGCGCATTGCGGCTGATTTCCTGCCCGGCATAGGGATTGTCGGACGATCCGCCCGGACCGGCGGCCGCCATCGGGCTCCCGGCAAGCGATCCGAAGAACGCCGGGTTGAGAGCAGAGCCGTCGCCGTCGCGGCTGTCGTCGAGCCCGGTCAGGGGATCGATGTGGCCGGTCAGGAAGTCGGGCAGGTCGGGCAGCGCCGGCGGCGGCGGGGCCATCCGCAGCACGCTGGTGAGCAGGATCTTGGTCACATCCTCGCGGATCACCTCGAGCATCGATTCGAACAGGCCGAACGCTTCCTGCTTGTATTCGTTGATCGGCTGCTTCTGCGCATAGGCGCGCAGGAACACCACCTGGCGCAAGGCATCGAGCGTGGCGAGGTGCTCCTTCCAGTGATGGTCGAGCCGGTCGAGCAGAACCTGCTTTTCGACCTGCCGCCAGACCGTGGGATCGCTTTCCGCGATCTTGCGCTCCATCGCCGCGTCGGCCGCCTCGCGGATCCGCTCCTCGATCATCTCGGGTTCGACCGAATCTTCGTGCAGCCAGTCTTCGATGGGGAAATCCATGCCGGTCATGTCGGCGATCTTCGCCTTCAGCGAGGCGACGTCCCACTGCTCGGGATAGGAATCCGGCGGGCAGGCCGTGCCGACGATCGCGTTGATCGCGTCGTGCCGCATGTCGACCACCACATCGTCCACGGTCTCGCTGTCCATGATCTCGGCGCGCTGTTCGTAGACCACCTTGCGCTGGTCGTTCATCACGTTGTCGTATTCGACGACCTGCTTGCGGACTTCGTAGTTGCGCGCCTCGACCTTCTTCTGCGCCGTCTCGATGGCCTTCGAGAGCCACTTGCTGCCGATGGCCTCACCGTCCGCGAGGTTGGAGTTCATCATCTTGGAGAACAGGGTGTCGGGCCCGAAGATGCGCAACAGGTCATCCTCGAGGCACAGGTAGAACCTGCTCAGGCCCGGGTCGCCCTGGCGGCCCGAGCGGCCGCGCAACTGGTTGTCGATGCGGCGGCTCTCGTGGCGCTCGGTACCGAGCACGAACAGCCCGCCGGCTTCGAGCACCTTGGCCCTCTCCGCGGCGACCTCGGCCTTGATGCGGTCGATCTCGAGCGCGCGCTTGGGGTCGTCCTTGGCGAGGTCCTTCAGCTCGTCCTCGATCCGGTATTCGACGTTGCCGCCGAGCTGGATGTCGGTCCCGCGCCCGGCCATGTTGGTCGAGACGGTAACCGCCTTGAGCCGGCCGGCCTGGGCGACGATGTGTGCCTCCTGTTCGTGGAAGCGGGCGTTCAGCACCTCGTGCTTGACGCCTTCCTTGTCGAGGAAGCTGGAGAGCAGTTCCGACTTCTCGATCGACACCGTGCCGACAAGCACCGGCTGGCCGGTGTCCTGCTTTTCGCGGATCGCCTTGGCGATGGCCTGGAACTTGTCGAGCGTGTTCTTGTAGAACTCGTCGTCCTCGTCGATGCGCTGGACGGGGACGTTGGTCGGGATTTCGACGACGTTGAGCTTGTAGATGTCCCAGAATTCCGCCGCTTCGGTGGCCGCGGTACCGGTCATGCCGCCGAGCTTGGGATACATCCGGAAGTAGTTCTGGAAGGTGATCGAAGCCATCGTCTGGTTCTCGGGCTCGATCTTGACGCCTTCCTTGGCCTCGACCGCCTGGTGCAGGCCGTTCGACCAGCGCCGTCCGTCCATCATGCGGCCGGTAAACTCGTCGATGATGACGATCTTGCCTTCCTTGACGATGTAATCGATGTCGCGCTTCTGGATGATGTTGGCCCGGAGCGCCTGGTCGAGGTGATGCACGACCAGGGTGTTTTCCACATCGTAGAGGTTGTCGGTGACGAGCAGCCCGGCGGCCGCCACGCGCCGCTCGATCTCTTCGCTCCCCTCCTCGGTCAGGCTGACGCTGCGCGCCTTCTCGTCGACCTCGTAGTATTCGCTTTCGAAGGTCTTCACGATGGCGTCGAGCTGCAGATAGAGCTCGCTCTTGTCGTCGGTCGGGCCCGAGATGATCAGCGGCGTGCGCGCCTCGTCGACCAGGATGGAATCGACCTCGTCGACGATCGCGAAGTTGAACGGCCGGTGCACCTGCTGGCTGCGTTCGTGCTTCATGTTGTCGCGCAGGTAATCGAAGCCGAACTCGTTGTTCGTGCCGTAGGTGATGTCGGACAGGTAGGCGTCGCGCCGCTCGTGCTCCGAAAGGTTGGGCACGATGACGCCGACCGTCAGGCCGAGGTACCGGTAGATCTGCCCCATCCATTCGGCGTCGCGCCGGGCGAGGTAGTCGTTGACCGTAACGACGTGGACGCCCTTGCCCTCGATCGCGTTGAGATAGGTCGCCAGCGTTGCGACCAGGGTCTTGCCCTCGCCGGTCCGCATCTCGGCGATCTCACCGCGGTGGAGCACGATGCCGCCGACGAGCTGCACGTCGAAGTGGCGCATGCCCAGCACCCGGACCGATGCTTCGCGCACCGTGGCGAAGGCTTCGGGCAGGATGTCGTCAAGCGTCTTGCCGCCGGCGATCTGGTCGCGGAACTTCTGCGTCTGGGCCGCCAGCTCCGCATCGGACAGCGCCTGGATCTGCGGCTCGAGCGCGTTGACCATGGCGATGATGGGGTCGAGCGACTTTACGTAACGGTCGTTGGATGAGCCGAACACGGCCTTGGCGATTGCGCCGAACATGGGCGTTGTTCCCGAAATGATTTGGAAAAAGGGACACCGCGCAAGCACGCGCGGCGGGAATTACAGCAGATTGGAATGCTGCGGCGCTATTCCAGCGCGAGGTCCGCACCGAACATGATCGGCGGGAAAACGACCAGCGGGGTCGGCTTGGGGCACGGCGTGCGCTGGGTCTTGCCCTGCGCCATCGGCCGCTTGCGCTGCGCTTCGGCAATGCGCCGGTCCATGTCGCACTTGGACGACACGTCGAACGCGGCGGTGACGCCCACGGGCACTTCCCCGGCACGCGCCTGAGCCGGCACACCGAGTGCGGCGAGGCCCGTCAACAGGGCGAGAAGTGCGATCAGCTTGCGCAGCATGATGGCAGGATAATAGTGATTCCCGGCCGAAAGTCCATCGCCGCAATGCGATAGTCGGCGGATTTGCCGGCTTAAGCCGTTCGTAACCACGATTGGCTAAGCCCCGGGGATGACGGACGCCACAGACCGCCAAGGACCAGCCCGTCTGCCGCTACTCGACGGTATGCGTGGGCTCGCCGCGCTCTACGTCATGTCCTATCACGCCTGGCTGTTCGGTCTTGCCGGCCCGCTGATGCAGCGGGCTTACCTGTTTGTCGATCTGTTCTTCGTGCTCAGCGGCTTCGTCCTTGCCAAGGCGTTCGACAGCAAACTGCGCAGCGGGCTGACACCGGCGGCGTTCATGCGGATGCGCGTCGCCAGGCTGTGGCCGATGGTCGCCGCCGGTTCGCTGCTGGGCCTGTTGCTGTTCGCGACGGCCGGGCGCTTCGCGGAAGGGCTCCGCTGGCTGCCGCTTTCGCTGTTGCTCATTCCCGCGCTGTGGTTGCCGAGAACCCTGTTCCCGCTGAACGGTCCGCAGTGGTCGCTGGTACTCGAACTGGTGGCAAACCTGCTTCATGCCGTCGTTCTTGCGAAGTTGCGGACGGCATGGCTCGCGCTCGCCGTGGGGATTACCGGCGTGATCCTGGCCATCTGCATTCTGCGCCACGGCTCCAACGAGTTCGGGATGAACGGACCGCAATTTCTGCCCGGCGTGGCGCGGGTGATGTTCGGATATGGCGCGGGACTGCTCGTTGCCCGGTGGCATGCGGGGGCGATTGCGTTACGGTGGCCGGATTTGCCTTGGCCGGCGGCTCTGGCGCTGCCGGTGGCGGTCATCGCCGCCCTGCCCTACGCGCCGCTTGGCCACGCGGCGGGCGACATTCTGATCGCGATCATTGCCTTCCCGCTGTGGCTGATCCTGGCAATTCGCGCCCCGGCCAGCACATCGGCCGAACCGTGGCTGCGGCGGCTGGGCCTGTTGTCGTACCCACTCTACGCGATCCATCTGCCGATCCTGCAGATCGTGCAGCTTCACTTCGATCCGTCGGTCGGCCGCATCGTCGCGCCGGTTCTGGCCATTGCCCTGGGCGCCATACTCGCCGCGCTGTTCGAAGCGAGGCGCTTGCGGCACAAGGACAAGCAGCGCGCAGCCGTGCCGGGCATCGCGCCGGCATGACGGCGATCCCGCTTCCCGGCCCCGGCCATCCGGCTGCCGCGGCGGCTCCAGCGCCCCCGCCCCGCCCAGCCTCTCCACCCGGCCACGGTCACCGCGGCCCGCAACTGCAGCACGTCTATTCGGATTGCATGCCCGGCGGAGCTTGACGCTCGTTTTCTCCGGCTTATCGCCCCGGCGATGGACCTCGAACGCTCGCCACTCGCCCTGCCCTTCCCGGCCATGCCGCCCATCGCGGGCGTCACGCTGCGCGTCGCGCGCGCCGGGTACAAGAACTGGGGTCGCTGCGACCTGACCTTCGCCGAACTGGTTGAAGGAACGGCGGTCGCCGGCGTGTTCACCCGCAACGTGTGCTGTTCGAGCGAAGTCGAACTGGGGCGCGAGCAGGCACGCCTGGGCAAGGCCCGCGCCCTGGTCGTCAACGCGGGCAATTCCAACGCCTTCACCGGCTATCGCGGGCGCGACGCGGTCGAGGCGATCATGGCGCAAGTCGCCGGCCATCTCGGGTGCGAACCGAGCGAGGTTTTCGTTTCCTCGACCGGCGTCATTGGTGTGCCCCTGCCGCAGGACAAGGCCCGTGCCGGGGTCGAGGCGGCGCTGACGGCCGAGCCCTGCTCGTGGGAAGATGCCGCAGCGACGATCGCCACCACCGACACCTTCCCCAAGGGCGCGATGGCGACCGCGCTCGTCGGCGGCACAACTGTCACCCTGTGTGCGATCATCAAGGGCAGCGGGATGATCGCACCCGACATGGCGACGATGCTCGGCTACATCTTCACAGATGCGGCCGTCGATCCGGTGTTCCTGCAGCAGTGCCTGTCCGCCGCGAACGAGTCGACCTTCAGCTGCATCACCGTCGACAGCGACACCTCGACCAGCGACACCGTGCTCGCCTTCGCCACCGGCAGGGCCGGCAACGTGCCGCTCGCCTCGTTCGAGGATGACGGGGCCGACGCCTTTGCCGAGGCCGTTCACGACGTGTGCCGCCAGCTCGCCCATCTGGTCGTGCGCGACGGTGAGGGCGCGCAGAAGTTCATCGAGATCCACGTCGAGGGCGCCGTGTCGGACGAAAGCGCGCGCAAGGTCGGGCTCGCGATTGCCAACTCGCCGCTGGTCAAGACGGCCATCGCCGGGGAAGACGCCAACTGGGGCCGCGTGGTCATGGCTGTTGGCAAGGCGGGTGAGCCCGCCGACCGCGACAAGCTGTCGATCGGCTTCGGCGGCGTCTGGGCAGCCCGCGAGGGATTGCCGCTGGCCGATTACGACGAGGCGCCGGTCGCCGCCCATCTGCGCGGCAAGGAGATCCGCATCGACGTCGACCTCGGCCTTGGCGAGGGCCGCGCCACCGTGTGGACCTGCGACCTGACGCACGGCTACATCGCGATCAACGCGGACTATCGCTCTTGAGCGCACTGGACGAGGAAATCCTCGGGCTGCTGCGGTTCGTTTCGGAACGGGCGATCATGCCGCGCTGGCGCAACCTCGCGGCCGGCGAGATCGAGGCGAAGGCGCAGGACGATCTGGTGACCGTGGTCGACCGGGAAGTGGAGGCTTTCCTGGCCGAAGCTCTCACCAGGCTGGCGCCGGGCGTCAGGATCGTCGGCGAAGAGGCGGCCCATGCCGATCCCACCGTGCTCGATGCGCTGGGTGAAGCCTGCTGGATCATCGACCCCATCGACGGGACAAGCAATTTCGCGCGGGGCGACGGCCACTTCGCGGTCATGATCGCGCTAGCCGATGCGGGAGAGGCGATCGCAGGGTGGATTTACGATCCGCGCCGCGACCGGTTGTGCCGTGCCCGGCGCGGCGAAGGCGCCTTTGTCGGCGAGGAGCAGGTAAGCGCAACGGAGAGCGGCTCCACCCCTCCCGTGCTGTCGGCGATGACCAGGTTCATGACGCCCGAACAGCGCGCACTGTTCGAGCGCGAAGTCGCGCCGAACTATCGGCCGGGCCAGGCACCGGGCTGCGCTGCCGAGGAGTATCCCATGGTGGCGTTCGGCCCGCACGATCTGGCGATCTACGAACGCACGCTGGCCTGGGACCACGCGGCCGGGTGCCTGCTTCTTAACGAGGCAGGCGGGCGGTGCGCCCGGCAAGACGGATCGCCCTACCGGGTGGACAGCGCGCGCAAGGGAATGATCGCCGCCGCCAGCCCGCGCCAGTGGGATGCGTTCGTCGAGCTGCTCGACCGGTCGGGCTATCGTCCGGGCGGCTAGCCGCCCTGCCTTCCGGAGATTAGCCCAGTTCGCCTTCGAGCCAGCCCTTGAGCGCGCTCTTGGGCGCCGCGCCGAGGCGCTTGGCGACCGGCTTGCCGTCCTTGAACAGCACCATCAGCGGGATCGACTGGACGCCGATCTGGCCGGGGATATCGGGGTTCTCCATGATGTCCATCTTGGCGATGGTCACCTTGCCGGCCAGCTCGTCGCTGATTTCCTCGAGCGCGGGGGCGATCATCTTGCACGGCCCGCACCAGTCTGCCCAGAAATCGACCAGCACCGGGGTGCCGGATTCGAGAACGTCGGCCTGGAAACTGGCGTCGGTGACGGTCTTGGTGGCCATGGGGAACTCCTTGTCTGTTGCCATTTATCTAGGCGGCACCCACCGCGTTGCAACGGCTCAGGCAGGAAAGCTTTCCTGCGCTGGGGATAATGCCGCCTTGTGCTCGGCCAGCACCTCGGGCGGGATCGCGATCAGCCGCGGAACCTGGGTGTAAAGCACCGCCGCCTCGATCCGGCGGCCGGGATAGATCGCCTCCAGCGCGGCGGCATAAGCGCCCATCTGGCGCAGCGTCGTGCGCGGCATGTCGGCAAGCCCGGAGGGCGGGCGGCGCGCGGTCTTGAAGTCGACCACGAGCACGCGGTCGGGCCGCACCAGCAGCCGATCCGCCGTCCCCGCCACGACTTGCCCGCCGACCACTGCGGCCAGCGGCACTTCGGCCAGCGCATCGGGCGAAAAGATATCCGCCCAGCCGGGCGCCTCTATGACCGCAAGCGCGGCGGCGAGCATGTCGTCCCGCTCGTCCTGCGTCACCTCGCTCGCCTGCCGCGCGAGCCATCCGGCGGCAACGCTTCGGCGATCACCGGGCGCAATGTCGGGCAGCCGTTCGAGCAGGCGGTGGATGAGAACGCCGCGCCTTGCGGCAAAGGCATCGCCGCCGGGCGGAAACGGCGGATCGGCTCCCTCGTCCTGCCCTGCCCCGCTCGGCGCCAGTGGGCGTGGCGGGCGCGGCTCGGGGCCGATCGCCGTGGTGACCCAAGCGGGAAGCTCCATCCGCTCGCCCGAGGGCGTCTGGGCCGCGCGCGGCATGGGCGGTGCGCGCTCTCCATGCTCCAGGCGCCAGCCCCAGATCGGATCCTCGACCGGCAGGGCGTCCATCGTCTGGGCCAGGCGGGCGAACCACGAATCCGGCTTGGGCTCGTCCTCGCGCCCCAGCAAGGCGCCGCCAACGAAAAGCGCTTCCTCTGCGCGGGTCATCGCCACGTAAAGCAGCCGCCAGTGCTCCTGCCGCTCGGCCAGCCGCGCCGCCTCTTCGGCGGCCGCGATCCGGCCCACCCGTTCGGCGCCGGCGAGATCGGGCAACGGCAAAGTGAGCCCGCCCCCGCCCGGAATGTCCTCCTCCAAAGCCAGTCCGCGCGGCGGCGAACTGTCCGGATCGCCGGTCGCATCGGCCAGGATCACGATCGGCGCCTGCAGCCCCTTGCTGCCGTGCACCGTCATGACCCGCACCAACCCCTCGCTCGCCCCGGCCTCGCGCTTGATGTCCCCGTCGCCCGCGTCGAACCAATGGACGAAGCCCTGCAGGCTCGGCGTGTGCGCCGAGGCATAGGAGTGGGCTGCGTTGAGCAATTCGTCGATCGGATCGTTCGCCTCGCGCCCAAGCCGCGAGACAAGCGCCTTGCGCCCCTGCCACGGCCCGACGAGGATCCAGTGGAGCAGCGCCATCGGCGGCTCGAAGTCGGCCCGGCGCAGCAGGTCGAGCAGCCGCTCCACCGTTTGCGCGACACGCGGTTCGCGCGAAGCGCGCAGGTGATCCCACAGCGGGACGCCGAAACCGCGATAGCCGAATTCAAGCAGGTCCTGCTGCGACCAGCCCCCCAGCGGGCTAACCAGCAGGTTGGCGAGGCTCAGGTCGTCGAGCGGTTGCGCGGCGAAGCGCAGCGCCGCCATCAGGTCCTTCACCGCCAGCGGAGCACCCAGGCGCAGCCGGTCGACCCCCGCCACCGGGACGCCCGCAGCATGCAGTCGCGCCACGATCAGGCCGGCAAGATCGCGCCGCTTGCGCACCAGGACCATGATGTCGCCCGGCCCGGCGTGGCGCTTCTCGCCCTTGACCAGCGGGAAGCCGGCGCCCTCGCCGTCCGGCCGCAGCCAGTCTCGCACCTGCTGTGCGATCCTGTCCGCCATCGCCCGTTCGGGGCCGGGCAGCCAGGTGTCGGGCGCTTCCTCGTCGCGCTCTTCCTCGTCGTCCTCGGTACCCTTGACCGGCCGCCACAGCGTGACCAGTCCGGGCCGCTCCTCGCCGATGTGCCGCTCGGGCTCGTCGGCCAGGCCGAACGCCTCGTGCCCGATCGCCCCGATCGCTGCGTCGACGAAGTCGAGCACCGGCTGCGCCGTGCGATAGCTGCGCCCCAGCCCCAACCCCTGCAATTCGCGCGAGGCAGGGTCGTTCGCCGCCAGTTCGGCCATGATCCGGGCATAGCGCCGACGCGCGGCCTCGAAGTTTTCCGGGCTGGTGCCCTGGAAGCGGAAGATCGCCTGCTTGTAGTCGCCCACCACGAAGATGGTCCGCAGGTGGTCGGCCCGCTGGCCCTCCCCGGAGAAGAAGTCGCCCGTCAGCGCGTCGATGATCGACCACTGCGCGGCGTTGGTGTCCTGCGCTTCGTCGATCAAGATGTGGTCGAACTGCCGGTCGAGCTTGTAGCGGATCCAGTCGGCGAGGTCGGAGCGCGAAAGGAGCGCGGCCGCCTGGCGGATTTGGTCGTCGAAATCGATCAATCCCTCACGCGTCTTGGCCTCGTCCCACGCCAACGCGAAGCGGCGGCCGACGGTCAGTGCCGGGACCAGAATGTCGGCCAGTGCGAGCAACTTCTTGCAATCGAGCACCGCCAGGATGCCGGCGGCCGCGCCCGCCACGTGGTCGGGATAGCGCGGGTCGAGCTTGTCCTGCGATTTCGAGGCGCGCGGCAGGCCCGCCTTGGTGTGGAAGACGTCGAACAGGTCCTCGATCAACTCTGCCCGCGCCTCGGGCGCGGCGCCGAGCCAGGCGGCGATGCGCTGGGCGTTCTTCTGCCCGGTTTCCGCGCTCCAGTTCCGGTTGACGGCGAGGCAGCGCTCCAGCGCAGCGCAATCGAAGCGCGCATCCTCGCACAGCGCATGGAGCAGCGCCGGCCCGGCATCGCTCGGCAGGCCGAGCAGCCGGCGCACGCGCTCGTCGAGCGGCTCCTGCCACCCGGACGGGCCGAACCACGCCTCGCGCGCCTCGGCGCAGCGCATCAGCCACCCGCGCGCCTTGTCCTCCCCCATCCGCAGCGAAAGCGTGGCCATGGCACCGAGCATGGCGGTGTCGCCCTGGTCCTCCCAAGTAACGAGCAGATCGGCCAGGACCTGGTAGGCCAGCAGGTCCTTGTCGCGGTCCTCCATCGGGCGCGTGCCGGGGACCAGCCCGGCCTCTTCCGGGAATGCGCCCAGCAGCCACTGCGAGAACGCGTGGATCGTGTCGATCCGCAAGCCCCCGCCCGGGCAGTCGAGCACCTGCGCGAAGAGCGAGCGCGCCCTGGCCTGCGTCTCGGGGGTGGGCCGCGCGCCGATCGAAGCGAGGTCGGTCGCCAGGTCGGTCGCCGGCATCCGCACCCAGTCCGCCAGGACTTCGTTGACCCGGGCGGCCATCTCGGCGGCGCCGGCCTTGGTAAACGTCAGGCACAGTATCTGCGACGGCGACACGCCTTCGGTCAGAAGCAGGCGCAGCACACGCGCGGACAGGACCTGCGTTTTGCCGGTCCCGGCGCTGGCCGAAAGCCACACGCTGTCGCGCGGCTCGACGGCGTCGCGTTGCTGGTCGCGCAGGGGATAGACCTTCCCGCTCATGCCGCCGCGCCCTCGCCATCCTCGCGGCCCTGCCACTCGTCGAGCCGCATGAGCTGGTCGTAGGTCGCGAACGAGCCGATGTTGGGGTTTAGCCGCGCGGTGAACGGCTCACTGCCCAGGATCCACTTGTCGAGCGCATCGTCGAGATATTCCTTGGCCCGCGGCAGGAACTCCTCGGCCGGGATGCCGGAGCGCTTGGCCCCGGTGAGGACCGGCGTGGCGACGAAGCCGAAGCCGGTGTCGCTCTTGGACGACTTGGCGAGCGACCAGTACTCGAACACCTGCGGCTCGCCGGCGAGACCCTCGAAGGCACCGGCCGCCACCATCAGGCCCATCGTGCCCAGTTGCAGCGCGAAGCCCTGTTCCACCCGCTTGCCGCTGGGCGGCTGGCCGGTCTTGTAATCCACCACGGCAAGCCCGCCGGCGGGCAGGCGGTCGATGCGGTCGGCCTTGCCGGTGATCTTGACGCCGCGATAGGTCCACGTGCCCTTGCGCTCGAAAAGCTCGGGCGTCCGATCCGGGTCCGCTTCGACCTGCGCCGCCACCCATTCGAGCGCGCGCATCAGGCGCGGCTGCCACAGGGCGCGGGTCAGCGGATGATGGTTCATCTCGGCCAAGACCTCGTCGACGATCTGGGCCATGGGCCGGCGGGTCTCGTGCCAGGTCTGCAGCACCTTGTGCGCCGCGGTGCCGCGCCAGGCCGGGGTCGGCTCGGCGTCGAGCGGGTCGAGCTCGCCCAGTTGCAGGATCTCGCGCGCGTAGAACTCGTAAGGGTCCGACCTCAGCCGGTCGAGACCGGTGACGCTGACGCGCACCAGCCGCTGCACGGGATCGGGGCGCGGTTGCGGCCGGGGATAGGCGCTAGTGGCGGGAACGTCGTCGATCGCCCGGGCGAGGTCCAGGGTTTGCCCGTCGCGCGCCTCGCCGGTCATCCGCCGTCCCAGCAGGGCCATGACGCGCAGGAGGAACCGGCTGGCGATCGCCGGCCCGTCCGCCTCGCGCTCGGCGCGGGTCAGGACCACCTCGGGTGCGCCGAGCATGCCGGCCAGGTCGTGGGCGGCAAGGCCGATGCGGAAATCGCTGCCCGGCACGCCAAGCGCGCGCAAGACCGGCGGAGCTAACAGGGGGTCGAGCGACGGCGTGGCCGGCCAGGTCCCCTCGTTGAGACCGGCGCAGATCACCAGGTCCGCCCGCGTCATGCGCGCCTCCAGCAACCCGTAAATGGCGACCCGCGGGTGGCCCCCGTACGGCGGCCGGACGGACACTTGCTCCATCCATTCGCGCAGCGCCGATGGCAGTTCGGCGGGCAGCATCGCGAAGCCCGCCTCGCCGGCATGGACGCGCAGGTCCTCCACCAGCGCGGAGAGAGCCCGTCCGTCCTCGCGCGCCCACAGGTTCTCGCCTGCCAGGGCCTCGCCGGCTGCGGCAAGGCGATCGAGCATGGCGTCGAGCGGGCTCGCGCCCTCGCCCAGGATCGGCGCGACGATGGCCTCGACCTCGGCCCACCACAAGCCGACGCCTGCCCTGGCGGCGATCGCGCCGAGCGGCGCCAACCCCGGCGCGGGGCGGGGGCCGCGCAGCGCCAGTTCGAACCGGCGCGCCGCGTCGAGCCAGCCGCCGCGGTCGTCGCCCTGCCGCACGAGCGGGTTTTCGAGCAGGGCCATCAGCGAGACCGGCGAGGCTCCGTCGGCAGCCACGTCGGCCAGTTGCAGCATCAGCCGCCCGGGCGGCGTCTGCGAGAGCGGGCGGCCGGCGGAATCGTCGGCCTCGATGTTCCACCGGCGCAGGTGATGCACGACCCGGCGGGCCAGCCCCCGGTCGGGCGTGACAACGGCCACGCGCCGCTCCGGCTCAGCAACCGCCTGGCGCACCAGCAGGGAGATGGCCTGGGCCTCTTCCTCCGGATTGGCCGCCTCGACGATCCGCACGCCGGCCAGGCGGCGTTTCTCCGCCGGGAGGTCGACCCAGCTCTTGCTCGCCTCGGGCGGCAGGAACAGGCTGGAAATGGCATGGCTGCGCTCCGGCGGACCCTTGCCCAGCCCCGCGCGGTGCCACGGCTGCACTTCGGCCCGGTTCACGCCCATGCGGTTGAGCAGCAGCTTGAGGTGATATTGCGGATGGGTCACCGCGTCGCCCCGGCTCATCGGTGGATCGGCTTCCGGAGCGCCGGCATGGCCCAGTTCGTCCCACACCGCGGCGCTCATCGAAAGGTCGAGATCGGGCAGGATCACCGCCCCGCCCGGCAGTTCCGACACCACGCGCAGCAGCGCCGCCAGCGCGGGCGCGGCGCTCGTAACCCCCGCGGCGACGATGGGCGTGCTCGGCGGATTGCTGCGCCAGCGATCCGCCGCGCGTTCGAACAGCCGGTTGCGGCGGGTGGCGGTGTCGATCTCGCCGCGTTCCCGCAATTCGCTGCGCCAGCGGGCGTGTACACGCGCGAACAGGCGGGTGTTTTCCTGCCAATGAAGCGCTTGATCCGCGAGTACCTGCAGCACGTTTTCCTGCCACAGCGTTTCAGGGTCGATGTTTTCCACCAGCAGGCGGTCGATCGCGGTGGCTACCTGCCGCGCCAGCCGCAGTTGCGCCACGCCGCTGACGGCGTTGCCGTCCTTGTCGCGGAACTCCTCTCCGACATACTGCGCCAGGCGGAAAAGCCGCCGGGTGGGGTTCGCTGCGGGAGGTATGGCCGATCCCGCGCCGAGCGGATCGAGCAATGCACCCAGCGTCTCGTCGAGGTCGAGATCGCCGACCACCGCCATGCGCGGCATCAGCAGGCCCGTACCCGAAAGCCGCACGAACGCCTCCTGCACCGTGCGCGCCGCGCGGCTACTGGGCAGGAGGAGAGTGAGCTGCGCGAGGCCGACGTCCGGGTCGCGATAGCGCGCGAGAAGGCCTGCAGCGAGCGCATCGGCAAAGCCGCGGTGCGCGGCGATGGAGTAGACCTGCGGGCCCTCAGGCATCCTTCAATGCGGCTTCGGTCGGGGCGATGGACTGCGGGTTGCCGACTTCGAACCACTGGCCGGTAAAGGCGCAGCCATAGAGCCGCCCTTCCTCGATGGCGCGGGTCCACAGGATGTTGGTCGAGAACGGTCCCTCGGGCGCCTCGCGCAGCAGGCGGTGGCCGACGAGCTGGATACCGGTGTAGATGAAGGGCGCGATCCTGCCGGAGCGGCGCCGCGCGAGCTGACCGTCCGCCGCCATGTGGAAATCGCCCTTGCCGCGAAAGTTGTGCGCGCCGCGGTGCGGCACCAGCAGCAGTAGAGCGTCCATCTTGTCCGCATCCCACGCGTCGCTCAGGTCGGCGAAGGCGTTGCGCGGGCCATCGAGCCAGATGTTGTCGCTGTTGATGGCGAAGAACGGGTCGGGCAGCAGGGGCAGCGCCTTGACCATCCCCCCACCGGTTTCGAGGAGCAGTTCGCGCTCGTCCGACACCGCGACCTTGGGCATCTTCCGCCCGAGGACATGGGCTTCGAGCGCGTCGGCGAGGTAATGCACGTTGACCACCGCCTTCGCCACGCCCGCCTCGGCCAGACGATCCAGCGCATGATCGATCAGCGCCTTGCCGGCGACCCGGACCAGCGGCTTGGGCTGGCTGGCCGTCAACGGCCGCATGCGCTTGCCGAGCCCCGCACTCAGGACCATGGCGGTATCGGAAGCGAGCTGGTTCACGGGATCTCCCCGCCCCTGCTGTCACGCAAATGTTGCGGGATGTTTGCAGCGAACCAGTCTTGCACCGGGGCGAGCGCCGGATGCGCCAGGTCGCGCTCCAGGGCCTCCCAGACACGCGGGATGAAGTCCAGGTAGTGCGGCTTGCCGTCGCGTCGGCACAGCCGCACGAAGATGCCGACGATCTTGGCATTGCGCTGCGCGCCGAGCCGCGCGTAGTCCGCCTCGAACTCCAGCCCCGCCCCGGTCGCGGCGATGTAGCGGTCGAGCATCTTCCGTTCGAGCTCGGGCGAAACGTCGCGTCGCGCATCCTGCAGCAAGCTGACCAGATCGTAGGCGGGATGGCCGACCAGCGCATCCTGGAAGTCGATCAGCCCCTGCGCCCCGCCTTCCAGCAGCATGATGTTTTCGGCATGATAGTCGCGCAGCACGGTGACGCCCGGATTCTGCCGCGGCAGCATCGGCATGAGCGCTGCTTCCCAGGCGGCGCGGTAGCCTGCCTCGTCCACCGACAGACCCATCGCCGGGCAATACCATTCGACGAAGAGCGCGGCCTCGCGCTGGTAGACGGCCATGTCGTAGGGGGGAAACGGCCCCGGCGGGCTGGCGTGAAGCCGGACCAACGCATCGATCGCCTCGGCGTAGGTTTCTGTCTCGGCATGGCCGTTGGCATCCAGCCAGTCGCGCATCCGGTCGGCACCGAAGTCTTCGATCAGCACCAGCCCGCGCGTCCGGTCCTCAGCATGGATCGCCGGCGCGCGGTGGCCCTGGCGCGCCAGCCAGGCGCCAACTTCGAGAAACGGCACGGGATCCTCGTGCGGCGGCGGGGCATCCATCAGCATGGCGCTGCGGCCCACGCCGCGAATGCGGAAATAGCGGCGGAAGCTGGCATCGCCGGCCAGCGGCTCGACCGCGCAACCACCCCAGCCCGCGCCTTGCAGAAAGTCTTCCAGCCCATCGGGCATCTTCGCGCTCATGGCATGCGCCCTAGCCAATCCGCACCGCCTTCGACAATCGCCCGGCGGCCGTGTTCCGCAAATTCCAGCGCGATCCGCAGGCAGCCCGCCTCATGGGCGAACCCGCCTGCCTTTTCCGGCCACTCGGCCAGGAGAGCGGCGCCCTCGCGATAATCGTCGAGCCCGAGTTCGATCGCCTCCGCAGGCCGCTCGAGCCGATAGAAATCGGCATGGACCAGGGGCGGCACGAGCGAATCGTAGGTCTCGACGATGGTGAAGGTCGGCGAAGGCACCTCCCCCGAGTGACCGAGCGCCGCGATGACCGCCCGCGCCAGGGTAGTCTTGCCGGTGCCGAGATCGCCGTGCAGCTCGACCACATCACCGGGCCGCAGGCGCGCCGCGATCCGCGCGCCGAAGGGGTCCATTGCGGCGAGATCCGGCAGGTCAACGATCACGGCAGCAGGATCGTAGCGGTGGTCCCGCCGCCCGGTTCGCTCTGCAGTTCGAGCCGGCCGCCATGGGCCTCGATCAACTGGCGGGCCAGCGGCAGGCCAAGGCCACCGCGGCGCGCTTCGGGCTTGCCGTCGGGCCCGATGCGATAGCCGTCGAGCGCGCGGGCGAGCTCGCCGGGCCGCATCCCGGCGCCATTGTCGGATACGACGATGCGCGCGCCCTGCTTCAGGCGCGAGAGCGCGACCAGGATGCGCCCGTCCTTTTCGGGCACGGCGGCGATCGCGTTATCGAGGATGTTGCCGATGGCCCTGCCGAGCTGGCGCTTGTCGGCCTGGACCGAGCCCGCCCCCTTGTCGCCGCGCAGGTCGAGCGTCAGGTGCTTGGCTTCGATCGGCTCCTCGCGCTCGCGCACCACGGAGGTGACGAACGAGATCAGGTCGACCTCCTCGGTCGCGATCGGCAGCAATCCGGCTTCGCTCTGCGTCAGGTCGAGGACGCTTTCGATCTGCTGCGAGAGCCGCTCGACCGACGCGATGATCGCCGCGACGTAGTCCTGCGCCTGCGGGGTGAGATCGCCCGCCACGCCGCTGTGCAGCAATTCTGCAAACCCGCCGATCGACGTGAGCGGCGTGCGAAATTCGTAGCTCATGTTGGCGAGGAAGCGGGTCTTGACCGCGTCTGCCTCTTCCAGCGCGCTGGCGCGTTCGCGCAGCACGTCTTCGGCCTTCTTGGAATCGGTCACGTCGAGCACGGTCAGCAGCCCGTTGCCGTCAGGCAGGGGAACGCCGGCGAACTCCAGCGTGCGCCCGTCGGACAGCTGGACCTGCCCGCCGCGCTGCTGGCGGTCGAGCGTGGCGGCGCGCAGCACCTCCCCGATGGCCTTGCGCTGGGCGGGCCGCGCGAGCCGCGTGGCAATCCGCTCTAGAATGGCCTCGACCCGCGGATGCGAGTTGAGGAAATCGTCGTCGAGCTCCCAGATGTCGCCGAAGCGCCGGTTCCACAGTTGCAGGCGGCCGTCGGGCGCGAACACGGCAAGCGATTCGAACAGGCTGTCGAAGGTCGCCGCGCGGGTGCGCAGAAGGGTATCGCGCATGGCGGAAAGCTTGAGCGGTTCGGTCCGGTCCTCTGCGATCATCACCAGGCCGCCGTCGGGCATCGGTTGCGCCACCACCCGCAGGTGAGTGCCGCCCGCAACGGTCCATGCCTCTTCCTGCGCCTTGTCGCGGGCGAACCATTCGCCGACCTCCTGCCGCCAGGCGGGGAAATCGCGCGCCTCGGGCAGGCGCCCGGCATCGCGCGCCAGGTCGAGCATCCGCTCGAAGCTGGGGCGTTCGATCAGGCTGCCGGGCGGCAGCGCAAACAGGCGCTGGAACGGCTGGTTGGCGAAGGACAGCTTCCGATCGCTGTCGAACTGGGCGACCCCGATCGACAACTGGTCGAGCATCGAGCGCTGCGCTTCCTGGAATGCGCGGAACGCGCGGCCCTGCTCCTCCATCTCCTCGATATCGATGGCGTACCCGGCCACCCCTTCCTGGCCGAGCGGCAGATCGCTGACGCGCAGGGCGCGGCGCTGCGTCCCAACGGTCGCCTGGACGATGCGTTCGACCGGCAGGTCCTTGTCGCGTGCCTGTTTGGCGATCTGCGCGGCGGTCAGCCCGTCGACCCGCTCGATCAGTTCGACCTGCTTCTCGACCACGGTTTCGGCGTCGGTCGCACCGACTGCCTTCACATAGGCGCTGTTGACCAGCCGCAGGTTCATGTCGGGCCCGCGGAACCACATCGGCATAGGCGCGGCTTCGATCAGCCCAACGAGCGAGGCGAAATCGTCCCGCGCGCGACTGGCCTCCTCGCGCAGACGGGTCAGCTCACCCTGGCTTTCGGAGAAATCGAACCACCAGACCAGCGCCGCGCCCGGCGGGGCGACGACCGGATCGGCGATCGTGCCGCGCAGGGCGAGGCTGCGCTGCGATCCGCGCGGCGTCACGATCATGCGGAACGGCGCGGCGGTCTTCTGCGTGCGCCGGACGGCTTCGACCAGTTCGCCCATCGCGAATTCGCCCAGCCCGACCTCGCTGCCCGAACCATCGTCGCCGAGCTCGCTCAGGTATTGCGGCAACCGCTTGAGGCCCAGCCAGGCCGCCAGCTTGTCCGGCCCCTCGATCCGCATGTCGGCGCGGATCAGCAAGGGGACGGCGGGCGAATCCTCCATCATCCGCGACAGGCGGCGGGCGTTGGAGCGGGCGGCGCGGGCCAGGCGCGCCTTGCTGCTGGCATTTATCGCCAGCCACGCCGCGCCAAAGGTCCAGCCCCCCAGCAGGAGGCCGAACAACACCAGCGCGGTCGGGGTGAATTCCATGCGCCCCAGCTATGAGCCGCGCGGGCGCGATGCAATGGGCCGCTTGGAGCCGCGCGCGATCAATCCCCTCCCGTACGCGGCGGGAGGGGATTTGCGATCAATAACGGTAGTGATCCGCCTTGTAGGGCCCGGCCACCGGCACGCCGATATAGTCGGCCTGCGCCTGCGTCAGCTTGGTCAGCTTCACGCCCAGCTTGTCGAGGTGAAGCGCCGCGACCTTCTCGTCGAGGTGCTTGGGCAAAACGTACACGTCGTTGTCGTATTCGCCGCTCTTGGTGAACAGCTCGATCTGCGCCAGCGTCTGGTTGGTGAAGCTGCAGCTCATCACGAAGCTGGGATGGCCGGTGGCGCAGCCCAGGTTCACCAGGCGGCCCTTGGCCAGGACGATGATCTGCTTGCCGTCGGGGAAGGTGACGACGTCGGTCCCCGGCTTGATTTCCTTCCAGTCGTAGTTGTCGAGGGCGGAGATCTGGATCTCGGAATCGAAGTGGCCGATGTTGCACACGATGGCCATGTTCTTCATGCCCTTCATGTGCTCGGCCGTGATCACGTCCTCGTTGCCGGTGGTGGTGACGAAGATGTCGCAGCGCTTGACCGCGTCTTCCATGGTCACGACCTCAAACCCTTCCATCGCCGCCTGGAGCGCGCAGATCGGGTCGATCTCGGTCACCATCACGCGCGCGCCGCCGTTGCGCAGCGAATCCGCGCTGCCCTTGCCGACGTCGCCGAAGCCGGCGACGCAGGCGACCTTGCCGGCCAGCATCACGTCGGTCGCGCGGCGGATGGCGTCGACCAGCGATTCCTTGCAGCCGTAGAGGTTGTCGAACTTCGACTTGGTGACGCTGTCGTTCACGTTGATCGCCGGGAACGGCAGCTTGCCCTGCTTGGCCAGGCTGTAGAGCCGGTGGACGCCGGTGGTGGTCTCTTCCGACACGCCCTTGATGTTCTTGACCGTCTGCGTGAGGTAGCCCGGCTTGCGCTGCAGGAATTCCTTGAGCGCGCGGACGAATTCGATCTCCTCGGCATTCGAGGGTTCGAAAAGGTCCTCGCCGGCTTCGACCCGCGCGCCCCACAAGGCGAACATCGTGGCGTCGCCGCCATCGTCGAGGATCATGTTGCAGGTCTCGTCCTCGCCCCAGTCGAAGATCTTGCCCACGTAGTCCCAATATTCGGCCAGGCTCTCGCCCTTGATGGCGAAGGTCGGGATTCCGGCCTCGGCCATCGCGGCCGCCGCATGGTCCTGCGTCGAATAGATGTTGCAAGTCGCCCAGCGCAGTTCGGCGCCCAGCGCGACGAGCGTTTCCATCAGCACCGCCGTCTGGATCGTCATGTGCAGCGAACCGGTGATCTTCGCGCCCTTGAGCGGCTGCGAAGCGCCGTATTCCTCGCGCGTCGCCATCAGCCCGGGCATCTCGGTTTCGGCGATGGCGATCTCGTCGCGGCCGTATCCGGCGAGGCTGATGTCCTTGACGATGTAGTCGCGTTCGGCAGTGGCGGTGGCCATCCGGTGGTCTCCTGTCGTGTTTCGCGGAAGGCGTCGCCGGGGCTCCATGCTTCGCCGTTGGTGCCGGGCGACATAGCGACTTGGCGCATCGTTCGCAAACCCTGCCGCGCATGCCTGTTGCGCCCGTCCCGCTTTATCCTATCTAGGCAGCCGGACGGGATCAGGAGGATTTTTTGCGATGACGATTTCCAAGGGCGAACGCCTTCCCGACGTGACGCTGGTCAAGGCCGGCCCGAACGGACCGGAGAAGGTCCAGTCGAGCGACTATTTCAAGGGCAAGAAGGTCGCGCTGTTCTCGGTCCCGGGCGCTTTTACCCCGACCTGTTCGGCCAAGCACCTGCCGAGCTATGTCGACAAGGCATCCGAGCTCAAGGCCAAGGGCGTCGACGAGATCGTCGGGACCTCGGTCAACGATGCCTTCGTCATGGGTGCATGGAACAAGGCGGCCGGTTCGGACGACATCACCATGCTGGCCGACGGCAACGGCGACTTCGCCGAAGCGCTGGGCCTGACGATGGACGGCAGTGGCTTCGGCATGGGCAAGCGCGGACAGCGCTTCTCGATGATCGTTGACGACGGTGTGGTCAGCGAGATCAACGTCGAAGCCCCGGGCGACTATAAGGTTTCGAGCGCGGAGCACATGCTCGAACAGCTCTGAGGCTGCTCTCCGACTTGAAACGAAAGGGCGCCCGTTGCGGCGCCCTTTTCATTTTTGCGGTGTGGTCCGCAAGGATCCGCTCCGGCCTGTGCTGCGCTCGATCGCCGCGTCCGACAGGGGGCGGCGGAACTGGCATCCCAGCTCGCCGTCCTCGTTCCAGCGGACGACCGCCCGCGCAATGCCGTAGCCGGGAAGAGCGACGCCCAGCCAGGTTCCCGCCGCGAGTTCGGTGTCGCAAATCGCCAGGAAACCCAGTTCCGAGACGTTGCGAACTGTCGCATCGATCAGGCGATCGTCGGGCAGCAGAATCTGCGTCGCGATATCCACCCCGGTGCGGGGGGCACGGGGGCGGAACCGCGCGGGGCGCTTGAGGGACAGGATCACGCCATCACCCGTACGGGAATTTCCACTCGCTCCCGGGCGACGAGTTCACGCAGGGCAGCTTCGGTGACCACGTCGAGTGGATAGAGAAACTCGCAGCCCACCGCATGGTCCGAAGCCCAGCGGATCTTCGCGGCCAAGGGGTCCATGCCGCAGGGCCGCATCCAAAGGCTGCCGAAATCCTCCAGCTGCCTGATGCCGGTGAGCCGGAATCCGGTGGTCGACAGGTCGGCCAGCATGGCGCGGCGCCATGGCTGGGCGCCACCCTTGAACTCCACCATCAGGCTGCACATTGTCCGCGGCGCCATGCGCCGTCCGATGGTCCTGTCATTTTGAACGCTTGTAGATGGCATGGTTGCGACCGACCTCCGCGGACCTAATGAAAGCCACGTAGGTCCGGTTCCGGCGTTAACTCTGATAATCGTGCGCGCGCGCCGTCAGGTCAGCAAACTATTGGCGCGCAAAGATAAATTCGTGCAATCATCAGGCCCGAGGATCCCGCCAGGGCGGCGGCCGTTAACCTTGAAAGGACGAGACTTGCGCCATCAATCCATCCACTGGACGTCCGCACCCAGCGCGACGAAGTTCTTCACGAAATCCGGGTGTGCGCGCTTGATGGGATCGGCGTCGAGGATGGTCGATTCGCCCTCGATGCTGCTCGCCACCATCAGCAGGGCGATGGCCACGCGGATGATGTAGGGGCTGGTCACGGTGGCCGGGGCCAGTTTCTCGCCGCCGAAGGTGATCAGCCGGTGCGGGTCGCACAGCAATGTGTGGGCCCCGAACAGGCTCAGCTCGGTGTGCCAGGTCAGGCCGCCTTCGTAGACCTTGTTCCAGAACATCGTCTGGCCCCGCGCCCGCACGCCCAGGGCGATGAAGATCGGCAGCAGGTCGGCCGGAATGTAGGGCCACGGCGCCGCCTCGACCTTGGTGATCAGGTGGCTGGTGAAGTTCTCCTTCACCTTGAGCTCGCCGGTGCGGCGGATGCGCGACCAGCCGCCCGCGTGCTCGACCTCGGCGCCGAACTTGGCGAAGGTCTGGTCGATCAGGTCGAAATGCTCGGGGCAGCCGTTGCGCACGGAGATGTCGCCATTGGTCACCGCTGACAGGGCCAGGAAGGTGGCGATCTCGTGGAAATCGTCGTTGAAGGTGTAGTCGGCGCCGCCAAGCTTCGAATTGCCCTCGATCGAGACCATCGAGGTGCCCTTGCCCTTGAGCTTCGCGCCGCACTTCTCGAGGAAGACGCACATCTCCTGCACGTGCGGCTCGCAGGCGGCGTTGACGATCTGGCTTTCGCCCGCGACCGTCAGGGCGCAGAGGATGAAGTTCTCGGTCGTGGTGACGGAAGCGTATTCCAGCCACATGCGCGTGGCCTCGCCCTTGCCCGTCCCCTTGAAGACGATCTCGCCCTTTTCCTCGCTTACGCTGGCACCAAAAGCGCGGAACACCGCGACGTGCGGGTCGATCTCGCGCGCGCCAAGCGTGCAGCCCTTGACCTCGTGTTCCAGCCGCACTTCGCCGAGCCGCATGATGAGGCCCGGGATCATCATGATCGAGGCGCGCATGGCCTGCGGCAGACGCGTGGTCTTGCCCTTCTTGACGGTCGAGTGATCGATCCGCAGGATCTTGCCGACCTTGTCCCACTCTACGGTCGTGCCGATCTCGCCGAAGAAATCGACGATACGCACCACGTCGGTGATCTCGGGAACGTTGCGCAGCGTGATGGGTGCGTCGCTCAGCAGCGTGGCGCACAGAACCGGCAGGACTGCGTTCTTGTTGGCGGACGGTTCGATCCGCCCGACGAGCTTCTGCCCTCCACGAACCAGCAGCGATCCCATCAGTACCCCATCAGTTTCAGGACTTCCTCGCGGCTGCGATGGTCCGAACGGAAAACTCCCATCACCCGGCTGGTGACCATCGAGACGCCCGGGGTGCGTACGCCCCGCGCGGTCATGCAGGCATGGCTCGCGTCGATCACCACCGCCACGCCGCGCGGGTCGAGATGGTCCCAGATGCACTGCGCGACTTCGGCCGTCAGCCGTTCCTGGATCTGCAGCCGGCGGGCGAAGGCGTGCAGCACGCGGGCCAGCTTGGAAATTCCGACCACGCGATTGTTCGGCAGATAGGCGATTGCCGCCTTGCCGATGATCGGGGCCATGTGATGTTCGCAGTGGCTCTGGAACGGGATGTCCTTGAGCAGCACGATCTCGTCGTACCCGCCGACTTCCTCGAAGATCCTGCTCAGGTGCTGCGAAGGTTCCTCAGTATAGCCGACGCAGTATTCCTTCCACGCGCGCGCCACGCGCTTGGGCGTGTCGATCAGCCCCTCGCGCTCCGGGTCGTCGCCGGCCCAGCGGATCAGCGTGCGGATCGCCTCCTGAACTTCCTCGGGAACGGGTGGTTTGCCCCGCAGATCGTCTTCGTCGGGGCCTACAAGACTGCTCATCGGTGCTCCCGCTTGTGGCGCCAGCGCGCCCTCGCCCGGCCCCATAATCCGCCATGCCGGAAAAGGCCACGCCTCGCCTGCATGAAGTCGAACATCTCGTCCGGCGTCTCCGGATCGAGCACTTCGTTGTCGGCCAGGTCCTTCTCGACATCGGTCAGATGCTCGAGAGTAAGGCGCCGCAGGCTGCGCGGGCGTTCTTCGCCCAGCGCCTCGATCATGGCCGCCATCGAACCGTGCCGGTCGAGCAGCGGGCCGACCTCGTCCTCGGCCAGGCCAAGGTGTTCAGCCAGGAGCGAATAGCGCAGCGCCGTGATCGCCTCCCCGCAGTGGCCGTTGCCCGGGCGGGAACAGTCGATGAAGACGTCGCATTCGCTGTCCAGGCCCATCGAACGGTTGTTGAAATTGGCCGACCCGATGCGGAAGATCGTGTCGTCTACGATCATGATCTTCGCGTGGCAGTAGATCGGCGTCTCGCCGGTATAGGGCACGTACCAATGCAGCCGGTGCTGGTCGTCGACTTCCTCAAGCATGGTCACAAGGCGGTGGCGCGCGGTGTCCATGGCCGCCTGTTCGACGACGCCCTCGGCATTTTCGGCATGGACGACGATTATTTCGGGCGGGTCGGGCTCGCCCAGCCGCTTGCAGATCGCCTCGGCTACCGAGCGGGAAGCGAAATACTGGCTTTCGGCGTAAATGAACTTCTTGGCCCCGGCGATCTGGCTGGCGAACAATTCGCGGATCTCGTGAACGCCCTCCTGGTCGTCACCATATTCGGCCCGGGTGCGCGCTATGCCCAATTCCACATTGGTGAACTGCGCCTCGAGGCCTTCGGGCCACGCGCTTTCGCAGGCCGTGTCAACCGGCTTGAGGTCACGCCCGCCGGCCCGTGCCCAGCGGTCGCGCCCAAGGTCACCCAGCGCGCCGGCGACTTCGCCTTCCAGCATCATGGTGGCATCGTGCCAGGGACCGTATTTCTTGCCGTTGGGCGTCCTGCGGCCAGGTTCGTCCTCGTGGTGGGCGCGCGTGTCCCACCGCTCGCTCGTCATGTCGATCCCGCCGCAGACCGCCAGGCGCTCGTCGATCACGACGATCTTCTGGTGATGGCTGCAACCGAAGGGATGCGCGGTGTCGAACTTGAACTGGATGCGCTTGTGTCGTGCCCAGCGGATGATGTCGATCAGCATGGTCCCGCGGCCGAAGAACTTGATGAAGCCGATCGACCATTTGAGGATGAGGATTTCGAGGTCCGGATTCTGCCGCCGCAGCCAGAGGATATAACTGCCCAGGCGCAGTGGAGCCTCGCGCTTCCACATGCGCTGCCACCACCTGCGGCCTTCGACCAGGTGGATCCGGGTATCGAAATCCCACCCGATCAGGTGAATCCGCCGCTGCGCCCGACCCATCGCCTCGCGCATCAGGGCGAAGTAATCGGCGGCGTCGACGATCACCGTCGCGCGTTCGGCCCTGGCATAACGCCAGACGCCCGGCTCGACGGACTTGTCGTCGATCCCGGCGTACTCCTTTTTTCCGTCTGTCCCGTCCGCCAAAGCCCCGCTTCCAAATCTATTCCTTGGCGTCTTCCATTTTTTCCGGGGTCACCTCGGCATCGGCTTCCTCGGCTTTCTTGCGCCGTTCGAACACCGCACGCATGTGCGAGCGGTCCTCGTCGGTCAACACCTTGGCGAATTCGGGGAAGTGCTCTTCCTCTTCCTCGTCGATGTGATGGCGGAAATCGTGGTCGAGTTTCTCGAACTTGTCCTGCCACTCGTCCGAGCCAATGTCGGTCGCGGCAAGATCGTTGAGCATTTCCTCGATCTCGTGGTGTTCGGCGACCGAGTGGCGCGTGTCGTCGGTCAGCTTGGGCTTGCGCATCGTGGTGGAATAGAGCGCCTGCTCCTCGGCCGAAGCGTGGGCCTTGGCCTCGATCGTGAACCGTTCGAAAAGGTCGCGCCGCTCGTCTTCGTCGCCGGATGCCTTGGCGATCCGGGCGAGCAGGTCGCGGTGCTGGTCGTGATCTTCCTTGAGGCGGGCGAAAATGTCATCCGACGGGTTCATTCTGCTGCTCCTGCTGGCTTCGAGCAATGAACAGGCAGCGGCCCCGCCGGTTCCGCTGGGGAAACAGGACACAGTGATCGATACGGATAGGAATTGGCGCGCCCGGAAGGATTCGAACCTCCGGCCCCCAGATTCGTAGTCTGGTGCTCTATCCAGCTGAGCTACGGGCGCGCTTGGAGGGCGCCACATAAGGGGGGCCCGTCAGCTTGGCAATCCCTACCGGCACAAGATTTCGAGGAGGCGGCGGTCCATCGGCGCCAGGTCGAGCGCTTCGGCCTGTGGCATCGCGTACCAATCGAAGCACTGCCCTTCGAGCGGCCGGGCCACGCCGGCCCAGACGGGGCAATCGTAAAGAAGCAGGACAATGCCGCCGGCCGCCCCTTCGCGCATGTCGTCGGCAAAGGCGAGGGGTCGCATCGCCTGCGCATCGAGCGCCAGGCCGAGCTCCTCGGCGATCTCGCGCACCAGCGCAAGTCGCGGAATTTCCTGCGTTTCCACCTTGCCGCCGGGAAACTCCCACAGCCCGCCGTGATGCTTGTGTGCGGGCCGTTGTTGCAGCAGCAAGCGCCCCTCCCGGTCCCTTATCGCGGCTGCGACGACCAGCAGGGCTGTCGGTTTATTTTGCAAAGGGCACCATCATGCGAACCTTTTCTTAAGCCTGTTCTGCCAATCAGGTCGGACGGCACGAAGATCGGGGGATCATGAGCCATGAATACCTTTGAATTGCTGAGCCGTATTTCTCGTGACGAGAAGGGTGCGACATCCGTTGAATATGCCCTGATCATGGGCCTGGTGTTTCTTTCACTCATCGGCGCGGTCATCGCGCTCGGCGACGAGGATTCCTCCCTGTTCAATCGTGTGTCGAGCACTTCCGTCACGGCCATGTCGGGCGCGGTCTGATCGCGTCCGGCGCGGCATAGTTCGCGTCGACCAGCCTATTAGGATTTTCTCAACCTCTCATCTTTATCCGGAATTCTGCTTGATCCGACAATGACAGGGGGTCGAGCCGGGTACGAAGACAAAACCAGGAGACTGACCATGAAGTTTTTCAAGAACCTGCTTCGCGATGAAGCTGGCGCCACCGCCATCGAATACGGCCTGATTGCTGCTCTGATCGCCGTCGCCGCGATCACCGCCATGCAGGGCCTGGGCAACCAGCTCTCGACGACGTTCAACGACGTCACGACCGCGATGAGCGGCTCGGTCTAATAGACCACGCCTCACGGCAAACAAACGAAGGGGCGGCAGGGAAACCTGCCGCCCCTTTGCTTTTGCCTGCGCGGCCGGCTCAGCTGCTGGTGCGCACCACGATCTTGTACTTCTGCCCGGCGACCACCGGGGCATTGTTCCACAGCCCGTTCAGCACGCGGAAGCGCGCTTCCTGGTTGTCGCTAAAGGCCATCCGCCCGGCCAGCGACTGGACGGTGTCGTTGCGTCCGGCGGTGACGACATCGATACGGCGCGGTACGACCTGGGAGGCCTCAGCGGTCGAAATCCGCCGCATCGACTGGTACATCGGGTTGAACACCGCGCCCTGCCCGGCCGGCGTGATGGCGGCGAAGTGGAACGCCTGGTTGTTCGAGAACTGGTAGGCGAACACCACCACGTCGACCTGCTGCTGGCCGTTGTTGACCCGTGCCGTCCCGACCGCTGCGGGAATGCCGTTGACGGTGGTGTTCTGGATCGATTGCGGCTGCAGGGTCTGCTGCTGACCTCCGATCGACTGGAACACGCCGGAAATGTAGCTCGACAGGTTGCCGTTGAACGCGGCGGTCGAAAGCTGCGCCTTGCCGGCATCGCCGTTGATCGACACGGCCGTGGCGCCGTTCATCATGTAGAACCCGTTGGGCGCGGTGAAGGACAGGCGGTAATCCGGATGGATGAACTGCTGGCCTTCGATGATCCCCTGCTTGGGATCGTCGCCGTACATCAGGTTGTCGATACGGGTCAGGAAGGTGTCGCGGTTGGTGACGCCTGTGGTGCCGGTCCCCGCGTACTTGTCGGCCGCGGCCACGCGACTCGCCGGATCGGGGTGGGTCGATGCCCACTCGGGAATCGTCGCGTCCCGGCGGCCCATCAGCTGCGAATCGAGCGAGTTCTGCGCCGCGAGGCTGCGCAGGACGCTCGCCATCGCATGCGGATCGTAGCCCGCGCCCTTGAGATAATTGATGCCCAGCCGGTCGGCCTCGGTTTCCTGGGTGCGCGAATAGCTCAGCGTGGCAAGCTGCGGGGCCGTCCCCGCGATCTGCTGGCCGAGCTGGCCCAGCGCGCTGTTGCCGAGCACGGCGCCGGCGAGAACCTGGCCCAGCACGCCGAGGATCTGGTTGCGCTGTGCGCGCGACTGGCGCTTGGCAGAGTGGCGCGCGGCGACGTGGCCGACTTCGTGGCCCATCACCCCGGCCAGCTCCGCCTCGTTGTTCATCAGATTGACGAGCTGGCGGGTGATGTAGACGTAGCCGCCAGGCACGGCGAATGCGTTGTTGACCGAACTGTTGAGCAGGCTGACGGTGAATGCCGACTGCGCGTTGCCCAAGCCGGACTGGACGGCGATGTTCTTGCCGATCTGCTCGACATAGGCGGCCTGCGGGCCGGTCATCGCCCCGCCGAACTCGTTGAGCAATTGCGGATGGGCCTGTGCGCCCTGCTGCGCCTCGGCGGCGGAGATCGGCGCTCCGGCGCGCTGGGCGGTGGCGGTGGTGCTGCAGCCGGCGACGGTGATCGCCGCGCCGACCAGGACGGCAGCGTGCATGCGGACGGAATTCTTCATGTGGGGCTCCTCAAGCGACCGCGCGGCTCCCCGTCAGGGCCGCTTGTTTGTCGCTTGGGAAAACCCGCTTTCGGAGCCTATGTTCCCGCGTCCGACCGCCGGTCGCGGCGGGACTTCTTTTCGCCCATGCCGAGAAAACGGTCCTCCCGCATCCGCCGCAGGGCCTTGACGCCCTTGCCCGACAATGCGGCCAGTTCCTGCTCGATCGCCTCGCCAAGCGCGGCAGCGGCCGCGATCCGGTCGCGGTGGGCGCCGCCGGACGGCTCCTTCACGATGCGGTCGATCACACCCAGCTCGATCAGATCCTGCGCGGTCATCTTCATGGCTTCGGCCGCCTGCGGAGCCTTTTCCGCCGTGCGCCACAGGATCGACGCGCAGCCTTCGGGCGAGATCACCGAATAGACCGCGTGTTCGAGCATCAGCACGCGCTCGGCGCTCGCCAGCGCGACCGCGCCGCCCGAACCGCCCTCGCCCACGATCGTCGCTACCATCGGCACCGGCAGCGCCAGGCAGGCCTCGGTCGAACGGGCGATCGCTTCCGCCTGGCCGCGTTCCTCCGCCTCGATCCCGGGAAACGCACCCGAGGTGTCGACCAGGGTCACCACCGGCAGGCCGAACCGCCCCGCAAGATCCATCAGCCGGATCGCCTTGCGATAGCCCTCGGGCTTGCCCATGCCGAAATTGTGCCGGATGCGGCTTTCGGTGTCGTGCCCCTTCTCGTGACCGATGAGGACGACCTTGCGCCCGCTCTTGAGCGTGGCGAAGCCGCCCACGATCGCCTGGTCCTCGCCATAATGGCGATCGCCGCCGAGCGGCACGAACTCGTCGAACATCAGCTCGACCCAGTCCTTGAAATGCGGCCGCGCCGCATGGCGCGCCACCTGCGTCTTCTGCCACGGCGTCAGCGCCTTGTAGGTGCTGGCCAGCAGATCGGCGCTCTTCTTCTCGAGCCGCTCGATCTCGTCGCCGATGTCGACATCGACGCCTTCGTTGGCTGCGCGAAGTTCGGCTATGCGGGCTTCGAGGGCGGCGACGGGCTTCTCGAATTCGAGATAGGAAACCATGGCGCGGCGCTAGTCTGCCCGGCGCCGTTCGGCAAGGGGATGCCGTTCGTTGACCAGTGCCACGAGCCGTGACGCATCGACGTGGGTGTATATCTGCGTCGTGGCGATGTCGGCATGGCCGAGCAGCGTCTGCAGCACTCGCAGGTCGGCGCCGCCTTCGAGCAGGTGCGTGGCAAAGGCATGGCGCAGCACGTGCGGGCTGAGCCTGGCCGGGTCGAGACCGGCGCGCACGGCCAGGTCCTTGAGCATCTGGTACAGGCGTACTCGCGACAGGTGCTTCCCGCGCGAGGGGAAGAGGAACTTGCCGCCCGGCTCGCGCACGGCAAGCCAGCGGCCCAGCGCCTGCTTCGCCCGGCCGGAGACCGGGACCATGCGCTGCTGCCCGCCCTTCCCCGTGACCGTGAGGAACGGCGCGTCGCGCGGGACCGACGAGACCGGCAGCGACACCAGCTCGGTCGCCCGCAAGCCCGAGCCGTAGAGCAGCTCCAGCAGCGCCAGCAGGCGCAGCGCTTCGGGACTGCCGCTTCCAGCCTCGAGCTCTGCCTGGGTGAACAGCGCCGCGACCTGATCGTGCGAGAGGATCTTGGGCAGCGGGCGGCGCGTGGCCGGGCGCGGCAAGGCTGGGCTGGGATCGTCCTCGCGCTCCCCCTCGTCGACAAGGAAGCCGTAGAACTGCCGCAGGGCGGAGGCCTTGCGCGCTACGCTGGCGGGGGCGAGCGGCGCCCAGGCCGCGGCCAGCCTGCCCAGCGCGATGCGATCGGCGGCGGCAAGATCGCCGACGATCGCTTCGGCACCTTCCAGATCGCGGCGATAGGCCGAAAGCGTGTTGACCGCCGCCCCGCGCTCCGCCGCCAGCATGGCGAGGAAGGCGTCGATATGCCGGCCGATGTCAGCCTCGCGCCACCGCCTCGGCGGCGATCATCCTGGCTTCGGCGGAGAGGCCCGCCCGGTCGAGCGCGCGCACGATGTGGAACAGGTGGCGCGGGGTCATCTTGTCCCATCCGCTGCCCTGCATTCCGACTCCGGCGAGCAGGGCGACCAGCGTCTGGTTGCGGTACTCGCCCGCCTTGTCGATGGCCGCGCTCCAGCGGCTCTGGCGCGTGAGGTTGAAGCCGAGGTCCGATGCCGCCGACTGCGCATCGTCGGCATCGAGCCTGCCGAGCGCGGCAAGGCCGGCGATCAGGAACCGCGCCTTGCGCTTCTCCGGGCTGCCGTCGTCGTCGGCGAAATCGCCCACCGCGCCGCTGTCGACCGCGGTCGTGCGGTCCGGCTGGGCCAGCGCCAGCAGGGCCCATCCGGTGCTGCCTTCGTTAACCGCCGATCCCCAGCGCATCGCGTTGCGGTCGAGCCCGGCGGCGAGCATCGAGGCGATGACCGAAGCCGGATCGTCGACCAGATCGGCGTCCACCGGCAGTCGCGCGGCCGCATAGGCGGTCAGCACCTGGCGGCCGAAATCGGGTTCGCCGCCCCACAGCGAGCGGATCGCGCCGAGGCGATCGGCGGCCGATGCGGCGATGTAGGCATTGCGCAGCGTCGTGGCGCGGTCCTTCACCTCGCCCTCGATATCCGGGTCGGCCAGGATCTGCGAATAGAGGTCGACCATCGCCTGGGCCGACAGGATACCCTGCCCCGCGGCAATATCCGCCGCCGTCGCCCGCTGCACCAGGGGCGTTGCCGGAATGATGGCATCGTTGCGGGCCAGCGCACTGTCGGCGCCGGACAGCAGGCCCTGCGGAATCTCGACCCCGAGCGCCCGGGCAAGCGACATGCGCCAGGGATTGAGCTCGTCGACCCCGTCCCACTCGATGTTGACCGCCTTGCGCCCCTCGCCCGCCGCGCCGGCGAAACGCTGCGCCAGCAGGACGTCGATGCGCGGCGCGGTGCCGCGATAGAGCGCGCGATTGAGTTCGCGTTCCGCCACGCGCGTGTCGCCGTCGAAGGCGGTGCAGATGGCGCGAAGCATGACCCATTGCCCGTCTTCGCGCAGGTCGCCCTTCAGCAGCGCGACCGGACACATGCCGACGAGGTCGCCCGTGGCGAGGTAGGCATCGAACGCGGCCGAGGCGAGCGCCCCGCTGTAATTCGCCGAATCGACGTCCTGCACCAGCGAGCGCGCCACCAGCGGCTCACCCATGCGGTTGAGCAGCGCGGCGCGCTGGGCGGCAAACTCCACCGGGTCCATGCCTGCGGGCGCATCGAGCCGGCTGGCCAGCGCCCGGCGTAGCAGGATGTGGCCCCAGCGCGACACGACCGGCCCGCGGTTGCCCGCAAGCGCCGCGCGGACCAGCGAAGCCGGCTGCCCCGCGAGCGAACCGGAGGAAAATCCGCCGTCCTGGACGCCGAGCACGCCGACCTGCGACAGGGCGCGGCGGGCGGCGGGCGGAATGTCGAATTTGGATTTCAGGCCGAACAGTTCGTCCAGCTCGTCCGCGTCCATCCGCTCGAGTTCGGCGATGCTCGGCAGGCGATTGGGCACGGTGCTCGGGAAGTCCGGCCGCGCAGTGCTGGCGGACGCGCCGCCACCGCCGGGGATCGGCTGGACCACCGGCGCCGAGGTGCTCTGCGGGGCGGGACCGGGCGCGGGAGTCGCGGGCCGCTGGCTAGGCGCGGGGCGCGGCGCCGGGGTCGGTGCAGGCTCGTCGAACACCGGGGGCAGCAGCGATTCGGGGCTCGCCAGCGCCAGGCTGGACGACAGCACCAGCGCTGCGCCGGCAAGCCAGTGAGCCCGCCTCATCGCGCGGCCTCCGGCAGGTCTATCGGCTGCTCGATCAGGCGCTGTTCCTCGCGCCCGCCATCGATCCAGGCGAACGCCAGAACACCGACCACCACAGCTCCGATCAAGGTCAAGATACGCTTGCGTCCCATCCGGCAATCCTTGCGCCGCCGTCTAGAGGCAGATAGCGCAGGCGGCAATGACCTTGGACACGGCTTCCCTCAGCGACGCGGACATAAAGGCGCTTGCCGCCCGCCTCGACCGGCCGGTCGTGCTGGTCGGGATGATGGGCGTCGGCAAGTCCACCGTGGGGCGCAAGCTGGCAACCCTGCTGGGCCTGCCCTTCGCCGATGCGGACGACGAGATCGCCGAAGCGGCGCAGATGAGCATTTCCGAGATCTTCGAGCAGTTCGGCGAGGAGTATTTCCGCGACGGCGAGCGCCGGGTCATCGCCCGGCTGATGGGGGGCGGCCCGGCCGTCATCGCCACCGGCGGCGGCGCTTTCGTGCAGGACGAGACGCGCGCCCTGATCCTGGCAAAGGGCATCGCCGTGTGGCTCGACAGCGACGTCGACACGCTCGTGGAGCGGACCAGCCGCAAGGACACTCGCCCATTGCTGCGCGACGGCAATCCGCGCGAAGTTCTCACCCGGCTGCGGCAGGTCCGCGAGCCGTTCTATTCGCAAGCGCCGATCCACGTGGCGAGCGGCAAGGGACCGCACGCCGACACCGTGGGGCGCATTCTGCAGGCACTCAGGGAATGGAAATAGTCCGCGTCGAACTTGCCGGCCGCGCTTACGAGGTGCGCGTGGGGGAAGGCCTGCTGGCCGATCTGCCGGCGCAGTGCGGCGCGCTGCTGCGCAAGAAGCGCGTGCCCATCGTCACCGATGCGAACGTGGCTGCGTGCTGGCGCGAAACGGCGCAGCAAAGCCTTGAATTGGCCGGGTTCGAACCGCGCTGGCTGGTGCTCGACCCGGGTGAAAGTGCGAAGTCCTGGGCAGGGCTCGAGCGCAGCATGGACTGGCTGCTGGCCGAAGAGGTCGAGCGGGGAGACCACGTGCTGGCACTCGGCGGCGGGGTGATCGGCGACCTGACCGGCTTCGCCGCGGCGATCCTCAAGCGCGGCTGCGGCTTCATCCAGTTGCCCACCAGCTTGCTGGCGCAGGTCGACAGCTCGGTCGGCGGCAAGACAGCGATCAACACCGGCGCCGGCAAGAACCTCGTCGGCGCCTTCCACCAGCCCGGCCTGGTGCTGGCGGATCTCGACACGCTGGAGACCCTGCCGGACCGCGAACTGCGCTGCGGGTATGCCGAGGTGATCAAATACGGCATTCTCGGCGACCGCGCGTTCTTCGACTGGTGCGAGGCGCATGGACCGGCGGTGATCGCAGGGGACCGCGCGGCGCGCCAGCGGGCGGTGGTCGCCAGCGTGGCGGCCAAGGCCCGCATCGTGGCCGAGGACGAGCGCGAGACGACCGGCGCACGCGCGCTGCTCAACCTGGGCCACACCTTCGGCCATGCGCTGGAGGCGGAGACCGGTTTTTCCGACACCTTGCTGCACGGCGAAGGCGTGGCACTGGGCATGGTCCTGGCCGCGCGCTACTCCGCCAGGCGTGGCTTGATCGCCGACGAGGACGCCGAACGGATCACCGCCGCGATCGACGCCGCCGGACTGCCGAGCGAGATCGCCGCCCTGGGCATGGCCGCCGACGGCGCGCGGCTCGTCGCGCACATGCTGCACGACAAGAAGATGGACGCGGGCACCCTGCCCTTCATCCTGCTGCGCGGCATCGGCGAGGCGTTCCTCGACAGGACCGTGCCGCTGGATGACGTCGCCGCATTCCTCGACGAGGAACTACAGGCGCACTGACACGGTCAGTTCTTGGCGGGGATCTTGTCGAATTCAGCCTGAATCTTGGCGAGATTTTCATCGCTCAGCGGGACCGGCTCGTACTGCTGGATGTCCTTCAGCGTCAGGTCGCGGCCCATGCTCTGGAACATCTCGTTGGCATAGACCGTGGGGATCAGCTTCTTGAGGATCGCGGCGGCGGCCGGATCGTCGAGCAGCTTGCCGACCTTGGTCTGGCTGACCGAGTAATGCGCGGCGGCTTCCTGCGCCTGCGCCGGAGCGGCCACAGGCATGACGGAGGCGGCGGCAAGTGCGCCGAACGCGGCGGCTGACAGAACGAAACGCATGATTCACACTCCCGGATATTGTGGGCGGGAGCTTATTCCTCAGGACAGGAATTTGTCAATTAGCGCGGTCGAGCACCCCGGGGACCAGGTCGATCCGTTCGAAATCCGCGAACAATTCGTCGAACAGCAGCGAGCGGTGACATTTGTCGTAGTCGCGGCAGAAGCACAGCAGGCAGGTACGCTTCTGTTCAGCCAGCGCGCGCAGTTCGGCCATCGCGGCCATCGCCTGCGGCAATTCGAGCTGGCCCATGTAGCTGCGCCGCAAACCCTCGCGATCGCCCTTGCGCGCCGCCTCGCGCCCCTCCTTGGGCGTGCCGACATCGCGGAAGTGGCGATAGGCGATCCCCGCCTCCTCGACCGCGGCCTTGAGCGAGTTCTTGGAAAACCCCGGGCGGCGCGAGAGCGGCAGGTAGCGAACGTCCGCCAGCACCTCGACCCCCGCCTCCACCAGCGCCGAGACGAGCGCAGGCTGCGTGGCGGATTCGTAGCCGATGGTGAGGATAGTGCGGCCCATCCCCAAGAAACCCCGTCACCCTTAACTAGTTTCAGGGCCTGTTTCTCAGCACCCCCCGTCGGTGCCGATCATCCGCAGCCCGTGCGTTTACATCCACCGAGAGCGAGATAGCTATAAAGGCAGATTATCGTGCTTCTTCCAGGGGTTCTCCAGCTTCTTCCCGCGGAGCTTGCGTAGTCCAAGCGCGATCCGCCGGCGCGTTGAGTGCGGGTAGATCACCTCGTCGATGAAGCCCTTGCTCGCGGCCACGAAGGGGTTGGCGAAGCGGTCTTCGTATTCTTTCGTTTTCTCGGCGATCTTTTCAGGGTCGTCGCGTTCGGAGCGGAAGATGATCTCAACCGCGCCCTTGGCGCCCATCACGGCGATCTCGGCGGTCGGCCAGGCATAATTGAGGTCGCCGCGCAGGTGGCTCGACGACATGACGCAGTAGGCGCCGCCGTAGGCCTTGCGGGTGATCACTGTGATCTTGGGCACGGTCGCCTCGGCATAGGCGAACAGCAGCTTGGCGCCGTGCTTGATGATCCCGCCGTGCTCCTGCGCGGTTCCCGGAAGGAAGCCGGGCACGTCGACGAAGGTCACGATCGGGATCTCGAATGCGTCGCAGAAGCGCACGAAGCGCGCGGCCTTGCGACTGGCATTGATGTCGAGCACGCCGGCCAGCACCATCGGCTGGTTGGCGACCACGCCCACCGTGCGCCCCTCGACCCGGCCGAAGCCGCAGATGATATTGGCCGCGTGGTTCGGCGCGATCTCGAAGAACTCGCCCTCGTCGAGCACCTTCCGCACCAGTTCGTGCATGTCGTAGGGCTGGTTGGCGTTGGCCGGCACCAGCGTGTCGAGGCTGTCCTCGATCCGGTCCCAAGGGTCGGCTGTCGGCACTTCGGGCACGCCGCTGCGGTTGTCGCTCGGCAGCAGCGAGATGAACTCGCGCGCGGCGAGCAGCGTCTCGATGTCGTTCTCGAACGCGCAATCGGCCACGCTGGTCCTGGTCGTATGGACAACCGCGCCGCCCAGTTCCTCCTGCGTCACGGTCTCGTTGGTCACGGTCTTGACCACCTCGGGCCCGGTGACGAACATGTACGAGCTGTCCTTCACCATGAAGATGAAGTCGGTCATTGCCGGCGAGTAGACCGCCCCGCCCGCGCACGGCCCCATGATGAGCGAAAGCTGCGGCACCACGCCCGACGCCAGCACGTTGCGCTGGAACACCTCGGTATAGCCGGCAAGGCTGGCGACGCCTTCCTGGATGCGCGCGCCGCCACTGTCGTTGAGGCCGATGATGGGGACGCCGGCCTTCATCGCCTTGTCCATGATCTTGCAGATCTTCTGTGCGTGCCGTTCGGACAGCGAGCCGCCGAACACGGTGAAATCCTGCGAATAGACGTAGACCAGCCGCCCGTTGACGGTGCCGCTGCCGGTGACGACGCCGTCGCCCGGGACGGTCTGCCCCGCCATGCCGAAATCGACCGCGTTGTGCTCGACGTACATGTCGAGCTCCTCGAAGGAGCCTTCGTCGAGCAGCACTTCTAGCCGCTCGCGCGCGGTCAGCTTGCCCTTGGCGTGCTGCGCGGCGATCCGCGCTTCGCCGCCGCCCATGCGCGCTCCGGCGCGGCGGCGTTCGAGCTCTGCGATGTTGGCCGACAAGCGCGGGTCCCTTCGGTTTCAGTTGCGACTATCGTGCGGCGGTAACCGGGCGGGCCATGGGCGGCAAGCCTACTTCATCAGCACCAGCTCTTCGGCCATCGTCGGATGGATCGCCACGGTGTCGTCGAACGCCTGCTTGGTCAGCCCGGCCTTCACCGCCACGGCGGCCGCCTGCATGATCTCGGGCGCCTCGGGCCCGATCATGTGAATGCCCACGATCCGGTCGGTCGAGGCGTCGCAGATCATCTTGTAGAGGCTGCGCTCGTTGCGCCCGGCAAGCACGTTCTTCATCGGCCGGAAGTCCGACTGGTAGACCTTAACCGTGCCCAGCGCGTTGCGCGCCTCGCTCTCGGTCATGCCGACCCCGGCGATGGGCGGATGGCTGAACACGGCGCTGGGGATGCAGTCGTAGTTGACCGTCTTTTCCATCCCGCCGAACACGGTGTCGGCGAATGCCTGGCCTTCGCGGATGGCCACCGGGGTCAGCTGCACTCGGTCGGTCACGTCGCCCACGGCGTAAATGCTGTCGACCGTCGACCTGGACCGCTCGTCGACCTTGACGGCGCCGCGCTCGGTCAGCTCGACGCCGACCTCTTCCAAGCCCATCCCCTCGGTATTGGGCACGCGGCCGGTCGCGAACATCACGCAGTCGACCTCAAGGTCGTCGTGGTTGGTCATCGAGACCAGAAGGCTGCCGTCATCCTGCTTCTTGATGCCGCGGAACTCGGCGTTGAAGCGGAACTGGATGCCCTTCATTATGCTGATCTGCAGCAAGCGATCGCGCATCGAGTGATCGTAGCCGCGCAGCAGCGAATCGGACCGGTTGATGATCGTCACCGCGCTGCCGAACTCGTTGAAGATGCCGGCGAACTCGTTGGCGATGTATCCCGCGCCGCTGATCAGCACGCGCTTGGGAATGGCGTCGAGATGGAACGCCTCGTTGCTGGTGATGCCGTGGGTGTGGCCGGGGCAGTCGGGCACGTGCGGGCGCGCACCGACGGCGACGAGGATGTACTTTGCGGTCTTCACGGTGCCGTCGGTTAGAGTGACCTCGTGCGGCCCGGTGACCGTCGCGCGCTGCTCGACGATCTCGACCGAATGGCTCTCCAGCGTGTTGCGATAGAGGCCGTTCAGCCGGTCGACGTCCTTCAGCACGTTGTCGCGCAGGGTGATCCAGTCGAAGGAGCAGGCGCCGGTGTTCCAGCCGAACGCCTGCGCGTCCTTCAGGTCCTCGGCGAAATGGGCGCCGTAGACGAGCATCTTCTTGGGCACGCAGCCGCGGATGACGCAGGTCCCGCCGATCCGGTATTCCTCGGCCACGGCGACCTTCGCGCCGTGAGCGGCCGCCACTCGGCTCGCCCGCACTCCACCGCTGCCGGCCCCGATGGTGAACAGATCGTAGTCGTAGGCCATGCATCGCTCCTGTTGCGGCCCGCGATATGGCCGTGCGCGCGCCGCTTGCCAACCTCGCGCGATACGGCAACAGCGCGCCCGTGACGTCCGCCACCACCTTCGGCCCGCTGGCCCATCGCCCGTTCGCGCGGCTGATGGCAGGCGTGCTGCTGGCCAATCTGGGCAACTACATCCTCTCGGTCGCCGCAGCCTGGGAACTCACCGCCGCCGGCCAGCCGGCCGACGTGGTGGCGCTGGTGCAGACCGCGGTGACGCTGCCGATGCTGCTGCTGGCGCTTCCCGCGGGCGCGCTGGCCGACATGCACGACCGGCGCCGCATCGTCCTTGCCGCGCAGGGCGCGATGCTGGTGCTGTCGCTGATCCTGGCGGCGCTGGTGTTCGGCGGGCGGAGCCAGGCCTGGTCGATCGTCGCCCTGACCGCGCTGGTCTCGAGCGGGACGGCGCTGTTCAGCCCGGCCGTCGGCGCGAGCATTCGCGGCGCGGTACCGCCGGCGCAGCTTGCCGCAGCGGTCGCGCTCAACATCCTGGTGTTCAACACTGCGCGCACGATCGGGCCCGGAATCGGCGGCGCCATCGTCTCGGCCGCGGGCGCGGGCACCGCCTTCGTCGCCAATGCCGCCTGCTATGCGCTGACGCTGGCGATCTTCGCCGGCTGGAAGCCCGCCGGGCAGGCCGTGCCGGAGCGCAAGTCGATGGTAAGGACGATAGACGAAGGCCTGCGCGCGGCCGCCGCCACGCGCGAAGTGCGCACGGTCCTGCTGCGCGGGTTCGCCTTCACCTTCACCGGCGCGGCGATCTGGGCGCTGATGCCGCTGGTGGCCGTCCGCCTGCTCGGCGGCGGTCCGCAAACCTTCGGCAGCATGTACGGGGCGCTCGGCCTGGGGGCCGTGATCGGCGCCATGAGCGCGACCTGGTTCCGCAATCGTTTCTCGGCGGAGGCGATCACGGCCGGCGCGGGCATGGTCTTCGGGGCCAGCATGATCGCGGTCTCGCAAGGTCCGGGCGTGGGCCCGTCCTTCGCCCTGCTCGTGGTCGGCGGCGCGGGTTGGGTCCAGGCCCTGTCGGGCTTTTCGGTCGCCGCACAGATCTGGTCACCGCACCAGGTGGTGGGCCGGATCGTGGCCATGGCCAACGCCGTCACCTTCGGCGGGATCGCCTTCGGATCGTGGGTCTGGGGGCATTTCGCCGAATGGCAGGACGTCGCCACAGCGCTGCTCGTCTCGGGCGGGCTGATGATCGTGCTGCCGGTGCTCGGCCTGCTCGCCCCCATGCCGGCTCACGCGCCGCGCAAAGGCGGCTGATCCAGCCGCCTCGGGCGCGCGGCGCCTACCGGATGTCGAGATCGATCAGCGTGAAGCGGGCGGGCGCGGTCGCGTAGACGCCGTGGCTGCGGCGGCCGACTGAACCGAAGGCGACGCCGATCTTGGCGGTCTGCGCGAGCGCGGCGGCATAGCCCTGCCGGTCCGCATCGTTGCCGACGCCGAAGACGTTGGTCCACCGTTCGTCGAGGCCAACCGTCACGGTGTGCTCGCCCGGGGTCAGCGGGATGACCGCATGGCCCGGCACGTACCAGCGGTACGAGGCATACTTGCCCTTCCCGCTCCAGGTGTCGCCGGCCTGCTGGAAATAGAGCGAGATCGTCGCCTGCTCGCCGGGCGTCTCGTGCGGGACGAGGCGCGCGCCGCGGCTGGCGTCGACACGGTAGCGCATGACGATCTGCCGCGCGCCCGAGAGCGGACCGACATTGGTGGTCAGGGCGTCAACCTGGCCCTGCCCGGCAAGGGGGAAATCGAACTGCAACGAACCGCCCGGCCCCGGCGCGGGATTGGCCGGCATCCCCTGCGAATAGTTCTTGCCGCGCACCCACGGCCCGATCTCCCAGTTCTGGGCGGGCGGCATGGCGGCGAGCAGGGCGCCCGATGTCACCAGGGACAGGGCTGCGGCGATGGTGGAGAGGCGGCGAATGTTCATGGCCAGAAACTAGGCGTGCCCTGCTTGGCCGCGCCTGAACCGGTCTGTTGGCGGAATGAAAGCTTCGCTCAGTCCGCCAGCCCGGCCGCTGCCAGCAGCGCCATGGTGCCGGGATCGAAATCCGCCGCGCCATCCTCGATCTTGCGGGCGATAGCCTTGCCCAGTTCCACGCCGAACTGGTCGAACGGATTGATGCCTATCAGCACGGCGGCGGCGAAGGTGCGGTGTTCGTGGAAAGCGATGAGCGCGCCCAGCGTGCTGGAATCGATATCGTCGCACAGGATAGTCGCGCTGGGCCGGTTGCCGGGATAGGCGCGGGCGGGATCCTCGCTGGACTGTCCGGCCATCAGCGCGGCCCCCTGCGCCAGGCAGTTGAGCAGCAGGATGCGGTGATGCGCCGGGTCCAGATCGTCGCCCGGCGCGACGCTGGCGACGAACTCGACCGGGACGAGGTGCGTCCCCTGGTGGAGTAACTGGAAGACCGCGTGCTGGGCATCGGTCCCCACCCCGCCCCAGGTGATCGGCGCGGTCGGCCCGTCGACCGGATCGCCCGCGGCGGTCACCAACTTGCCGTTCGATTCCATCTCGAGCTGCTGCAGGTAGTCCGGGAGCAGCCGCAGCCGTTCGTCGTAGGCGAAGACCGCGCGGGTCTCGGCGCCGCGCAGCCGGGCGTAGAGGAGGTCGGCAAAGGCCGCGCGCAGCGGCAGGTTGGCCCGCCCGTCGGTATCGCGGAAATGCTCGTCGATCGCGGAAGCGCCAGCCAGCAGGCTTTCGAACTCGTCCCAGCCGATCGCCATGGCGATGGGAAAGCCGATGCTGGACCACAGCGAGTAGCGCCCGCCGACGCTTTCGGCGAACGGCAGGATGCGCGTCTCGTCGACGCCCCACTCGACCGCCTTGTCCGGGGCGGCGGTCAGCGCCACGACCTTGCCGTAGGGATCGGTCACGCCCCGCTCCGCCAGCCAGGTGAGCACGCTGGCCGCGTTGGTCATCGTCTCGATGGTGGTGAAGGTCTTGCTCGCCACCGCCAGCAGCGTGGTGTGCGGATCGCATTTGGCGAAGGCCTCTTCCAGCGCCAGCCCGTCGATGTTCGACACCACGTGCACGTCGCAGCGGGGGAAGTCGCGCGCCAGCGCATCGATCGCCAGCGCGGGGCCGAGCGCCGAACCGCCGATGCCGACGTGGATCAAATGCCGGATTTCGCCCAGCGCGCCGTCGTGGATCGCCTCGACCAGCAGGCGCATCCGTTCGCGCAGCGCGGCCGCTTCCTCCACGCTGGTGTCCTTGCCCACGCCGCGCAGCGCGGTGTGCTCGGCCGCGCGCCCTTCGCTGGAGTTGACGACGGCGCCGGCAAACAGCCTTTCGCGCTGCCCGGCGAAGTCCGCCGCTTCGGCCAGCGCCTCGAACCCGGTCAGCAGATCGTCATCCAGGTGGGTCTTCGACCAGTCGAACAGCGCGGCGCCTTCGCCCCATTCGAGCCTTCCCGAAAGCTTGCCCACGCGGTCTGCATCGGCCGCGAACAGATCGGTCAACCGGCGCGGGGCGATCTGCCGGAGTCGGTCCCAGGCGGCGGCGCGGCCATCGCTATGAGGGTCGCTCGGCATCGAAGTCCTTTCCTAGTGGCAGGGTCTTGGGCTAGGCGAACCGGCGATGATTGGGAACCGGCAATTCCGTTTCGACAGCGCGGTTTGCAGCGCCCGTGCCAGGGCCCCGATATTTTCCTCAGGACAATGTAAAGTGCTTCGACTTCGTCCAGCAAAGGCTGCTTTTTCGTGAACGAGGCTCACGCCGCCGCCGAGCCCGCCGCCAAGTCACCTCCTGCCCAGAAGGACGAGGGCAGCTTCGCCTGGTTCCTGGTCAAGCTGGTCATCGCGGTGCTGATATTCCGCAGCTTCATCTTCAGCACCTTCTCGATCCCCAGCGAATCCATGCTGCCGCGGCTGATGGTGGGCGACTACCTGTTCACCGCGAAGTGGCCCTACGGCTACTCGCGGGCCAGCCTGCCGATCGACCTGCCGCTGGGCGACGGGCGCCTGTTCGGTTCGCTGCCCGAACGCGGCGACGTAGTGGTGTTCAAGCATCCGCTGGACCGCGCCGATTACATCAAGCGCGTCATCGGCCTGCCGGGCGACACCATCCAGATGGTCAACGGCGTGCTGCATATCGACGGGCAGCCGGTGCCCAAGGTGCCCGTGGCGGACTTCGTGCGCCCGATCAGCCCCTACAACACCTGCGAGGCCGAACCCCGCTTCAAGGCCACGGCACGCGACGGCACGCCGGTCTGCGCTTACCCGCAATTCCGCGAAACGCTGCCCAACGGCGTCAGCTACGACGTGGTCGACTTCGGCCTCACCGCGCAGGACACGACGCAGCCGGTGGTGGTGCCCGAGGGCATGCTGTTCCTGATGGGCGACAACCGCGACAATTCGCAGGACAGCCGTTTTCCCGCGCAGATCGGCGGCGGCGTGGGCCTGGTCCCGCTCGACAATGTGGTGAGCCGGGCGCAGGTGATCGCCTTCTCGACCGACGGCTCGGCAAGCTGGCTCAACCCCGTTTCGTGGTTCACCGCAGCGCGCGGCGATCGCATCGGGGACGGCCTTTGAGCCGCGCCCCCAAGCGCATGCTGGGCGAAACCCGCGGCTGGCTCGAGAGCCTGGGCTTTACCGTCAGCGACGAGGCGCTGTGGCTGGAGGCGCTGACCCACGGCAGCACCGATGCCGATTTCGACTACCAGCGGCTGGAGTTCCTCGGCGACAGGGTCCTCGGCCTGACGATCGCCGAGTGGCTGTTCCGCAACGTGGGCGGGGCCGAAGGCGAACTGGCGCAGCGGCTCAACGCGCTGGTCAGCCGGACGACTTGCGCCGAGATCGCCCGCCAGATCGCCCTCCCCGCACACCTCAGGCTGGGCAAGCAGGCGCGCGACGACGGCGCGGAAGACAGCGAGAACATCCTGTGCGACGTGATGGAATCGCTCCTCGGGGCGAATTTCATCGAGACCGGGTTCGACGCCACGCGCGACGTCATCCGCCTGCTGTGGACCGACGCGATGCGCGGCGGCACGGGGCGCGAGAAGCACCCCAAGTCCGCGCTGCAGGAATGGGCCGCGGGCAACAAGCGCCGGCACCCCGAATACGAGGTGGTCGACCGGTCCGGCCCCGATCACGCCAGCCGCTTCACCGTGCGCGTGAGCGTCCCCAACGTCGGCTCGGTGGAGGCCACGGCGACCAGCAAGCAGGATGCCGAGACCGAGGCAGCACGCCAGTTCATGGAGAGGTTCGGATGACTGCCGACACGCAGAAATGCGGAATCGTCGCCGTGCTCGGCGCGCCCAACGCCGGCAAGTCGACGCTGACCAATGCGCTCGTCGGCCAGAAGGTCGCGATCGTGTCCGCCAAGGCGCAGACGACGCGGGCCCGGCTGCTCGGCATCGCACTGGAAGGCGATACCCAGATCGTCCTGGCCGACACGCCGGGCATCTTCGCGCCCAAGCGGCGGCTCGACCGGGCGATGGTCAGCGCGGCCTGGGAAGGCGCCGAGGCGGCCGACGCGATCCTGCTGGTGGTCGACCCGATCAAGCAGCGCCGCCACGAACTGGCCCCGCTGCTGGAAACGCTGGCCCACCGGCCCGAACGCAAGATCCTGGTGCTCAACAAGGTCGATGCGGCGGTGAAGGAGGAGTTGCTCGTCCTGGCGCAGGACCTGACCGGCAAGGTGGCTTTCGACGAGGTGTTCTTCATCTCCGCGCTGACCGGCGACGGCGTGCCCGAACTCAAGGCGCACCTCGCCGGCCTGATGCCCGTCAGCCCGTGGCATTATCCCGAAGACCAGGTTTCCGACGCGAGCGAACGCCTGATGGCGGCCGAGATCACCCGCGAGCAGCTCTACAAGCAGCTGCGCGAGGAACTCCCCTATGACAGCGCGGTGCGGCCGGAGAGCTATACCCAGCGCAAGGACGGCAGCGTCGAGATTCGCCAGCAGATCGTCATCGGGCGCGAGAGCCAGAAGTCGATCGTGCTGGGCAAGCGCGGCGCCCGCATCAAGGCCATCGGCGAGGCCGCGCGTGCCGAACTCGCCGAAATTCTGGGCCAGACTGTCCACCTGTTCCTCCACGTGAAGGTCGACGAGAACTGGTCCGAAAGCCGCGAGATCTACGAGGAGATCGGCCTGGACTGGGTGCGGTGAGCCGCGCACGGGCTTGCCGATCGTTTACCCCTGCCGTGGCATGAGCGGCGGATGGACCCGGGTTTTCCCGAACACTCTGTAACGCTGCGCCATGCGGAGGTGATGGAAGCCGCCGTCGCCGCGCGCGGCGGGCGGCGGGCCGCGAGCCTGCTGTTCACGCTCGCCTTGCTGCTCGCGCTGATGCTGGCGATCGCCGGCGGCCACATGGCGGCGTTCATGCTCGCCCAGGTCCTGCCGTTCGAGGCAATGATGATTTTCGCGCCCTACGGCTCGACCGTCGTTCCCGCGCTCTTTGCGCTGGTGGCGCTGAAGATCGTCCTCGACGCGGAGTCGCGGCTGGCGGGCAAGGCATACCTCGCCAAGATGCGTGCGCTGGGCATCCCGCTCGAACGGGCGGCAACCTACCGCGTGCTGAACGAAGGACTGCAGCTCGCCACCGAGCGGGTCGACCTTCTGGTTCGCTGGCCCGCAATCGACAGCGTGGAGAAAGGTCGCCTCGGCTGGGCGATCTCGGGCGACCAGCTGACCATGCTGCTCCCCTACGCAAGCTTCGCCAGCGAGGAAGAGCAGCGCGCCTTCCTCGCGGCCATCGTCGGGCGAATGGACCAGGCCCATCGCAATCGCAGCCGCGATGCCGTCGACTTCGCGGAGAAGGCGAAAGCGGCTCCCGTGCTTCCGATGGAGGCCTTGCCGCTCCATCCTGCCCCCGCTTCGTCCGAACATCCCGATCCGTCCGGCCCAGTGGTCGAGGGACGTGGCTGGCTGACCCAGCAACAGGCGAGCTGGGCCGCGGCGATTATGTACGCGCGGCTCTCTCACCACCGCTTCCACCAGGTCGCATACCCGTTGCTGGCGACGGGGGTGGGATTCTTGCTCGGCTTGTTGCTGACCACTCTTGCCGGAACTTTCCTGGGGCTCGGTCTGCAGCCCTGGCACCCCGCCGTTTACGTCACCGTCGCATTCGGCATTCCGCTACTCGGCGCTTGCCTCGGTTTCGTCTTCGGCCAGCGCAGGCTCGCCATCGTCCTGGCCAAGGCTTGGCGGCAGGAACTGGACCGGCGCGGCGTGCCCGACCAGGTCGAGGCGACCTACGCGCTGGGCGAGGACGGGATCGTCTACCGGACCGACCGGTTCACGGGCGAGGCGGCCTATGCCTCGATCCACCAGGTGCTGCGCATAGCGCCCTACTGGATCGTCGCCGCCGACAGCCTGACCCTGTGCATTTCCGACGATTGCTTCGCCGACGCCGGCCAGGCTCGGGCATTCATCGCTGCCCTGCTCGCCCGGATCGAAGAACCGGCGCGCGAGCGAAGCGACCGGGTGGCCTAGCGCTTCTTCAGGATATCGATCCCGTTCGACTTGGCGAAGTCCTTGGTCGATTCCTCGCTGCGGTTGAGCGCCTTGGCGATCTCGCGCAGGCCCTTGCCCTTCGCGGCCAGCGTCCGCAGCTGGCCCGCTTCTTCGGCCTTCCACGGCTGTTTGTGCCGCTCGAAATGTTCTTTCGCCATGGTTGGCGCGCTCCCTCGAATTAGCATTTTCCCACATGGGCCGAAATTGCCATGCAGGGTCCGCTCTTTCTCAATCTCAGTTCACCGCCCCATTCGACCCGCAGCAGATCGGGCACGGAACATGGCCGCACCCCCGATCTGCCGCGACCGATTCAGGTGTCACCTTTGTGTATACTTTCGCATTTTCTAATCTGCTTTCGCCTTCTTTGCCGCCGCCTTCTTTGCGGGCGCCTTCTTCTTGGCCGGGGCCTTCTTCTTCGCCCCCTTCTTCGCCGCGGGGCCCTTCGCCACGCGCGCGTCGATCAGGGCGATGGCCTGTTCCTCGGTCACGTCCTCGGGCTTGGCGTCGCGCGGGATCGTGGCGTTGGTCGTGCCGTCGGTGACGTAGGGGCCATAGCGCCCCGGCATGACCTTCATCTCCCCGCCGCTCACCGGATGGTTGCCGAGCGTCTTGATCGGCTCGGCTTTGCCCCGCGTGGCACCGCCGCGATTGGCGGCCTGGGCCAGGATATCGACCGCACGATTCATCCCCACTTCGAACACCTCGCGGGTGCCCTGCAGCTTGCCGTACTTGCCGTCATGTCTGAGGTAAGGGCCGTAACGCCCGATGTTCGCCTCGATGTCTAGCCCGGTCTCGGGGTGCGGCCCGATGATGCGCGGCAGGCCGAGCAGCTTCAGCGCCCATTCCAGGTCGAACTCGGGCAGGTCCTTCGGAATGCTCGCCCGCTTGGCCTCCTTGCCCTCGCCGAGCTGGACGTAAGGACCGAACCGGCCCGCCTTGCGCTGGACCTCGAGCCCCGTCTCCGGATCGGTGCCCATCGCCTCGTCTTCGTTCGCACCGTCCTCGCCCGGTTGGCCGAACTTGCGGCGGAAGCTGCACTCCGGGTAGTTCGAACAGGCGACGAACGCACCGAAGCGCCCGCCCCTCAGCGACAGCCGCCCGCCCTCGCGTCCTTCGGCCACGCACTTGGGGCACTGGCGGGGGTCGCCGCCGTCGGCCTGCCGGGGGAACAGATAGTCGGAGAGGAATTCGTCGAGCGCCTCGGTTACCTCGGAGGGCATCCGCTCCATGACCTCGTCGCTCTTGGGCTTGAAGTCGCGCCAGAAGGCTTCCAGCAGCTTCTTCCAGTCTTCCCGCCCGCCGGACACGTCGTCGAGCTCGTCCTCCATCCCGGCGGTGAAATCGTAGGCCACGTAGCGCTCGAAGAAGCGCTCGAGAAAGGCGGTCAGCAAGCGGCCCGAATCCTCGGCGAAGAAGCGGTTCTTCTCCATCCGCACGTACTCGCGGTCGCGCAGGGTCTGGATGGTCGAGGCGTAAGTGGAGGGCCGGCCGATGCCCAGTTCCTCCATCCGCTTCACCAGGCTCGCTTCGGAAAAGCGCGGCGGCGGCTGGGTGAAATGCTGGGTCGCGGTGACCTCGCGCTTCAACGGGCTGTCGCCCTTGCGCATCAGGGGCAGCAGGCCCTCGCCGTCCTCGTCGTCCTTCTGGTCGCGGCCTTCCTCGTAGACCGCCAGGAAGCCGGGGAATTTCACCACCTGGCCGGTGGCGCGCAGCTCGTGCCGGCCGGTCGGATCGCGCAGCGTCACGGTGGTCCGCTCCAGCCGGGCGGACGCCATCTGGCTGGCCATCGCGCGCTTGAAGATCAGGTCGTAGAGCCGCGCCTCGTCGCCCGAACCGGCGCGGTCCCGGGTGAACTCGGTCGGCCGGATCGCCTCGTGCGCTTCCTGCGCGTTCTTGGCCTTGGTCTGGTAGATGCGCGGCTTCTCGGGCAGGAAATGCCCGTCGTAGCGATCGGCCACCGCCTTGCGGCAGGCGCTGATGGCGCTGCCGTCCATCTGCACCCCGTCGGTCCGCATGTAGGTGATCGCGCCCGCTTCGTAGAGTGACTGGGCGAGGCGCATCGTGTGGCTGGCCGAAAAGCCGAGCTTGCGCGCCGCTTCCTGCTGCAGGGTCGACGTGGTGAACGGCGGCGCCGGATTGCGCGTGAGCGGCTTCTCCTCGACCTCCTCGACCGTAAAGCGACCGGCCTCGACCGCCGCGCGGGCGGCCTGGGCCGTTCCCTCGTCGCCGATCGTCAGGCGATCCAGCTTCTTGCCGTCGTAGGTCACGAGGCGGGCGGTAAAGCCGGTCCCGTCCTGCTCCATCGCCGCGGCGACCGACCAATACTCCTGCGGGCGGAAGGCTTCTATCTCGCGCTCGCGGTCGACGATCAGGCGCAGCGCGACCGACTGCACCCGGCCCGCGCTCTTGGCCCCGGGCAGCTTGCGCCACAGCACCGGGCTGAGCGTGAACCCGAATAGATAGTCGAGCGCGCGGCGGGCGAGGTAGGCATCGATCAGGTCCTGGTCCAGCGCCCGCGGCCGGCCCATCGCCTCGGTCACTGCGCCCTTGGTGATGGCGTTGAAGGTGACCCGCTCGACATCCTTGGGCAGCGCCTTGCGCTTGGCCAGCAGGTCCATCACGTGCCAACTGATCGCCTCGCCTTCGCGATCGGGGTCGGTGGCGAGGATCAGGCGGTCGGCCTTCTTGGCCATGTCGGCGATGGCCTTGACCTGGGCGCGGTTGCGCTGGTCCTGGTAGACTTCCCAGTCCATCGCGAAGTTCTCGTCCGGCCGCACGCTGCCGTCCTTGGCCGGCAGGTCGCGGACGTGGCCGTAGGAGGCGAGGACCTTGTAGTCCCCGCCGAGATACTTCTCGATGGTCTTCGCCTTGGCCGGCGATTCTACGATGACAAGCTGCATTGGAAAGAAACGATGCCCCTTACGTGTGTACGTACGCGCGAGGGTGATGTGGCGGCGGCGACTTCGTCAAGCGGTCAGGAGAAAGTCTCTGCCAGTTCGGACGATGAGGCACCGAGCAAACGATAGACGCCGATGGCGAAGGAAATCAGAGGTATTATCCTAAATTCGCTCGCAAGGCCGATGGAACAAAATATGCCACCTCCGGTCAAACCGGTCTGGCCGATCAAGCCCCTCAGAATGCGGCCAATCATGTTAGCAATTATCAGCGCCCCGAATACCAGGAGGAAAAAGGCCAGCATCACGATCCCGGCATTGCCAAAGCCGTCCACCGGCCGGTGCCGCGCCCTCACTCAGGTCCGGGAAACCCGGCCGCCGGCGTGACGCGAAAGTTCGCCCACCAGTTCGAGCTCGAGCAGCGCCATCTGCACTTCCGCCGCGCTGGCGCCCGACTGGCGGATCAGCTCGTCGACCGCGACCGGGGCGGTCGTCAGCAGGGCGGCAATGTCCGCCGGTTCGGCCTCGGCCCAATCGTCAGGGGCGAGATCCCAGCTGGCGACCGGCTCGCGGAAGGTCGAGCGCGGCGTGCCATCGAACCCGCTGAGCAGCTCGACCACGTCGGCGGGGGTCTGCACCAGCACCGCGCCCTCGCGGATCAGGTGGTTGCAACCCTGTGCGCGGGCATCGAGCGGGCTGCCCGGGATGGCCATGACCTCACGGCCCGCCTCGCCCGCCAGTCGGGCGGTGATGAGCGAGCCAGACTTCGGCGCCGCCTCGACCACCAGCGTACCGCTCGCGAGCCCGGCGATGATCCGATTGCGGCTGGGGAAATGGCTGCCCCGCGGCTCGGTGCCGGGCGGCTGCTCCGCGATCAACAGCGCCCGCGCGGCGATGTCCTCCTGCAGGTCCGCGTGCTGCGGGGGATAGGCGATGTCGATCCCGCTGGCGATGACGCCGATGGTGGACGGCATGGCACCCAGGTGCGCCGCACCGTCGATCCCGCGGGCGAGCCCCGAGACCACCGTCAGCCCCGCTTCGGCCAGGGCCGCGGCGAAATCGCGCGCCAGCTTGACCGCTGCGGCCGATGCATTGCGCGCGCCCACCAGGGCGACGCACGGCCTGGCGGCGAGCGCGAGATCGCCGCGCACGGTCAGGATGGGCGGGGCCCCGTCGATTTCCCCCAGCAGACGCGGGTATTCGGCTGAATCGTGGAACAGGTAGCGCGCCCCGGCCCGGCGCACGGCGATGACCTCGCGTTCGATTGCCTCGGCCGGGGCCGGCCGATAGTCCCGGCTGCCCCTGCGGACGAGATCGGGCAAGGCATCGAGCGCGCTGCGAGCATCGCCGAAACGGCGCAGAAGCTGAGCGTAGCTGACCGGGCCGATATTCGGTGAGCGCAGCAGGCGGATGCGGGCGAACGCCTCCTCCTGGCCGAGCGCGGATCGCGGATCGGACGAGGCGGTCACCGCCGCTTGCCGAATTGCGGCTCCTCGCCCTTCAGGAGGCGAGCGATGTTCGCCCGGTGCTGGAACAGCACCAGCGCCGCCATGGCCGCCAGCCACGGCGCCCACTGCGGACCGCCAAGCACGGCAGCGGCGATGGGCGCCGCAACTGCCGCGGTCATCCCGCCAAGCGAGGAAATGCGCGTGATCAGCAGTATGACGATCCACACCAGCGCGAACGCCACCCCGGCCGGCCAGAACAGCCCCAGGCTGACCCCGGCCATCGTCGCCACGCCCTTGCCGCCGCGGAAGCGCAGCCAAAGCGGAAAACAATGCCCGATGATCGCGCCCACGGCAGCGGCACCAAGCGCGTCCGGCCACAGGTGCCGGGCGACGAGCACCGCGGCCAATCCCTTTGCGAGATCGAGCAGCAGGACCGCCGCCCCCAGCTTCTTGCCGCCGGCGCGCAGGGCGTTGGTCGCCCCGATGTTGCCGCTGCCGACCTGGCGGATGTCCCCCTTGCCGGCAGCCCTGGCGAGCAGCAGCCCGAAAGGCACCGAACCCACGAGGTAACCGGCAAGAAATGCGAAGACCCAGTTCACCGGCCCGTCCTATCCGCTTGTCCCGCTTGCCTGCAACAGCGAACGCGGGAATAGGACCCGCGATGGATGCATCGTCCCCGATCCTGATCTTCGATTCCGGCGTCGGCGGGCTCACCGTGCTGGCCGAACTGCGCAAGGTCTTGCCGCAGGCGCCGGTGATCTATGCCGCCGACCTGGCCGGATTGCCCTATGGCGAAAAGAGCGAGGCGGAGATTGCCGCGCGGGTATCCGGCCTGCTGGGGCGGATGGCGGAGCGGTATCATCCGCGGCTGATCACGATCGCCTGCAATACGGCGAGCACGATCGCCCTGGGCATGGTGCGCGACGTGCTCAACGTGCCGATCGTGGGTACGGTGCCCGCCATCAAACCGGCCGCGCTGATGACCAGGAGCGGCACCATCGGGCTCCTCGGCACATCGGCGACCATCCGCCAGAAGTACGTCGACGAGCTCGAGGGGAAGTTTGCTAGCGGCAAGCGACTGCTGCGCCACGCCTGCCCCGACCTGGTGGCCGCCGCCGAGGCGAAGTTGCGCGGTGAGACTCCCGATCCCGCGGTATTCGCCGCCGCCGCCGCAGGGCTGCGCGATCAGCCCGGAGGCGATGCGATCGACACCGTCGTGCTGGCCTGCACGCACTTTCCGCTGGTGGCCGAAGAACTTTCGCGCGCCTTCGGCTCCTCCGTCGGCTTCGTCGACGGGGCGCAGGGGATCGCCCGGCGGATCGAGGCCCTGATGAAGGGACAGGACTTCGCCCGCGTGAAGCCGGATTTCGCTGTCGTCACGGGTTCGCTGCAAGGCGCAGCCGCGCTGGCACCCAACCTGGCCCGGTTCGGGCTGGCCGGGGTCGAGGTATTCTGACTCAGTTGCGATTCGTTCGCAAACTCCGTCCTTTAAACCGCGCGCGCCATGTCCTAATCCGCCCTTGATTCGACAGCCGCCGGGACGGGCGGTGCTGATGGATGTACCGGTGAACTACGACCAGATCTTCGACCAGGCGATCGATCGGCTGCACGCCGAAGGCCGCTACCGCGTGTTCATCGACATCCTGCGCAACAAGGGCATGTTCCCCAATGCGCGGTGCTTCGCGGGGCACAACGGCCCGAAGCCGATCACGGTCTGGTGCTCCAACGACTACCTGGCGATGGGCCAGCACCCCAAGGTCATCGCGGCGATGGAAGAGGCCCTGCACGATGTCGGCGCGGGATCGGGCGGCACGCGCAACATCGGCGGCAACACCCACTATCACGTCCATCTCGAGGCGGAACTGGCCGACCTGCACGGCAAGGAAGGCGCGCTGCTGTTCACCAGCGGATACGTTTCCAACGACGCCACGCTTTCGACCCTGGCGCGCCTGCTGCCGGCCTGCGTCATCTTTTCCGACGAGCTCAACCACGCCAGCATGATCGCCGGCATCCGCAATTCCGGGTGCGAAAAGCGGATCTTCCGTCACAACGACGTGGCGCACCTTGAAGAATTGCTCGCCGGCGAGGATCCGTCGGTGCCCAAGCTCATCGCGTTCGAGAGCGTCTATTCGATGGATGGCGACGTCGCCCCGATTCACGCTATCTGCGACCTGGCCGAGAAGTACAACGCCCTCACCTACATCGACGAGGTCCACGCGGTCGGCATGTACGGCCCGCGCGGCGGCGGCATCACCGACCGTGACGAGGCGGCCCACCGCATCGACATCATCGAAGGCACGCTGGGCAAGGCCTTCGGCGTGATGGGAGGCTATATCGCAGCCGACAAGCGCATCATCGACTGCGTCCGCAGCTACGCGCCCGGCTTCATCTTCACAACGTCCCTCAGCCCGGTGCTCGTCGCGGGCGTGCTCGCGTCGGTCCGGCACCTGAAGCAATCGAGCATGGAACGCGATGCCCAGCAGGCCGCCGCGGCCACGCTCAAGAAATTGTTCCGCGACGCCGGCCTGCCGGTGATGGAATCGACCACGCACATCGTGCCGCTGATGGTCGGCGATCCGGTTCGCGCCAAGCGGATCAGCGACATCCTGCTCGCCGAATACGGCGTCTATGTTCAGCCGATCAACTTCCCCACGGTCCCGCGCGGGACCGAGCGGCTTCGCTTCACTCCGGGCCCCGCCCATGACGAAGGCATGATGCGCGACCTGACCGTAGCGCTGGTGGAAATCTGGGATCGGCTGGAGCTGGAACTGCGCAAGGCCGCCTGACCGTTTTGGCCGGGCACCGCGAAGCTAGTCCTACGGAGCCCGACATTGCGCTGACAGCGGCGCGGGACCGGGGCGAATTCGCCAGGTTGTTCGAGGATCGCTCGGGCAGGATCATCGCTTTCACGCGGTTCGTGCTCGCCGCGGTTTTCTATCTCGCCTTGTGGTTCGATCCCTCGCAGCCCGTGCGCAGTTCGGTCGAAGGGTACGCCATACTCTTCAGCTACCTTATCTTCGCCACGGGCCTGACGATGGTCGCCTGGCGCAGCTGGTGGTGGGACCATCGCCTGGCCTGGCCGGCGCACGTCCTGGACATCCTGGCTTTCCTTGCCGCCGTCTATTTCACCGAAAGCACCAGGGACGACTTCACCAGCCCGTTCCTGGCTTTCTTCGCGTTCCTGATGCTCTCGGCAACGATCCGCTGGGGATGGCGCGTCACCGCAATTACGGGGTTTTCGGCGGCAGCGCTTTATCTGTGCGCGGGATTGGCCATGGAGAGTCTGTCTTTCGAGATAGACATTCAAAGGTTCGGCCGCCGCGTGGTCTACATGGCGGTCCTCGCGATCATCCTCACCTGGCTTGGGCACCAGCGCCAGCGCCAGTCGACGCGCCGCTTCCTGGAACGCGCCATCTCCTCGGACGAGCGCCGGCCGCCGATGGACGATGCCTTGCGCTATGCGATGGCCGAAACCGACGCGCGCAGTGGCGCGATCGCCTGGGAAGAAAACGACGAGCCGCAGATCGAGCTGCATACGATAGGCCTTCCCTGCCGAAGCGGACGCCTGCTACCGGACCAAATCGGGATCAACTACGTCTTCCCGGCGTCGGGGCGGCTGTTCGACCGGCGACGTGATCGCATCCTCTACCTCGACGACACCGGCGGCTGCGTTGCCGCCTCCCGGCCGTTCGACGACGCGGTGGCAAAACATTGCGCGATCGACGAGGGCTTGGCCATTCCCTTCACGGCGGTGACGGGGCGCGGTCTCGTGATCCTCGGCCAGATCCCCGGCGCCTGCGCCGACCATGTGGTCAAGAGCGAGGAAATAGGGCGCGAGATCGGGGCCGGCTTCGATCGCCACTCCACCTTGTCGCTGGTGCGGGAGAACGTCGTGACGCTGATGCGCGACACCGTTGCCCGCGACCTGCACGACACGATCGCCCAGTCGCTCGCGGGGGCTGCCTTGCGCCTTGAAGCCCTGCGAACCTGGATCGCGAACGGTGGCGACGCGGACGAAGAAATTCAATCGATCAAGGCCGCCTTGAAGAGCGAGCAGGCGCAGGTCCGTTCGATGATCAATCGCCTGCGCAGCGGTGAAGACCTTGCGCCGCAAATGACGGCGGCGCGCAGCCTGGGCCCGATGCTGGGCGATCTTTCCACTTACTGGGGTGTCGAAGCGGACCTCGCCGGGCGAAGCGGCGAGATTGCGATACCGGGCAGCCTGGTTCACGAGCTACGGCACTTGATCCGCGAGGGCGTCGCCAACGCAGTGCGTCATGGCGGGGCGAGCGAGGTGTCGATCGAGCTAAGGGAAGAGGAGGACCTTCTGGTTCTGACGATTGCCGACAACGGCAGCGGTTTCCCTCCCGATCAGGGCGCCCGCCCCAGGACCATCAGCGAACGAACGGCGCAACTGGGCGGACGGCTGGATATCTCCAGCTCTGCGCAAGGCGCGACACTGCAACTCCAATTGCCGCGAGGAACGAAACGATGACCACAGTCCTGCTGGCTGACGACCATCCCTTCATGCGAGCGGGCGTGGAGGCCGTGCTGCGCGGAACCCACTTCGATCTGGTGGCCACAGCCGGTTCGGGAGACGAGGCGCTGGCGCTGGTCGGGCGGCACAACCCCGATATCTGCATCTTCGATATCCGCATGCCGGGCAGGAGCGGGGTGGAATGCCTGCAACACATGCGCGAGCGGGGGGACAACCGCCCTGTCATCCTCCTGACCGCGGAGCTGGCCGATCGGGTCCTTCTCGAAGCGGTTCGCGCCGGGGTCAATGGCATCGTTCTGAAGGACGTGGCCGAGGAAGCGCTGGTCGACGCGCTTCGCAAGGTCGAAAGCGGACAGCGCTCGGTCCCCGAGGAACTGCTCCAAAGGGCACTCGACCTTTCGCTGACGGGCGGCGTCGTCGATCCACTCTCCCCGCTGGCACCGCGCGAACGGCAGATCGCGTGCCATGTCGGCCGGGGCATGCGCAACAAGGAGATCGCCGAAGCCCTTTCGATGTCGGAAGGCACTGTGAAGGTCTACCTCCACACGATCTACCAGAAGCTGGGAATCAAGAACCGGACCGAACTGGCGCTCATATCCCACAAGCTGGACGACACCCCGCGCTAGAAGACCTTGCGCAGTTCGACGGACACGGTGCGACCAATCGGATCGCGATAGATCGGCTGATAGGACTGGGGGACCTGGCCGGCATTGTTGCTGACGGTCTGGCGCCTGTTGAGCACATTGGTGAACGACAGCGATGCCCGCGTCCGCCGCAGCAACCGGCTTTCCGGCAGTAACTGGCCGAGATCGGCGAAGACCTTCGCATCCATTGTCACGAGGCTGCCGAAGGTCAGCAGATCCGGCGTGGCTGCCGACCCGATCGCGAGATAGCTTACGCCGCGCCGGCGCGCATTGAATTGGGCACCGGTACCGCCGCGGGCGAGCGACAGCGAAAGATCGCTCGCGTTTCGCACGGTCCCCGCCCCGCCGAGACCGATGGCACCCCCATCGAGCAGGTCGACCTCGGGCAGACCCTCCCGGATCACCGTCTTGCTCGCCAGAGTGAACGTGTGCGAGGCGTTGACCTGCAGGATGAGATCGGGAACGCTCCGCGGCACGCTGCTGGCAACGGCGGGATCGGCGGGCACGAAGCGGCCCTTGGCCAGGGGAATCGACCAAGCGGTGCCCAGCCGCAGTTGCGAGGTCCGCTGCCGGGCGAAGTTCACGGAACGATTGTCGACCAGCACCAGCGTGCCGCTTGCATCCCTGACGAACCGGTCCGGAAACGCTGCCACGATGGCACTGCTGGGCGGAGGCAAGGCGCCCAACTGGTTGTCGATGTCCGTCACGAAATAGTCGGCGGACAGCTGCGCTCGATACTTTTCGTACGGGCTGAGGTTGAGCGACAGCATGCGCATGCGATAGCGATCGTTGGCCAGCTGGCCGCCGCCGCCGTAGATCGTCGTAACGTAGACCGTCTTGCCCGCGACCGGATCGAAGAACGGGCTGTCGGGAGTGACGCTCTGCGGCGCCCCGGCAAGTTCCGCCGAAACGGCGTGCTCTTCGCTCGATTCGCTGGCGGAAATCCTCGCCCAAGGCAGTGGTGACCAGTTGAAGGCGACCGCGTAGCGCTCCAGCTTGCCGAACCGCCCGGCATCGCTGCGGCCGATGTCGACGGCGATGTCGCTGTTGCCGACCAAACCGAGAATTCCCTCCTCGCCGCCGGTCAGCGGAACCGTGATTCCCGCCTTGGCGGTATAGACGTGCTGCGCGAAAGTCCGGGCGCCGTTCAGCGGATCCTGCGTGGTGATATTGCTCCATTGAGCGGACAAGCCGAAACGGGCCTGGACATCCCCTGCCCACAACCGGCCCACAGGCCCCTGCATGTCCGCCGAGACCTGCTGCGAACCGCTCTTTCCAGTGGTGATCCGAGACGTCACCCCGAGGAGACCGGGCAGGCTCCCGTCGAAGGGATTGGCAACGGCGATCACGTTTCCGCCAACCGGAGGGCCGGAGAACTGCGTAAGGAACGAACGCTGGCCCGACGTGACCTGCCCCAGTATCGTGGCATGCCATTTGCCCCACGTGAGGCTGGCAGTGGTGGAAAACGACGCCTGCCTGTTTCGGCTGACCGAATGCAGGGGCCTGTCGGAATCGGACACCGAAATGTACGCGGGCTGCGAAAGAGGGGTGAACGGGTTGGTCGACGGTATCAGGAACCGTGCCGATGGCAGTCCGGTCACGAAATCGCCCCGCAACCAGCCGAGACGGCCGTTGAACGACACGCTTGCCCAATCCGCCAGGGTCTTGTTGCCCGACAAGGTCATCTCGTAGCTTTTCGACTCCCCGCGCAAGGTGGCGTAGTTCGAAAGCACGCTGGGATTGGTCCGGTTTGCCCCTTGGAGAAGGCTCTGGATCGTCGGCCGGACATCTCCCCCGGCCAGGGCGACGATCGTTACCGGCTGACCGAAAGCGGCGCTAAGCGCCGGGTCGATCTGCAAGCCAGCAGCGGGCGTGAGGTTGCCGGTCGGCGAAAAGGGATAGAGCTCGGTACGGGGGACGAAATCCGGTCGCTCCGCTTCGCGCAGCGGATCGGAATCGTTGACCTTGAACGAAAAGTTGGCCCGGTCCTTGCCCTTGATGAAGGTCCAGATCACTTCGCCGCGCGTCGACGCCCACCCCCCCTCCGTGGCGGTTTCGCGGTTGCCGGACAGGGTGACCGTCCTCACGGATGGGCGGAGAACCAGGTTGTAGACCCGCTCGCTCGCGCCGCCGTTCATGCGTTGTGCGGCACCGCGCGGCAGTTGCTCGACGCGGGCGATGGCTTCCATCGGCAGGTTGGCTACGTCGCCGAGGTCACGCACCGGCTGGCCGTTGACCAGGATTGCGGGGTCGCGATCGTTGTTCTGCCGGCGCAGGATCTCGATGACCTCGCCGATGGTGCTCACGGCGTAGGATTCGACTTCGTCGGAGGTATAGGTTCGTTCGACGGCGACGTCGGAAAGTGCGGCGACGATGGCGCGCTGGCCTATGACGACGATTTGGGTCGCGTCAGCTTCGTCGTCGGTCTCGGCCGCTTCGGCCGCGCTCGCTGGCGGGGCTTCCTGGGCGCGCAAGGTGCTTGCTGCAAGAAGCGCGCAGGATAGCGCCAAGGCCGAGTAGGGCTGGGAAAATCGCATCTCTGATCACACACCGCCTGGATTGAGCTTCGATATCAAAGCCCGACCGGCCACGAAAACGCCCCGCCGGCATGGCCGGCGAGGCGTGAATTCGCACGAACTGCTTAATATGAGTAGTTCGGCACCGAAATATAGGTTCCGTTGCTGCTGTCGGTGCCCGCACCCCACGGCGCGACCTTGAACCACTCGGTGGTGCACTTGGTCGGGCTCACGGTTTCGTAGCCGTTCTTGGCGACCCACGTGCCCGGGTTGCCCTTCTTGGCCTGCGCGCCGGTGGTCGGCGAGATGCAGATCACGACCTGGCCGACGTGATAGTCGCCGCCGATGGCCTGCACGGGGCCGCCGCTCGTTTCATGACCCGACAGCGTGTCCTGCTGGTCCTGATTGATGGGCGTCTGAGCGATCGGCGAGCCGGCGTCGACATAAGGATCCCAGAACTCGGGGTCGGTGTATCCTTCCTGGGCCGGCGCGGTGACGATGAATTTGCACTGCTCCTTGTTCTCGCCCCAGAACGGCAGGGTGTTGCCAGTAGAGTTGTAAGCCGCGCAGGCACCTTGCGGAAATTCGCTCGCCGGCCCTTCAACCGTCGTCCCGTTGTCGTTGCCGTTGCCGTGGCCGAAGTTCCAGTTCAGGTAGTATCCCTGCACCGGAACCGGCGGATGGACGACCGCCTCGTGATAGACCGACACCTGTATCTGGCAGCTGAAACCATAGGCGAAAGTCGAGTTGAACGCGCTGGTGAAGTCGTACTCGCTGTCCGACCAGCTGCCGCTCGTCGACCACTGATCGCCGAACATGTTGACGCTGCCGCCGACGCGGAAGGGATCGCCTTTGATGTAGGCGGCGGCGGGGGTGTAAACGCCCTTGCCGACGATGTTGCTCTTGGTGCGCGGACCAACCTCGGTTGGCGTCCCCACCGACGTTGCACTGCCCGCAACCACGACACCGCGATAGAGATCGCTCTGGGGTACGCCCGGCGTGGGGTCGAGAGAAGCGGCCAGGTTCGAGCATACAGTGGCCATGGCGGCGAGCGTCGTTCCATTGGCGCCAACGGCGACGGGGTCGGTGACGGTCGCCGTTCCCGTGGTGAAGGCCAGGGCCGGGCCCGAAAGGACCGAGGCGATGGCGGTTGCCGAAATGGCAAGCAGGTGGATTGATTTCTTCATCGTGGAACCCCTCTTTTCAAAATAGGACCGGGGAGCGCAGGCGCTCTCTTGTCACATGTTTACAGGTGCGAACCCCGCTCAGCCGATTTCCTCAGCGAGTCGATGAATAGTAAATACGCCGTTAACTATTTGAGAGCGAGTCAAATTATCGCGCTGTAGCGAAATGAGACTTTCCAGTTGACGAATACCGTTCTGCTTAACAAAGGTGTTAAGCAACACTACCCAGTCGATCTCTATTCAAGAACTTTAGATATACTTCCTTTATACCTAAAGTTAGTTTCCGGGGGTCTTGCGGATTGCCGCGCCTGACTTCGTCGCGCTCCTCGCTCGCCGGGACGGTTGTCGAGGCATTTTCAACCGTCAATCCACGATCGCTTTCCATTCGCCACCGAAGTGCCCCGATTAACCTTGGACAGGACTGTTCATGGTCGAACGGCGTATTTTCGAGCCCGGCGCATGGGCGCATCAATCGGCTGGCAGTCTCGGCCAGCAAACGGGCCGGGTCTGCGCAACTGGTCATATCTGCATCCCCTTAGTGCAGATCGACGGCGGGGTGGGTGCCATGCCCATCCCGCCATCTTTCGTGGGCATGATCGGCTGAAACTCGCCCACGTTAGGCTCATGGTAAGCAAAATCTGGCAGCAAGCAGGGCGTAGTCGCCAATCGCGCTTGCCCGAAAGTTTGCTCATCCGATGGACCTGTCCAGCTTCTTCAGAAACAAGCCGAGCGATGGCGAAGTCGCTCCGGTCCAACTGCCCCCCGGGGTCATCACATCGGCCGACGCGGCCGGGCGCCTGGGAATCCTCGACGATTTCGAGCACGCCGGTATCGGCTGGATCTGGGCGACCGACGGCGATGGTCGGTTGATCTACGTCTCCGACAGCGCAGGCGAGAAGCTGGGGCATCCCGTCACGGATCTGCTCGGCGAACCGCTGATCCAGCTGTTCGAAACCGACCCCGACAATCCAGAACAGGGCTCCGACCGTCCGCTCAAGTTCCAGCTCAGCGCACGCAACAAGCTGACCGATCTCGTCGTGCGCTTCCTGCCAGGCTCCGGCTTCGGGCAGCGCAACACGTGGTGGCTGCTTTCGGGCCATCCCAAGTTCGACAACAAGGGCAAGTTCCACGGTTACCGGGGCAGCGCCCGCGACGTGACGGTGGAGTACGAGCGCAAGCTCGAGGATTCGCGGCTGGCCGAATACGATTCGCTTACCGGGCTCGCCAACCGCCACCGGATGACCCGGCGGCTCGAAGGCATCCTGGCGGCCTACAAGAGCGCCAAGCGCAGCTGCGCACTGATGATGCTCGACCTCGACCGCTTCAAGCAGGTCAACGACACGATGGGCCATCCGGCGGGCGACGAACTGCTCCGCCAGGTAGCCGAGCGCCTGCGCAACATCGTCGGCAACCAGGGTGAAATCGGCCGCCTGGGCGGTGACGAGTTCCAAATCATGATTCCCGACATCGACGATCGCGGGAAGCTGGGCGAGCTTGCCGGCAAGATCATCCAGATCGTCAGCCAGCCCTACCCCATCGACGGGAAGCGCGCGATCATCGGCACCTCCGTCGGTGTAGCCGTCGCTCCCTACGACGGGCTGGAAAAGGACGACCTCGTCAGGGCGGCCGATCTGGCGCTCTATGCCGCCAAGAAGGGCGGCCGCGGCACATACCGCTTCTTCGCAGCCGACCTGAAGGACGAAGAGGAAGAGCGGCGCCTGCTGCTGGACGACCTGCGCGAGGCGCTGGCGACCGAGCAGCTCGAACTGCATTACCAGCCGGTGGTGCGCACCAGCGACAACATGGTCGTAGGGTTCGAGGCGCTGATGCGCTGGGAGCACGAAGAGCGCGGGTTCGTCAGCCCCGGCGTCTTCATCCCCGCCGCCGAGGAATCGAATCTCATCAACTCGCTGGGCGAGTGGGCCCTGAAGACGGCCTGCACCGCCGCGCTGGAATGGCCCCAGTCCGTCCGCGTCGCGGTCAACGTCTCCGCGGTGCAGTTCGCCAACGCAGCGTTTCCGGAAATCGTGATGAACGCGCTCACGGCGTCGGGGCTGGAGCCCGATCGGCTCGAACTCGAACTGACCGAGAGCGTCTTCATGGGCGACAGCGACACCGTGGACAACACGTTCCGGACGCTGAAGGAACTGGGCGTTCGCCTCGCTCTCGACGATTTCGGGACGGGTTATTCCTCGCTCAGCTACCTGCGCTCGGCCCCGTTCGACAAGATCAAGGTCGACAAGAGCTTCGTCGATTCCTGCACCCAGAAGGATCAGAACAGCGCCAAGATCATCACCGCGATCATCGGCCTGTCAGAGGCGCTGGGGATGGAGACCACGGTCGAGGGCGTCGAGGCGTTCGACCAGCTTGAACTGGTCATGGCCCGGGGCGCGAAGTTCGTTCAGGGATGGATCTATTCCAAGGCCCTGCGGATGGACGAAATCGCGGCGCGCATGGGCAGCGGCGAATTCAAGATCGTGCCCGACGGTCCGGAAACCTACCGCGCAGAGCGGCGCAGCGTCTTCCGCAAGATCGGCGTGATCCACGACGACCATCGCTACGACGCGGTCATGCGCGACCTGTCGAAGACCGGCGCGTTCATCGAAGGGTTGATCGGCGTGCCGCTCGACACCGGCCTGGTGCTCGACCTGTCGGGCGGGCAGCTTGTCGTCTGCCACGTCACCCGCTCGCAGGACGCGCAGATCGCCGTCGAGTTCGAAACGCCGCTGATCAGCGACGGCGCCGGTGGCCTTTGCACCCGGCACCGCGTCTCGCCCTATGCGCTGGCCGCCGCCGGCATGCCGCTGGGTGCGCTGCCGCAGGGCAACTATCCGCTCGAGCAGCTCCAGCGCGGCCAGCAGAGCAAGCCGCAGTTCCTGCAGGTCACCAGCGGCGCCGCCGGGTAATCACCTCAGGCTGACGACGTTGTCGCTGCTGCGCGGATCGGCCCTGTCGCCGCGATAGAGGCTGGCCATCGGCTCGTCTTCCACTGTCACTGCGATCGCTTCGCCGAAGCCGTTGAAGCCGGTCTTCATCGCCGCGCCGTACGCGCCGAGCATGCCGATCTCGATGTAGTCGCCGGCCTGGATGTCCGCCGGCAGCAGGAAGGGACCCTTCATGAAGTCGGCATCGTCGCAGGTCGGTCCGTAGAACGCAAAGTCGGCCAGCGGCTGCTCGAGGTCGTCCTCGAGGGCCGCGACGGGAAACCGCCAGGCCACGTGCGCGGCATCGAACAGCGAGCCATAGGCGCCGTCGTTGATGTACAGCTCGTCGCCGCGGCGCTTCTCGACCTTGACGATAAGGCTCGAATATTCGGCGCACAGCGCCCTGCCCGGCTCGCACCACAGCTCCGCCGAATAGGAAATCGGCAGCGCTTCGAAATGGCGCGAGATCAGCGCGAAGTAGTCCTCGAGCGGCGGAGGCTCCATGCCGGGGTAGCTGCTGGGAAAGCCGCCGCCCACGTCGACGATGTCGACGGTCACGGCCGCCTCGGCGATCGCCGCGCGAACCCGCTCGAGCGCCTGGACATAGGCGAACGGGGTCATCGCCTGGCTGCCGACGTGGAAGCACACTCCCAGCGCATCGCAATGCTGGCGCACGGCGCGCAGCAACGGGGCGGCATCGGCAAGGTCGACGCCGAACTTGGAGGCAAGCGAAAGCTCGGAGAACTCCGACGACACGCGCAGGCGAACGAGCAGGTTGAGATCCTGCGCGCCCTTCGTGCGCTCGACGATCTTTTCCATCTCCTCGACGGTATCGAGGCTGAAGGTCCGCACGCCGTGCTCGAAGTAAGCTTCCTCGATCGCGCTGGGCGTCTTGACCGGATGCATGAAGCACAACGTTGCTTCGGGCAGCAGGTTGCGCACCAGCCGCACCTCGGCGATCGACGCGACGTCGAAGTGCGTGACGCCCGAATCCCAGAGAATCTGCAGCAGGTCGGGCGAGGGATTCGCCTTGACGGCATAGAGCGACTTGCCCGGGAACTTCTCGCTAAAGAAGCGGGCCGCACGCGCCGCTGCATGCGGGCGATTGAGGATAACCGGCTGATCCGGCGCGAAGGCGCGGACTACAGACGATGCGTCAGGATAGCTGTGCAATTCAAGGGACCCCCAACGGTAGTTTCGGTTTAAGCTGCCTTGCGGTTGGAAGGTCCCATGGGGCAGCGAGGGGCGCATATATTCGGCTGCGTCTGAACTGCAAGTGAAATTGCGGCCGGACGCAGCCAAATATCAGTCGAATATCTTGGCCCAGCGGCGCGCCTTGCGCCCCTTGTCCTGCTGCCTGTGCCAGGCGTCGCTCGCCAGCAGGGGCATGACCGATCCGGCCTCGGCGAAAACCATCTGTTCGATCGCCGTGGAGACCTTGCCCCAGCTCGCCGCTTCCTGCAGCGTGGAAGAGGAACAAGCACCGTCGCGCACGTCCGCCACAGTGATCTGCACGGCGTACTTGTGCACCGCCACGTCCTCGTGCCCGAGGATTTCGGCGCAGACGACAGTATCCTGAATGAAGTTCTTCGGCACGCCGCCGCCGATCATCAGCAGGCCCGATTCGCCGGCCTGGATCTTGATGTCGGTCAGCTCGCGGAAATCGGCCACCGCGTCGATCATCAGGTACGGGCGGCCTTCCTTCATCGCATCGACCTGATGCTTGACCAGCCCGAAGCCGGCCGAGCTGTCGACGAACGCAGGGCAGAAGATCGGCACGTCATGCTCGTAGGCAAGCTTGACGAGGCTGTTGTCCTTCTTGCCGTGCTCGGCGAGGTAGCGTCCCATCTCGCGGATGAACGCGCGGCTCGAATAAGCCTTGGGCTCGAGCTCGTTGGCGATCTTGTTGATCGTGAAGTCGCAGTCCTGCAACTGCTGTTCGTCGATGTAGGTGTCGTAGATCCGGTCGATGTAGAGCGAGCGCAGGGTATCGTCGTCCGGCACGTCCAGCGCCTGATAATGCTTGTGGCCCAGCCCTTCGAAGAAATCCATGTCGACGATCGTGGCGCCCGTCGCCACGACGCAGTCGACCATGTTGGAGCGGATCAGTTCGGCATAGAGATCCATGCACCCGCCCGCGCTGGTGGAACCGGCGATGACGAGGAAGATCGTGCAGTTCTCGTCCTCCAGCATCTGGTTGTAGATCCTGGTCGCCCGCGCAAGGTCGCGGCTGGTGAAGCTCATCTTGCCCATCGCGTCCACGATGGGGCGCGCGTCGAACTCGCGAATGTCGATGTGTTCCACCTTGGTGGAAAGCAGTTCGGCCTTGCGCGTGTCGTTGACGGTCGATTCGCTCATTTCGGAGAGGGTCCTTCCTCGTGGGTTCGCTGATGGAACGGGCTCGAACGGAGCCCGGTTCCCGTCGAAGGCGGCGCGCATAGGCGCTGGCGACCCGCAGGTAAATATGCGACCAGCCGGGGCGATGACACAGCCAGCCGAGATGCGCAAACCAACCCGTGGCGGCGTGCTGCGCGCCTCCGCCAAGATTGCGGAAATCCTCCCAGAAACTCCGTTGCTTGCGACCGAGATCCTGGGCGTCCAGGTCTGGTGCAAAGCGGAGAGCCTGCAACCGATCGGCGCGTTCAAGATCAGGGGGGCCTGGCACCGGCTGACGGACCTGTCGGCCGAGGAACGCGCCCGCGGCGTCGTTGCAGTGTCGAGCGGCAATCACGCGCAGGGCGTGGCCTGGGCCGCCCGCCGGCTGGGTATCTCCGCGACCATCGTCATGCCGAGCGACGCCCCGCGCGTGAAGCTCGACGGTACGCGCGACCTCGGCGCCGAGATCGTGCTCTACGACCGGCAAGGCGGCGAATCGCGCGATGCAGTCGCGGCGGAACTTATCGCGCGGACCGGCAAGACGCTGGTGCATGCTTACGGCGACGCCTGGGTGATCGAGGGCCAGGGAAGCGCCGGGGTCGAGATCGCCGCGCAACTGGGCACGCAACCCACCCGCATCGTCACGCCCTGCGGAGGGGGTGGTCTGACCGCCGGCTTGGCGCTGGCCTGTCCCGAGGCGGAAATCGTGCCCGTCGAACCCGAGGGATGGGACGACGTGCGCCGCAGCTTGCTGTCCGGCGAAATCTGCGCGGTTGCCGCCGATGCGCCCCCGACCTCGTGTGACGCGCTGCAGACGCTGGCGACCTATCCCCTCAATTTCGAGATCCTGCGAGCGCGCGCCGCGCCGGGGGTGGCAGTGACCGAAGCGGAGATCCGCGCGGCGCAGCGGTTCGCCTTTTCGCGGCTGCAACTGGTGCTCGAACCGGGCGGCGCAGTGGCGCTCGCCGCCGCGCTGGCAGGCAAGGTCGCGCTCGACGGGAAGACGGTGCTCATGCTCACCGGCGGCAATGTCGATGCCGGCGCGTTCGCGGCCGCCATCACCGGAAACTAGAGGGCTGTTGGCAATTCGCCTTCCAGGGCGCAGGTAGTGCGCTGCCAATCCGGGAGGGAATTTACCGATGCAGGCGCAAATGCTCGCACCCGCCGCCGTGCTCGTCGCGTGGACACTGGTCATGCAACTGTGGATGATCGCCAGCCGCTTCCCCGCGCTCAGGGCGGCGGGGATCGATCTCAAGAAGGCTGCCCCGGGCGGCCGGGGGCAGGATCTGGACGGACGCCTGCCGCCGCCCGTGATGTGGAAATCGCACAATTACACGCACCTGATGGAGCAGCCGACGATCTTCTATGCCGTGGTGGCGATCCTCGCGATCGCCGGGCCGGACGCGACCTCCGTCATGCTCGCCTGGGCCTATACGATCATCCGTATCGTCCATTCGCTCTGGCAATCGCTGGTCAACCGCATCCCCGTGCGCTTCGTCTTTTTCGCATTGTCGAGTGTGGTCTTGATTGCTCTGGCGATTAGGGCATTGCAGGCAACTGTCTTTGCAGGAGCGTGAGCGTGGATAAACTGTCGATACTCCAGCCGGTGGTCGCGCTGGCTGCGTGGACCCTGGTCATGTGGCTGGTGATGTACGCCACGCGCATCCCCGCGATGATGGCCGCCCAAGTCGACACGAACGCCTACGTTCGCGATCCCGACATGACGCTCGACCGCGCGCTTCCGGCGCAGGTGCAATGGAAAGCGCATAACTACAACCACCTGCACGAAGCGCCGACGGTGTTCTACGCCGTGGCGCTGACGCTGTTCCTGCTCAACGAGGGTGACGGGCGCGTCGCGATTCTGGGCTGGGCCTATGTCGCGCTGCGCATCGTCCACTCCCTGGTCCAGGTGACGGTCAACAAGGTGATGGTCCGGTTCGTGATCTTCACCCTGTCGACCGCCGTGCTCATGGCGCTGACCGCGCTGGCGGCCATGGCCAGCTTTTCCGCCATGGCATCCTGACGGGTCCGGGGCGGGATCTCGCGCAGTGCGACCGATCCTGACCCGGCCCTGAGAGGCACCCTGTGATGCAGGAGACGAGCTTTTTCGCCAGGACCGTGCGGGCCGTGGCGAAGGTCGAGCCGTCGGAAACGAAGATGGTCGTCCTGTCCTTCTTCTACTTCTTCCTGCTGATGGTCAGCTATTTCGTCATTCGCCCGCTGCGCGAAACGATGGGCACCGTCTACGGCGTCGATCGGCTCGAGGAGCTGTTCACCGGGACCTTCGTCGTCAGCATCGTGGCGACGATGGCGTTCGCTGCAATCGCCTCGCGGCTCAAGCTGTCGACGTTCCTGCCGTGGGTCTACGGGTTCGTCGCGATCACCCTGGTCGCCTTCGCCTTCCTGCTCCGTGCGGACCCGGGCGACCGCATCCTTGCCGCGGCGTTCTACGTCTGGGTCTCGACCTTCAACCTCCTGACCATATCGGTGTTCTGGAGCTTCATGGCCGACATGCTGTCGCGCGAACAGGCCAAGCGCCTGTTCGGCGTCGTCGCCGCCGGCGGCACCTGCGGTACGATCGCGGCGCCGCTGTTCGTGACGCTGTTCGGGGAGGCGGTGGGCGAGGCGAACCTGATCCTCATTTCCGCCGCCGGGTTCGCCGTGACGGGCCTGCTCGTGCGGCAGATCGAGGTGCACCAGGCCAGGCTCCGCCGTAGCCAGGACGATCAGGCAGCGCCGGCAACCGATCCGGAATCCCGGCTGGGCGGTTCGTTTCTCGACGGTTTCCGGCTGATCCTGGCCTCGCGCTACCTGATGCTGATCGCGCTGTTCCTGCTGCTAATGACGTGGATCTCGACGGTGCTGTACTTCCAGCTCTCGTCCGCCATCACCGACAGCTTCGCCGCGACCGCCGACCGGACCCGGGCGTTCGCGACCATCGACCTGGCGACCAATTCGGCCACCTTGCTGGTCCAGTTCTTCGGCACCAGCCGGTTCCTCCAGAAACTCGGGGTGACGTGGGGTTTGCTGGTCAATCCGGCGATCATGGTCGTCGCGTTCCTTGCGATCGTATTCTCGCCGGTTCTGCTGATGCTGGGCACGGTGCAGGTGATCCGGCGCTTCGCCGAATACTCGATCGCCAAGCCCAGCCGCGACCTCCTCTACACGGCGGTCGACCCGCAGGCGAAGTACAAGGCCAAGAACGTGATCGACACCGTGGTCTACCGCTTCGGAGACCTGTCCGCCGCCTGGCTGAGCGCAATGGTCCTGCCCTTCGGCATCGCCGGGCTGGCGATTTTCGGCGCGGTGATCGCGGTGGTCTGGTTCCCGATCGCTTTCGTCCTCGGCCGGAAGTTCGAGGCGATGCGCGATCCGGCGGACGGACGCAATTTTGCGCCGGATAACGGAACCTAAAGGATTCAGGCGCATAGAGTGAGGGATGACCGCCTCGCTCTCATCCCTGCTCGACGTAGTGTTGAAGGGTGGCATCGTCCTCCTGATCGTGAACGAGATCAGGGGCCTCTTCCTCGCCGTACCGGTGCTTTACGGCATGTACCAGGCGGGCGGATCGATCATGGCGATCTGGCTCGGCTTTTGCTCGCTTGCCGGGATCGCCCTGTCGGTCATCGTGCCGGCCTTTGCGGCCAAGAAACTGCAAGCGGCCCTGCGACCCGCCACCTGACGCCGTCACACGGTCGTGGCAGCCGCGCTCTCTTCCTGAACCCGGCTTTCATCACCAGCAGCAGCCCGCGCGCCACCGCGCGTCCAGATCATCCACAGCAGCACGATCGCGGCGATCGGCATCAGGTTCACGCCCAGGGGCAGCGCAATGGCACGTGTGGCGAAAGGCGCGATCCACAGCCCGAGCAGGATCAGCTTCTCCCACGGCCGGAAGCCCACCCTGACGCCCTGCAGCGCCAGCCACAGGACCGGCAGGACCAGGAACGGAAGATCGTAGTTGAACAGATAGGGTGAGGCGAGCGCGGTGGCGGCGAGCATGAGCGCGCCCGTTGCCATGGCATCGCGGCCCAGGCGGCGCCAGCTGGCCATCGCCAGGATCGCCATGCCCACGGCGATCAGCGCGGCAAGGACGGCAGCGACCGTCGGCCCCGCGAACAGCCGCACCTGGGCATAGGGCGTCGCCATGCGCAGGAGAAACTCGGGCTGCGCCTCGCGCACCAGCATGGCGCTGACCGGCCAGCTTTCGGTGTAGGCCAGCATGGTGGAGGTTCCGAACGCCAGCCACGACAGCAGCGTCAGCCCCGCCGCACTGCAGCCGGCCGCGACGAAGGCCCGCCACCGGCCCCCCGCCGCCAGCCAGAAGGGCACGAGCAGCGCCAGGTGCGGCTTGACGATCAGCGCGCCCAGCAGCGCCCCGGCCAGGATTGGCCGGCGATCGAGCCAGTACACCCCGCCCACCAGCAGCGCGCCCGTGACAAACCCGTTCTGCGCATGGCCCGCGGCGATCAGCGCCCCCGGGAAGGCAGCCGCCAGGGGCCACAGCCGGGGGAACGCCTTGATGCTGCACCACGCCCACACCGCATAGGTAACCGCGACCCACGCGATCCAGGCGACGGCGTAATCGAACAGGCCGAAGGGCGCGGCGACGAACAGGAACGGCGGCGGATTGACGTAGGCGAAGTAATCGCCCGCCACCGCGGCGGTCTGGACACCTTCCTGCCATGCCAGATCGTAGGCCTTGGCGGGAACCCCGGCCAGCACGGCCCTTGCCGCGCCCCAGAAGGCCAGGAAATCGCTCCCCGGAGGCTTCTGCGCCTGGACCCAGGAATAGGCGACATGCGCCAGCGACACCAGGCCGACGATCGCGGCATAGCCCCGCGCCCTCTCCCGGCCGAACCAGTCGGCATCGCGCAGGAAATGAATCGGCCCCGTCCCCATCCGGCCTGCTTAACGACGTCACGCAAAAACGGATAGCCGCTCGCGGTGAATCAGGGTGTGAAGTACCGCCGGTCCAATTCCTTTGAAGTGGCATTTAACCATTGTTGGAAGGAATTTGACGCCATAAGTCCTTGAAAACCGGAGAAAGTGCAAACCCTGTTAAGAGCTTGTTGACCGACTCGGCCGTTAGGATGATGCTTTTAGGCGTCAGAGGGCTGAAGCTCGGGAAGTCCAAGCCCCCTGCACTGGCTAACCGGAAATAGAAGCCGGGGCCTTTGGACAAGTTGCCGCACAGATGCGGCCATCTTTTAGGGGAAATACCATGACCACTTTTCTTCGTTCGTTCGTCCGTGACGAGTCCGGCGCTGCTGCGGCCGAATACGCTCTGATCCTCGCCATCGTCGGCTCGGGCATCGCTGCTGCGGCGTTTGCACTGGGTGGTTCGATCTCGACCGCTCTCGGCAATGCTGGTGAGGCTATCGAAGCGACCGACTACACTCCTGTTGCTTCCTAATAATTCGCTTATTGGAAACCCCGCCATGCCTAGCGCGTGGCGGGGTTTTCATTTCACTCGCCCAAATTGTTGAAAGGCGTCAAGTGAGCCGGAATCCGCTGATCGATTATGGCGAGAGACTATTTCTCATCTTGCTGTCCGCGCCATTCCTGTATCGCTTTGCGACGTACGTTCCAACTCATCCCTACGCTCTTGCGCTCGTATGTTCTGAACTACTCGCAGTCATCCTCATTCTGATACGTAAGCCGGGCGAGATGGCGGCCTCTCCCTTTCAGACCCTGATTGCTTTCGCGGGTACGGCACTTCCTCTTTTTGCAACGCCTGGAGATACAGCTTTTCTTCCAGTTTGGCTTTCCTCGGTACTCATGGTGTCGGGTTTACTGATCAATATTTCAGCCAAGCTAGCATTGAACCGCAGTTATGGCTTGATTGCTGCAAATCGCGGGATCAAGCGGGGTGGACCCTACCGGTTGGTTCGCCATCCGATGTATCTAGGATATTTCGTTACGCAGATCAGTTTTTTACTTTCTGCGTTTTCGTACCAACTTCTGGCACTCTATGCGCTTGCTTGGATTTTCCAGATCCTCCGTATCTTTTCAGAAGAGGCTCTGCTGATGGAAGACCCGGCTTACCGGGAATTTGCCAAACAGGTCCCTAGGCGGATATTGCCCGGGTTCTGATTGCAATGCAGCCGCCCGCGCAATCCATCGACCTGCGTGGAAACAGCGATCGTAGATTGACCGGGCTTGACGCGCTGCGCGGCATAGCCGCCCTCTGTGTCGTATCTTACCATGTCCTCGCAGCGGAAGGCGCGACAGCAGGTAAGGGCTACCTCGCCGTAGATTTTTTCCTGATGCTCTCCGGATACGTCCTGGCTCGCACTTACGAAGGCCGGATGGCGAATGGCCTCGGGCCTTTCGCTTTTTTCGCGGCCCGTTATCGTCGGCTCTGGCCGATGATGGCGGTGGGCACGCTCCTCGGCCTCCTGCTTCTGGGTGGGGCTTCTCCCCTGATAGTGATGATGGGCTTGCTGCTCCTTCCGCTTTTCCAGACGGGCTACGCCTTCCCCCTCAATTCTCCCGCGTGGTCGGTGGCGCTCGAGCTCGTGCTCAACGTCCTCCACGCCGCTGTCTTTCATCGCGTTTCGAACCGGGCCTTGGCGATTGCCGTGGTCACGGGCGCGGTCGCGACCCTGCCCTTCCTGGCGGCGGGGCACGGACTCGAAGGCGGTCCCTCGAATGGCGCTTTCGGCTTCGCCCTGCTGCGCGGGCTCATTTCCTACCCCCTGGGCATAATTCTCTGGCGCGTGTGGCGCGACCGGCCGCCGCTGCGCATTCCCGCGGCGATCACCGTTGCGGCGATGCCGGCGCTCTACCTGCTGAGCGTGTTCGAGCCGTCGGCGGCCGTGTTCGATTATGCGTTCGTGCTGCTGGTGTGCCCGCTGCTGATTGCCGGCGGATTGACCCTGGCGACGCGCTGGGGCTGGTTCCTGGGCGCCGTCAGCTTTCCCCTCTACGCGGTGCACTATCCGCTGATCCATTGGGCGAGCGAGCGGGGCATGTCGCCCTGGTCCGGCGCGCTCGCTGCGATCCTCGCCGTAGCTGGCGGGGTCGGACTGAGCATGCTGGCTGCGAGACGCCGGGTCGATCCGCGTGATCCGGAACGGTCTGCAAGGCTGGTAGCGGAGGAGGGACTCGAACCCCCGACACGGGGATTATGATTCCCCTGCTCTAACCGACTGAGCTACTCCGCCATCGGCGAAAACCAGCCTTGAGATGCCCCGGCGGCGCCGGTGCAGGCGGCGCATCTAGGGTGTCAGCCGGTGGCGGTCAACCGCGAAAGCTCCACCGCCCGGCCGTCTCCCACGGACCGCCGCGATAACGATACAGCGCGAGGCCCGCGAAGGCGAAATCGCGTGGTTCGATCTCGACGCTCAGGTGCGCCAACAGCAACTTGGCCTCGTGCGGAGAGACCTTGTTCTGCACGGTTATGTGCAGCCGCGGCCGGTGCTCGTCCTGCGGGGTCAGCAGCCCGTGGAAGCGCTCGGCCAGCCGGTCGCGCAGGTCCAGCATGGCCGGGCTCGCGATCCGCAGCGCCACGCCCCGGCCGAGCGACATCACGCCTTCGAGCCGTGCGGGCACCGGGCGCCCTGCCGCCTCGGCCGCGAGGCACTGCCGCAGCTCTCCTTCGGCTGAAGGAGGCAGGGCGTGGAACAGGGTGACGTGCGCCTTGAGGAAATTGCGCTCGGGCGGGAAATGCGCCTTGCGCAACTGGTCGGCGCGGGACTGCAGGGATTCCGGCAGCTCGGCGGTGACGATCAGGGGGGCGAAATCGCCCCGCCCGCCCCCGGCCGCGCCCCCGCCTGCGGTTGGAATCACATCTCGCCGCGCTGGCGGCGGATGGCGAACCACTTGGCGACGTTGGCGTTGTGATCGGCCAGGTTGTCGGCAAAGACGTGCCCGCCGGTGCCGTCCGCCACCATGTAGAGCGCCTTGGTCTGCGCCGGATTGAGCACCGCCTCGATCGCCGAGCGGCCAGGATTGGTGATGGGCCCGCGCGGCAGGCCGACCATCGTGTAGGTGTTGTAGCCGTTGACCGCGGCGATCTCGCTCTGGCGGATGCGGCGGCCGAGCGGCTTGCCCTTGGTTATCGGGTAGATGATCGTCGGATCGGCCTGCAACAGCATCCCGGTACGCACGCGGTTGGAATAGAGCCCGGCGACCATCCGCACTTCCGAAGGCTTCCCGGTCTCCTTCTCGACGATCGAGGCCAGGGTCACCGCCTCCTGCTGGCTCTTGGCCACCGTATCGCTAGCGCGGCGCGGCCAGAGTTCGGCGAGCGTCTTCTTCATCGCCTGCTGCATCCGCGCGAGGACGGCGGCACGGCTCTCGCCGCGTTCGAAATCGTAGCTCTCGGGCAGGACCGATCCTTCCGCCGGGACCGGAATGTCGCCGGTCAGCAGCGGCTCGGCCATCAGCCGTTCCCACACCATGATCGAGGGCAGCCCTTCGGGCACGGTGACGAAGCGGCGCAGCGCCTCGCCGTGCTGCAGGGTGTCGAGGATCGACGCCGGGCTGGACCCGGCCGGAAGCAGGAACTCGCCCGCCTTGATCGGGTCGCCGTTGCCGAGGATCTTGGCCCGCAGCAGAAACCCGTCGGCCGAACCGATGATGCCTTCGGTCTCCAGCTTGTTCGCGACCGAGGTCAGCGACGAGCCGTTCTCGACGATGAAGGGCGTGTCCTTGGGCAGGTTGGCCGAGCCCATCCACGGCGCCGCGAACCAGGCGAGCGCGACCGCCCCCAGCACGACGGCGGCAATGATCAGGCGGGACAGGCGCATGGCGGGCCTAGTCGACCTTCTTCATGATCAGCGAGGCGTTGGTCCCGCCGAACCCGAACGAGTTGTTGAGCACCGCGTTCACTTCGCGCTTCTTCGCCTTGTGCGGCACGAGGTCGACGCCCTCGGTCCCCTCGTCAGGATCGTCGAGGTTGAGCGTCGGCGGCACGATCTGGTCGCGGATGGCGAGGATGCAGAAGATGCTCTCCACCGCGCCCGCGCCGCCCAGCAGGTGGCCGATGGCCGACTTGGTGCTGCTCATCGACGCGCCGCCCAGGTCGTCGCCAAAGACCCGCTTGGCCGCGGCGAGTTCGATGGTGTCGGCCATCGTGCTCGTGCCGTGGGCGTTGATGTAGTCGATATCCGACGGTTCCATCCGCGCCTTGCGCAGCGCCATGCGCATCGAATTCTCGGCACCCTTGCCCTCCGGGTGCGGAGCGGTGACGTGATAGGCGTCGCCCGACAGGCCGTAGCCGACCACTTCGGCGTAGATCTTCGCGCCGCGCGCCTTGGCGTGCTCGTATTCCTCCAGCACCACCACGCCCGCGCCCTCGCCCATAACAAAGCCGTCGCGGCCCTTGTCGTAGGGGCGGCTCGCCTGCTCGGGCCGGTCGTTGAAGCTCATGTTGAGCGCCTTGGCCTGCGCGAAGCCGGCCACGCCAAGCGGGTTAACGGTGCTTTCCGCCCCGCCCGCCAGCATGACGTCGGCATCGTCGTCCTTGATCATCCGCGCGGCATCGCCGATCGAATGCGCGCCGGTCGAACAGGCGGTCACCACCGAGTGATTGGGCCCCATCAGGCCGTACTTGATCGAGACCTGCCCGCTGGTCAGGTTGATCAGCCGGCCGTGGACGAAATGCGGGCTGACCCGGCCGGGCCCCCGCTCCGCCAGCACCAGCGATTCACTCTCTATGCCGGGCAGTCCGCCGATGCCCGAGCCGATCGAGACGCCGGCGCGCAGCCGTTCCTCCTCGGTCATCTCGGTCAGGCCCGCATCCTCCAGCGCCTGACCGGCCGCGTCGATCGCGTAGATGATGAAGGGGTCGACCTGCCGCTGGACCTTGTGGTCCACGCGCTTGTCGGGATCGAAGCCGTAGGGGTGATCCTTGGGCTTTATCTCGCCCGCGATCTTCGCCTTGTGCTCGGTGGTATCGAACCGCGTGATCGGGCCGATGCCGCTCTTGCCCGCGATCAGATTGGCCCAGGTCGTCTCGACATCGCTCCCCAAGGGGGTGACCAGACCGAGACCGGTGACGACGACACGACGCATAACTTCTCTCCGAAACCACGAAAGGCCCAGCCTTGTGGGCTGAGCCTTTCCATCCCCATCCGCAGCCGGCGGGACCGTCCGCGACGGGGCGAGCGGGCCTTAGCCCTTGTGCTCTTCGATGTACTTGATGGCGTCACCGACGGTGTTGATCTTTTCCGCGGCGTCGTCGGGAATTTCGACCCCGAACTCTTCCTCGAAGGCCATGACCAGCTCGACGATGTCGAGGCTGTCGGCGCCCAGATCGTCGATGAAGCTCGCATCGGGCACGACCTTGTCGTCCTCGACGCCCAGGTGCTCGACGACGATCTTCTTAACGCGGTCGGCGGTATCGCTCATTGTACGTCCTCTCAGGGATTCAGGAGTGGCAATTGCCCTCGCCCTAATGAACCCCGTTAAGGCTGGCAAGTGCCCGGTAACGCTACCCACACGACAGCGGCCATGAAGGTGCGCCGTTCGCCGGTGGCCGGCAGCTAGCTCGCCTTGGGCGGGTCCATCAGGCGGATGTGCACGTCGCGCAGCGCCCGCGGGGGAACTTCGCTCGGCGCTCCCATCATCAGGTCCTGCGCCTTCTGGTTGAGCGGGAAGGCGATCACCTCGCGGATGTTCGGCTCGTCGGCCAGCAGCATGACGATCCGGTCGATGCCCGGGGCCGAGCCGCCGTGCGGCGGGGCGCCCAGCTTGAACGCCTCGATCATGCCGGAGAAATTGGCATCGACATCCTCGCGGGTGTAGCCCGCGATCTCGAACGCCTTGTACATGATTTCCGGCTTGTGGTTCCGGATCGCGCCGCTCGACAGCTCGTAGCCGTTGCACACGATGTCGTACTGCCACGCCTTGATGCTCAGCGGGTCCTGCGTCTCCAGCGCTTCGAGCTCGCCCTGCGGCATCGAGAACGGGTTGTGGCTGAAGTCGACCTTCTTGGCGTCCTCGTCGTACTCGAACATCGGGAAGTCGACGATCCAGCAGAACTTGAACGTGCCTTCCTCGATCAGGCCAAGGACCTCGGCCACGCGGGTGCGCGCTGCGCCGGCGAGCTTGGCGGCGTCCTTTTCCTTTCCGGCGGCGAAGAACAGGCCGTCGTTCTCGCCAAGACCAAGCTCGGCATAGAGAGCGGCCATGCCCTCCTCGCCGTGGTTCTTGGCGATCGGGCCGCCGAACTCGCCGCCCTTGCGGGTGACGTAGCCGAGCCCGGCGAACCCTTCCTTGCGGGCCCAGTCGTTCATGTCGTCGAAGAACTTGCGGCTCTTCTCATGGGTGGCAGGCGCCGGAACAACGCGCACGCGGCCGCCCGAACCCACGATCTTCTCGAACAGGCCGAAACCGCTCTTCTCGAAGTGCGCGGTCACGTCGCTGATCACCAGCGGGTTGCGCAGGTCCGGCTTGTCGGTGCCGTACTTGAGCATCGTTTCGGCATAGGGAATGCGCGGGAAGCTGCCGGCCGGGGTGACCGACTTGCCGCCCGAGAATTCCTCGAACACGCCGGCGAGCACCGGCTCGATCGCGTTGAACACGTCGTCCTGCGTGACGAAACTCATCTCGAAATCGAGCTGGTAGAACTCAGGGCTGCGGTCGGCGCGCAGGTCCTCGTCGCGGAAGCACGGGGCAATCTGGAAATAGCGGTCGAAACCGGCGACCATGAGCAGCTGCTTGAACATCTGCGGCGCCTGGGGAAGCGCATAGAAGCGGCCCGGGTGCAGGCGGCTGGGTACCAGGTAGTCGCGCGCGCCCTCGGGGCTGGAGGCGCCCAGGATCGGCGTCTGGAATTCGGTGAAGCCCTGCTCGATCATCCGGCGGCGCAGCGACGCGATGACGTTGGAGCGCAGGATGATGTTCCGGTGCAGCCGCTCGCGCCGCAGGTCGACGAAGCGGTACTTGAGGCGCGTTTCCTCGGGATAGTCTTCCGCCGAATTGACGATCAGCGGCAGTTCGTCCGCACGGCTCTGCACCGTGGCGGCCTTGGCGAAGACCTCGATCTCGCCGGTCGGCAGGTTAGGGTTCACGGCGGCGCCGGCGCGGGCCTTGACCAGCCCGTCGATCGTGACGACCGATTCCAGCTTGAGCTTTTCCAGGATCGGCAGCGCGGGACTGTCGCTGTCGGCGACGATCTGGGTCACGCCGTAGTGGTCGCGCAGGTCGACGAACAGCACGCCCCCGTGGTCGCGCTTGTTGTGCACCCAACCCGACAGGCGAACTTCGCTGCCGGCATCGGCGGCGCGCAGGGCGGAACAGGTGTGCGAGCGATAGGGATGGGTCGTCATGGCCTTGGTCGAATCTATCTGGAAAGGGAGCGGCTGCCTGCGCAACCGCGATGGGCAGGCCCCCTAGCGCCTTGGCGCCCTTCCGTCACCCCCTTCCTCCGGCGCGCGGCCGGAAAGCGGGGGAATGCGCATCACTGGCCGATTGGCGCGCCGCGATCCGCGCGCTAAGGGGCGCTCATCCGTGGGCCAGGTTCCGGCCCGTCGGGCGGTGCACCGCCCAATCAGAAACGCAGACCCGATGAAAATCCACGATCTTATCACTACCACCAATGCCCTGGCCGATCTGTGCGATCGGTTGGCAAAGAGCGAATTCGTGTGCGTCGACACCGAATTCATGCGCGAGAACACCTATTACCCGCTCCTGTGCCTCGTGCAGATCGGCAACGAGGAGGAAGCCGCGGCGATCGACCCGCTGGCCGACGGGATCGATCTGACCCCACTGTGGGACCTGCTGTGCGAGAACGAGCAGATCCTGAAGGTCTTCCATGCCGGCGGGCAGGATGTTGAAATCGTCTACAACTTCACCGGCAAGACCCCGCACCCGATCTTCGATACGCAGATCGCGATGATGGCGGTCAGCCAGTCGGAACAGATCGGCTATGCCAACCTCGTCGAAAGCTGGATGGGTAAGCAGATCGACAAGGGCGCGCGGTTCACCGACTGGAGCCGCCGGCCGCTGACCGAGCGGCAGATTGAATATGCGATCGGCGACGTTACCTACCTCGCCAAAATCTTCCCCAAGCTGCTCAAGAAGCTGATCAAGACCGGCCGCGGCCAGTGGCTCGACGCCGAGATGGAGAAGCTGGCCGACCCTGCCAATTACGCCAACGATCTCGACGAGGCCTGGCAGCGCATCCGCGCGCCCAGCCGCAGCCCGATCGTGCTCGGCCGGCTCAAGGCGCTGGCCGGATGGCGCGAGAGCGAGGCGCAGGACAAGGACATCCCGCGCGGGCGAATCATGCGCGACGAGACGCTCGCCGATCTCGCCAGCCACCCGCCCAAGACTCAGGCAGAGCTCGCCAAGGTGCGCGGTCTCAGCCAGGCCTGGCGCGAGAACGACATCGGCCGGCGGCTGATGAAGGTCCTGGCCAAGGCCGAACCCATGCCCGACAGCGAACTGCCGGAAAAGCCCAAGCGCGGCGCGCCGCTGGGCAAGGAAGGTGCGTTGGTGGCCGACCTGCTCAAGCTGCTGCTCAAGATCCGCAGCCGCGAGATCGACGTGGCCAGCCGCCTGCTGACCAAGTCCGACGAGCTGGAGGCGCTGGCAGCCGGCGTGCGCCGCCTTCCGGTGCTCGAAGGCTGGCGCTACGAGGTGTTCGGCAAGGACGCGCTCGAGCTGGTCGAGGGCAAGCTGGGGTTCGGTGTGGAGGGCGGGCGCCTGAAGATGACCCGCATCGCCGACGTGCCGCCCGCGCCGCCCGGGGCTCCCGAGCCGGAACCGGCGCCCGAGTGACCACCTACCTGCCCACCATCAAGCAGCTGCAATATCTCGTCGCGCTGCACGAACATGGGCATTTCGGGCGCGCGGCGGAATCCAGCTTCGTTTCGCAGTCGACCCTCTCGGCCGGCATCCGCGAACTCGAATCGCTGCTCGGGGTGACCCTGGTCGAGCGTAGCCGCAGGGTCGTGCGCTTCACGCCGCTCGGCAACCAGGTCGTGGCAAAGGCCCACCGCCTGCTGCGCGAGGCGGAGGAGCTGTCGGACCTGGTGCAGGCCAGCGGCAAGCCGCTCGCCGGCGAATTGCGGATGAGCGTGATCCCCACGATCGCGCCGTTCATGCTGCCGCGCTTCCTGCCCCGCCTGCGGCGCGAGCGCCCCGCCCTCAAGCTGTTCCTGCGCGAGGAGACCAGTTCGGACGCGATCGAATCGCTCCATCACGGCCGCGCGGACTGCGTCCTGCTCGCCCTGCCCTTCGCGACCGGAGACGTGGACATGGCGCACATCGCCGACGACCGTCTCTACGTGGCCATGCCCAAGGGCGAGCCGATCGATCCGCCCGACGCGATCCGCCCGGAGATGATCGACCAGGGCCGCCTGCTGCTGCTCGAGGACGGGCACTGCCTGAAGGAACACGCGCTGTCGGCCTGCAACCGGCCCGAGCTGCGCGCGTCCGCCACCATGATCGGCACCAGCCTGCACACGCTCGTCCAGATGGTTGACAACGGCCTGGGCATGACGATGCTGCCGCAAATGGCGCTCGATGCCGGTATCCTGCACGACACCGAAGTCGTCGCCCGGCCGCTCGACGCCGCGAATGCCAAGCGGGAAATCGCCCTCATTTGGCGCAGGAACTCGCCCCGGGCGGACGAATTCCGGCTGCTGGCGGACGAACTCAAGGCCGGCTGAGCGCCTCAGTCCATGTGCTTGAGGCCGACCCGCAGGTAATCCCAGCCGGTCACCAGAGTCAGGATCGCGGCGCCCCACAGCGTCGTCAGGCCCACAGTGTGCGGCACGTTGGCCTCTATGCCGCCCAGGTCCACAGTCCAGCCGGGCAGGCCGCGGCCCAGGATCAGCGCGCCGAGCGCGATGAGCTGGAACGTGGTCTTCCATTTGGCCAGGCGGCTGACCGGGACCGAGACCTGCAACCCGCCGAGAAACTCGCGCAGCCCCGACACCGCGATCTCGCGCACCAGGATGATCAGCCCGGCCACGACGTGAAGGTCGTGCACATACGGCCCCCACAGCACGCTCTGCGCCGCCAGGACCAGGATCACCGTGGCGACCATGATCTTGTCCGCGATCGGATCGAGGAACACCCCCAGCCGCGAGACCGCCCCGCTCGACCGGGCGAGGTAGCCGTCGAAATAATCGGTCAGTCCCATCAGGCAATAGAGCACGAAGGCCAGGAGGTACCCGGTGTGCCAGTCGCGCCACCACATCAGCCAGGCCAGCAACGGCAGGGCCACGATGCGCGAGAGCGTGAGGAGGTTGGGCAGCGATAGCATGGCCTGCGCTCCCTACGCTCTTCCTGCGCCGCGAAAAACCCGCCTTCGCCCTTGCCCACAGCCGAGATGCCGCTAAGTCACGCGTGAGAACGGAGAGAGGGCCGCAGCACCCCCGCGATGCTAACATCGACATATCTGCTGCGGCAGCGCCGCTTCATGCCGCTGTTCGCGACACAGCTGCTCAATGCGTTCAACGACAACCTGTTCAAGAACGCCATGGTGCTGTTCGTCGTCTACGGCGTGTACAACTCGGAAGAGGCCGAAGCGCAGTTCTCGGCCATCGCCTCGGCGCTATTCATCCTGCCGTTCTTCATCCTGTCGGCGCTCGCGGGCCAGCTGGCGGATATGCGCGACAAGGCCGTCATCATCCGATGGGTCAAACTGGCCGAAATCGGCATCATGCTGGTCGGCGCGGCCGGTCTTCTGCTGGCCTGGAGCGGGCATCTGACCACGTCCATCGCCATCCCCCTGATGCTCGCCGCGCTGTTCGCAATGGGCGTCCATTCCACGTTCTTCGGCCCGATCAAGTACGCCATCCTGCCCCAGCACCTGAACAAGGACGAGGTGCTCGCCGGCACCGGCCTGGTCGAGGCGGGGACCTATATCGCCATCCTGGGCGGTACGATTCTCGCCGGCTGGATTGCGGTCGAGTGGGCGGCAATCGGCATCGTGGTCACTGCGGTGGTCGGCTATCTCACCAGCCGCAGCGTCCCGCCCGCGCCTCCGGCGATACCGGGCGAGCCGATCGATTGGCACGTGATCCGCGCCTCGATTGCGCTGGTGCGCAACACCATGCACCAGACGGAAGTCTACTACGCGATCCTGGCGATCAGCTTTTTCTGGACGATCGGGGCCGTGCTATTCATCCAGTTCCCCCCGCTCGCCAAGAACGTCCTGCTCGCCCAGAAAGAGGTCGCCAGCCTGTTCCTCGTGGTCTTCTCCGTCGGAGTAGCCGCCGGGTCGATTGCCGTGAACGCCCTGCTCAAGGGCCGGGTCTCTGCGCGCTATGCCCCGGCCTCGGTCATCGCGATGGGCATCTTCGTGGGCCTGTTCTACCTCGTCTGCCGGGTCTGGGGGGCGACGGTCAGCGGGCCGCTGATGGACGTGCCTACGTTCCTGTCCCACCCGATGGCTTTCCTGGTCCTGGCCTCGCTGCTGATGATCGCGGTTTCTGGCGGGATGTTCGTGGTGCCGCTCTACGCTTTCCTGACCACCAAGGTTGATCCCGGGCAGGCCGCCCGCACGGTCGCGGCGAACAACATCGTCAATTCGGGTGCGATGGTCGGCGGCGCGGTGCTCGCTGCTGCCCTGAGCTGGGCCAAGGTCGCCCTGGTCGACCAGGTGCTCCTCAGCGCGGCGATGTGCGTCGTATCGGCGTGGCTCGGCCGCAGGCTCTATCGCGCGGAGCAGGCCGCTGCGGCGGCCGCCGCCTGACGATCAGAAGATAAAGGCGGCCACCGCGACCAGGCAGGCCACGTAGCTGGTGGTGAAACCGCGCACGTCCTCGGCCGAGAGCTTCAGCGCATTGCGCCACAGCCGGAAGACACTGGCCGAAGCATCCTGCCCGCCCCGCACGTGCGGCGGCAGGCTGGCCCGGAACGGGTGCCGGGAAGTCTCGTCGGTGATGACCAGGGAACGTCGCATGAGGACGGCTTAACGTTTTCGTAACCATGCGACAGAGGGCTATTGGTTACTGTCCACAAGCGGGACAAGGGCCCGGTATCGAACCTCCGGCCCCAACGAAAAAGGGCCGCCCCGCGGGACGGCCCTTTCGATTGGTCGGCGTTGGGATCAGACCTTGTTGCCAAGTGCTCCCTTGACTTCGCCCGACAGGTTCTGCGCTTCGCCCTTGCGCTCCTGCATCTCGCCCTTCTGGCGCAGCGACTCGTTGTCGGTCGCATCGCCGGTCACCTGCTTGGCGTTGCCGGCGACTTCGTTGGCGATGCCCTTGGCCTTGTCTTTCAACTCGCCCATGGCGGTTCTCCTCGGTTTGATCGGCAGCGGACATGGTGCCCGTGCTCTTGAACCGTCAACGGCGGGGGCAAGAGAAATGTTCCCGTTCAAGCCTTTGCCATCGAACGGATCTTGCGCCACTCGGCCGGGGTGATCTCCGCCACGGACAGGCGGGACTGGCGCAGCAGCTCGGTTTCCTCGAGGGACTTTTCAGCCTTGATGTCGGCCAGACTGACCGGCCGGGCGAATTTCTCCGCCGGTTCGATCTCGACCGCCGCCCACGTCCCGCTGTCGTCCTTCGGGTCGTCGAGACCGGCCTTGGCGATCCTTACGATGCCGACGATCTCCTTGGCGCTGACCGAGTGATAGAACAGCGCCTCGTCGCCCACGCTCATGGCCCGCAGGTTGTTGCGCGCGCGATAGTTGCGCACCCCGTCCCACAGTGTGCTGCCGTCCTCGACCAGCTTGTCGTAGCTGTAGGCTTCGGGTTCGCTCTTGATCAGCCAATACCGCCTGGCCATCGGGGAATCTCCTTTGGCTTCCCTCGGGTTAACCGGATGGGAAGGATGATTTGTTAGCGCGGCTTCCATGGGAGCACCCGCTCAGACTCTCAACCCCGCAGTCGGCGCTGTCGCCGGGGAAAACGGCCTTGCGCGCGCGCAACGCGATTTCGTCGCGCTGGGCATCGCCGTTGCCGCACTGATCCTGTTCGTCGGGATCGGTGGCCAGGTCATGCCGCAAATCGCGCGCAGCTGGCTCGGCCTCGACAAGCCGCCCGATCTCCTGCTCACGAACGCCCTGCTGCTCAACATCGCCCTGCTGATCTTCGGCTGGCGCCGGTACACCGACATGAGCCGCGAAGTGACCGCCCGCCGGTCGGCCGAGCAGGAAGCCCGCCATCTGGCGCAAAGCGATCCGCTGACCGGCACCCGCAACCGCCGGGGCCTGTTGCCGACGATCGACGCGATGCTGGTCGGCACCGACGTGGCGGTGCTGCTGATCGATCTCGACAACTTCAAGGCGATCAACGACCGCAGCGGTCACAAGATCGGCGACCAGGTGCTGATCGAGGCGACGGCGCGGATCGCGCGCTGCCTGCCCCCCGGCGCGGCCCTGGCGCGCATCGGCGGTGACGAATTCGCCTGCGCGCTCCCTTGCCCGCAGGAAGAGCGCAAGGAGATCGACCGCATCGCCACGGCCATCGTCGCCCAGGTGTCGAAGCCGGTCGAAGTGGGCAACTTCCGCGTGGAAGTCACCGCGTCGGTCGGCATAGCCTGCAGCCGCCATCCCGGAGAGGACACGCCCGACGCCGAAACGCTGGTCCACTGGGCCGACGTGGCGATGTACCACGCCAAGAAGAGCGGCCGTGACCGGCACGCATGGTTCGAGCCGCGCATGGAAAGCGAATTGCGCTTCCGCAACTCGCTGGAGGTCGGCCTGCGCAGCGGCATTCCCAAGGGCGAGTTCGTTCCGTTCTACGAGCAGCAGATCGACGTTCAGTCCGGCAAGCTGGTCGGTTTCGAGATGCTCGCGCGGTGGAAATCGCCCGAATTCGGCGTCATCGGGCCCGACCTGTTCATTCCGCTGGCCGAAGAGCTGGGGGTCATCGGCGAACTGTCCGAAGGGCTCATCCGGCAGGCGCTGCGCGATGCGCGCGAGTGGGAGCCGCACCTGACCCTGTCGGTCAACATCTCCCCCATCCAGTTGCGCGATCCATGGCTCGCCCAGAAGCTCCTGATGCTGCTGCAGGAAGCGGGCTTCCCGGCGCACCGTTTCGAGATCGAGATCACCGAAAGCTGCCTGCACGACAATATCGCCGTGGTGCGCTCGATCATCGCCAGCCTGAAGAACCAGGGCGTGAAGGTCAGCCTCGACGATTTCGGCACCGGTTATTCCAGCCTGGCGCAGCTTCGCGCGCTGCACTTCGACCGTCTCAAGATCGACCGCAGCTTCGTCAGCGAACTGGCCGAAGCGGGCGCCAACAGCGAGCTTGTCGCCGCGATCGTCTCGCTCGGGCGGGGATTGGGGCTGCCCATCGTGGTCGAGGGGATCGAGAACCACCAGGCGCTGGAAGCCCTGCGCGGGCTCGGCGACCTGAAGGGCCAGGGATACCACTATGGCCGGCCCGAAGATGCCGAGGCCACGCTGCAGCGCCTGATGCTGCAGGCATCGAGCAACATCGCGCGCCTGCCCGAACCGGGCCTGTCGATGCCGGAGCTGACCCGCAAGGCGGGCTAGGCCCATTGCCCTCGCCCGGTCGCGCCACTACGTGGCGGTGATGCGGATCGACTTCGTGAAGATGCACGGCCTGGGCAACGACTTCGTCGTGCTCGACGCCCGTGGCCGGGCGCTTCCGCCGATCGAGGACCATGTCGCGCGCGCGCTGGCCGACCGGCGGACCGGGATCGGCTGCGACCAGCTGATCGTGCTCGAACCCTCCGAGGTGGCGGACTTCCGCATGCGGATCCGCAATGCAGACGGCGGCGAGGTGGGCGCGTGCGGCAACGCGACCCGCGCGGTCGCCCTGCTGCACGGCGAACAGTGCGAGATCGAAACCGTCGCGGGCATCCTCTCCGCCCAGCCCGAGGATGGCGGCGTGGCCGTCGACATGGGCGAGCCTGAGTTCGGCTGGGAGGCGATCCCGCTGTCGGACCCCATGGATACGCTCGAGATGCCGGTCGGCTGGGACGAGCTGGAACGGCCCAGCGCGGTCAACGTGGGCAATCCGCACGTCGTCTTCTTCGTGCGCGACACCGACAAGGTCGACATGGAACTGCTCGGCCCGGCGATCGAACGCGATCCGCTGTTTCCCGAGCGGGTCAACGTCAACGTCGCCACGGTCGAGAACCGCGGCGAGATTCGCCTGCGCGTGTGGGAGCGCGGCGCCGGCCTGACCCGCGCCTGCGGCACCGGCGCCTGTGCCACCGCGGTGGCGGCCATGCGGCGCAAGCTGGTCGACCGCGAGGTCGTCGTCACCCTGCCCGGCGGCAAGCTGCTGATCGGCTGGGGCGAGGACGGGCGGATCACGATGACCGGCCCCGCCAGCGAAAGCTTCCGCGGCAGCTTCGACTGGGGCGACTACGCGTGAGCGAAGCGCAGGTGATCTCGCTCGGCTGCCGGCTGAACCTGGCGGAGAGCGAACGCATCCGCGCGCTTCTGGCGGGCGCGCCCGACACCGTGGTGATCAACTCCTGTGCCGTTACCGCCGAGGCCGTGCGCCAGACCCGCCAGGCGATCCGCCGCGCCCGCCGGCACCGCCCCGACGCTCGCTTGCTGGTCACCGGCTGCGCGGCCGAGATCGAACGCGAGGGCCTCGCCGCGATGCCGGAGGTGGACGGGCTCGTGCCCAACGCCGCCAAGCTCGACGCGCGCGCATGGAACGTGCCCGATGCCCCCGCCAGGCCCTCGCAGCTCCACACCCGCGCCTTCGTGGCGGTGCAGAACGGTTGCGACCATGCCTGCACCTTCTGCGTCATCCCGCAGGGCCGCGGGCCGAGCCGTTCGCTCGGCGTGGCGCAGGTCCTGCGCGAGATCGAGGACCATCTCGCTCTGGGCGCGGGCGAAGTCGTGCTGACCGGCGTCGACGTGACGAGCTGGGGCCATGACCTCCCAGGCTCGCCGCGCCTGGGCGCGCTGGTCCGCGCCATCCTGGATGCTTTTCCTCAACTTGCCCGCCTGCGCATGTCGTCGCTCGACGGCATCGAGGTCGACGACGAGTTGTTCGCGCTCCTGGCCGAAGAGCCGCGCGTCATGCCGCACCTGCACCTGTCGCTGCAGCATGGGCACGACCTGGTCCTCAAGCGGATGAAGCGGCGCCATTCGCGTGCCGACGCGATCGCGTTGGTCGAGCGGCTGCGGGCGCGCCGTCCGGACCTGGCGGTGGGGGCCGACCTCATCGCCGGCTTCCCGACCGAGAGCGGCGAACACCATGCGGCCAACCTGTCGATCGTGCGCGATCTCGGGATCGTCCACGGCCATGTCTTCCCCTACTCCCGGCGGCCTGGCACTCCGGCCGCGCGCATGCCGCAACTCGAGGGCGACACAATCCGCCAGCGCGCCGCCGAACTGCGCGACGCGGTTGCCGCCGGGCGGCGCCGTTGGCTGGAAAGCCTGATCGGCACCCCCCTGACGGTTCTCGTGGAAGCCGACGGGACCGGTCATGCGGAGAACTTCGCCCGCGTCGCTGCACCTGGGGGTACTCCACGCGGCGCGATCATCGGCATTACTCCCACCCGGCTCGAGGAAGGTCTGTTGTCGTGAGCGAATCCAAGAGCTGGACCGAGCGGCTGTTCGGCGGCTTCCGCAAGACGTCCGAACGCCTGAGCGAAAACCTGTCCGCGATCACCTCGGCCGAACCGGTCGATGAGGCGGAAACTGTGCCAGAACCCGCTCCGATGCCCGCCGTTGCGCCGGTGACCGCCGAACCCGAGGCCACCCCCCAGCCCGCCCCGGTGTCGCTCGCCAGCAAGCTCACCACGACGATCCGCTCGGCACGTCTCGACGATGCGACGCTGGACGAGGTCGAGGACGCGCTGATCCTGTCCGATCTCGGCCCGAGCGCCGCGGCGCGCATCCGCGCCAAGCTGTCCGAAAAGCGCTTCGGCCTGACCATGACGGAGCGCGAGCTCAAGGAAGCCGTGGCCGAGGAAATCGCCGCGATCCTGCGTCCCGTCGCCCGGCCACTGCAGATCACCGCCTTTCCCCGTCCGCAGGTCGTGCTGGTCATCGGCGTCAACGGCAGCGGCAAGACGACCACAATCGCCAAGCTCGCCCACCTGTTCCAGGAAGACGACTACGGCGTGCTTCTGGCTGCAGGCGACACCTTTCGCGCGGCGGCCATCGGCCAGCTCAGGGTCTGGGCCGAGAGGATCGGAGTGCCGATCGCGACCGGGCCGGAAGGCGGTGACCCTGCGTCCATCGTGTTCGACGCGGTAAAGCAGGCGACCGAGACCGGCATCGACGCTCTCATCGTCGACACCGCCGGTCGGCTGCAGAACAAACGTGAGTTGATGGACGAACTCGCCAAGATCCGCCGCGTCCTCGGCCGTCTCAACCCCGAGGCGCCGCACGATGTCGTGTTGGTGCTCGATGCCACCAACGGGCAGAACGCCCTCGCCCAGATCGACGTGTTCAAGGAGGTGGCCGGCGTCACCGGCCTGATCATGACCAAGCTCGACGGCACCGCTCGCGGCGGCGTGCTCGTCGCCGCGGCGGAACAATACGGTTTGCCGATCCATGCCATCGGCGTGGGCGAAAAGATCGATGACCTGCGGCCGTTCGATCCCGACCTAGTCGCGCGCGTTATTGCAGGAGTGGCCTGATGAGCACCGACAAGAAACCCGCCTCGGGCTGGCTCAATCTGCTGGTCGACTACGGACCGCTGCTGGTCTTCTTTGCGGTCTACTGGTTCTACGCGCCTGAGAACAAGGAAGACGGGCTCGGCACCATCTTCGCCGTGGTCCGCAGCACCGGCGCGTTCATGGTTGCGGCGGTCATCGCCCTGGCAGCGTCCAAAATGCTGTTTGGCGCCGTTTCGCGGATGCTCCTGCTGTCGACACTGCTGATCGTCGGCTTCGGCGGGCTGACCGTGCTGCTGCGCGACCCGTTCTACGTGCAGATCAAGCCCACGGCGCTCTACCTGTTCTTCGGCGCCGTGCTGCTGTTCGGCTGGTGGCGCGGAAAGGCCCTTCTGCAATGGCTCCTCGAGGCTGCGTTCGAAGGGCTGAACGAAACCGGCTGGCTCAAGCTGAGCCGCAACTGGGGGCTGTTCTTCCTGGCCCTCGCCGCGCTGAACGAGGCGCTGCGCTTCTCGCTCAGCTTCGGGGACTGGCTGACCGCGAAGCTCTGGGTGTTCATGCCCTTGAGCTTCCTGTTCACCTTCACCCAGCTGCCGATGTTGATGCGGCACGGCCTCTCGCTGGGCGAGGAGGAAAAGGTGATCGAGAACCCGCCGACGGAGTGACGCGGGCGAGCCGGGTCAGATCTCGACCTGGCTCCCGAGTTCCACCACGCGATTGGTCGGCAGGCGGAAGAACTCCATCGGGGTGGCCGCGTTGCGCATCATCCAGGCGAAGAGCTTCTCGCGCCAGATGGCCATGCCGGGCTTCTCCGCGCTCAGCAGCGTCTGACGGCTGAGGAAGAAGCTGGTCTGCATCATCTCGAACGGGGCGCCGCACATCGTCTCGATCTTCTGCAGCGCGGCCGGGATGTCGGTTTCCTCCATGAAACCGTAGTGCAGGATCAGGCGATAGAACCCGTCGCCCAGCTCGATCATCTCGACGCGCTTTTCCTCGTCGACGTAGGGAACGTCCTCGATCTGCACGGTCAGCACTACCACGCGTTCGTGCAGCACCTTGTTGTGCTTGATGTTGTGCAGCAGCGCCGAGGGAGTGCCGCTGCTGCCCGAGTTCATGAAGATCGCCGTGCCCGGCACGCGGGCCGTGGAATTGCGACCGGACTTGGCGAATATGTCGAGCGGCAGGCCGATCTCGGCCATGCGGGCGCGCATCAGCTTGCGGCCCTTGGCCCAGGTGGTCAGCAGCGTGAAGGCGAAGGCCGCGATCAGCAGGGGGAACCATCCGCCGTCGGGCACCTTCATGAAGTTGGACGCGAAGTAGGCGCCGTCAACCACCAAGAAGGTGATCACGACAGGCCAGGCGAAATACCACTTCCACTTCCACACCGCGAGCAGCAGCACGCCCATCAGCGCGGTGTCGATCAACATCGCCCCGGTCACCGCAATGCCATAGGCCGAGGCGAGGTTGGACGAGTTGCGGAACATCAGCACCAGCACGATCACCGCGACCATCAGCGCCCAGTTGATGACAGGGATGTAGATCTGCCCGTGATGCTCGTCGCTGGTGTGCAGGATCGACAGGCGCGGGATGAAACCGAGCTGGATCGCCTGGTGGGTCACGCTGAACGCGCCGGAAATGACCGCCTGGCTGGCGATGAAGGTCGCCGCCGTGGCGAGGAACACCAGCGGCAGGCGGTAGGCTTCGGGCGCCATGAAGAAGAACGGATTCTCGATCGCCTCGGCGGCGGCGGCATCGCCCATGCCGATGATCATCGCGCCCTGGCCGAAGTAGTTGAGCAGCAGGCAGGGCATGACGAACCCGAACCACGAGAGACGCATCGGCCCGCGGCCGAAGTGGCCCATGTCCGAATAGAGCGCCTCCGACCCCGTCACCGCCAAGACAACCGAGCCGAGCGCAAGAAATGCCAGCCACTTGTCGAGGATGAAGAAATTCAGCGCATACCAGGGATTGAGCGCCGCGAAGATGCCCGGCGCCTGCACGATGTGCACCAGCCCGAGAATCGCCAGCGTGACGAAATAGACCAGCATCACCGGCGCGAAGAGCGCGCCGACCTTGGTCGTCCCCCGCTTCTGGATCACGAACAGGCCGATCAGCAGCACCGTCGCGATGGGGATGACCATGCGCGAGAACGACGGGTCGACCACCGTCAGCCCCTCGACCGCCGACAGAACCGAGATGGCCGGCGTAATCATGCTGTCGCCGTAAAACAGCGCGGTGGCGAACACCCCGAACAGCACCGTCAGGAAGGCGTATTTCGTCCCGCCGATCTTGCGGTTCATCAGCGCGACGAGCGCGAGCGTGCCGCCCTGCCCCTTGTTGTCGGCCCGCATCAGGATCGAGACATACTGGATCGAGACGATCAGCGTCATCGACCAGAAGATCAGGCTGACGACGCCCAGGATGTGCGCATCGTCGATCGTCAGCTTGTGCGGCCCGACGAAGGTTTCGCGGAAAGCGTAAAGCGGGCTGGTGCCGATATCGCCGAAGACGATGCCGATCGCACCCACCGCCAGCTTGAGCTTGGCGGCGGTACGCGGATCCTCTGAGTGGGATTCGCTCATCGGAGCACGCGCCCCCGAATGCATTGCTGAGGTTTGCGACTCGTGCGCATGAAACGCCGCCTTAGAACCAGACCCGGCGCGTTGGAAGCGCCGGATGACAGGCTCAGGCGCGTCCGATCAGCTTCATCGCCATGGCATCGGCGACGACATCGGACGATTTGCCGCTTGCCTCGCTCTCGCGCCAGATCTCGACCAGCCGATCGGGGATCTGCGCGATCCGCTTGCGCACCTCGTTGATGTCGCACGCCTGGCCCTTTTCCCGGTGAAGGTATTCGAGGCTGACGTTGATGATGCCCCCGGCGTTGATCACGTAGTCGGGAGCGTAGAGAATGCCGCGCTCCGCCAGCAGCTTGCCATGCCCTGCCCGGGCAAGCTGGTTGTTCGCCCCGCCGGCAACGATCTGGCAGTCGAGCCGGGCAATGCCCTCCTCGTCAAGAATGGCACCCAGCGCGTTCGGGCTGAAGACGTCGCAGGTGGTGCTCATGATCTGATCGGCGGCGACGGCTTCCCCGCCCACTTCCCGCGCCAGCGACTTGGCACGATCCGCATCGACATCCGCAACAGTCAGTCGGGCCCCGTCCTTGGCCAGCAGGCGGGCCGTTCCGCCGCCCACACTGCCGCAACCCTGCAGGGCGATGCGCACGCCCTTGAGGCTGTCCGTGCCCAGCTTGTGCGCCACTGCGGCCTTGATGCCGTGGTAGATGCCCATTGCGGTGAAGGGCCCCGGGTCCCCGCCGACCGAGCCGCTGTCAGCCGGCAGGCCGCAGACGTGCGCCGTGCGCTCGCCGATGGCGACCATGTCGGCCTCGCTCGCGCCGACGTCCTCGGCGGTGACGTACCGGCCGCCCAGCGCCTCGACGGCGTCTCCGAACGCGGCGAGCATCTCGGGGGTCTTGGTGCGGTTCTCGTCGAGCAGGACGACCGCCTTGCCGCCGCCCATGGGCAGGCCGGCCATGGCGTTCTTGAAGCTCATGCCGCGGCTGAGACGCAGCGCGTCGCGCATCGCGTCGTCCGCTTGGGCATAGTGCCAGAAACGGGTCCCGCCCGCGCCGGGGCCGAGGTGGGTGGAATGCAGTGCGATGATTGCTGTGAGGCCGGACTTGCGGTCGTGCACCAGTTCGACGAGCTCGTGCTCGTCGTAGTCAGCCTCGGTCCAGAATGCCATCTTGCGCCCTCGCATCGTCAGGAAATGGCGAGGGAATGGGGCGATTGACGGGATCCGAACCCGCGACCTCCGGTACCACAAGCCACCGGCCCACCACCCGGACAACCGTATCCGACCCCGCCATCTGTGTGAGCGGTCGCCTCTAACCAGCCTGACCACCCCACGCAAGCCACTCCGGGTTCATGGTGAACCCAGGAGCGCCGGTCTGCGTGACCCAAGGAGTAAGTGCATGATTAACAGCATCATCGTCGGCAGCGGCACCAGCCGCACCCAGATCGACCTTGTCCGTGACCTCGGCCAGCGCCGCTCGGCTGCTGGAGCCCTCAAGGGTCACCTGTTCCCCACCGATGGCGCACACTTCCGCGCCATGCGCCTCGGCAAGAAGCGCGCCGCCGCCTACCGTGCCGAGGTGGCATCGTGAGCCATCCCCTGACCCCCACCCAGATCGACGCCTACCGCAGCCTCTACGGCATCACCCCGGCCAACACCGGCATGACCCCCGTGGATCGCTGCGAGGCCCGCCGCCTCCAGCGTGTCGTCAACGACGGCCGCGAGAGCAAGAACAGCCGCAACGCCGCAATCACCCTGCTCAACCGCATGACCGCCCGGCTGGGCTTCAACGTCCGGGAGGCCACCGTATGAGCGTTCTTTCCATCCTCACCGAAGCCCGCCGCGTCATCGCCGCTGGGTGGACCCAAGGGGAGTTCTACGAGGTCAAGGACGACCGCCCCTGCTACTGCACCCTCGGGGCCATCGCCTATGCTTCTGGCCGAGACGACGGTGACTGGGATGCGCTCCTCTGGGGCGCCTCTCTCCCCAAGGCGGCCCTCGCCAAGTTGGCCGAGGCCACCGGAAAGACCGGCGCCAACAGCGTGGCGGAATGGAACGACGAGGCAGGCCGCACTGTCGAGGAAGTCCTAGCCGGGTTCGATGCTGCCATCCAGTCGGTGCAGACATGAGGCAGAGCATCAGCGATGTCCTCGCAGGGTACCTCCGCAGCGGGGGAGCCTTCCACCTACAGGTGGTGTTCACCGGCAAGGTGAAGCCCCTCCCGTTCACCCTCTACGACGTGTTCAAGGATGGCCTGCGTATGTGCGCCCTCACCGAGGAGGGGGCTGCTACCCAGGTGTACCCCCTCACCGGCATCCAGAGCATCTTCGTGGAGTGGCTCGAAACCGCTTAACGCCGCCGTACTCCCCAACCTGAAACCGGGCTTCTGACCCGTGGAGGTTCTTATGTTCCAGAATGTGTACCAACGGGCCCAAGGTGGCCCGCCTCTCCGCTTGGGCCGCTGGCCCACCAAGGCCAAGGCCGACGCGGTCGCCGCCGATAACGTCAGCACCACCCTCCTCCGCATCGACTGTGTCGAGGTCGAGGAGTGCGCGGACTGCGAGGGCTACGGCTCCATCGAATACTACGTCGGCTCCTACGGCACCTCGGGGTGCCAGGGTCCCGCTTCCGATACCTGCCGCGCCTGCAATGGAACTGGAGAAGTCTGATGCCCAAGATGACCCGTAGCCACTACAACCTCATCGCTGACACCGTTGCCGAGTTCGGCGGTATCGCAGGGATCACTCCCGAGCAGCACATGGCGATGTGCAAGAGAATGGCAGCCAACCTCGCCGGTACCAACAGCCAGTTCAAGGCCGAACGGTTCCGGGATCGCTGCGCGGGTATCAAGGTGGGGCGCTGACATGGCGCTCACCAAGATCATCGTCCGTGGCCAGAACGCTTGGGGCAAGGGTGACACCTTGCACGAGGCGTTCACCAAGGCTCGGGACCACACCTCCTACACCGCCAAGGGCCACCTCATAAAGGCCCCGATCAACACCCCTGCCTACGAGGCGTTCGCCGTCTCGGAAGGCTCTTACGTCTCGGACATGGGGGGTATCACCTACCCCTTGGCCGAGGAGGCCCCGGTGGCGCTCGGCTGCCTCAACAGGCTGGGCAAGCCCGTGCCCAACCCCGAGTGAAAAGCGACTACTACGACGGCGCCTTCAAAGTGATGCGGGGAGGCGTCCCGTGCCGCGTGTTCATCAAGTCATGGGCCCCCTTCCGCAGGGGGGTCATGCCTCGCAAGCGCCCCGATGGGAGCCCGATATGCTCGACCCAACTCCACCCGTAAACTGCCGCAACGGTGCCCCGATGGGGCGCTTGTCCCGGACGCAGGGCGATGTCCTGCCGACAGACCCCCCGCTGACCCTTCGGCACTGTCCGCTGGACAGCGGGGGCTACGACCAAGGCGGGGCCTACTGGGGCCTCGGCCCGCGCCTCTATTGGTGCGGCAACGATGCCGGGGACATCGACTACTTCTTCCGCGCCGCCGACCGCAAGGCTGCCAAGGCTACCGTCCGGGAGGACTACCCCGAGGCTCGCTTCTTCTCCTGAAAGGGGACCACCATGACCTACCAGCTATGCCTGCCCCGGCCGGACGTGACCATCATCCTGCACGGGTGGCACTGGGTCTCCTCGTGGGGGGACGTAGCCGATGCTCCCGAGGGGGAGGAGCCCGCCCGCTCCCAGCAACACGCCCACGAAATGCCCCACGTCACCCCCGATGGGTGGTGTGTGTACACCCGGCACGAAGGCCCGACCGACTGGCGCAACCCCTCCGGGTTCGACCTGTCCAACGAGCTGGACTTCCACACCTACGAGGAAGCCGTCATCGAAGCCCAGGCCCGCGCTGCGGACTACGGCATCGAGCACATGGAGGACTAATGGCCCGCACCGACATGGACCACGCCGCCACCGCCGAGGGTCTCTTGGCAGACCCGGAGTATGCCCAGCGCCTCAACCGGGACCTGCACTTCCGCAAGAACCCCGGCACCTACCAAGGCATCTACTACCGTGAGGCCCGTGCGCGGGTCCTCATGGGTGCAGTCTGCCACTACGTCGCCTTCAAGCACCCCGCAGCCTCGCTAGAGGACCTACTTACCGTGGCCACGCTCGTGGAGCGCAGCCGCACCGCCTAACCCCGAGAGGACCCCATTCTTGTGACCAATTCGTACAAAGGGCTCGCACCCAATCGCGTACCGACTGACCAAGAGATTGCCCACGAAACGCTCTACCTCGACGCCCACGGGATGACGGTGTCGAACCTGCTGCGGGACAATCCGGTGGACCTCACCACGCACATCAGCAAGCAGACCGTGCTCAACCCACTCATCGACCTGATGGCGGACGACGGCTGGGCGTTCATGGGCTCGGGCTTCTTCGCCGCCGTGTTCGTCAAGGGGGGCCTGGCCCTCAAGATCGGCTTCAAGGTCAACGACACGGGTGGGATGTACGCGGCATGGTGCCGTGCCCATCAGGGAACGCCCGGCGTACCCACCGTGTACAGCATCACCAAGTTCACCGGCTGCTACGTCGTGCTCACCCGGCGCTACGATGCAATCGACAAGGCGTGGCTCAACGAGGACGATGTCAACTGCGTCCCCTCACTGGCCGAGGAGTTCGATGCCCTCTCCGATGCCCTCAACCGGGGCAAGAACTGGGGGATCGCTCGATTTGATACCGTCAAGACCGCCATCGCTATTCGGGACTTCTTCCAGGGTATCGCGGACTTCGACTTGCACGAGAGCAACGTCATGCTCGACCATGCTGGGGACATAATGATTACGGACCCCATCAGTCATGGACCTTGCTATACAGGGGGTGGCAGCTACTATAGCGCCACTGGTTACACCCCTGCGTGATCTGACTTCACAGGGCATCTTTCGGGGTGCCCTGCATTGTCCGATTACCGGGCACATAGAACCATCTGACAAGGAAATACCAACATGGCGAAGATGACAACCCAGGCGAAGCTCGATCAGGCTCGCGCAATGGTGACCAAGTACGAAGCCGAGCTGGCCTCGGAAGCGATCCGCAACAACATCGAAGCGGGCGACAAGGTGACCTTCACCCACGGCCGGGGCGACACGAAGAAGGTCCTCACCGGCGCGGTGCTGGGCGTGAAGGACGAGGAGAACGGCCGCTGGGTCGCTATCAGCGTGGGCGAAGGCTTCGACCTGACCACCTACAAGGTCCGCACGGCCGACATCACCAGCAACCCCGATGCCGACAAGCGCGGCGCGGATGCCCCGGCTGCCGCCACCCCGACGCCGACCGCGAAGCCCGCCGCCAAGGGCGCGGTCAAGGACCCCCTCGAAGCCGAGTGATCCTACCCCACCTCCCGGCCTGACTAGGCCCACCTGACAAGAGGGCACCCCTAACCGGGTGCCCTTTTGCGTTTCTGCAAGGACAACCATGAACCCCAAGATGCTCGCCGCGACCCGCCTTGTGCTGCGCGTGGCCACCGCCGTCACCTTCTTCATCATCAAGCACTCCGCCAAGATCGTCACCGTGGCGACATGGCTCCATGCTGCCTCGCTCCGCGCCTCGGTCGCCCTCGCGGACAAGAAGGTCGCCAAGGCTTACGACAACTACCAGACGGCCAACCTGATGATCGCCCAGGCCCGCTCGGTCGCCACCCGGCAGTACGCGGACTTCTCCGCTCTGGCCGATGCCCGCGACATCCACGAGGAAGCCGCCTTCCACGAGTTGAACCTGATCGGCGCCAAGTGAACGGCCCCGCACTGTGGGGCCTCCTCCTCGACGCTCTGGGTGAGCCTTCCGCCGTCATGGCGGGGGGTTGCATCCGGGACTTCGAGCTGGGGCTGGAGCCCAAGGACTACGACATCTTCGTCCCGGCCGAGAGCAAGAGCGCCCTGTACGACATCGCCCACGAGTTCCCCGGCCTGTCCGTGCTGACCCCCGAGAGCCTCAACAAGGCATACTTCGAGGAGAGCGGCGTCACCGGCACCCTGATCGGGGTGATCGAAGGCGACCTGCTGGACTACCCCATCAACATCGTGGCCCGCCGCCCGCACCTCGCGGGGCTGCCCTCCTTGCTGGAGAGCTTCGACTTCGGCTGCGTACAGGCGTGCTGGTCCCCGATGGATGGCTTCACGCGGACCACCGCCTTCACCCACGACATCCGCGACCGCACCGCGACGATCATGCGGGACGACACCTACTCGCTCTCCATCGCCCGCTTCGCGCGCTTCGACAGCCGCAACTCCGGCGTCCTCCGCTTGGTGGACCCTTATGCAGGATCATTCGATGACTTTTCGTAACGTAGCCGACGCCCTCGAAGGTAACGGCTTCGACCCCCGCACCACGCCCATCGACACCCTGATGGCGGCCCCCGTGTTCGTCGGCCTCGACGTGGCGCTGGCCATGCTCGCTGACGAGGACCCCTTCGAGGCCGAGAACGATGCCCCCGAGACCTTCTGGGGCTTTCAGGAAGCCAACCTCGTTGCCGAAAGCATCGAGAGCGTCCAGTGAGCCGCCCCTCGGTGGCCATGCTCTCCGAGCGTGAGGCCCGCCTTGCCGGTGCCTCCTCGAACCGCCTGTGCGGTCTCCGGGGTGTGATCGAGCAAGGGCTCCTCGGTGGCAGCCTCGTGCTGGCCACCTCCAACGGGACACAGTCCGTGGTCCTGACCGAGACCGACGCGGTGGCCCTCGTGGCCCTGCTGCGGGAGCGTGAGGAGACCCTACTCATCGGCCTGAATATCGAACTGGAGGGCTAACCGATCCTCCCCCACGATGAGTGGCTGGCACAGGCGAAGGAGCTACCCGAGGGTCGCCGTCGCCGTGTCAACCACATCTGTGGTGGGGGACGCACCATGCTCGTTGAGCACAAGCCCGACGGGTACGCCGCTTGGTGCCACCGCTGCTCCGATAAGGGGTGGCAATCCCACCCCCAGCCGAGCCTCGCAGAACGGATAGCCCGATTTAAGGCCGTGGAGGGGGCAGAGAACGCCGCAGAGGCTTCGACTGCCCCACCACGCCCGACCGAGTTCAATCCGTCCCTGTGGCCCCTCCACGCCCGCGTGTGGCTATACCAAGGAGGCTTCTCGAACGATGCCATTCAACGACACGGTTTCTACTACTCGGAGGCGCTTGATCGCGTCGTCCTGCCCGTCATCCGAGACGGTCGCGTTGTCTATTGGCAAGCGCGGGGGTTTCAACCCGGACGGCCCAAGTACCTCAACCCCGACATCGACAAGCCCATCGCCCATTACGGGGAACACGGACCCCTCGTTGTTACCGAGGACATCCTATCCGCAGCCCGTGTGGGCGAGGTGGGACGAGGGCGAGCTGTTCTCGGAACCTCCCTACCAGATCGACATATTACAGCCCTGGCAAGAGAGAGTGGTGAAGGCCCTGCTCTTGTATGGCTCGACAACGATAAGGCTGGGCGAAAAGGCCGTGCGCGTATCAGCGACCAGCTCCGGCTCGCTGGCGTGGACGTGCGTATAATCCGAACCCCCCTTGACCCCAAGCTCTACCCCCGAACCTTCATAGAGGAGTTGATCCGATCAGCCTTGAAATAACCCTGCTGCGCTTGCTGCGTAGGCGGGAGAAGTACGAGAAGCTCAATCGGGCTGTGCCCAAGCACACCCTCGACATCAAGACCCAGACCCTACTCGATGACTACGGCAAGTTCTTCCGGGAGTTCCCGGATGTGCAGGCCATTGACGAGGAACCCTTCTGGCTCTGGTTCAAGAGCTTCGGACACCCCAACCTCAAGCCCGACACCCTGGACTACTACAGGGAGATAGTCAGACAGATACAACAGCCCGTCCCCGAGGATTTGGAGGCGGGCCTCATGGGTCGCCTCGTTGCGGCCGACACCGCCCACCGCCTGACCAATATGCTGGAACGGTGGAACGAGGGCGAGGAACTGGACCTGGGCTCCACCCTGCGGGCCACGGTCGAGCAGTTCGAGCTGGACACCAACCGCAAGGTCAAGACCCCCTGGGTACGGGATCGCATCAGCGACCTCCTCCAGGACGACCAGCACGACACCGGCCTCCACTGGCGCCTCCCGGACCTCAACCTGTCCATGCGCCCGCTGCGCCCCGGTGACTTCGGCATCATCGCCGCCCGCCCCGACGTGGGCAAGACCAGCTTCACCGCCGACCAGCTCACGCACTTCGCGGCCCAGCTCCCCGAGCTGTACCCGGATGAGGAGCGGTCGATCCTGTGGTTCAACAACGAAGGCCCCGGTCGCCGCATCGTGCAGCGCCTCTACAACGCGGCCCTCGACATGACGACCTCCGAGTTGGTCGAGTTGAACAAGATGGGTGTGATCGAGCAGAAGTACGAGGAGGCCCTCAACGGTCCCTCCTCCCGCATCCGGGTGTTCGACATCCACGACTTCTGGAACCACGAGGTCGAGGACATCATCCGGCAGACGCCCCCCGCGTTGATCCTGTTCGACATGATCGACAACATCAAGTTCGGTGGCGGGGTCAACAACAACGGCCAACGCACCGACCAGCTCCTCGAAGCCATGTACCAATGGGCGAGGGTCATCGGCGTGAAGCACGACTGCGTGGTGCTGGGTACCTCCCAGATCAGCGCGGACGGCGAGAACCTCTGTTACCCCACCCTGTCGATGCTCAAGGACAGCAAGACGGGCAAGCAGGGTGCAGCGGACTTCATCCTCACCATCGGGGCCCAGCAGGACTTCCCTAGCTCCCGCTACCTGGGCCTGACCAAGAACAAGCTGGCCCGAGAGGGCGCACCGAAGGCTCCCAAGATCGAGACCATCATGGACGGTCTGCGGAGCCGCTATCGCTCACCCCTTGAAACGAATGGAGCCGAATGATGGGACACTTCGCCCGAGGTATCCGCTGCGACAATCAAGAGGCGGACTTCTACGACCCCCGCCGCGCCGCCCACGAGCACGTCAAGCCCCGCAAGGGCGAGCTACGGGAGCGGTGCCTCAACGCCCTCTCCGAGGCTGCCCTGACCGCCGACGAGGTGGCCGAGGCGATTGAGGAGAGCGTCCTCTCCGTCCGCCCCCGCATCACCGAGTTGCGCGACGAGGGGGTCATCATCGCTACCCCGCTGCGCCCCCGCCTGCGCCTCCAGCACTCCACGGTCATTTCGTGGATACCCCAGTCCTGCGGTCATGGGGCCCTAAGCCTGCCCCCGAAAGGAACTAACATGGGACGCTCCGTATCGTGGCCCTGTGGGGCCTCCACCGTGGTCTATGGCACCCTCGACTGGGACGACGAGGTGGACTGGGACTACCACGTCCAATGGTTCCAAGAACTCGTCAAGACGCTGTTCCCCTCGACGTGGGAGCAGGACGCATGGGTGGACCGCGAGGACCACGCCTTCATGGGCAACAACCATGCCCTGTTCGGTATCTCCGAGTATTGCGGGCTGCTGTCCTACTGGGTGCTGCCCCGGCACAATGCAGGGTGCAACTTCGTGACCCACTACAACCCCGGCCTGTCCGATGCGTGGTGCGCCCGGATAGCCCCCAAGTTCACCAAGGCGTTCGCCGCCCTTCGCAAGCTGGGCACCATGTCCAACGGCGAAGGGGTCTATCAGAGGATCGACGCATGATCGAATGGGAAATGCTCCGCATCAAGCTGGAGGACGCCCACATGGCCCGTGCCCTCGCGGTCAAGGGTCTCACCTACGACACCCCGGCATGGAACGACGCCTACCATGAAGCGAGCGCCCCGGTGTTCGCCGTCTGGGATGAAATGAAGGCCATCGAGAAGGCCCGGTACGAGAAGGCGTGGGGCGAGAACTGCACCTACAGCTACCTCACCTCCTCCACCTCCTACGAGGAACGCCGCGCTGCCAAGCACGCCATGACCCGCCTTGCGGTGCGTTGCGAGGCCCTGGCCCTTGAAGCCGCCCAACCGTCTATCAGAGGATTGAAGCATGACCACCGCACCTGACTGGGACGCCCCTTGTAAGGCGGGGGACCCTTACTTCGACTACTCCGATGTACTCACCGCCGAAGATCGGGCAATCCTCGGGACCGAGCATGGGCATATCATGTATCACCGCGAGGGTCAGGGCAGGGGCTCTATTATCGTGACCCCTCAATCGTTCGATGCCGAGAGTGATCGCCTCTTTGACGACCCTGCCGTATCGGTATTGGCCACCTTCTTCCCCAGGCGCGACCTCGCCCATTCAACAACCTGACGCCATCCACTCGTTAGGAGCCTATGCCTACTCGTAAGCCTTTCGGTCCTGCATCCCTCGCCCATCGCTGGGGATGCAGCACCACCCTCGTGTATGACCTACTCAATGCCGGGACCCTTCGTGGCTTCCGCTTAGGAACCTTGTGGCGCATCCCCGCCCTTGCCGTGGAGGACTACGAATGTCGGACCCCTACACCCTCGGAAAGCTCACCCGCCAACGATCAGACGGGACCCGCTACTGGTCCTTCTGCATCATCTGGCACACCGACACCGGCCGCAAGCGCCACTCGCTTGGCACGACTGACCGGGTAACGGCGGACGCCCTCGCCCGGCAAGTATGGGCTGGCCTCTCCAAGGCTGGCCCGATGGATACCGTGGGTGACCTCGTGGACGCCTACCTCGCCAGCCTCGACAAAGGCTCCAAGGATGAGAGACGCAAGCGCGAAGCGTGGGTGGCCTGCCGCCCCTACTTCGCCGCCCTCAAGCCTCACCAGATAGACGAAGGGGTCAGCCTCGGTTACCCCGCATGGCGCCAACGAGCGGCGAACACTATGCGGCACGAGCTTGGCCTCATCCAGAGGGCCCTCACCTGGGCCCACCGCAACGACCACCTCGCCAAGGTCCCGCCGATCCTCCTCCCGGCCATGCCGGAGCCCTCGGTGGGCCACCTATCCAAGCCCGACTTCCGCAAGCTCCTGGAGGGCTGCCATGCACCGCACATCAAGCTGTTTGCCATGCTGGCCGCTGCCACAGGGGGCCGCAAGTCCGCCCTCTTGCAGGCCCGATGGGACCAAGTGGACTTCGACCGGGCGATACTGGACCTCAATGCAAGAGGCCGTTCGCAGACAGGCAAGTATCGAGCCGCCGTCCCATTGAACGACCTAATCATGCCCGCCCTCCGCGAGGCTAAGGCTGGGGCCATGACCGACCACATAATCGAGCACAACGGCACCCCCTGCCTCGACGTTAAGAAGGGCTTTGCCGCCGCCGCCCAGCGGGCCGGTATCAAGGCCCACCCCCATATGCTCCGCCATAGCGCGGCGGTATGGATGGCCGAGGACCGGGTCCCCATGCAGGAGATTGCCGCCTTCCTCGGTCACCGCAACATCAACATCACCACCCGCATCTATGCCCGGTACCACCCGGACCACCTGCGGGTCGCTGCAAGGAGCCTGACATGGTGAAAGCCCCACCCGCGACCCTTACCCCCGCGCAAGACCGCATTGTTTCCGTCGTGGCGATGCAAGCTCGATGGATGCAGAGGTACCATTACCGCCAGCTCGACCGGGCCATCAACGGTTCAAGCGAACCCCGGAGCACCGGCGTACTCAACGACCTCTAATCCGTAAATGGTGGGGCGATTGACGGGTCTCGAACCCGCGACCTCCGGTACCACAAACCGGCGCTCTAACCAACTGAGCTACAATCGCCACATGCCTGTGCCGCGAGCGCGGCTTAGGGCCGTCCGCATGGCCGTCAAGCGGCGAATGCGCGAGGGCGCGCCTGTTGCACAAGCGACCCGATATGCAAAGCGAAATGTGGCTGTGCGGGCTCCGTGCGCAACATAATTTCACGACTTGCGGACCGAATTCGGAACGGTATCAACGCTGGATGACGAATCCGGGCGAAACTTCGGTCGAAAAGCTGCTGCTCCACCCCGGCGTGCGCAAAGTGCCCAATCCCAAGGTCGAGCTGCTGACGGTGCCCGGCTTCCTGCCGCCAGCCCTGTGCGCCGACCTTCGCGCGATGATCGACATCAACCGCCGGCCCTCGACCATCGCGGACCCTAACGGCGACGACTATTTCCGCACCAGCGAGACCTGCGACCTCGACCCGGAAGAGCCCTCGGTCAAGGATCTGGAAGCGCGGCTCTTCGCCCTGAGCGGCATCCCCATCGAGTATGGAGAACCGGTCCAGGGCCAACGCTACGAGGTGGGCAACGAATTCAAGGCGCACACCGACTATTTCGAGCCGACCGGCGCGGACTTCCACAAGTTCACCTCGGTGGCGGGCAACCGCACCTGGACCTTCATGGTCTATCTGAACGATGTCGAGGCCGGCGGCGCGACGCGGTTCAAGGTGATCGACAAGATGTTCCAGCCCAAGGAGGGCATGCTGGTGTGCTGGAACAACCACCGCCCCGACGGCAGCCTCAACGCCGCCACACTCCATCACGCTTTGAAGGTGCGCAAAGGCCTGAAATACGTGATAACCAAATGGTACCGCGAGAGGCCTTGGGGATGGTGATCGAAGGCATTCACGACGGGGGCTGCCATTGCGGCGCCGTCCGCTACCGCGCGGAGATCCCGGCCGGTGCCACGGTGCGCCGGTGCAACTGCACGATCTGTTCGATGAAGGGCGTGCTGATGATCGACGTGCCGATGACGAATCTCGACATCGTCCGGGGCGATGAAATCGTCGCGGTCTACACTTTCAACACCCATCAGGCGAAGCACCACTTCTGCCCGCTGTGCGGCATCCACGTGTTTCACCAGACCCGCTCCGACCCTGACAAGTACGGCCTCAACGCCGCGACCCTCGACGGGGTCAGTCCCTACGATTTCGCCGAGGTCCCGGTGTTCGACGGGGTCAATCATCCGGGCGACACCGGCGTGTCACGATATGCCGGGGTAATGCGCTTCGAGCGCAACTGAAAAGGGCGGCCCCAGCGGGACCGCCCTTCGTGTTTCGTAGCAGCGAAACGCTTACTTCTTGAGGCTGAGACCGCCGAAACGCTTGTTGAACGCCGCGACGCGTCCGCCTTCGTTGACCTGGCGGTTGCCGCCGGTCCACGCCGGGTGGCTGGTCGGATCGATTTCCAGCGTCATCGTGTCGCCTTCCTTGCCCCAAGTGGAGCGGGTCTGGAACTCGGTGCCGTCGGTCATCTTGACGTTGATCGTGTGGTAATCGGGGTGCGTATCGGCCTTCATGGTATTTCGTCCTCGTAGCTTCGGAGCGGTTCCGACCGATCCAGCTGTTGGTGGAAAGCGGCGCGCTTAGCGGCAGCCGCGTTAAAATGCAAACCCGCTGAACCGTCCGGCGATCAAGCGAGCGCGATTACCGCCGGTCAGGCCGGCGGATCCGCGATCATCGCGGTGAATTCGCAGGTCGACGTGATCTTGCCGTCGACGCTCGCCTCTCCGGCGAACTTGTAGACCCGGCTGCGCTGCTGGGTGAATTCGACATTGAGGTCGAGCAGGCAACCCGGCTCCACCGGAGCGCGGAACTTCGCGCCCTCGATGCCCATGAAATAGACGAGCTTGCCGCTGCCGGCGAGCTCCAGGCTTTCGATGCCGAGGATCGCGGCGGCCTGCGCCATGGCCTCGATCTGCAGCACGCCGGGCATGATCGGGCGGCTGGGGAAATGACCCTGGAAGAACTGCTCGTTCATCGTCACGCCCTTCACCGCGTGGATCCGCTGGTTCAGCTCGAGGCTGACCACGCGGTCCACGAGGAGAAGCGGGTAACGGTGAGGCAGCGCCTTGAGGACGCCGAGGATATCGAGCGATCGAACGTCGGTCATGCCCTGCCCCCTGAAACCCCGTTAGCGTCCCGAAACGGGCGCCGCCGGCGTGGCAGCAGCCGGCTGCTGCCCCTGCGCAGCCGCAGCGGCGGCCTGCTGTTCGCGCAGCTCGCGCGGCAGCCAGTTCTGCGGGGGCACCAGCTGGGCGCTGGGGATCAGGGCGTTCAGTTCGTCGAGCACGCCCTGGTTCAGGTTGTACGGCGCTTCGGCATAGAGAACGTTGTCCGGCGTGATCACCAGCGTGACGTTCTTCTTCTTCGCCGCGGCTTCGATCGCCTGGGCCAGCTTGTCGGTGATCTGCTCCTCGACATAGGCCTGGCTCAGCTGCACCGGGCCGAGGATCTGCTGCAGTTCGCGCTGGCCGTTCTGCTCGATCTGCTGAATCGAGGCAGCCTGCTGCTGCAGCGCCGCCTGGTTCTGCGCGGCATTGGCGGCCTGACTGTCGGCCTGCAGCTTGGTGTAGAGCGGCTGCAGCTGGGTGGCGATCGCGGTCCGCCGGGCATTGGCCTGGTCGATCTGCGCCTTGTAGGTCACCGGGCGCTGGGTCTGCGCGGTCTTGAAGGCGTTGGAGTTGGCAATCACCAGCGGAGCATTGACGACGGCAATGCCGTTGACCTGCTGCGCGGCCGCCGGCGCGAACGCAGCGGGAGCCGAAAGGGTGGCCAGGGCGACGCCGGCGGCGAGCACCGGCTTGAGAAGCATTTTCATCAGAATTGGGTTCCTACGTTGAACGAGAACTTTTTCGTGTCGTCGCCCTTCTGCTTTAGCAGCGGGTAGGCGAAATCGATCCTGAACGGACCGAACGGGGAATTCCAGTTTACGCCGATGCCGATCGACGCGCGTGGCTTGACGCTGTCGCCGTAGAATTCCTCGACGAACGGCGGCACCGAAGTGCCGACCGGCGTGTTGGCGCCGCCCGACGGCGACGTCGGACTCGTGACCACGGCGGTCCCGGTCACCGCACCCGTGGCGTCCTTGGTTTCCTGCAGATAGAGCGCAGCACCGCTGGCGTCGCGGGTCGGCAGGAAAATGCCGTCGGGATAGGGGCTGCTGGTCAGCGGCGGCCGCTTGACCCCGAAGACCGAACCGATGTCGAAGAACACCGACGGACGAAGGCCGAGCTCGCGCGCGCCCGAACCGAGCGGAATCTCGATTTCGGCACGGCCGAGGTAGTAGCCGGTGCCGCCGAGCGCATCGTCGGCCGTGTCGCGCGAGTTGATGTCGGTCAGGCTTACGTTGCCGTCTTCGTCGGTGGTGTAGAACCGGCGGATGACGCGCGGGCCCACGCCGCGGATGTCGAAGCCGCGCAGCTGCGGTTCGCCCAGGAAGAACCGGTCGGACAGCAGCACGTCGGTCACGCCGGGGCCCTTGTCCTTCAGCCCCTTGATGAACCCGGCCTCGCCCTTGAGCGAAAAGACCAGCCCGCCGCCCAGCGGCCAGTAGGACGCCGCATTGCCGCTGACACGGACATACTTCACCTCGCCGCCCAGCCCGGCGAAATCGACCGAAGTCGTCGCGCTCTGCCCGCGCGTGGGGCGCTGGTAGCTGTCGAGCGAGTTGTAGATCACCGACAGGCCCAGAATCGAGCTGACGCGCTTGCCGATCGCCTCGCACAGATAGCGCCCGGCCAGCAGCGGCTCGCAGGTGCGCACGCCGTCGCCGTCGATGTCGGCATAGAACTGCGTTTCGTTGAGCGTGATGTCGTCGAGGTTGAGCGTGTAGCGCCCGAGGATCGAGGTGAATTCCGACAGGGGTACGCCGATGCGGCCCGAGAAGCCGTACTGCTTCTGCGAATAGGTGGCGCTGGCCCGGTCGTAATACCCGTTGTTGTAATCGCGGATGTAGATGTCCGCACCGGCCGAGATGTTCTTGTCGAACAGGTAGGGCTCGGTGAAGCTGACCGATCCCGAGCGCGAATAGCGCGAATAGTTCGCCGAAAGCCCGATCGTCTGGCCGCGCCCACGGAAGTTGCGCTGCTGGATCGAGCCCTGGAAGATGAAGCTTTCCAGGCTGGAGAAGCCGGCCGAAAGCGAGAGCTGGCCGGTCGGCTGCTCCTGCACGTTGGCTTCGAGGACAATGCGGTCCGGCGCGCTGCCGTCGACCTGCTCGACTTCGAAGTTTTCCTGGAAATAGCCCAGGCCGTTGATCCGGTTGGTCGTGCGCTTGACGGCAAGGCTGTTGAAGGCATCGCCTTCCGCCAGGCGGAACTCGCGGCGGATGACCTTGTCCTGGGTCAGGGTGTTGCCGTTGACGTCGATCCGCTCGACGTAGGTGCGCGGCGACTCGTTCAGGCGGAACAAGACGTTCATCGTCAGGTTCTCCTTGTCGCGGCGGAATTGCGGATCGGCTTCCGCGAAGGCGTAGCCAAACGCGCCGGCGGTTTCCTGCAATTGCTCGCTGGTGTCCTCGACCAGCTTCGCATTGTACCAGTCGCCGCTCTTCATCGGCAGGTTGCTGGTCAGCAGGGCGCCGTCGAAATCGCGGATCTCGCTCTCGACCTTCACGTCGCCGAACTTGTAGCGCTGACCTTCCTCGACCACGTAGGTGATGATGAAGTCGCGCTTGTCGGGCGTGAGTTCGGCAACGGCGGAAACGACGCGGAAATCGGCGTAGCCGTTGGTCAGGTAGAACTGCCGCATCTTCTGCTGGTCGAAGGCCATGCGGTCGGGATCGTAGCTGGTGCCCGAGCTGAAGATCTTGAGGAGGCTGGACTCCTTGGTCAGCATCTCGCCCTTGAGATCGCCGTCGGAGAAGTTCTCGTTGCCGATGATGTTGATCGCCCGGACCTTGGACTTGGGCCCTTCGGTGATCTCGAAAATGATGTCGACGCGGTTCTGGCTCAACTGGACCATCTTCGGCTCGACCGAGGCGGCGAAGCGGCCCTGGCGCTTGTAGAGCTCGATGATGCGGGCAACGTCGGCGCGGACCTTGGAACGGGTGAAGATCTGCCGCGGCTGGAGCTTGATCTCCGGCTCGATCTTGTCGTCCTTCAGCCGCTTGTTGCCTTCCAGCACGACGCGGTTGATGACCGGGTTCTCGACCACGGTGATCAGCACTTCGCCCGTCGCCGGGTTGAAGGTGATCGGCGTCTCGACGAACAGCTCGGTCGCCGCGAGGTCCTTCAGCGCCTGGTCGGCCGCGGCGGCGGTATAGGCCTGGCCCGGACGCAGCGCGATGTAGCTGAGGATCGTCTGCGCCTCGAGGCGCTGGGCGCCCGCGACCGCGATCGAGCGGATCAGGTTGTCCTGCGGCACGGCCGGTGCCGGAGTCGGGGTAGCAACCGGCGCGGGAGTGGTGGCCGGCGCGGGGGTATCCTGCGCCGCGGCGACCGCGGGAACGCCCGCCAGGATCGTCCCGCTGAGCAGCGCCAGTGCGAAGGGCGAAAGTGCGATCGTCTTGGCCTTGCGGCGCATAAATCCGTCCATTCGTTCGGTACCGTTAAAACGCCCGATTGCTGCCCGAAAGTGTGACCGGGCGCGGCGCAACGCGCCCTTGCCCGATGCGCCCCGGCCAATCAAGCAATCATCCGGGGGATGCCCTGCGGCGCCGTTTCCTTATCCCCGCCTAACCGCCGAACACCGGCAGCGAAGCGATATCGTTGATCGTCACGAACAGCATCAGCGCAAGCACGAAGGCTATGCCGGTGCGGAACGCCCACTCCTGACTGCGCGGGCTGGCCGGCTTGCGGCGGATTGCCTCTGCCGCGTAGAAAGCCAGGTGTCCGCCGTCGAGGGCGGGAATTGGCAACAGGTTGATGAATGCCAAGTTAAGCGAGATGAGCGCCGCGAAGTTGACGAAGGCGAGCGGCCCGAGGCTGAGTTGCTCGCCGGAGAACTTGGCGATCTTGATCGGGCCGCCCAGTTCCTCGACCGATCGGGTGCCCGTGAAGATCTGCGCGATGCCCGTGACCATCAGCTTGGTGATGCGCCAGCATTCCTCGAACCCCAGGCCGACCGCCGCCAGCGGGCCGACGGGCTCGAACGTCTGCTCGGTCGGGCGGCCTTCGACGCCGATCAGGCCGACGACGGATTCGTTGCCGAACCGGTCCTGGACCTTTTCCGGCCGCGCGGTGACCGGGATCGTCAGCACGTCGCCGCCGCGTTCCAGCGTCACCGCGAACTGCTTGCCGGGATAGAGCCAGATCGTCTGCTGAACCTCGCGGAAATCGGCCATCGGCTCGCCCTCGATCGCCGCGATGCGATCGCCGACGCGCATCCCTGCATCGCGCGCGGGCGAATTCTCGGCAAAGCCGATGATGTAGTTCTCCTGCGCCGGATCCGCCGCGGCCGGCTTGCCGAACGCCATGAAGAACCCGGCAAACACCGCCACCGCGACCAGCAGGTTGGTCACCGGCCCCGCCGCCACGATCAGCGCGCGCTGCCACAGCGGCTTGGACTGGAAGGTCTTGTTGCGCTCTTCCGCCGGGAGCGACAGCCACTCGCTGCTGGGCTGGCTGGCCGGGTTCATGTCGCCGGCGAACTGGACGTAGCCGCCCAGCGGCAGCGCGGAGAGCTTCCAGCGGGTCCCCCGCTTGTCGGTGCGGCCCCACAGCTCCTTGCCGAACCCGACCGAGAACGCGTCGGCCTTCACCCCGAACCAGCGGCCGACCAGGTAGTGGCCCAGTTCGTGCACGGTGACGAGCGGCCCCAGCACCAGCAGGAAGCCGAGTATCCACATCCAGAAGGGTACGTTCTGTCCCAAGTCAGGCAGGCTCCAGCATGGCCGCGGCCATCGCGCGCGCCTCGGCATCGACGGCCAGGACGTCTTCGAGCGAGGTTGGAGCGGATGGGAGCGGCCTGGTCAAGGTATCCTCGACCAATGCCGCGATCCGGGTGAACCCAATCTGACCGGCCAGGAAGGCCGCCACGGCGATCTCGTTCGCCGCGTTGAGCACTGCCGGGGCCGAGCCGCCAGCTTCGGCCGCCTCGCGCGCCAGCCTCGTGGCCGGGAAGCGCTCCTCGTCGGGCGGGAAGAACGTCAGTTCGCCCAGAGCCGGCAGGTCGAGCGGCTTGCATGCCCCCTCCATGCGCCCCGGCCAGGCGAGGCACGAGGCGATGGGCACGCGCATGTCGCTCGGGCCGAGCTGGGCAAGCGTGCTGCCGTCCCGGTACTCGACCAACGAGTGGATCACGCTCTGCGGGTGGACGACGATGCGGATCTTCTCCAGCCCCACCGGAAACAGGTGAGCCGCCTCGATCACCTCGAGGCCCTTGTTCATCATCGTGGCCGAATCGACGGTGATCTTCGCGCCCATGTCCCAGTTGGGATGCTTCAGCGCCTGTCCGCGCGTCGCGGCCTGCAACTGCTCCATCGACCAGGTACGGAAAGGCCCGCCGCTGGCGGTCAGCGTGATCCAGCGTACGTCCTCGATCCGCCCGCCCTGCAGGCACTGGAAGATCGCGTTGTGCTCGGAATCGGTCGGCAGCAGCGTCGCGCCGTGCCGGGCTGCCGCCTGCATCAGGATATCGCCGGCCGAGACCAGCGCCTCCTTGTTGGCCAGCGCGATCGCCCCGCCCTGCTCGACCGCCGCCATGACCGGACCGAGCCCCGCGCAGCCGACGATCGCCGCGACGGTCATGTCCGCGCCGCGCGCCGCAGCCTCGATCAGCGCCGCCGCGCCGCCCGCCGCCTCGATGCCGCTGCCGGACAAGGCCTGGCGCAAGGCCGGCAGGCAGCTCTCGTCGGCCACGACGGCCAGCTTCGCACCGAACTCGCGCGCCAGGGCGGCCAGTTCGTCGACGTTGCAGTTTGCGGTGAGTGCCTCGACACGCCAGTCGGCCCCGTTGCGCCGCACGAGGTCGAGCGTCGAGGTACCGATTGAACCGGTCGCTCCGAGGACTGTGAGGGTGCGGGTCATATCGGCGACCTAGACGGCATTCGACAGCAGGCCGACGATAATCGCCACCGGCAACATGCCGTCGACCCGGTCGAACACGCCGCCATGGCCGGGAATGAGGTTCGAGCTGTCCTTCACCCCTGCCTTGCGCTTGAGCCAGGATTCGAAGAAGTCCCCCGCCTGCGCAGCCACGGCCAGGAGCGATCCGACGATTGCCGCGCCGATCATGTCGTCGCGCCCGACCTCCATCAGCTTGCCGATGCTGCCGTAGCCGCTGGTCCAGTGGAACGCCCCGGCGATCAGCGCCAGCCAGAGGGCCGCGAAGAACATCCCCCCGAACAGGCCGGCCCAGGTTTTCGACGGGCTGATGCGTGGCGCGATCTTGGGCCCGCCGATAGTGCGGCCGGTGAAATAGGCGCCGGTGTCGGTCATGATGACCGTGCCGATCGCCGCCAGCAGGAAATAGGAATCGAGCCCGGCCAGGAGCCAGCCGGCAATGCCGAAGTAGATCGCCCCGCCGAAAATGGCCGCGACCCGCTTGGAAAAGCTGCCTGTCGCCTTCAGGATCAGGCGGACGTACTCGACATAAGCCGCGGCCGCGACGAGCACGACGAGCGCGGGCAGCAGCGGATCGCCGACGGCGAAGGCCACCACGAGCACCGCCAGCATGACCAGCGCGGAGAGTACCCGCGTGCCCAGGTCGGCGTTCTTCCTCGGCGCGATGTCAGCGTCCGCCATAGCGCCGCTCCCTGTTGCCGAACTCGTCCAGCGCATGGCGCAGGTGTTCCGGCGTGAAATCCGGCCATAGCACGTCGGTGAAGACCATTTCCGCGTAGGCGCATTGCCAGAGGAGGAAATTGGACAACCGCACCTCGCCGCTGGTGCGGATCAGCAGGTCCAGCGGCGGCAGGTCGGCCGTGTCGAGGTTTTCAGCGATGCTCTCGGGCGTGATCGGCCCCGCGCTAGCCGCGGCGCTGGCCGCGCGCGCGATTTCCTGCTGCGAACCGTAGTTGAGCGCCACCGCCAAGGTGCGCGTACCCTGCGCCGTTTGCGCCAGCGCATCCTCCAGCATTTCGACAATATCGGGCGCCAAACCCTTCCAATCGCCGATTATTTTCAGCTTCACGTCGTTGGCGACGAATTCCGGCAGGTCGGATTTGATGAACTTGCGCATCAGGTTCATCAGGTCGCCGATCTCCTCGTCGGGGCGCGTCCAGTTCTCGGAGCTGAACGCATAGAGCGTCAGGCATTCCAGCCCCGTGCTGCCGAGCGAGCGGACGAGCCTGCGCACGGCCTCGACCCCGCGCTGGTGACCCATCGCGCGCGGCAGGTGCCGGGCTTTCGCCCAGCGGCCGTTGCCATCCATTATGATCGCGACATGGCGCGCCGCGCTGGTCATCCGCAGGAATCCCGAGCAACCAGGCTCACTGGGTCAGGATTTCCTTTTCCTTGGCCGCTGCCGCTTCGTCCGCCAGGGCGACGTACTTGTCGGTCAGCTTCTGGACCTCGTCCTCGCCGCGCTTGCGGTCGTCCTCGGAAATGTCCTTCTTCTTCTCGTCGGCCTTCAGGTCTTCCATGCCGTCGCGGCGCACGTTGCGGATGGCGATCTTGGCATTCTCGGCATACTTGCCGGCCAGCTTGGCGAGTTCCTTGCGGCGTTCCTGCGTGAGATCCGGCAGCGGCAGGCGAAGGGTGTTCCCGTCGGTCATCGGGTTGAGGCCGAGGTTGGCGTGCGCAATCCCCTTCTCCACCGCGGTGACGTTCGCCCGGTCCCACACCTGCACGCTCAGCATGCGCGGCTCGGGGGCCGACACGGTCGCCACCTGGTTCAGCGGCATCATCGAGCCGTAGACCTCGACCACCACGGGATCGAGCAGCGCAGTGTTGGCGCGCCCGGTGCGCAGGCCGCCGAGGTCGCTCTTGAGGCTGTCGACCGCGCCCTGCATCCGGCGCTCGATATCTGCCTTGTCGTACTTGGCCATGTCAGGCCTCCTTCTGAACTACGGTCTGGACTCCTCCGCCCGACAGAACGCGCGCGAGATTGCCTTTTTCCCGGATCGAAAAGACCACGATCGGAATGTCGTTGTCGCGGCACAGGGCCACGGCAGAGGCGTCCATCACCTTGAGATTGTCTGCCAGCACCTTATCGTAACTGACTGTGTCGAAACGGATTGCGGCCCGGTTCTTCTTGGGATCGCTGTCATACACGCCGTCGACGCTGGTGCCCTTGAGCAGCGCATCGCAGCGCATCTCCGCCGCGCGCAGCGCAGCGCCGGAATCGGTCGTGAAGTACGGCGCGCCCACGCCGGCGGCAAAAATGACGATGCGGCCCTTTTCCAGGTGCCTCTCCGCCCGGCGGCGGATCACCGGCTCGCACACCGCATCCATCTGGATTGCGGACTGGACCCGCGTCTGCACGCCCAGCTTCTCGAGCGCGCCCTGCATCGCCAGCGCGTTCATCACCGTGGCGAGCATGCCCATGTAGTCGGCCTGCGCCCGGTCCATCCCCTGCGCCGCGCCGGCCATGCCGCGGAAGATGTTGCCCCCGCCGATGACGAGGCAGATCTCGAGCCCCGTTTCCTTGGCCGCCTTCACTTCCTGCGCCAGCGCCTCGACGGTGGAGGGATCGATGCCGAACCCCTGCCCGCCCATAAGCACCTCTCCCGACAGCTTGAGCAGGACGCGTTCGACGGGCGGCAAGAGCATGATTTTCAAAAACTCGCGATTTGGAAGTGCCAGTGCCTTAGACAGGCTTCCAATTTCGCGCAATTGCGCTGGTTCGACTGCGGGCGTTTCCCCGCGGTTGCGCCGGTACCACCCTGGGGCGGCCCTGAGGGGGACCAGGCAAAGGAAAACGAAAACGGCCGCCGGATCGCTCCGGCGGCCGCTTCGATCGGGTTGCGGGAAGGGTTAGCCCTTGACCGCGGCGGCGACTTCGGCGGCGAAGTCGCTCTCTTCCTTCTCGATGCCTTCGCCGAGCTGGAAGCGGACATAGTCCTTCAGCACGATCGACGTGCCGGCATCCTTGCCCGCCTTAGCGACGACGTCCGAGATCGGGGTCTTGTTGTCGATCACGAACAGCTGGCTGAGGAGGGCGTTCTCCTTGGCGAACTTGGCGATCGCGCCGTCGACCATCTTAGCTTGGACCTCGGCCGGCTTGCCGCTCTCGGCAGCCTTTTCGGCCGCAACCTTGCGCTCGCGCTCTATCACCTCGGGGTCGAGGCCATCGGCGTTGAGCGCCTGCGGGAAGGCGGCGGCGATGTGCATCGCCAGCTGCTTGCCGAGCGGTTCGAGCACGTCGGCGCCGGCATCGCTTTCGAGCGCGACGAGGACACCGATCTTGCCGAGGCCCGGCGCCTGCGCGTTGTGCATGTAGGGCACCACGATGCCGTTGCCGACCGAGACGGTCTTCATCCGGCGCAGCTGCTGGTTCTCGCCGATCGTGGCGACGTTGTTAGTCAGCTTGTCGCCCACGGTGCCACCGTCGGGATAGGCGTGGCCCTTGAGCGCCTCGATGTCGTCGCCGGCAACGTCCAGCGCTACTTCGGTCGTCTTGCGGACGAAGTCCTGGAACTGGTCGTTCTTGGCGACGAAGTCGGTTTCCGAGTTGACCTCGACGGCAACGCCGCGGGTCCCTTCGACCGCAACGCCGACCAGGCCCTCGGCCGCGGTGCGGCTGGACTTCTTGGCGGCGGCGGCAAGGCCCTTGGCCTTCAGCGAGTCGACGGCGGCTTCGATGTCGCCGCCCGTCTCGTCGAGCGCCTTCTTGCAGTCCATCATGCCCGCGCCCGTACGCTCGCGCAGGTTCTTCACGTCAGCGGCTGTGTAAGCCATGCCATATTCCTTCGAATTAAATGCGGGGTGCGCCGAGGCCTTGTGCAAAGCCCGGCGCAGGAAACCCCGATCGTGCCGGTTGGGTGACGGTTAGGCCGAAGCTTCCTCGCCGGCTTCCACAGCCGCGGCAGGCGCCTCGGCGGTGGTATCCGACGGAGCCTCGGTCGAGGTCGTCTCGGCCGGGGGCTCGTCCATCGCGCCGAAATCGACGCCCGAATCGACAACGCCTTCGCCGCGGCCGGTGGTGGCCGCTTCGGCGATGGCATCGCAGTACAGGCGCACCGCGCGGCTGGCATCGTCGTTGCCCGGGATCGGGAAGGCGATGCCGCTGGGGTCGACGTTGCTGTCGAGCACGGCGACGACCGGGATGCCAAGAACGTTGGCTTCCTTGATCGCCAGCTCTTCCTTGTTGGCGTCGATCACGAACATGACGTCGGGGATGCCGCCCATGTCGCGGATGCCGCCGAGCGACATCTGCAGCTTGTCGAGCTCGCGGGTGAGCTGAAGCACTTCCTTCTTGGTCAGGCCCGAGCTGTCGCCCGAAAGCTGTTCCTCGAGGCTCTTCATGCGGCGGATCGACTGGCTGATCGTCTTCCAGTTGGTGAGCATGCCGCCCAGCCAGCGATGGTTGACGAAATGCTGGCCGCTGCGGCGGGCCGCCTCGGCGATCGGATCCTGCGCCTGGCGCTTGGTGCCGACGAACAGGACCTTGCCGCCCGAACGAACGGACTGCTGCACGAAGTCGAGCGCGCGCGCCATCAGCGGCACGGTCTGCGACAGGTCGATGATGTGGACGCCGTTGCGCGCGCCGAAGATGTACGGCTTCATGCGCGGGTTCCAGCGGTGGGTCTGGTGGCCGAAGTGAGCGCCGGCCTCGATCAGTTGCTGCATCGTGACGGTGGGAGCCGCCATAGGGAATTCCTTTCCGGTTATGCCTCTGGAAAGCTGGAACCCGAGCGGAGCATTCCCGCGTAGGGCACCGGTATGTGCGCCTTCCATGTGGATTTGCTGCCGTTCCAAGACGCGTGATGCGCATCGGTGGTGCAGCGGGGGCGGCGTTTAGCGCCCTTTCGGCGCGAAATCCACCCTCAATTCGCCTTGAGAGTTGTGCAGCCCATCGCAAATTCTGCTTGACGGTGAGAACAGAACGGGAACATAACCCGACTCACCGGAACAACTCGGGAACCTTAACCACAATCACGCAGTTATCCACATGCCTTCAACAGCCAGTCCACCGGTTGAGGCACAAGCAAGGTCCAGGAACATGCTCGCCATTCTCACGACTGCAGGTTTTACCGCCATTGCCCTTTTTGCGCTGATGGCGCTGGCTGCGTCGCTGGCCAAGGGAGCGGCCGCTGCGGCGTCGCTCCGCCAGCAGCTGGCCGGTTCGCCCGCGCATCGCGCCCTGACCGTCCGCCACGCCGCGACATCCGCCGCCGGCGGGCTTCCGTCCGCCCTCAGCGTACGTCAGTCGCGTCGAACGGTCGCGCAGGCGGTTCGCCGGGACCAACTGCCGGAACGCGTTGCCGCCTGACCCTGGCGTAATTCATGATGCTCAGCGGTATGAAGGCCAGGTAAGCGAAGCAGATCACCGCCAGCGTTTCCCACGGTGCGATCAGCACCGCCGCAAACAGCAGGCCGACGAAAGCGATCATCAGCAACCGCATCGAAGGGGTGGGCCGGATCGACTTCCAGCTCATCGTTGCCAGGTTCGAGATCATCAGGAAGGCGACAAACGCCATCCAGAACGCCACGATCAACGGTTCACGGAACGCTTGCTCCCCGGTGGCGAGCCACAGGTACATCGGCAGAAAGGCCAGACCGGCCCCGACCGGCGCGGGAACTCCAGTGAGGAACCCGGCCGACTTGTGCGGCTGATCGTCCTGGTCGATCCTTGCGTTGAACCTGGCCAGTCGCAGCGCGCAGCTGATGGCGAAGGCGAGGCAAGCGAACCAGCCGAAGCGCGGCAGGTCCTGCAAGCTCCACAGGAACATGATCAGCGCCGGGGCCATCCCGAAGCTCAGCGAATCCGCGAGGCTGTCCAGTTCCGCGCCGAAACGCGACTGCGCCTTGAGCAGGCGCGCGATGCGCCCGTCCATCGCGTCCAGCACACCGGCCAGAATGATCGCGAACAAGGACTTTTCCCAATCCCCCACGATGGCGAACCGGATGCCGGTGAGGCCGGAGCACAGGGCAGCAGCGGTAATGGCATTGGGCATGACTGCGCGCAGCGTAAGCCCACCGCCGAACCGGCGAGCGACCGGTATCTCGTCCTCGCTCGCCTTGGGGCCAAGCCACGCAGGTCCCGGATCGACCGGGCGGTCGTCGTCCAGCGGCTCCATACTCATTGACTGACCCCTTCGATCAAACCCTGTTTTCCGATTTCCGCGAGAACCGTTTCGCCGGCAACCACCTTCTGCCCCATCAGCACCTTGGGATCCGTCCCGCGGGGAAGATAGACGTCGACCCGGCTGCCGAAACGGATGAGGCCCACGCGCTGACCGGCGGCGACCGTGTCGCCCGGTTTGACGAACGGCACGATCCGGCGCGCGACGAGACCTGCGATCTGGGTGAAGGCGATGTGGAAGCCGTCCGACCGCTCGAGCAGGATATGCTGGCGTTCGTTCTCCTCGCTCGCCTTGTCGAGGTCGGCATTGAGAAACTTGCCGGGGATGTAGATGACCCGCCTGACCGTCCCCGCGATCGGCGCGCGGTTGATGTGCACGTCGAACACCGACATGAAGATCGAGATGCGGGTCAACGGCTCGCTGCCCAGGCCCGGCCCGCCCTGCCCGTCGGGCCCCTGCAGTTCGGGCGGGGGTACAACCTCGCCGATCAGGGTAACGAGGCCGTCGGCCGGCGACACGATGAACTGGGACCCTTGCGGAACGACCCGTTCCGGATCGCGGAAGAAGGCGAAGACGCCGAGCGAAACGAAGGCCAGCGGCCAAGCGATGGTCTCCCACGCCAGGAAGGCCGTGATGAGCGACACGCCGAGCACGGCGATACCGAACCTGCGTCCTTCGGGATGGATCGGAGGCCAGCCCCACGCGGCATCGCCCCGGCCCCGGTTGTCTAGTAAATCACCGGCCATCCAGGGTTACTAGGGCCGAACCCTGCGGGCGGCAAGGCATCCGCGACATGCCGGGCAGGTCCCGCCTGATCGTACGTGTCGCACGTCAGGCCGCGCTTCGCGCCCGGCCCTGTGCCCTGAACGTGACCGCGATGAGCACCGCGGCGAACAGCGGCGCGGCGGCCATCGTGGCAATGCCGTAGCGCAGACCGCCGGGACCGAGCGTGGGCGCGAGCCAGTCGCTGATGACGCCGACGATGAACGGGCCCAGCCCGCCGCCGATCAATCCGGAGGCGGCGAGCATGACGGTGGCCGTCAGCCCGCGGTCGAACGGCTTGGCGTTGTCGACCGCGAAGTTGATGCACGGGATGATCGCGCAGGCGAGCAGGAAGTTCATGCAGCCCGCGCTCGCCATCGCCAGCGGCATCGTCGGCAGGAAGGCAAACCCCAGAACGAAAGGCACCGAAAGCGGGAGCGAAATCATCGGAATCCACAGGACCGAGTGGATCGAGGAGGTCCGCCGGCGCACGACGTCGGCGACGAAGCCGGCGAACAGCGTTCCCGCGATGCCGCCCAGGCCAACCGCCGGGCCGATCGCCACGCCGACCTGCGCCAGCGGCACGCCGTGCGATCGCTGCAGGAACGCCGGGCCCCATGCGGCCAGCACCGCGGTCAGCATGCCGGCGATGCCATAGCCCGTGACCAGGGTGGCGAGGCCCGTGGTATGCCAGGCGCGCAGCAGGCCTTCCTTCAGGTCGGCGAAGGTCCCCAGACCCGCCGTCGGCTGCTCGGCATCGCCGCGCGCCGGCTCGTGCGCCGTGGCCAGGACGAGCACGGCGAGCAGCACGCCCACGCCGCCGGCCCAGAAGAACATCGCCCGCCAGCCGAGCGCGGCCGCGAGAATGCCTGCCGCGATCGTCCCGCCGACGATGCCGACGAAGGCGCTCGACTGGTAGATCGCCACCGCCCTGCCCCGCGCCTGCGGCCTGAACAGGTCGGGGATCAGCGACATGGCCGCCGGGAACGCGGTCGCCTCGCCGATGCCCACCACCACGCGCGCGAGCGCCAGCGAGGTGAAGTCCTGCGCAAGGCCGGTGGCGGCGGTGGCGAGCGACCAGGCGGCGATCCCGAAGGCCAGGATGCGCTTGCGGTTGCCGCGGTCGATCAGGCGCGAAAGGAACAGCCCGCCCAGCAGGTTGAACAGGGTGAAGAACAGGCCGTTCGCCAGCGACATCTGCGTGTCCGACAGCGCAAGGTCGGTGCGGACCTGTTCGGTCACCACGCCCAGCAGCGTACGGTCCGCGGCGTTGAGGACATTGGACAGGAACAGCAGGAACAGCGTCCAGCTGGCCGTCCGCCGGGTGATCTCCTGGGTGTCGTTCATCGCATCAGTCCCTCGACGTCGACCATGCCGGCCAGCTCCGCATCGAAACGCGCGTCGATCAGCACGAAGGCCATCGTCGCGACCGCATCCGACCGGTTTTCCCAGGCGTGGTCCGTGCCCCGCTGGACGACGACGTCGCCCTTGCGCAGCACGGTTTCGCTGTCGCTGAGGATCAGGACGACCTCTCCCTCGACCACGATGCCGTAGTCGATCGTGCGGGTGCGATGCATCGGGCTGCGCACCCCGCCGGCCGACAGGGGCTGGAAGTCGATCATGCGCACGACGGTGCCTCCGGCCCCCGCCGGTCCGATCGCGGGGGCGGCGCTGGTCGGCTCGCTGCCAGGGGACGGCCCGACAGGCGCGGGGGCGGCGTCGGTGGCCCAGATCTCGTCGAACGTCGCGCCGGGCAGAACCCGCACGTGCGGCACTTCGCCGTCTTGAACGATGACCGAGCGCCCGTCGGCCTCGTGCCCGGTGACGACGCGCCGCGTGCGGCTCATCGCAGGATCCTCTGCCCGCTGACGTCGCTCCCGCCGGACACTTCGAGCCGGATGGCCGGGCCGAAGTCGTCCAGCGGCAACGCCGCGAGGGCGTTCACGATCGGGTATTGCGTCGGCATGTCCTGCCAGCTTGCGCGGCGGAAGGCGAAGCGGCCCATTCCGGCGCGGCAGGACGCCACCTCGCGCGCCGGCGGCCCGGGCTCGGCGATGGTCATCTGGTCGATGTCGGCCGCGCCCCAGTCGCCGGTGCGGGGCATGTACTTGTGGAACATCATCGGCACGCCAGCACCGCCGGGTGCGGGCGCCGGCGCGAGCTCGCGGGCTTCCATCGAGAGGAACTCGAACCCGTCCCAGCAGGCCCGGCCACGCCAGTTCACCCCGTCGTCCTCGGGCGGGGGAATGTCGGCGAAGATCTTCGGCCAGCCGAGCTCCTCGCGGCCGGTCAGGATGGGGTCGGCCATGTTCTCCCACACGACCGGCACGAAGTGACCCTGCGCCTCTTCCTCCCAGCGCCACGCGGCGGGAATGCGGACCATGACGATGTTGTAGCCGCGCCCGGCGAGCCAGCCGATGTCGCTGAGGAGGGTGACGACGATTTCCAGCCGCGGCTCGCCCGCCAGGGTGAAGCCGTCCGGCAGCAGCGCCGAAAGCATTGCCCCGTCGGTCGCCGCCGAGAAGGTCAGCGTGACGGCTTTCTTGTCGAACCGCCGGTGCCGCTGGTCGGCCGGCAGGTTGCGCGGCCCCGGTGCGGGTCCGAACCCCACCGGCATGCGATACATCCCGGCGAGGTCAGCCTTCAAGCCGTGCGCTCCAGCCCCAGCAAGTCCGCCGCATTGAGGCCGAGGATCCTGGCTTTGTCGCTGTCTGAAAGACGTTCGTGGAAACCCACCGGGTCCGGTTCGGACATGTCGAACGGGTAGTCGGTGCCCAGGCACAGCTTGTCCGCGCCATGCGTGCGCACGAGGCTGTCGAGCTGGTCCTGGTCGAACACCAGCGTGTCCAGCCACATCTTGCGCAAGTAGCTCGAGGGTTCGTGGCGGCAGTGCTCGGAGCAGTCCGCCCGCGCGCGCCAGCCGTGGTCCATCCGGCCCCAGTACCCGGGCATGTAGCCGCCCCCGTGCGCCACGCAGATCTTCAGCTCGGGATGATCGTCGAGCACCCCGCCGAATATCAGGTGGCCGACGGCCAGCGTCGATTCGAGCGGGTTGCCGATCAGGTTGTTGAAGTAATACTCGCTCATCCGGTTGGCGTGGGTGAAGCCCAGCGGGTGGATGAAGATCAGCACCCCCAGCTCCTCCGCCACGGCCCAGAACGGGCGCAGCTCGGGTGCGTGGAAGTCCGTGCCGTTGACGTTGGAGCTGATCTCGATCCCGCGCAGGTCGAGGTCGGAAACGCAGCGGCGCATCTCGGCGATCGCCATCTCGACGTTCTGCAGCGGCACCGTGCCCATGCCGACCAGCCGGTCGGGATGCTGCGCCACCGCCGCCGCCATGCCGTCGTTCACAGCGCGCGCGGCGTCGCGACCGGTCTCGGGATCGGCGAAGTAGAAATACTGCCCCGGGCTGGGCGAGATCGCCTGAACGTCGATCCCGAGGCGGTCCATGTCCGCCAGCCGGGTGTCGAGCGTGTTCAGCGTGCGCCCCATCTGGGCGAACTGCGCGCGGTTCACCTCGGACGACTTGGCGCTGGTGAAGTCGTTGATGCCCGGCGGCGGGCCGGGATACTTCGCCTGCACGATGGCGTCGGCGGCGGGGATGCCGAGATGGCAATGAATGTCGACCACCAGGTGCTTGCCGCGCGCTGCGACCGGGATCGGCTTGCGCTCGCCGCAGGTGGTTATCTCGCCGCTCATGCCATTGCTCCCCTGGCCGGCGCGATCGTCCCGGCGCAGGGGCCGAACCCGATCGGCACGTGCCCCTCCGCCTTTGCGGTCGCCCGCAAGGTCAGGGTGTCGCCGTCCTCCAGCATGACCCGCTGCGTTCCGTCGGGCAGGACCAGTGGCTCCTTGCCCAGCTTCGTTATCTCGACGAGGCAGGCCCTCGCCTCCTCCGCCGCGCCCGATACGGTGCCGGTGGCGATCAGGTCGCCCACCTCGAGCGGCGCCCCGCCAGAGGCCTGGTGGGTGACCATCTGCGCCAGCGTCCAGAACAGCTCGGCCACGTTGGTGCGCACGATGGTCTGCGGCCCGTTCCCGGTGTCTAGTTCGGCCACGATCTCGATGTCGAGCCCGCCGGCCTCGCGGTCGAACGGGCTGTCGAGATAGCCCGGAATGTCGGGCTGGCCTTCGTCACGCCCGCGGCCGGCGACGCGGAAGGGCGCGAGGGCCTCCATCGTCACCACCCAGGGGGAGATCGTCGTCAGGAAGCTCTTGCCCAGGTGCGGCCCGAGCAGCATTTCGTAGAACTGGATGGCGCGGGCCGACCAGTCGTTGACCAGGCAGCAGCCGAACAGGATGTCCTCCGCCCGCGCCAGATCCACGGTTTCGCCCAGCGCATTGACCGGGCCGCCCAGCCAGGCGCCGAACTCCAGCTCGAAATCCATCATCGGTTCGGCGGCGACGACCATCGCGTTGCTGCCGGGGGGGACCACCTGGCCGACCGGCCGGATCACCGGCGTGCCGGATACCGCGACCGAACTCGCCCGGCCGTTGTAGGCGACCGGCAGGGTCGCCCAGGCCGGCATCGGCGAGCGGCCGCCGTTCGCCGCCATGCGCAGGATGTGATCGGCCGAGGTGCAGAAATCGGTGAAGGCGGCTGGCTTGGCCGGCATCAGCATGCGCGCTGCATCCATCGGGACGAGCGCCGCCTCGGCCGCCGCCCGGTCACCCGTACCGTCCACCCGGTAGAGGTCCGACAGCGTGGCGCGCAGGGCCGACACCGCCTCGCGCTGGCAGGCGAACAGGGGCAACAGGCTGTCGCCGCTGGCCGCCTCCGCCGCAGGGCCGGAAATCACCCCTGCCGCGCGCAGGGCCGACAGGTCGACGATCCGGTCGCCCAGCGCCACGCCGCCGCGCGCACCGCGCCCGTCGTCGAACACCCCGAACGGCAGGTTCTGGATCGGAAAGTCCGTGCCGGGCGCGTTGGCGCTCTCGACCCAGCTGCGCCGCTGCGGATCGTGGGTGGCGTTCAGTTCAGTGGGCATGGCCGCATCCGTGCTTGGCATCGTGTTCCTTGCGATAGCGGTTCATCTCGGCGAACAGCACCGGCGGCGGGGCCGGCTCGAGCTGGGGATCCCAGCCCTTGAACAGCGAGTAGACGTTGGCGACGACCCGTTCGGGATCGGTCCAGTGGGCATATTCCTTGATCGGGATGTCCCGCGCGGCCGCGCGCCAGTCCATCCCCGCATCGAACCGGCCGCGCGCCTCGCTGCGCAGGTGTTCGAAGTAACCCTTCAGGGTGCGCACGTTCTCTACATCGCAGATCGGCCCGTGCCCGGGCACGACGACCGCGGGATCGAGCGCGATGATGTGCTCGCAGGCGGCGATCCAGTTGTCGAACGGCCCGGCCCACACGATCGGGTGGCCTTCGTTGAACAGCAGGTCGCCGGTGAAGACGGTCCGGTCCTCCACGACCTGGGCGATCGTGTCGGAATCGGTGTGCGCCGGGCCCAGGTCGGTCAGTTCGACCGTCTTGTCGCCCACCCGCAGCGTCAGCGCCTTGTCGAACGTGCGCGTCGGCAGGGCCAGCTCGTCCACCCCGGAAAAATCGAAGTACCGCCCCATCGTCTCGAACAGGAATTCGCCGGCCTCGCCCATGTTCTGCCAATTGGCGGACAGGTTGGCCAGCGCGCGCGGATTGAAGCCTTCCATCTCGTGCCGCGTGGTGGCGGTGGAGATGATCTCGGCCCCTTCGACCACGCCGTTGCCGAAGAAATGATCGGGGTTGGCATGGGTGTTCATCAGCATGTCGATCGACGCACCGCCGGGGACCTTGGCGAATTCGGCCAGCATCTCGCGGGTCAGGGGAACGCTCATCAGCGTGTCGATCAGCAGCGTCTGCCCGCCCGAGCTGACCAGCCCCGCGTTGGACCACCCCCACGTCCCGTCGGGCTGAACGTATCCGTATACGCCGTTGCCGATGTCGTGCACGCCTTGCCGGAACGGCCAATTCGCCATGTCGATTCCTCTCCTTGGCCGGGGACCTTAACCGGATAATTCCTGTCTACAAGAATATTATCGCGGCCGTGCGTGTTGTCGTTTGTCCCCGTGCAGACTAGCACGGCGTCGATGGCCAGGGGACAATCGTCGAGCACAGGCGCGGACAAGGACGGCGGCGCCCGGCGCAAGGGCCGGCCGATGGCTTCCGCGACCGGCGTGGGCAAGGATGCGCTGCTCGATGCGGCGCGCGCGCTGCTGCAGGAATTGCCGCCGGCCCAGGTCACCAGCACCGCCATCGCGCGCAAGGCCGGGGCCGATCCCGCGCTGGTCCGCTACTATTTCGGCAACCGGGAAAACCTGCTGTTCGAAGTCGCCAAGCAGATCGGCGCGGATGCCAACCGCCCCCTGCCGGTGGGCAATCCGGTCGACCTGCTCGAGGACATGATCCGCGGCACCTTCCGCTTCACCCGCTCCGCCAAGCACATGCAGCGCCTGATGATCGAGGAACTGGATTCCGCCTCCTCGCCCGAGGTGCGCGAAAAGATGCGCGAGTGGAATCGCCAGCCGGTCAACAACTACGCCCACATCCTGGCCGTGGACGAGGACGGCGAGCTGCACGATTTCGACCCGGTGTTCATGTACCTGGCGGTCGTCGGCATCTCCGACTTCTTCGAAGCCGGCGCGCCGCTGATCGAACTGCTGGTGCCGCCGGGCACCGACCGCGACGAGCTGGCCAGGCGGTACGAGGATTTCGTGGTGCGGCTCGTCACCGACGGGGTGCGCAAGCGCTAGGATTCCGGGTTCCTAAGTCCCCCCGTCCAGTTGCCAGCGAGCACGTTATACACAGGCTAGCGCGCGGCGGGCGCTTCCGCGACGCAGGCGTTGCGCTGGGTGCCCAGCCCCGTGATCGTTCCTTCCATCACGTCGCCCGGCTTGAGGAAGACACCGAACGCCGACCCGTTGCCGTAAGGCGATCCGGTGCAGATCAGGTCGCCCGGCTCGAGCACGACGCGGCTCGAGAGGTAGGCGATCTGGCGCTCGATCGAGGCCATCATGTCGGAAGTCGATTCGTCCTGGTAGACCTTGCCGTTGACCGACAGCCTGATGTTCAGATCGTAGGGATCGGCAACGCATTCGCGCGGCACGATCATCGGGCCGAACGGGAGGAAGGTGGGGAAGCTCTTGCCCGACAGCCAGTCCGCCCCGATCGCCGATCCGTCGCGCCGGAAGATGAGTTCACGCGCGGTAACGTCGTTTACGACAGCGAATCCGGCGACGAAATTCATCGCCTCGGCCTCGCTCACCCGGTGGGCCCGCTTGCCGATAACCACGCCCAGTTCCAGCTCCCAGTCGGGCTTCTCGACGTCGAAGGGCAGGATCACGTCGTCGCGCGGGCCGACCGCGCAGGCCGGCAGCTTGAGGAAGGCGAAAGGGAGCGCCTTGGCCCGCTCATCCATCATCTTCTCGACCCGGGCCTGCAACTCGGCAGGATCGACGTCCTCGTGCTCCTTGGTGCGCATCGAGGGATCGCCCATGATCAGGCCGACGACGTGCTTCTTGTAGTTGGCGCCGGTGCAAAAGACCTGTCCGGGCCGATAGGGCAGCGCGACCTGCGCGGACGCAAAGTCGCCGCCCGCGGCAAAGGCAGCCACATCCTGCGCCCAAGTGCCGAGGCGGCTGCCGACGGCAGCCCAGTCGCGCAGCAGCTCTGGCAACGCGCGCTCTTCGCCCCAGTGCGACAGCGGCACATAGCGCTCGCCCGAAACGAGCACCGCCCGCTGCGCGCCATTCTCTTCGATCGTGGCCAGTCCGTAGGTCATGTCGTCTCTCAATAGGGCTCGTGCAGTTTCTGCATCGTGCTGCCTAGCATCTTGTTGGCGTCCATCTGGTTGCCGCCCGACATCTCGATCTCGCCGATGCGGACGGAGTTCTCGACCACCATCCGGGCGCGTTCGAAGCGCCGTTCGGCAAACGATTCCAGCGCCTGATCCACATCGTCGTGACGCGAAAGCTCCTCGGCCAGGACCAGCCCGTCCTCCACCGCCATGCCCGCTCCGGAGGCCATGTGCGGGGTCGTCGCGTGCACCGCGTCGCCGATCAGGACCACGCGGCCGCGGTGCCACGGCGCGGGCAGCAGCAGCCACTCAAGCGGGCGGTAGTTGACCAGCGAACCCTCGCCCAGCCCGGCGCGGACCTGCGGCACGTAGGCGCCGAAGGGAGCCAGCAAATCGCCCACATGGGCAAGCTGTTCCTCGGGCGCGAACCACGGATTGTCGGGCACATGCTCGAGGATGAAGGCATACATCTTGTCGGCCGAAATGGGGTTGAAGCCCAGCTTGACCGGGCCGCCCAGGAACATTTCCGGGCGGTCCACCTCGGGCGGCCGGTCGGCGACGATCCGCCAGCATCCCTGCCCGGTGAACCGCGGTTCGGCTGCTTGCGGGAAGACCGACTGGCGGACCTTGGAATAGATTCCGTCGGCCGCGACGAGCAGGTCGTAGCGCTGCTGCCGCCCGTCGGGAAAGACGACCGAGACACCGCCGTCCTCCAACTCGAAGCGGTCGACCGCGGTGCCCAGGGTGACGCGGATGCCGGAGCCGCGCACCTTGCGCGACATGATCTCGTGCAGGGCGGGCCGCATGATCCCGCCGCTGCGCGCCACCGGCGGCGCCTCATCGGGGATCGGCGGAGTTTCCATCACGACCGCGCCATCGGCCGTGCGCAAGCGAATCCCGCCGCCGACGAAGCCCCTCTCGCGCACCTCGTCCAGAATGCCGAGGTCGTCGAACGCGCGCAGCGAAAGGCCGGTCACGCTGATGCCGGCGCCATAGGCACGCCATTGCGGGTCGGCATCGACCAGCTCGACGGCCACGCCAAGGCGCGCGAGCGCCAGCGCCGCGCTCATACCGCCGACGCCGCCCCCGACTACGAGCGCGCTCTCGATCATCGCTTGTCCCCCTCGGTCGACATGGTCAGGCCGGAACCTGCCACAGTCCCTTGTCTGGCTGCATTTCGGCGTGCGGCACGTTGCCGGTGATGATCCGGCCGGTGCCCCACTGGTCGATCGTGGTCGGGCCCGGCTCGTAGGTCTGCGGCTGCCAGGTATCCTCGTCCACCTCCTCGAGGTCCGAGGTGTATTCCACCGCATTGCCGTTGGGCGTGATGAAATAGCTGAAGGTGTTGTTGCCCGCCGTATGGCGCCCCGGCCCCCAGCTCAGCTTGATGCCGGCCTCGTGCATCCGCGCCAGTCCGCGCATCAGCTCGTCGACCGAACTGACGTCGAAGGCGATGTGGTTGAGCGCCGGCGGCCCGGGCAGGATGGCGACGCGGTGGTGCGCCGAATTGCAGCGCAGGAAGACCATGAAGTTGCCGATCCAGTCGGACAGGCGGAACCCCAGCGCGTCCTCGTAGAACTTCGCCAGGCCCTTGTGGTCGGGCGAGTGGAAGACGACGTGGCTGATGCCGATCGGGATCGCCTCGCCCTTGTCGAGCTGGCGGAAGGCGCGCGGCGTGCTGTCGCAGATGACTTCCATCGCCCGCCCGTCGGGGTCGAAGAAGCGGAAGGCGAACCCGCCCGCCGGGCCGCTCGCCGGGCCGGGCTCCGAAATGATCTTCGCGCCGGCCGCCTTCACCTGCTCGAAGATCACCAGCACGTCCTCGCGCGAGGCGGCCGAGAAGCCGACGAGGTCGGTCTTGCGCTCGGCATCCTCGCGCAGGACGACGACGTAGGGATGCGGCATCCCCTCGGCCGCGAAATAGACGCGGCCGTTCTCTTCGGCGACCTCGATCAGGCCCCACTTCTCGCCGAAGAACTCTCGCTCCGCGGCAAGATCGGGGACCGCCATGGCCACATAATGCAGGTCGGTCACGCTTACGGTCATGTCTCACTCTCCAAGTCGAAAACCCGGCCTCAGAACTTTCCGCCGATCCGGACACCGTAGGTCCGCGGCTGTTCGGCCGAAGCGGAAATCAGCCCCCCGGAATTGGTGGTGCCGGTAATGAGGCGCCGGTTGTCTTCGATGTTGTTGACGTAGAAGCTGACATACAGGCTGTCATCCTCGCGCCCGAGGGTCAACGAGGCGTAGCTGACATAGGTGGACTTCGATTGCAGGTAGGGCAGGTAATCCGCGGTCGAAAAGCTCGACGAGCGATAGCGGGTCCCGGCCACCAGCACTGCCTTGTAGTCGTTGCCGATCGGCACGGTCTGCTGGCCGTTGAGGTTGAACGACCACTTGGGCGAATTGAACGCCTGCCGGCCCGAACAGTCGATCCGGAACACGTTGATCGTTCCGCCCGGCGTCGTCTGCGTGGTGGGCGCGAACGGGCAGGTCGTGTTCGGCGGCAGCCCCTGGTTGGGCGCGAAGTAGGTGAAGCTGTCGTAGTTGGTGTCGAGGTACTGGACGCTGGACGACAGCAGCGTGGTCTCGGTCGCGAGGAATTCGAGATCGATGTCCGCGCCCTTGATCGTGCTGTTGCCGATGTTGCGCGTCAGGAACACGGTCGACGGCGGATTGCCCAGGTCGTAGCCGAACTGGCTGTACTGCTGGTTGCGGTATTTCCAGAGGAAGGCCTCGAGGTTGAGCTGCAGCCGGTTGCCGAAGAAGCGGTTCTTCGAACCCAGCGTGTAGGCATTGATCGTCTCGGGCTCGTAGGTCGAGATGCCGCGCGCGAACGAGAAGCCGCCCGCGTGGTAGCCGGTCTCGAAGCTGGCATAGACCATGTTGCGCGGGCTCAGGTCGTACTGGGCCGCCAGCCGGTAGGTGAACTTGTCGTTGTCGAGCTTGTCGTTGATCACGATGGGCGAGAACAGCACGAACGGCGCCGTCTGCGATCCGCCCGCCTGCGGTGGCAGTGCGAACAGCGGGGCCGGCGTGATCGGGAAGCCGCGCGAAGTGTAGAAATCGCGCAGCGCCGCCTCGGTCGAGACCAGCGGGATGAAGGGCAGCGTCGGGCAGATGTCCTGCGGCGGTGCGGGATTGCCGCAGAACAGGATGTAGACATTCGACGTGCCGTTGAAGGTCTTCTTGTCCGAAGTATAGCGCCCGGCAGCCGTGAGGCTGAGCGGCTCGATCGGCCGCCAGGTCACCTTGCCGAACCCGGCCCAGCTCTCGGTACCTGTCTCGAAGGACTGATAGGGCGAGAGCGTCTGCTGGTTGTAGCGGGCGGTCGCCGCGATGCTCTCGTCGAAGTACATTGCGCCGACGAGATAATCGATCGAGGAGCCCAGTTCGCCCGCCCAGCGCGCCTCGATGCTGGTCTGCTTGTCCTTTTCGGCCGTGAAGCCCTGGCGGAAGACGCCATTGAAGGCATAGGCGATATCGGCCTCGCGATAGGCCGGCTGGATCGTCAGCGTCCCCGCGTCGGTGTTGTAGTTGAGCTCCGCCGTGACGCCCCAGTAATCGTTGTCGTTGAATGGCTGTCCGTCGACGACCGCGCCCGCGTGTCCGGCCTGCGTGTAGAAGCGCGATGCGAGCAGCGCGTTGGACGCGGGATCGAGCAGCCCCTGCTGGTCCGAGAAGCCGGTGGGGACGAACTGGTAGCCGGCAAATCCCGTCGGCCCGAATGTGGGATTGACGGCGCCGAGGTAGAAGCCGCTGCTGCTCGCGCCGCCCTGGCGGGAGAAGTCGAAAGCCAGCCGCAGGTCGAGATCGGCAGTCGGTTCACCGTAGATCTGCAGGCGCCCGGCATGTTCGCGCTGGTTTCCGCTACCGTCGGACTGGAAGGCGTCGCGGCGCGCCACCGATCCTGCCGCGCGGATCGCCACGTTGTCCCCCACGGGCACGTTGAGAGCGGCCTGGCCGCTGAGCCAGTCGTAATTGCCATAGCCGAGCATGAAGCTGCCCGAGGTCTCGCCCAGCTTCGGACGGTTGGGAATCACGTTGATGGCGCCAGCGGTCGCGTTGCGTCCGTAGAGCGTGCCTTGCGGCCCCTTCAGGACCTCGACCCGCTGCAGATCGTAGAACACGCCCGAAGTCGACGTCGGACGCCCGATGTAGACCCCGTCGTAGTTGAACGAGATCGCCGGGTCGGAATAGCCGTTGACAGTGGCGTTGCCCACGCCGCGCACGAAGAACACGGTGGTCGGCCCACCCCCGCCCGCCGCCGACAGCGACGGCGAAATGCGCGAGAGATCCTCTGCCCTGATAACGTTCTGCTGAACAAGCTGGGCCGGCTCGATCACGTCGACCGCAATCGGAACGCGCTGGCTGTTCTCCTCGACCCGCTGGGCCGTCACGACGATGTCTGTAATGCCGCCTTCGTCTGTGTCCTGGACCGGATCGTTGACGGTGGGTTGCGTATCCTGCGCAGCGGCGGGGAACGCCACAGCGGCCACGCCCAGCGCGAACGACGACGCGCCGCTCAGAAATTTCGAAGCCATGATTCTCTCCCTCACAAGCTTATATTCCGGAGGGTAGGAATAATTATTCCGCAGCACAAGAATAATTGCGAGTGGCGCCGACATTGGGACCGGCGGAGCGGGAAATCGCAAGCGCTGCCAGCAGGTTGGCAAACCGGTGCTAGAGGGGGAATTAAGCCTCGACCGCCACGTATGCGTTCAGGCGTGACAACCGGTTCCCTTTCGAGAAAACCAGCCGGCGGAACGGCGGGATAACGGTTCGTCTGAGCGGTAAGCTGGCAGGGCGGGCTGGTGGACAGGGCTGGATTCGAACCAGCGTACGCTTTCACGGGCAGATTTACAGTCTGCTGCCTTTAACCACTCGGCCACCTGTCCACCGGACCTGCCGGAGCGCGGTTTTACCCGCGTGTCGTGCCGTCCCCGCAAGCAGGGACCCCGGCCGAGAGGCGCCCCAATGGCGAAGCGGCGCTTGCCTGTCAATGGCCCCGCTGGCACAGGCGCACGCATGGCAAAAGGCAGCAAGAAATCACTGCGCGGGCGCGCTGGCAGAATGCAGACCGGACGCGGTTCAGGCGGGCGCGCAACGCATGGCATGGTCCGGCTCTGGGGGCGCCATGCGGTCGAAGCCGCCCTGCTCAATCCTGAACGCCGCCACCGCAAGCTCTGGGCGACGCGCGAAAGCGTCGCCTCGCTCGACGGCGATCTTCCGCCGGATTTCAATGTGGAATACGCCGACGGCGCGGATCTGGCCCGGCTGGTGGCTCGCGATGCACCGCACCAGGGCCTTGTCCTCGAATGCGAGCCGCTGGAAGACATCCATATCGACGACGTCCTTGGCGGCGAGACCGATCGCCCGCTGGTCGTGCTCGACCAGGTGACCGATCCGCACAACGTCGGCGCGATCCTGCGCTCGGCGGCCGCGTTCAACGCCGCCGCGATCATCACGCAGGACCGGCACGCCCCGCCCGAGAGCGGCACCGTCGCCAAGTCGGCCTCGGGCGCGCTGGAAATGGTGCCGTGGGTTCGCGTGGTGAACCTTGCCCGCGCGCTGGAGGAAGTCGCCGAGGCCGGCTACTGGCGGATCGGCCTGGCGGGCGAAGCAGACGCCGTCTTCGCCGATGCCCTGCCCGCGTCACCCATTGCGCTGGTCCTGGGGGCGGAGGGCGAAGGTCTGCGGCACAACATAGCCGCCCATTGCGATGCGCTGGCGCGCCTGCCGATGACCGGCCAGATCGAAAGCCTTAACGTATCGAACGCCGCTGCGATCGCGCTTTATGCGGTGGCCAGCCGCAAACCCTGACATGCGAAGGGCCGCCCCGCGGGGCGGCCCTGCAGGTGCGCCATGCGCTGCGAAATCAGTTCACCGAATCCTTCAGCCCCTTGCCGGCCTTGAACTTCGGCTGGGTGGAAGCCTTGATCTTCATGGGCTCGCCGGTTCGCGGGTTGCGCCCGGTCGAAGCCTTGCGCTTGGCGACGGAAAACGTCCCGAACCCGACCAGGCGGACTTCATCTCCCTTCGAGAGAACACCGGTGATCGTATCGAATACGCCTTCGACCGCCCTGGTCGCTTCGCTGCGGGAGAGTCCGCTTGCCTCAGCCACGGCTCCGATCAATTCGTTCTTGTTCATTGGCGAGCATCCCCCTCATCAAACACAATATTCGGTCGGGGCGCGGAATCGCCCGGCGATGACAGGGAAATTGAGCGGCTTTTCCGGCGCCTGTCAAAGCGAAAGCCGAGATTTAGGCGACGAAACGAGTTTCGGGCGGCTACTTTTCAGCTCGCCGCCCGAAATCGCTGGTTTTGTGCAGAAACGGTACGTTCGTAGCGCTCAATCACGCGGCTAAAGACTGTCGGACGCCTCTGCTGGAAGCTCAATGTGCTATCGGCGAGGCAGCGGATCCGGAGGCCGGGGCCACCGGCTGGCTCGCCAGATCATCCGCATCCGTCCAGACGATCGGCTCGATAGGCGACACGAGCGCGTGGGCCAGCACCTCGTCGACGTGACTGACGGGGACGATCTCCAGCCCTTCCTTCACGTTTGCGGGGATTTCCGCCAGGTCCTTGCGGTTCTCTTCCGGGATCAGGACCTTCTTGATGCCGCCGCGCAGCGCCGCCAGCAGCTTTTCCTTGAGGCCGCCGATCGCGAGCACGCGCCCGCGCAACGTCACTTCGCCGGTCATGGCCACGTCGGGCCGGACGGGGATGCCCGTCAGGGTCGAGACGATGGAGGTGACCATACCGATGCCCGCGCTCGGCCCGTCCTTGGGCACGGCGCCTTCGGGCAGGTGGATGTGCACGTTCTTGCGCTGGAACAGCGAGGGCTTGATGCCATAGGCAGGCGCCCTCGCCTTGACGAAGCTGAAGGCCGCGGAGACGCTTTCGTTCATCACCTCGCCCAGCTTGCCGGTGGTCTTGACCTCGCCCTTGCCCGGCGTCGTGACGCTCTCGATCGTCAGCAGTTCTCCGCCGACCTCGGTCCAGGCCAGACCCGTGACGCCGCCCACCTGGGCTTCCTCTTCGCTCACGCCGTGCTTGAACTTGCGCACGCCGGCAAAGTCGCCGAGGTTTTCCGGGGTGATCGAGACCGCCGTCGCATCGCCTTCGAGGATCTTGCGCAGCGACTTGCGGGCCAGCCGCGCGATCTCGCGCTCCAGCGTGCGGACGCCGGCTTCGCGGGTGTAGTAGCGGATGAGGTCGCGCAGCCCCCCCTCGGTGAGCTCGAACTCGCCCTTCTTAAGGCCGTGGGCCTTGACCTGCTTGGCGATCAGGTGGCGCTGGGCGATCTCGACCTTCTCGTCCTCGGTGTAACCTTCGAGGCGGATGATCTCCATCCGGTCGAGCAGCGGCTGCGGCAGGTTGAGGCTGTTGGCCGTGGTCACGAACATGATGTCGCTGAGGTCGATGTCCAGTTCGAGGTAGTGGTCCTGGAACTTGGCGTTCTGCTCGGGATCGAGCACCTCGAGCAGCGCGGACGCGGGATCGCCGCGGAAGTCCTGCCCCAGCTTGTCGATTTCATCGAGGAGGAACAAGGGGTTGCTGGTTCCGGCCTTGCGCAGGTTGGTCACGATTTTGCCGGGGAGCGATCCGATGTAGGTCCGCCGGTGACCGCGGATCTCGGCCTCGTCGCGCACGCCGCCGAGCGACTGGCGCACGAATTCGCGCCCCGTCGCGCGGGCGATCGACTTGCCCAGGCTGGTCTTGCCGACACCCGGAGGGCCGACGAGGCACAGGATCGGCCCCTTGAGCTTGTTCGTCCGCGCCTGGACCGCCAGATACTCGACGATCCGGTCCTTCACCTTGTCGAGCGCGTAGTGATCTTCGTTGAGGATCGCCTCGGCCTTGCGGATGTCCTTCTTCAACCTGCTCTTGTTGCCCCACGGCAGGCCGAGCAGCACGTCGAGATAGTTGCGGATGACCGTCGCCTCGGCGCTCATCGGCTGCATCGTCTTGAGCTTCTTGAGCTCGCTCTCGGCCTTGGCGCGGGCCTCCTTCGACAGCTTCAGCCGGTCGATCTTCGCCTGGAGTTCGGCGATCTCGTCTCCATCCTCGCCGTCGCTTCCGCCGAGCTCGTTCTGGATCGCCTTGAGCTGTTCGTTGAGGTAATATTCCCGCTGCGTCTTCTCCATCTGCCGCTTCACACGGCCGCGGATCTTGCGCTCGACCTGGAGGACCGACAGCTCGCCCTCCATCACGGAATAGACCATCTCCAGCCGCTTCATCGGGTCGGTCTCAGCGAGGAGCGACTGCTTGACGGCTACCTTGGCGGTCAGCGCGCCGGCGATCGCATCGGCCAGCCGGCCGGCGTCCTCGATCTGCCCCAGTTCGCCTTCAAGCTCGTCGGGCAGCTTCTTGTTGTGCTTGGCATAGTCGGCGAACTGATCGAGCGAGCTGCGCATCAGAGCAGCGACCGCATTGCCGGTCGCGGGCTCTTCCTCGAGCAGTTCGGTCTGGGCCACGGTGAAGCCTTCGCGCTCTTCAAGGTCCGTCAGTCGGGCGCGGCTCTGGCCTTCGACCAATACGCGAACGGTACCATCGGGAAGCTTCAGCATCTGCAGGACCTGGGCAACCACGCCGATGTCGTACAGGTCGTCGCGGCCCGGATCGTCGCACTGCGGGTCGCGCTGGGCCAGGAGCAGGATGTCCTTGTTGCCGGCCATTGCGGCTTCGAGCGCCTCGACCGACTTGGAACGCCCAACGAATAACGGCACGACCTGGCCGGGAAAGACCACGACATCGCGCAAGGGAAGGAGAGGAAACTGGCTCATGCTATCTCTTGTCCGTGTTCGCGTGCGCTGCCCATACGGGGGAAAAACGCACGATCTTGGTCGCAGGATATGGGTCCCTCCCCACCCGACCGCAACCTTCCGCCCGGCACATTCCCCGGGACTTCGGCGCGGATTTTCTTTTCACACGACAATCCGGCCATGTTATGACCGTGGCCCTGTTGCCGGCAATTTGTCCGGCAGGGAAGCAATGGAAGAACGTAGGGACGAGCGACACGGAATAACCGTTCCCGGCCGGTATCGGTCCGGCACGGGCATGGCCGTGGATGTTACGCTGCGCGACCTTTCCCAAGGTGGCTGCCAGATCCACGATCGGCTTGGGCGGCTCGAGGTCGACCAATTCGTCACAATCCGCATCGGCCCCATCGGCCCGATCGAAGCACGGGTCCGCTGGCTCGACGGACGCGTGGCCGGGATCAGGTTCGATCAGCCGCTTGCGCCTTCGGTGCTTGAACATGTGCGCGAAATCGCCGCGGAAGCCGGGCTCGCCAGCGCGCCGAACCCACCTCCAACCGTTGCCGAAGCGGCGGACGTCTCTCGCACGACGGGCGGAGCCAAGCGGCTCGATCTGCTCGAACAGGAGCGCAGTTACAACGAGGTCATCGGCGCGCTCGGCGTGGCCGGTGACGGGGAAGAGATCCTCGTTGGGCTCGACCGCAAGGAGTCGGAATGGCTGATCCGCTGGCGCCGCGAGCGCAAGGCGGAGCGGGAGGCCCGCCCCAACTTTCGCGGCGACAAGTCACGGGCGGACCGGCTCGAGGAATTGCACGAGCAGACCCGACGCGGCAAACTGGGATACTGAGGCGCCCGCCCGGGCAGCCTTACATACCGGGAAGCTTGAATCCCGGCGGCAGCGCCATGCCCGACTGGACCTTCTGCATCTCGGCATTGGCGGCCTGATCGGCCTTGGCCCGCGCATCGTTGAACGCGGCGGTGACCAGATCTTCCAGCATCTGCTTGTCGGACGGCACGATCAGGCTGTCGTCGATCGAAACCGACTGAATGCGGCCCTTGGCGGTGGCACGGATCTTCACCAGGCCGCCACCCGAACTGCCTTCGACCTCGATGGTGTCCAGTTTGACCTGCGCGTCGTTCATCTGCTTCTGGATCGTCTCGGCCGCCTGCTGGGCCGCCTTGAGCATTTCTTCCATGTCCATCTGATCTATCCTTCGGGGGCTCTCAGGCCCGCTTGCTCCAGTTTCGTTCGCCGGTCAGGCCCTCGCCATCCTCGACGAGTTCGGCATCGGGAAAGGCCGCGAATGCTGCCTCTACCAGCGGATCGGCCATGACCTGCCGGCGCGCATCGGCCTTCTCCGCGTCTGCCCGCTCGCGCATCGACGGCAGGGCCGCGCCTTCGCCGAGCCGGACCTGCCAGCGCTGTCCGGTCGCCCGCGACAGCGCCTCGCGAAGCTCGGGCCCCGGATCCTCGACCAATCCGGGTGTGACGGCGTACACCAGTTCGCCCGGCATCAGGTCGATGACTCGAATCCAGTCCCGCATGACCTGCGCGACGCCGAGCGCGCCGGACTGATCGACGCTGGTAATCAACCGCTCCCACTCGATCGCGGCGGACGGCCCGTTGGTCGCCGGGGACGAAGCCGGTACGGAAGCCGCCGGCACTCCTCGCTCGGCCAGCGTCTCGATCCGCTTCGCCAGATTGCCCGGATCGGGCAATGTCGATGCATGCAGGACGCGCAGCAGCGCCATCTGCGCGGCAACCAGCGGATCGGGCGCCTTGCGTACCTCCGAATAGCCCTTGAGCAGGAGTTGCCACAGGCGGTGTAGCTGCGCGGCCGAAAGATGCTCCGCCCACTCCTCGATCGCCGCCCGTTCTTCCTGCGAAGCCGTATCCCCGGCCTGGTGAGCGATCTGCGCCAGGGTCACCTTGTGCGCCAGGTCGAGCATTCCGCGCATCAGCGCCAATGGCTCGACGCCCAGCGCGTACTGATTGTCGACCTCTGCGATAAGCGCCTGCGGCTGTCCTTCGAGCAAAGCGGCAAAAAGCCGCCGCTGCGCTCCCTTGTCCGCCAGGCCGAGCATGTCGCGCACCCGCTCGGCAGTCACCTTACCGCCGCCTTCGAGGTCGGCGTGGGCAATCGCCTGGTCGAGGATCGAAAGCCCGTCGCGAACGGAGCCTTCGGCCGCGGCGGCGATCATGGCCATCGCCTCGTCCTCCGCCTCGATGCCTTCCTGCCGGCACACGCTGGCGAAGTGCTGCTGCAACAAGGGGGCCGAGATGCGCCGCAGGTCGAAGCGCTGGGTCCGGCTCAGCACCGTCACCGGCAGCTTGTCGACCTCGGTGGTGGCGAAAAGGAACTTCACATGGCCCGGCGGCTCCTCGAGCGTCTTGAGGAGCGCGTTGAACGCGTTCCTCGTGAGCATGTGGACTTCGTCGATGATGTAGATCTTGTAGCGCGCACTGACCGCGGCGTAGCGCACCGCCTCGATGATCTCGCGCACGTCGTCGACGCCGGTGTGGCTGGCCGCGTCCATCTCGATGACATCGATATGACGGCCCTCGGCGATGGCCCTGCAGGGCTCGCACTGGCCGCACGGGTCGATCGTCGGCCCGCCCTGCCCATCCGGCCCCACGCAGTTCAGCGCCTTGGCGATGAGGCGCGCGGTCGAGGTTTTGCCAACTCCGCGCACCCCGGTCATGAGGAAGGCATGGGCCAGGCGGTCGCGCTGGATCGCATTGCCGAGCGTCTGGACCATCGCGTCCTGCCCGATCAGCTCGGAGAACGTCTGCGGGCGGTATTTTCGCGCCAGAACGCGATAGGGTTGCGCGGCGGGTGTAGCAGCCTTGGGGGCGGGCTCGACCGGCGCCGGCTTTGCGGAAACGGGCTCCCCGAACATGGCCGATTGCCCGGCCGCTTCGAGTTCGGCGGCGCTGGGAGTGGCCTCCCCCGCGTCCGTCTTCCACGGAAGCGAGTCCGTACTGTCCACAGTGTTTTCGGGGGAATCACCCATGCCGCACAAGGTAGGCACTCCGCCCCCCGATGTCATGGCAACAATGGTGTGGAAAAGGAGCCGGGCGACCCGCTGCAATCAACCTGGGCTGCTTCCTTCCGGACCTGACCCGGTGAGCCGACGCGAACGTCCACCCGACTCCCGGGCGCGATATGGAACCGGGCGGCGTCGATTGCAACCGGCTTTGGTGCAACGAAGAAAGTACTTCGGGATCGAGCCCGAGGCTTACCGGAAGTTGTCGGCGTAAGCCTGAAGCTTGAGCTTGCGCGGAGGGCTCGGGTGCACCTGCACCTCGATCCCGTGTTTATCCGCATAGGCCTGCGCCGCCGCGCAGCTTTCGAACCGCAACTGCACCTGCTGCTGCGTGTCGCCGCTGCCCGCCCAGCCCATCAGGGGGTCGGGCTTCTTCGCTTCCGCCGGGACGAAGTCGAGCACCCACTCGTCGGTCAGCGCCTTGCCCGACTGCATTGCGTTCTTGGGTCGTTGATAAATGCGTGCCTGCATGATCGGGGCCCTAATTCATCATTCCGAACGTGAAAAGGCGTTCTTCGTCTTGAGGCTCGGCTTTTCGCACCAGGGCTCGTCCGGCCAGCGATGCTTGGGGTACCGGCCCTTCATCTCCTTCGCCACATCTCTCCAGCTTCCGCGCCAGAATCCGGGAAGGTCGCGCGTGGCCTGGATCGGGCGGCCCGCGGGGCTCGTCAGCTTGAGCAGCAGCGGCGTTTCGCCGATCAGCGGATGGGCATCGAGCCCGAATAGGGCCTGCACTCGCGCCTCGACGGCAGGCGCGTCAGGGCCGGCATAGTCTATCGCATGGCTCGTTCCGGCGGGGGTGACGAACTCCCGCGGCGCCAACCGATCGAGTCTTTGCCGCGTATCCCAGTCCAGCCGGGACAGCAGCGCCTGGGCCAGATCGCCACGCGGTAATTCGAGATCGCGCCGCCCGGCCAGTAGCTGGGCGAGCCAATCGTCCGCCTCCTTGGCCAGCGTCTCGGCGGACAACTCGGATATCCCGGCATATCCAGCCCTCGCCAACAGGGTTTTCGGCAGCCAATCCGCAAGGTTTTCCACGGCCTTTTCAACAAGCAGCCTGGTGATGGCGTCCCCGTCCGGCCGAGGATCGGGACCGGTTGCGAGCGTGACGGCGCCGAGCCGCCTCTCGAGCCGCGCCTCGACCCGATCGCCCTTCCAGAGAAGGACACTGCGCCGCTCGATCCGGTCGTCGAGCCATTTCTCGACATCGGCCGCTTCCAGCGGGAGGGCGGCCGTGATCCGCGCACCCTTGGCTTGGCCCTGCGCATCGCCGATCGCGAGCCATTCTGCCCGCGCCAGGGGGCTGGCAGGGTCGAGACTGTAACCGCGCCCGCCTGCGCTGAGCCAGCTTTCCCCCGTGCCGTCGCGCCGGCGGGCGATGTTGTCGGGAAGCGCCCAGGCCAGGAGTATGGCAGGCGGTACGCCCTCGCCCCCCGGTTGCGAGAGACCCTCGGCCCGCTTGGCCCAGCCGGCCGCGAGCTTGCGGCTCGACTCTGCTCGCGTCGTTCGGTCGCCATTCCACCGCTGGAGGCGGGCGGCGAGGTCCTCGCCCTTGCCGCCAAGCCCCCGCTCCTGCAGCAGCAAGGCGATGCGGGCGGCCGTCTCCGCCGCGCCATGCTCGGCGCCGCGCAGGACCATTGCCGCCTGCCATGGCTCCATGGCGAGCGCGGCGACCTTGTTGCCGAACGCGGTGATGCGGCCGGCGGCGTCGAGCCCGCCCATTGCCAGAAGCCGGGAGCGCGCTGCCGCGACTGCCGCCTCCGGCGGCCTATTGAGCCATTGCATTGACCCGGGATCGCCCCCGCCCCAGCGCGCCAACGCCAGCACCAACGGCGCAAGGTCGCTGTTGACGATCTCGGGCGGGTCAAACGCCGGGCGACCGGGATGAGCGGCCTCCTCCCACAGGCGATAGGCGACCCCTGGGCCCTGCCGCGCCGAGCGGCCGGCCCGCTGGGCGGCCGCCGCCTGGCTTGCGCGATGGGTGACAAGGTGGGTCACGCCCGCGGCAAGATCGAACTCGGCCCGGCGCGAAAGGCCCGCATCCACCACGACGCTGACACCGTCGAGGGTAATGGAACTCTCGGCGATCGCGGTGGCCAATACGATCCGCCGCCGGCCTTGCGGATCGCGCCGTATGGCGGCCCGCTGGTCGGCGGGCTGGACCTGCCCATGAAGCGGCAGGATTGGAACGCCGACGAGTTTGGCCTCGAGCCTTTCGCGCACACGCTCGATCTCACGAACACCGGGGAGAAAGGCGAGGATGTCGCCCTCCTCCTGGCGCCAGGCCTGCTGGACGGCTGCGGCCATCGCATCCTCGATCCGCAGATCGGGTCGGCTGCCCAGCCATGCGATCCGCAACGGATGCGCCCTGCCCTCGCTCTCGACGACTGGAGTTTCGCTACCGAGCAGGCGAGCAAAGCGCGCGCCGTCGATCGTGGCCGACATCACCAGCACCCGCAGGTCGGAACGCAGGACCTCGCGGGTTTCGAGGACGAGCGCGAGACCGAGGTCGCTGTCGAGGTGCCGTTCGTGCGCTTCGTCGAACAGCACGGCGGAGACGCCGGTCAACTCCTGGTCGGCCAGGACCATCGACACGAAGATTGCTTCGGTGACGACCAGAATCCGCGTTCTCGCCGAGCGTCGGGAATCGAGCCGGGTCAGGTAACCGACCGTTTCTCCCGGTGCCTCGCCCAGCATCTCGGCCAACCGCTCCGCCGCAGCGCGCGCGGCGACCCGGCGGGGAGACGTCAGGATGATCGTGCCCTGACACCAGCTTTCGCCCAGCAGGGCGGGCGCGACCGCCGTGGTCTTGCCCGCGCCCGGAGGCGCCACGAGGACCGCGCCGGTGCTATCCTGCAACGCCGCCAGCAATCGCGGCAGGACGGAATGGATCGGGAGACCGTCGCTCATATTGGAAAATGCCACACCCAGCGGCCCGCGGACACTCTCGAACGGCGCGTCGCCGGAACGCTCAGTACCCCCGGCTGACCGCGAACTGCGCCGCTTCGACCATCGCCTGACGGGCCTTGCCGTCGGGGAAGATCGACAGGGCATCGCACGCGCGCTGGGCATAGAGCCTCGCGCGCTCGCGAGTGGCGGCAACGGCCTCGTGCCGGCGAATGAGGTCCACCGCGTGGGCCAAATCCTCATCTTCGGTGCGGAAGCCGGCAATGGCTTCTTCCCAGAACTTGCGCTCCTCGGCCGAACCACGCGCGTAGGCGAGGATCACCGGAAGGGTCATCTTCCCTTCGCGGAAATCGTCGCCACGGTCCTTGCCCATGTCGGCCGTTCCGCCGTCATAATCTATCGCATCGTCCACCAACTGGAATGCGACCCCCAAGTTGCGGCCGTAATCGTCGAGAGCCCGTTCTTCCGCCTCGCCGCGCTCCGCCACCACGGCGGCGATGCGGCTGGCGGCTGCGAACAGCGCCGCGGTCTTGGCGCCGATGATGTGAAGGTAGCGCTCCTCGCTGGTCTCGATACGGCGCTGGGCGGTGAGCTGGTCGACCTCGCCCTGCGCGATCACCGCGCTGGCCGAGCTGAGGATCTTGAGCACCTTGAGGCTGCCGTCCTCGACCATCAGCTCGAAGGCGCGGCTGAACAGGAAATCCCCCACCAGCACGGTGGCCGGATTGCCGAAGACGATGTTGGCGGTGCTCTTGCCCCGGCGCTGCTCGCTCCCATCGACGACATCGTCATGCAACAGAGTCGCGGTGTGGATGAATTCGACCGCGGCGGCCAGCCGGTGATGCCGCGTCCCCTGGTATCCCACCACTTCGGCCCCGGCGAGCGTCAGCATCGGCCGCATCCGCTTGCCCCCGCCGGCAATGAGGTGCCCGGCCAGTGCGGGGATAAGCGGTATCTCGCTCTGCATCCTGTCGAGGATGATCGCGTTGACCGAATTCATGGCCGTCGCGGTCAGGCCCAGGATCGGCGCCAGCGAAGGGTCCTTGCGCGAAAATGGGAGGATCTCGGCGCTCATGCGGCGCACTTGGAAGCTTGCCGCCGACTTGGCAAGCGGGGAATCCGTGCTAGGTCCGGGCGCATATGGCAAGCAACCCTTCGGCGCAAAACCAGGATGCCGTCCTGGCGGTCTACCGCAAGAGCATCGACAATATCGATGCCGCGTTGATTCACATGTTGGCCGAACGCTTTCGCATCACCCAAGCCGTGGGCGAGTACAAGGCGCAGTCCAACCTCCCCGCCAGCGACCCGGGCCGCGAAGCGCGGCAGATCGAGCGCCTGCGCGCGCTCGCCGTCGAAGCGGAGCTCGACCCCGAATTCAGCGAGAAGTTCATCCGCTTCGTGATCGAGGAAGTCATCCTCCATCACAAGCAGGCCGCGCAGCGCTAGGCCTCAGTCCCCGCGCCGTTCACGGCCCCGGCGAAACTCCTCGCCCCGATTGACCGAGCGCTGGGGGCGTTCGGCTCGCTGTTGCTGCTGGCGTTCGACCTGCTGTTGCTGGCGCATGACCCTGGGCTGGCGTTCGACACGCTGACCGGCGACAGAATCTCCATCGCGGCTGCGGCCCTGCCATTGCTGGCGATCCTGCCGCTGGCGATTGCCCTGCCAGCCCTGCTGTCCGCGCTGGTCGCGGCCCTGCCAGCGCTCGGTGCGGTTTTCGCCCTGACGACCGGAATATTGCTGGCCGCGCCAGGCACTCCAGTTCTCGCGTACGTCGCGTCCGCCGCGGCGGCCTTCCCAATAGCGCCGGTGCTGATCGCTCCAGCGATGGCGCGTGCCGCCACGATCGTAGATGTAATACCCGGTGCCCGGATAATAGAAGCCGTCATACCAGCCGTAGTAGCCGTAGGGATCGTAGCGATCGTAACGGCTCGAATAAGGGTAGTAGCCGCCGTTGCCATAGCCGACGGAAACGACAGTGCCGCCGTAACCGTAGCTGTCATAGGCCGAACAGGCGCCGAGGGCGGCGGTTGCTGCAAGCAGCAGGGCCGGGCGCACGAATTGCTTGAACATGGATTTTCTCCAGGGAAATGCGATGATTGCCGGATAGTTAACCGGTCCGGCATAAACCGGCGCTGAACCCGTCGACAGGGCGAGCAGGCGCGCTAATCTGTTCGTGAAGGAGAATCGGAGATGGGTGACGGGCTTGTGGGCGGATGCCTGTGCGGTGCGATGCGTTTTCGGATCGAGGGCGAGCCGATGTTCGTCAGCCAGTGTTGCTGCAAGGATTGCCAGAAGGCGACGGGCACCGGACACACCACCATCATCGGCATTCACAAGGACCAGTTGCGGCTCGAGGGCGATCCGCAGACCTTCACCAACACCGGGGACACCGGCGGCAAGGTCACCAGGCATTTCTGCGGCACCTGCGGCGGGCGGCTTTACACGTCGGGCGACGCGCCGGGCGATCACATCATGGTGCAGGCGGGATCGCTCGACGAGCCAGGACAGGTCAGCCCGGAAAACTGCATCTACGTGAAGGACCGGATCGCCTGGGATATGCTCGACGAGAGCCTGCCGCACTTTCCCGGCCTGCCGCCCCGTCCGGGCATTCGCGACTGAGGGTCTACTCCGCGCTCGCCCGCGGTAGGAGCAAGCGGACCAGCAGACCGCCAAGGTCCTCGCTCTCGCCGAGTTCGATCTTCCCGCCGTAGATTTCCACCACGTCGCGCACGATCGCCAGGCCCAGCCCGGTGCCCGGCTTCTCGGTGTCGAGCCGGGCGCCGCGGGTGAACAGCGTGGCGCGCTGCTCGCGGGGGATGCCCATGCCGTCGTCCTCGACCCAGATGGCGCAGAGGTCGCTACCCGGCTCGGCATCCACGGTCACGAACACGCTGCCGCCGCCGTATTTCGCGGCGTTCTCGATCAGGTTGCCGAGGATTTCGTCGAGATCCTGCCGCTCGATGGCGACTTCCGCGGTGGTCGAACCGTCGATGTCCAGCCGCACGTCGGGGTGCAAGCGGGCGACCGCGCGCTCCACCGCATCGGCGCTATCGCGCACGTTGGCCCGCGAAAGGCCGACCGCCCGCCGCCCTACCGCGCGGGCGCGGGCAAGGTGGTGATCGACCTGGCGCCGCATGACTGACGCTTCGCGCAGCACCGTCTCGTCGAGATCGGGCGAACGCGCGCTCGCGGCATTGGTCAACACCGTCAACGGGGTCTTGAGCGCGTGCGCGAGGTTGCCCGCATGGGTCCGCGCTTCTTCGGCCTGCTGTTCGGAGTGGGAGAGAAGGGCGTTGAGCTCCTCGACCATTGGCTGCACCTCGAGCGGCAGCGGGTCGGTCACGCGATTGCGCCCGGTGGTGCGGATACGCGCGATCGCCTTGCGCACCCGGCGCAGCGGGCTCAGCCCGTACCAGGTCTGCAGCATGGCCATGATGAACAGGCCGATGCCCAACACGGCGAAAGACCAGACGAGGATCGAGCGGATGCGCCCGATCTGTGCGTCGAGCTCGGCGCGCGAGGCCGCCACGATGAAGTGCCACTCCGTATCGCTGCCCGGCAGGCGGATCGTACGCTCGACGATGCGCAGCGGTTCGTCGGGAAACTGGTCGGAATCGTAATAGCGCGGCTCGCGGTTGTCGACGGCCAGGTCCACCTCCAGCCGGCGGTCCCACAGCGAGCGCGAGGGATAATCCTCGAACCCCTTGCCGCTGATCTGCCAGTAGAACCCACTGTTGGGCTCCAGGTATCGCTGATCGCCCAGCGGTCGGTTGAACCACACCTCGCCCTCGACGATTTCGGCCGAGCCGAGCATCCCGTTGAGGCTGTAGTCGAGCTGGTCGTTGAACTGCTGCGTGACGAGGTTCTTCAGCGTGCTGTCGAGCGCCACCCCGCCGACCAGCAGCAGGATAGAAATCCACCCCGCCGCGATCAGCATCATCCGCCGGCTGAGACTTCCGGTGTGCGCGGGCGTGATGGATTCTGCCCCGGTATCCTCCGAGACTTCCTCCGCGGGGGGTTGGGTCCCCTTCGCCGCGACCGGCGGGCTACTCGCGGGGAGGTTCGTCGGGGTCGTCGAGACTGTAACCGAGGCCACGGATTGTCGTGATCACGTTGGCACCCAGCTTCTTGCGAATACGGGTGACGAAGACCTCGATCGTGTTCGAATCGCGGTCGAAATCCTGATCGTAAATGTGCTCGATCAGTTCGGTACGGCTGACCACCTTGCCCTTGTGGTGCATCAGGTAGCTCAGCAGCTTGTATTCCTGCGCCGTCAGCTTGACCGGCTCACCGGCCCGGGTGACACGGCCTGACCGCGTGTCGAGGCGCACGTCGCCGGCGGTCAGCTCGGAGCTCGCATTGCCGGACGCGCGGCGGATCAGCGCGCGCAGGCGGGCGATGAGCTCTTCGGTCTGGAAAGGTTTGGCGAGATAATCGTCGGCCCCGGCATCGAGGCCGGCGACCTTGTCGGACCAGCTGTCGCGCGCGGTCAGCACGAGCACGGGAAACATGCGGCCTTCCTTGCGCCACATGTTGAGCACGGTCAGCCCGTCGATCTCGGGCAAGCCGAGATCGAGCACGACGGCATCGTATTCCTCGGTCGAGCCGAGGAAGTGGCCGTCTTCCCCGTCGGTCGACAGGTCGACGGCATAACCGTTCTGCTCCAGGGTGTTTTTGAGCTGGTGGCCGAGGGTAGGCTCGTCCTCGACGATCAGGATGCGCATTGTTGGTTTCCTGTTCTCACGCCGCACGGAAGGTGGGCCTTGAACATGAACGCGTCAACCTGAACAGCGTTTCCGTGCCCTATTTCGAAATCCGCAGGATACGGCCGTTGCGGGCATCGACATCGACCCAAATCATCTGGCCGCGCGTGTTGTCGATGAACTTCATGCGGTAGGCCCGAGCGACCTCGTCGAACTCCGGCGTGAGGTACTGGATGTTCTCGCCGCGCTTCTCGATCTGCGGGATGACGATACGCTCGATATCGCGCAGCTTCATCACATTGCCCGCGTTCATTTCCTTGCGCGCGGTAGCCTGGTCGCCGCGGCCCTGCGCAAGGGCCGGCGCGGCAAGGCCCGACCCGGCGAGGGCCAGGGCAGCGATGGGGAGGATAATCTTGCGCATCATGGCGGCATGCCTAGGCGCGGCGGATTGAACAAGTTGTGAATGCAGCCGCCGCGCCCGGTTCAGGGTTCAGCGCGTCATCTCGTACTTGACGGTGACGGTCACGCCGGTCTCGACCTGGCCCGGCCGGATCGGCATGGATTCGTTGCGCGCAGAGGCGGCCGTCGCGACTACGTCGTACTGCGTCAGCCTGCCGGGCATGACGGTTTCGCTCACCTCGAGCAGGCGCAGGCCCGTGTAACCCGAAAGCGCGGCATAGCGCTCGGCCTTGGTGCGGGCCGCGCCGAAGGCCGCTTCGCGCGCCTGTTCGCGGGCCGGATCGGGGTTTTCGATCGACCACGAAATGCCGCTCAGGTCGTTCGCGCCCGCGACGACGAGCGCGTCGAGAACCCGGCCGGTGCGGGTAATGTCGCGCAGCTTCACGGTCACCCGGTTGCTTGCGCGATAGCCGCGGAACCGCTGCTGGCGGGTCGCATCGTCATAGTCGAACTCCGCATTGAGATTGACCCCGGTGGTCTGGATGTCCTTTTCGCTGACGCCGAGCTGTTCGATCCGCTTTACCACCGCATCCATCTGGTTGTTGTTCTGCTGCATCGCCTCGACAGCCGTGGGTGCGACGGTCGTCACGCCGGCGCCCACCGTAGCCAGGTCGGGGTCCGCGCTGACCGTTTCGGTCACGGTCAGTTCGACCACCGGACCCTGGCTGGCGATCTGGACTTCGGCGGCGGCGGCGGGGGCCGCGACGGCGGCGGCAACGGCGACGAGCGGGATGGCGAAACGTGTCATGCAAGAAATCTCCTTCGGCATTTTTGATGGCCGCAGAGCCATTACGCATCGGTGAACCGGGTTGTTCCGCCGCCCTTCCGCCCCTAAGTGCGCCGCGCGATGGCTGAACCTCCGATCCTCTCCTGGGAAGGGCTTGGCCTGCAACAAGGCAATGGCTGGCTGTTCGGCGCGCCTCCCGGCGAAGGGCTCGATCTGCACATCGGCCCGCGGGACCGGCTGGCGCTGATCGGCCGCAACGGCGCGGGCAAGACCACGCTGCTGCGCCTGATCGACGACCGGATCGAGGCCGACCGCGGCCTGCGCAAGATCAGGCCGGGCACGCGGATCGTGCTGCTGGAACAGGACCCGGACTTTTCCCCGCACGCCACGCTGATGGATTTCGCTCTTTCGGGCCCCGATGCGCCGCTGCCGCACGAGGTGGAGAGCATCGCGGGGCAACTGGGCATCGACATGGCGCGGCCGGCCAAGACGGCGAGCGGGGGCGAGAAGCGGCGCGCAGCTCTTGCCCGCGCACTGGCGCAGGATCCGGACCTGCTGCTGCTCGACGAGCCGACCAACCATCTTGATCTCGCGGCGATCGAATGGCTCGAAAGCTGGCTCGACCGCTATCGCGGCGCGGTCGTGGTAATCAGCCACGACCGGACATTTCTCAAGCGCCTGACCCGTTCCACGCTCTGGCTCGACCGGGGCAGCCTGCGCCGCAAGGACATCGGCTTCGGCGGGTACGAGGCGTGGGAAGAGGCGGTCTACGCCGAGGAGACGCGCGCCGCAGAGAAGCTCGACGCCCGGCTCAAACTGGAGGCGCACTGGCTGGAACGGGGCGTGACCGCGCGGCGCAAGCGCAACATGGGCCGGCTTGAAAAACTCTACCAGATGCGCGCCCAGCGCGCGGCCATGCTCAGCCCAGCCGGCGCGGCGAAGCTGGCCTTGGCGACCGACGACGAAAGCCGCAGCAAGACGGTGATCAACGCCGACAAGGTGACCAAGCGCTATGGCGAGCGCACCATCATCCGCGACTTCACGCTGCGCATCCAGCGGGGCGACCGCATCGGCGTGGTCGGCGCGAACGGCGCGGGCAAGACGACCCTGCTCAAGCTGCTGACCGGCGAGATCGAGCCCGACGAGGGCAGCGTCACCCTGGCCAAGACGCTGACGGGGGTGATGATCGACCAGCAGCGCAGCCTGATGCAGCCCGACCGCACGGTGCGGCAGATCCTTGCCGAGGGCGGCGACTGGATCGACGTGCGCGGGGTGCGCAAGCATGTGCAGGGCTACCTGAAAGAGTTCCTGTTCGATCCGGCCATCGTCGACATGAAGGTCGGCGTGCTGTCGGGCGGCGAGCGCAGCCGCTTGCTGCTGGCCCGCGAGTTTGCCCGCACGAGCAACCTGCTGGTACTCGACGAGCCGACCAACGACCTCGACCTGGAGACGCTCGACCTGCTGCAGGAAGTCATCGCCGACTACGAAGGCACGGTCCTGATCGTGAGCCACGACCGCGACTTCCTCGACCGGACCGTCACCGTCACGCTGGGCCTCGACGGCAGCGGCACGGTCGACATCGTGGCCGGCGGCTACGAGGACTGGCAGGCCAAGCGCAAGGACCGGCCCGAAGCCAAGAAGGCCGCCGCAAAGGCGCCCGTCGCCGCGCCCCCTCCCCCGCCAGCTGCGCGCCCGACCAAGCTGACCTACAAGGACCAGCGCGACTACGAGCTGCTGCCGCGGCGCATCGAGGAACTCGACGCGGCCATTGCGAAGGGGGAGGCCATTCTCGCCGACCCCGGTCTCTACACCGCCGACCCGCAGAAGTTCGCCTCCGTCACAAAGAGCATCGAGACCGCGCGCGCCGAGAAGGAAGCGGCCGAAGAACGCTGGCTCGAGCTGGCCGAGCTGGTCGAAGGCTGATCCTTAGCTAGGCCGCCTCGCGCTCGATGAAGGCGCCGACGCGCCGGTCGAACATCGACAAGGGCATCAGCCCTTCGGTCAGCAGGTCGTGAAAGCGCTTGAGATCGAACCGGTCGCCCAGCGCCCGTTCGGCCCGCATCCGCTGGCGCACCCATTCGTTCTGGCCGACCTTGTAGCTGCAGGCCTGCCCCGGCATCACGCAATAGCGCTCGATCTCCGCCCGGCTGCGCGGCAGGGTGAAGCCCACGGTGTCGGCGAAATAGCGCGTCGCCTCGTCGAGCGTCCAGCGGCGGGCGTGCAGCCCCGTGTCGACCACCAGCCGCGCGGCGCGAAACAGCCACGACTGCAGCGCCCCGGCGCGCTCGATCCCCTCGTAGGCGCCCATCTCGTCGGCCAGCATCTCGGCATAGAGCGCCCAGCCCTCGCCATAGGCGGAGAGCCAGTAGTTCTTGAGCAGCAAGGGCAGTTCTCGGTCCTGCTGGACCAGGCTGAGGTGGTAGTGATGCCCCGGGTTCGCCTCATGATAGGTCAGGGCTGGCAGCGTGTAGCGCGGCCAGTCGTGCGTCGAGCGCAGGTTGACCCAATACATCGCTGGGCGCGACCCATCGAGCGCCGCGACATAGTAGTACCCTGCGCTGGCCCCGTCCTCGATCTCGGGCGGCACGCGCTTCACCACGATCGGCACTTCGGGGACGGTCGCCATGACCTCGCCCAGCCGCTCCTGCATGGAATCCACGCCTTCGTTGAGCACCGCGAGCAAGGCCGCCCTTCCCGCATCGTCGTTGGCGTAGAGCTGGTCGGGCCGGTTGTTCAATTCCGCAAGCCGCGCGCCGACGCTCCCTTGCGTCAGCCCTTCGGCCCTCAGGATCGTGTCGAGCTGGGCGGACAGTTCCTCCACCTGGGCAAGGCCCGTGGCGTGGACCTCGTCCGCCGACTGGCCGGTGGTCGTGTAATAGGCGAGCGCGGCGGCATAGTGTTCCTCCCCGTCGGGCAGGCGCCAGATCCCGTCGCCCGGGGCACTTGCCGGGCGCAGCTCGCGCACCGTCTCGGCCTGGCGGCGCAGGGCCGGATAGACCTCGTTCTCCACGATCGCCGCCGCCTGCTCGGCCCAGGTGCCGGCGATGCCTTTCGCTGCCGCGCGCTCGGCCAGCGAGCGGGTCATGCCGCTCGCCTCGGGCGACTGGGCAAGCAGCTTGCCCATCGTCGCTTCGGCATAGTCGAGCGCCCAGTCCGGCGCGAGGTAGCCGCGGGCCGCATCCTCGTGGCTGGTGCGGCTTTCCTCGTCGAGCACTCCGGCGAAGGCCGACAAGCGCTCGAGATAGGCTTCGGCATCGTCGGCGCTGTCCACCGGATGCTTCGAATCGAGGTAGTCGGGCAGCTTGCAGTGCGCCCCGTTCTGCTGGCTGATGCGATAAGGATAGCCCATCGCGGACACCGCGAACTGTTCGGCCACCAGCCGCTGTTCGAGCATGTATTCAGCCACCTGCCGGCGCAGTTGCCCGGTGGCGGACAGGCCCGCCGGATCGATCGCGCGCAGGGCGGCGAGCGCATTGCGGGCGTGATCGAACCTTTTCCGTTCGGCTTGCGGCCCCACGCCATTCAGCCGGCTGCGCGCCGCCGCGAGCTCCCCCTTGTCGAGGCCCAGCGCCGTCGCCTGCTGCGGGTCGAGCGCCATGTCGCCGTGGAAGATCGCGTCGAAAACGTCGTAAAGGGCCTGGTCTGTCATGGCCGTCTCGTCCCACGCCAAGTGCGGCTTCGCAAGGGGCCAAGGCCAGAGACATGGACCGGATGTTACACGGTCCTGGGGAAGAAAAATTGCCGCACATGGCAGCCGGTAGAAATCGGCTACGCGGTCGAGCGCGAGGCGCAGCACCAGCTTGCCGCTGCGCGCCGGCCAGTCGAGCGCTTTTTCGGCCTGAGGCAAGGGTTCGCAGGCGCAGACAACGCGCCACAGGATGTCGGCCAGACCCTTGCCCGCCTCGGCGATCGCGCCGTCGAAGCGCGCCTTGGCCGCGATCTGCCGCTCGGTCGGGTTGAGACCCGGATCCCCGCCGCCGCGGATGCGCACCGGCTCCCAGCGCATCGTCACGCCGGCGGAAAGCTGGGCGCGCTCGTAATCCGCCCGCAGCCGCTCGCCCGCTTCGAACAGCCGCGCGTCCAGGTGCCCGCGCGCGTGGAGCCAGGAAATCGGGGATTCGGTCAGGTTGACGGTGACGGACCGGCGGCGCTTCGCCATGCCGCCACGACGCCGTGGCCCCACTTCGGTCAGTTCGCGTTCGACCAGTTCGCGCTTCATGCAATTCTCCCGATTTCAGAACGCATCCAGCCTTGACAATCTGGCGAGTTGTAGGAAAGTGAAATAACCAATTAGGTTCTAAGGGGCATACCGTGATCAATCGCATCCGCGACGTCCGCCGGGAAAAGGGCATGACGCTGGCCGACGTGGCCGCCGCCTGTTCCCCGCCCACGACCCCGCAGACCATCGGCCGTCTCGAAACCGGGATGCGGAATCTCTCGCTCGACTGGATGAACAAGATCGCCGCCGCGCTCGGCTGCGAGCCGGAGATGCTGCTCAAGGGAAGCGAGGCGGCCGTGCCGCAGATCGTCGCCCGGCTGGGCGAAACGGGCGCCGAAGCCTTGCCCAACCCGCGCGACGCGATCCTGCCGACCGCGCTCGAAGCGAAGGCGCCGCTGGTGTGTCTGGCGATCGAGACGAGCCAGGGGGAATATCGAGCGGGCGACCAACTCTGGCTCCGCCAGTTGCCGCCGGAAGAAGCGCCCCGGATAATCAACCGCGACGTGCTGGCTCCACGCCCCGGGGGACGGTTTGCCTTCGGCCGGCTGATCGACCGGCAGGGCACCATGGTCGGCCTGCTCCCGCCGGGCGCGGGGCAGAAGCAGCTGGTGGTGGACCGGCCCGCCTGGCTGGCCGTGGCGGAAATGCTGGTTCGCAAGCTGTGAAGCGCCTGCTTTCGCTGGCGACGCTCTATCCCAACGCGCAGGCGCCGCGCTTCGGCACTTTCGTTGCGCGCAGCCTGGAGGCGCTGGCCCGGACCGGCGAGTGGGAGGTGACCGTCATCAATCCCATCGGCATTCCGCCGCTTGCGCCGGGCCGCTTCGCCGCGCGGCGCGACCTGCTCGGCAGTGCGGCCGAGCATCGGGTTGCGGTGCACCGCTTGCCCTTCACTCTTCTTCCCGGGGTCAGCGGGCCGATCAACCCCGCGTTGATCGCCCGTGCCGTCCTGCCCGAAGCGCTGCGGTTGCACGCAGAGAAGCCGTTCGACCTGATCGACGCCCAGTTTTTCTATCCCGACGGACCCGCCGCCGCGCGGATCGCCGGGCATCTGCGGCTGCCCTTCGCGATCAAGGCGCGCGGGGCGGATATCTCCTACTGGGGCAGGAAGCGGCTGCCCCTGAAGCAGATGCGCAAGGCAGCGGACGGCGCAAGCCGATTGCTCGCGGTATCGCAGGCGCTCAAGGCCGACATGGCCGCGCTCGGCTTTCCCGAGGAGAAGATCGAGGTTCACTACACCGGGCTCGACCGCGACCTGTTCCGGCCGCTCGACCGGATCGAATGTCGCCGCCGGATCGCGCTCAATTTCGGCTTCACGCTGCCGCCCGGCGCGCCCCTGCTCGCCACCGTGGGCGCGCTGATCGAACGCAAGGGACAGGCCCTGGCGATCGAGGCGCTCGGTTCGGTTCCCCACGCCCAACTGCTGCTGGTCGGCCGGGGCGAGGACGAGGCGAAACTGCGCGCCCAGGCCGAGGAAGCGGGACTTGGCGACCGGGTCCATTTCCTGGGCTCGGTCGATCACACGATGCTGCCGGTCATCCTGTCGGCCTGCAACGCTCTCGTCTCGCCATCGGTCAGCGAGGGCCTGGCGAACGCCTGGGTGGAGGCGCTGGCCTGCGGTTGCCCGGTGGTGATTAGCGACGCTGGCGGGGCAAAGGAGCTGGTGACCTCGGATGCGGCGGGCCGGATCGTCGCACGCGATCCGGGCGCCATCGCCGCGGCCGTCAACGTGCTGCTGGCGGCGCCGCCCGAGCCGGAGACGGTCGCCGCGCAGGTGGCCCGGTTCGGCTGGGCCAGCCACGCGGCGGCGCTGGACGAGATCTACTCGGCCGTAATCACCCGCTAGCGGCGCAAGGGCGTGGCGCCCGGCCGGGTGCCGGAGCCGTCAGACCCCCTCGCGCGCGATCCGTTCCTGCCGGTCGGCCGCGGTTTCGGTCGGCACGAAGCTGTCCCCGGTCACGCCCAGCCAGATCAGGATCGGCGTGGACATGTAGATCGAGCTGTAGGTGCCGACGAAGATGCCCAGCGTGATCGCCGCGGTGAAGCCGAAGATCACGTCGGGGCCGAGCAACAGCAGCGCGACCAGCGTGATGAGCAGCGAGGTCGAGGTGACGACGGTGCGCGACAGCGTCTCGTTGACCGACAGGTCGAGCAGTTCGGCCAGCGGCATCTTGCGGTACTTCTTCAGGTTCTCGCGAACCCGGTCGTAGACCACGATGTTGTCGTTCAGCGAATAGCCGATCAGCGTGAGCAGCGCGGCGACGATGTTGAGGTCGAACTCCATCTGCGTCAGCGCGAACATGCCCAGTGTCAGCGTCACGTCGTGGAGCAGCGCGAACAGGGCTCCGATGCCGAACTGCCATTCGAAGCGGACCCAGATGTAGATCGAGATGCCGATCATCGCGAGCGCCAGTGCGATCGCCCCGTCCCACGCCAGTTCGCCCGAGACCTTGCCCGAAACGGTGTCGTTCCCGTCCAGCCGCGCGTCCGGATAGGCGGAGCGCACGGCCTCGACGATCTGCGAACTCATTGTCGAGGCAAGCGCGCGGTCCTGCTCGTAGCCCTCGGGCAGCGCCATGCGGATCGAGATTTCGTTGGGCGCGCCGAACTGCTGGATGATCGGCTCGCCGTAGCCGAGCGCGTCGATCCGCTGGCGCAGGTCGGACACCGGCGCCTCGGCGCTTTCGACAAAGGTCATGCGGATCATCTGGCCGCCGACGAAGTCGACGCCGAAGTTGAGCCCCTTGGTGGCGACGAGGCCGATCGATGCCGCCATCAGCAGCAGGCTGATGACGTAGAACGGCACCCGCCAGCGCAGGAAGCGGATGTTCGTATTGTCAGGTATAAGCTTGAGCAGTTTCATTCCGGGCTCATCCTTACAGCACGATATCGTTGGGACGGGTGCGGCGCAGCCAGGTGGAGACCCACAGGCGGGTCAGCGTCACGGCGGTGAACACCGAGGTGACGATGCCGATCATCAGAACCACGGCAAAGCCTCGGATCGGGCCGGTGCCGAACATGAACATGATGACCGCCGCGATCACGTTGGTGATGTTGGCGTCGAAGATCGCGCGGCTGGCTTCCTTGTAGCCCTGCTCGACCGCCTGGAACACGCGGCGTCCCTTGGCGCGCTCCTCGCGGATGCGCTCGTTGATAAGCACGTTGGCGTCGACCGCGGCGCCCACGGTGAGCACCAGGCCGGCGATGCCCGGCAGGGTCAGCGCGGCGAGCGGCCCGAACAGCGCCATCACGCCCAGGATCATCATCAGGTTCAGGATCAGCGCCACGCAGGCGTAGATGCCGAACCGGCCGTAGGTTACGATCATGAAGGCCATCAGCGCGCCGAGGCCCACGAGCAGCGCGATGCCGCCCTTCTCGATCGAATCGGCACCCAGATCGGGCCCGACGGTGCGCTCCTCGATCACGGTCAGGTCGACCGGCAGCGCGCCCGAGCGCAGCGCGATCGCCAGGCTGTTGGCGGTTTCCACGGTGAACCCGCCGGAAATCTGCGCCGTGCCGCCCAGGATCGCCTCGTTGATGTTGGGCGCGGAGAGAACCTTGCCGTCGAGGATGATGGCGAACGGCTTGTTGACGTTCTCGCTCGTCAGCCGGGCGAAGCGCGAGCCGCCCTGGCTGTCGAAGGTGATGTTGACGATCGGCTCGTTGGTCTGCTGCGCGAAGCTCTGCTGGGCGTTGGTCAGCGAATCCCCGCGGATGCCGCCCAGGCGCTTCACCGCGATGAACTGGCCGGCGTAGGGCGAGGTCTCGTCGTAGGGCAGGATCTCGCTGCCGGCGGGCGCGATGCCCTGCGCCACGTCGGACTGCGGCGCGGTCGTGTCGACAAGCTTGAATTCCAGTTCGGCGGTCTGGCCGAGCAGGTCCTTGAGCTGCTGCGGATCCTGCAGGCCGGGCACCTGCACCACGATGCGTTCGGGACCCTGGCGAATGATCGTCGGCTCGCGCGTGCCGAGCGCGTCGATCCGCTTGCGCACGACTTCCGTGGCGCTTTCCATCGCCGAGGCGACCGCCGCTTCGAGCCCGGGCTGGGTCGGCGTGATGACGAACCGGCTGCCATCGACAACCTGCAGGTCCCATTCGCGCACCGTGCCGGTGCCGTTGACCGCCGGCAGGATCGCCTCGCGCGCCGCATCCACCCGCGAAGAATCGTCGATCATGAACGACAGGCGGCCGCCCGATGTCGAGATGTCGCCGATCCTGATGCGCGGCTCCGCCTGGCGCATCGCCGTGCGGACCGATTCCTCCATCGCCTCGAGCCGCTGCCCGGCAACCTGCGCCGGGTTTGCCTCGAGCAGGATGTGGCTTCCGCCCGCCAGGTCGAGACCCAGGTTGACCATCGGCGAAGGCAGGGCCGACGGCAGGTTGACGTTGGCCAGCGCAAGAAGCGAAGGCAGCGCCGCGACCGAGAAGAATAGCGTGACGGCCCAGAGCCACACGCGCTTCCAGCGGGGAAAATCGAGCATCGTCGGTTGAATCCTGCTGCGGTCAGTCGTTGGCCGGCTTGCCGCCCGGGGCGACGATGTCGCCCAGCGTCGCCTTGACCACCTTGACCCGCACGCCCTGGGCGATGTCGATCTCCGCGTACTGGTCGTCGACCTTGACGACCTTGCCCACGATCCCGCCCGCGGTGACGACCTGGTCGCCCTTCTTCACGCTGGCGATCTTTTCGCGGTGGGCCTTCTGCTGGCGCATCTGCGGGCGGATGATGAGGAACCAGAAGATGGCGACCATGCCGATGATCGGCAGGAAACCGGTCCAGCCCGGCGCTGCGCCTGCGGCGGCTCCGGCGGAAAGGAAATCAAGCATTGTTGTGGTCCATGATGGCGGGAGAGATGGTGTCCGGTTGCGGCCTGTGAAGGGGGCGGCAATGCACCCCCGGTCCGATGGGCGCCGCGCGTAGCAGCAATGCAACACACACGCAATCGAACGGGCTCATTCGCCCCGCGCATTCCGCGCTGCATTGCCTGTGCATTCCCCGCCTTGCCTTGGCGCGGGACCGGCCTTATAGGCCCGGCCTCCACTGGATCGGGACGTAGCGCAGCCTGGTAGCGCATCACACTGGGGGTGTGGGGGTCGGAGGTTCGAATCCTCTCGTCCCGACCAGTGGTTTCCGGCCGATCGTGCCGGCGCCCCCTCAGGCCAGCCTGAAATCGAGCGCCACGGCGCGGAACGGCCGGTCGATCGCATCGCCGTTGGGCGCGGTGCCCGCGGGGCACTCCGCGAAATCGAGCAGCAGGCCGTCGCGCGTGCCGAACACAGGGTCGGTGGCGAGCGACTTCGAACGCCCGTCGAACACGTGCGTCACCAGCGGCGCATGGCCGTCCGCCTCGACCTTGAAATGGATGTGCGCCGGGCGCACGTCGGAGATCGTGGTGCGGCCGATAAGCTGGCCGACCGGCCCGTCGGTCGGGATCGAGTAATCGACCGGCACGACCGTGCGGAACATGTAGCTTCCGTCGTCCCGCGTGCGGATCTTGGCGCGGTGATACGGGGCTTCGCAGCGTTCGAGCTGCGCCTCGTAGGTGCCCTCGGCATCGTTCTGCCACACGTCGATCAGCGCGCCGGCCAGCGGGTTGCCCGCCAGGTCGCTCACCGTGCCCGACACGATCAGCGGCTCGCCATCGCCATCAGCGATCCCGGGCAGGCGCTCGCCGTATCCGATAAGGGGCGAATCCTCGATGTAGAACGGGCCGAGCAGGCTGTTCTGCGTCGCCCCGCCCGGCTTGCCGTCGTGCATCAGTTCGAGGAGCATCGACAGGCCAAGCACGTCGGACGCGAGGATGAACTCCTTGCGCTTTGCGTCGCTGATGCGGCCGGTGCGCGACATCCATTCGGTCGCCTCGAACCACTCGCCCAGGGTCAGCTCGTTCTCCCGCGCGAAGGCGTGGAGATGGCGCACCAGCGATTCCATCAGCTGCGCGGTGCGCGGATCGGTCGAGCGGGTCTTCCAGCGGTGCGCGGCAATGTCCGTGATCGAATCCAGCGTGGCGTGGTCCATCGGCCGTCCCCTCCCCTCGCGGCGATTCGCCGCCCGCGGGCAGGTTCCGCCGTCTTTTTGCGCCTGGCAAGAACCTTGGCGGCATTCACGCAGTAAGCGGCGCGGCCACCCGGTTCTCGATCGCGCCGATGCCGTCGATCTCGCAGCGCACCACGTCGCCTGCCTGCAGGAAACGCGGCGGGTCCATTCCTGCGCCCACGCCCTCGGGCGTGCCGGTGGCGATGAGGTCGCCGGGCTCGAGGGTCATGGCGGTCGAGAGGTATTCGATCTGCGCGGCGACGGTGTGGATCATGTTGTCGGTATTGCTCTGCTGCCGCACCACGCCGTTGACGAGGCAGCGCAGGGCAAGGTTCTGGGGGTCGGGAATTTCGTCTGCGGTGACGATCCAGGGGCCGATCGGGCCGTGGGTATCGAAGCTCTTGCCCATGGTGAAGGTCGGGCTGTGCTTTTGCCAGTCGCGGGCCGAGACGTCGTTGGCGACCAGATAGCCGAAGACGAAATTCAGCGCCTCCGCGGCCGATGAATTCTTCACTTTCGCGCCGATGACGACGCCGAGCTCGACTTCGTAGTCGACCGCCTCCGAAACGCCGGGGTCGATCGGGTCGAACGGGCCGCTGATGCAGGTCGTCTGCTTGTTGAACCAGTACTGCCGGGGCGGCGGGCCGTCGCGGCCCATCTCGGCGTTGTGACGGGCGTAGTTCATGCCGATCGCCATGTACTTGCCGGGCCGCAGCGGCGCGAGCAGGCGCACCGCGTCCAGCGCATGGTCGGGCGAGCGGCCGGCGACTTGCGCCGCGATCCGGGCCAGCCCGTCGCGGCCGCCCGCAACGATCGCCAGCATATCGGGCTCACCCAGCGCGACGATCCCGTCGCCGACCACGACGCCGCAATCGACCGCCCCGCCAATCTCGAACCGCGCAAGCCTCATCGCATCCCTCCCGGCAAAAACCATTTTCCTACAAGAACCGATATGGTTCATCGAGACAAAAACCCGAACCAAAGGCGATTCGCATGTTCCTCGACACCATCATCGGCCCGCTTGCCTCTATCATCGACAAGGTCATTCCCGACAAGGCCGCGCGCGAGAAGGCCAAGCTCGAACTGATCCGGCTGGAAGGCTCGCAGGAACTCGCCCGGTTCGAGGCGCAGATGTCGGCCATCGTGGCGGAAGCGAACTCCACCGACCCATGGACCAGCCGCGCCCGGCCCAGCTTTCTCTACGTGATGTACGCGATCATCCTGTTCGCCCTGCCGATGGGCGTGCTGTCCGCCTTCGATCCGGCGGCCGCGACCAACATCGGCCAGGGCATGACCGCCTACCTGCGCGGCCTGCCCGACGAGCTCTACGCGCTCTTCGGCACCGGCTACCTCGGCTACACGGCCGCGCGCCAATGGGGGAAGGTCAAGGGCGTGGAGCGGTAGGCCCAATACGCTGCATCATCCGCGAACGTCCGAGAATGGGGTGGAAAGCGAACACGGAAAAGACTGTTGCACAGAAAGATGGACTGTCGAGAGTTGCCGTTGCCAAGCTTCGCTCGCACGCGGCAATTATGGTCTTCGTTGGAATAGTGTATCCGATAGGTCTGGAGAGCCAAATGGCAAGAACCGTCTTTGGTCTATTGATTCTCGCAGCCGCGTCTTTCTGGTCGCCAACGCTCGCCCAGGAAGCACCGCCTGGTCGGACGTCCACGGTTCACGGGATCGACCATGGCGCCGCGACCAGGGATGAGCCTCTCATCGGACCGCCCGATTCACCCAAAAGACTTCCGAACGAAATAGTGGTTATTGCACCATGTTCGGCCGGCGCGGCGCAAAGGCTGCTTCCGGGCAGCTATATCATGGATGAGAAGCGAAGCGATAACGCCATGGATGTGCTCAATGCCGCCATCCGTGCCATGCCACCCTCCGTCGCCCGGCTTCACTTCGCTCGTCGGCTACGCAAGGCAGGCGCGCCTGTCTACGCTGTTAAGATCCTGTTTGCCGGAGGTCGATTTTGGATCAAGAATGATGCCAAACGAAAAGTCCTGGTTTCGACCGGTGAAGAGACGATTAAGTGGACGCTGGATGATGGGCAGGTTTTCGATGTATCGGCACAAACAGATCGCGAATCCATTTCGCTCAAATTTCGCGCTATCGACAGCAGCGAGAGGACGATCGTTTATTGTGGTGATAAGAAGCAATTGGTGACACAGACAACCATCACCGGTCCTCTTCTTGCCACGCCAGTATATTATCGGATCGTCTACAATAGAATAGCTGATACGGTCGATGAATCGGAGTTCGTGGTGCAAGCCGGTGAACTACCTTCGTCCCTGTTGCTGACGCCGGTCCAGGCAAACCGGCACCTGCTCTGAGGACCATAGAAGCCCGGCCGAACGCCAAGAGCGCACAGGGCGGAAGACCGTTCCCAGCTCAGCCAGGGCAGAAGTTGCCTATCAGCTTAAGGAAACGCCGAGCCGTGTACGAACGACCAATCATGGGGAGGAAAGCGGATGTCTAGCCCCGCGCCCGCCGGATGGCGGAGCTACTTCGCTGCGAGGATTGTGAGTTTGTGGATTTGCGGCGACTCCGCGAAGAGTTCGCTCGCCTTTTCCATCAGGGCTGCAGCCACCTTGCCATCAAGGTGCGCTTGTCGATCTTCTTCGCTGTCGAACGTGTCAAAGATTGCATACTGCCCAGCCGCACTTTCAAGGGCGTACCAGTTCAGCGTGCCCGCTTCCTCGTTAACGAGGGGAAGCGCCGAACGGAGGAATGCTGCGACCTCGCCTTCTTTGCCGGGTTTAGCTTTTAGCGGCACGTAGAGAGCAAGTTTGGCCATGATAGCCTCCGATGGAAGTACGATGGCGCCGCTAGGGTAGGGCGCACCGCCCTTTGTCCGAACCGTCGCCCTGGGCGTTTGTTCCACCCTTGCAACGGAAGGTCCCACTGGACCGGGTCGAGGTCAGCTTGCGCCTTTCAGGAACGTTTGCCGCCTCCAAACCCGGACGTTTCAGAAGGTCCGCATTCGAACCTGAAAGCGCGATAACTGCCTGTCAGCTTTTTGGTGACCTCCGCGCCATCCGCGAACGGCCGGTTATGGGTGACTAGCGGACGTTGCGACCGGTCAGACGATCACGAAATCGCTGGCCGCCACCGGATCGTGATTGAGGAACATCGCCATGAGGACCGGGGCGCCTGACCCATTCCCGTCGGCATCGAAATACAGTTTCCCACTGGCCTGGTCGTAGACGAAGCGGTCGTTGGAATCGCCTGCGGCCGAGCCGACGAGAAACCGATCGGACGGCAAGGCGCCGGGCGTCAGAACCCCGCCAAACGCCGCCGAACTGATCGCCAGCTTGTCCTCACCGGTCTTGAAGTCGACGATCGTGTCCACGTTGGGGCTGCCCCACACGCTCGTCGCGCCCGGTGCGTAGGAAAAGGCGAAGGTGTCCGCCCCGCCGGCGCCGACCAGCGTATCGGCGCCCATCGCGCCGTCGAGGAAGTTGGCGCCATCGTCGCCGATCAGCGTATCGTCAAACAGCCCACCGATGACGTTCTCGAAGCCCGAGAAGGTGTCGCCCTGCGCCGCGTTATTGTAGCCCTTGCCCGACTTGAGATCGACAAAGACAGTGCCGGAATTGTCCTCGAAGCTGAGCGTGTCGCTGCCCGCCCCTCCGATCAGGATGTCGGGCCCGATACCGCCGATCACGGTGTCGTTACCCGGGCCGCCGTCGAGCCGGTTGATCCCCGGATCGCCGATCAGGAAGTCGGCGAAAGAGCTGCCGAGCACGTTCTCGATTGAATCGTACGTGTCACCGAAAGCGAAGTTGGTATAGCCCTTGCCCAGCGTCAGGTTGACGAAGACGCCGCCGAAATTGCCTTCGTAGCTCGCCGTATCGCTGCCCGCGCCGCCGATCAGCGCATCGGCGCCCGCACCGCCCGCCAGCAGGTCGTCGCCCGAACCGCCCTCGAGGCGATTTTCCTGCGCATCGCCGATCAGCACATCCGCGAAGGCGGAGCCGATGACGTTTTCGACGTTGAACACGTAATCGGTCGCATCCTCGTGCGCGGCGACGTTGTTGAGCAGGTCGACCTGCACGGGATAGCCCCAGCCCGAAAAATCGACCGTGTCGATGCCCGGACCACCGTCGATGAAATTGATCCCGGTGCCGCCGAACAGGCGATCGTTGCCCGCGCCGCCGAACAGCTGATCGTTGCCGGCGAGGCCGTAGATCGTATTGTCGAGCGAGTTGCCGTAAAGGTCCTCGCTGGCCGGGGATCCGGTGATCGTTTGTGCCGGCACGCTCGTCAGCAGGCGCGAATAGACGGTCCTGTCGATCGAATAGGATACCGCAAGCCCGCCCTGCCCCTGCAGGTCGAGCTCGAAAGATGAGACCAGTCCTTCGACCACGCGAAACGCATCGCCGAGCGGCGTCGTGTCGGCATTGAATGAGCGCGCGGCGATCCCGGCCCCGTTGTCGATCCAGCCGACCACGAATCCGCCATCGACAGCCGGCGCGACATAGGGGCGCATCTGCTCGAACTGCTGCGGGGCGACCGTGAACTCGGTGCCCACCCTGTTGCCGGACGGATCGAACAACTGCGCCTTGATCAGCAGGTTGCTCTCCCAGACCACGATGGCGTTGCCGTTGGCCAGCGTCGCTGCAGAGACCGCGAACTGGTCGCCGGCATTCTGCGTGTTGATCAGGAACTCGCCGCCGACGCGGGCGCCGGTCCGGTCGAAGACCTGTCCGTGCAGCTCGCCATCGTTTTCGCCGGTGGGTCCCGTGTTGGTGTGCCAGGCGACGAGGAAATTGCCGCTCCCGAGATCGATGACGACCGGCTGTTCCTGCGATCCCGCGGTGTTAGCGTGGACGAGGATGTCCTGTGCAACCGGCTGGCCCGTCGGGCTGAAGATCGAGGCGTAGATATCCGCCGAGCCGGAACGCGTGCTGACCCAGGCTATGGCCAGCGAGCCATCGCCGAGCTCGGCAACCGTCGGCGTATGGTCCGACATGCCGGGGGCGAAGCCGCTATCGGGAACGGCGTTCACCAGGACAGGTTCGGACCGTGCGTTGCCCTGCGCATCGAAGCGCTGGAGATAGATGTCGCCCGCGCCCGACTGGCCGGTCGAGGACGAATATGAGGCTTGCGCCCAGGTGATCGCGAAGCCCCCGTCGCTCGTGGCCAGGACATCCGCCTCGCTCTGGAGCCCGGGTAAGGTGAGCGTGAATTGCCTTACGATCCCGCCGTCCAGGGACTGCACCACCACGTTGACCGTGCTCGCGCGCGAAATGAATGAGTAGGTCGTGGTGAAGGTCGTGACGAGGTTGCCGTTCGCCAACACATCGTCGTTCGCATCGCCAATACCCTCGCGAAGCGTCGAAACCGAACCGAGTTTGAAGCCCCGTTCGGGCTGATAGTTTGCTGCAGGCATGGCGATTTCGACCCTGGGAGATTAAACTGGAGAAGCAACCCATCGCGGTGCGGAGGGTTCCGGCAGCCGTCGGCGGCGCATCAGCTGTCTTGCCAACTTGTATCCCCCCGCTAGAGCGGGCCCATGTCCACCACTGTCTACGTCCTCAACGGCCCCAACCTCAACATGCTCGGCATCCGCCAGCCGGAGATCTACGGCACCACCACGCTCGACGATATCGCCGGGATGCTGGAGGATCGGGCGCGCGATCTGGGGCTGGAGATCGACATGCGCCAGTCCAACCACGAAGGGCACCTGGTCGACTGGCTGCACGAAGCGCACGCGGAAGGGGCGAAGGCGGTGCTGCTCAACGCCGGGGCCTATACCCACACCTCGATCGCGCTGCTCGACGCGATCAAGTCGATCAAGGTGCCGGTGATCGAGGTGCACCTGTCGGACCCGGAAACGCGCGAGCCGTTCCGCCATATCTCCTACGTGGCGATGGGCGCGGTCGATGCGGTCAAGGGCCTGGGCGCGCAGGGCTACGTCGTGGCGCTGGAAAAGGCCGCGGCGCTCTGAGCGCCGGGTGCGTACGCCCTGCCCTTTGGGATCCCTCCGCCAGCGCCCCCTTGCCCTTCGCGCCGCGCCCGCGCATAGGCGCCGCTTGAACTGACAAGAGGCGCAAATGGCCGAATCCAAGGGCGCATCCGGGCGCAAGCCGGGCATGTCCGTAGATACCACGCTTGTCCGCCAGCTGGCGGATGTCCTGGCCGAGACCGGCCTGACCGAGATCGAAGTGGAGGACGGCGGCAGCCGCATCCGCGTGTCGCGCGCGGCGGTTGCCGCGCCTGCCGCCGTGCAGCAAGTCGCCGCCCCCGTCGCCGCAGCGCCGGCCCCGGCGTCCGCAGCCCCCGCCGCTGCCGCGCCGGACGCCGCCCCCGCGGCCGATACCGCCAATGCGATCAAGAGCCCGATGGTCGGCACCGTCTATCTCTCGCCCGAGCCGGGCGCGGCCGAGTTCGTCAAGGTGGGCGACGCGGTGAAGCCGGGCGACACGCTGCTGATCGTCGAGGCGATGAAGGTCATGAACCCGATCACCGCCACCGCCGCCGGGACCGTGAAGGCGGTGCTGGTCGATAGCGGCCAGCCGGTCGAATACGACCAGCCGCTGATCGTCGTCGCCTAGCCCCATGGCGATCAAGCGCATCCTGATTGCCAACCGCGGCGAGATCGCGCTGCGCATCCACCGCGCCGCGCACGAGATGGGCATCGAGACCGTGGCGGTCCACTCGACCGCCGATGCCGATGCGATGCACGTGCGGCTGGCCGACCATGCAATCTGCATCGGGCCGCCGCCGGCCAAGGACAGCTACCTCAACGTCGCGGCGATCATCTCCGCGGCCGAGATCGCCCATGCCGACGCGATCCACCCGGGCTACGGCTTCCTGTCCGAAAACGCCCAGTTCGCCGAGATCGTCGAGGCGCACGGGATTACCTGGATCGGCCCCAAGCCCGAGCACATCCGCACGATGGGCGACAAGGTGGAGGCCAAGCGCACCGCCGGCGCGCTGGGCCTGCCGCTCGTCCCCGGCAGCGACGGCGCGGTCAGCGACCCTGTCGAAGGCGCCCGGATCGCCGAGGAAATCGGCTACCCGGTGATCATCAAGGCCGCCAGCGGCGGCGGCGGGCGCGGGATGAAGGTGTGCGAAAGCGCCGACCAGCTCGAAACGCTGATGAAGCAGGCCGGCAACGAGGCCAAGGCCGCGTTCGGCGACGACACCGTCTATATCGAGAAATACCTCGGCAACCCGCGGCACATCGAGTTCCAGGTGTTCGGCGACGGTGAGGGCAACGCGATCCACCTGGGCGAGCGCGACTGTTCGCTGCAGCGGCGCCACCAGAAGGTGCTGGAAGAGGCCCCCTCGCCCGTCATCACCCCCGACGAGCGGATGCGCATGGGCGGGATCGTGTCGAAGGCGATGGCCGACATGGGCTATCGCGGCGCGGGGACGATCGAGTTCCTGTGGGAGAACGGCGAGTTCTACTTCATCGAGATGAACACCCGCCTGCAGGTGGAGCATCCGGTGACCGAGGCGATCACCGGGCTCGACCTGGTGCGCGAGCAGATCCGCATCGCCGACGGCAAGCCGCTGTCGGTCACGCAGGACGAGATCGAGTTCAAGGGCCACGCGATCGAATGCCGGATCAACGCCGAGGATCCGTGGACCTTCGCCCCCAGCCCCGGCCAGATCACCGCCTATCACGCGGCGGGCGGCATGCATGTGCGGGTCGATAGCGGGCTCTACCAGGGCTACCGCATCCCGCCGTACTACGATTCGATGATCGCCAAGCTGATCGTCTACGGCCGCACGCGCGAAGGCTGCATCATGCGCCTCAAGCGCGCGCTGGAGGAAATGGTCATCGACGGGGTGAAGACCTCGATCCCGCTCCACTGCGCGCTGCTCGAACAGCCCGACGTGCTGAGCGGCGACTATTCGATCAAGTGGCTGGAGGACTGGTTGCGGGAGAAGGCAGGCTGACGACCAGCCTTTTCGGTGACGAAGGGGCGTGCATCGAACCCGGCGCCGCCACCGTCTTTTTCCGAGCATCGCCCCGCTGTTCGAAAGCGACCGCAGCGCCGGTTCGCGCCTGACGGACCTGGGCTCTTTCACTCCCGAGCTAAATGCCGCCGGAGCGATAGGCGCGCTTGCCGCCCGGTTCCTCGGTTCGAAGGCGCGACCTGTGCGGGCGATCGCCTTCACCAAGTCCGATGCGAACAATTGGGCCCTCGGATGGCATCAGGACCGCACTATCTGCGTGAAGGAACGGCACGAGGTACCAGGCTATGGGCCGTGGACCAGCAAGCAGGGCCTGGTCCACGTCGCACCGCCATTCGACGTTCTGGCAAACATGCTGACGATCCGGGTCCACGTCGATCCGGTCGACGAGACCAATGCGCCTTTGCTGGTGGCCCTTGGCTCTCATCGGTTCGGCCTCATCCCGGAAGACGCGATCGGCGCGGCGCTCGGGCGCTGTACGCTCGAGTCCTGCCTGGCAAAGGCTGGCGATGTCTGGATTTACGCGACGCCGATCCTCCACGCTTCCAACCGCGCGGAGAGCGGACGCCGCCGCCGGGTCCTGCAGGTGGATTATTCGGCGCAGGAGCTACCTGAACCGCTGGAATGGCGGGGAATCGGCTGAGCCGTCCTACCCCAGCGGCACGCCCGGTTCGTGCTTGGCGGTGCGGATCGTCAGCGAGGTCTTGACGCTCGCCACGTTGGGCGCGGGGGTCAGCTTGCTGGTGAGGAATTCCTGAAAGCTCTGCAAGTCGCGGCTGACGATCTTGAGGATGAAGTCGATCTCGCCGTTGAGCATGTGGCACTCGCGCACTTCGGGCAGGCCCTTGATGTGGTCCTCGAAGGCGCGCAGGTCTTCTTCCGCCTGGCTCTTCAGGCTGACCATCGCGAAGACGGTGATGGCGAAGCCCAGCTTCGAGGCGTCGAGATCGGCGTGGTAGCCGCGGATGACCCCGTCTTCCTCCAGCGCGCGCACGCGGCGCAGGCACGGCGGGGCGGTAAGGCCCACGCGCTGCGCCAGTTCGACGTTGGTTACTCTCCCCTCGCTCTGCAATTCGGACAAAAGCTTGCGGTCAATCGAATCGAGAGATGCCATTCCCTGCTCCGAAGCGTGCCCTGCCACGCCATAAATTGGTCCCGATCCCGCAACTAAGCGCCAATTCGAAAGGTTCCCGGGAAACTTTATTATCTATGGCCGCAACCGTCCCGCTTTGCAACGGTGCATAGCTTCGCGTTTCGCGCGTTTTCCAAATCGCTAATTGCCACATTGCCGCGTGGTGCATTCCGCATTCTTGCGCGCGCGTGGAGTTTCGATGCTGCTCGACGATCGCCTTGCCACTGTCCTGCGCTCGGGCGCCGCGGGCGAGGCAGCGGCGCGCACGCAGTATCGCCAGTTGCTCGATCTGCTCGGTTCGACCCCGGCCGAGACGGACGGCCCGCTGGTGCAGGCGGCTTACGGGCGCCTCGCCGAGATCGAGGAACGGCTTCCGCCGGGCGAACGGTCGCGCATCCTGCGCGAGCCCTGGCTGCGGCTGCGCAATCCGCGCCTGCTGGCGCACCTGGCGCAAGGCGACCCGCAGGCCGCGGCAGCGGCCATGGCGACCGCGCGGCTGGGCGAGGACGAGTGGGAGCGCCTGATCCCTCGCCTGCCGATCATCGCGCGCGGGTTCCTGCGCCACCGGCGCGACCTGCCCGAAGGGGCGCGAATGCTGTTGGCCCGGCTGGGCGTGCGCGATCTCGTGCTGCCGCAGCCCGGCCCCGGCAGTTTGCTCGAACTCGACGATACGATGGTCGAGGCCGCCCCCGCGGCGCCCGAAGCCGCGCCCGAACCCGCACCCGAACCGGATGCGCGCGAGGATATCTCGGCGCTGGTCCGCCGGATCGAGGCGTTCCGCCAGTCGCGCGCCGGTGCACCGGCCGCGCTGGCCCCTACTCTCCCGCTGGAAGGCGGCGCGCCCGACCCGGGCCAGGGCGCCGCCGCGGCCTGCGATTTCGCGACCGATGCGGCCGGACGGATCACCTGGGCCGAGGGCGCATTTGCTCCGCTCCTCGTCGGGCTCGTGCTCACCCGGCCGGGAACCGTCGATGCCGCCACCGGCCGGGCCATGGCGCGGCGCCAGCCCGTGCGCGGCGGCAGCGTGGACCTGCCCGGCACCCGCGCTGTCGCCGGCGAGTGGCGGCTCGATGCCGCGCCCCGCTTCGCGAAAGGCACCGGCGCCTTCCGCGGATACCAGGGCCGCCTGCGCCGTCCGGCCACGGCGACCACGCAGCCCGACCCCGGCGGCGCGGGCGACCGGATGCGCCAGGTGCTGCACGAACTGCGCACGCCGGTGAACGCGGTGCAGGGATTTGCCGAGATCATCCAGCAGCAGCTCTTCGCCCCGGTGCCCAATGCCTATCGCGCGCTCGCCGCGGCGATCGGGGTCGATGCGGCGAAGCTTCTGGCCGGGTTCGACGAGATCGACCGCATGGTGCGGCTCGAAGGAGGCGCGGAAGACCTTTCGCCCGACGGGTCCAACCTGCGACTGATGCTCGACCGCACGCTCCGGCGGCTGGAGGGCGTGATGCGCCCGCGCAGCGCCCGGATGCGGCTGCTGACCTCCGGCGACAGCTTCGCCGTCCGGCTGGGCGAGGAGGATGCCGCGCTGCTCGTTTGGCGACTGCTCGCCACGCTGGCCGGCTCGCTGGCGCCCGGCGAACTGGTCGAGCTGTCCCTGCGCGGCGGCGGGCAAGTGGTCGAGCTTGTGTTCGAGCTGCCGCTCAGCCTCGCCCAGGCGGGCGACGTCTTCGCCACGGCCGCGCCCAGCCAGTCCGCCGCCGTCACCGCCGGCATGTTCGGCAGCGGCTTCACCCTGCGGCTTGCCCGCGCGGAGGCCCTGGCCGCCGGGGGGTCACTCGACGTTAACGGCGAGACGCTAGTGCTCCGCCTGCCTGCCTTGACCGGAGTCGGCGGCGGGCATAGCGATGGCGACATGGCCGGGGGATCCGCCGGCTGAGAGTGGAGACGTGTCGGCAATGCAAGCCATCTGCCCAGTCCCGCCGCCTTCTGCCCGTGCGCGCTTCTCCGCCGATTTCGGCCGGCGCTTCATCGTCACCGTCGATACCGAGGAGGAATTCGACTGGTCGGGCCCGTTCACGCGCGATCGCCACGGTCTGAACCACGTCCCCCGCCTGGCGAAGTTCCAGTCGTTCTGCGAAAGCCTGGGCGTGGCGCCGGTCTATCTGGTGGACTGGCCGATCGCCAACTCGACCCTCGCCGCCGATATCCTGCGCCCCGCGATCGCCGCCGGCAAGGCGGAGATCGGCGTCCAGCTCCACCCGTGGGTCAACCCACCGTTCGACGAGGAAGTGACGGCCCGCAACTCCTTCGCCGGCAACCTGCCGCGCGATCTGGAGGCCGCCAAGCTGGGCCAGCTGCGCGACCGGATCGAAGAGGCCTTCGGCGTGGCGCCGCTGATCTACCGCGCCGGCCGCTATGGCACCGGGCCGCACACCGCCGAGCTGCTGCGCGACAACGGCATCGCAATCGACACCTCTGTGCGTTCGAACTTCGACTATTCGGCGGGCGAAGGGCCCGATTACCGCGGCTTTCCGCTCGATCCGTTCTGGATCGACCGTGAGCGCACCGTGCTCGAGCTGCCGGTCACCACCGTCTGGTGGGGCCTGCTGCGCAAGCAGGGTTCGGCGCTGTTTCCGGCGGCCCAGAAGGTCCCGATGCTGCCGGGCCTGCTCTCGCGCCTCGGCCTGCTCGAACGCATCGCGCTCACGCCCGAAGGGGTAAGCAGCGACGAAGCCGTCCGCGCGATCGACATCGCGATCGACGACGGGCTGCCTCTGCTGGTGTTCTCTTTCCACAGCCCCTCGCTCCAGCCCGGCTTTACGCCCTACGTGCGCGACGATGCCGGGCTCGACGGGCTGTACGACTGGTGGCGCCGGGTGTTCGACTATTGCCGTATGCGCGGGGTCGAGCCGACCACCGTTGCCGGCATCATGCGCGCGGTCGAACGCTAGACAGGCGGCAGGCGCGCGCCTAAGCGAAGCGCCGCGCAAGCGGTGGTACGGGCCTGTAGCTCAGTTGGTTAGAGCTGGCCGCTCATAACGGCTAGGTCGCGGGTTCGAGTCCTGCCGGGCCCACCAGCCTTGCGCGTCGACCAGGGTCGGGGAGTGGCGCAGTCCGGTAGCGCGCTTGCTTTGGGAGCAAGATGTCGCAGGTTCGAATCCTGTCTCCCCGACCAGTCGGCCCGGTTGGCCCGCCTAGGGAGGCGGCGCGAAGCCGACCTTTTCGCCGCCGGCGGTGGTGAAGGCCACGATGTAGCCCCCGTCGGACCCGTCGCGCAGCGGTGCGAAGGTGACCGCGATCGTGTCACCCGCCTTGACCGATCCGCGCGTGTAGCCCGAACGGTAGAAGTTCGAGGCGCTGTGGCCTTCGAAATCCCACTCGCGCGTGCCCTTCCCGTCGGTGATGGTCACGATCATGTGCGTGTGCGGGTTGATCACCCGCAGCAGCTTGACCGTGCCCGTCTTGGTCACCGGGGTGCGGAAGTTGAAGTGCGCGGCGGAATGATGCGCGGCGGCGGCCCCGGCGATCAGCGCGGTGCAGGCGGCGGCAAAAAGGATGCTGCGATTCATCGGTCGGTTCCCCTGGATCAGTCGTAAACGTCGATGACGTCGGCCATCATGGCGGTGATCGGCTGGCCCGCGTCGAGCTGCTGGCGGCGGGCGTCCAGCAGGCGCAGCCACGGCTCCTCGGTGCAGTTGTAGGCCATGATGTGCCCGTCCTTGAGCGGCATCCACTTCTTCGTGAAGGTGACCGGCGCGGTGTAGTATACCGGATCGGTCATGGTCAGCTCGTACTCCATGATCTTGCCGACCTGGGGATCGGGCACCACGCGAATCCGTTCCACCATGGTGGCCTCCTCGCTGTGCGGATAGGTGCGCTGGTCCTGCCCGTCCGACAGGTCGGTGGTGGTCACGACCAGCGTGTCGCCGTCCCAGCGCCCTTCGGAATAGCCCTGCCGCACCGGCAGGCGCTTTGCCGGCGGGACGCCGAAGCCGGGCATGTAGACCCGGCGGGTCTCGCTCTCGACCTCGTAGATGATCGTCAGCTGTTCGGGCCGATGGATGAACTCGATCGGATAGCCGCCGGCCGACTGCATCATCGTCGGCATCCCGTAGACCACGCAGTGCGCCGCGGGGCTGTCGCCGGAGAAGTTGCCGGTGCCGTCCCCGCCCTCGCCCACGAGCTTGCGGTATTCTTCCACCCGGCGCTTGCCCTCCTCGGTGAAGGGCGGCGGCGGCACGGCGGAGATCAGCCCGCCCGCACCGGTCGGCGCGGCGGCATCGGGTGCGCGATAGGTCGTCCATACGCCGGAGAAGTCGCGTGCCGGCGTCAGCGGCTCTGCTCCCTGCGCCAGCGTGGTGCTCGCCACGGTGCCCATCAACAAACCAGCAAGCAGCTTTCCGGCAAATCCGCCCATCGCGCTCTCCCTCTCCTCTTGCCGCCAGACTGCCACGGCGCGCGCGTTTGCGAAAGTCAAACCTCGTCGCAGATCGTATCTGTTTCGAGGTGCTTGCCCCCCTAGCCCGCACCGCCTATCTGCGCGCCAACCCCGAACACACGAGAATACCCGAAGGACCCCCGATGGCCGCCCAGTACGCATATGTCATGAAGAACATGACGAAGACCTTCCCCGGCGCGCAGAAGCCCGTGCTGAAGGACATCAACCTGCAGTTCTACCAGGGCTCCAAGATCGGCATCGTCGGCCCCAACGGCGCGGGCAAGTCGACCCTGATCAAGATCATGGCGGGGATCGACACCGACTTCACCGGCGAGGCCTGGCCCGGCGAGAACATCACCGTCGGCTATCTCGAGCAGGAGCCTGAGCTCGACCCCAGCAAGACCGTGCTGGAGAACGTCAAGGACGGCGCGCGCGAGACCGCCGACATGGTCGAGCGGTTCAACCAGATCGGCATGGAAATGGGCGAGGAAGACGCCGATTTCGACGCGCTCAGCACCGAGATGGCCGAACTGCAGGACAAGATCGACGCGGTCGACGGCTGGACGCTCGACAACCAGCTCGAGGTCGCCATGGAGGCGCTGCGCTGCCCGCCGGGCGACATGGGCGTGGAGAGCCTGTCGGGCGGCGAGAAGCGCCGCGTGGCGCTGACCCGGCTGCTGATCCAGAAGCCCAGCATCCTGCTGCTGGACGAACCGACCAACCACCTCGACGCCGAAAGCGTGCAGTGGCTGGAAAACCACCTGAAGGAATATGCCGGCGCGGTGCTGATGATCACCCACGACCGCTACTTCCTGGATAACGTGGTGGGCTGGATCCTCGAACTCGATCGCGGCTCCTACTACCCCTACGAGGGCAACTACTCGACCTACCTCGAGAAGAAGGCCAAGCGGCTCGAACAGGAAAGCCGCGAGGAATCGGGCAAGCAGAAGGCCCTCCAGCGCGAGCTCGAATGGATTCGCCAGACCCCCGCCGCGCGGCAGACCAAGTCGAAGGCCCGTATCCGCAAGTTCGAGGAACTGCAGAACGCGCAGGACAATCGCGCGGTCGGCAAGGCGCAGATCGTCATCCAGGTGCCCGAGCGGCTGGGCGGCAAGGTGATCGAGGCGAAGAACCTCACCAAGGCCTATGGCGACAAGCTGTTGTTCGAGGACCTGTCGTTCATGCTGCCGCCGGGCGGCATCGTGGGCGTGATCGGGCCCAACGGCGCGGGCAAGTCGACGCTGTTCAAGATCATCACCGGCAAGGAAACGCCCGACAGCGGCAGCATCGAGATCGGCCAGACCGTCCATCTTGGCTTCGTCGACCAGAGCCGCGACGATCTGAACCCCAAGAACAACGTGTGGCAGGAAATCTCCGACGGTCTCGACTACATGACGGTCAACAAGCAGGAAATGAGCACCCGCGCCTATGTCGGGGCGTTCAACTTCAAGGGCCAGGACCAGCAGAAGAACGTCGGCAAGCTGTCGGGCGGCGAACGCAACCGCGTCCACATGGCCAAGATGCTGAAGGCAGGCGGCAACGTCCTGCTGCTTGACGAACCGACCAACGACCTCGACGTCGAGACCCTGGCCGCGCTGGAAGACGCGATCGAGAACTTCGCCGGCTGCGCCGTGGTGATCAGCCACGACCGCTTCTTCCTCGACCGCCTGGCGACGCACATCCTGGCGTTCGAAGGCGACAGCCACGTCGAATGGTTCGAAGGCAACTTCGCGGCCTACGAGGAAGACAAGCGCCGCCGCATGGGCGACGCTGCGGATCGCCCGACCCGGCTGGCCTACAAGAAGCTCACGCGCTGAAGCCGGCAAACGGCCGTGCCGGCATCGGCCACGGCTAGGTGACGCGCGGCTGCGCGATCAGCAGGGATTCCGGCGGCGCGGAGCCGAACAGCCGGTCGGTCAGCGAATCGATATCCTCCGGGCACACGATGTGTTCGCCCGAGGAGAAGAAGATGTTGGTGCCGTAGATGTCGTGAGACATGTGCGTGATCTGATCGACGTTTACGATCATCGTCTGGTTGTCGCTGTGGCGAATTGTGACGAATGCCATCGGCCGGCCCCCCTCGCGTGCCAGGGTGCGACTTGGCAACCGTTTACCATGTGTGCCGCCCCCTTGCCACCGCCTTTCCGATCCGGGCGGAATCGCAAGGCGGGCCGGAAGCATCGCTCCCGACCCGCCGTCTTGTGCCGCCGGTGCATAACCGGCGTATGAGCTGCTGCGCTTAGCAGTTGCCCCGCTGGCCATCGGCACAGTCGCCGACGGATTCGACATCGTTGCCGAGGCCCTTGACGGTGTTGCAGGCGGAGAGGAGCAGGCCGCTGGAGACGGCGAGCGCGACGAGGATCTTCTTCATGGTGCGACTTCCCTTTGCTTGGCCCTGCGCAAACACCGCGTCTGCCGGGGAGTGGATGCAGGTAGGACATCCGACCCGGTCATTCGGTTCCCGGCATCCTCGACCGTTCATTTCGAAGAGCCGAAACATGAACGGAAGGCGGTCAGGCCGGTTCACAATCGCGACAGCCCGACTCGACTAGTCCAGCGTCATTACAGCTCCGCACCCACTCTGCGGTTTTCGTCGGGAGTTTCTGCAGATGTCCGTTACAAAGTTTTTCACCGGTGGTGCGCTGGCGGCTCTCGCGGCTGCCCTTGCTGTGACCGCAACCCCTGCCTCGGCCGAGGACCAGAACGGCGTCGCCGCCGAGGCGCGCGCAGCCCGCCAAGCCCAGAGCGGCCGCGCGAACTGGGGCAACGGCGACAACGGCCGGGCCCAGCGCCAGGCGCCGCAGGAAGTCCGCATCGCTCCGCAGCCGCAGCGCCAGTGGGCGCAGCCACAGCCACAGCGCCAGCCGCAGCCGCAGGTCGCCCAGCAGAACGCCGGGCGCGACGCCAATCGCGGCGATCGTTCGGGACGCGACTGGAACCAGTCGCAGCGCCGGTCCGACACCGGGCAGCAGCGCAGCGGCCGGGATTGGAACCGCGGCGGCGGCGACTGGAACGGTGCGGGACAGGCTCAGGCTCAAGCGCAAACCCAGGCCCAGGCCCAGATCCGCGCGCAGCGCCAGCAGCAGCAGGCTCAGGCCCAGGCCCAGGCTCAAGCGCAGGCCCGGCAGCAGCGTGGCTGGAACGGCACCCGCGACGGCAGCACTGCGTCGCGCGACTGGCAGCGCAACGGCACCTATGCCAACCGCGACCGCAACGGCACCTACCGCGAAGGTTGGCGTGACGGACGGCAATACGATAACCGCCAGGACCGGCGGCAGGACTATCGCCAGAACCAGCAGGCCTATCGCGACGGCTGGCGCGACAGCAACCGCAACGACCGGCAGTGGGACCGTCGCTGGCGCGACAACAACCGCTACAACTGGCAGTCGTACCGCAACAGCAACCGCACGGTCTTCCGCCTGGGCTCGTATTACGCGCCGTACCGGAACTACAACTATCGCCGGCTGAGCATCGGGGTCTTTCTCGACAGCCTGTTCTACGGCCAGCGGTACTGGATCAACGATCCGTGGCAGTACCGCCTGCCGGAAGTCTACGGCCCCTATCGCTGGGTCCGTTATTACGACGATGCGCTGCTGGTGGACCAGTACAGCGGCCAGGTGGTCGACGTGATTCACGACTTCTTCTGGTGATTTCCTAGCACGAGTTTCCGTCGGAAGAGTGGACCGACGGGGGCGGAGCCCCTCTCGTCTCAGGGCGAGGGGGGCTTTTGCGCGCGGTTCGTCGACCCAGACTTGCATCCCGGGCCGCGCTTTGCATAGGTCGGCGCCATGACCGGCACGATCACGACCGCGCAAGCCGCCAGAACCGTCCCCGACCAGGCCGCGCTGCGCAAACTCGGGCGACAGGTGCGCCAGCGGCTCGAAGCCAACCCTGGCGTCTACACCGTCACCCAGGAAAACGCCGAGCTCTACGCGGTGGGCGACTTCATGAGCGCCGAGGAATGCACCCGCATGATCGGCCTGATCGACAAGGTCGCGAGGCCCAGCGCGGTGTTCGACCTCAACTACGGGACCGAATACCGCACCAGCTATTCGGGCGACGTCGACCCGCAGGATCCCTTCGTGCGCAAGATCAGCCGGCGGATCGACGACCTGCTCGATATCGACGGCCGCTGGGGTGAGACGATCCAGGGCCAGCGCTATCTCCCCGGCCAGCAATTTCAGCCGCACAACGACTGGTTCTGGACCGAGGCGCAGTACTGGGAGCGCGAGAAGAACAACGGCGGGCAACGCAGCTGGACGGCGATGGTCTACCTCAACGACGTGGAGGGCGGCGGTTCGACCGACTTCACCAAGCTCGGTCTGTCGATCGCCCCCAAGGCCGGGGTCCTGCTGATCTGGAACAACGCCGATATCGAGGGCGTGCCGAACGAATTCACCATGCACACCGGGACCAAGGTCACCGCCGGGGTAAAATACGTCATCACCCGCTGGTATCGCACGCGGCGCTGGGGCTGACGGCTTGGCCGTCGCGGTACCGCATCTCGCGCCCGAACCCGACCATCCCGACAGGGCGCGCCTGCGCACGATCGGCGAGCGGGTGCGGCGGCGCCTTGCGGCGAACAAGGCGGTGCAGTTGCTGCCTTGCGACGAAGCGGAAGCCTGGGCGATGGCGAACTTCCTCGACTTGGAGGAATGCGCGGCGCTGATTGCGATGATCGATGCGGTCGCGGTGCCCAGCCGGACCTATAGCGCCAGCGAGGACCCGGACTTCCGCACCTCGAGCTCGGCCCCGCTGCACCCGCGCGAGGCCCTGGTGCGCAAGGTCCAGCGCCGGATCGACCGGTTGCTCGGCCTCGATTGCAGTCATGGCGAAGCGCTGCAGGGCCAGCGCTACACCGCCGGGCAGCAGTTCAAGCCGCACACCGACTGGTTTCCGCAAGGCACGCCCGGCTGGCGCATCGAGCAGGACAACGGCGGCCAGCGCTCGATCACCGCGATGGTCTATCTCAATTCGGTCGATCACGGCGGCGAGACCGACTTTCCCCGCCTGGACATGGCCGTGGCGCCGCGCCGCGGGACCCTGCTGGCGTGGAACAACGCCGACCGCGAGGGCGTCCCCAACCCCTTCACCATCCACGCCGGCAACCCGCTCGGCGCGGGCAGCAAGTACGTGGTGACGCGCTGGTATCGCTGTGGGCCGACCCGTCAGCTCGCCTGACGCGCCAGCGCGTCGGCGATCAGGCGGCGGGTGTTGGCCACACCATAGAGCGCGATGAAGCTGCCCATGCGCGGCCCCTGGGGTGAACCCAGCAGCGTCTCGTACTGCGCCTTGAACCAGTCGCGTAGGGAGGCGAAGCCAAATTCCTCGCGCTTGCCGATCTCGTAGACCTCGGTCTGCAGATCCTCCGCCGAAGCGTCTGCCGGGGCAGCGGCGAGATAGGCGTCGAGCGCCCGCAGCGCCGCAGCCTCGTTCGCCGCGGGCGCGCGCTTCCTCAGCGTCGGGGCGACGAAGTCGCGGTTGTAGGCCAGTGCCCGGCCGACCAGCGCGTCGAGATCGGGGTGGTTCGCCGGATCGGCATCGTGGATGTAGTTGCCCAGGTACGACCAGACCTGTTCCGCCGTGGCATCGGCGCCCAGCACGCCGACCAAGTTGAGCAGCAATGCATAGGTCACCGGCAGCGTGTCGCCGTCCCCGCCCGCGTAACCGTTGGCGCGCAGCAGATGCCACACCGGGTTGCCCAGTTGCTGTTCGATCGGCTGCTCCGGTATCTTGGCGCGAAACTGCCAGTACTCATCGACCGTCCTGGGCACGATCCCGGCGTGCAGGCTCTTGGCGCTCTTGGGCTCGCGGTAGAGATAGAGCCCGAGGCTCTCCTCGCTGCCGTAGCGCAGCCATTCCTCGATCGTCAGGCCGTTGCCCTTCGACTTGGAGATCTTCTCGCCGTTCTCGTCGAGGAACAGCTCGTAGATCATGTTCTCGGGCATGCGCCCGCCCAGCGCGCGCACGATACGGCCCGACTGGGTCACGCTGTCGGTCAGGTCCTTGCCGCACATCTCGTAATCGACGCCCAGCGCATACCAGCGCATAGCCCAGTCGACCTTCCACTGCAGCTTGGCCCGCCCGCCGAAGACGGTCTGCTCGACCATCTTCCCATCGTCCTCGAAGCGCACGATGCCGGCATCGGCATCGATCACTTCGACCGGGACCTGCAGCACCACGCCGCTCTTTTCGCTGATCGGCAGGACCGGCGAATAGGTCGCCGCCCGCTCGGCCCGAAGAGTGGGCAGCATGATGTCCATGATGCGGTCGTAGGTTCGCAGGACTTGCGCCAGCGCACTGTCGAACGCGCCCGAATTATATCGCTCGCTCGCCGCGACGAACTCGTAGTCGAAGCCGTAGCGGTCGAGGAAGTCGCGAAGCATCGCGTTGTTGTGCGCGGCGAAGCTGTCGAACCCGGCACCGAACGGGTCGGGAATGCGGCTCAGCGGCTTGCCGAGGTTGGCCTGCATCAGCGCCTGGTTGGGGACGTTGTCGGGCACCTTGCGCAGCCCGTCCATGTCGTCGGAAAAGGCGATCAAACGGGTCGGCGCGCCGCCGGAGACGATCTCGAACGCGCGGCGCACCAGCGTCGTGCGCAGCACCTCCTGGAAGGTGCCGATATGCGGCAGGCCACTGGGGCCGTAGCCGGTCTCGAAAACGATCGCTTCGGGCGAACCGTCCCTGGCGGTCTTGCCGTCGGGAAAGCGCTTGACCAGCTTCATCGCCTCCTGGAACGGCCAGGCCTTGGACACGCGGGCAGCTTCGAGCAGCCCCTCGGGGATTTGAGCGTCGGTCATTGCCTGCGCGCCTTCGCCCAAGGCCGCCCATGTTGCAAGCGCGAAGGAAGGCCCGGACAGCACGCTTCGGGCCGGCGAGGTGGGATCGGGCCAAGCAAAGCGGTTGCGTCTTGCCGCCGCTCTGGCAGATGAAGCGCACGAACGATTTCCTGGGGGAGAGGAAACGCATGGCCATTGCTCGCCCGGCTCGCCGCGACGCGCCGCCGTTTCCCGGCCGGCGCGCGCGCTGCTCGCCCAATGGTGCTCGGCCGGTTTTCCCGGCCGTCCTGTTACGCGAAACGGCGGCGGGACACCAAATCGAGCGCTTCATTCGCAGATGGCGTCAGGTCGAAGTCCACAGTCGTACAAAATTCATCACCTGAGCAGGAGATTTCAATGCGTTATATCGCACTCTTCACATTCGCTCTGCTCGCCAGTGGCTGCGCCACGCAAAGCTCGGCGCCCACGTCGCTCGCAGCCGCCGAAAAGTGCGCCGCTTTTGATGCGTCCTCTCTGGGCCTGGTCGGCGCAAGGTCGAGCTGGGTTGCGCAGAAGGACGCGATTCCGGCGTTTTGCGAGGTCACCGGCACCCTCCAGCCGGTCGCCGGATCGAACATCGGGGTGGTCTACCGCCTCCCTGCCCAGTGGAACGGCAAGGTCTACGGCGTGGGCGGCGGCGGCTGGATCGGCAACGTCGCCGTGCAGACCGTGGCCGAGGCGCTGGGCAAAGGTTACGCCACGATGTCGACCGACGGCGGCCATCCGATCGGCAACGTGTGGGACAACTCCTGGGCACAAGACCCTGTGAAGACCGCCGATTTCAGCCACCGCGCGATCCACGAAATGACCGTCGCGGGCAAAAGGGTCGCGCCTGCCTATTACGGCAACAAGGTCGACCGCGCCTACTACGTCGGCTGCTCGACCGGGGGCCGGATGGGCCTGATGGAAGCGCAGCGCTATCCCGCCGACTACGACGTCATCGTGGCCGGCGCGCCGGTCTACACGCTGCAGGTGCAGACGAGTTCGGTCCTGCGCACCAACGTCTTCACCAAAGGCGGGGGGTTCTCCGCCGGCGACCTCAAACTTGCCGAAAGCGCCGCCCTCGCCGCCTGCGACGCCGATGACGGGTTGAAGGACGGCCTCATCAACGATCCGCGTCAGTGCAAGTGGGATCCGGCCACGATCCAGTGCGCCGGCGGCAAGACCGACCAGTGCCTCAGCGCCGCGCAGGTCGGCGCACTGCGCACTCTTTACGACGGCATCCGCTCGCCCGACGGCCAGTGGGCGCTGCTGCCGATGAGCCGGGGCGGCGAAACCACCTGGCCGTTCTTCGCCGCGACCGACGGCAAGGGCAACGATCCGACACAGGGCGGCGGGCTGATCGGCCTGGGCCCGGTTATCTTCCCGGGACGCAGCGTCGACTGGGCGGACTTCTCGCCGCAGACCGACGTTCCGGCGGTCCGCGCCCATCCCTTCGCCGCGCTCTACGAAGCCAAGGATCCCAACCTCACACCGTTCTTCAATCGCGGCGGCAAACTGCTGATGTGGCACGGAGAAAGCGATGCCGGGCCAAGCCCGGTAGGCACCAACGACTATGCCCACGCCGTGCTCGCTCGCAGTCCCAGGGCGGCCAGCCAGATGCGCCATTTCCTCGCGCCCGGGGTCGGTCATTGCCGCGGCGGAAACGGCGCGGACGTGCTGCCGCTGCTGTCGACGATCGAGGCCTGGGATTCCACGGGCAAGGCGCCGGACGTCATCCTTGCGACGAGGGACGATCGCACCCTGTCCCGCCCCCATTGCGCCTTTCCCAAGGTCGCGCACTACAAGGGCAGCGGCGATGCGAATGTCGCCGCCAACTGGTCCTGCGTCGCTCGCAAGAGTTGACCGGCGGACACACGAAAAGGGCGGCCCGCATGGGGCCGCCCTTCCATGTCCGGCGTAGCGGGAGGGTGGACTACGCCGTCTGGTAACGCGGACTGCGAGCGAGAGCCGGCCAGTTGCGCGGGTACTCGCTGAGGTCGATCCACGGCCGGGAATTCTCGAACTTGCGGCCGAGCGACTGAAGGATCAGGCGCGCACGGTGAACACGCGCCTTGTACGAGGTGAATGGGTTAGCCCGGTCCGGGCGCGCCGCCACCATCCGCTTGAGCAGCGTATCGCGTTCCTCGAAGCTTTCCGGCATCTGGCTGGGCAGCGGAACCGCAGCGCCGTTGCTGTCCAGAACCGCGGCGGGCGCGCTCTCCTGGCGATAAAGGGCGGCGGAAGCGGGCGCAGCCGCCACCGCACTGCCGGTAATGACCGGGCTGGCGGCGAGCGCGGGCTCAACCGGTTCGCGCACGATCGGACGCTCGATCGCCGGAGCGGCGCGATAGGCCTTCTTCGGCTTGCGACGGAACGCGAGCAGCGCGAAGCCCGCCAGGCCGGCGCCCACGAGGCCCATGAGGGCCAGCGCCAGGATGCCGGTCACATCGGAGGTCTGCTCGGGAGTGGGCGCGACCTCGCTCTCGACTGGCGCGGCGGCGACGGGCTCGAACGCCGTGGCAGGCTCGCTGACCGTCTCGCTGGCGATCACGGGAGCGGCGGTCGCGGCGGCGGGGGCCGCGATATTGGTCGCAGCAGTCGAGCGGACGGGAGCCGGGGTGGCGGCCTGAGTCCGGGTTTCACGCGCCGCCGGGGCAGCGTTCGAAGTGGTGGCCGTACGCGGCGTCGTCGTCGTGGTGGTTGCAGCGCGCGGAGCGGGCGTGGTGGTGGTAGTCTGCGGCTGCGTGACGGTCGTCGCCGGGGCCGGGGCCGAGGTTGTCGAAACGTCCGGCAGGACGATCGTCGGCTGGGCGGCCGGCTGCGAAACCGACGGGCTCGCCGTCGTGGGCACATTCACGATCGGGCCGTCAAGCGGGGCGCTTGAGGCGTCCTGCGCAAAGGCGGGGGTGGCAGAGAGCGCGAGGGCAGCGGCAATCGCGGCAGTGGCGCTGGCGGAGAAGTGGATAGTGTTTCGCATAGTCCCGGTAAAACTGCGATGTGCGACACGGCGTTCCTTTATCCGGCGTTCAGGAATCTCCCATTGCGTTGATTTCGCAGGAGAATACTCTGCGGGAAATCCGGCCATCCGATTTTTCCGTGCGACGAGCGGAGGGACGGAACTGCCGCTCCGGACCAATTCGGAGGTGCTCCGTTTACTTTTCGTTCCGCCACGGCCAGGGTTCTCGGCATGAACTCTCTCGCCCTTCCCGCACTTCACGCCAGCCATGCGGGCACCTGGCTGCGGGACGGCAACGGAGCGACCCGCGGGTGCTCGAAGGGCGAGGCCATCATGGCCGCGGCGGATACGCCGATCCTGCTGCTCAATGCGCCGCTGGTCGCCTCGAGGCTGGGCTATCCCGACCTGTCCGGACTAGACCTGCTGGAGCTCTATGCATTCGTGCGCCCCGCGCGCGTCGTCGTCCCCACGCCCAAGGGCGTTGCTCACGCGCTGGGATTGCAGGAGCCGGCGAGCGACTCCGACGTGCCCTCATTTCTCCAGCGAGCGGCGGCGGCGCTACTGGAGCAGTGCCAGGCCGACGATTGGCCGGAGCGCGAGGGCGCCTGGTCCGCTCTGCAATCGCTGGCGCGCTTGCGATGGCCCTGGGCCAATGTCCTCGCGCCTTACGTCAAGCAGCCGCAACAGGCCGAAAAGTGGCTCTTCAGCCGCCTGCCCGAATGGGAGGAGACGGCCGAACGTCCGCAGCCCGCGCAGGTCGCAATCGACGAGTTCGAGATCGAGGCCCGCCTCGCCCGCCTGACCGGCGAAGGCGCCGAACGGCGCGAGGGGCAGAACAGCTATTCGCGCGAAGCGGGCCGCATCTTCGCCCCGCGCGACCGGCGAAAACTGCCGCACCTGCTGCTGGCCCAGGCGGGCACAGGCATCGGCAAGACGCTGGGCTATCTTGCCCCGGCCTCGCTCTGGGCGGAGAAATCGCAGGGGACCGTCTGGGTCAGCACCTTTACCAAGAACCTGCAGCGGCAACTGCGCCGCGAGAGCGCACGCGCCTGGCCGGCCGAGCGTTCCGACGGCAGCAAGCCGGTGGTCGTGCGCAAGGGGCGGGAAAACTATCTCTGCCTGCTCAACCTGGAAGACGCGCTGCAGGGCGGTTTCGGCGGCCGGGCGGCGGTTCTGGCGCATCTGGTGGCGCGCTGGGCCGCCTACACGCAGGACGGCGACATGGTCGGCGGCGATCTGCCCGGCTGGCTCGGCACGCTGTTCCGCAACCGCGCGATCCGCAGCCTGACCGATCAGCGCGGCGAGTGCGTCTATGCCGGCTGTCCGCATTACCGGAAGTGCTTCATCGAACGCGCCGCGCGGGCCAGCGCGGAGGCCGATCTCGTGATCGCCAACCACGCGCTCGTCATGGTCAACGCCGCGCGCGGCCGCGATCATGCGCAGAGGCCGACCCGCATCGTTTTCGACGAGGGACACCATGTGTTCGACGCGGCCGACAGCACCTTCGCCGCCGCGCTGACCGGGCAGGAGGCGATCGAGCTCAAGCGCTGGATCAAAGGGCCCGAACGCGGCTCGAAGGGCCGCCGGCGGGGACTGGCCGCCCGCCTGGCCGATGTCGCATCCTATGACGAAGAAGGCGGCAAGGCGGTCCACCAGGCGATCGACGCGGCCGAGGCCCTGCCCTCCGACGGATGGTTGCAGCGGATCGCCGAAGGGGCCCCCTCGGGCGAAATCGAGGCGCTGCTCGGCGCCGTGCGCGCCCTGACATATGCGCGCGACGAGAGCGGCGGGCAGGAAATGGGCTACGGCATCGAGACCGAGGCCGCGCAGCTCGACGGCAATTTCGTCGAGCTGGCGCAGCAGGCCGCCGGCGCGCTGGGCGAGATCCGCCGTCCGTTGCTCAAACTGGGTCTGCGGCTGGAAGCCCTGATCGAGGATGCGCCCGACTGGCTCGACGCGCAGGGGCGCGCGCGGATCGAGGGCGCACGCCATTCGCTCGGCTGGCGGGCCGATACGCTGGCGGCATGGGAGGCCCTGCTCGACCGGCTGGGCGGACCGGCCGATCCCGATTTCGTCGACTGGCTGGCGGTCGAACGTTCGGACGCGCGCGAGTTCGACATCGGCATCCATCGCCGCTTCCTCGACCCGATGAAGCCGTTCGCGCAGGTCGTGCTCGCCCCGGCGCACGGCGTGATGCTGACCAGCGCGACGCTGTGTTCCCTGGGCGCCGAAGGTCCCGACTGGGCGGGGGCCGTGGCGCGGTCGGGCGCGCCGCACATCGAGGTCCAGCCGCTGCTGACCGTGGCGGACAGTCCGTTCGATTATGCCGCCAACGCCGAAGTACTCATCGTTACCGACGTGAAGAAAGGCGATCTGGCTGCGCTCGCCGGCGCCTATGCGCGGATCATCGAGGCGTCGAACGGGGGTGTGCTGGGACTGTTCACCGCCATCCGCCGCCTGCGCGCCGTGCACGGCCGCATCGCCGACCGCTTGGCCCGCGAAGGCTTGCCGCTGTACGCCCAGCACGTCGATCCGATCGACACCGGCACGCTTGTCGACATCTTCCGCGACGATCCGCGCTCCAGCCTGCTGGGTACCGACGCCTTGCGCGACGGGGTCGACGTGCCGGGCCAGTCGCTGCGCTGCGTGGTGATGGAACAGGTCCCCTGGCCCAAGCCCAGCATCCTCCACCGCGCCCGCCGCGCAGCCAATGGCGGATCGGCCCACGACGATGCCATCATCCGTTCGCGCCTGGCGCAGGCGTTCGGCCGCTTGATCCGCAACAAGGACGATCGCGGCCACTTCGTCGTGCTCTCGTCCGCCTTCCCGAGCAGGCTTCTTTCCGCCTTCCCGAAGGGAACGCCGGTCGTCCGCTGCACACTGGATGAAGCTTTACAGCGGCTCTCGGGCGGTGTTTCTGTCGCGGTTCCGATTGCCGCGGAAATCGAACAGGATCGCCAAGCCCCGTGAAGCGCCTCACGCTCCTGCGCCATGCGAAGTCCGACTGGGACGACATGACGCTGCGCGACTTCGACCGCGGCCTCAATGACCGCGGGCGCCGCGGGGCGGAAGCGATCGGCGCCCATCTGCGCGCCATTGGCTGGCACTGCGATGCCGCGCTCGCCAGCCCAGCGGCGCGGGTCAAGCGGACCCTGGAAGGCACCGCAATCGACGTGCGGCCTTATTACGACGACCGCCTGTACCTGGCGGACGCAATCACGCTGATGTCGGTCATCCGCGAGTGTGCCGGCGACGCGCAAAGCCTGCTGGTGGCGGCGCACAACCCGGGCCTGCAGGAACTGGTGTTCGAACTGGTCGATCCCGATCAGGACAGTGACCTTCTGACCGAAGCGGGGAAGAAGTTTCCCACCGCCGCGCTCGCCGTCCTCGAACTCGACATAGACCGCTGGGCAGAGCTCGCCGCCGGTTGCGGCCGGCTGGTCCATTTCGCCCGTCCGCGCGATCTCGACCCCGAGCTCGGACCCGAGCGCGTGGCCTAGGACAAAAGCCGCCCGCGCGTTTGCATTTCCGCAAGCATTCGCGGTTAAGGCCGAGTTTCCGAAGGCGAGGCAACGACTTGATCGAGATCGAAGTCCAGAACGAGACACACCAGTCGCAGAGCAAGCTCAAGTTCCTGGTGGTGCCGCGGATCGGCGAAGGCCTGCGCCTGCAGGGGCCCGACGGATCGTGGGGTTCGTTCGACGTGGTTGACGTGTGGTATGAAAAGGCAGCCTTCGGCGACCTCTGGGTGCCTTTTATCCACGTGCGCGAAACGCCGCCGGAAACCGATTACGGTGCCGTCCAGCGGCCCGACTTCCAGCCCTACGCGGCCAATTCAGGCTGAAGGCAGCCCTTTCGGGCTGCTACGCCGCCTCGAGCGCGCGGGCGAGGCGATCGCGGATCGCACGCAGCTGGGTCAGCATGTCCGCACTTGCCGGAATGGCCTGCGGCGGCGGCAGATCGACAGGGTCCGGCGCCCTGTTCATTTCCAGCGCCTGGCGCGCCCCTTTGAGGGTATAGCCTTCGCGGTTCACCAGCCGGTCTATGTCGCCGACTAATGCCACATCCTCGGGCCGATAGAGGCGGCGGCCGCCACTGCGCTTGAGCGGCCGCAGCATCGGGAACTGCTGCTCCCAGTAACGCAGGACGTGCTGCTTGATGCCGAGCGCCGCGGCGACTTCGCCGATCGTGCGCATCGCGCCGTCATCCTTCCCGTCTTCGAAAGCGGGCGGCAACGGCATCAGCCGGCGATCCGGCTCTTCAGTTTCTGGCTGGCGCGGAATGTCAGCACGCGGCGCGGCGTGATCGGCACTTCGACGCCGGTCTTCGGATTGCGGCCGACCCGCTCGCGCTTGTCGCGCAGGATGAAGCTGCCGAAGCCCGAAATCTTGACGTTCTGACCATCGGCCAGAGCTTCGCACATCTTGCCGAGAATCTTCTCGACCATGTCCAGGCTCTCGGCGCGAGAGAAGCCCATCTTGCGGTTGATCGTCTCCGCAAGGTCGGCGCGAGTGAGAGTGCCCACCGATCGCATCATATGCTGCTGAACTCCCAGTACCGACCCCACGGCACCCTAACAAATTACAGGGGTTACGCAAGCTTACCGCCCCATTCGGGCAAAGCCATTCACAGCCTTAGGAGGCTCGCACCCCAGGTGAAGCCGCCGCCCATCGCTTCGAGCACGACGAGATCGCCGCGCTTCAGGCGCCCGTCGCGCCAGGCCTCGTCGAACGCGAGCGGCACGGATGCGGCCGAGGTGTTGGCATGCCGGTCGACCGTGACGACGATCTTCTCGACGCTCAGGCCGAGCTTCTTGGCCGTCGCGTCGAGGATCCGCCGGTTGGCCTGATGGGGCACGACCCAGTCGATCTTGTCGGCGCTCATGCCCGCGGCTTCCATCACTTCGCCCAGCACCTCGGCCAGGTTGGTGACGGCGTGGCGGAACACCTCGCGGCCCTGCATGCGCAGCTTGCCCACCGTCCCGGTCGTGGACGGGCCGCCGTCGACGAACAGCAGCGCGTTGTGGGCGCCATCGGCATGCAGGCGGGTGGCGAGTACCCCCGGCCCCTCTTCCGGCACGTCCTGCGCCGTCAGCACGATCGCCCCCGCCCCGTCGCCGAACAGCACGCAGGTCGCGCGGTCTTCCCAGTCGAGGATGCGGCTGAACGTTTCCGCCCCGATCACCAGCGCGCACCGGGCCATGCCGGTGCGGATCATCGAGTCCGCTGTGCCCAGCGCATAGAGAAAGCCCGAACAGACCGCCGCGACATCGAACGCCGCGCCGCCGTTGCAGCCGAGCGCCTGCTGGACCTTTGTCGCGGTTGCGGGAAAGGTCTGGTCCGGCGTGGCGGTGGCCAGGACGATCAGGTCGACTTCGGACGCGTCGACGCCGGCATTCTCCAGCGCCGCGCGCGCCGCGTCGGTCGCCAGGGTAGCCGTGGTTTCCCCGTCGCCGGCGATATAGCGCTGCGTGATCCCGGTCCGCTCGCGGATCCATTCGTCGCTGGTGTCGACCTGCGCGGCCAGTTCGTCGTTGGTGACGAGCCGCTTCGGCAAGGCAGATCCCGAGCCCATGAAGACCGAACGGATCACCTGGTCGCGCCACCCTTTGTGGTGCGCATCGTTTCGCTGCCGAGCTCGGCCAGGTCCGCGGCGATGCGTTCGGTCAGGCTCTCTTCCAGCAGGCGCGCCGCCACGTCGACGGCGTTGGCCACGCCCTTGGCCGTCGCGCTGCCGTGTGACTTCACGACCACCCCGTTGAGGCCGAGAAACACCGCACCGTTGTGATTGTTCGGATCGAGATGATGGCGCAACAGCTCGGTCGCCGGGCGGGAGACCAGGAAGCCGATCTTCGAGCGAAGCGAGCTGGTGAAGGCGGAACGCAACAGGTCGGTCACGAAGCGCGCAGCGCCCTCGATCGCCTTTAGGGCGATATTGCCGGAAAAACCGTCGCACACGACCACGTCGGTCTCGCCGCGGTTGATCTTGTCGGCTTCGACGAAGCCTTCGAAACTCATCGCAAGTCCGGTCGCGGCCCGTAGCTGCGCGGCGGCCTGCTGCACTTCGCCGGTGCCCTTGGTATCTTCGGTGCCGATGTTGAGCAGCCGCACACGCGGGCTGTCCTGCCCGTTGACGATGCGCGCGTAGGCAGCGCCCATGATCGCGAACTGCACCAGGTTGCGCGCGTCGCAATCTGTGTTGGCGCCCAGATCGAGCATGACGACGTCGGTATCGCCGAGCGAGGGCATCAGGGCGGCAAGCGCGGGCCGATCGATCCCCGGCATGGTGCGCAGGGCGAGCTTGCTCATTGCCATCAGCGCACCGGTGTTGCCGGCGCTGACGGCCGCCCCGGCATCGCCGTTCTTCACCGCCTGGATGGCCAGGCCCATGCTGGTGGTCTTGGCGCGGCGCAGCGCCTGGGTCGGCTTCTCGTCGCCGCCCACCACATCCTCGCAGTGGAGGATCTCGCTCGCTTCGCGCATGTTGGGATGGGCTTCCAGCGCGCGTTCGATGCGCGCGCGGTCGCCCACGAGGAGGAACTTGAACTTGTCGTGCCGACGGCGGGCCAGGGCCGCGCCGGAGATCATCGTGCGCACGCCTTCATCCCCGCCCATCGCGTCAACGGCGATACGCGGCAGACTCATGCGAACGGATCCTTCCGGTTAAAGAGGCTCAGAGCCCCTTCGGCTCCAGGATCAGGCGGCCGTTGTAGTGGCCGCAGGCGGAGCACATGTTGTGCGGGCGCTTGAGTTCGCCGCAGTTGCCGCACTCGTGGAAAGCCTCGACCCTCAGCGAGTCGTGGGAGCGACGGTTGCCCCGGCGGTGCGGCGATACTTTTCTTTTGGGGACAGCCATGGCGTCACCTGTTCCTTGATCTCGTAAATTGCAATTTTCGCGGTCCGCCCTAGGGCAAGCCCCACACCTGCGCAAGCGCGCGGGAAGCGGCCGGCCGATGCGGTGAAGGCGCGCGCTATACCGATTTTCGCTGGCCTTGCAAGCGGCGTGGCGCCACTCTCGCGCCCGGTCCAGATGCGAGGGGGATGATCGATGATACTTCCGGTGACGCTGAGCATGTTCGCCGCCGCGGCGATCATGGCGATGTGGCTCGGCATTCGGGTGGGCCGCGTGCGGGTAAAGGAAAGGATATCGCACGGCGATGGCGGCAACGCGCTGCTGGGGCGGCGGATGCGAGCGCAGCTCAACTATGTCGAGTACACCCCCTTCGTCCTGCTGCTGATCGGCGCGATCGAGCTGTCGGGCCGGGGCGCGCCGTGGCTGGCCTTCGTCGCGGGCGCCTACATCGTGGCCCGCGTGCTCCACGCGTTCGGAATGGACGATGAGGTGGGGGACTGGAAGCGCGGTGTCGGCATAGCCGTCACCATGCTCGCCCTTGTCGGTCTCGGCATCTATGCCGCGCTGATCGCGGCAGGCGTCGCCTAGCGCGCGGCCGCCATCGCCGTGTCGCCGACATAGGGGTTGTGCTGACGCTCGCGGCCGAAGGTCGAAGGATTGCCGTGCCCGGGAACGAAGGTCACCCCGTCGCCCAGCGGCCAGAGCTTCTGCGTGATCGAATCGAGCAGGTCCTGGTGGTTGCCCATCGGAAAATCGGTCCGCCCGATGGATCCTTCGAACAGCACGTCGCCCACGAAGGCGAAGCTGCTGGGCCGGTGGAAGAATACCACGTGGCCCGGCGTATGGCCGGGGCAGTGGATGACCTCCAGCTCGACCTCGCCGAAGCTGACGGTATCGCCGTCGCTAAGCCAGCGGGTTGGTTCGAACACGGCGGTCTGGATGCCGAAGCGCGGGCCGTCTTCGTCGAGCCGGCTGATCCAGAACCGGTCGGCCTCGTGCGGGCCTTCGATCGGCAGATCCAGTTCCTCGGCAAGCATCCCGGCCTGGCCGCAGTGGTCGGCATGGCCGTGGGTCAGCAGGATCTTTTCCAGCGTCACCCCCGCCCGGGCCGCGCCGTCCTTCAGCTTGTCGAGGTCGCCGCCGGGATCGACCAGCGCGCCGCGCATCGTCTTCGTGCACCAGACGAGCGAGCAGTTCTGCACGAACGGCGTCACCGGAATGATCGCGGCACGGATCGGGGATTCAACAGTCATGCGGCGCTAGGTGGACGCGCGGCCGGCCCGGCGCAAGATGCCGCTAGCGCGCGGCGTTGCGCGCACGGATGACCTTCATCCACTCCTCGGCCGTGGGCATGACAGGGTTGTCGACCCGTTTGGCGATCTTCCACGCGCCGTCGAGCCGGACCAGCTCGTCCTCGTAGAACCCGGCGAGCATGGGCGTGGGCGCCCCGCCCTCGCCGCGCATGACCAGCAGGTGGCGGCTCCGGGCCGTGGCGTGGTTGCCGTCGGGCGCGATATCAACCTGCGGGTTGGACACCAGGTGATAACTGTCGCGGTTGACGAAGCCGGCGGGCGGCGTGCCGAACAGGCCGGTCAGCATGGCCTTGATCTCGGCCCGTCCGCGCCGGACCGTCGGACCGTTCTGCCATACGCCGTCCGGCGTGAAGAGATCGGCGTAGGCGTCGAAATCCTGCCGGTCGATGCGGTCGGAATAATCCACGATGATGCGCTGGATAGCGAGGACGCTTTCGGCCCGGTGCAGCCTCTGCTCCAGCGACAGGGCCGGTGCGGCGGCCGCCGGTCCGCCCCCCGGCGCGGCCGGTGCGTTGGGATCGCGGAAGGGAATCTGCCCCCAGGTCGTGCGCCGCGCGATCTTCCATTCGCCGCCGCGCTTCACGAATTCGTCGACATAGCGCCCGGCCAGCAGCGGATTGGGCCGGTTCTCTGCCGTGGCGTTCCAGAACAGGTACTTCGATTCGACCTGCGCGCGGTCGCCCTGAATGCGGATCAGCGGATTGGTCAGCATGTGGAAGTTGCTGGTGTTGACGAACCCCGGCTCCGGCGCGCCGAGATTGGCCGTGAGCATCGCCTCGATCGCCGCGGGGCCGGTGAAACTGCCGAACCCGCCGTGCCACACGCCGTCCTCGGCAAAGAGCGCGGCGTAGGCATGGTAGTCCTTGGCGTCGAGGAACTTGCCGTACTCGATCAGCCGGGTGCGAATCGTGCTTTCGTCCTCCAGCCGTTCGACCCGCTGGGCGAGCGATTCGCGCGCCGCCTGCGCCTGCGCTTCGGCCGGCACGAGCGCCAGCAGCGCCAGGGCCATCACTCGGTAAGCCATCGCCATCCTCCCATGTGCTTGTTGCCGGGAGACTATCGGGCGCCTGCAGGTGCGGCCAGACCCGCATCGACGGCAGTTCTTGACCCGATTGGAAGCCGGGAGCGGCGGAAAGGGTTTAGAGCCTGCCGCCTTTCCACACCACGCGGCCGACGATCTGCAGATCGGCCGCCGCAACTGTCACGGGGGGGTAAGCCAGGTTCTGGCTGAGCAGGGCAAAGCGCCCCCCGCCCTGCGAAGCGATGCGTTTGACCAGCAGGGTATCGTCCAGGCGAACCACGTGGATGCCGTCGCGAAATCGCTGCTCGCGGGTGTCGACCAGGATCTCGTCGCCATCGTGCAGCACGGGATCCATCGAATCGCCCATGACGCGAATGGCCGACAGCTTGCCCGGCTCCAGCCCCTGTTCGCGCAGCCAGCGGCGGCTGAAGCGGAAGGCGTCGAAGGAAATTTCCTGTGCCGCGGCCGCACCCGGACCTGCCGATGCCTCGAGCGGAAGCCGCGGGATATCCACGTAGTCGCCGCGGGGCTCGCCGTGGTCGTCGGGGGCACCCAGTTCCGATTCGCCGACGCCGAAGAAATCGGCCAGTCGCCGCCTGTCTTCCTCCTCCAGCTTGCGCGGACTGCCCTTGGTGACGAACTGCTGCAAATAGCTGGAATTGCGGCCGATCATCCTGCTCAGCGCGGCAAGGCTGGCCCCCCTTTCGGTGGACAATTCGGTCAGGCGGTCGCGCGGGTTCATGAGACACTTCCCTGTATCGCTAAGAAAACCTTCCTACGCGAAGTATTTTTCCTAGACAAGTTGGATTTCGCCCGCGACGAATCGGGGCATCGATTCGCCGGGGAAAAGGAGTCGCCATGCTGATCCGTAAGATCGAGGTCTTCCTGCGCCAGACCAGGATGCCAGCAACCAATTTCGGCCGCCTCGCGGTCAGCGATCCACGCTTCGTGCTGGACCTGCGCAACGGGCGCACGCCGCGCGATGCCACGGAAAGACGGGTAGAACATTTCATGAACACTTATGCCGGAGGTCCCGATGCACATCAACACTAAGCTGCAGATGCCGCGCACGGTGCGGCGTTCGCCCACCACCCGCCTGCGCGAACAGTTGCTGGCGTTGGCAGAGGGCCAGGGCTCGATCGCCACGCACGAGGAAAAGTCCTGGGCCAGCGTCACCTTCGCCGGCACCCGGCACCGTGTTTCGGTGACCTTCGCAGGGGTGGACGCGGTCGACGCGGGCGAGCGCTTCATCGCCTTCCTGCCGGAACACGAATTCACGATACCCCGGCAACTCGTGGCCGACGCGGCCATGGTTTCGGTCGATCACACGCTCGCGCCAGAACCGCGCCTTACCGTCACCTGCGAACTGCTGCTGCTCGACGAGGAATGAGCGGCCTGGTCCGGTGTATACTTGGTGTAACCTTTCGCCGCCGGTCAGTAGCCTCGTTGCAGATCCACCTGCGCCACCAGCGGCTGGCCCGCGCGCCATAGCGCCAGGTTCTCGAGAAACCGCTGCGCCGCCCGCGCGCGGCTGGCGGCGGTGGGGGTGCCGGCGAGGTGCATGGTGATCAGCACGTTGGGCAGCGACCATAGCGGGTGGCCGGGGGGCAGCGGCTCGGGATCGGTGATATCGAGCACCGCGCCCGCGATGCGCCGCTCGGCAAGCGCCTGCTGCAGCGCTTCCTGATCCAGCGTCGCCGCCCGGCCGCAATTCACGACCACCGCCTGCGGGCCCAGCGCGGCGATCTCCGCGGCGCCCATCATCCCGGCGGTCTGCGGGGTCTCCGGGAGGGTCATGACGATCCAGTCGAAGCTGCCCAGCCGGTCCCGCCAGCCCGTGTCGCGGCTGCCCACCGGTTCGCAGGCGACATCGAACCCGGCGAGCATCCTGCCGATCGCCTGGCCGATGGCGCCGTGCCCCAGCAGCAGCGCACGGCTGCCCGCCAGGTCGCGCTCGCCCTGCGGCTCCGTCATCCACTCCTCGCGGTCCTGCGCGCGGACGATGGCCGGCAGGTCCTTGGCCAGTGCGAGCATCCCCATGACCGCGTACTCGGCCACCTGGTTGGCGGTGAGGCCCGACCCGCCCGACAGGACGACGCCGCGCCGGGCAAGGTCGCCCAGCGGCATCCAGTCGACACCGGCATAAGTGGTGCACAGCCAGCGCAGGTCGCTCGCCGCGGCGATGGCCGCCAGCGCCGGGGGCTTCTCGTGAAGGTCGAACCAGCCGATCTGCGCCAGCGGCGCCAGGGCCACCATCTCCGCGGGATCGTGCCACCAGTACGCCTCGATCTCGGCCGGCAAGTGCGGCTCGATCGCTGCGCGCTGGTGCGCGGGGAGGACCGCGACAATGTGTTCGGTTGTCAGAGCTTCCACTCCCAGCCCAGCGGGTCGCCGTCCATCACCTCGACGCCGCTCGCCGCGAGCTCGTCGCGCAGCGCATCGGAGGTGGCGAAGTCCTTCGCCGCGCGGGCTTCCTTGCGGCGGGCGAGCGTCGCCTCGATCGCGGCCTCCTCGATGCTCGCGGCAGATGGGCGAAGGCGAAGGTCGGAGCGCGCGAGGCTCGCCAAGCCGAGACCCAGCACCGCGTCCATCGCCTCCACCAGCGCGAGGCGCTTGACCGGGTCGAGCTTCTTGGCCGTCAGCACCTCTTCCAGCACGGTCAGCGCCAGTGGGGTGTTGAGATCGTCGCTCATCGCGGCGTCGAAGTCGGCGAGGCGCGGCAGGAGCGTCGCGTCCATCTCGCCGTGCACCGCGCCTTGCGTCCAGCCCCCTTCGGGCGCCGCCAGCGGAGCGTCGTCGCCCAGCCGGGCGCGGAGCTGCTCGACAGCGAGCACCATGCGCTTGAGCCGGGTCAGTGCAGCGCCCAGCCCTTCCCAGCTGAACTCGAGCTCGCTGCGGTAATGCGCCTGGAGGCACATCAGGCGATAGGCCAGCGGATGGTATCCCCTGTCCGTCAGCAGCCTGAGCCGCAGGAACTCGCCCGCCGACTTGCTCATCTTGCCGCTGCGTTCGACCAGGAAGTTGTTGTGCATCCACACCTTCGCCCCGCTCGCGTCGGAGTGGCAGAAGGCCTGGTTCTGGGCGATCTCGTTCGGGTGGTGGATCTCGCGGTGGTCGATCCCGCCGGTATGGATGTCGAACGGAAAGCCCAGCAGCTTGCCGCTCATCACCGAGCATTCGAGGTGCCAGCCCGGCGCACCGCGGCCCCAGGGCGAGTCCCATTCCATCTGCCGCGTCTCGCCCGCCGGGGTCTTGCGCCAGATGGCGAAGTCGGCCGCGTTGCGCTTGCCCTCGACCGCCTCGATCCGGCCCTCGCCCTCATCCGTCTTAGCCCGAGCGAGCCGCCCGTATTCGGCCACGGTCGAGACGTCGAAGTAAAGGCCGCTGTCGAGTTCGTAGCAATGCTCCGGCGCGATGGACTTGGCGAACTCGATCATCGGCTCGATGTAGTCGGTGGCGATCGACCACTGGGCCGGCTGGCGAATATTGAGCGCCTTCACGTCGGCCCAGTACGCCTCTGTATAGTGCTTCGCGATGTCCCAGATCGACTGCGCGCGCTCGGCCGCGGCCTTCTCCAGCTTGTCCTCGCCCGCGTCGGCATCGTCGGTCAGGTGGCCGACGTCGGTGATGTTGATGACATGGGTGAGCTTGTAGCCCTTCCAGCTCAGCGTCCGCCCCAGCACGTCGGCGAAGACATAGGCGCGCATGTTGCCGATGTGCGGATAGTTGTAGACCGTCGGCCCGCACGAATAGACCCGCGCCTCGCCGGGATGGACGGGTTCGAAGGGTTCGAGTGCGCGGGTGAGCGAGTTGAACAGGTGGAGCGGCGCGGTCATGGCGGCGGGCATACGCACCGCCAATACGACGTCAAGTCGAGCCAGGCAGGCCGGCACGCGTGAGAACGGGGCTGCTGCGGCAAGGAAACCGTTTGCCGGTCAAGGCGTTGTGCTCCCGACTCGCCTGTAGCAGCGCGAATTTTCTCCCATTCCGGAAGGTATTCCCATGAAAAAGCCCATCCTGCTGACGACGGCAGCCATTGCCATGGCGTTGGCCGGCACGTCGGCAACGGCGCAGACCACCCAGGAACGCATCGGTGCGATCCTCGGCACTCTCCTGGGCGGCCGCCCCGCCACCACTCCGCAGACGATCGAGGCGCAGTGGAACGCGGGCCAGACCCCGCTGGGCAACCAGCGCGCGCAGTTCGAAACGCAAATCGACACGAATGTCCGCACCGGATCGCTCAATCAGACGACGGCGGCCCGACTGAAATCGGACTATTATGCCCTGACCCAGCTCGAAACGAGCTACGCGGGCGATCGCACCTTTACGACCCAGGAGCGTTCGGACCTCACCGCGCGCTACAACGTCCTCGTGCAGGTGCTGAACACCGGCAACTACCCCGCCAGCATGGCCATGCCGACTGCCGAAGTATCCGAAGGGCGGCTCGACTTCCGCAAGCGGGTCGACGCCGCAGTTACCGCGCGCAAGGTCAGCCGCACGCAAGGCACGCGGCTCAAGCTGGATTACGATGCGGTCATCGAGGTCGAGAAATCGTACCTCAGCGACGGGGTACTGAGCGACAGCGAAAAGCTCGACCTCGACGAGCGTCTAGATGGGCTCGACGAGAGGTTGGGTGACGTGGCCTACGGCGCCACCAGCCTCACTCCCCGCGCGCGCCTCGACGCGATCCTCCAGGCGATCCCGCGGAGCGGCCTCGCCACCGCGACGCAGACCCAATTGCGGATCGAACAGGGTGACGTCGCGCGGCTCGAAGCTGCCTACGCCCGCCTGACCACCACGGCCGAGGAAAAGGCGTACCTGGAAAGGCGCATCGCCGAACTTGAAACGCGCAGCGGCCTGCGACGTTGATCCGATGAGATTCCATCGCCGGTCCTCTTGGGATCGGCGATGGCCCATCACTCCACCTCGAACAGGTCCGCCAGCTGCTCGATGATCGTGCCGCCGAGCTGTTCGACATCCATGATCGTCACCGCGCGCTTGTAATAGCGGGTCACGTCGTGGCCGATGCCGATGGCGACGAGCTGGACGGGGGACTGGCGCTCGATCCAGTCGATCACCTTGCGCAGGTGCGTTTCGAGATAACCGGCGTTGTTCACGCTGAGCGTGGAGTCGTCGACCGGCGCGCCATCTGAGATGACCATCAGGATGCGGCGATCCTCAGGGCGCGCCAAAATCCTGTTGTGCGCCCAGATCAGCGCCTCGCCGTCGATGTTCTCTTTCAGCAGCCCCTCGCGCATCATCAGCCCCAGGCTCTTGCGCGCGCGGCGCATCGGCTCGTCGGCCTTCTTGTAGATGATGTGGCGCAGGTCGTTGAGGCGGCCGGGCTGCGAGGGCTTTCCTTCGTTCAGCCATTTCTCGCGGCTCTGCCCGCCCTTCCAGGCGCGCGTGGTGAAGCCGAGGATTTCGACCTTCACGCCGCACCTTTCGAGCGTGCGGGCCATGATGTCCGCGCTGATTGCCGCGATGGAGATCGGCCGCCCGCGCATCGAGCCGGAATTGTCGATCAGCAGGGTGACGACGGTGTCCTTGAACTCCTGGTCGCGCTCGATCTTGTAGCTGAGCGAATGGCCCGGGCTGACGATCACGCGGGCGAGCCGGGCGGGATCGAGCAGGCCGTCTTCCTGGTCGAAGTCCCACGAGCGGTTCTGCTGCGCCATCAGCCGGCGCTGAAGCCGGTTGGCGAGGCGGGTGACGACGCCTTGCAGGCCGGTGAGCTGGCTGTCGAGGTAGGCGCGCAGGCGGTCCAGCTCCTCGTAATCGCACAGCTCGGTCGCCTCGACCTCTTCGTCGAATTCCTCGGTGTAGACCTGGTAGTCGAAGGTTTCGGGCAGATCGGTCCACGGGCGGTTCGGGCGCACCGGCATCATCGCCTCCTCGCCCTCGTCGCCGACCTCGCCTTCGGACATCTCCTGGTCCTGGGGCACGCTTTCGCTCTCCCCGTCCTCGTCGCCCTCGCCCTGCTCGGCGGTCATTTCCTGCGGGCGCTGTTCGGTGCCCTGCTCCTCGGAATTGTCGGAGTCGGTCTCGTCGGAGCCGTCCTGCTCCTCGCCGTCCATGTCCTCGTCGCCCGCATCGTCGAACTCGTCGGTCGCGATCATCTCGAGATGGCGAAGCATGTCGAGGCCGAGTTGCTGGAAGGCGCGCTGGTCGTCGAGCAGGGTGGCGAGGCGTTCGAAATCGTCGCCGGTGCGCGCCTCGATCGATTCGCGCAGCATGTCCACCGCCGCGCTGGCGGAGGGCGGGACGGGCTGGCCGGTCAGTGCCTCGCGCAGCATGAGCGAGAGGGCCGCGGCCACCGGCACCTCGTCCTCGACCGTCGCCCGCGCGATGGGATCGGAGCGGGTGCGCAGGTCGGTCGCCGCCGCCAGGTTGCCGCGCATTCCGGCATAGTTGTTCTCGCCCAGCGCCTCGTAGCGCACGCGCTCGATCGCGTCGTAGGCGGCGCGGGCGAGCGGTTCGGCCGGCATGCCCTTGCGGTGCAGGCCCTCGTCGTGGTGGCGCAGCTTGAGCGCAAAACTGTCGGCGAACCCGCGCGCTTCCTGCGCCGCACCGGCGGGCAGGTTGCGCCCGGGCATCGGCACGCGGATCGCCTTGCCCTGCACGGCCGGCGTGTCGCTGGTCCACGACACCTCGGCCTCCGCCTCGTGCGCGATCGCGCGCGCGGCGCCCGTCAGCGCATGCTTGAAACGGTCGAGGGGCGTTTCGTCGGCCATCGCTGCGCGCCTACACAATTGCAGCGCGAAGGCGAAGGCTCGTTATGTCAAAACGCGTTGCCGGCACCCAGGACGCTGATCAGCACCGGGTCGCGGGTCGAACCGGGGTCGCGGCGAATGGCCGATTCCTCGAGGCCGATCTCGTTCCAGATCACGTCGTCCACCCGGTCGGCGAAGCCCGTGGCCAGCGACGCGCTGTTCACGCCGGTGAAGGCGGCCAGTACCTGCCCCACCAGCGGGTCGCTCGCAACCCGCAGGGCGTTGCCCACGTCCGGCGCCATGACGTCGATCAGCCGGCTGCCCATGTTGCCGCGCAGGAAACTGGTCGCAGCGGTCGGCCCGCCGCGAATGAGGTCGATGGCGTTCTGGTAGCCGACGGTGCGGATCGTATCGGCCACGACCGGCGCGGCCCGGCGGCTGGCATCCCAGGCGATATCGCCAAAGGCATCTTCCAGCCGGTTCTTGAACAGCGCCGACGTCAGGATGCGCGACAGAACGTCGCCCCGCCCGCCCAGGAACTCGCCGAGGCCCAGCTGACTGACTTGCTGGTCCCAGAACCCGCCGTTGCTGGTCATCCTGTCGAACGCGCGCTCGCTCGACAGGAAGAGCAGGCGCTGGATCGCGTCGACGAAGCTGAAGCCCCCGCCGAACCCGCTGGCGCAGGCCGACAGCGCGAAGGCGCCCGACGTGGCGAGTCCGCCGGCGAGAAACGCGCGGCGGCGCAGGATGGTGGCATTGGGGGAAGCAACTTCTGTCATCTCAACAGCTCCTCTGGCGGCGTGCCTTGCGGCACCACCCAAACGCTGCCCATATGGGCGACCCGATGAACCGTGCACGACTGATCATATTCAATGCCGCGCTCGGCCCGCTCGACTATCGCGTTCCCGAAGGAATGGAGGTCCGACCGGGGAGCGTCGTGGTTGCGCCGCTGGGCCCCCGCCAGATCGTCGGGATCGTGTGGGAAGCGGAACGACTGCCCGCGACCGAGGTTCCGGACGCCAAGCTGCGCCCCCTGCTGGCGGTGCTGCCCGTTCCGCCGCTGAAGGCCGAGCTGCGGCGGCTGATCGAATGGACCGCCGACTATTACTGCGCCAGCCTCGCCTCGGTCGCGCGGATGGTTCTGGCGAGCGGCGGCGCGCTGCGCGGACCGGCCACCACCATCGAATACCGGCTGACCGGCGGAATGCCCGAACGGATGACCCCGCAACGCCTCGCTGCGATCGAGGCGCTCGATGGCGAACAGGCGACGATCCGCGAACTGGCGAGCATCGCCGCGGTGAGCGAAGGCGTGCTGCGCGGGCTCGTCAACCAGGGCGCGCTGGAGCCGGTCGAGGTCGACTGCGACCGCCCCTACCCCCGCGCGCGCCCCGATTTCACGGAGCCGGACCTGAACGAAGGCCAGGCCCCGGTGGCGAGCCGCCTGGTCGAGGCGGTGGAGGCAGCCCAATTCGCCCCCTTCCTGCTCGACGGGGTTACCGGATCGGGCAAGACCGAAGTCTATTGCGAAGCCATCGCCGCGGCGCTCAGGGCGAACCGGCAGGTGCTCGTGCTGCTGCCCGAGATCGCGCTGACGGCGGCGTTCCTGCGCCGGTTCGAGGAGCGCTTCGGCGCGCCGCCGATCGTCTGGCATTCCTCGCTCAAGTCGACCGAGCGGCGCCGCGCCTGGCGCTCGATCGCGGCGGGGGAAGCGCAAGTCACCGTCGGCGCCCGCTCAGCCCTGTTCCTGCCCTATGCCAACCTCGGCCTGATCGTGGTCGACGAGGCGCACGAGGTCAGCTTCAAGCAGGACGAAGGCGTGCGCTACAACGCCCGCGACGTGGCCGTCATGCGGGCCCGGTTCGAAAACATCCCCATCGTCCTGTCCAGCGCCACGCCCGCGCTTGAAAGCCTGCAGATGGCGGCCAGCGGCATCTACGAGCGGCTGGAACTGGCCGACCGTTTCGGCGACGCTCGGCTGCCCGAAATCGCCACCATCGACCTTACACAGGAAAAGCCGCCCAGCGGGCACTGGCTCGCGCCCCGCCTGGTCGAGGAAATCAAGGAGCGGATGGCGCGCGGGGAGCAGTCGCTGCTGTTCCTCAACCGGCGCGGCTATGCCCCGCTCACGCTGTGCCGGAATTGCGGCTATCGCTTCCAGTGCCCCAACTGCAGCGCCTGGCTGGTCGAACACCGCCTGAGCCGCCGCCTCGCCTGCCATCATTGCGGACACGAGACGGCACCGCCGGACACCTGCCCCGAGTGCGGCGAGCCCGATTGCCTGGTGGCCTGTGGCCCCGGGGTGGAACGGATCGCCGACGAGGTCACCCGGCTCCTGCCCGAAGCGCGGCTGGCGCTCGCCACGTCCGACACGCTCAATTCGCCGGGCAGCGCGGCGCGCTTCGTGGCCGAGGTGGAGGCGGGCGCGGTGGACGTGATCGTGGGCACGCAGCTGGTCACCAAGGGCTTCCATTTCCCCGAGCTCACCCTGGTGGGCGTGGTCGACGCCGACCTGGGGCTCGAAGGCGGGGACTTGCGCGCGGCGGAGCGGACCTACCAGCAAATCGCCCAAGTCGCCGGGCGCGCCGGGCGCGGCGACAAGCCGGGCGAGGTGCTGATCCAGACCCGCCATCCCAAGGCCTCAGTCATCGCCGCCTTGGCCGCCGGCGACCGCGACGCGTTCTACCAAGCCGAGACCGACGCGCGGCGCCATGCCGGCGCCCCGCCGTTCGGCCGCTGGGCCGCGATCATCGTGTCCAGCGAGGACCAGAACGAGGCGAAGGAAGCCGCCAACCGGATCGGCGCGACGCGGCCTGAACTGGACGATGTGATGATCGTGGGACCGGCCCCGGCCCCCATGGCCCTGCTGCGCGGCCGCTATCGCTATCGCCTCCTGCTCAACGCGCGCCGCAGCGCCGAAGTGCAGGACGTGATCCGCCAGTGGCTGGGCGCCCTGACCTTTGCACCCGGCGTGCGCGTCGCGGTCGACATCGATCCCTACAGCTTCGTCTGAGGATTGACTGGCTTTTGCCGGTTATGCATCCTGCCGGCGGACTTGGGGGTCGAACCTATGAAACCGCTTCGATACAGGGCCTTCGCGGCCTTTGTTCTTGCAATACTGGTCAATCTTCCGGCGCAGGCCAGCGCCGAGTGGCTGCGCGCCGACAGCAAGCACTTCATCCTCTACAGCGAGGGGTCGGAAGGCGAACTCCGGCGCTTCGCGGACGACGCCGAGAAATTCGACGCGCTGCTGAGAGGCTGGTTCAAGGCCGGAGCGCACGAGGATGCCAGCCGCCTGCCCATCTTCATCCTGGAGGACACCGACGCGGTTTCGCGCTTGCGCGGCGTCAGTGACGGGTCGCTCGGCGGTTTCTACACCGGCAACACCGAGGGTGCGTTTGCCGTGTCCAGTCGCGAGCGTGCGCAAAGCGAATATCAGAGCACGGCCCGGCAGGTCCTGTTCCACGAGTACGCCCATCACTTCTTCACCCGCTACGTGCCCGATTCCTATCCACTCTGGCTGTTCGAGGGCTTTGCGGAATATTTTTCATACACCACGTTCAGCCGGACCGAAGGCTACACCGTGGGCAATGTCGCCAAGGCGCGCGCCTACGGCCTGCTCGACGGCGACCGCCTGCCGATCAAGCGCATCCTGACCGGCGACCTCGAAGGTCTGAACGCGATGCAGTCCGACGTATTCTACGGCCGTTCGTGGCTGTTGACCCACGCGCTGATCTCGACGCCCGAGGGCCTCGCCAAGCTCGACCGCTACATGCGGGCGTTCGGGTCCGGCAGCACGCCGGAAGAGGCGGCAGTCGAAGCGTTCGGCTCGCTCGACGATCTCGACAGCGAACTGCTGCGCCTGACGCGCCGGGGGCTGACGTCGTTCACCTCGAAGAACGCCCTTCCCTACGACGGGACGGTTACAGTCACCCGGCTCAGCCCGATGGAATCGGATCTGCTGGAAGCCCGGATCGCGCGCCGCGCCAGCATCTATCCTGCCCAGGCGCTCGCCAGGGCTGCGGCGCTCGCCGCCAGCGCGCCGGACAATCCCGCCGTTCTGGCCGAACTGGCCCAGGCCGAATTCGCTGTCGGCGAAGAGACGGAGGACAAGGCGGTCGGACGGGCGCACTTTGGCGCGGCGCAGGCTGCGGCGGACCTGGTGCTCGCCGTCGATCCGAAGAACGTGGCGGCCCTGATGACCAAAGGTCTGACCATTCTGGAGATGGGCGACGGGTCACCTTCGGATGCCGATGTTGCCGAGGCGCGCAAGCTGTTCGTCCGGGCCAACAACGCGGATCCGAGCAACCCTCAGGCGCTGTACGAATTCTACCGCACATACTCGGAGTATGGAAAGCGGCCGCCGGATGTCGCCATCCAGGGGCTGGAAGCCGCGTTCGGGCGCGCGCCGGAGATCGTCGACTACCGCGTGGAGCTGGCGATGGCCTATGCCGACCAGGGCAAGTTCGAACCGGCGCTGTCGCTGGTCCAGTTCCTCGCCTTCCACCCGCACTACTCGAAGCAGGGCAAGGACCTGGTGGAAAAGATCGAGAAGATGCGCTCCGACCGCGCGGATTACGACGGTTCGACGGATGCGGAGGGCGAAGGCTCGGCCTGAACGGCCAGCGCGGCCCGCCGCCGCCGTTCGGACGGGCGGAATTCGCCCTTGCGGTGGGCGGCGACCAGCATGGCCACCCCGGCGAGGGTGCAAACGACGATTGCGGGGATCGACGCTTCCAGCCCGAAGTCGCCGCCGGTCAGCCACTCGGGCCCGTCGCGGCGGGTCGAGAACAGGCCGATGACCTCGCCGGTGCCGGAAACGGGCACGCTGAAGATCCACCCCTGCGTGAAATTCCACGCGGCATGGATGCCGGCCACGAACCACAAACGGCGGGTGTAGAGATAGGCTGCGCCCAGCAGGATGCCGGCTTCCAGCATGATAGCCACCGCGCCCGTCACAGTTGCATTCTCGTTGCCGAGGTGGATCAGGCCGAACAGCAATGACGACAGTACCAGCGCGACCCAGGTGCCGCCGAGCCGCTCGAACTGGCGCAGGACCACGCCGCGGAACAGCGTCTCCTCGAAAACGCCGCTGACGATGGCGATGCCGAGCCATTGCCACAGCTGCGTCTCGCCGATCGGACGCACGCCCTGGAAGGTGATTCCACCCAGCAACCAGACGATCCCCGTGGCGGAGGCGAAGATCAGGAACCCTGCCAACAAACCGGCGCCCAGTTCGCGCCCGGCGCCCGGCCAGGTGAACTCGCGGTCGCGGTCGCCCTCGATCCAGCGGCGCCAGCCCTTCCAGACGAGGATGACCAGCGCGGCCGTGACGACCGATGCCGCCAGGATCGCCGGCCCCGTCACCGCCTCCGTGCCGAGGAAGGCCATCGCCTGGACTGGCGCGGCGACGAACGAAAAGACCACGAACCCCAACACGATGAGGGTCAGCGGAAAGCGCAGGAAACGCAGCGCCAGGCTGGGGCTGTTCGCCCGTTCGATCTCGTTCGTCATGCGCTGCGAATAGGCCGCGGCACTCGCAGCGTCGAGCGCCTATCCGGCGTAGGGCGGACTCGCTCCGTCGAAGACCGCTACCGCCTGTTCCTTCAACCAGGCCATCGCCGCCGCCCACGGCTGGTGCCCGTGGCTGATGCGCGCGACGCCCAGCGCTGCCAACGCCGCCCGGTCGCCGAGCGGCGGGCTCCACAGCACGTTGACCGGCAGCGGCGATCCTTCGCAGATCGCGGCAATGCACTTCGTGTCGGCCAGGAACGGCACGAACAGTCCGCTCGCACCTGCCCGGGCGTAATGGTCAGCGCGATCGAGCACTTCATTCACGAGTCGCGGACCGTCCTTTGCCACGTCCTGGCCGCGGAAGATGTCGCACCGGGCGTTGACGAACAGCCCGCTGCCAGCCGCGGCCGCGACCCTTTCGGCGGCGACCTCCGTCGGCAAAACGACGTCCTGGCCCGGCATGCGGTCTTCCATGTTGATGCCCGCGGCCCCCGCGTCCCGCGCCCGCTGAACCGACCGCGCCACCTCCGCCGCCGTATCGCCATACCCCGTCTCCATGTCGATCGACACGGGCACATCGACCACGCCCAGGATGCGCTCGAGGTTGGCCAGCACGAGATCGAGCGGCACCGTTTCGCCGTCCTTGAAACCGAGGGATTCAGCCACGCCGTAGCTACCCGTCGCGATGGCCCTGGCGCCTGCCGCCGCCACCACGCGGGCGGAGCCGGCATCCCAGATGTTGAACAGGACCAGCGGGTCGCCGGGAACGTGCAGTGCGCGGAAAGCCTCAACCTGGTCGTTCATTTCGTTCGTTCCCTCCTGAGCAGTTCGCTCTTGATTTCGAGGCCATAGGCATAGCCGCCCAAGTGTCCGGTGCTCGCGATGACCCTGTGGCACGGGATCAGCACGGCAATGTTGTTGGCCCCGTTGGCGCCGCCCACCGCACGGCTCGCCTTCGGGTTGCCGACCCGCGCCGCGAGCTCGCCGTAGCTGATGGTCTCACCCTTGGGGATGCGCTGCAATTCCTGCCAGACCCGCTGCTGGAAGGCCGTACCCTTGACGTCGAGCGGAATCGCATCGCCGCCGCCGGGCTCCTCCACGGCAGCCAGGACCTGCGCGAAAAGCTGGGCGAACTCCTCCCCCGCCTCGACCAGCTCCGCTTTCGGAAAGCGCGCCGCCAGGTGCCCGGCATCCTCGTCGAACGACAGGCAGCACACCCCGCGCTCGGTCGCCGCCACAAGCATTGGCCCGTAGCTCGTCGGCATGATCCGGTAATGGATCGTCCGACCCCTGCCCCCGTCGCGCCAGTCGCTTGCCGTCATCCCCAGTTTTCCTCCCATTGCATCGTAGAACCGGCTCGGCGCCTCGAAGCCCGCTTCGTAGATCGCCTCTGTCACGGTGCCGCTGCTGTGAAGCGCCTGCCGCGCCCGCTCTTCGCGCAGGGCCCGCGCGTAGGCAGCCGGAGAAAGGCCGGTGGCACGGGCGAAGACCCGCTGGAAATGGCTCGGCGAATAGCCGACCGCCTGGGCCAGTTCGGCAAGCTGAGGCCGCCCGTCGGAGGCCTTGATTTCGTCGATCGCCGCGAGCACCGCCGCCTCGTCGCGCGCCACTTCGTCGGGCAGGCAGCGCTTGCAGGCCCGCAGGCCTGCCGCCCGCGCCTCCGCCCCGGTGGCAAAGAAACTGACGTTCCCGCGGGCCGGATGGCGGGCGGCGCACGAGGGCCGGCAATAGATCCCAGTCGTGAGGACCCCGGTCACGAACCGCCCGTCGAACCGGCGGTCGCGGCGCTGAACGGCGCTCCAGGCTGAATCGTCATCGATCATCGCAAGGCTCCTGTAGCAAGAATGCGCCGGTCCTAGCGAGGGCTGCAAGGGCCGGCTTCCCGCCGCTTGCGTTCAAACCCGGCGCTGCCATAGGTGCGGCGATGTTCCGGATTTCCGCCGCCCTGGCCCTCTTCGCCTTCGTCCTGCCCGCGGCTGCCGGGGCGGACCCGGCCGACATCGATGCGGCATCGCGCGGCGTGGTGCGGGTCATCATCGTGCAGGTCGACGGCGAGCAACTCATCCCGATCAGCCACGGAACCGGGTTCGCCGTCAGCCCGGAGCGGATCGTGACCAACGCCCACGTGATCGAGGAAGCGCGGGAGAACCCCGACCTGTCGATCGGCATCGTCCCGTCTGACGGGGGCGAGGCGGTCTATGCCCGCATCACGGCGGTGAGCGAACGCAACGACCTTGCCCTGCTGGCGACGACCAAGGCCATGCATCTCCCCCCGCTTACCATCGCGGGCAATCCGGCCGAGGACAGCGGGTCGGTCGTCTCGGTGGGTTATCCGATGAACGTCGACCGGGCGCAGGGGCTGGCGGCGGCGGACATCTTCACCGCCCAGCCGCCGGTCAAGGCGAGCGGCTCGCTTGCCGGACGGCGCCCGAGCCGCGAGTTCGACACCCTGCTGCACACCGCGCCGATCGCGCGCGGCAATTCCGGCGGGCCGCTGCTCGATCCTTGCGGCCGCGTGCTCGGCGTCAACAGCTTCGGGGCGGAAAGCGGCGGGTCGGACGCCGAGTTCTACTTCGCCATCTCCAACCGCGAACTGCTTCCTTTCCTTCGTGCCAACGGCGTCAACGCCGCCATCAATGCCTTGCCGTGCCGCAGCCTGGCGGATCTCGACGCCGAGGAACGCGCCCAGGCCGAAGCGGACTTGCGCGCGGCGCAGGCAAGGGCGCAGGCCGAGGAGAGCGCGCTCTCCCGCCGCCGCGACGAGGCGCAGCGCGAGATCGACTTCGCCATCCAGGACGAGCGCGAGAACGGCATGGCGCTGGCTTTCCTGCTGTTGCTGGTGGCCGTGGGCGCCGGCAGCTTTGCCTGGCTCAAGCACGAGGACGAAGAATCGACCCCGATGAAAATCGCGGCGGGCATCGCCCTTGCCGCTCTAATCGGGGCGGTGGTGGCATGGCTGCTGCGCCCCCCGCATTCGCAGGCCGACGAAAGGCTGCAGGATCTGCTGCGGGAGGAAATGGCGGCCGACGCGACCGGCGCCCTGCCCACGCAGGCTACGGGGAGCGGGGCGCTGGTCTGCACGCTGCAACAGGCCCGCAGCCGGGTGACCGGCGCTGCCGAGCCCTCGGTCCCCTTCGAGTTCAACGCCGCCGGATGCGTCAATGGCAGGACCCAGTACGGCGCCGACGGTGGCAACTGGAGCCGCGTGTTCGTGCCCAACAGCGACGCCGCCGTTTCGGTCAACCGCTTCGATCCGGCCAGCGGCGAATACCGCGTCGAGCGTTACCTTCTCGGCCGCGAGGCAATGGACGCGGCACGCAAGGCACGGGGCGCCTACCAGGCACCGGCCTGCGGAGCGGGCGAGGATGCCATCCGCGAGTTCGGCGGGCAGCAGGCGGCGGTTCTTTCGCTCCTGCCGCAGCGGCCGAACGAGCGGCTTGTCTACAGCTGCGTCGAGGCGGGAAAAACCGAGTCCTGAATTCGCGCCCGGACTCGGGTTGCATCGCAGCATGTCGGGTGTTAGGGGCGCGCCAGCCTTGCCGGGGCCGCTGCTGCGCGCCCATCCCACGGCAGGTGAAAAACCTGTTCCTTCTGACCCAAGAGGACCTCTTCGCGTGGAGCTTTCCGCCGGTATTCAGGCCAGCCTGGCAGGGCGTTATGCCTCGGCCCTGTTCGACCTCGCTTCCGAAGCGGGCACAGTCACCGCGGTCGAATCGGATCTCGCGCGGCTGGAGTCCGCCTTGCACGAATCGGGCGAGCTCAGGGCGTTGATCAAGAACCCCGAGATCAAGCGCAGCCAGATCTCGAAGGTCATGAGCGGCCTTGCTGCCGCTTTCGGTCTCTCCGACCTGACCCGGAACTTCCTCGGCGTGCTGGCGGAGAACCGCCGGGTGTCGGCCCTGCCCGGCATGATCCGCGCGTTCCACACGATCGCCGCCGCCCAGCGCGGCGAGGTCAGCGCCGAAGTCGTCAGCGCCCACGCGCTGACCGACGAGCAGATCGGCACGCTGGAACAGAAGTTGCGCGCTCGCGAGGGCCGCACCGTAAAGCTCAAGACCCGCGTCGACCCCGACCTGCTCGGCGGGTTGGTCGTCACCGTGGGCTCCAAGCGGATCGATGGTTCGATCCGCAGCCGCCTCAACACTCTTGCACAAGCCATGAAGGCCTAAGGGCGCCAGCCCGTCTCTTTCAAAGGTAGTTCACGTCATGGAAATCCGCGCCGCAGAAATCTCCAAGGTCATCAAGGACCAGATTGCCAATTTCGGCACCGAGGCTGAAGTCTCGGAAGTCGGGTCGGTGCTCTCGGTCGGTGACGGCATCGCCCGCATCCACGGCCTCGACAAGGTCCAGGCCGGCGAGATGGTCGAATTCGCCAACGGCGTGCAGGGCATGGCCCTCAACCTCGAAGCCGACAACGTCGGCGTCGTGATCTTCGGCTCCGACTCGGAGATCAAGGAAGGCGACAGCGTCAAGCGCACCGGCACCATCGTGGACGTGCCCGTGGGCAAGGGCCTGCTCGGCCGCGTGGTCGACGCGCTCGGCAACCCGATCGACGGCAAGGGCCCGATCGTGGCCGAGCAGCGCATGCGCGTTGAAAAGAAGGCCCCCGGCATCATCCCGCGCCAGTCGGTCAACGAGCCGGTGCAGACCGGCCTCAAGGCGCTCGACGCGCTCGTGCCCGTCGGCCGCGGCCAGCGCGAACTGATCATCGGCGACCGTCAGACCGGCAAGAGCGCCGTGGCGATCGACACCTTCATCAACCAGAAGGGCAACAACGCCAGCGATGACGAGAGCAAGAAGCTCTACTGCATTTATGTCGCCGTCGGCCAGAAGCGCTCGACCGTCGCGCAGCTCGTCCGCACGCTCGAAGAAAACGGCGCGATGGAATATTCCATCATCGTCGCCGCCACCGCGTCGGAGCCGGCCCCGCTGCAGTACCTCGCGCCCTACACCGGCGTGACGATGGGCGAGTACTTCCGCGACAACGGCATGCATGCCGTGATCGTTTACGACGACCTTTCAAAGCAGGCCGTCGCCTATCGCCAGATGTCGCTGCTGCTGCGCCGCCCGCCGGGCCGCGAAGCCTATCCGGGCGACGTGTTCTACCTGCACAGCCGCCTGCTCGAGCGCGCGGCCAAGATGAATGCCGACAACGGCTCGGGCTCGCTCACCGCGCTGCCGATCATCGAGACGCAGGCGGGCGACGTGTCGGCCTACATTCCGACCAACGTGATCTCGATCACCGATGGCCAGATCTTCCTGGAAACCAACCTCTTCTACCAGGGCGTCCGTCCCGCGATCAACGTCGGTCTTTCGGTCAGCCGCGTCGGCTCGGCCGCGCAGACCAAGGCGATGAAGAAGGTGTCGGGCTCGATCAAGCTGGAGCTCGCGCAGTACCGCGAGATGGCCGCCTTCGCGCAGTTCGGTTCCGACCTCGACGCGTCGACCCAGAAGCTGCTCAATCGCGGCGCGCGCCTGACCGAGCTGCTCAAGCAGCCGCAGTTCTCGCCCATGCCGTTCGAAGAGCAGACCGTGTCGATCTTCGCCGGCACCAACGGCTACCTCGACACCGTCGCGGTCGACAAGGTGACGGATTACGAGGCCAAGATGCTGGCCTTCATGCGCTCGGAGCACGCCAACGTGCTGACCATGATCCGCGACACGCGCGATTTCGGCGACGACGCCAAGAAGGCTACGGTCGAAGCGCTCGACGCCTTTGCCAAGCAGTACGCCTGAACCTGAAGAGACGAACTAGGGAGCCGAAATGGCCTCGCTGAAGGAACTCAAGGGTCGGATCAACTCGGTCAAGTCGACCCAGAAGATCACCAAGGCCAAGCAGATGGTCGCGGCCGCTAAGCTGCGCAAGGCGCAGGCGGCTGCCGAGGCCGCGCGTCCCTATGCCGAGCGGCTGGGCAAGGTCATGGCCTCGCTCGCAAGCAAGGTCGCCGGTAACGATGGTGCGCCCAAGCTGTTCAGCGGCACGGGCAAGGACCAGCGGCACCTGCTCGTCGTGGCCAACAGCGACAAGGGCCTGGCCGGCGCCTTCAACTCGAACATCGTGCGCGCCGCTCTCGCCAAGGCGGCCGAGCTGCGTTCGCAGGGCAAGGACGTCGACTTCTACCTCGTGGGCCGCAAGGGCCGCGCGCCGATCCGCCGCCAGCACCCGAACAACATCGCCCAGATGTTCGACACCACCGAGGTGCGCGAGCCCGGCTATGCCGAGGCGGAGCGCATCGTGACCGAGCTGATGGCGATGTACGAGGCCGGCAAGTTCGACGTGGCGCACCTGTTCTTCAGCACGTTCAAGAGCGCGCTGACGCAGGAGCCGACCGTTCTGCAGATCATCCCGGTCCCGCAGACCACGGGTGGCGCGACCGCCTCGCAGGCGGCCGTCGAGTACGAGCCCGACGAGCAGGAGATTCTCGAAGAACTGCTGCCGCGCTATCTCAAGACCCAGGTTTTCGGCGCGCTGCTGGAGAACCAGGCGTCCGAACAGGGCGCCTCGATGACCGCGATGGACAACGCCACGCGCAACGCGGGCGAGCTGATCCAGAAGCTGACGATCCAGTACAACCGCAGCCGCCAGGCCGCGATCACCACCGAACTAATCGAAATCATTGCTGGCGCGGAAGCGCTGTAGCGACAATCGAAGCCGGCGCGGAAGCGCTCTAAGAATCAAGCCAAGGAACTCGAAATGGCCACCGCCCCCGTTCTGAACCAGACCACCAACGGCACCATATCGCAGGTGATCGGCGCCGTCGTCGACGTCGCCTTCGAAGGCGAGCTGCCGGCGATCCTCACCGCGCTGGAGACCGACAACAACGGCAACCGCCTCGTTCTCGAAGTCGCCCAGCACCTTGGCGAGAACACCGTCCGCACGATCGCGATGGACGCGACCGAGGGCCTGACCCGCGGCCAGTCGGTGACCAGCACCGGTGCGCAGATTTCCGTCCCCGTCGGTCCCAAGACGCTCGGCCGGATCGTCAACGTCATCGGTGAGCCGATCGACGAGCGCGGGCCGATCAACGCGGAGAAGACCGCCCAGATTCACGCCGAGGCCCCGCTGTTCGTCGACCAGTCGACCGAAAGCGCGATCCTGGTCACCGGGATCAAGGTCATCGACCTCCTCGCGCCCTATGCGCGCGGCGGCAAGATCGGCCTGTTCGGCGGCGCGGGCGTCGGCAAGACCGTGCTGATCCAGGAACTGATCAACAACATCGCCAAGGGTCACGGCGGCGTGTCCGTCTTCGCGGGCGTCGGCGAACGCACCCGTGAAGGCAACGACCTCTACCACGAGTTCCTCGACGCCGGCGTCATCGCCAAGGACGCCGACGGCAACGCGACCTCCGAAGGTTCGAAGGTGGCGCTGGTGTTCGGCCAGATGAACGAGCCCCCGGGCGCCCGCGCCCGCGTCGCGCTGTCGGGCCTGACCATGGCAGAGTACTTCCGCGACGAGGAAGGCCAGGACGTGCTGTTCTTCGTCGACAACATCTTCCGCTTCACCCAGGCGGGTTCGGAAGTGTCGGCGCTGCTCGGCCGCATTCCCTCGGCCGTGGGCTATCAGCCGACCCTGTCGACCGACATGGGCGCGCTGCAGGAACGCATCACCTCGACCACCAAGGGCTCGATCACCTCGGTGCAGGCCATCTACGTTCCCGCGGACGACCTTACCGACCCGGCGCCGGCGACCTCGTTCGCCCACCTCGACGCCACCACCACCCTTAGCCGCGCGATCTCCGAACTGGGCATCTACCCGGCTGTGGACCCGCTCGATTCGACCAGCCGCGTGCTCGAACCGCGCGTCGTGGGCGAAGAGCACTACGCCACTGCCCGCCGGGTCCAGGAAGTGCTGCAGAAGTACAAGTCGCTGCAGGACATCATCGCCATTCTCGGCATGGACGAACTGTCCGAAGAGGATAAGCTGACCGTGGCCCGCGCGCGCAAGATCCAGCGCTTCCTCAGCCAACCGTTCCACGTCGCCGAGGTGTTCACCGGCATCCCGGGCAAGTTCGTGCAGATCGAGGACACCGTGAAGTCGTTCAAGGCCGTCGTCGACGGCGAGTACGACCACCTGCCCGAATCCGCGTTCTACATGGTCGGTGGCATCGAGGAAGCGGTCGAGAAGGCCAAGAAGCTGGCCGAGGACGCCTGAGCCGATGGCCCTCCACTTCGAACTGGTGACGCCGGCAAAGCTGGTCCGGTCCGAGGACGTCTACATGGTGGTCGTCCCCGGAACCGAGGGCGATTTCGGCGTGCTGGAAAACCACGCCCCGGTGATGAGCACGATCCGCGACGGCGCGCTGCAGGTCTTCAGGACCGAAGGCGGCCAGCCCGAAACGATCGAGGTTCGCGGCGGCTTCGCCGAGGTCGGCGAGAACGGCCTGACCGTGCTGGCGGAACACGTCGAGGGCTGACCTGCCTTCAAACTGGATTTCGAGAGGGGCGCCCGTTGCGGCGCCCCTTTTCACGTCCGCCACGCACGCCGCAATAGCCCGTAGGTGTGATGTGCTGCCGCTACCGCGGGCGCCTCGTCGGCGCGTGAAAGTCCGGCGGCTTGTCGCGCACCCAATCGATGAAGCGCTCGATCTCGCTGTTCTGCACGATTGTCGCGCGTTCGCCGCCCGACCGGGCAAGCTCGGCATTGGTGAAGTGGGCATGGATCGTCCGGTGGCAGATCGGATGGACCGGGACGGTGTCGCGCCCGCGCTTGGACCTGGGCACGGTGTGATGCCACTGAATCTTGCGGCCAAGCGGCCGCCGGCAGAGCCAGCAGGTTGGATCGTCGGCAGCGTCCATTCCGCTCGCCCTAAGCATTAATTAACCAAGCTGCCACAGAAGCGGACCTGATTGCCGCGTGTGGCAAGCGGGGGTTCGAACCGGTCGATGGCGAGTGTCGCGCAAAGTTTGCCGCAGGGCGGCCGCATCGGCCTTCGCGCCGACTGGATCGCCGCGTTCGTCCTGCTGCTGGTTACCCTTCTGACGCGCGGGTTCTGGTTCGGCGATCCGGTGGCGGACTTCGACGACCAGCTCTATTCCTTCGTCGGCTGGCGGATGACCCAGGGCGACCTGCCCTATGTCGACGTGTGGGACCGCAAGCCGTTCGGCCTGTTCGCCATCTTCGCCCTCGCCCACGGACTGTTCGGGCCCGGCCCGCTGGCCTACCAAGGCTTGGCGGCGCTCGCGGCGCTGGGCGGGGCCTGGTTGGTCTACCTGCTCGCTCGCGACCTGGTGGACCGCGGCTCGGCCACGGTCGCCGGCTCGCTCTACCTGATGCTGATGGCCGCCTACGGCAGCTATTCGGGCCAGAGCGAGATCTTCCATGTCCCGTTGATGCTGGCGATGCTCTGGCTGGTGCGCGACCCTGCCCGTCCCGACGCCGCGCACCGCGCCGTGCTGGCAATGGCGCTGGGCGGCCTGGCGCTGCAGGTGAAATACACCGTCCTGCCGCAGTGCCTGTTCCTGGGCGGCTATGCCTTGTGGTGCCAGTGGCGACGCGGGGCCGGCCTGCCGCGCGTTGCCCGCCTTGCCGCCGTTTTCGCCCTCGCCGGGATCGCGCCCACCACACTGGTCGCCGCGTTCTATGCCGCGCAGGGCCATTTCGACGCCTTCTGGTTCGCCAACTTCGTCAGCTTCTTCGAGCGGACCCCCAGCCCGCACGGACGATTCCAGCCGGCGCACATCGTGGGCGTCGCGCCCCTGGCCATGCTGATCGTGCCGGGGCTCTATGCCGCTTTCCGCCTCAAGAGCCTGGCAAGCTGGCGCCGCTACGGCCTCTACTGCGGCTGGGCGCTGGCGGCGCTCGGCACCGTGCTGCTCCCCGCGACCGTCTATCTCTACTATTACGGGGCGCTGGTCCCTGCCGCCATCCTGATCGCCCTGCCGCTGATCGATCGCACGGCGCCCGGCCGCTGGCTGCCTGCCGCGGCCCTGCTCGCCGGCTGTCTGTACATCCTCAACTTCGCCGATCGCATCCCGCACTCGAACGCCGAGAGGCGCGCCGTCGCCACGCTGTCGGCCACCATCGAGCCGTTGGTGGGTGCCAAGCGCGACTGTCTCTACCTGTTCGACGGGCCGACCGTGCTCTACCGCACGACCGGCACCTGCCTGCCGACGAAATTCGTCTATCCCGACCATCTGAACAACGCGCTCGAGAGGAAATCGCTCGGCACCGACCAGGTGGCCGAATTGGCCCGCGTGCTGGCAACGCGCCCCGCAGTGATCGTCACTGCCGACAAGCCGATGACCCTGCAGCGTGCCGAGAACACGGCGCAGATCGCCGCCGCAACGGCGCGCGATTACGTCCCGCTGATGACCACCGGCCTGCATCACCGCGAGGTCACCGCCTGGGTGCGCCGCGACCTAGCCGACTAGTCCGGTCTAGGCACTTCCGGCCGCACGCGAACCCGGCCTTCGTACCACAGGAACAGGCCCGCCCCGATGATCACCGCCGCGCCGAGCAACGCGGTCGCATCCGGATGGTCGCCGAAGAAGATCCAGCCCAGCCCCGCTGCCATCAGCAACTGACCGTAGGTCATCGGCGCCACCGTCCCGGCGCCCGCCTTCACCGTCCCCATGAAGATCAGCCACTGGGCCAAGGTCGCGGTAAGGCCGATGAAGGCGCAGCGGGCTACGATCGACCAGTGCGGCGCGTGCAACGCGAAGCTGTCGGGCCCGGCGAAGTGCAGCACCGCGCTCGCCCCCAGCAGGAACAGCATCGCGGTGACCGACATGTAGTATTGCAGCGCCAGCACGCTCGCCCGCCCGGTGACCTTGCGGTTGGCGATGATCGTGACCGCCATGCCCGTCGCGCCCATCACCGGGAACAGCACGCCCCAGCCCGCGGTCTCGAAGTTGGGCCGCAGCACCAGGAACACCCCGGCGAAGGCGACCGCGGTGGCGATCCATGTCGACAGGCGGGCCCGTTCGCGCAGGAAGATCGCGGCCAGGATCGAGGTTATGATCGGCTGAGTAAAGGCGATCGTCGTCGCTTCGGCCAGCGGCATGATCCAAACGGCCAGGAACATCCCGATGGCCGAGCAGCTGATGGCCACACCACGCAGCCACTGCAGCCGGTCCCGCGGCAAGGCGAGCGAGGCAGCGCCTTCATGGCGCACCATCAGCACGGCGAGCAGCATCGTGCCCATGACATAGCGCGTGGTCGCCATCGCCGTGGCCGGCCATTCGCCCGCCATCCCCTTGATGATCGCGTCACCGATCGACAGCGTGCAGAACCCGGCCAGGGCATAGAGCAATCCGGCGCGTTCGGCATTGTGCATGGCGATCGGCGCCCCTTCCCCGTTGCGCGACCCGCTTAGGGTGTGCGCCAGCGGCGGGCAATCCACCGGAACTCCCGAATCGGGACATCCTTAGGACAATTTCAAGCTTTGGAATTTATTCACCACACCTGCATCGGGTGTCATGCGACCGGCAACGGACGCAGCGCCCGCTCGACGGACGGCACTGACGCCATCGCAAGAGGGACGGGAATGAGCGCTTTCGGACGCAAGAACGGTGTCGGCGGGATGACCCCTGGTGCGCGCCCAAGCTTCGGTGTCGCCCGCCCCATGAAGGGCGGCGGACCGGTGCCGAAGGATGGGGGCGATCAGTTCCCCCCGCTTCCCGGTGGCGGAGTGCCGCAGGACCCGATGGGTTCGGCGCCGCCGCCCAACAAGTCCGACGCAATGACCCGCCTGGCCGACCGTGCCAACGCCGTCCACGACGGCAACAATGAACAGGGCGGGTTCGAAGCCAGCGTCCACAAGATCAAGGAACAGGTGCTGCCGCGCCTGCTCGAACGCGTCGATCCCGAGGCCGCCTCGACCCTGTCGAAGGAAGAGCTGTCGGAAGAATTCCGCCCGATCATCATGGAGGTGCTGGCCGAGCTGAAGGTCACGCTCAACCGGCGCGAACAGTTCGCGCTGGAAAAGGTCCTGATCGACGAGCTGCTCGGCTTCGGCCCGCTGGAGGAGCTGCTCGGCGATCCCGACGTCTCCGACATCATGGTCAACGGCCCCGATCAGACCTATATCGAAAAGAAGGGCAAGCTGACCCTCGCGAACATCCGCTTCCGCGACGAACAGCACCTTTTCCAGATCGCCCAGCGCATCGTGAACCAGGTCGGCCGCCGCGTCGACCAGACCACGCCGCTGGCGGACGCCCGCCTCAAGGACGGCAGCCGCGTCAACGTGATCGTCCCGCCGCTCAGCCTGCGCGGCACGGCAATCTCGATTCGTAAGTTTTCCGAAAAGCCCATCACCATCGACATGCTGCGCGACTTCGGCAGCATGAGCGACAAGATGGCGACCGCGCTCAAGGTCGCCGGGGCAAGCCGGATGAACGTCGTCATCTCGGGCGGTACCGGTTCGGGAAAGACGACGATGCTCAACGCCCTGTCGAAGATGATCGACCCGGGCGAGCGCGTGCTGACGATCGAGGACGCCGCCGAGCTTCGTCTGCAGCAGCCGCACTGGTTGCCGCTAGAAACCCGCCCGCCGAACCTGGAGGGCCAGGGTGCCATCACCATCGGCGATCTGGTCAAGAACGCCCTGCGTATGCGCCCCGACCGGATCATCCTGGGCGAAATCCGCGGCGCGGAGTGTTTCGACCTCCTCGCCGCGATGAACACCGGCCACGACGGTTCGATGTGCACGCTCCACGCCAACAGCCCGCGAGAATGTCTTGGCCGTATGGAGAACATGATCCTGATGGGCGACATCAAGATCCCCAAGGAAGCCATCAGCCGCCAGATCGCCGAATCGGTCGACCTGATCGTGCAGGTCAAGCGCCTGCGCGACGGTTCGCGCCGCACGACCAACATCACCGAGGTGATCGGCATGGAAGGCGACGTGATCGTCACCCAGGAACTGTTCGCCTTCGAATATCTGGACGAGAGCGACGACGGCAAGATCCTGGGCGAATTCCGCGCCTCGGGCCTGCGTCCCTACACTCTGGAGAAGGCGCGCCAGTACGGGTTCGACCAGGCCTATCTGGAAGCCTGTCTCTAGGAGACAGGCGACCTTGGCTCGGCCTAACCGGTCAGTGCGCGACTAACCTCGCAGCAGGGCGGGCACGGCCACCGCCAGCAGGCCCGCGCCCAGCACCGCGCAGGTCAGGAAGATCGCGGTCCACGGTATCCAGCCGACCTGGTCGATCGTACGCCGCTTTATCCGGCGGCGCTCCATGATAGTGGCCACCGCCGCCAGCGCGACCAGCATGCCGCCCCACAGCGCAAGGACCTTGGCCTGGCTGGCGAATGTCAGGAAGGCGTGCATCGCGGGCCATATGGGGCGCGAGCGGCAGCTCGGCAATCCGCCGCCCGCGCGGGGGTTGCGCGCGATGCCCAGCGGCCTATCAGGCGCGCGTGGAAGCCGCCGCCCCCCAGGACCGCCCGCTGCTGGCGCTGGCCACGCGGCTGGGGGCGATCGCCTGCATGGCGACCATGAGCGCTTTCATCAAGCTGGCCTCCGACCGGGGTGTCCACGTGGTCGAGATCATGTTCTGGCGCCAGGCGGTAACGATCCCCGCGCTCGTTGGCTGGGTGCTGCTGACCACGGGCGGCATCCGCGCGCTGGGCACCCACCGTCCGCGCACGCACTTCCTGCGCGGGATCTACGGCGCGGTGGGCATGACGCTCAATTTCGGGGCGATCATCCTGCTGCCACTGGCCGAGGCGACGACGCTGGGCTTCACCGCGCCGATCTGGGCCACCGTACTGGCGATGCTGATGCTGAAGGAAAAGGTCGGCCCCTGGCGCTGTGGGGCGATCGTCGCCGGCTTTGTCGGCATCGTGATCATCGCCCAGCCCGGCAGCGGGCATATCCCGCTCTACGGCGCGTTGGTGGCACTGGGCGGAGCGTTTATGATCGGGCTGATCTCGATCCAGATAGCCGACCTTGGCCGCACCGAGCAGCCGCTGGTGATCGTGTTCTATTTCGCCTTGTTCAGCACGCTGCTGCTTGCCCCCGCGATGCCGTTCGTCATGCAAGGACACGATACGACGACCTGGCTAATCGTCGGCGCGGTCGGCGCTTCGGGGCTGGTCGGGCAATTGCTGCTGACGGCCGCTTCGCGGCTGGGCCGTGTGGCGAGCGTGATCGTGATGGACTATTCGAGCCTGTTCTGGGCGACGCTCTATGGCTGGCTGCTGTTTTCGACCCTGCCGCCCACCAGCACGTGGTTCGGCGCACCGCTGGTGATCGGCGCCGGGCTCGTCATCGCCTGGCGCGAGCATCGCCTGCGCCGCCCGACCTTGCGCGACGTTGCGCGGGCCGAGGGAACCTGAACGGACGGCGGGGGTTCTTGATGCCAGACAGGGTTTTGGACTCGAACATGAAGGACACCGCATCAATGGCCAGGAAATTTCTCATCGCGCTGACTGCCGGCGCCATCGCCCTCACCGCGACCGCCTGCAACACCGTCAAGGGTGCGGGCCGTGACATCGAGTCGGTCGGCCAGGCCGGCGACGACGTGATCTGACGGGGAGAGCGACCATGAAGAAGATCGTTCTTTCGCTCGTCGCGCTCGGCCTCGTTGCCGGTGCTTCTGCCTGCAACACCGTCAAGGGTGTGGGTCGCGACGTGGAATCGGTGGGCGAAGCGGGCGACCGCGCGCTCTGATCGCCTAAATACGCGGAACAACGCCCGTCGGAGCGATCCGGCGGGCGTTTTTCATGCGCGCTTGCGATAGACCAGCAGCAGGTTGTTGGCCGGCATGGCGACGCGCCGCGCCAACTTGAAGCCCAGCGCGGTCGCCATTTCGTCGAGCCATTCCCGGCGGCGCAGGCCCCAGGCCGGATTGCGCGCCTTGAGGTCTGCGTCGAAGGCCAGGTTGCTGGGCGCGGTCTCGACCTCGTCCTCCAGCCACGGCCCGTAGAGCAGCAGCGGCCCGCCGGGCGGCAGCAGCCGTGCGGCGCCGTGCACCAGTCCCTCGGTGGCGGCGCCGGGGCTGATGTGGGCCATGTTGATGCACAGCACCGCGTCGGCCTGGCTGAGCAGCCACTCGGCGCTCGATGCGTCGAGCGAGACCGGCGGCAGGAGATTGCCAGGACCCTCCGCCTCACGCCAGGCGGCGATCGAGGCCAAGGCAGCGGGATCGGGATCGGTCGGCTGCCATTGCAACCCTGGAAAGCGGCGGGCGAAATGCAGGGCGTGCTCGCCGGTGCCGCTGGCAACTTCCAGCACGAGGCCCCCCGCCGGCAATTCCCCCGCCAGAACCGCCGCGATCGGCTCGCGATTGCGCTCCGCCGCGGGTGCCTTGCGCCTCACTGTCCGCTGGCGAAGCGATGGGCGTAGCGCAGCAGGCTGTCGTGTTCGTGCACGAAGGTCCCGCGCGCCTTCTCGCGCGTGCATTGCAGCGCGGCCTCGGCCACCACGCGCGCGTCGATCGCGCGGTAGCGTCGCCGCTCTCCCCGCAGCAGGACGTTGGCTAGCGGGGCCACCGCGATGCCGGCGCGCTCGGTCAGTCGGCGATCGCCCTCGCGCTGCCCGCGCAGCAACCCCGGGCGCAGGATGTCGAGCCGATGGAAGCCCAGCTTGCGCAGCCGCTGCTCCACTTCGCCCTTGATGCGCAGGTAGAAGGTCTTGCTGCCGGTTTCGGCCCCGACCGAGGAGACGAAGACGAAGTTCCTGACGCCCGACGTCAGCGCGGAGCGCGCCACGCGCAGCACCAGTTCCTCGTCGACCAGACGAAACGCCGCTTCGTCCTTACCGGCCTTCTTCCACGTCGTGCCAAGGGCGCAGATCGCGGCATCCGGGCCGATCAGGCTGACCGCCTCGTCCCACCGGGCGGGTTCGGCGACCATCATCTCCATCCGGGCGCCGCCGGGCATGGGCGCCTCACGCCGGGTCAGCGCCACGAGCCGCAGGTCGTCCCGCCCGTTGCATAGCGCCATGACCTTGCCGCCCACGAGGCCGGTCGCCCCGGCGAGCAGGATGCGCGGCACATCAGACATTGGATAGGCCTTCGGGCGCGGTCCCGAAGATGCGCCGGTAGCAGTCGATCGCATAACGGTCGGTCATTCCCGCAATGAAATCGGCCACATGGCGGCTGCGGGCCGGCTCCTCGCCGGGCAGCGCGTGGCGCCAGCTTTCCGGCATCAGTTCGGGTTGCTGGTCGTAGGCGGCAAAGAGCCGGGCGATGACCCCGCGGGCGCGCTCGGCGGTCGTGCGTTGCTGCTCGTGATGGTAGAGGTTGGCGTACATGAAGCGCTTAAGCGCCCGTTCCTGCTCCGCCATCGCGGAGGAAAACGCGGCGAGCGGCTTCGGCGCATCGCGCACCTCGGCATCCGTCGCGATATCGGCCAGATTAGCCTGCGTCGTCTCGATCAGGTCGTTCACCATCAGTCCGATCTGGCTGCGCACGAGTTCGCGCAGCAGCGCCTGGCGGTTCGCGCCGTGGAAGCGTCCCTCGATCGCCCGCCACTGGTCGGCCACGAAATCGAGTTCGAGCAACTGGTCGAGCTCCAAAAATCCGGCGCGCAAGCCATCGTCGATGTCGTGGTTGTCATAGGCGATGTCGTCGGCAAGCGCGGCGACCTGCGCCTCGAGCGAGGGCTGCCGCGCAAGGTCGAGCGGGAACGCATCATCGAGCGCGGCAAGCGCCCAGCCGGGCTGGCGAACCGGCCCGTTGTGCTTGGCGAGGCCCTCCAGCACTTCCCACGACAGGTTGAGCCCGGGATGGCCGCAATATGGGCTGTCAAGCCGCATCAGGGTGCGCAGGCAATGCTCGTTGTGATCGAACCCGCCGCGCGCATCCATTGCCGCCCGTAGGGCATCCTCGCCCGCATGGCCGAAGGGCGGATGGCCGATATCGTGCGCCAGGCACAACGCCTCGGTCAGATCCTCGTCCAGCCCCAGCGCGCGGGCGATTACGCGGCCGATCTGCGCGACCTCAAGGCTGTGCGTCAGGCGGACGCGGTAATGGTCGCCGTCAGGCGCGATGAAGACCTGGGTCTTGCCGGCCAGGCGGCGGAAGGCGATCGAATGAAGCACCCGGTCGCGGTCGCGCTGGAATTCGCTGCGCGGCCCCCGCGCCCCGGCCCGGTCCTCCACGAATTCGCGCCCGCGGCTGGCGGCGGGTTCGCTGGCGTAGAGGGCGCGGCTCATCGCGCGCGGGTTAGGCGTCGACGGCAACCATGACAACGGGAACGGGTCGGGAACGCTGGGCGCGCCGGTTGGAATCGCAGCCGGAGGGCGGCGCGCAGAGCCTTACGCGTCTTCGCCTAGCATCCACTCCGTAGCCTTAAGCGCGTGAATGCGTGTAGAATCGTAGATCGGCAGGACGTTGGCGTCGACATCGACGATCTGGTCGAGCTCGGTGCAGGCTAGCACCACGGCCTTGGCCCCCTCCTGCTCCTTGACGGTGATCATCGTCTTGAGCTTGCGTTCGGCATCGCGGGTCGCCTTCCCCGCCATCAGCTCGTCGTAGATGATGCGGTCGAGCTCCTCGACGTTGGCCATGTCGGGCGGCAGCAGGTCGACGCCGTGCGAGACCAGCCGGCGGCGATAGAAGCTTTCGGTCATCACGTTGCGCGTGCCGAACAAAGCGGCGGTTTCCACGCCGTCCGCGGCCATCTTTTCGCCGACCGCTTCGGCGATGTGGAAGATGGGGATGGCGACCGCCGCGGCCACCTTGTCATAGACCCGGTGCATCGAATTGGCGGCGATGACGAGCGCTTCTGCGCCCGCCCCTTCCAGCCGCTGCGCCGCCCCGGCCAGCACCTCCGCTGCGTTGGTCCACGCCGCCTCGTCCTGCAGGCGATAGATCGACGAGAAATCGAGACTCTCGATGAGCAGCGGAGCGCTGTGCCGGGGATCGGTCCTGGCCTGCACCAGCCGATTGATCTCTTCGTAATAGGTGCGGGTCGAAACCCAGCTCATCCCGCCGATAATACCGAGCTTTCGCAAACCGAATTTCCCTCAATCGCCACTTTTGCGGCTTGGAACCTGCCACCAAAGTCTGAACGCGGCGTTGCCCGGTCGGTTTCCGGCCTGACGGATGGTCAGCCGAGGGCCTTGTTGATTTCCTCGACCATCTTCTTGGCGTCGGCCAGCAGCATCATGGTCTGGTCCATGTAGAATACGTCGTTGTCGACCCCGGCATAGCCGACGCCGCCCATGCTGCGCTTGATGAACATGACCGTCTTGGCCTTGTCGACGTCGAACACCGGCATCCCGTAGATCGGCGAGCCCTTGTCGGTCTTGGCCGCCGGATTGACCACGTCGTTGGCGCCGATGATGAAAGCGACGTCGGCCTGGCTGAATTCGGAGTTGATGTCCTCCAGCTCGAAGACCTCGTCGTAAGGGACATTGGCCTCGGCCAGCAGCACGTTCATGTGGCCGGGCATCCGGCCGGCGACGGGGTGAATCGCGTATTTCACGTTGACCCCGGCGTCTTTCAGGTGGTCGGCCATTTCGCGCAGGACGTGCTGTGCCTGGGCCACCGCCATGCCGTAGCCGGGAATGATGATGACGTTTTCGGCTTCCTTCAGCAGGAAGGCCGCGTCTTCGGCGCTGCCGCGCTTCCACGGGCGCTGTTCCTTCGCCTCGCCGTCGTCGGCCGAGGCTGTGACGCCGAAGCCGCCGGCGATGACCGACAGGAAGCTGCGGTTCATCGCGCGGCACATGATGTAGCTGAGGATCGCGCCCGACGATCCGACCAGCGCGCCGGTCACGATCATCGCGGTGTTGTGCAGCGTGAAGCCCATCGCCGCGGCCGCCCAGCCGGAATAGCTGTTTAGCATCGACACGACGACCGGCATGTCCGCCCCGCCGATCGGAATGATCAGCAGGAATCCGACAAGGAACGCCAGTACCAGGATCGCGGGCCAGATCCATCCGGGGATCGTCGGCGCCGCGTGGGCGAACATCGCGGTCAGCACCAGGATGGCGATGATCGTGGCAAGGTTGATGACGTGGCGGCCGGGCAGCAGGATCGGCTTTCCGCTCATGTTGCCGTTGAGCTTGGCGAAGGCGATGACCGAACCGGAGAACGTGATCGCGCCGATCGCCGCGCCGAGCGCCATCTCGATCCGGCTGACCGGGCTGATGATCCAGCGCATCGCCTCGGGCGCAAGGCTGCCGCCGCCTGCGGGCACGAGGATGCCGAAAGCGCCGGGGTTGCTGTAGGCGGCGCCCGCCACCAGCACGGCGGCCAGGCCCACGAGCGAATGGAACGCGGCGACGAGCTGCGGCATCGCGGTCATTGCGATGCGGCGGGCGATGACGAACCCGAACGCGCCGCCGATGGCGATGGCGGCGAGGATTTCGGGCAGGCTGGCTATCTCGTGCGTGACCAGCGTCGTCACCACGGCGATCAGCATGCCTATCATGCCGTAGCGATTGCCCGCGCGGCTGGTGGCCGGCGACGACAGTCCGCGCAGCGCCAGGATGAAGAGCACGCCCGCGACGAGGTAGGCGACCGCGACCCACGGGTTCACCGCGTGTTCGGCCACGGCGGCCACCCCGGTCTGGAGCGGCGGAACATAAGCGGGGGCGGGATCGGCCAGGATGGTCACTTGCCAACCTCCTTGGCCGCCGGGCGATCCTTCTTCTTGTACATCGCGAGCATCCGCGCGGTGACCGCGAAGCCGCCGAAGATGTTCACGCTGGCCAGCACCACGCCGAGCAGCCCGAGCCACTTGGCCACCGGATTGCCCGCCGCGGCTGCGGCAATCAGCGCGCCGACGATGATGACCGAGGAAATCGCGTTGGTCACCGCCATCAGCGGCGTGTGCAGCGCGGGCGTGACCGACCAGACGACGTAGTAGCCCACGAAGCAGGCCAGCACGAAGATCGAAAGGATTGAGATGAAATCCATGTCAGTCCCTCACCCCTTGAGCCTTTCGCTGACGACCGCGCCGTCCTTCGTCAGCCGCACGGCGTTGCCGATCTCCTCGTCGAGGACGGGGCGGCACGCGTCCTTGTCCCAGAAGGCCGACAGGAAGTTAAAGAGGTTGCGGCTGAACAGCGCCGAGGCGTCGGCGGCGAGCAGGTTGGCGGTGTTGGCGAACCCCATGACCTTGACCCCGTGCCGCTCGACGACCTGGTCGACGACCGATCCTTCCACGTTGCCGCCGGCCGCCACGGCGAGATCGAAGATCACGCTGCCCGGGCGCATCGTGGCGATCTGCGCGTCGGAGATCAGCCGGGGCGCCGCCCGGCCGGGGATCAGCGCGGTGGTGATAACGATATCCTGCTTGGCGATATGGCCGGAAACCAGCTCGGCCTGCGCCTTCTGGTATTCCTCGCTCATCTCGGTGGCATAGCCGCCGCTGCCCTCGCCCTCGATCCCGGCCACGTTCTCGACGAAAATCGGCTTGGCGCCGAGCGACTGGATCTGCTCGCGAGTGGCGCTGCGCACGTCGGTGGCCGAAACCTGCGCGCCCAGCCTACGGGCCGTCGCGATCGCCTGCAGCCCCGCGACGCCAACGCCCATCACGAAGACCTTGGCCGCGGTCACCGTGCCGGCGGCGGTCATCATCATGGGAAAGGCACGGCCGTATTCGTCCGCCGCGGCGATCACGGCCTTGTATCCGGCAAGGTTCGACTGGCTGGAGAGGACATCCATGCTTTGCGCGCGGGTGATGCGGGGCATGAATTCCATGCTCAGCGCTTCCAGGCCCGCCGCGGCATAGCCGTCGACACGCTGGCGCTCGACGAACGGGTCGAAGGTTGCCGCGACCCAGGCGCCCTTGTTGACGCCGGCAAGGGCCGCCGCGTCAGGGGCCTGAACGGCCAGCACGATGTCCGCACCTGCGAGGGTCGCAGCCGCGTCGCCCACCTCGGCGCCGGCTTCCCGGTAGCTCTCGTCGGGGATCGATGCGCCCGCGCCCGCGCCGCTCTCGACCGCGACGGCCGCGCCCAGCGCGATAAATTTCTTGACCGTCTCGGGGGTGGCGGCGACGCGGCGTTCGTTCGCGGCCCTTTCCCTCAGAACCGCGATCCGCATCCGCCCCTCCCCCCGAGCCGTGCGATCAGGAGATCAGGAAGACGACGAAGGCGGCTATCAACGCGATCAGCGGGACGGACCACTTGAGGAGGCCGATGAACCCGCTGTAGGTCTTCTTTGCGGCATTCATGTCGTTGGCGGCCATTGGCGGTTATCCTGCGTCGTTATCTGGTGCCCCGTGCTCTATCGTGCGGTCGGCGCGTTCTCAAGCCCCGTCCTGAAACGGGCGCGGCCTGCTTAATCGCCTCTTTACCCCTCCCGTCTACATGTTGCCCTATCCGCGAAGGGGTCCGGACTGGGGAGCGCATGGCCGAGCAGGAACAGCGAATGTTGATGCTGATCGACGACGAGCCCGCGCAGAGCCGGCTCATCACCGCGCTGACCGCGCGGGAAGGTTGGCGCACGCATGTCGTCCGCGACGCCGAAACCGCCATCGCCACGCTCGGAACGCGGCAGGGGATGCAGCTCTCTGCCATCATTCTCGACCAGTGGGTCCCGGGCGACGACGCTTGCCAGCTGATCGCGGAACTCAAGGCCCGCCGCCCTGCGCTGCCGATCCTCATGCTCACGACCAGCGCCAGCCCGCTGCTGGCGGTCGAGGCGATGCGCGCCGGAGCGACCGACTATCTGGTCAAGCCCGTGTCGCCCGACCGGCTGATGGCCGCGCTGCGCAATGCGACCGAGCGCACCGCCCCGCACGACGAACTCACTCCGCTGACCGAGAAGATGAGCGCCGATCTCGACTTCGATTCGATGATCGGTACCGCCCCGCCGTTCCGCGACGCGCTGGCCAAGGCGGCGAAAGCGGCGCGCAGTCACGGCCCCCTGCTTATCGAGGGCGAAAGCGGCACCGGCAAGGAAATGCTGGTCCGCGCGATGGTTGCGGCGAGCCCGCGGGCCAAGGCGCCGTTTCGCATCCTCAACATCCGCAGCGTCCCGGCCAATTCCATCGAGTCGGTCCTGTTCGGGCATGAGAAGGGTGCATTTCCCGGTGCCTTCGACCGCCAGGTGGGCGTGCTGCAGAACTGCGACGGCGGCACGATCGTGTTCGACGAGATCGACCGCATGTCGCCCGAGTTGCAGGAACGGCTGGCCGAGGGTCTCGCCAAAAAGGCAGTCCGCCCGATCGGTGCCTCGCACTCCTTCAAGGTCGACATCCGCACGATCGCCACGAGCAACCTGCCGTTGGCGGATCTCGTCGCCGCCGGTACCTTCCGCAGCGACCTGTTCGAAGCGCTGGCGGGCAACCGCATTTCCCTGCCCGCCCTGCGCCAGCGGACGAGCGACATCCCCGCCCTGACGCGTCATTTCCTGGCCCGCATCGGCGAACAGCCGGGCCTGCGCGCGCTGGGCGTGACCGACGCCGCGCTCAAGCTGCTCTCGGCATTCGACTGGCCGGGCAACGTCCGCCAGTTGCAGGCTGTCCTGTTCCGGGCCGCGGTGTTCTGCGAAGGATCCGCGCTGACGGCGAACGATTTCCCGCAACTGTCCGAGATCGTCGGCCCGTGCGAAGGCGAAGCTGCTGCGGCGGCTCAGGAAGGGGTCGGGGTCGAACTCTATACCCACGACGGCAACCTGCGCCCGCTGGAAGAGATCGAGGCCGATGTCATCCGCCTGGCCATCGGGCATTATCGTGGGCGCATGACCGAAGTGGCCCGCCGGCTCGGCATCGGCCGCTCGACCCTGTACCGCAAGCTCGGCGACCTGGGGATCGAGAACGCCGCCTGATTTGGCGGTTCGTCGCATTACCCGGAACCTTGGTGCGCGCGGCGCACTTGATGAATATGAATTCCAAGGGTCGTTGTTTCTCTCTGATGGCGGTGTGTCTCATCGCGGCCTGTACCCCCAGCGCGGAGCCGCAAGCGGTTGAGACCAGGGGCGAGGAATTGCTGAAGACGGGCCATGTGGGCGAGGTCACCTTCACTTACGACGCCGAGCAACTGGTGCCCGCCGATGTCGAGATAGCCATTCCACCGGATGGGACGAGCCGTTCGTTCGCGGTCAAGCTGCTGCCTGCCACCGGACCCCATGCCGACGACGATCATCCGGCGGTCGACGAGCCCGGCCTGACACTCGCCCTGCTCGAGCGGCCCTACAAGGCCTATGCCGACGAATGGAGCGAGGGCGCGCTGGGAGAGGCCATCAACGAAGCGACGATAGACGGCGCGGCCGGGATCACCGTGGAAGCCGGGGTGGTCGAGGGCATGCAACTGGAATACACGCTCGTGCCCGTCGGCTCGCGCGCGCTCCTGGTGAGCAGCCAGTCGGAAGGCGCCACGCCCGCGCTCGATGCCGCCATTGCCGCCGTGGTCGCCAGCATCGACCTGCCGGGCTGATCAGCCCTCCAGGCCGGCGAAATCGGTCAGCGCCGCGTCGCGCATCCCGCGCCAGACGTTGCGCGCCTGGACCGTCTCGAAAACGTCGTGGACCCGCAGCAGTTGCACGCCGGCGTCCATCCCGGCCTGCGCCAGCGAAAGGCTGCCGCCGAGGCGCTGGTGCGCAGGCGCCTCGTTGCTGAGCGCGCCGATCGTCCGCTTGCGGCTCGCGCCCAGCAGCAGCGGGCAGCCCAGCGCGTGGAACAGCGGCAGCGCGTTCATCAGCGCGAGATTGTCCGCCAGAGACTTGCCGAACCCGATGCCGGGATCGAGGATCAGGTTTTCGGGATCGACCCCGCCGTGAACCGCCCGGTCGCGCATCGCGGCGAGCCAGTCGAACACCTCGAACACCACATTGCCGTAGCTTGCGTCCTTGTGCAGGTCGCCCGCCACCTCGCCGCTGGGGCCGGGGGCGTGCATCAGGATGACCGGGCGCCCGCTCGCCGCGGCAAATTCCAGGCTGCGCGGATCGTGCCGCAGGGCCGAGACGTCATTGAGGATCGCCGCCCCCGCCGCCAGCGCGGCCTCCATCACCGCCGGGCGCCGGGTGTCGACACTGACCACGGCGCCCATCGCCACCGCCGCCTCGACCGCCGGGATCACGCGCTTGATCTCGTCGCCCTCCCACACGGCCGCGGCGCCCGGGCGCGTGCTCTCACCTCCGATGTCGATGATCGCCGCGCCGGCTTCGTGCATCGTCGCGGCATGATCGTGCGCGGCGGCGGGATCGTCGAGAAACTGGCCGCCGTCCGACATCGAATCGGGAGTGACGTTGAGGATGCCCATGACCTGCGGCTGATCGAGCCGGATGGTCCGTTCGCCCAGAACGAGCGGCAGGTGAGCCTTGCGCAGGTTCGACCACTGGGTTTCGGCTTGGGCGCCGAGCGCGTCGGGCAGCGTGCCGAGAACCTCGTCGATTGTTCCAGGCGTAGCGATGTCGCGCCGGGAGACCGCGCCGTCCTCGACCACGGTCACCGCGAACTCGCGGGCATAGACCATGCCCCCCGCCAGCCGCACCGCATCGCCATGGAAGGCCTGCGGAGAAGGCGCGAAGGTCAGCGGCTGGAGATAGACGCGATCATGCACTGCAGTTTATTCCCGAAGGTGCCAGACATGGACCGGATGTTACACGGTCCAAAGCAAGAAAAATCGCCCCGGCCTGGTGGCGGCGTGAAGGCGCCACAGCAGGGAGTTCCGCGAGTCATGCGCCCCGCCGTACACATCTGCCGGCGAGTAGGACATAGGCCGCTCAAGCGACCGCGCCGGATCGCGATTGCGCCCGGAGCGACCTCTTGGCTCTGCCCTAGCCCTGCCGGCTGACATCGAGGCGGGCGCCGGCGTTGAACGCGCCGCTCGGTCCTGTGCCAACGGTGCTGACGCCCGCACCGGGGACGCCCACCGTAACGGTCTGGCCAGCCGAGTTGTCGACCACCAGCTTGACCCACAGCGTGCCCTTGTCGGCGAACCAAGAGGTCTTGTCCGCCTCGCGCAGCGCCGCAAGGCTGGGTTGCGCCGGCAGGCCTCCGGCGGCGGCGAAGCCGGGCAATTCGAACATCACCCACGAGCCGTCGTCCATCTCGGTCAGCGAGAGCGACAGGTCCTTGCGGCCGGTTTCTACGCGCACTTCGGCGCCGCTGCGGATCGTGGTCTGGCCGGTATATTCCCACCGGCGCCCATTGCGACTCAGCATGATCGGATCCTCGATCGGCGCGCTGCCAAACCCCATGTTCGGGCCGAGGCCGAAGTGCCCGAAATCGCCCCGGCAGATCGCCGCGCCCCATTCGGGCTTTAACGTGCAGGCCTCTTCGTCCGAGGCGATGCCGTTGTCGAGCACGATGTAGGAACCCGGCACGCCGCCGACCGAACCGTCCTTGTCGTGGATGGTCGCGCCGCGCCAGGCATTCTGGCGCCCGAAGTCCGACGACCACTTGCGCACCACAGGCGGGAAATCGACCGGCCGCGAATTGACGAACTTCGCCCCCGAGATGGCGTTCTCCGTGCTCATCCCGAAGCTGGTGTACATCAGGTACGACAGCGCGCCGGCACTGCGGGTGGCGTTGGGCGCGAAATTGACGAAGGTGGTGTTTTCCACGTCGTGCCGCAGGTCGTAGTATTCGTAGCCGCGGATGGGGTAGTCGGCCATCTCGTTGGGCATGCTGCGGCCGTAGGCGATCTCTGCCGGGGTGCTCGGGTTGCCGACGTTGTCGCTCTCTCCCACGAAGATCGAATCGACGACCTTGGAGGTGAAATCCGCCCGGCCGACGGCGGAGGCCGCGTGGGTGAAGCCGATCGCGTTGTCGGCCACGCGCAGGTTGCGGAAGGTGTGCAGTTCGCCCCGGCCCCAGACCGCGCCATGGCGGTTCTTGTAGGCGGTGAAGCTGTCGAACAGCGAACCCTTGGGCGCGCTTTTCGGGTCGGCCGGATCGGTGAACGCGAAGTGATAGTTGCTGCCGCCGACGGTGAACGTGCCATCGGGGCGCGGCCCGCGGTCGAACATCAACCCGTCGTAGTTCGAATGCGCGACGTTGCCGCTGAATTCGCCCACCGCGGTGCGCCGCGGGTATCCGTCCTTGCCCTCGTGCGCGCCGGTCGGCTTTTCGGGCAGGGCGAACCAGAACCCGATCTCGGCCCCGGCGGCCACGTTGTCGCGGTAGATGTTGTCGGGGTTGGTGATCCAGAACATCGCGGCGGTGTTGTCGGAAGGGATCAGGATGTCCTTGTTGCCCTGCCCGTTTGGCGTGCCGATGCCCCGACCGGGGCCCAGGTTGGTGGGCACGCAGGGCTTACCGTCCGGATGGCACTTGGCCAGGATGCCCAGGTTGCGGACGAACTGGTTGCCGTATTCGACCGCATCCTCGAGGAAATAGCAGTGACCCACGGTGTTGAAGGTCACGTTGTTCTGGATCAGCAGGTTGTTGGTGCCGTGCACGGTGACGCAGCGGCTGTAGGTGTCGTGGATCGCCGAATTGCGGATGTACTGGCCCTTCCCCTCGCCCAGGATGTGCCAGTGGATCGGATAGCGGGCGAGGTGCATGTTCTGCCCCATCCGGTTGAGCTCCACGCCCGAAACGTACATCCGGGACCCGGCCATCGCCATGATGTGGCCGCCGAACCAGTCGGCATCGGCATCCTTCGACGCCTCGATCCGGATGTTGCGGGTCAGCAGGCCGACCTCGCCGCGCTCGTCGACGCCATAGGTGATCGCACCGAAGTGCATGTAGTCGAGCGGGCGGTCGAGCGTGATCGTGTTGCCCTTCACCCCGGCGACGATCCGCCGCTCCGCCTGGTTGGGATCGAAGTCGGTCGAGGCGAGGACGATCTCGTCGCCCTTGCGCCAGCCCGAGGCGTCGAGCACCTGGATGGTCCGCGCGCCCTTGGCGGCTGTGGCCGCCAGCTTGGTCCACGCGTTCTCGCGGTCGCCGTGCAGGTTGAGTGTGCCGCGCAGGAGCATGATCCCGCGGTCGCCCATCGTGTTGATGTCCTCGCCCTTGATCGCATCTGTCAGCGTGATCGTCGCCTTGTGGCGATGGGGCCGGTCTTCGCTGCCGATCGCAAGCTCGCCGCCACGCAGGTAGATCCACTCGGTTTCGAGCCCGAGGTCGCGCTCGTCGGCAAAGGACAGGCGGCCTTCCACCGTCAAACTGCGCAGCGCGGGCGGCGCAACGTCGAGCACCATGTCCATGTCGCGCGCGACGATAACAGCATCGCCGGCGGCGGGAACCTTGCCACCGGGCCACGCGGCCGGGTCCGACCAGCGGACCTGGCGCATCGCGGCCGGGGCGGCAGGTGCCACCTCGGCCGTGTCGGCACCGTGGTCGTGCGCTTCCTGGGCCTGCGCCACGCCGGCCCCATACAACAACGACAAGGCAAACAGCCAGGCCCGGCCCGGCAAGCGGAACTCGATGCGCATTTCAATCAACCCCTCTCGCAAGCGGCTGATTTTGCATTCGGGCAGCGGGTTTGACAAGGCGCGGCGGCGCGCCTTGCGCAGTCAGTCCTCTGCGGCGAGCAAGTAGGTCTGCCGCGCGGCGTCGACCGGCCTGATTTCGCCACCGGCCTCGAAATGCCAGAACGTCCAGCCGTTGCAGCTCGGCGCGCCCTGCAGCGTCTTGCCGACATGGTGGATCGACCCGGTTTCGCGGCCGGACTCGAGCGATCCGTCGGCGCGCACGGTGGCAATCCAGCGGCGCTGCTTGTCGAACACCTGCGTGCCGGGCGGGATAAGCCCTGCCTCGACGACCGAGCCGAACGCCACCTTTGGATGCTGGCGGCGGCTCTGCATCGTGGAGAGCGCCGATTCGTCGAGCGGCAGCTCCTTCTCGATGCGCTTGTAGGCGGCATCGCGGTAGCCGCTCTCGCGCTCGCAGCCGATCCACCGGCGGCCGAGCCGCTTGGCGACCGCCCCGGTCGTGCCGGTGCCGAAGAAGGGATCGAGCACGATGTCGCCCGGCTCGGTCGTCGCCAGCAGCACGCGGTAGAGCAGCGCCTCGGGCTTCTGCGTGGGATGGACCTTGGTGCCGCCTTCCTTGAGCCGCTCCTGTCCGCCGCAGATCGGGATCACCCAATCGCTGCGCATCTGCAGTTCGTCGTTGAGTGTCTTCATCGCGCGGTAGTTGAAGTGATACTTCGCCTTCTCGCCCTGGCTGGCCCAGAGCAGCGTTTCGTGGGCGTTGGTGAAGCGCGTGCCGCGAAAGTTGGGCATGGGGTTCGACTTGCGCCAGACGATGTCGTTGAGCAGCCAGAACCCCAGGTCCTGCACGATCGAGCCGACGCGGAAGATGTTGTGGTAGCTGCCGATGACCCACAGCGCACCGTCGGGCTTGAGCACCCGGCGCGCCTCGGTCAGCCACTCTTTCGTGAACTGGTCGTAGGCAGCGAAGCTGGCAAACTGGTCCCAGTGGTCGGTCACCGCATCGACATGGCTGCCGTCCGGCCGGGCCAGATCGCCGCCGAGCTGGAGGTTGTAGGGCGGGTCGGCGAAGACGAGATCGACGCTGGCATCGGGCAGGCCGCGCATCGCGGCCACGCAGTCGCCCGGCAGGATCCGGCCGATCGGCAGCACGACCTCCGGCGCCCCGGCCTTCGCCGGGCGAATCTTCTCCAGTTGTCCCATCCGTCCTTATCCCCCTGAGTTATCCACAGGGTGAGTCCGCCCGCTCCGCAGGTCAAGCGGCAAGTTGGCAACAGAGCCAGGCCGCCCCGGTGTGGTTCAGGTGGAACGAAAGGAGTCTGCCACAGGATATTGAGTCTGCCCACCTTTGGAGGACTCGATATCTAGTGGTGTGGCGCGAAGGACTCGCCATGGCGGCAAGTCTTGCGCACCCCTCCCAACATGCAGCAGACTGCCGCCGACGAGCAGCTGGGAGGGAATGCTTATGGCCATCGAGGTGATCGCCGCGGGCCTTGGCCGGACTGGCACCCTGTCGATGAAGTTCGCGCTCGAGCGGCTCGGCTTCGGGCCCTGTCACCACATGACCGAGGTCTTCGCCGATGCCGCGCGGCAGATGCCGCTGTGGATCGCCGCCAGCGAAGGGCGGCCGGATTGGGACGAAATCTTCCGCGGTTTCCGTTCGACCAGCGATTATCCCTCGGCCGTCTACTGGCGCGAACTCAGCGCCTTTTATCCGCAAGCCCGGATCATCCTCGCCGAGCGTGACGCAGATGCCTGGTTCGATTCGACCCAAGCGACGATCTTCGCGCCGCGCATGCGATCGGTGACGGCCGGATCGATCGTGGAGCGCTTCATGCGCACGAACGTATTCGATCCGGCAGGGTCCGACCTTTCCGACCGCGCCGCCCTGACCGCATGGTATCGCCGCCGGAACGACGAAGTGCGTGCCGCGATCGCGCCCGAACGCCTCCTGGAATTCCGGCCCGCGCAGGGGTGGGGACCACTATGCGCCTTCCTAGGTGTGCCCATGCCAGACGAGCCCTTTCCGCATGTCAACGAGCGGCCGGCAGGCCCGACCTCTCCGGGCGCCCCGTTCTCTCCGTTGCCGGATGATCCGGCCCTGCTGGAATCGCCAGCGCGGCTCTACATCGACGCGAAGCGACAGCTGGCGTCGAGCCGGCGCTGACAGCTGCCAAGGCTCAGATGCGCATGGCGACGAGCGTCAGCGCGATCGGCCCTGTCGGATGCTCGACCTTGTAGACTGCGATCAGTTCTTCGCCGTTCAGGCCGACCAGCCGGCCCTCGATCGGGCCGCTCGTACCCGAACCTGTGTCGACCATCGTGCCTTTGAAGCTGGTTCGATCGGCGCCCAGAATTACATCAACAAAGACGAACTTGCGGGCCCCGCCTGCGACGGTGACGCTGCCGCTGACCTTTCCGGTAGCGTAATCGATCTTGATGTCCTCGACAAAGTCATCGATCGCTCGGAAAGTACTTGTCCCGCTGGCCGGAACGGATGTTGCCGGGGTGGCAATTCCATAGACGATATCAACGAGTTCCCAGGGATACAGGGCGCCCGGCTCGGTCTGTCCGATCCAGCCGCCTGCGCCCGCCGCCTTGAAGAATACAGGGGGCGTCGAGTTGGTCAGCGCAGAACGCAAATGTCCAGTTCCGCCGAGGGCGGCGAATGACCCGTAAATGATCCGCCCGTCGGACAAGTATCCGGAAGGACTGATCACGAGCGGCGCCTCGCCCCGCCCCGGAATCGATAAGACAAGCTTGTCACCACCATCCAGGCGCAAGCCCGCGATCGGACCCAGCGTGACCGACGACATGTCGCGATCGAAGCTCCAGCCATTGTCTTTCGCCCGAGAGCGGATCGCCAGAACCGAGAACGTCTGCGGAACCATCTGACCAAGTGCGCCGAAGACCCCGGGCAGCGGATAATAGAGTGCTGGCGACGGAACTGGCGTGGGAGTTGGAATGGGCGTGGGCGCAGGTGTCGGAGCGGGCAGCGGAGTAGGAGTGGGAGATGGTTTGTCATCTCCGCCACAAGCAGACAGGGCCAGTGCAAGGCCGGCGGCGACGAAAGGAATGTGCGAGACGGTTGCAGGCATATGACCTCCTCTCGCTACAGGATGGATCGCACACTGCGGAACGTCCATGATGGAAAACCGATGGTGAGCCGCCGATGCCAGGCACCCGGCGCACCGGACGGCTGCCTATGCCGCGAAGAGATCGGCCTGTGCGACGGGGGCGAAGCTGCGGCGGTGCAGCGGGCTCGGCCCGTGGCGGCGGAGCGCGGCCAGGTGCTCGGGGCTGCCGTAGCCCTTGTTGCGGTCCCAGCCGTAGTGTGGGTGGGCGGCATGGTATTCGCGCATCAGGCGGTCGCGATACTCCTTGGCGAGGATGCTCGCTGCGCCGATGCACGCTTCGCGCCCGTCGCCGCCAGCGATCGCGCGGGCCGGCCAGCGCCATTCCGGCCGCCGGCCCATCGGCGTCAGGTTACCGTCGATCAGCGCCTGCGTGCAATCCACGCCGAGCGCTTCGCACAGGCGCTGCATGGCCAGGCTCATCGCCAGCATGGTGGCGCCGAAAATGTTGAGGCGATCGATGTCCTCGACCTCGACCACGCCGATGCCGAATGCGCAGCGGCGGCGGATATGCCGCTCCAGCGTGGCGCGGCGCTCGGGCGAAAGCTTCTTCGAATCGTCGAGACCACCCGGGCGCGGCTTGCACAGCACGACGGCTGCCGCCACAACCGGCCCCGCCAGCGGCCCGCGCCCCGCCTCGTCGACACCAGCGACGATCGGGCCCGCGATCGCGGCACAGAAATCAGTTGAAGGCGTTCCGGAGAGCATGACCATGAAAATCTCGACCATCGCGTTATCGCTGGGCGCCTTCGCCCTCGCAAGCTGCAACAGCGCCACGGGTGGGGATAGCGCCCCGGCCCCCGCCGGATCGGCCACGGTCGCCGCAGGCACCCCGGAAGGCGCCAAGGGACCGTTCGCGGTAACCAGCCATGGCACGTTCGAGGAGCCCTGGGCCCTCGCCTTCGCTCCGGGCACCTCGACCGTTTTCGTCACCGAGAAGGGCGGCACGATGAAGTTCGTCGACCTGCCGAGCGGACGCGCCGGGACGGTGACCGGCCTGCCGACGGTCGCCTATGGTGGACAGGGCGGCCTGGGCGACGTGGCGTTCCTGCCCTCCGAAACCGCGCCCACGCTCTCGCGCCGGACGATCTACCTGACATGGGCGGGCGATGCCGGCGATGGCAAGCGCGCCGCGATGATGGGCCGCGGTACGCTGGTGTGCGAGGAAGCCGACGCCTGCCGGGTCGAAGGATTGAAGGAGATCTGGCGGCAGAGCCCGGCGATCAACAGCCCCGGCCACTTCAGCCACAAGATCGTCTTCTCGCCCGACGGCAAGTACCTGTTCCTGTCCAGCGGCGACCGGATGCAGGGCGCCCCGGCGCAGGACCTGGGCAACAATCTGGGCAAGGTCCTGCGGCTCAACCTCGACGGCACCCCGGCGGCGGGCAATCCGTTCGAAAGCCGCGGTGGAGTCAGCCGCGAGATCTGGTCCTATGGTCAACGCAACCTGCTGGGGCTGCACTTCGACCTCGACGGGCAGTTGTGGGATCTGGAGCATGGCCCACGCGGCGGCGACGAACTCAACAAGGTGCAGCGCGGCGCGAATTACGGCTGGCCGGTGCGGTCCAACGGCGTAAACTACGATGGCAGCGACATTCCCGACCACACGGCGGATGACGGGTTCTCCAAGCCCGCCATCTGGTGGACCCCGGTCATCGCGCCGGGCGACATGGTCTTCTATTCGGGCAAGTTGTGGCCGCAGTGGCGGGGCCAGGCGATCATCGCCAACCTCGGCACGCAGTCCGTCGTCCGCGTCAGCCTGTCGGGCGACAAGGGGACAGAAGCGGCGCGAACCGATTTCGGCAAGCGGCTGCGCGATATCGCCGAAGGGCCCGACGGCTCGCTGTTCGTTATCGAGGACGGCAAGGGCGGGCGTCTGCTGCAACTCAAGCCCGCCTCGTAAACCGATTGCCAGCCGGATTGCCCGCCCCTAGGGCGCGCGTCCCATGGACAGCGCGACTCGCACCCTGATCCCGCTCGAGGCGGTCGAACCGGCGATGATCGAGCAGTTGCTCGACCGCGCCTTCGAGCCCGAGCGCAGGCGGCGTACGTCCTATGCGATCCGCGAAGGAACCGACTGGCTCCCGGCGCTCAGCTTCGCCGCGCTGGACGAGGAAGGCCTGCTGGCGGGCACGATCCAGGCATGGCCGGTTGCGCTGACCGACGATGCCGGGCGCGCGCATCCGCTGATCATGGTCGGCCCGGTCGCCATCGTCCCCGAACTGCAGGGCACCGGCTACGGGCGAATGTTGATGGCTGCGCAGGCCAGCGCGTTCGACCCCGCTGCCGCCCTGCCGCAGGTGCTGATCGGCGACGCGCCGTATTATGGGCGCTTCGGCTTCGTCGAGGCGCCGCGCGGCTGGCGCTGCCCCGGCCCGTGGGACCCAGCGCGGCTCCTCGTCCGCGGGGCCGACCCTGCGGTTCTCCCGCAGTCGGGCATGCTCGGCCCTTGGCGCGGCTAGGTCGATCTGGCATCGCCTGACGGGCGATGCCCTACGATCCCCTTCCCGACCTGGCCACGATGTCGCTCGCCGACATCGCTGCGGCGGTTGAGGCGCGCAGGCTGCCGCCGGTCGAGAGGTGGAACCCTTCTCAGGTCGCCGACAGCCACATGCGCATCGCGGCCGACGGCACCTGGTTTCACGAGGGCCGGCCGATCACCCGCCCGGCCATGGTCCGCGCCTTCGCCAGCCTGCTGACGCGGGATGCGGACGGGCGGCACTGGCTGGTGACGCCCGAGTGCAAACAGGCGATCGAGGTGGACGACGCGGCATTCCAAGCGGTCGAACTGAAGGTCGAAGGCGGGCCGGGCGAGAAGGCCCTGGCCTTTCGCCTGAACACCGACGAACTCGTCGTCGCCGGGGCGGAGCATCCGTTGCGCGCGGCCGGCGATCCTGACGTTCCCGCACTCTATCTCGCCGTCCGGCGCGGGTGCGAGGCGCGGCTCAACCGTTCCACCTACCTGCAGCTTGTCGAGCACGCCCTGTCGAACAGCGCTGGCGGCGAGCTGTCGGTGTCGAGCCGCGGCACGACCTTCTCGCTGGTGCCGGCATGACCCCGCTGTTCGACCGCCTGTCCGACCTTTTTCACGCTAGCAGCCACGTCGGTTCGGTAGGCCTGCGCGACGATCGGGATTTCGCGCCCGCGACCCTGCGCGACGCGGCGGTGCTGATCGCGGTGACCGACCGGTCGGAGCCGGGTGTCCTGCTGACCCATCGGCCCGACACCATGACCAATCACCCGGGGCAGGTCGCCTTTCCCGGCGGCAAGCTCGAGCCTGGTGAGGACGCGGTGACCGCCGCCCTGCGCGAGGCGAACGAGGAACTGGGCATCGAGGTGGCGGACGTGCGCGTGGTGGGCCAGGCGGAAAGCTTCGTCACCGGATCGGGCTTTTCGCTCACGCCGGTGCTCGGCATGATCCCCGCGGACCTCGCCCTGCGGCCCGACCCGCGCGAGGTCGCCGGCTGGTTCGAGGCCCCGCTGCGCTTCGTGCTCGACCAGGCCAACCACGTGCGCAAGACCGGCCTCTTCCGGGGCTACGAGCGCGAGTACACCGAAATCGAATGGCAGGGACACCGCATCTGGGGCATCACCGCCGGCATCCTGACCAACCTGTCGCATCGCCTCGCCTGGCAGGACCTGGTCCGATGACCCGTCTCGAAGCGGACTGGATGGCGCGCGATGATCTGCGCGGGCTGATCGACGCACTGGGATCGGATTCCATCCGCTGGGTCGGGGGCGCCGTGCGCGACACGCTGCTGGGCAAGCCGGTCCACGATCTGGATGCCGCCACCGTGCTCGAACCCGCCGAAGTGATCGGCCGGCTGGATGCGGCGAAAATCCGTTCGGTCCCGACCGGGATCGCGCACGGCACGGTCACCGCGGTGCTCGACGGGGGGCATGTCGAGATCACGACGCTGCGGCATGACGTATCGACCGACGGCCGCCGCGCCACGGTCAGGTTCGCCGACGACTGGCAGGACGACGCCGCGCGGCGCGATTTCACGATCAACGCCCTCTACGCCGACGTCGCGACGGGCGAAGTGTTCGATTACTTCGGCGGCCTCCCCGATCTGGCGGCGGAGCGCGTGCGCTTCATCGGCGATGCCCGCGAGCGTATCCGCGAGGACCATCTGCGAATCCTGCGCTACTACCGGTTCCAGGCCCGCTTCGGCTGCGCGCTCGACCCTGCGGCGGAGGCGGCCTGCGTGGAGCTGGCACCGATGCTCAAGGGGCTCAGCCGCGAGCGGGTCGGCTGGGAATTGCAAAACCTGCTGACGATCCCCGATCCGGTCGCCACGGTCCGGCGAATGCACGCCACCGGGGTGCTGCCGGTGGTTCTGCCCGAAGTGACGGGGCAGACGCTGGATACCCTTGAGGCTCTGGTCGCTGCCGAACACGCGGCCGGCCTGCCGCCCTCGCCTCTGCGGCGCCTCGCCGCACTGCTCCCGGCCGACCGCAAGGTTGCCGCCGAAGTCGCCAGCCGCCTGCGTCTCTCGACCGCCAATCGCAAGCGGCTGACGAGCGCTGCGGCGCGCGCGGGCGATCCCGGCGATCCCAAGGCTCTGGCCTACATTCTGGGGCGCGAGGGGGCGATGGACCAGTTGCTGCTGGCCGGGATCGATCCCCGGCCGATCGAGGGATGGGATATCCCTTCACTCCCGCTCAAGGGTGGCGAGATCGTCGAGCGCGGGGTCGCGGCCGGGCCGCAGGTCGCGCGAATCCTGCAGGCGGTCGAACGGCGCTGGGTGGCCGAGGGCTTCCCCGACCGCGCGCGGGTCGAGCAATTGCTGGAAGACGAACTGCCCGGCTGACCGGGCGATTCAGCGCAGCTTCACCTAACTTTCGTTAGTTTTCGGCTTGCCATCCCGGTTCCCGGCCGGAATATTGGCACTCCCTCCGCCTCGGCGGTTTCGCGGGCATCGGCATCGCCGGTGAGAGCGCAGCGGCGTCAGGGCCGCGGTTCGTCCTGCATCAGCACCTTGGGTCCCGACGGACGGCGTTTTGCCGCATGGGGACTCATCGACCCTAGAATGACCCAGAGGGGATCAACATGACCAAGTATTTCATCGCCGCTGCCGCCCTGGCCCTCGCCCCGCTCGGCGCCGCCCACGCCGAAGTGACCGTGGGCGCCACCGTATACGGCCCGGAAGGCAACCCGGTCGGCCAGGTCGAGGCGGTCGCCGACGGCGTCGTCACGCTCAACACCGGCGAGCACAAGGCCGGGCTGCCGCTCGACCGCTTCGGCGACAGCGAGAAGGGCCCGACCATCTCGGTCACCCAGGCGCAGCTCAACGAGATGATGGCGACCGCCGCGGCCGAAGCTGCCGCCGCGCTCGAAACCAAGCTCGTCGCCGGCGCATCCGTGGTCGACGTGGACGGCGTGGCGATCGGCTCGGTCGAGAAGATCGAGGGCGACGACGTCACCGTGAAGACCGAATGGGGCGCCTTCGCGCTGAAGAAGGAGGCCTTCCTCCCGGCCGAAGCCGGCGTCACCGCGCAGGTCAAGGCCGACCAGATCAAGACCGCGCTGGGCGCATCGGCCGCGACCGCCGCGTCCTGACCAGTTAAGGGTCGCAACCCTGGGGGCGTCCGGAGCGATCCGGGCGCCCCTTTTTATTGTCCGGCGGCTCGGCCGGTCAGAACCTGTTGTCCCGCGGGAAGCCCTGCGGCGGCAGCCTGCCCGCGGCACCGCGCGCGACCTTCCACATGACGATCTCCGTCTCGGTCCGCGTGCGCCCCGTATCGCCGCCCATCGCCCATGACAGGCCGTCCTCCAGCCTGAGCGTGGTCGCATCGCTGAGGCCGCCGTCGCGGTAGCGCTGCAGCGTCACCCCCTGCCCGCGGCTCATCACCGGCAGTTCCTCGAGGTTGAAGACCACCAGCTTGCGATTGTCGCCCACCACCGCCACGTGGTCGTGCTCGGGCGCGATGGGCCTGGCGACGACCAGCTTCTGACGGTCCTTGAGGTTGACCACCTGGCGGCCCTTGCGGGTTTCGGCCAGCAGTTCGTCGGTCACGGCGGCGAAGCCCTTGCCCAGCGTGCTCGCCAGCAGAAGCTGCGTCCCAGGCTTGTGAACGATGACGTTCAGGATCTGGGCATCGGCATCGATGTCGAGCGCGTTGCGGATAGGTTCGCCGAAGCCGCGCGCGCCCGGCAACCGGTCGGCCCCGATGGTGAAGAAGCGCCCGTCGTCCGCCGCCAGCAGCAGCTTGTCGGTCGTCTGCGCGTGGACGACGAAAGCCTCCTCGTCGCCCTCCTTGTACTTCCATTCCTGGTCGACGTGGCCGCGCGCGGCCCGGATCCAGCCGCGCTTGGAAAGGATGACGGTGACCGGCTCCTTCTCGATCATCGAGTCCATGCTGAACGCGGCGGTCGGCGCGGCCTCCGCGATCGTGGTGCGCCGCGCGCCGAGCGCCGTGTCTTCGGCATAGTCCTTGCGCAGAGTCGCCAGGTCGCGCTTCAGCCGGGTCCGCTGGCGGGCCGGGCTGGCAAGCAGCTTTTCCAGTTCCGCGCTCTCGGCAAGCAGGGCGTCCTTTTCCTGCCGCAGTTGCATCTCTTCCAGCTTGCGCAAGCTGCGCAGCCGCATGTTGAGGATCGCCTCGGCCTGCCGGTCGGTCAGGCCGAATTCCGCCATCATCACCGGCTTGGGTTCGTCCTCGGTGCGGATGATCTCGATCACTCGGTCGAGGTGGAGGAAGGCGATGATGTAGCCTTCGACCAGCTCCAGCCGGTCGGCAATCTTCGCCAGCCGGTGCTGGCTGCGCCGCTGGAGGATGTCGATCTGGTGGACAATCCAGTTTTCCAGCAGCTCCTTCAGCCCCATGACCATCGGCGTGCGCGTGTGGTCGAGCACATTGAGGTTGAGGCTGAAGCGCGTCTCCAGGTCGGTCAGCTTGTAGAGCGATTCCTTGAGCAGGTCGGGATCGACGTTGCGGCTCTTGGGCACCAGCACGATGCGGATGGCCTCGTCGCTCTCGTCGCGCACGTCCTCCAGGATCGGAACTTTCCGGTCGGCGATGACCTGCGCGATCTGTTCGATCAGCTTGCCCTTGGCGACCTGGTAGGGGATTTCCGAGATGACGAGCTGGTACTGCCCGCCGCCAAGCCGCTCTATCCCCGCCTCGCGGTCGGCCTCGGTTTGGGCCTCAGCGGCATGGAACCGGCCGCGCACGCGAAAGCCGCCGCGCCCCGTTTCGTAGGCCTGGCTGATCATCTCCGCGCTGTCGACGAGCAGGCCGCCGGTGGCGAAGTCCGGACCCTTGAATATCTCCATCAGCCGCGCGTGTTCGACATGCGGATTGTCGATCAACTCGAGCGCGGCATCGATCACCTCGTGGACGTTGTGGCTGGGGATGCTCGTCGCCATGCCGACCGCGATGCCGCTGGCGCCGTTGGCGAGGAGGTTGGGGAAGATGCCGGGGAAGATCACCGGCTCCTCTTCCTCGTTGTTGTAGGTCGGGACGAAGTCGACCGTGCCTTCGTCCAGCCCGTCCATCAGCTGCATCGCGGTGCGCGTCAGGCGGCATTCGGTATAGCGTTCTGCCGCGGCGCCATCGCCGTCGATATTGCCGAAGTTGCCCTGCCCCTCGATCAGCGGATAGCGCAGCGTGAACGGCTGGGCGAGGCGAACCAGCGCGTCGTAGAGCGCCAGGTTGCCGTGCGGGTGGTACTTGCCCATCACGTCGCCAGTGATGCGGGCGCATTTCTTGAACGCGGAATCCGGTCCCACGCGCATCTGCCGCATGCCCCACAGCAGCCGCCGGTGAACCGGCTTCAGCCCATCGCGCAGATCGGGCAGCGAGCGGGCGGTGATCGTCGAGAGAGCATAGACAAGATACCGTTCGGACAGCGCACTGTCGAACGGGGCGTCGACAATGGCGTCGAACGGGTCGGTATCGTCGATCGTGGCAACCATGCCGTTCGCCCTAGCAGCCGCGCGCCTTGCCGAACAACGCGGAACGGTCGGGTTTCAACATCCGTTGAAGGGCACACCCCGAACAACAGGAGTTACCAATGCCCAAGCGGATCATGATCCTCGCCACCAACGGTTTCGAGCAGTCGGAACTGGAAAAGCCCAAGGCCGCGCTGGAAGATGCCGGCTTCGAAACCGTCGTCGTCAGCCCGGAGGACGGCGAAATCCGCGGCTGGAAGGAAAAGGACTGGGGCGATCCGGTGAAGGTCGACCTGACGCTGGACGAGGCACTGGCTGACGACTTCGACGCGTTGGTCCTGCCCGGCGGACAGATGAACCCCGACATCCTGCGCATGAACAAGGGCGCGGTGCAGATGGTCAAAGACTTCTGCCAGGCCGGCAAGCCGGTAGCGGCCATCTGCCACGGGCCGTGGCTGCTGGCGGAAGCAGGCGTGATCGAAGGCAAGACGGTGACGAGCTGGCCCTCGATCCGCACGGACCTGAGCAATGCGGGCGCAAACGTCGTCGATCAGGAAGTCGCGACCGACGGCAACCTCATCACCAGCCGCAATCCGGACGATATTCCGGCGTTCAACAAGGCGATCATTGCTGCCGTGGAGAAGACGCCGGCGCTCGAAAGCGCCTGACCGTCAGCGACGGCGCATGTCCCGGCTTTCGCTCGGGATGCGCGCCTCGATTCCGTCAAGCTCGGGGCTGAGGAGGATTTGGCAGGACAAGCGGCTGGTGCGAGCGACACCGGCCGCGAGGTCCAGCATGTCCTCCTCCTCCTCGCTCGCATCGGGTAAGCGATCGAACCACTCGGGCGCCACGATGACGTGGCAGGTCGAACAAGCCATTTGCCCTTCGCACGTCCCCTCCAGCGGCAGTCCGGCCGCCTGCGCGGCTTCGAGCAGGCTCGTGCCCTCTTCTCCGACAGCTTCGACCGATCTGCCGTCGCGATCGATGAACCGCGCCGTGACACTCATGCCTGGGCCTCAGCCGCCGCGGTGAGCAGGTTCGCGGCCTCCTCCACCTCTTCCATCGTCGTATAACGACCGAAGCCGAGACGGATCGACGTCTTCGCCTCAGCCGCGGACAGGCCTACGGCAGACAGCACCCGGCTGGGCTTCCTCGCCTCGCTGGCGCACGCCGATCCCGCGGAAAAACACACCTGGCGAACATCGGACATGAGGCGTGCCACGTCGAGCCCCTCGCGGCGCAGGTTGAGGTTGCCCTGGTAGCGGTGAGTGGCGCTGCCGTTGAGCGCCCAACCGGCAAATATTTCCCGCGCCCGGGCGAACAACGCGGACACATGCGCCCGGTCGTCCTCCATTCGCTCCAGCGAAATTTTTACCGCTGCGCCGAACCCGGCGCAGAGCGCGGGGCTGAGCGTGCCCGAGCGAATGCCCGCCTCTTGCCCGCCGCCGGTGATCTGCCCTTGGAGTTCTACGCCATCGCGGATCCACAGCGCGCCGATCCCCTTGGGCCCGTAAAGCTTGTGCGCGGATACGGCGATCAGGTCGGCGTCGGCGATGGCCATCTTGCCGGCTGCCTGGACCGCGTCGCAAACCACCAGCGCGCCCATCGCGCCGGCCCGCTCGGCCAGATCGGCGACCGGCTGGGTCGTGCCGATCTCGTTGTTGACCTGCATGACCGCCAGGACGCCGAGCCCGTCAGGCAGCGCCACCTGCGGATCGAGCAGGCCCTCGCTATCGACCGGCAGGACATGGCAATTGCCCAGCGCCTGCGCCGTATTGGCGACGGCCGCGTGCTCTATCGCGCTCACCGCGATGGGCCGGCCCTGCCGTGCCGGTTCGCTACCGCGCAAGGCCAGGTTCAACGCCTCGGTCGCGCTGCCGGTGAAGATCGTCGTCCCGCCAGGTGGAAAAAGGGCCGCGACCTGCTCGCGCGCGATCTCGACTGCGGCTTCCGCCTTGCGGCCGAGCCGGTGCGAGGAATGCGGATTGCCGTATCCATCGCTTTCCGGGCCTCCGAGCCAGGCCAGCATCGCTTCGCGCGCATCGGGCGCGAGGGGCGTGGTGGCCTGGTTGTCGAGATAGATCATGCCGCCCTTTCGGCGGCCTCGCGCGCCATCGCAAGCCACACCTCGCAAAACCGCTCGACCTCGGCCTTCGTCGTCGTCCAGCCGAAGCTGACGCGGATGGTCCGCGCGGCGAGTTCGTCGGCCAGCCCCATGGCCTTCAGCACCCGGCTCGGCTTCATCGTGCCCGACGAACATGCGCTTCCCTGCGAAACCGAAATGCCTGCCATGTCGAAGCGCAGGACTTGCGCTGTCCCTCCAAGGTGCGGCATGGCCACGGCGCAAACGTAGGGCGTGGGGTCGGCCAGGCGGTCGGCCAGCCATTCGCCGCCCAGAGCGCGAACCTCTGCGGCAAAGGCCCCCAGCGGTTCGAGCACGGCGGGATCGAGATAGGGCCGGGTGCAAGCGTCGAGCGCGGCGGCCATGCCGAGCACGCCCGGCAGGTTCTCCGTCCCGCGGCGATAGCCACGTTCCTGACCGCCGGTGGGGTGAAGCATTTCAAAATCGCGCACGAGCAGCGCGCCGACCCCGACCGGGCCGCCGAACTTGTGTGCCGAGACGATCGCCATGTCGGCCCCAAGCGGCAGGGGAAACTTCCCGGCACTCTGGGCGCAATCGACCAGCAGCAGGCCGCCCGCATCGCGAACCGGCCCGGCAAGCCGATCGATCGACTGCCGATTGCCGGTCTCGGAATTGACGTGCTGGATCGCCACCAGCGTCCGGTGGCGGTCGAGCGTCATGGCAAGCAGCGCCGCGTCGACCGAACCGTCGGGCCGGGCCGACAGGGTAAGGTCGCTCCATTCCGTCGCGCGCAGCACCGAATCGTGCTCGATCGACGAGACGAAGGTCTTGGGCGCATCGGCGCCGCCCAGCGCCAGTTCGGCCGCTTCGCTTGCGCCGGACGTGAAGATGCACTCGCCATCCCAATCGAGCGCGGCCTTGATCCGTTCACGCGCCCCTTCCAGTGCGGCGCGGGCCTTGCGGCCCTCGGCGTGCGGGCTGCTGGGATTGGCCCAATCGGCGAAGGCAAGGCGCATCGCCTCGGCCGCTTCGGGCCGCAGAGGCGTGGTCGCTGCGTGGTCGAGATAGGTACGGGTCATGTAGCAATTGCGATTTTGGGCGCGATCCCTATATAGCCGCCCACTCCCGGCGCGCCACCCGCGCCGCGTCAACGCAGTCGAGAACCGCCCATGCCCTCCGTGATCTTCCCCGGCCCCGAAGGCCGCCTCGAAGGCCGTTTCGCCCCGCCCACCCGCGCGCGCGCACCGGTCGCCATGATCCTGCACCCGCATTCGCAGGGCGGCGGGACGATGAACGACCGGATCGTCCAGCGACTGTACAAGACCTTCGTCGACCGCGGGTTCGCCACGCTGCGCTTCAATTTCCGCGGTGTAGGCCGGTCGCAGGGCTCGTTTGACAACGGCATCGGCGAACTGAGCGATGCCGCCGCCGCGCTCGACTGGGTCCAGTCGATCCACCAGGAAGCGCAGACTACCTGGATCGCCGGGGTCAGCTTCGGCGCCCTGATCGGCATGCAGTTGCTGATGCGCCGTCCGGAAATCCGCGGCTTCATCTCGATCGCCCCGCCGGCGAACATGTACGATTTCAGCTTCCTCGCTCCCTGCCCGGCGAGCGGGATTTTTATCCAGGGTACGGCGGACACCGTGGTCCAGCCGATCGCGGTCCAGAAGCTGGTCGACAAGCTGCGCACCCAGAAGCACATCACGATCCACCACGAGGAAATCCCCCGGGCCAACCACTTCTTCGAGAACGAGACCGAAGAACTGATGGCCTCGGTCGACAACTACCTCGACTTCCGGTTGTCGCCCGACTGCCCGATCCGCTGAGGCGGCCTCCCACCGGTTGAACAAAGTCATGCGCGCCGGCGCAGGAACCCGCTTGCCTGCACGAGCGTAATATGAGATGTTACATTGTCACATACGATTTGGGAGAGTTGCCGTGTCCTATACAAACCGCATCACCGATCCCCGCCGGCGGACGACCGCCATAGCCAGCGTCATCGCAATCCATGCCGCCGTTGGATATGTCCTGGTCAACGGCCTGAGCTATGTCGGCATCGAGACGATACCTTCATTCCATCCGATCATCGAATTCAAGAGCGATCCCCCGCCGCCCCCTCCACCCGTCGATCAGCCTCCCGCGGCCGCTGAGGCGCCGCTGGTCGCCCCCAAGCCACCGATGGAATTGCCCAGCAACACGCGCGTCGAGGTGGAGGTGTTCGATCCGCTCGAGGTGGCTCGCCCCACGGTCGTTCCGGTCCCCGGTCCAGTCCCTTCACCGCTGATCCAGCCTAGGCCGCAACCCAGCTTCGCCCCTGCTGCCGCCCGGCCGCGCAACGATCCCGGCCGCTGGGTCCTGACCGAGGACTATCCGGCGAGTTCGCTCCGCAACGAGGAGGAAGGCACCACCGGCTTCGCCGTGATCGTCGGCTCAGACGGCCGGGTCGACGCCTGCGAGATCACGAAGTCGAGCGGGAGCGCACGGCTCGACGAGGCCACGTGCCGTTATGTCGAAAGGCGCGCCCGGTTCGACGCGGCGACCGACGGCACGGGTGCCAAGGTCGTCGGCCGCTACACCAGCATCGTGCGCTGGCAGATCCCGCGCTGACCTGCCTGCACCCTCCCGGATAGGGCCCTATTCGGGAGCCACTGCGGCGCGGTCCTGCCTCTCCTGTTCCAGCAGGGGCGCCGCGCCGTCCTTGTCGGGGATCAGCCAGATCGCGACGTTGATGAACATCACCACCGACAGCAGGACCATCAGCCAGACCTGCTTGATCGGGCCTTGCCGCCGCCACAGCCAGATGGCTCCCGCAAGCAGAGCGAATGCGGCAAGCATGATGATCGAGAGCACGGTGTCCATCGGCGTTTCCTAGCGCGTCGGGCGGGCCGACGGAACCAACCGCCGCACTCACCTGTTGGGGCGTCCGAGAGCGACGTTTCGCGAGAGGAGTATCCGGTGAGCATTTTCAGCAAGATCAAGGACGCCATCCTGGGCCGCAAGGAACAGGCCGCGCCGACTACCACCTCTGCGATACCGATGGACGCACCGGCCTCGACTTCGGCGTCGGCGCCCGCGGCACCGAAGCCGCAGCCCGCCCCCGTCATTGACGTGGAAAACCATCTCGATGCCCTGCCCGGCGCCACCAACCTCAACTGGCGCACGTCGATCGTCGACCTGATGAAACTCATCGGGGTCGATTCCGATTACGATTCGCGCAAGGCCCTGGCCGAGGAGATGGGGCGGTCCGACTATTCCGGCACGGCGGAAGACAACGTCTGGCTGCACCGCCGCGTGATGCAGGACCTTTCGAAGAGCGGTGGCCGCGTCCCGGCAGAATACATCGACTGAGCCCTGCGGGCTGACCGTTTCGTAACCTTCGGTCGCTATCCTGCGGGATAGTGACGAAAGTATATCTGACGATCGACACCGAATACGAATTCGGTTTCGCCGCGCGCAACGGCGTGGATACCGCCGCGCGCGCGGCGAACTTCGACCGTTCGATCGCGGGCAAGACCAGCACCGGCGGGGCCGGCCTCGCCTACACGCTCGACCGGTTCGACAACTTCGGCCTCAAGGCGGTTTTCTTCGTCGATCCCATGCCCGCGCTCGTCTGGGGCACCGGGGCCATAAGCCAGGTGGTCGAACCCATCCTCGCGCGCGGGCACGACGTGCAGCTTCATCTCCATACCGAATGGCTGGCGCTCGCCGGCAGCTCCTCGCCCGTGCCGGGGCGCACCGGGCAGAACCTCAAGGACTTTGCGCTGGGCGAACAGATCGCCCTGCTCGAATATGCGCGCGAGGCCCTGATGGCTGCAGGCGCGCCCAAACCGGTCGCCTTTCGGGCGGGCAACTATGGCGCGAACGACGACACCCTTCGCGCGCTCGCCAGCCTCGGTTTCACGCACGACAGCAACCACGCCCCGGGCATCCCGCACTCGGCCTGCGCGATCAGCCTGGGCCGCGAGGACAGGCGCCCGGTAAGCAAGCTGGGCGTGATCGAAGTCCCGATCGGATGCATCACCGGCGCGCGCGGCCTGCGCCACGCCCAGTTGACCGCACTCTCGGCGCGAGAGTTGCGCGAGGCGGCGATCCATGCGCGCGACGAGGGGATCGAGAGCTTCACCGTGGTGTCGCACAGCTTCGAACTGCTCAGCCGCGACCGTACGCAGGTCAATCGCCTGCTGCAGCGGCGGTTCGACAAGTTCTGCCTGGCACTGGCAACGTTGCCGGGCGTCCGGACCGCGACCTATGCCGCCGATCCGCCGCGCGTCGGCGGCCTGTCAGGCGCCGTCCCGACACTGCCACGCAACACCTGGCGCAGCGGTGCACGGGTGATCGAGCAGGTCGTCGCCAACGTCCTCTACGGCAGCCGCTAGATCTCTTCGGGCCGCACGCAACTGAAGCTGGCGGCCAGCGCGGTGTCGCCCTGCCCGTCGTACTTCGCAACCAGCGGATAGGGACACAGCGGGCGTGACATCGGCGCGCGCGGTGCCGCTGGCGGTGCTCCCGGCGGGCCGCCTGCCGTGACGGTGGGCCGAGTGGCGACGATCGCATGCGGCGCCCGGCCGGTCGTCGCCCAGGCGTCGATCGTCCCGAGGGTGTCGAAATCGCTGACCCCCTCGCCGCCCGAACAGTGATCCATGCCCGGCACGATGTAGTACCGCAGCTGCTCCTGCGCCTGCTGCAGGGGGATTTCACGATAGAGGTCGCGATAGAACCCCAGCGAGTTGCCGACCGGAATCAGCCCGTCGTTCCAGCCGTGGCTGAGCAGCAACTTGCCCCCACGCGCGAAGAACGCGTCGAGCCCGGTGGCCGGCACGTCGAGGATCTCGCTCCCGTAGGCGATGCCCGCCTGGCGGTCGCGCACGTAATCGAAGGTCTTCCAGTCCCACCCCTGCCGGTCGCCGAAGACCAGCATCGAGTAATATGTCAGCGCCACCGGAAACGGCGCCGGGCCTTGGGTCAGCGCGGCGAGCTGCATTTCCGAGCCATAGGGCCAGCCGCCCAGGACGACGTTGCCGTTGGCATCGCGGATGCCGTCGTAGATCGCCTGCAGGGTATCCACCTGCATCGGGGTGAGGCAGGAATCGCCGTCACCCGCGGTGCATTGCAGGGTCTTGGGCTCGAAGGTGCAGGCGGTGGGGTTCATCACCAGCCCGTCCTCCAGCCCATCGAGCTTGTCGCACTTCTTCACCACGGCCGCATGAACCGCGCCTAGCTTGGCCGGGGAGAGCTTGGCGCCCGGCGCGCGGTTGGGCTGCCAGCCCGACCACATCGACTGGGTCATCAGCTCGGTCATCGGATTGGCCGGAGCCATCGCGCTGATCGCATCGTAATCCCCCGGATAGCGATAGGCGCTCATCAGCCCTTGGCGCCCGCCGGTCGAACACGAATTCCACAGCGAGAAAAGGGGGCCTTCGCCGTAGAAGGCCCGGATCGCTTCCTTGGCGGCGACGGTCATGCCGTGGACCGCGCGGTGGCCGAAATCGACCAGCTTTTCGGGATGGCCGATGGCCCATTCGGCGGTCAGCCCATTGCCGGTGTGGCCCGTGTCCGTCGTCGCGACGGCATAGCCGCGCGACAAGGGATCGCCGAGTTGCGACAGGCTCAACTGGCCGGCCCAGATCCCGTTGCCGATGCCGACGTACTTTCCGTTCCAGCCGCTCGCCGGGAGCCAGACCTCGACCTTGATGTCGCTGTCGCTGCTCGGCGTCAGCGTCGCCTGGACGCGGCAGAACGCCGGCAATTTGGCGAACCCGGCGGCGGCCACCCCCGGCGGCGGGCCGCCCGGCGCGGCCGGCGGGGCGAACTTCCCGGCCTCGACCAAGGTTGCCGAGGTCACCTTGCCGTCGGTCACCGCCATGCCGGCGAGTTCGGAACAATCCTTCGCTGCCGCCGGAGCGGAAGCGAACGCCGCGGCCGAAATGGTACCGAGCAACAGCTTGCGAATCGTCGATGTCATCGAGCCCTCCCTTGCAGGGATGGCTAGCGCCTCGCCGTGTCGATGACCACTGCCGCGGCGATGCCCGCCATGCCGCGAGCGATCACCCGACCAGCATCGGCGACCCGCACCGCAGGCGGTTGATACCCACCTCGGCCACACCGACCTTCACGCCGGCGATATTGCTGATCTGGCCATAGAGGTTGTCGATCTGGGAGGTCACGCCCGCAAGCGCCGTGCGCGTGGCGGCCGAGACCGTCGAGGTGGACAGACCGAGCGTCAGCCCGATCGTTTTCACTTCGAACTGCGCATCGTCGAGCAGCGACTGGGTCGTGCCTTGGGCGAGGTCAACCGTCCCCGCCTCCTTGCGCGCACCCTGCTCGATCTCCTCGATCGAGAAATGCAGCGTCTGCACCTGCGCCCCGCCGAGGGACGCGTTGGCGAAGGCCGTCACCGAGAAAGCGGCGCTGTTGACGATCACGCCGTCGAGCAGCGTGGGCGCCACCGACAGATTGTCGAACTGCGCGACGTCGACATTGGCGATGGCAATCTGCCCGAGCGAGGGGCGCACTTCCACGTCGACGCCGTTGGACGAGTTCTCGCGGTCGCATTCGACGCGCACGATCTGCGCGTCCGCCGGGGCGAGCTCGAGATAGAGGGGAAAGCGCACCGAAGGCAGTTGCGGTACCGCCGTGGCCAGCCGCCCGTCGACATAGATCCGGGTCAGTGCCGAGTGGAGGATGACGTTCCCCGCCTCTGAGACCGACATGAAGGGCGACCGCTGGAAGCCGTAACCCCCGGCGATCCCCACCTTGGTGGAAGCCAGACCGGGCACCGTCACGTTCAATTCGACGGCGTACTGGTCTCCGTGGCTCGCCTCCAGCACGTTGCGCAGCAAGGTGTAGGCGTCGACCCGGATGCCTGCCTTCCCGTCGTCCACGTCGTTCAGACCCAGAGGGCCGAGATCGATGAGCTCGGACATGACGATGCCCTCGCCCGACAGGCTCGCCACGATACCCAGCAGCATCCCCGAGGTCGCCGAATCGGGCGAGGCGGCGGCCATGGCTTCCACGATGTCGACCAATCCGGACACCGCATCGTAGGTCTCGCCGAAATTGCGGTCGGGCTCGCCCTGCTCAGCCCGCAGGCGGTCCGCCAGCGTGACGACGTCGATCTGGGTCGCGGCCAGCCGGGCGATGTCCTGATCGGTCAGGTTCAGTTCGCTCCCCGCCAGGCGGGAAAGGAACTGGTTTGGCAAGCTGCTGGAGAGCGACAGGAGCTTCGAGCCCAGTTCGAACGCGACCATGTCGTTCTTCGCCGCGGTCGCCTCGGCAGCCACGGTGGAGTCGCTGCGCCCGAAAATCGATGCGAAGAACAAGGGCGCCACGCGGCTCAGCCGGATGCGCACCGCGTTCACGTTGCTCCCGCCCGCGGAGAAGCGGTCGTCAAACGCGATCGCCGCATCGCGCGCATAGGTGCCGGTTTCGTAGAGCGCGATGTTCTGGCTTTCGAGCCCGCGGCGCGCGATCAGCAGTTCGGCCGCGCTCCGCCCTTGGGATTCGATGTCGACCGATACGGCGGCGGCGGCCGCCGCGTCGGCCAGGCCCTGCAGCTCCCGCTCCGACAGGTAGAGCGAGGCAAGGTCCACCGAGATCGCCGCAAGCCCGAGCAGGGCCGGCGCCGAAAAGGCAAACAGGACGACGGCCGAGCCATCCTCGTCCGCGCGCAGTTCATTCAGGCGGCGCTTGGTGCGGATCATGAGCCGCTCACCTCGACCAGCGCCGAGCGCACGATGGTATCGCCGGGCAAGGGAACGATCGAGTTGGCGAACAGCGACTCCTCGCTGATGTCGTAGGTCAGCGTGACGCTGTAGTACGTGCCGTCGAGCGAGGTGTCGGTCTCGACCTTGGCCGGGTTCAGCATGGAACTGCTGGCCAGCATGCGGGCTACCGTCTTGTCGACCTGCGCATCCCGCTCGCCGGCGTCGAGCGCACCCAGCGTGGATCGCGCCGCACTGTTCGCCCCTTCCTGCAAGGCGTGGGCCGCGGCAAACCACATGCCGTAGGTGACCATGCCCAGAAGCAGAACGATGAGGATGGGGAAGGCGAAAGCCGCCTCCACCATGACCGCGCCGCCTTCGTCACGCAGAAGAGAGCGGGGATTTCTGGTTTGTTTCGTCATGCCGCCAAAGTGGCGGATCTGCGTAAATCGTCCTTATCGAGGAGAATCGGCGAAATATGCAGAATTTATGTAACGCGCCGGTCCAGACTTGCTGCAGGCCGACAGGAGCAAAAAGGGCTCTTGGTAAATACGGCTTCAATCAACGAAACGGCGCCCGGTGCATAGATTAAGCGAATTGCCTGGACCGCTTCAGCGAATCGTTATTCGCGCGCGAAGGTGAGCAGCACGAGTGCGCCCTCGGTCCCGTAGGCACCGCTCAACTGCTGCACAGCCAGGTCGACGCGCGTTCCGCTTCCCTCGTTGGAAATCAGGTTCACGCTATCCTTCAGCGTCTTCCCGTCGCGCAGCACGCTTTCCAGCTTCTCGCGAAACGCCGCCCGGTCGGCGAGTTCGATCAGATTGACGAAGGGCACGCCGATCATCCGTTCGCTCGGAAGGCTTACGGCATTGGCCAGCGTGTCGCTCGCCTTGTCGATCGTGGCGCGATTGGACAGGCGCGCATATCCGACGCTGCCGTGAACGTTCATCACTTCGAGCAGCGTCGCCTTCACGTCCGCGAACCGATTGTTCTCCACATCGTCCGTGATGTCGCGGCATCCGAGGACCACGCGATTGAACGCCGTGTAGGTGTGGGTATGCAACCAGTTCCCCGGGATCCAGGGCGAGGGCAAGTCGGCCCGCATGACTTCGCGTGTCTGCCGCGTGCGGCGCAGCTGATGGTCGAGCAAGGTCCCTTGCAGGCGCGGAGCTAAGTCCGACAGCAGTCGGCCGATCGAATTGCGCGTCGTGATCCCCAGCAGGCTGGTGGCAGCCGCGTTCAGGTAAACACAGCGCAAGGCGAAGTCACAGATGACCAGCGCCTCGTTGGAGGCGTCGGCCAGCGCCGTCATGACCGAATCGACCAGTTCCTGGTCGTCGTGTCCGCCTTCGCTGCCGTTTTCGGCAAGAGCCTGGTACTTCCCGATGTCGAGCAGGACGTGGCTCGGCTTGCCGTGATTGGTAATGAAAACCGGTTCGCTCAGCGCGGTCCGTCTGTAGCTTGCGAATTGACGCACGAACTCCGCAGCCGTCGCCGCATTGGGTAACCCGTGCCCATCATCAGACGCCATTTAAAGACCCCGTTCCGCTCGACCCCTTTGAGCGCAACGATCCGCAATTATGTTATTATGGTCGGGTGTCTATGAAGCTTTTGTAAATTGCAAGTGGTGCCTTCGCCGCACAATTAAATTACAACCAGTTCAAGCTGCCTGAGGGGCTGCGTCGCGAACCCCCTGGTCCACGTGGGCAGTGAACTGTTCGAAGTTGTCGACGAACAGTTGCACCAGCTTTTGGGCGGTACGGTCGTATTCTTCCTTGTCGCTCCACGCGGCGCGCGGGTCGAGCAGGTTGGTGTCGACGCCGGGCACGGCCACGGGGACTTCGAAGCCGAAGTTCGGATCCTTGCGGAACTCGACATCGTTGAGGCTGCCGTCGAGCGCGGCGTTGAGCAGCGCGCGGGTCGCCTTGATCGGCATGCGCTTGATGCCCGGCTCGCTCGCCTTGCCGCCGCTCCAGCCGGTGTTGACCAGCCAGCACTGCGCGCCGCCTTCGGCGATGCGCTTCTTCAGCAGGTTGCCGTAGACGCTGGGGTGACGCGGCATGAAAGCGGCGCCGAAGCAGGTGCTGAACGTGGCGGTCGGCTCGGTCACGCCGATCTCGGTGCCGGCGACCTTGGCGGTGTAGCCCGACAGGAAGTGATACATCGCCTGCTCCGGCGTCAGGCGCGCGATCGGAGGCAGCACGCCGAACGCGTCGGCAGTGAGCAGGATAACGTTCGAGGGCGGCGGCCCGAGATTCTTCTCGCTGGTGTTGGGAATGAATTCGATCGGATAGGCGCCGCGGGTGTTCTCCGTCTTGCTGTCGTCCGTGAAGTCGAGTTCGCGCGTTTCGGGATCCATCGTCACGTTCTCGAGGATCGTGCCGAACATCTTCGTGGTCGCGAAGATCTCCGGCTCGCCCTCCGCCGAAAGATTGATCATCTTGGCGTAGCAGCCGCCTTCGAAGTTGAAGATCGCCGTGTCCGACCAGCCGTGCTCGTCATCACCGATCAGGGTGCGGCTGGCATCCGCGCTGAGCGTGGTCTTGCCGGTGCCAGACAGGCCGAAGAAGATCGCGCTCTTGCCGTCGGCGCCGATGTTGGCCGAACAGTGCATCGGCATCACGCCCTGCGCCGGCAGCAGGAAGTTGAGCAGGCCGAACACGCCCTTCTTCATCTCGCCCGAATATTCGGTGTTGCCGATCAGGATCAGCTTCTCGGTCAGGTTGACCGCGATCACCGTGTCGCTGCGGCAGCCGTGGCGGTCGGGGTTCGCCTTGAAGCTGGGCAGGTTGATGATCGTATACTCCGGCTCGAAGCCGGCCAGTTCGTCGGCCGTCGGGCGGACCAGCAGCGTGCGGATGAACAGGTTGTGCCAGGCGAGCTGGTTCACGACGCGCACGTTGACGCGGTATTCCGGCTGGCTGCCGCCGAACAGGTCGGCCACGAACAACTCGTCCTGGTCCTTCAGCTCGGCGAGAAAATCAGCCTTGAGCGTATCCCAGTGCGCCTGGTCCATCGGCTGGTTGATCGCGCCCCAATTGATCGTGTCCTCGGTCGTCGCATCGCGGACGACGTACTTGTCCTTCACACTGCGCCCGGTGAATTTGCCGGTGTCGACCAGCAGCGCGCCGTCCTTGGTCAGGCGGCCCTCGCCCCGCTTCAGCGCTTCCTCGACCAGCGCCGCGGTGCCGAAGTTCGGCAGGATCTTGGCACGCGTGTCAAATCCTTGATCGGCAAGCGAAACGGGAAGCTGAACTGTCACGAGTTGATCTCCGGGGCTGTTCTCAATTGCGCCGCATCGTTGCACGGCTGCTTGGTTGGCGCGGCGCATAGTCGTGGCACGCCGCGCCGTCAAACCGGACGCACCTTAGCATCTGAAACCGATTCTTCACTTCCAAGTTTTTGTTTCGAAATCAATTTATTACCGCAAGCGCGAGGCATTGCCCGGCCATGCGCATTGGCAATCCCGGGCGTTGTCGCTAACTCCTTGGTGCAACACGGACATTGCCATGACCAACACCGATTCCACCGCCGACGCGCCGCAGGCCGCTGCCGATGCCCCAAGCGGCGAGCCGCGCCGGACGATCGCGCTGGTCGACGACGACCGCAATATCCTGACCACGCTATCCATCGCGCTGCAGGCCGAAGGCTATGCCACGCGGGTCTATTCTGATGGCGAAGCCGCGCTGCGCGCGCTGGTGGAGAACCCGCCGGATCTCGCCGTGTTCGACATCAAGATGCCGCGGATGGACGGAATGGAACTTCTGCAGCGGCTGCGCGAGACGAGCGACCTGCCGGTCATCTTCCTGACCAGCAAGGACGAGGAGCAGGACGAGGCGGCCGGCCTGGCCCTCGGCGCCGACGACTACATCACGAAGCCCTTCAGCCAGCGGCTGCTGCTGGCCCGGATCCGCGCGATCCTGCGCCGTGCTGGGCCGGCGACGGGCGGTATCGACGATCCCGTTACCGGCGCCGACGGGCCCGCCCTCACTCGCGGCCGGCTCGAGATGGACCCGGCGCGCCACCGCGTCACCTGGGACGGCCGCCCGGTTTCGCTGACAGTGACCGAGTTCCTCATCCTCGAGGCGCTTGCCGCGCGCCCCGGCGTCATCAAGAGCCGCAACCAGCTGATGGACGCGGCCTATCCCGACGACGTGTTCGTCGACGACCGGACGGTCGACAGCCACATCAAGCGCCTGCGCCGCAAGTTCCGCGCGGTCGACCCGGAATTCACCGGGATCGAAACGCTGTACGGTGCGGGCTATTCCTATTCCGATGGCTGAGACGCTGGCCGGCGACAGGCCGGAGCACGATCCGCTCGCCCGCCTGCGCTCGCCGCCGCTCACCTTCCGCATTCTGGCGGTCAACATCCTGCCGCTGCTGATCCTGGGCGGCGGCATCTTCTACCTCGATTCCTACCGCAAGGTGCTGCTCGACGAGCGCTACAAGCTGGCGCGGATCGAGGCGCAGATTACCGCCGAGGCGCTGGCCGGCGCGAGCAAGGAGCGGCAGGAGGCCGTGCTGCTGCAGATCGGCAAGGAACAGAAGATGCGCCTGCGCATGTTCGATGCCGAAGGCAGGCTGTGGGCCGACAGCTTCGCGCTGGGCGAACCGGCGTTCCAGTTCGACAGCGTCGGCGACGATACATTTCGCCAGCGATATGCCCGCTGGCTCGACCGTGCGGTCGACACCATCGTAGGTGCAGAACCCATACCCGACTATATCGAACCGGAATCGCAGCAGGCCGATGCCTGGCCCGAGCTCGCGACCGCCCGCGCGCAGGGCCTGACGCAGATCAAGCTGCGCGACGCGCCCGACGGCACCCCGGTGATCAACGCCGCCGCCCCCGTGGGGCTGGTCGGCGCCACTCTGCTCACCACGCGCAACGCGGTCGACATCACGGAGAACGTGCGCGAAGCCCGCTCGACGCTGGTCAGCGCAGTGTTCTTCGCCCTGATCATGTCGATCCTGGTTTCGCTCTACATGGCGCGCACCATCGTGGTGCCGCTGCGCACGCTGGCCCGCGCCGCGATCCGCGTGCGGCAGGGGCGCGACCGCCAGGTGGAGGTCCCGCGCATGACCGAGCGGAGCGACGAGATCGGCCTGCTGGCCCGCGCCACCAGCGACATGACCAACGCCCTGCGCCACCGCATCGATGCGGTCGAAACCTTCGCCGCCGATGTGGCGCACGAGATCAAGAACCCCCTCGCCAGCCTGCGCAGCGCGATCGATTCCCTGCCCAAGGTCGAGGACCCGGACCTGCGCGCGCAGCTTACCCAGGTAGCCGCCCACGACGTGCGCCGCATCGACCGGCTGGTGTCAGAGATTTCCGAAGCGAGCAGGATCGACGCGGAACTGAGCCGCGCGGTGTTCGAACCGGTCGACATGGCCCGTTTGGTGGAGAACGTCATCGCCCGGCGCGAAACGCGCGGAGAGAACGGCGACGTGTCGATCGAACTCGCGCGCGAGGGCGGGTCGTGCCTCGTCATGGGCGTGCCCATCCGGATCGAGCGGGTGATCGAGAACCTGCTCGACAACGCGGTCTCGTTCTCGCCGCCGGCCGGCCGGATCGCGATCAGGATTTCGGGCGGGCGCGAACTCGTCGAGGTCTCGATCTGCGACGAAGGCCCCGGCATCGCGCCCGAAGCGCGCGAGAAAGTCTTCGCCCGGTTCCATTCGCTTCGCCCGGAAGCGGAGGAATTCGGCTCGCACTCGGGCCTCGGCCTCGCCATCGGCCGCACGATTGCCGAAGCGCATGACGGCACACTGACGGTGGCCGATCGGGCCGATGGTCATGGCGGCGCCTGTCTCGTGCTGTCACTGCCCGCCGCGTGACCGGCCTGCTGGCCAACGTAACCTGCGTTGCCATCGGCGGGCGCGGCTTGCTGATCGAAGGGGCGAGCGGCAGCGGCAAATCCACGCTGGCGCTCATGCTGCTTGATCGCGGCGCGCAACTCGTGGGCGACGACGGCGTCACGCTTGAGGTCGAAGGCGACAGAGTGATCGCCGCGCCGCCGCCGCACACCGCGGGCAAGCTGGAAATTCGCAACGTGGGCCTGATCGACCTTCCGGCCGTGAGCGCCCCTCTCGCACTGGTTGTCCGCCTCGATCCCGAAGCGCCGCGTTTTATCGCCGCGCCCGGTGCCGCCGAGGTCGCCGGACAGGCCCTGCCGCTCGTTCGGCTCTACCCCGACACCCCTGCCCTGCCGCTGCGCGTGGAATGGGCGCTGCGGCAATTCGGATTGCCCTAGGGCTTTCCTTTCCCGTCTCAACCGCGCAGGAACGGCGGCGATGCCCGGCATTTCTTCCCCCGGCGACGATCGCCAGCGGATACTGTTGGTCACCGGCATGCTCGGTGCCGGCAAGACGACCGCCCTGCGCGAGCTGGAAGACCTCGGCTGGGAGGCGCTCGACAACTTCCCGGTGCGCTTCCTGCGGCGTCTGATCGGCAAGGAGGGCGAGCGGGCGGAGGGCGACGGTGCACCGCTCGCCATTGGATTCGACTGCCGCACGCGTGGCTTCATTCCCGAGGAAGTGATCGCCCGGGTCAAGCAGTTGGCCAGTCGCAGCGACCTGCTGGTCACGACGCTGTTCCTTGACTGCTCGGGCGCCGAGCTCCAGCGGCGCTTCGACGAAACACGGCGGCGCCATCACCTGGCGCAGGACATGCCGGTGACCGCGGGGATCGCGGCCGAGCGCGAGTTGATTGCCCCGCTGCGGCGATGGGCCGACATTCTCATCGACACGACCCGCTACACCACCAACGAGCTCAAGCAGGTGGTGCGCGAAAGGTTCGGAGCGGAATCCCCCGGCGCCACCACGGTCACGGTATCGAGCTTCGGCTTTGCGCGCGGCGTGCCGCCGGCGGCCGACCTCGTGTTCGACATGCGCTTCCTCGACAATCCCCACTGGGTGCCCGAACTGCGCGAATTGACCGGACTGGACGCCCCCGTGGGAGAACATATTGAACGCGATCCTGCCTTCGCCCCGGCGTTCGACAAGATCAGCCAGCTCCTGCTCGACCTGCTCCCGCGCTATGCCGCGCAGGGCAAGACCTACGTCAACATTGCCATAGGTTGCACCGGCGGGCGGCACCGGTCGGTCTACACGGCCGAACGGCTGGCCGGCGTGCTGCGCGACGCGGGCTTTTCCCCTACCCTGCTGCACCGCAACCTCGGCGCCAGGTCCGCAGAGATGATTGAAGGGGTGCAGCATTGAGCCTATGCCCGCCCCCTTCGCCCGCGAATCGCGCGGGCTCGGGACCGCAATTGAAGAGTTGTCATACCGCATGATCGGCATGATTCTGGTGACCCACGGCCGGTTGGCCGAGGAATTCGTCCACGCAATGGAGCACGTGGTCGGCGAACAGGCCGACGTCGCGACCATTTGCATTGGGCCGAATGACGACATGGAATTGCGCCGGCGCGAGATCGCCAACGCGATCAAGCGCGTCGACAGCGGCAAGGGCGCCGTGATCCTGACCGACCTGTTCGGCGGCACGCCGTCCAATCTCGCGATCTCGTTGCTCGAAGCGGGCAAGACCGAAGTCATCGCCGGCATCAACCTGCCGATGCTGATCCGGCTGGCCGGCGCGCGCAAGTCGCTCGGGCTGACCGAGGCGGTCACTGCGGCGCGCGATGCCGGGCGCACCTACATCACGATAGCGTCAGAATTCCTCGGACAGGACGCCTGACCCGATGGGCGAGGTGCGCGAGGCGGTGAAGATCGTCAACAAGCGCGGCCTCCATGCGCGCGCCAGCGCCAAGTTCGTGGGCGCGGTTTCGGCGATGGACGGTTGCCAGGTTACCGTAGGCAAGGACGGGCACAGCGCCGGTGGCAATTCCATCCTCGGCTTGATGATGCTCGGCGCCGCGATGGGCGATACGATCGAAATCGCCGTCTCGGGCGAAAATGCCGAGGAGCGGTTGGTCGAACTGGTCGAACTGGTGAGCAGCAAGTTCGGCGAAGACTAGGCCGCTGGGCGGACGCAGCGCATGACCCGCAGGCAGATCACCGGCTTCTCTAACCCCACCGTCAAGGCCCTGCGCGCCTTGCGCGACAAGAAGCATCGCAAGCGCGAGGGGCGCTTCCTGGCCGAAGGCCTGCGCCTGCTGACCGACGCGCGCGAAAGCGGCCGCCTGCCGGAAACGCTGGTCATGGCCGAGGCGCGCGATCCGCACCCGTTGCTCGATGCGCTGGAAGCTGATGTCGCCGCGGCCGGCGGCGAGGTGATCGAGACGACGCCCGACATCCTGTCCAAGATCACGGGCAAGGACAATCCGCAGGCCGTCATCGGGGTGTTCGCAGAATGGGACACCTCGATCCAGGCGCTGGATCGACACGCGGCCGACATCTGGCTGGTGGCCCAGGCGCTGCGCGACCCGGGAAACCTGGGCACGACGCTGCGCACCGGTGACGCGGTGAGTGCCGGCGGCCTGATCCTGATCGACGAATGCGCCGACCCCTTCAGCGCCGAGGCCGTGCGGGCTAGCATGGGCGCGGTCTTCACCCAGGCCATCGCCCAGGCGAGCTGGGACGAGTTTCTGCTCTGGTTACGTGGCGGAACGGGGCAGCTCGTCGCCGCCAGCCTGCGCGATGCCGTGCCCTATCGCGGCGCGCCCTACGCTGCGCCGTGCTTCATCCTGGTCGGCAACGAATCGCGCGGACTGCCCGAAGCCTATGAAGCCGCCTGCGACCTCAGGGTGACCATGCCAATGCGCGGGCGAGCCGACAGCCTCAACGCCGCCGTTGCCGCGGCCGTTCTCGCCTACGAGGTGCTTGCGACGCTCGACGCGTAGTCGCTGGAACGTGCCTTAATCCCCAGCCACCAGGCTGACGATGCGCCACTTGCCGTTGCGCGACGAGGCGAGCAGTCGATAATCGACCAGACTGCGCAGCTTGCCCGTCTCGATGTACCCGGTCTTGCCGTCCTTCGCCTTGATCTGCTGGTAGGCGTCGTCCGGCTTGAGAGTGGAAATCTGCACCACGTCCCACGATACCGGTTCGATGACCTCGGCCCCTTCCTCGGGCGACTTGAGCATCGGCACTGCTTCTCCCGTGACGAGCATCGACATGAACGGATCGGCCCCGCCGAAATCCTGCTCGAAGTACCACGGTATCGTCAGCCCGCCGGATTTGTTCGGGGCGCAGCCGAGCGTGAGGAGGTCCGACAGTTCCTGCCACAGCTTTCGGTCGTCCGCCTGCAGGCGCCGGCGCAATTCCACCGTACCTGCGCCGTCGCCGAAATCGAGCTTTACATCCTCGGCCGCCAGCGCGACGAGGGCGTCGGCATCGCGAGCGTTAACGGCGCTGGCGAGGTCCTGCAGGAAGACATCGGCCCCCTTGAGATCGCCGCAGGCGTTGCGCGGGGCATAGGGGCCCGTCGCTAGCCGAGGCGCCTCCGGCTTGTCCGCGCCGACAAGCTCTTCGGCCGTCTCTGCGACTTCCTCGACAGGAGCGGACTTCTGGTCGCAGGCCGCCAGCAGGGCCAGCAGCGGCAGTGCCGCAATCAGTGCTCTCATCCGCTTTCGCGTACCTCTTCCCGTTCCCCGCCCCTACCGAGCTGCGGCATGGCGGACGTCTCCTGCTCGGCAGATGTATATCTTGGGGCGCTTTCGACAAGGGGAACTTCGGGAATCTCGGCCTTTCCGACCTCGATGCCCTTCTCCGCCAGCCGCTTGCCCGAGGACAGGACGTTGCGTTCAAAGCTGCCGACGAACTTGTTGTAGTTGTTGACCGCCGTTTCCAGCCCGCCGCCCACGCGCTTGAGGTGATCCGCCGCAACCCGCAGGCGCTCGTAAAGCTCGGCTCCCATGCGCCCGATTTCCTGCGCCTCGCGCGCCAGCGAATCCTGCCGCCAGACCTGCGCAACCGTGCGGGCGATGGCGACCAGGTTGGTCGGCGTGGCCAGGAGCACCTTGTTGTGGAAGGCGAAATCCCACAGCTCGGGATCGGCTTCGAGCGCGGCGGCAACGAAGTGTTCGCCCGGCACGAACATCACCACGTAATCGGGCGCTTCGGCGAATTGGCTCTGGTAGGATTTGGCGCCCAGCGTCTGCACATGCCCGCGCATCGACTTGGCATGCAGATCCATGTGGCGCTTGCGATCGTCGTCGTTGTCCGCCTCGAAGGCGGCCTGATAGGCGTTGAGCGAGACCTTGGCGTCGATCACGAGCTTCTTCTGTCCTGGGACGTTGACGATCGCATCGGGCCTCAGCCGGCCGTCGTCGGTGTCCATCGAGTGTTCGAGATGGAAGTCGGTATGCTCGGCAAGGCCGCATTGCTCGAGCAGGTTCTGCAATGCGCGTTCGCCCCAGCGGCCGCGCGCCTTGGGCGCGTTGGTCAGCGAGTTGCCCAGCCGCTGCGCTTCGCGCCGGACCTGTTCCTGCCCTTCGCGCATCGAGGCGATCAGGCCGGTCAGCTCGCCGAAGGCCGATACGCGCTTCTGCTCCAGGCCGGTGACCTGCTCCTCATAGGATTTCAGCCGCTGGTGAACCGGCTCGAGCAGCGACTTGACCGCTTCCTTGTTGGCCGCCTCGGCATGGCCGAAGCGTTCGGCGGCACTGGCGAGGAACTTCTCCTGCGCGGCGCCCAGCACCTTGCTGCCGGTAAGTTGGAATTCCTTGAGCAGCTCTTCGCGCGCTTCGACCAGCAGGCGCTTCTGTTCGTCGAAATTGGCCGCGTTGGCTTTCAGGGTGGCGAGTTCGCCGGCGAGACTCTCGCGCTGCGTGCGCACCGTTTCCAGCTGCACCGCCAGCTCGTCGGCACGCCCGGCGCGGACCGTCGCATTCTCCAGCTCGACGATGGCGCGGCGAAATTTCTCGTCGAGATCGCGCGCCTCGGCATCGCGCTCGCCGTGCCGGGCCTTCCAGTCGGCCACCGGGCGGCCGCCCAGGAACCAGCCGAGCGCGAACCCTGCCAAAAGAGCGCCAATGACGAGGATGACGGCGGTGATATCCATGCGAGGTCTCGAGGCAATGGGAACAGAAAGCGAACCTATCGCCCCCGCTTACCGGGCACAAGGCCGAGCATCGTGACCATCCCCCGGCCCGTGAGCCCCCAAGCCAGAAACACACTTGAGATTCGCCCCGCCCCGATAGTATGTGCCACTTACAATTTCGGATTCGCGAAAATTTCGCGTGAGTGAACAACCGAAGCCAACCGGAGAGGACCGCCGATGCCCACCGATATCGAAATCGCCCGTCAGGCTACCCTGAAGCCGATCGCCGAGGTCGCTGCCGCGGCGGGCGTGCCCGACGAGGCGCTAATCCCCTACGGCAAGTACAAGGCCAAGATCGACCGCGATGCGCTGCCCAAGGGCGGCAGCAACGGGAAACTGATCCTCGTCACCGCCATCAACCCCACCCCGGCGGGCGAAGGCAAGACGACCACCTCGGTCGGCCTCAGCGATGCGCTCCACAACATCGGCAAGAAGGCGCTGCTCTGCCTGCGCGAGCCCAGCCTGGGCCCCTGCTTCGGCGTCAAGGGCGGCGGCGCGGGCGGCGGCAAGAGCCAGGTCATGCCGATGGACGAGATCAACCTTCACTTCACCGGCGATTTCCACGCGATCACCAGCGCGCACAACCTGCTGAGCGCAATGATCGACAACCACATCTACTGGGGCAACTCGCTCGAGATCGACCTGCGCCGCGTGACCTGGCGCCGCGTGCTCGACATGAACGACCGCGCACTGCGCCAGATCGTCGGCCCGCTGGGCGGCGTATCCAACGGCTTCCCGCGCGAAACCGGGTTCGACATCACCGTCGCTTCGGAGATCATGGCCATCCTGTGCCTCGCGAGCGACCTGGAAGACCTGCAGAAGCGCCTGGGCGACATCATCATCGGCTACCGCCGCGACAAGACCCCGGTCTTCTGCCGCGACGTGAAGGCCGACAGCAGCATGACCGTGCTGCTCAAGGACGCAATCCAGCCCAACCTCGTGCAGACGCTGGAGAACCGGCCCGCCTTCCTCCACGGCGGCCCGTTCGCCAATATCGCGCACGGCTGCAACAGCGTGATCGCCACCAAGACCGCCCTGCAGATGGCCGACTACGTGGTGACCGAGGCGGGCTTCGGTGCGGACCTTGGCGCCGAGAAGTTCATGGACATCAAGTGCCGCCTCGCCGGGCTGGAGCCCGACGCGATCGTGCTGGTGGCCACCGTCCGCGCGCTCAAGATGAACGGCGGCGTGGCAAAGAAGGATCTCGCCGATCCGAACGTCGACGCGGTCCGCAAGGGCGCGGTCAATCTCGAGCGCCACATCGAGAACCTGAATAAATTCGGCATCAATCCGACCGTCGCAATCAACCACTTCTACCTCGATACCGACGAAGAAATCGCGGTCATCCAGGAGATGGCCGAAAAGTACGGCACCGATGCGGTGATCTGCAAGCACTGGGCCGACGGCGGCGCCGGGGCGGAAGACCTGGCCCGGATCGTCGCCGAAAAGGCCGACAAGGGCGCGCAGTTCAAAAACCTTTATCCCGATGCCATGCCGCTGGCGGAAAAGATCGAGACGATCTGCCGCGAAATCTACCGCGCCGAGAGCGTGACGATTTCGCCTGCGGTGCGCAGCCAGCTCAAGCAGTGGGAAGAGATGGGCTACGGCAATTTCCCCGTCTGCATGGCCAAGACGCAATACTCGTTCTCGACCGACCCGACCGCGCTCGGCGCGCCGAGCGGGTTCGACGTGACGATCCGCGAGGTGCGCATCTCGGCCGGTGCCGGGTTCGTCGTCGCCATTGCGGGCGACATCATGACCATGCCTGGCCTGCCCAAGGTGCCGAGCGCCGAGGCGATCTATCTCGACGAGAACGGCCAGATCGAAGGCCTGTTCTAAGTTCCAGTCGATTGCCACAACAGCGATAGGGCCGTCCCGGCAGCGGGGCGGCCTTTTGCTATTGGTCCTTGCGCGATTGCCACGGCCACTTGCCGTCGATTTCCACCTCCAGGCTGAAGCTCAGGAAGGTGCGGATGATGACGATGAGCCCCAGCACGAGTACGCTGCGCAGCGTCGGTTCGATCGCCACCGTGCGGATGATGTCGGCGGCCACCAGCAGCTCCAGGCCGATGAGGATCGAACGCCCCAGCGTCTTGCGAAAGGCCGGGATCAGGTCGGCTCGGCCAACCGCCGCGCTGCCCGCACCGCGCGCGACGGTGCTAACGACCAGCGCGCCTGCCGCAAACAAGGCGCCCAGGATGATGGCGGCTATCCCCGCGAGTTCGAACAGCCGGGAGGCGTCGGTCGCGATGGCCAGCATCTGCGCATCGGTCAACATGCCCGGTTAATGGACGAACCGTGTCGGCCGTTCAACAGGGCGCCGGAACAAGCCCCCTGCCCGTTCGCTCTTTTCCGGAAGGAGACGAGCAATGTCGATCAAGGAAATGATCCGGGAACATCCGCAAGTCGGTGCCGACTACAACGAGCACCTGGCCGAGGCGGTCAAGCACGCGATGTATTGCGCGGCGATCTGCAATTCGTGCGCCGATGCCTGCAGCGCCGAGGAGATGGACATGCGCCGCTGCATCCGCCTGTGCATGGATTGTGCAGATGTGTGCACCGCGACGTACCGCGTGGCGAGCCGCCGGACCGACGAGAACCGCCAGCTTATCCGCACGATGCTGGCGACCTGCATCGAGGCTTGTGAAACCTGCCGGGCGGAATGCGAACAGCATGACCACGACCATTGCCGCCGCTGTGCCCGCATGTGCCAGGAATGCGCCGACGACTGCCGCCGGGCGCTCGAAACGCTCAACCAAGAAGTTCATGCCGAAGGGCGCGCCAGCACCTTCCACCATGGCGCCGCCTGACCCCTAGCGCGCCGGGCGGAACATGCCTTCTTGCGCAACGCTGGCGACCAGCGTCCCGTCTCGGCTGAAGATGCGGCCGAAGTTGAGCCCGCGCGCGCCTCCGCTCCACGGGCTTTCCATGTCGTAGAGCAGCCAGTCGTCGATCTTGACGTCCGTGTGGAACCAGATCGTGTGATCGAGACTGGCGCCCTTGATGTCGCGCAGGGCGAACGCGACCGGATGCGGCAGCGTCGACGTGAGCATGAGGCGCATGTCCGACCAGTAGGCGAGGATCGCCTGATGGATGAGCGGATCGGCGGGCGCCGCGGCGCGCATGCGGAACCAGACCTGCTGCCGGGGCGGCAGTTCGCTTCTGTCGAGCAAGGCGCGAGGATCGACCGGGCGCGTGTCGACAGGGCGCGGTTCGAGCAGGAAGGGCAACAGCCCCCGCTTCGCGCTTTCGGGCAATGCCGAGATCAGGTCCGCCTCGGACGCCAGATCCTCGGGCGGCGGCACCTCGGGCATGGCGGCCGCCTGATGCTGCAGGCCCTCCTCCTGCGCCTGGAACGACACCGATGCAGCCAGAATCGCCTGGCCCTGCTGGCTCGCCGTAATCCGGCGGTTGGCGAAGCTGCGCCCCTCGAACACGCGCGCCACCTCGAACTCGATCGGATGGTCCTCGCTGCCGCCGCGCAGGAAATAGGCATGGAGCGAATGGGCCCGGCGGCCGCGATCGACGGTGCGCTGCGCGGCGACGAGCGCCTGCGCGATGACCTGGCCGCCGTAGACGCGGCCGACGCCGCCGGGCTTGCGCGGCCCTTCGAAGCGATCCTGGCCGAGGTCTTTCGGGTCGAGCAGTTCGAGAAGGCGCGCGACAAGGTCTTCGGCGGTGGGTTCGCTCATGGCCGCGCCATGGCCCCGGCTCTGCCAGGGGTCAACTATTCGCGCGCGCCGAGCCGCCGCAGGACCCGCCAGGCATAGGCCTTGGCCTTGTTGGTCCGCGGCCAGCGGCCGGTCCGCCTGGGTTCGAAGCCGCGCGCCCGCAGCCATTTGTTGAAGGCCCACGCGTCCGCCTCGGCGAACGACCAGTCGCTGCGCCAGGTGATCGACAGCGAGATCGACACCGCAGGTCCGTTTTTCACATAGTGCGGCGACATCACCGGTACGAAGATCGCGTCGCCGGGATTGAGGTCGAAGGGCGTTCCCAGACCCAGGAAGTCGTCGCTCCAGCGCAGTTCGCGTGCGCCGCCGGTGTGATATTGCTCATGCACCCGGTTGGGCGAGAACCGGGCGTCGCCGGCGGGATAGACGGTCATCGTCTTGGTCCCCTGCAACTGCAGCAGGATGTTGTGTTCGGGGTCGAAGTGATAGGGCGTCACAGCATCGGGGCTCGACACGAAGATGAAGCCCTGAGTCTTGAGCATGCGGCCGGTCCTGGCCACGATTTCGCTTTCGATCTCTCCCAGCAGGCCGGCCAGCAGCGCGGCATAGGCGGGATGCTGCTCGATGTTCTTGAGCACGGCCCAGGAACCGCTGGTGGCGATCGTGCGGATCGTTTCGCCGATGGTCAGGCCATTCGAGCCGGGCTTCCCATCGACGCCGATGGGCAGGTTGCCGCGATTGTATTCGACCGAGGCGTCGGGCAGCGCCTCGCCAAGCTGCGCCAGCGCCTCGATCGCCAGGAGCGGATGTTCGCGCAGGCCATGCTGCAGGACGTGCGTCACCTCGGGATAGTTTGCCGCGAAGCGGGCCCGGGTGGCCGGCGGGAAAGCGTCCAGGGCGATGCCCCCAAGGGTGTTGTTGATAGCCGTCATTGCTCGATTCCTCGGGTTTCGCGCCGCGCGAGGGCGGCGAACAGGCGGCGACGGAGCGGGCCGCCGATTGCAACGGAGACGCGGCCGATCGCCCGGCGCTCGCGCCACAGGTGATCAATCATCGGGTGGTCGGGCGCCGCGCAACTGTCGCACCAGGCGATGTCGGGGCGTTCGAGCAGGTCGAGGTTTTCGCGCTGCAACAGCACGCCGGGCGAGAAGCGGCCGAAGTCCTCGTCGAAGGCGGTCTTGTAGGAAAATGCCCCGGGTGGGGTGAGGAAGCTTGCCAGCATCGCGATCGACCGTCCGTCGAGCGTCAGTTCGAGCCGCTCCAGCCTGCCGCACCGGGCTGCGCCTGCGAGAGCCTGGCTGAACAGGCGCTTGGTGGTCTCCGAACTGGCCATGGCCGAGCCTTGCGCGCCCTTCCACCCGCGCGCCTCGAGCTCGAGGAACGCCGCGATCCACTGGTCGAGGCCTTCGCTTCCGCGCAGGCGGCGGACCTGCAGATCGCCCTGCTCGGCCAGCCGGTTGTGCTGGCGGCGCAGTTCCTTGCGCTTCTTGCCGCCCAGTGCGGCCGCGAAGTAGTCCTCCGGGGCGAGATCGCTGGCGAGCATGGCCCGCTCCTCGTGTTTGACGAGAGCCAGCCCGCGGCCCTCCGCCCGGCAGACTTCGCTCAGGGCGCCATGCAGCGGCCCCGCGAGCGGCACGTTCGTCAGGTGGAGGAACAGCGCCGCGCCGGCGTGCCGGTCGGCCCAGGCAAGGAGTTCGCGCCAGAAGATCTTCTCGAACCCCGCAGCGACCAGCGGCGTGCCCACGAAGCTGTTCGGGTGGGTCCAGCCGAACATCTGCGGGAATGGGTAGCCGTAATAGGTCCAGTCGCGCGCCAGCGGCATCACGCCGGCCAGCACGCCATCGGCCTCCAGGCAGAGCAGCTTCACCCGGCCCGCCGGATCGAACGCTTCGAGGGCCGGCAGGAGATACCAGCTTTCGTAGAAAGGATTGGGCTCGGCCGCCCATTCGGCCAGCGCTTCCCACCGGACCGCCTCGTCCGGAACGGCCAGTTCGCGCCACGACTTCGCTTCGAGCCGGACGGTCGGCGCGGCGACTTCCCCCGCCGCAGCGGCAAATTGTGGAATCGCGGCGGGCCGTGTGGCCATCGGGCGTTAACTTTCGCGAGCGGCGGCGGGCGGTGCCGATGGCCCTTTTCCTAGGCGGGCAAGCCGAAAGAACAGTTAACGACCGTGCGGCAGGCAAAGAAAAACCCCGCCGGGATCACTCCCGGCGGGGTTCGGGTTCGTTGCCTGCCGTGTCAGCCCGCGAGAGCGGCCAGCAGCAGCAGGGCGACGATGTTGGTGATCTTGATCATCGGATTGACCGCCGGACCGGCAGTATCTTTGTAAGGATCGCCCACCGTGTCTCCGGTCACGGCCGCCTTGTGGGCTTCGCTGCCCTTTCCGCCGTGATTGCCGTCCTCGATGTACTTCTTGGCATTGTCCCACGCGCCGCCGCCGGCGGTCATCGACAGGGCGACGAACAGCCCGCCCACGATCACGCCGAGAAGCAGGGCGCCGAGGGCCGCGAAGCCGTTCTGCTGCCCGGCGATCGCGGTGATCACGAAGTAGACCACGATCGGCGCGAGCACCGGCAGCATCGAGGGGACGATCATCTCCTTGATGGCGGCCTTGGTGACCAGGTCGACGGTGCGGGCATAGTCGGGCTTGGACTCGTAGGTCATGATGCCCGGATTGGTGCGGAACTGCTCGCGTACGTCGATCACCACGTCGCCCGCAGCGCGTCCGACAGCCGTCATGCCCATTGCGGCGAAGAGGTACGGCAACAGGGCGCCGAGCAGCAGGCCGACGATGACGTACGGATTCTCGAGGCTGAAATCGACGTCCACGTCGGGGAAGAACTCGCCCAGGTCGGTGGTGTAGGCGGCGAACAGGACCAGCGCTGCGAGGCCTGCCGAACCGATGGCGTAGCCCTTGGTCACCGCCTTGGTGGTATTCCCTACGGCGTCGAGCAGATCGGTCTTCTCGCGCACGCTGTCGTCGAGACCGGCCATTTCCGCGATACCGCCGGCGTTGTCCGTCACCGGGCCGTAGGCGTCGAGCGCTACGACCATGCCGGCGAGCGCCAGCATCGCGGTCGCCGCATAGGCAATGCCGATGAGGCCGGCGAGCTGGTACGCGATGATGATGCCCGCAACGATCACCAGCGTCGGCAGCGCGGTCGCTTCGAGCGAGATAGCCAGGCCCTGGATGACGTTTGTGCCGTGGCCGGTTTCCGACGCCTTGGCGATCGACTTGACCGGGCGGTACTTGGTGCCGGTGTAGTATTCGGTGATCCAGATGATCAGGCCGGTGATGACCAGGCCGAGCAGCGAGCACCAGAACAAGTCCCAGCCGGTGAAGCTGACGACCTGTTCGGCCAGGCCTTCCGTCGCCACTGGTTCACCCAGGTCGACGCCTTCGAGGCTGCGGCCGATGGTCGTGTCGAGGCCGATCGCGTAGTCGATGACCAAGGCGATCAGCGGGACCGAGAGCACGGCGGTGACCAGGAAGCCCTTGTACATCGCGCCCATCACGTTCGTGCCGCCGCCCAGGCGGACGAAGTAGGTGCCGATGATCGAGGTGACGATGCACGCTCCGCCGATCAGCAGCGGCAGCGACATCATCGGCAGCAGCAGGTCGCCAAGGCCCTTCATGAGCAGCGCGGTAAGCACCATCGTGGCGCCCACGGTCACGACGTAGGTTTCGAACAGGTCGGCGGCCATGCCGGCGCAGTCGCCCACATTGTCGCCCACGTTGTCGGCGATGACGGCCGGGTTGCGCGGATCGTCCTCGGGGATTCCGGCCTCGACCTTGCCGACGAGGTCGGCGCCGACGTCCGCCGCCTTGGTGAAGATGCCGCCGCCGAGGCGCGCGAAGATCGAGATCAACGAGGCGCCGAAGGCCAGCGCGACCAGCGCATCGACGACGACGCGGCTATTGGCCTCGAAGCCCATCGAGCCGACGAGAACGTAGAAGAACACCGCGATGGCAAGCAGCGCGAGACCCGCTACCAGCATGCCGGTGATGGCGCCGGCGCGAAACGCCAGGGTCAGGCCTTCCTGCAGGCCCTTCTGGGCGGCGGCCGCGGTGCGGACGTTGGAGCGTACCGAGATATTCATCCCGATGAACCCGGCGACGCCCGAAAGCACGGCACCGATCACGAAGCCTGTGGCGCTGATGGGACCGAGGAAGAGGCCGACGAGTATCGCCACGACGATGCCGACAATGGCGATCGTGGTGTACTGGCGCTTCAGATAGGCCTGCGCGCCTTCCTGGATCGCAGCGGCAATTTCCTGCATCTTTTCGGAGCCGGCCGAACTGCCGAGCACCTGGCGGCTGGTGACGAAACCGTAGACGATCGCCAGCAGGCCCAGAACGATAGAAATGACTACGAGGTCCATGAGTGACCTTCCCCCTCTTGAATCCCTACTCCCCACCGTCTTCGCGAGGGGAAGCGGTTGGCTATAGGGCACGCGGGCGAGGCGCAAGGGGCAATCGGGCCATCCCGCCGGCTTCTCCACGATGCCAGCGCCCGCCGGCGGCGTGGCGCGAATACCACGCCCGGCGTTCCGGAATCATACAGGGATTCTAGGAATATTGCGGGTCACGATGGTATATAATACGGTAACCATCGATGGGGATCGTGATCATCAGGAAGCTGTTGCTGTGGATGCCGTTCCTGTTCGGGATCGGTTTCATCGCGCCGCTCACCGCCCAGTCGATGGACTACTGGGACATCGGCGCCCCGTTCGGCCTCTCCACACTTGCTTTCGGGCTGATCTTCGGCGGCGCCTGGGGCCTCTACGCCAACATCAAGGGCCGGTGGATCTGATGGACCGCCCGCTTGACGATCTCGCCCGCGACGAGACGATCGAGGCCCTGCCCGAAGGCGGCCTGATCGAAGGCGGCGTCACCCGCGACCGGGGCGATGCCGCCGGGCACGAGCCGGTGTTCCAGTGGCGCACGGCGCCCGAGCTCGACAAGCACGTGCGTGTCAGCCTGCGGATGCAGGAGCGCGAGGTCGCCGCCCGCTGGCTGTCCGACCCCAGGCAGATGCGGATCTACACCGTGGTCACGCTCGCCTGCTTCGCGCTGTGGATCGCCAGCTTTCCGCTCACGATGCTGGACATCACGCCGATCTGGCCGTGGTTTCTGTTTGCCACGTTCATCGCCGCGGTCGGCTACGTGCCGAGCCACGAGGCGATGCACAACAACATCGGGCGGCCCGGAACCAAGTATCACTTCTGGAACGAGGCGGTGGGACAGGTCGCCACGATCATCCTGATCTTCCCGTTCTCGATGGCGCGGCTGATGCACTTGCATCACCACTATCACACCAATCACCCCGAGAACGATCCCGACTACACCGACGGGGCCGACAGCAGCTTCAAGGCGTGGATCAAGACCTGGCTCAACCGGCAACCGGGGGCGGACGGATCGATCCACCATTACAAGCGCTGTCTCGAACGGATCGGCACGCCGGCCGCCAAGGTCGCCTTGCGCGATACGATGCTGCTGCAACTGGGCAGCATGGGCTTCATGTTCGCGCTCGCCTGGTCGGGTCATGCCTTCGAGGCCGCGTTCCTCTTCTGGCTGCCGCGGCACCTGGGTCTCAGCTACATCCGCTACTGGCTCAGCTGGGCGCCGCACCATCCGCGCGACGGGCTCGACCGCTATACCAACACCCGCGTGTTCAGCACCCGCGTCGGGCACTGGCTGTCGCTCGGGATGCAGTACCACATCGTCCACCATCTCTACCCGGGCATCCCCAACCACGCGACCAAGTACGCGTACTATGAAATGAAGCCCCTGCTGGAGAAGCGCGGAGTGGACTGCAGCGCGCTCTGAGCCTCAGTGCTCGTAACCCAGTTTTCCCTGCGGCTCGCGCCCGTCGACCAGCACGGGTGAGCCCCCGCCTTCGCCCACGCGCCCGATCCTGGACGCCGCAACCGGCGCTTCGCTGCCGCGCGGCAGGGTGAACAGCAACTCGTAATCGTCGCCCCAGCGCATGGCGTCCTCGCGCCGTTCCTCGGGGGCCTGAACGGGCACCGCGCTGCCATCGATCTCGATCGTCACTCCGCTGGCCTGTGCCATGCGGGACGCATCGAGCAGCAGGCCGTCGGAAATGTCCATCATCGCGGTGACGAGGGGCGCGAGCAACTCGCCTTCGATCAGCCGCGCCATCGGGCGGCGATAGCGCATCGTATCGGCGGCCAGGCCGCCGCGCATCGCTTCGAATCCGATCATCGCGCCGCCCAGCGCGCCGGTTATCCAGACCTCGTCGCTCGGCCTTGCTCCGCTGCGCGAGGGGACGGGAACGTGGGTCGCCGTGCCGATGGCGGTCAGGCCCCAGGTGCGCGCACCGGTTCCGCTCACGGTGTCTCCGCCGAGCAGCGGCACGCCGTAATGGCCGAGCACTTCCTCCAGCCCGGCCAGGAAGCGGTCATCCCCTTCGCCGAGTGTGTGTCCCAGCAGGACGCCAATCGGCCGCGCGCCCTTGGCCGCAAGGTCGGACAGGTTGCTCGCCACCAGCTTCCACGCGACATCGGCCAGGTCCTGGCCGGGCAGCGAGTGGACCCCCTCGACCATCGCGTCATGGGTCAGCACCAGCATCTCGGCGCCGAGCGGAAGAACTGCGCAATCGTCGTCCAAGCCCCGGGCCGCGGGATCGCGCGCGATCTGCCGCAGGGCGGCTATGAAGGCGGCTTCCCCTTTCATCCGGCGGTCATTTCGCTAAGCGACGGGGCAACGAAATGCACTATCGGGATTCGCACGCATGAAGACCCTTGCCCTTGTCACCGCCACTGCCGGGCTGCTCGCCTCCGCCACCCCGGTCGGCGCCTGGGGTCCGGTCGGCCATCGCATCACCGCGCAGATAGCGCAGGATAACGTCAGCGGCCAGACACGCGCGAGGATCGAGCAGATCCTCAACCACGAGCAGCTGCCCGAAGCCTCGACATGGCCCGACGAGCAGCGCTCGGGCCGGGAAGAGTTCTGGCGGCGCACCTCTTACCCCTGGCATTTCGTCACCCTGGCCGATGCCGCGGACGGTGCCGAGGACCTGGTCCACCCGCCCGAGGGCGATGCCGTGACGGCCCTTGAGATGTTCACCCGCGAACTGCGCGATCCCGCCACCACGCCCGAAAGGCGCGAGCTGGCGCTTCGGTTCGTGGTGCACATCGTGGGCGACCTCCACCAGCCGCTCCACGTAGGGAAGGACGGCGACCGCGGCGGCAACGACGTACAGGTCCTGTGGTTCGACAACCCCGTACGCACCAACCTGCACTGGGTGTGGGACGTGGGCATGATCGAGAAACAGGCGCTCAGCTACAGCGAGTATGCCGAGCGGCTCGAGGGCCGGATGAAGCCCGAGCAGGTGGTCGAATGGTGGGAGCCGCGGCCGGCGATCTGGCTCGACGAGAGCATCGCCCTGCGCAACCGGATCTACCCCACGGCGACGGCGGAATTCGGCAACGGCACGGTGGAGGCGCCGTTCAAGCTGCAGTACCTCTACACCTACGACTGGAACGCCGCGATGGAGCAGCGCCTGCAGCAGGCCGGCATCCGCATGGCGGCCTATCTGGACTGGGTGTTCGCCGAAGCGCGCTAGCTAGCTGCGCACGGCCTTGGCCACGCCGTCGAGCACGCCGTTGACGAACTTGGCCTCGCGCTGTTCGAAGAAGGCGTGCGCCACGTCGACGTATTCGCTGATCGCGGTGCCGACCGGAATGTCGGCCCGGGCAAGCAATTCGTAGGCCCCGGCGCGAAGGATCTGCAGCATCGTCCGGTCGAGCCGGGCGATAGTCCAGCCCTCGGCCAGACGCTCGGTCAGCAGGGCGTCGATCTCCTCGATGCGGGCGATCGTGCCGCTGACCACGTCGTCGAAGAAGTCGACGTCGGCGTCGGCATATTGCGCGTCCTCGATCTCGCGGCCGAGCCGGTGCTGGTGGAACTCGTCGAGCAATCGCGCCGAGCCGGTCCCTTCCATCTGGTACTGGTACAGCGCCTGCACCGCCGCGAGGCGGGCGGCGGAACGGGCCTGGGAGCGCCGATTGCCTTTGGAACTCACTTGAGACGGACCTTCACGGATTCAGCGTGGGCCGGCAGACCTTCCGCCTCGGCCAGCGCGATGGCGGCGGGGCCGATCTGTTCGAGCGCCGCGCGGTCGAGCTGGATGAAGCTCGTGCGCTTCATGAAATCGAGCACAGACAACCCGCTGGCGAACCGCGCGCGGCGGCCCGTGGGCAGGACGTGGTTGGGCCCCGCGACGTAATCGCCGACCGCCTCGGGCGTATGGCGCCCCAGGAACACGCTGCCCGCATGGCGCAGTTCGGCAAACATGGCCTCGGGATCCTCGACCGCGAGTTCGACGTGCTCGGCCGCCAGGCGATTGGCGAGGCCGACGGCCTCGGCCAGATCCTGCACCAGGATGATCACGCCGTGATCGGTCCAGCTCGCCTTGGCCGTGCGATTGGTCGAAAGCATCGCGCACTGTACGTCGACGCGGTCTTCCACCTGCTCGGCGAAATCCTCGTCGTCGGTGATCAGGATCGACTGCGCGGCCGGATCGTGTTCGGCCTGGCTCAGCAGGTCGGCGGCGATCCAGTCAGGGTCGTTGCTGCTGTCGGCGATGACCAGGATCTCGCTCGGGCCGGCGACCATGTCGATACCCACCACGCCGAACAACTGGCGCTTGGCTTCGGCGACGAAGGCATTGCCCGGCCCGGTGATCACATCGACCGGGCGGATCCGCTGTGTGCCATAGGCGAGCGCGCCGATCGCCTGCGCCCCGCCCATGCGCCAGATCTCGTCGATCCCGGCGATGTGCGCGGCAGCCAGCACCAGCGGGTTGCAGGTGCCCTTGGGCGTCGGCGTGGCCACCGCCAGCCGCTTGACCCCTGCCACCCGGGCCGGAATGGCGTTCATCAGCAGGGACGAGGGGTAGGACGCCCTGCCGCCGGGCACGTAGAGCCCCGCCGCATCGACCGGACGCCACTTCGCCCCGAGCCGAACGCCGGCATCGTCGACGTAGTCGCGGTCGGCGGGAAGCTGGCTTTCGTGATAGGCCCGGATGCGCTGCGCCGCCAGTTCGAGCGCCTGGCGCAGCTTCGCGTCGAGCGCGAGGAAGGCCATCTCGCACTCGTCCTTCGAGATGCGCCAGCTGGAGATGTCGGCGGTGAGAAAATGGCCGTCGTAGCGCGCAGTCATTTCCTGCAGCGCCTCGTCGCCCCGGCCGCGGACCTTCTCGAGGATGTCGCTCACGGTGCGTGCGACGTTGTCGCCACTCTCGCGCCGGTCGTCGACGATGCGCTGGAACTTCCTGGCGAACTCCGGGTCGGTGGTCTTCAAGCGCTGCATCAGGCGGCGTCCGCATCCGACAGCGCGCGGAACCGTTCCACCAGCGCGGCGACGCGCGGGTCGGTCTTCAGCGCGGCGCGGTTGACGATCAGGCGCGCGGAAATGTCCATGATGGTGTCGGTCTCCACCAGCCCGTTGTCCGCCAGCGTGCGCCCGGTCGATACCAGGTCGACGATCCGCCCCGCCAGGCCCAGGCCGGGCGCCAGCTCCATCGCGCCGTTCAGCTTGATGCATTCCGCCTGGATGCCCTGCGCCTCGAACCAGCGCTTGGTCAGGTTGGGATACTTGGTGGCGACCCGCAGGTGGCTGGGGTTGCCCGGATTGTAGGGCGCGGTGTCGCGCGGCTCGGCCACCGAAAGGCGGCAGCGCCCGATGCCCAGGTCGACCGGGGCATAGAGCTCGGAGAAATCGAATTCGTCAATCACGTCGCTGCCGACGATCCCGGCCTGCGCCGCGCCGAAGGCCACGAAAGTCGCCACGTCGAACGCGCGAACCCGGATCAGGCGCGCCTGGCCGCCCTCGCACGCAAAAGCCAGCGCCCGGTTGCCCTTGTCGTGAAAAGCGCTTTCCGGCACGAGGCCCGCGCGCGCCATCAGCGGCAGTGCCTCGTCGAGAATGCGGCCCTTGGGGACGGCAAACGTGAGAGGGCGTTGGGGCGGCGGCGCGGTCATGGTCGGGGCGCAGATAGGCAAGCACCGGGGAAAGGGCAACGCAAATGGCCGAGGGCAAGCCCGTGATGGAAATCGCCGACGTCCGCGAGGCGATCGAGTGGCAGGCCCGCCACGGCGAGGAGGCGGGCGCGCCCTGCACAGCGCGGGTAATTCGCGCGGAGCTGGCGATCCTCGACGGGCCGAGCGCGACGGGGCGGCGGATGGCCAACTGGCAGGGCCTGTCGCTGGCCGACGCGATGCCGCTGCGTGTCGCGGGCGGCCTGCACTGGCTCTACCTGAGCGGCGAGGACCGTCGGCTCGAACCTGTCTACGCCGGTCTGCTGACCGATCAGCGCGCGATCAACGCGATCGTCGCCAGCATGGCCGAGATGTTCGACGCACGCCTCATGCCCTGGCTCGACGGGCCGCCCCAGACCAACGAGGCCGGCCGTTCCGCCAGCGTGATGGCGGGGCTGCTGTGGCTGTCTCAGCGGCTTGGGCCGAAGTTCGAACTGAACGAGATCGGCGCCAGCGCGGGCGTGAACACGATGATGGATCGCTATCGCTACGATCTGGGCGGGACGACCGCAGGCCCGGCTGCCTCCCCGATGACCATCGCGCCGGAGTGGCGCGGCGATCCGCCGCCGCAGGTTACGGTGGAGATCGTATCGGTGCGCGGCTGCGACCTCGCGCCGATCGATCTCGGCGATCCGGACCAGGCGCTCAGGCTCAAGGCCTATGTCTGGGCCGACGCCACCGAGCGCATGGCGCGGCTCGACGCGGCGATCGAGATGGCCGGGCGCGCCGCGCCGGAGGTCGTGCGCCAGGACGCCGCGGATTTCGTGCGCGAGATGCTGGCCCGTCCGCAGCAATCGGGGGTGACGCGGACGATGTTCCACACGGTGATGTGGCAATACCTCCCCGATAGCGCGAAGGCCGAGATCGAGCGGATGATGCTGGCGGCCGGGAAGTCTGCCGCTGCCGACACTCCCCTCGCCTGGATCAGCCTGGAGACCAACCGGGCGACGTTCAGCCACGAGCTCGTGGTGCGCTACTGGCCCGGCGGCGAGGAGCCCGTCCTGCTCTCGACCGCGCACCCGCACGGCGCATGGGTCGAATGGCGCGGGGCGGACTGACCGCCAACCGTCAGCGCAGGAAATCGTCCATCGCGGCATTGACCGCATCGGGCGCTTCCCACGGGACGAAATGGCCGCTGCCGGGCACCGTCACCAGCCGCAGATCACCGACCCAGTCGCTGAGGCCCTCGGTGTTGACCAGCGGCAGGGCCTCGTCCCCTTCCGCCCAGACGACCAATGTCGGGATGGCAATGCGCGGCAAGGGAAACGGCGCGTAATCCTCGGGCAATGCCAGCGGCGCGTCGGCGGGAGGCACGTCGATCGCGCTCGCCCGATACCAGTTGAGCATCGCGAAGGCCCGCTCGGGATCGGCCCACTCCTCCAGCAGGATGGCACGTTCCTCGGGCGGCATGGGCGAAGGCTTCGACCAGTCGAGCGCCTTGAGGAGAAGCGTGCCGAGGCCGTGCTGGCGCACCAGCTCGTCGTTGGCCGGATCGCGGAAGGCGCGCATGTACTGGCTCGCGCGGCGTTGCGCCCGGTCGGTCCACAGCAGCCGCTGGAAAATCGCCGGGTGCGGCGCGTTGGCGATCACGCAGCGCTCGACCCGGGTGCCCTGCCCCAGCGCAGCGACGATCCACGCGATCGCCCCGCCCCAGTCGTGGCCGACGATGGTGAAGCGGTCGATCCCCAGCGCATCGGCCAGCTGGAACACGTCGCCGGCCAGCTTGTCGGCGGTGTAGTCGCTCACTTCGGGCGGCCTGGAGGACTGCCCGTAGCCCCGCTGATCGGGCGCGACGCAGCGGAAGCGATCCGAGAAATGCGCGACCTGGTGGCGCCAGGTGCGGTGGTTCTCCGGAAAACCATGCAGGAAGATCAGCGCCGGCGCGCCGCGCGGGCCGGTGTCTTCCACCGCCAGTTCGACGCCGCTGGCCAGCGCGACGCGATGCATCAGGGGTAGCTGACGGTGATCGGCTTCTCGGGCAGCGGGATGAATTCCACCTCGTCACCCGGCACCGGCGCGAAACGGCCTTCGCGCCAGTCTGCCTTGGCCTGTTCGATCCGCTCGCGGTCCGAACTGACGAAATTCCACCAGACATGCCGCCGGGTGGCGAACGCCTCTCCGCCCAGCAGCATCGCGCGCCCGCCGCGTTCGCTTTGCAGGGTCATCGCCTCGCCCGGCTTGAGGACATAGAGGGTGTAGAGGGACAGGGGCTGTCCATCGAGGCTGCCCTCGCCGCCGACCAGCATTACCGCGCGCTCGTCCGCCTCCGCCTCGATCGGCAGCGACGCGCCGGGGGCCAGCACGATATCGGCGTAGATCGTTTCGGCATGGCAGGTCGTCCGTGCGCGCTCGCCCCACAGCGAGCCCATGATGATCCGCGCCTCGGCCCCGCCGTCGGAGATCACCGGCAGGTCGCTCACCGCTTCGAAGGCCGGGGCAATCTCTTCCTGCCCGTCGGGCAGCGCGAGCCAGGTCTGCATGCCGTACAGCTTGGGCCCGCCCGCCCGCTCGCTCGCCGGGCTTCGTTCGGAATGGACGATGCCGCTTCCGGCGGTCATCAGGTTGACCGTGCCGGGGTGGATCGTACTGTAGGTGCCGAGGCTGTCGCGGTGGTCGATCGCGCCCTCGAACAGCCAGGTGACCGTGGCGAGGTTGATGTGCGGGTGCGGGCGCACGTCCATCCCCTCCCCCAGCGCCAGTTGTGCGGGGCCGAACTGGTCGACGAACACGAACGGTCCCACCATCCGGCAATCCACGCTCGGCACCGCGCGGCGCACCTGGAAGCTGCCGAGATCGTGAGTGACGGGGGTGACTGTTTTGATGATGCTCATTGCCAAATCTCCGTCATTGTTCGTCCAGCTCCTCGTAGTGGCGGAAGATGCCGTCCTCGTTGAATTCGATGCGCCGCTCGCTGGCCAGGTATTCGGCCAGGCCCTCGATCTCCGGCACCGCGGATTGCAGCCCTTCGAGCCAGGCCCAGGTCCCCTGCATCTTCCTCATGTAGTTGGGGAACATGTAGTCCAGCCCTTCCATCACCTGGAACAGGCTGGTGTCGACATGGCTCCACTGGTCGCCCAGCACGAAAGGCCCGCCGTTGGTGCCCACCGCGTTGTCGAAATGGATTAGCCACTTGGGGATCCGGTTGGCGCGGAAGTCCTCCGCGCGGCTGTAAGCGGCATCCATCTGGTCGGCATAGAAGAGGCCGCTGGCGATCGAGTGGTGGACCGAATGCACTTCGGCCACGAAGTCGGCGATGTCGAACTGCAGCTGGACGAGGCCGAGATCGGTCGCGAGGTCGCCGCTGCCCAGCCCTTCGCGGTCGTTGAGATAGGTGAGGATGAGCGCGGTCTGGCCGATCACGATCTCGTCGTCGACGATGTAGGGCGGCGCGAACGGGCGGATGCCCTGGCGGGCGTGCAGGTCCTCGACCAGCGCGTCGGCACTCTCGTCGCGCGCGACATCCTCGTAGTCGATCTCGGCGGCTTCCATGAACAGGCGGACGAACTCGCCGCGGCCGGGGATCGTCGGCCAGTACCAGAGCTGGATGCTCACGCGCCGTCCCCGCCGCCTTCTCCGGGAGCGAAGGCGCGGATTGCCATGGCGTGGACCCGCTGGCCCGGAATGTCGCCTAACGCGCGGTTGACCATTCGCTGGCGTTCCAGCCGGCCCTTTCCGGCGAACGCGGCGCTTTCGACCACCAGGGTGAAGTGCGATTCGCCGCTGCCGTCGTCGCCCATGTGGCCATGGTGCTTGGCGCTGTCGTTGATCACCTCGAGCCGGGTCGGCGCGAAGGCCTCCTGCAGCAGATTTTCGATTTCCTGTGCAACCTGTCCGGTCAACGGTCTTTCCTTTTTTGCGAGTCTCCCCATCCTATAGCCAATGCGCAGCGCAAGGTTCCATGGAAGGTTCGAGGATAGCCAACGCGCGTGCGAGGCGCCCGGATGCGACGAAGCGGGGGAGTTCCGCGCGCCCGGCAGCCGGTCTTCCGGGTTCGACGGGCCGGGCCAGTGGCGCTGGTTCTGCCTCGACCACGTGCGCGAGTTTAACGCGGGCTACGACTGGTTTGAGGGCATGAGCGCCGAGGAGATCTACGCCGCGCAATCGCCGCTCGGCGGCTGGGCGCGCGAGACCCGGGCCTTCACCCCCGGCGCCAACGGCATGCCGCGCTGGACCGACTTCGACGACCCGCTCGACGCGATCGGCGCCCGCGCGGGTGACATCAAGGCGCGGGCGGCGGGCGAGGCGAAGCGCCGCGCCGCCTGGCAGGCGGCCCACCCGCGCTTCACCGTGCGCGAGCACGAGGCGCTGAGCGTGATGGGCCTGTCCGCGCAGAGCGACCGGCCGGCGCTGCGCCGCCGCTACAGCGAACTCGTCCGCCGCTACCACCCCGACCGCAACGGCGGCGACCGCAGCCACGAAGTGCGCCTGCAACGGGTGATCGAGGCCTATCAGCTGCTGCGCAAGGCCGCCGCCTTCGCCTAGCCTTCGCTCTGGGCCTGAGCGATCAGCGCATCGTCGATCGCCTTCGCCTCGCGATAGGCCGGACGGGCGCGGAAGCGCTCTGCATAGGCGAGGAAGGAGGGGCGATCCGGCAGGAACCCGAACTTCAGCCCCCAATCGACCGACATTCCGACATAGACGTCGGCCATCGTGAAGCGGTCGCCGCAGACGTAGTCATGGCTGTCGAACCAGTGTTCCAGCGTATCCACCGTCAGGTCGTAGGTGCCGAACCCGGCCGAGGCCTCGCGGTTCGCCGGAACCTGCCAGCCCAGCATCTTCGCCGTGGCCGCCTGTTCCAGCGGCCCCGCGGCGAAAAACATCCAGCGGAAATAGTCCGCCTTTTCATGGTCCTGCGGCGAAAGGTTAGACGAAGTGTACACCGCCGCGAGGTAATGGCAGATCGCAGCTGCCTCGGTCACGACGCGATCGTGGCCGCCGTCGTGATGGATGATCGTCGGCAGCTTGCCCATCGGGTTGGCGTCGAGCAGCGCCTTCGGCTTGTGGCCCCAGTCGACGAACACGGCATCGTAATCTGCCCCGACCTCATGCAGCGCCCAGCGCACGATCTGCGCCCGGCTCATCGGATTGAAGAAGAACGTGATCGCAGCCATCGAATCGCTCCCGGCAACATTGCAAGCGGAGAACATTTACAGAACGCTGCCCTGTAGGAAAGGTCGTAACACCCTTACAGCCGCAATTCGCCCCCCGGCGGAAAGTAGCCGCGGAAGGGGGCGGCATCGTCGATGCAACGCACAACGGGCGGCAGCTTGAGCAGCCGTTCCCGCAATGCCCAGAGCCGCGGGCAATCGCCCGGTATCGGCTCGCACCAGTCGGCATAGAACAGCGCCGGGGCCGCGGCGCAGGTGATTAGCGACACGTCGGTCGGCAGGTCGTGCGACCCCAGCCATCGCTCCAGCCAGGCATAGGCCCGGCGCAATCCTGCCTTGCCGGCCTCGACCTCGGCCATGATCGGCTCGCCGACGATGGGCGTCTTCCCGACTTCGGTGTTGGTCAGGTAGGCGCCGACGATGCGCTGGAAGTTGCTTTCCAGGTAGTTGTCGAACACCCGGTCGATCATCCGGGCCTGCGCCGCTTCGGCCGGGTCGGCGGGGATGAGCGGCGCCGGCCCGGGATGATGGACGGCGAGGTACTCGACGATCGCGGTCGCCTCGATCACCACGGTCTCGCCGTCGGCCAGGATCGGGAACTTGCCCGCTGGATGCTCGGCATGAACGAAAGCATTCGCCTCCTCGCTTCCCGCCGGGCCGATCTCGCGGAAGGTGAACTGCGTTCCGTTCGCATAGAGCGGGATCAGCGCCTTCCAGGTGTAGGACGAGAACAGGTGGCCGTAGAGCTCCATGCTCACCAGTCGCCCCGGGCGATCGCGCTCTGGCGCCGCTCCTCGCTCGGATTTGATTGCGCGGGCGGACTGTCGCCTTGTGCAATGCCGGGCGTCGGTTCGAAGGTCGCGACGGCGGTGCCCCTGGCGGTCATCCGGCCGGAGACCAGCCGCATCGTCGTGGGCGGCGCGCCGTCATGGAAGGTGTGCTTGCCCTTGCCCAACACCAGCGGATAGGTCAGCAGGGTCATCCGGTCGAGCAGGCCGCGCTGCATCAGCCCGGGGTAAAGCGTGCTGCTGCCCCAGATCTGCAGGTCCGGCCCCTCGCCCGCCTTCACCTCGGCCAGTTCCTCGAAACTGCCGATCCGCCGGCTCCCTGCCCAATCGAGCGGCGCATCCGACCGGGTCATGACGAACTTCTCCGCCGCGTTGAACTGGTCGGCCACCTCCTTGTCGTCACCGTCGTGATACGGCCAGTAGGAGGCAAAGATGTCGTAGGTCCGGCGCCCCAGCAGCAGGGCGTAGGGCGGCTGCAGGCTTTCGCCGATCGCTTCGCCCGCTTCCTCGTCGGGAAAGCCGAATTGCCACCCGCCAAGGTCGAAGCCATCGGTCGGGTCCTCGCTCGGCCCGCCCGGCGCCTGCATCACGCCGTCGAGCGTCTGAAACACGGTGCCCAGGATACGCCGGGCCATGCGTCAGCTGCCCTTGCGCGCGGCATCGATGGCGGCGACGTCGATCTTGCGCATCGTCATCATCGCTTCGAATGCGCGGGCCGCTTCATCGCCGCCCGCCTGCTGCGATTCCAGCAGCGTGCGCGGGGTAATCTGCCAGTTGAAGCCCCACTTGTCCTTGCACCAGCCGCACTGGCTTTCCTGCCCGCCGTTGCCGACGATGGCGTTCCAGTAACGGTCCGTCTCCTTCTGGTCCTCGGTCACGACCATGAAGCTCACGCTCTCGTTGGGCTTGAAAATGTCGCCGCCGTTGAGGCCCGAAAAACTCCGCCCCATCAGCGTGAATTCGACGGTGAGCGCATCGCCCTTCTTTCCGCCGGGGAAATCCGCCGGGGCGCGAAAGACGGTGCCGACGGAACTGTCGGGAAACGTCTCGGCATAGAACTGCGCAGCTTCCTCTGCCGTGCCGTCGTACCACAGCACGGTGGTCATCTTCTCGCTCATTGCATCACTCCTTGCGCGGGCCCACGAGGCCGAACGCCGCACCTTGCGGGTCCTGCGCGTGGACCGAATAGTCGCCACCCGGGATCTGCTGGATTTCGCCGGTCAGCTTGCCGCCCCCGGCTTCGACCGCCTGGGCCGCCCGATCGATATCGTCGACGCCGATGTAGATGTCCCACCGCGGACCGCGCCCGCCCGGCGTCGCGGGTCCGGCCGCGCCGATCATGCCTTCTCCGCGATAGAGGAACAGGTAGTCGCCCTGCTCGCCCATCGGCATCGACCCCTCCTGGCGCCAGCCGAAGAGTTCGCCGTACAGCGCGGCCGCCTTTGCGGGATCGGGCGACCACAGATCGTTCCAGCGGACGTGCTGCGGTTTCCCAGCGAACACGTCGCTTTTGGCGTCCGGATCGCCCGCGGGTGGTTGCGGGTCCATGACGTAGAAAACCGCGTCCCACGGGTCGGCAACCATCGCGATGCGGCCCACGCCCATGTCGCTGGGCGCCATGTGCACGGTGCCCCCGGCTTCCGTGAGCGCCTGGCAGGTCGCGTCGACATCGGGCGAATGAATGTAGGGAAACCAGCCCGGCTTCGTTCCGTGCCCGGCCATCGCGGGCGTGATCGCCAGCACGCCGCCCGCATTGCCGCCATCCGACCGGCCGATCATCCGGTATTCGCTGCCGTTGGGCATCCTGTTGCCCTCTGCCTGCAGGTTCCAGCCGACCACCGCGTCGTAGAACGCCTTGGCGCCCGCTGGGTCGTCGGTCATCAGCTCGTACCAGACGAAAGCGCCGCGATCCTCCTGCCTGCCCATCGCTCAGCGCCCGCGGTCGACGATGGGGACGAAACCGCCCCAGTACATTCGCTTGCCGTCGAACGGCATGTCCACGCCGTTCATGCGTTCGTCGGCCATGATCTTTTCCCAGCCCGCCTTGCGGGTCGCCTCGTCGGGCCATTCGACGAACGAGAACACCACGCTCTCGCCCTCCTTCGCCTCGACAGAACGCGGGAAGCTGGTGACCTTGCCCAATTCGATGCCGGAACCCCAGGCCTCGACGTCGCGCAGCGCGCCGTGGTCGAGGAACACCTTGGCCGCATCGGTCGCCATCTTGACGTAAGCTTCCCGATTTTCATCCGGCACAGGGGCCACGAAACCATCGACATAGCCGCCGCCCCTGGACACGCCTTCATCGAGGAAGGGTTCGAAGCCGCCATAGACCATCCGCGTGGAGTCGAACGGCATGTCCTTGCCCATTTCGTCCATGCGCGGGTCGTTCATCAGTTTCTCGTTGCTGGCGTCTGCCGTGGCTTTGTCGGGCCAGGCGACCCACGAGAACACGACCTTCTCGCCATCCTCAAGCGCGACGGCGCGGCGGAAATCGGTCTGCTTGCCGTCGGAAACGTCGGCCTCCCAGGCCTCGACGTGCTCGATCGCTCCGTTGTCGTGGGCGATGGGCCAGAACTTCTCGGCCATGTCGCGATAGGCGTCCTGCTTCTCGGCGGGGACGGGGACGATGAATCCTTGCAGATACATGATCAGGCTCCTTGTTTGGACGGGGGTACGCCGTCGAAATCTTCCAGCTGCGATGCGAGCGCCCGCTGATAGGCCGGCCGCTCCAGGCCGCGCGCGTGATAGGCGGCCAGGTTGGGGAATCCGGCGACGAAATCGGTATCGCGCAGATTGTTCAGCACTGTGACCATCATGATGTCGGCGATCGAGAACTCACCGGCCAGCCAGTCCTTGTCGCCCAGGGCGTCGGACACTCGCTTCAGTTTCTGCTTCAGCAGCGGCAGCACGGCCTCTTCGGCGCTCGCCGCCCAGTCCTTGCCGGCATTGAAGACGTGGTAGGTGAAATACCGCTGGATGGTCGGCTCCACGCTGTTGAGCCCGGCAAACAGCCAGGAGATGGCCTGCCAGCGGGCCGGCGCATCCTGCGGCAGCAGGGCGCCATGCTTTTCGGCGATGTAGAGCAGAATGGCGCCGGTTTCGAAGAACGCGAGGTCGCCGTCGCGGAAGGCGGGGACCTGCTCGAACGGTTGCCACTGGGCGTAGTCATCGGGGCGCGGCGCGGCGGCGCCGAACTTCTCGATCGCGTAAGGCTGGCCGATTTCCTCGAAGGCCCAGCGGACCCGCAGGTCGCGCACCAGGCCCTTGGCGAAATCGGGCACCCAGTCGAAGGCGGTGACGGTTGGCGCGGCCATCATGCAGCCCCCGGCTGCGGGGCGGCTTCACCGCTGGCGAACTTGGGGTCCATCCAGAACGGCTCCCAGATGTTGCCGTCGGGGTCCTCCAGCGTGCGCTGATACATGAAGCCGTGATCCTGCGGCTCGCTGGTGTCCACCGCGCCCCCCGCGGCGGCGCCTGCCTCGACCAGGCGATCGACCGCCGCCCGGTCTTCCAGCACCAGCGCCAGCATGTGCTGCGCGCTCTTGAACCCGTCGGGGATCGCCTTGGCGGTGAAGCCCTGCCACTTGGGATGGGTGAGCAGCATGACGTAGATCGCGTCGGACCACTTCATGCAGGCAGCGGTCTCGTCGGTGAAGTTGGGCTGGTTTACGAACCCGAGCGCCTCGTAGAAAGCCCGCGACTTGCCGAGATCGGCCACCGGCAGGTTTACGAAAATCATCTTCTCCATCGCTCTCTCTCCATTCGCGACTCGGGACTTGCCTTTGGTGCACTTGTCAGTTACTAAAAGCAACCGTGAAGTTACAAAAAGAAACCGAGTCGCCGCGAAAAGGTCATGGCAAGTGGTACGAGGACGCCTGCGGAACGGCGTTCGCGATGGAACTCGTCGGCGAACGCTGGTCGATGCTGGTGATCAGGGAACTGATGTTCGGCGGGCGCCGCTTTTCCGAACTTCGCGCCAGCCTGCCCGGCATTTCGGCCAAGGTGCTCACCGAGCGGCTTGCCGGGCTCGAGGCGGCGGGCGCCGTGCGCAAGGTCGCCCTCCCCTCGCCCGCCAACGTGCAGGTCTACGAACTGACCGAATGGGGCCAACTGGCCGAACCCGCGATCCAGGAACTGGGCCGGTGGGCCGCCACCCATGTCGCGCACGATCCCACGCTGCCGCTGTCGCCGGTCTCGCTGATGCTGTCGCTGCGGACCATGCTGGACAAGGAGAAGGCGCGGCACCTCAGCGCTACGGTCGGGTTCGAGGTCGCGGGCGAGAGCTATGTGGCAACGGTGAAGGACGGGACGATGCCGATCGTTCGCGGGCCGACGGCCGGGGCCGACGTCGTCGTCCGCGCTCCGGCCGCGCCGCTCGTCGCCGCCATGATCTACCTGAAGGTTCCTCCGGCCGGGCTTGCCGGACAGGGGTTGACGGTCGAAGGCGATCCGTCGCTTTTCGCGCGCTTTATCGACCTCTTCCATCTCCCCCAGAAGGTGGGCTGAACGGCCAATCGGCAACTGGATTGCCGGTTGCAGCACCCCTCCCCCGCGTCTAGGCGTTCACCACGATGAACGAGATGACCAGCACCCACGGAGAATCGGGCACTGCGATAGCCGCGCCCGACCGCGAAATCGACGTCCGCGAGACCTTCGGCATCGACGTCGACTGGAAGGTCCCGGCCTTCTCCAAGGCCGACGAGCGGGTGCCCGATCGCGACGAGACCTACGTCTTCGACCGCGATACCACGCTCGCGATCCTGGCCGGCTTCGCCCACAACCGCCGGGTCATGATCCAGGGCTATCACGGCACCGGCAAGTCGACCCATATCGAACAGGTCGCCGCCCGCCTCAACTGGCCCTGCATCCGCATCAACCTGGATGCGCACATCAGCCGCATCGACCTGATCGGGCGCGATGCGATCGTGCTGCGCGACGGGTTGCAGGTGACGGAATTCCGCGAAGGCCTGCTGCCCTGGGCGCTGCAGCACCCGGTGGCGCTGGTATTCGACGAATACGACGCCGGCCGCCCGGACGTGATGTTCGTCATCCAGCGCGTGCTGGAGCAGTCGGGCAAGCTGACCCTGCTGGACCAGAACCGCGTGATCCGCCCCAACCCGTGGTTCCGCCTGTTCGCCACCGCCAACACGGTGGGCCTGGGCGACACGAGCGGTCTCTACCACGGCACCCAGGCGATCAACCAAGGCCAGATGGACCGCTGGAGCATCGTCACCGCGCTGAACTATCTGCCCGCCTCGGTCGAGCAGGAGATCGTTTCCGCCAAGACGACGGTCGATCCCAAGCTGGTGGCGGACATGATCCGCGTCGCCGACCTGACCCGTCAGGGCTTCATCGGCGGCGACATCTCCACCGTGATGAGCCCGCGCACCGTCATCACCTGGGCCCAGAACACCGAGATCTTCAACGATCCCGGCTTCGCCTTCCGGCTGACTTTCCTCAACAAGTGCGACGAGGCGGAGAGGATGCTGGTGGCCGAATACTACCAGCGCGTGTTCGGCGTGGAACTGCCTGAAAGCGTCGTGGCGAAGATCTAGGGCACGACGAGGTATTTCTCGCCCGTGCGGCGGGCGTTGTACTCCGCCACGGCCTCCTTCGACAGCATCTCCTCGAGGCCGACGCGCGCCTTGTAGTGACTGGCGAACGTGGTCGTCAGTCCGGCCATCACCCGCGTTCGCATCCGGCCGACCACCTCCGGTCCCGCCTTGGCCATGAACGGCGTGAGCAGCCAGCCGCCGATGTCCCATGTCAGCCCGAAGGCCCGGTTGAGGATCGTGGGCCCCATATCGAGCGCGCCGTAGATATAGACCTTCTTGGGCACCGACGATCCGTAGCGGCTGAAGGCGGCGCCGCGGCTGGCGGCCTGCTCCATCGCGGTCAGGATCTGCCCGGCGAGCGTGCCGCCGCCGATCGGATCGAAGCCGAGCATCGCGCCGGTCGAATGGATCGCCTCGGCAAGGTCCTGCTGGAAATCGGGCAGCGTCATGTCGAGCGCGTGCTCGGCGCCCAAGTCGCGTAGCAGGGCGACCTGCGCCTGGCTGCGGACGATATTGACCAGCGGTACCTTGTCCTCCGCGCAGATCCTCACCAGCATCTGCCCCAGGTTGCTGGCAGCGGCAGCATGGACCAGCCCCGTGAAACCCTCCATCCGCATGGTCTCGACGAAGCCCAGCGCGGTCATCGGATTGACGAAGCTTGATGCGCCCTGCTCGGCGGAAACATCGTCGGGCAGCGGCATCGCCATCGCCGCGTCGGCGAGAGCGTAGGTGGCATAGGCCGTCCCCGGCACGCAGGCGACCCGCTTGCCCAGCAGCGCACTGGCTGCCGGTGCGTCGCCCGCAGCAACGACCGTGCCGGCACACTCGTTGCCCGCCGGCATGGAAATGCCGTGGCGCGCCTTCATCGCGCGCGTCGCACCTTCCGGCATGCGCGCCACCACCTTGCCGGGCGCGTACTCCGCACTGTCGGTGTCGGCGGAGGCGAACAACAGGCCGAGATCCGATGGGTTGATGGGCGCGGCTTCGACCCGGACGAGAATCGTGTTGCCCTGCGGCTCGCTCCATTCGTGCGGCACGATCTCCACCGTGAGAGTGCCGTCATCGGCCAGGGTGGTCCGCAGTTGGTGGCCGCTATACGTCATGCGCCATCGCCTTTTCCTTCTTCGAGCCAAAGCGACTCCGCTGCCGCGTGTATCGCGCCGTTTTTGCTACTTCGGCAAGCACTCCCGGCAGGCCGCGCGCGGTGCAAGTCCGCTCGCGGTGGAAACGCGGTAAATGGAATTGCATGCCTACAAAATGGGGGTAGCCTGCGCTTGCTCCCGAGACCAAGCCGCGCGGTGTCGGGAAGGGAGGAAATCGAACATGCCAGTCAGACCAGCCAAGCCCTTTGCCGAAGATGTCGTGTTCCACGGGTTCGCCGATCCGCCGGCGGTGGGCCGCGGCGGCATACTGCCTGCGCCGGCCATTCCGGATTCGAGCGACGTCATCACCGGAGTCGATCTGACGCGCGTGATCTACGTGACCGATGTCGCGCATGGACACAACGGCGGGCCGGCGTCGGCCAAGCCCGGCGGCGGTGGCGGGGGCGGCGGCGGCGGCGGCGGTGGCGGCGGGGGCGGCCTGACCTTTCCCGCTTATGTGAGCGGTCCGTCGAATGCCGCATCGGGCTTCAACATCACGATCCAGTTCAACGGGACCTGGACGCAGGCACTGCACGACACCTTCGTGGCGGCCGCCGACTTCTTCACCTCTCTGATCGTCGGAGAGCTCGCCGACGTTTCCGTCCGCAGCCGCGGCAAGACCACGACGGTGGACGACATCACGATCTCGGCGACGCTGAGCAACATCGACGGTGCCGGTGGCATCCTGGGCCAGGCCGGGCCGACATCGGTGCGGACCAGCAACTCGCTCCCGGCCACGGCGACGATGGAATTCGACATCGCCGATGCGCAGGATTTCTTCAATCAGGGCCTGTTCGACGACATCGTCATCCACGAAATGGCGCACAGCCTGGGCTTCGGCTCGATCTGGTCGCGCCTGAACCTGGTCGACGCCAACAACCTGTTCACCGGCGCGAAGGCAAAGGCGGAATCCCTCGAGTTGTTCGGCACCAGCCAGATCTTCGTCGAGACCGACGGCGGCCAGGGGACGGCCGGCTCGCACTGGGACGATGATACTTATCTCAATGAACTGATGACCGGTTACATCGACGACGCCAACTACATGTCGACCATGAGCGGCGCGGCGTTTGCCGACATGGGCTACCAGCTCAACAGCAACTGGGAAGTGGTGGTGGCCGAATTGCCGCTCGTCTGAACTAGTCGTTCCGGGCCGCCTGCGTTGCGGGTGGCCCGGACAGCATCGCCAGGCTCAGATGCTCGGGGATCGCGCTGCGTTCCGGGCCACTCTCGTTGATCGTCGAGCGGCGCATGTCGCGCTTGTAGCGGCGGTAATCGTATTCGGTCCCGCGATGGAGCGTGCAACGATTGTCCCAGATCACGATGTCGCCCTGCCGCCACTTGTGTGCGTAGACGAACCGGCGCTGGGTGGCGAAGGCGATCAGCTCCTCGATCAGCGCAGTGCTCTCGGCCGGGTCCATCCCGACGATCTTTTCCGCGTGAGCCCCCACGAACAAGGCAGGCCGACCCGAGGCGCTCGTGCGAACAAGCGGGTGCACCGCGCGCATGTAGGGCGCGAGCGGGCTGTCGTCGGCAACCGCGGCCCCGGCCTTGCGCCGGCTGTGGAGGTAGTTGTGAACCACCTGCAGCCCCTCGAGGCGCTCCTTCATCTCCGCGGGCAAAGCGTCGTAAACCAGTCGCCCATCGATGAGTTCGGTTTCGCCCTTTTCCGGGGTGACGATCACGCCGCGCAGCATGGACCACTTGCTCGGCAGATCGTTGAAACTGCTGTCGGCATGGAACAGCTCGTTGCCCTTGGCAATTTTCGCGCGGGGTCCGTCCGCATCGGCGATCTCGCCGTCCGGCCCGAGGTTCGAGACGTCGTAAAGGCCGAATGCCACCCGGGCCATGTGACCGTCGGGCCGGGCGCCGGGCAATTCCAACGGACCGAACGCGCGGCTGAATGCCAGATGGTCCAAGTCGTCGATGTGGCCCTGCCCGCGGATGACCAGGATCGCGTGCTCGCGCATCAGATCCTCGACCAGGGTCACGAGGTCCGGCGTCAGCTGCGCGACATCGACACCCGACAACTCCGCGCCGCACGGTTGCAGCAGGTTCACCTCTGGGCTCATAAGTGTGCAGGCCTCACATCGAATTTGCTTAGTATGCTAATCATATCGTCTTTGCGTCAACCTGTCAGCAATCATACCGGGCGCTGGAAAATCGCTCGCAATAACTGTGTTGGTTAAGTAATACAGCATCCATGGCATTGTTCGGCCTCATCAAACCTCGCGACAGGCGACCCGACTGGGCGCGGATCGAGCCCGACGACGACGCGGGGCCCGGCTGGATCGAGGATGCGCCCTACTCCCCGCTCTACGAGAGCGAAGGCCCGGGCGACCCCGAGTTCGGCCAATGGCTCGACGGTGAACTGGGGCGCCGCTTCCCCGACCATCATCGAACGGACCAGCGCTGGTGGCACCGCGCGTACTGGCAGGATCGGCGCAAGCGGTGGTGGGTATCGCGGATCGTGGCCGCCATCGTGGGCGTGTTCCTGCTGTTGGTCGCGTGGCTGCTGATCACCGCGCCGCTTTCCAAGTCGCTCAAGCCGATTGCCCCACCCCAGGTCACGCTGCTCGCGAGCGACGGCACGCCGATCGCCCGCAACGGCGCGGTGGTCGAGGCCCCGGTCGAGATGGCCAAGCTTCCGCCGCATGTGGCCGAGGCCTTCATCGCCACCGAGGATCGCCGGTTCTATACCCACTGGGGCGTCGACCCGCGCGCCATCGTCCGCGCAGTCTGGACGGGCTATGGCGGTGGCAGCACGATCACCCAGCAGCTCGCCAAGTTCACGTTCCTGACGCCCGAGCAGACCCTCACCCGCAAGGCACGCGAAGCGCTGATTGCCTTCTGGCTGGAGACCTGGCTGACCAAGGACGAGATACTCGAGCGGTATCTCTCGAACGCCTATTTCGGCGACAACGTCTACGGCATCCGCGCCGCCAGCCTGCATTACTTCTATCGCCAGCCGGAAAAGCTGCTGCCCAACCAGGCGGCGATGCTGGCGGGGTTGGTCCAGGCGCCGAGTGCTTACGCGCCGACCAAGCATTATGCCCGTGCCGAGCGGCGGATGAAAATCGTCGTCCAGTCGATGGTCGCGGCGGGGTATCTTACCGAGGCCGAGGCGCGGGCCATGAAGGCGCCCAGGCTAGACGTGCGCGATCTCGACAGCGAACTGCCTACGGGGACCTATTTCGCGGACTGGGCGCTGCCCGAAGCGCGCAAGCTGTCCGATGTCGGCTACGCGCGCCAGACGATCGCCACGACGCTCGACTCGCGCTTGCAGGAAGCCGCGCGGCGGGCCGTCAACCGCGCCCCGCTTGGCAGTGCCCAGGTGGCGCTGGTGGCGATGCGGCCCAACGGCGAGGTCGTGGCGATGATCGGCGGGCGCGATTACCGCAAGAGCCCGTTCAACCGCGCCACCCAGGCGCGCAGGCAGCCGGGATCGACGTTCAAGCTGTTCGTCTACCTTGCCGCGCTCGATGCCGGGATGAGCCCGGACGACGTGATCGACAATTCCGAGATCACGACCGGCACCTACCGCCCGAAGAATTCCAGCGGCAGCTATTCGCCCACGATCACGCTGGCCGACGCGTTCGCCCGCTCGAGCAATGTCGCCGCGGTGCGCTTGCAGCAGGAGGTCGGCAGCGACGCCGTTGTCGCCATGGCGCGCCAGCTCGGCGTGACCAGCGAGCTGCCGGAGGGCGATCCCTCTATGGCGCTCGGCACCTCGACGATGACGCTGCTCGAACTGACCAGCGCCTACGCGGGGGTCGCGGCCAACAGCTTCCCGGTCAGGCCCACCGCCTTCCCGCGCGACGATGGCGGGGTGTTCGGCTGGCTGCTCGGCGGACGGGACAGCCTCTCGCGCTCCACGCACACCGATATCCAGTCGATGCTGCGCCAGGCGGTCAACCGCGGCACCGGGCGCGCCGCCGCCCTTCCGGTGCCCAACTTCGGCAAGACCGGGACGACGCAGGACAACCGCGACGCCCTGTTCGTCGGTTATGCGGAAAACCTGGTCGTCGGCGTGTGGATCGGCAACGACGACAACAGTCCCCTGCCCGGCGTGACCGGCGGCAGCCTTCCGGCGCGGATCTGGAAGGATTTCATGCTGCAAGCCACCGGTCGACAAGCGGCGCCCGCCCCGCGGGTCAATCCGAGCGGGCCGGTCCAGCCGCTCGACGTCCCCGACGTCGGCGACATCCCCCTCGGCGACGATGCGACCCTGACCATCGGCGACGGCGGAGTGGGCCTGTCAGGCGCGATCGAGGGCGTGCCGGTGGATGTGCGGGTGGACGGCAACGGCGTGCGCATCACGCCCGGGCAGCCGCAGCCCTCGCCCTCGCCGTCACCCCCCGGGCGCCAGCTCGACGAGCAGATCTACCAGCAGCAGCGCCAGCGGATCGAACAGCAGCAGCAGGGCAATTAGGCCGGGTAGACGGCGCGCACGAAATACAGCCCCTCGCTCGGCGCGTTGAGGCCGAGCGCCGCCCGGTCCTTCGCTGCCAGGGCCTGGGCCACTTGCCCCTTGCTCCACTGCCCCAGGCCGACGAGCGCCAGCGTGCCGACCATCGAGCGCACCTGGTGATGCAGGAAGCTGCGCGCCGCGGCGCGTATCACCACGTGGTTGCCTTCGCGGCTGACATCGAGCCGGTCCAGCGTCTTGACCGGGTCCTTCGCCTGGCAGTTCACCGAACGGAACGTCGTGAAATCATGACTGCCGACGAGCGCTTGCGCCGCGCGGTGCATCGCCTCGGCATCCAGCGGGCGGGTCACATGCCACACCCGGCCCTTCTCCAGCGTCGGCGGGGCGCGGCGGTTGAGGATGCGATATTCGTATTCGCGTCCGACGCAGGAGAACCGCGCATGCCAGTCGTCCGCCACCACCTCGCAGGCGATCACTGCAACCGGCGCGGGGCGCATCAACGCATTGAGCGCCTCCGCCAGGCGGAACGGCTCGATTGGCTTCGCGATATCCACGTGGCTGCGCATCGCCAGCGCGTGGACCCCGCTGTCGGTCCGGCCCGCGCTGTGCAGCACCGCCCGCTCGCCCGTCACCGCGTGGACCGCATCCTCCACGGTCTGCTGGACGCTCGGCCCGTGATCCTGCCGCTGCAGGCCCATGAAAGGTCCGCCGTCGAATTCCAAGGTCAACGCGAAACGGGTCACCGCAGGACAGTGCCGACCGGCACCGACATTCCGCGCAGGAAGGCCGCGGCGTCCATCGCCGGTTTGCCCGCGCGCTGCACGGTGACCGGGCGCAGCGCGGCATTGCCGCAGGCGATCGTCAGCTCGTCGTCAAGCACCGTGCCGGGCGCGCCGTTCACGCCGATCATCCGCGCGCGCAGCACCTTGATCCGCTCGCCATCGAATTCGAACCACGAACCGGGGAATGGCGAGAACGCGCGGACCTCGCGTTCGAGCCGCTCGGCGGTCTCGCTCCAGTCGAGGCGGCTTTCGGACTTGGCGATCTTGTCGGCATAGGTTGCGCCATGCGGCTGGGCCTGCGGCTTGATGTGGTCGAGCTGGGCGATCGTATCGACGAGCAGGTGCGCGCCGACCTCTGCCAGTTCGTGATGCAGCTCACCCGCGGTCTTGTCCTCCACCGGAACGCGCGCGACGGCCAGCATCGGCCCGGTGTCGAGCCCTTCCTCCATCTGCATGATCGTGATTCCGGTCACGCTGTCGCCGGCCAATATCGCCCGCTGGATGGGCGCCGCACCGCGCCAGCGGGGCAGCAGGCTGCCGTGGACGTTGAGGCAACCACGCTTAGGCGCCTCCAGAATGGCGCGCGGCAGGATCAGGCCGTAGGCCACGACCACCGCGAGATCCGCCTCGTGCGCGGCGAAATCGGCCTGCACGTCGAGATCGCGCAAGCTCAGCGGGTGGCACACGGGAATGCCCATCGCCTCGCCGACGAGGTGAACCGGAGACTTGCGCTCCTGCTTGCCCCGCCCGGCCGGCCGCGGCGGCTGGGTGTAGACTGCAACGATCGTATGGTCGGCCTCGGCCAGAGCGCGCAGGGTCGGCACGGAAAAGTCCGGCGTTCCCATGAAGACGATGCGCATTGTCCGGCCTTCCTAATTCCAGCCCCGCGCCCTATCTCCCGTCCGATGGCTTCGCAAGAAATCGAGACGCTGGCGAGCGCGCTGGCCCGCCTGCCGGGTCTCGGCCCCCGCAGCGCACGGCGCGCTGTGCTCTGGCTGGTCAAGCGGCGGGAAACCGCGCTGGCCCAGATCGTCGAGGCGCTGGTGGCCGTGCAGCAACGGCTGGTGGAGTGCCCCGAGTGCGGCAACGTCGACACGCAAAGCCCCTGCGTCATCTGCACCGATCCGCGCCGCGACCAGCGCCAGCTTTGCGTGGTGGAGGACGTCGCCGACCTGTGGGCACTGGACCGCGCGAAGCTGTTCCCCGGCCGCTACCATGTGCTCGGTGGGCGCCTGTCGGCGCTCGAAGGCGTGAGACCCGAGGACCTGACGATCGGCCGCCTGCTCGAGCGAGTGGCGGAAGGGGGGATCGACGAGATCGTATTGGCGATGAACGCCACCCTCGAAGGCCAGACGACCGCGCACTACATTGCCGAACGGCTGGAAGCCTACCCGGTGCGCGTGACCCAACTAGCCCACGGGTTGCCCGTGGGCGGCGAGCTCGATTACCTCGACGAAGGCACCTTGGCGCAGGCGCTGCGCGCGCGCAGGCCGGTCAGTTCCTGAGGGGCATTTCGCCGAGGATCGTCTCGGTGTGCAGGGAGCACTTCCATGCGCCATCCTCGCGCACCCAGGTGGTGCTGTCGACGCACTTGAGGTCCATTTCCTGCCCCTTCATGTCGCCGGTCTGGTGCACCTTGTAGGCGATGATCGCGACATCGCCCGACGGCTGAACGACCCGAACGTCATCGAACTGGAAGGTCCTCAGGTTCCAGTCGCCTTCGTTGGTCATGGCTTCGTATTTAGCGGGGTCGATCGCCATCGCGCCCATCGGCCCAATGACCAATCCTTCGCCGGCAATCATGTTCGCCGCGGTCTTGGCGTCCTTGTCGACCATCGTCTGCCAGAACCTCGTTTCGAGATCGATTATCGTCTGCTCGTCGTTCATCGAACGGCCTCCTTCGATGAAACAATTCGCGCCGCTGGCCGGCGTTCCTCGCTCCGTCGCACGGTCTTGTCGGACGGGCGACTAAATACTATCTGGCCCCCATGGCTATCCGTGAAATCCTGGAAGTGCCGGATCCCCGGCTCAAGATCGTGTCTAAGCCCGTCGAAGCCTTCGACGATGGCCTCAAGACGCTCGTCGACGACATGTTCGACACGATGTACGCCGCGCACGGCATCGGCCTCGCCGCGATCCAGGTGGGCGAGCCGCTTCGCCTGCTGGTTATCGACCTGCAGGAAGACGATCCCGACGCCGAGCCCGAGGAATGCCATTCGCACGGCGGCGAAACGCACTATCACCAGCCTGTGAAGAACGATCCGCGGGTGTTCGTAAACCCCGAGATCCTCGACCCCAGCGAGGACATTCGGAGCTATCAGGAAGGCTGCCTGTCGGTCCCCGACATCTATGCCGATGTGGAGCGCCCCGCACGCTGCCGCGTGCGCTGGCAGGATCTCGCGGGCAAGACCCACGAAGAAGAGATGGAAGGCATGCTGGCCGTGTGCATCCAGCACGAGATGGACCACCTCGAGGGCATCCTCTTCATCGACCACCTCAGCCGCCTGAAGCGGCAGATGGCGCTCAAGAAGCTCGACAAGCTGCGCAAGGCGGCCTGACCGGGTAGTCTAGTTGCTTAGCCCGGCGCGACTGCCTCCCAACTCGGCCGGCCCTCTGCGCTGCCCGCCCCATCGATAAGCTTCAGCCTCGGTCACTCTACCGGGAACATCCCCGGTTTCGCTTCGCTTGACGAAGAGGAGACCGGAAAATGACATCGAAACAGGAAAGTAAAGCCGCTGCAGCGGGTGCAGTAGGTTTGGGATTGGCGCTGGGCGGATTGGCCTTCGGCGCCTTTCTGCACCAACGGCGCAAGAGCGGCGAAGGCGACAGTGCGCCGGGCTACACCGCCAGGCGCGGGTTCGGAGACTACGAAGTCACCGGCCGGACCGTCACCATCCGCAAGCCGCGCGACGAATTGTTCGCGTTCTGGCGCGATTTCTCGAATCTGGTCGGAGTCATGGAAAACCTCGAAGCGATCACGAAATCGCCCGACGGAAAGCGCTCGACCTGGCGCATCAAGGCGCCCGCCGGTCGGACGGTGGACGTCGAGACACAAATCGTGCGCGAGGAACCGGGTGAACTGATTGCCTGGCGCTCCGTCGAGGGATCGGAAATCGATACCGAGGGCCGGGTCATGTTCAAAGATGCGCCGGGAGATCGCGGGACGCAGGTCACGCTGATCGTCGCGTACGATCCCCCTGCAGGCGCCGCGGGCAGGGCCGTCGCCAAGCTGTTCCTTCGCGAACCGGCCGTCCAGGCGCGCCACGATCTCAAGCGATTGAAGATGCTGCTGGAAACCGGCGAAGTGGCGACATCGGCAAGGCGGCGCGACGAAACGCGCCAGTCCCAGCAGGAGGACGCGGCATGAAGGCGCTCACCTGGCATGGAGCCAAGGACGTTCGCGTCGAAACCGTCGACGATCCGGAGATCATCAATCCGCGCGATGCCATCATCAAAATCACGTCGACCGCGATTTGCGGCAGCGACCTGCACCTTTACGATGGCGTCATTCCAGGCGTTAAACCCGGCGATGTCCTCGGCCACGAGTTCATGGGCGAGGTGGTGGAGATCGGTTCGGGCAGCACGCTAAAGAAGGGCCAGCGCGTCGTCGTGCCGTTCACGATCAGCTGCGGCGGCTGTTTTCACTGTTCCGTCGAGCAGTACTCGGCCTGCGAGAACTCGAATCCGGCGGAAAAGCAGGACATGTCCGCAACGCTTTACGGTCAGCCGATGTCCGGACTGTTCGGCTATTCGCACCTGACCGGTGGGTACTCCGGCGGCCAGGCCGAATACGTTCGCGTGCCCTTCTCCGACGTGGGGCCGATCGTCGTTCCGGACCATCTGGAGGACGAGAAGGTCCTGTTCCTGTCCGACATCCTCCCTACCGGCTGGATGGCGGCCGAAAACGCCGACATCCAGCCCGATGATACGGTGGCGGTCTGGGGATGCGGCCCGGTCGGCCTGTTTGCCATACAGTCTGCCCTGGCGATGGGCGCCGCAAAGGTGATCGCCATCGACCACTATCCGCATCGCCTCGAACTCGCCGCGAAGCTCGGGGCCGACATCATCGATTTCCGTCGCACCGACGTGCGCGAGGCGCTGATGGAGATGTCGGGCGGGATCGGCGTGGACGCCGTGATCGATGCCGTGGGCATGGAAGCGCATGGGTTCGCCATCGACAACATGATCGACGTGGTGAAGCAGAAGGTCGGGATCGGTGCCGATCGCGCCAGCGCGCTCAAGCAGGCGCTGCTTGCCGTCCGCTTCGGCGGCAAGGTCTCCATCCCCGGGGTGTATGGCGGCATGAGCGACAAGTTTCCGCTCGGCGCCCTGATGGAGAAGGGCTTGCAGATCCGCTCCGGCCAAACGCACGTGCAGAAATACACTCGCAAGCTGCTGGCGATGGTCGAGAACGGAACCCTCGATACCACCTTCCTCATCAGCCACCGCCTGCCGCTGAGTCAGGCGGCCGAGGGGTACAAGAACTTCAAGGAGCAGCAGAACGAATGGACCAAGGTGGTCCTCAAGCCCGCGTTTGCGGCCGCGTGATGAGCAAGGTGATCGACAAGCTGTCCAAAACGGAATTCTTCGATCGGGCAAACTTGGAAGACACCAGCGTCGGCCGTTCGCAGAACAGGGCCGATCCGGCGAAGGTCGCGCGCGACGGATATGACGCCTTGCTCGCCGGCGACGGTCACACGGTGAGCGGGTTCATGAACAAGGTTCAGGACGTGTTTGCAGGCATCCTGCCCGACACTCTCCTGGCCGAGATGCACCGTCGAATGGCCCAGCCAAAATCGGCCTAGGGCGCGAACCACCACCAGCCGGCCAGGGCAACCGCCGCCAGCCAGACCGTCACGACCGCCACCGCCCCGGCCATCGACCGGGGTCGATCGCGCGCCTCGGCCTCCACCCGCAGTTCGGCCATCAACTGCACCGGCATCAGCCGCACCGCCAGCCAGACGCCGGCCGGCACGATCAGCAGGTCGTCGAGGTAGCCCAGCACCGGGATGAAGTCCGGGATCAGGTCGATCGGGCTGAGCGCGTAGGCGGCGGTGGTGGCGGCGACGATCTTGGCGGCAAGCGGCGTGCGTGGGTCGCCGGCGGCCAGCCACAGGGCGACGACATCGCGCTTGATCGCGCGGGCCCAGTCCCGCAGCCTAGTGAAGGACACTCTCGTAGATTTCCTCGAGCCGGCGGCGGTCGATGCCGCACCTTTGCTCGATCGCCAGCGGATGGTTTGTGGGTTCGAGTTCGATCGACGGCCGCTCGCCCAGCGGGCGGGGGTGCAGCATCGTCTTCAGGTTCTCTGTCTCGGGGTAGGGGCGCAGCGCGGCCGACAGCCAGCCGAAGTACGGCCCGAGGCGTTCGCGCCCTTCGGTTGCCCGGTCGTACTCCCGGAAATGCGCTTCGCTGAGCGACACCCAGACGCCCCATCCGAAAGGATCGGCAAGGCCGGCGACGGGGATTTCGATAATCCCGCGCACGAAGAAAATCGATCCATCGACCACGCAGGTATCCGCGGTAAGCACACAGCGCCGCTCCCGGTCCGCTTCGGGGATGCCGTAGTAGTACAGGGGAGCGGCCGCCGACAGGTGCGGGACACCCTCGTGCCATTCGCCGCAGGTGCGGCACTTGAAACGGAAGCCTTCGCTCATCCGCGCGGGTGATAGAAATCGTAGACCGCCTGCGCCACCGCCGCGCTGACGCCGGGTGCCCGCTGCAGATCTTCGAGGGAGGCAGCCCGCACCCGGCCCGCGGTGCCGAAGTGCAGCAGCAGCGCGCGCTTGCGCGAGGGGCCGATGCCGGGGATCTCGTCGAGCGGGCTGGCGGTAATGGCACGGCTGCGCTTGGCGCGGTGCGCCCCGATCACGAACCGGTGCGCCTCGTCGCGCAGGCGCTGGAGATAGAACAGCACCGGGCTGTTGGTCGGCAGGGTCTTCTCCCGGCCGTCGGGGAAATGGAACACCTCGCGGCCCTCGCGCCCGTGGTGCGGTCCCTTTGCCACCGCGATGAGAGGAACGTCCTCGATGCCCAGTTCCTCCAGCGTGTCGCGCACCGAGGACATCTGCCCCTTGCCGCCGTCGATCAGCACCAGGCCCGGCCAGGTGTCTCCGTCGCGGTCCGGATCCTCTTCCAGCGCGCGCCCGAAGCGGCGGGCCATGACCTCGCGCATCATGCCGAAGTCGTCGTCGGTCTGCGCGCTCTTGATGTTGAACTTGCGATACTGGCCCTTCTGGAAGCCGTCCGGCCCGGCGACGATCATCGCCCCGACCGCCTTGGTGCCCTGGATATGGCTGTTGTCGTAGACCTCGATCCGGCGCGGCTCCTCCGGCAGTTCGAGGAACTCGGTCAGTTCGCGCATGATCTTGGCCTGGGTCCCGCTTTCGGCCAGGCGGCGGTCCAGCGCTTCGAGCGCATTGCGCTGAGCCTGCTGCATCAGCCGGCGGCGTTCGCCCCGTTGCGGCACGCTGATCTCGACCTTGCGCCCCGCCAGCGCGCAAAAGGCTTCTTCCAGCAGCGCGCGGTCGGGCAGCTCGCGATCGACCAGGATGGTGCGCGGCGGCGGCACTTCCTCGTAGAACTGCGCCAGCACGCGGCTCAGAACCTCTTCCTCGCTTACCTCTTGGTAGTGGCTCGGGAAGAAGGCGCGGTGGCCCCAGTTCTGCCCGCCGCGAACGAAGAAACCCTGGATGCCCAGCTGCCCGCCCTTGGCCGCCAGCGCGAAGACATCCGCATCGCCCACCCCTTCGGCGTTGATCGCCTGGCTGCCCTGGATGAAGGTCGCGGCGCGGAGCCGGTCGCGCAGCATGGCCGCGCTTTCGAAGTCGAGCGCCGCGGCCGCTTCGGCCATCTGGCGTTCGATCTTCTTCTGCACCGCGCCGCTCTTGCCGCCGAGGAAGTCCTTCGCCTCGCGCGTCAGTTCGGCATAACCCTCGCGGTCGATCCGGCCGACGCACGGCGCCGAGCATCGCTTGATCTGGTACAGCAGGCAGGGCCGGTCGCGCCGGGCGAAGAAGCTGTCGGTGCAGGATCGCAGCAGGAACAGCTTCTGCAGTGCGTTGATCGTGGTGTTGACCGATCCGGCACTGGCGAAGGGACCGTAGTAGTCGCCCTTTATCTTGCGCGCGCCGCGATGTTTCATGATGCGCGGAAAGGCATGTTCGGTCCGCAGCAGGATGAACGGGAACGACTTATCGTCGCGCAGCAGAACATTGTACGGCGGCCTGAAGCGCTTGATCAACTGCGCTTCGAGTAGCAAGGCCTCCGCCTCGGAGTTCGTGGTGACGATCTCCATTCCGCGCGTCTGGCTGACCATGCGCTGCAAGCGATTGGAAAGATTGGAAACCTGGGTGTAATTCGCGACCCGGTTCTTCAGCGCCCGTGCCTTGCCGACATAGAGCACGTCCCCCCGCCCATCGGTCATCCGATAGACCCCGGGCTTGGGCTTCAGCGTGCGGACGGTCTCGCGGATCGCCTTGATCCCAGCCTCCAGGTCCGGCTTGCCGGCGCCCTGGACGGCATATGTCGCGCGCTCCTCGAGGAAGCGCTCGGCGCCGCGCGGATCGGGGGGAGAGCCTGCCGGGGTGCGGGACATGGAACGCGAGATAGGGTCTCGCGCCGATTCCGTCACCCCGGAAGGATCAGAAGATCTTGCGGAATTCGATTTCGAAGGTCCGCCCGTTCGGATCGAGCAGGAACGGCTGGTAGCGCAGCGGCGTGGCGCCGGTGCTGTCGGTAACGCGCTGCCTGGCGTCGAACACGTTGTCGACGCTGAGCGACACCCGCGTGCCCGCGAAAAACGGCACCTGCTCGACCAGCTTTTCCTTCCGGCCGAGGTCCGCGAATATCCGCAGGTCGAGCTTGAAGATGTCGTCGAAGAACAGGTCCGTGCTGCCCGGCAGCCCGCTGCCGTCGACCCGCGTCTTGCCGCCGTAGTCGCCCTGGAAGCGCAGTCCCATGCCGTTGTAGAAGACCCCGCCTTCCAGGCCGAAGCTGTGGCGCGAAATTCCGCCGCCCGAAAGGGCATCGCCGTCGAGCAGGTCCAGCAAGGGTCCGCCCGGTGCGATCAGGACTTCGTTCTCGATCTCGTAGGTATGGCTCAGCGACAGGTTCCAGCGTCCGAAATTGCCCTGCCGGCGCTGCATCGGGTTGAAGCCGGCCGCTCCCCCGCCCTGCCCGGCGGCCTGCGGAGCGGGCGCTGCCTGAGCCGGAACGCCGCCCTGTGCGGCAACCTGGGGCGCGCCCTGCCCGTCGCCCTGGCCTCGCCGGCCACCGGCACCCGCGGGGACCTGGCCCGCCTCGGCCGAACAGATACGATCCTGCAACTGCTTGATCCGGGCCGGATCCGGCGTCCCATCGGGTCCGTTGAGCCTTGCCCTGAACTGCTCGGGGAGAACCGCAAGGTTTGGCTCGGCCGGCGCCCCGCCCGGAGTGCCGGGCGCGGGACAAAACGCCGTGCGCAATTGCTGGAAACCCTCGGGATTGAGGAACGCCGCCCCGCCCGGACCGCCCTGGCCATTGCACATGCGCTGCCGCATTTCGGCGACGCGAGCGGGATCGACCGTGCCGTCCTCGTTCTTCAGGCGTTGCTGCATCTGCTCCGGCAAGCCCGAGATATCGGGAACGCCAGTGGCTCCTTCGGCGCACAATTGAGTGCGAAACTGCTGGAAAGCCTCGGAGTTGAAACGGCCCTGGCCCGCGCCCTGGCCGCCCGGAGGACCGCCGAAGACCATCGTCCCGCCGCCGCCGCGTCTGCCGCCACCGGCCTCACCGCCTCCGGATGCGCCGGCGCCCGGTCCTCCACCGCCGAAGCCACCGCCGAAGCCGCCACCGCCGCGCTGTCCACCCGCAGGCTGTTCGCCGATGCGTCCCGAAAGGTTTATCGCCGTGCGCAAACGCTGCGATTTCTGGCTGTAGAACGTCACCGGGCGCTGATCGACCGACAGCAGGCGTCCGCTCGCCGCATCGCGGGTCACACGACCCGGGAAAGCCGCCTCGATCTCGGGTGTGAGCAAGGGGAAGCTGGCCGTCACGTCGCGCGAGCTGTTGCGAAACCATTCGACCGAGATCGTCGAGCGATCGAACAGCGGAATTTGGTAGAAAACGCCGAGCTTGAGGTCCTTCTGCGTTTCCTTGGACAAGTTCGGGTTACCGCCGCTGGTCACATCGGCGAGCACCGTGGTGCCGGTCGTGAAATCGAAGAACGGCACGTTGAAATTGACGATCGTCGGCGCGCCGAGCTGGCTCAGCCCGGGTGCCGCATCCCGGACGATATAGGTCGCCTGGAAGTTGAGATCGTCGATCGGGCTCCAGTTGAGACCCGTGCTCCAATCCGTCAGCGTGCCGAAATCCGAAAGATAGTTCACGCCCGCGCTCAGGTTGGCCGAAAGGTCGCCGATCGCGCCGAGCGCGCCCGTGCCGCGCTCGGCGACGGGGATCGAGACGTTGATGCCGCCATTGAGATCTCCGCGGGTAAGCCGGCTTCCCGGTCCGCCGCTGCGCGTATCGCTGCTGGTGATGCGGTCCCAGTCGTATCCGGCGTCGAGCGTGACCGCCACTTCGCCGGCGGGCAGTTCGAGCGGCTGGCCCATCGCGGTGAACTTGGCCGTGGCGCTGTCGGTCTTGCTCAGCGAGGTGTCGAACCCGTTGCCAGCGAGGCCCGCCGCAATCGGCGCATCCAGGGCGAAGGCACCCGCCAGCGCGGCAGCGCGCAGCGCCGCGGTATCCGCCTGTCGATCGATCCGGGTTTCGCTGTCACCGTGATTGGCGTCGACCGTGCCGGTCAGCTGCCAGTCACCCGCGCGGGTATTGAGCGTCGCGCCCAGGGAATAGGTGTCGCTGCGGCTCCTGCGGGACAGCGGATCTTCGGCACCGAACAGCCGCAGGCGCGTGGCCCCGCTGGGCGCGGTGAGCAGCACGCTGTCGAGCCCGTTGAACGACTTGCTCTCGTTGCGCTGGATCGCGCCGTTGAGGCTTAGCGACGACCCGGATTCACCCAGAGCGGTGGTCCAGTTGCCGGTCAGCGAATAGGTCTGCGCGTCGGCAACGAGTGTCCGGTAAGGCGCCGGATCGGGATCGCCCGCCACCACCGGAACGACCGTCTGCACGATATCGCGCTCGCTTTCGGTCAGCGCACTGGTGTCGCTGACCTCAAGGTTGAAGTTCATGCGGCTGGGGCCGCTGATCCGCAGCACGGTCGCCTCGGCCTCCTTGGTCGAAGTGCCGCCGCGGTCGGGCTGGCCGTATTCCAGCTCGACTTCCTTGCTCGCGAAGTTGTCCTTCAGGATGAAGTTGATCACTCGCTGGTCGGGCGAATAGCCGTATTTCTGCGCCACTTCCTCGGGCAGGATCTCGACCTTGCGGATGGCCTCGGGAGGGAACGAGCGCATTTCGCGGAAGCTAGATACCCGCAGTCCATTCATCAGCATGATCGGCGGCCCGCTGCCCCGCCCGCGGCCGCTGCCGGTTTCGTTCTGAAGCGCGGCGACCAGTTCGGCGAGCGAGCCAGCGCCGTACGAGGCGATGTCCTCCTCATCGAGTTCGGCGATCGCAGGCTGCGGGGCATCGACCTGTCCGCGCAGCGAACCCGCGATGACCACGATCTCGTTATCGCTGATCGTCTCTTCGCCCGGAGCCGGCGGATCGACGACCTGTTGCGCCGCTGCAGCAGGCGCCTTTACGTCAGTCGGAGCGTCTTGAGCCAGCGCTGCGGGGGCGGCGATGGCGGCGGCAAGAGCAGTCAGACTGGCTGCGGGGAGATAGCGCACGGCGGAAATCCTTCGGACAAGTTCACGCATCCCCCGTGGCGCCTAGTCGATGAACGACGTGACAGCGGCAACTGCATTTCGGGTAACAAAGTGTCGCGTCCCGTCGCGATAGTTCGCAGGGCGAGGGGCGAGGCTTTCCTTTTGACCCCCTTGCAGCTATGGCGCCCGCCGACGAAATGCAGCGAATTGGAAACTGAATTATATGGCGAAAGAAGAACTCCTCGAAATGCGCGGGAAGGTGGTTGAACTGCTGCCCAACGCGATGTTCCGGGTGGAGCTCGAAAACGGCCATATGATAATCGGCCACACGGCGGGGAAAATGCGCAAGAACCGCATCCGCGTGCTGGTGGCGGACGAGGTACTCGTCGAACTGACCCCCTACGATCTCACCAAGGGTCGCATCACCTATCGCTTCATGCCCGGCCGGGGCGGCCCGGGCCCTCAGTAAGCGGGCCGGCGCCTTGGACGCGCCCAGTCTCATCCTCGCCTCTGCAAGCCCGCGCCGGCGCGAACTGATCGCGCGGCTCGGGATCGAACCCGCGCGCTTCGGCGGGTCGGACATCGACGAAACACCCCGCAAGGCCGAACTGCCGCGCGATTACGCCCGCCGTATGGCCGCCGAAAAAGCGCACGCCGCAGCGGATCCGATCGCCCACGTTCTGGCGGGAGACACCGTTGTGGCGGTGGGTCGCCGGATCCTGCCCAAGGCGGAAGACGAAGCGACCGCGCGCGCTTGCCTCGGCATCCTTTCCGGCCGCAGGCACCGGGTCCTGTCGGCGGTCGCCCTGCTCGCGCCCGACGGCACCTTGCGCGAGCGCCTGAGCGAAACGCAGGTGCGCTTCAAGCGCCTTTCGGCCGAGGAGCTCGAGGCCTACGTCGCCGGCGGGGAATGGCATGGCAAGGCCGGCGGCTATGCCATCCAGGGTAGCGCCGAGGGCCTGATCGCGTGGATTTCCGGCAGCCACTCGGGCGTCGTCGGTCTCCCCCTGTTCGAGACGCGGGCCCTGCTCAAATCCGCAGGCTTCCCCGTTGGCTGAGTGGCTGGTCGAGGAAGGGATCGGCGAGCACCGCGCGCTGCTGGTCGATGGCGGAGAGGCCCGGGCAGCGAAGATCGACTGGCCGGGAGACCTCGCCACAGGCGCCGTGCTCGAGGGCAAGCTGATCCATTTCGACGGCAAGCGGCGGCGGGGCACGGTGGGCTTCGCCGGCGGTCTCGAGGCGCTTTGCGACCGGCTGCCCGCCGGTGCTGTCGAGGGATCGACCCTTCGCTTCGAAGTGACGCGGCCCGCCCTGGCCGAAAGGGGCCGCCTCAAGCGCGCGCAGGTGCGGCCGACCGACGCGGCGCCCCGCCCCGCGCCAACTCTGGGGGAATCACTGGGGGCCCGGATCGTGCGGCACTTCCCGACGGGACTGTGGGAGGACGTCTGGCAGGAGGCGTGGAGCGGCGAGGTCGCGTTCCCCGGGGGTTCGATCACCGTGATACCGACACAGGCGATGACTTTGGTCGACGTCGACGGGAATTATCGTGCCGCCGAACTGGCTCGCGCCTGCGTCCCCGCCATCGCCGACGCGGTCAACCGGATGGACCTCAGCGGTTCGATCGGGATCGACTTCCCGACGCTGACGGACAAGTCCGACCGTCGCTGGGTCGACCGCGCGCTGGACGACGCGCTTGTCGACTGGCCCCACGAACGCACGGCCATGAACGGCTTCGGCTTCGTGCAAATCGTCGCGCGCGTGACTCGTCCGTCGCTCCTTCACTGCCTGGCGTTCGATAGAGCGGGGTCGGCCGCGCGCCTGCTTTTGCGCCGGGCAGAGTTTTTGGTCGAACCAGGTCAGTTGCTCCTCACCTGTCATCCGGCCGTGCAAGCAAGACTGACCGACGACTGGCTGGCTGCCCTTGGGCGGCGGACCGGTCGGGATGTGAAGGTTGTGCAGGAGGCCGCTCTTGCGCTCGACGGCGGCTTCGCGCAGGCGGTCTCGCGATGAACAAGCCCTGCCCGATCTGCCGCAAGCCCCGCTCCCAAGAATTCGCCCCGTTCTGTTCGTCGCGCTGCCGCGACCGGGACCTCGCCCAGTGGTTCAACGACGGCTACGCGATCCCCGGCCCGCCCGCCGCTCCCGAGGACGTGGCGCCCGAGAGCGATTGAGCGGAAGGGTCTTGCCAACCGTTGCGGGGAGCGCCATAGGCGCGCTTCCAATCGCTGGCGGCTCCTTTCGGGGCACGCAAATTGGCGACGCCCGGGTAGCTCAGTGGTAGAGCAGACGACTGAAAATCGTCGTGTCGGTGGTTCGACTCCGCCCCTGGGCACCACTCCCCATCTTTGAATTCCCGTCTGCCCTGCGAAGGGATTGGCGCATCGGCGCGTGCCCTGAAGGGCCCCATCTGGCGCGCCGTATCTGAAATCGAAGCGATCGAAATGGAAAGTTTCGCTTGGGCGCAAACTGGAAAGGCTTCGTCGCAACGCCATTGTCAACTCCTTTAGTAGAGTTAGGTCCACACCGACCTGACAGGAGTTTATATGCGTCCTTATCGCCTGGCCGTTGCTTTGCTCACCACTGCTGCTTTTCCCACGATGGCGCTGGCGCAGGAGAGCGAAGCCAACGACACTGTGCCCACAACGACCCCTGCTGCTTCGGTCGCGACCGCCGATAGCGTCGGCGAAGAAGAGCCCGAAATTTCCCGCGGCGACGTCATCATCGTCACCGCCCGCCGGCGCCAGGAAACCGCACAGGATGTCCCGCTGGCGATCTCGGTCATCCGGGGCGACAGCATCGAGGCGACCGGCAATTTCAACGTCGTGAAGCTCCAGCAGCTCGCCCCGACGCTCCAGGTCTATACCTCAAATCCGCGCAACACCTCGGTCAACATCCGCGGTCTCGGTGTGCCGTTCGGCCTCACCAGCGACGGCTTCGAGCAGGGCGTCGGTATCTACGTCGATGATGTGTACAACTCGCGGGTGGCCGCGGCGACGTTCGACTTTCTCGACGTCGACCAGGTCGAAGTGCTGCGCGGCCCGCAAGGCACGCTGTACGGCAAGAACACGACCGCCGGCGCAATCAACATCACGACTAACCAGCCGACTTTCGATTTCGAGGGCCGCGCCGAGTTGACGGTGGGCAATCTCGGACTGAAGCAGGCCAAGGCCGCTGTCTCGGGCCCGCTGTCCGACACCATTGCAGCGCGCATCGCCATCGCCTCGACCAGCCGCAACGGGACACTTTATAACCCGACCTCCGATCGCCTCATCAACGAGCAGGACAATCTCGGCGTCCGGGGGCAGCTGTTGTTCCGCCCGAATGCGGATCTCGATATCATCCTGTCGGGCGACTATAGCGAGCAGGATCCCGAATGCTGCGGGACGGGCTTCGTACGCCTAGGCACCACCCAACGGGCGCTCAACCGGCAGTTCGACGCAATCATCGCGCGCATCCGCACCGAAACCGGGCGGAATTACGAGCCCACGAGCCGCAACATTTACGATCGCGTGGCCTATCTCGACGCGCCCCTTCAGGCGGGGAACATCATTGGTGGCGCCTCGCTGAGGGTCAAATGGGACGTCGGCCCCGGCACCTTCAATTCGATCAGCGCTTGGCGGTTCTGGGACTGGAAGCCGCAGAACGACCGCGACTTTACCGCGGCCTCGGTCGTCTCGGCTTCGAACAATCCGTCGCAGCAGAATCAATACAGCCAGGAGTTCCGCTACAACTACGAAGGTGACCGCATCGATGCGGTCGTCGGGCTGTTCGGTTTCCGCCAGCGGATCGATACGCAAGGACTCGAGCGTCAGGGTCTCGACGCCACGCGCTACAGTCTGGCACCCTCGACCGACCCGAACAACGTGTACAATCGGCCCGAGGTGCTCAACGGCCTCACCGCCAGCAACACGCAGTACCTCAAGTCCGACAGCGCAGCGTTGTATGGCCAGCTCAGCTACGAAGTGACCCCCGACCTCACCATTCAACCGGGCATTCGGATCAACTACGACAAGAAGGAAGGATTTTATCAGAGGGTCGTCACCACAGGGTCGGGCCAGCTCATTCAAAGCTGCAGCGCGGCAGCGCAGGCTGGCAACGCGGTCTTGACCGCGCAGTGCGGCGTCTATCAGCCGCAGTTGACAACGCCTGAGGTTAGCGACTGGAATTTCAGCTACGACCTGAACGTCAACTACAAGATCGCGCGCGACGTCCTGGCCTATGCGACCTACGCCAAGAGCTTCAAGACGGTCGGGATCAACCAGAACGGTCTGCCGCTCGACACCAACAACCAGCCGGTGCTGTCGGCGAGCACCGTGCTGCCCGAGTCGGTCAACCATTACGAGGTCGGTCTCAAGACACAGTTCCTCGACCGGCAGGCCACGTTCAATCTCACCGCCTTCCGCACGGACATTAAGAACTTCCAGGCGACGGTGAACGGCGGCCAGTTCGGCACCGTCCGAGGGTATCTCGCCAACGCCGAAAAGGTCCGTTCGCAGGGCATCGAGGCGGACTTCAAGATCCGCACCAGCGATCGGTTCACCGCTTACGCCAACGCCGCCTACACCGACGCGACCTACGCCAGGTTTACCAGCGCTCCCTGCCCGCCGGAGCTGTCGGGCGGTACTTTCGTGGCCGCCAACGGCAGCCAGCAGCCTGGCCCCGCCGGCGTGCCCGGCTCGCTGTCGCCCCGCTCGTGCGACATCTCCGGCCAGAGTTTGCCCGGGGTGTCCAAGTGGGCATTCTCGTACGGGGCGGAAGCCAACGCCCCGGTCTCCCTGCTCTCGCGTGACGGGCAGGCGTACATCGGGATCGATGGCAACTATCGCTCGAACTGGAACTCGAACGCCTCGCCTTCGGTGTACACCGTGGTCGATGGTTACGCGCTCACCAACTTCCGCGCAGGGTTCCGCACCGAGGGTCTCGATCTCTTCGCCTGGGTGCGAAATGCCTTCGACGTGAACTACATCGAACTGCTGCAGGTGGCCCCGGGCAATGTCGGCCTGATCGCCGGAACGCCGGGCGACGAACGCACCTGGGGTTTTACGATCAAGGGGTCGTTCTGACCCGGCCCGGAAAGACCACCCGGCCGTCCCGGATCTCATTCGAGCATATTCTCGGCTCTCCGCCATGGAGGGCCGAGAGCCGGAGACACGCGCGCAGCAAACCGCTTCGGAAGCCGTGGCTGCGCGCACCTCGCTAACCAAAGGAAGTAGATTGATGGCTGTCGCAGAACCTACCGAAGCAGGGCAGCAATCGGAGGACTTCTGGCAGATCGACGATGTGATCGGCGAGCTGAACAGGATCCGCCACGAGACGCGCAAGGCGAACGCCCGGAATGCGGAGTTTGGCAGCGTTGGCTTCCCGTCTCGCTACCGCGTCCAGAAGCTCATGGAGGACCTGTGCGGAGTGCTTTTTCCGCTCCGCCTTGGTCCGGACCATGTCCGGCCGCACAACGAAGACCAGTTCGTCACCCAGACACTGCGCGTGGCGCTGTCTCGTCTTCAGGCGCAAATTCGTCTTGAGCTCGCCTACCACGGCATTCCCGACAAGACCGAAGCCGAAGCGATCGACCGGCACAGCTCTTCCATCGTTGCCGAGTTCGCCCGGCAGCTACCTCGCATCCGCACGATGCTCGATCTGGATATCGAGGCCGCCTTCCGCGGAGATCCCGCCGCGCGCAGTCTCGATGAGGTTCTGATTTGCTATCCCGGTTTACTGGCGATTATCCATCATCGGTTGGCGCACCTGTTGGGGGCATTGGGTGCGCCGCTCGTCGCTCGAATCATTTCGGAGATCGCTCACGGGCAAACCGGGATCGACATCCACCCGGGCGCTCATATCGGCGCAGGCCTGTTCATCGACCACGGCACGGGCGTCGTCATAGGCGAGACCGCCATAATCGGCAGAAACGTCCGGCTGTATCAGGGTGTCACCCTTGGCGCGAAGAGCTTTGCCACCGACCAGGACGGCCTGTTGCTCAAATCGATGCCACGCCATCCGATCATCGAAGACGATGTGGTGATCTATTCGGGTGCTACCATCCTTGGTCGGGTTGTCATCGGCAGGGGTTCAGAGATCGGGGGCAACGTGTGGCTGACCCACGGCGTTCCACCCTACACGCGGGTCCTGCAGGCACCGGAGCAGAACCACACGATAACGGCGCTTTCGCAACATCACACGATCGAAGAAGTTTTGGCAGACCCGGGCGCGATACCGCAAACCTGAGGCCGCCTACCGCAATCCTATTGTCAATCGGTTTAGTAGACATAATTTCGGCAAGTCCATGAATTTGATTTCAGGAGCAACGCCGTGAACCACGACCTTCAGCTCGACGACGATCAGATGGCTCGTCGCCCACTCATCCTGAACGTCCCCGGGCTCAACAATAGCGGACCTGCGCATTGGCAATCGCTGTGGGAACAGCAGTGTAGCGATTTCCGGCGCGCCGAACTCGGTATGTGGGATAATCCTCACCGCAATACCTGGGTCAATCAGCTGAACCTTGCGATCCATCGCGCCGCACGCCCGACAATCCTGGTTGCGCACAGTCTGGGCTGCCTTGCTGTCGCCTGGTGGGCGGCACTCGAGCAGCCGGATTACGGCAATCCTGTCATCGGAGCGCTGCTTGTTGCGCCCCCCGATGTCGACCGCGAGGGCATCGATGCCCGGCTTGCCCGCTTTTCGAGTTGCCCGCGCGAGAACCTGCCCTTTCCTTCAATCCTGGTCGCCAGCGAAAACGATCCCTTCTGCAGCATCGATGCCGCGCGGCAGCTTGCAGACGACTGGGGCGCCGGCTTCGAAAACGTGGGCAGGCTGGGCCATTTGAATGCCGACTCGGGACTGGGTGACTGGCAGGCGGGCAAGGAATTGCTCGCTCGGCTTGTCGAAAGGCGCGCTGGCGCTTCCGGTCGGCGAATGGGAATCGGTCGCAACTCGTCCTACGATCCGAACAATCGGGTGGTACCCTTTCGCCGCGCCGGCACGCCCCTTAGCTACCCGCTTGGAAGCACTGGAGACCCTTGAGCTACATCAATTCCGGAGGCCTTCCCGTTTGGAAGCAGCGTGAGCAACTCTAGGCCGAAGCGGCCGTTAGCGAGGTTTGCTCGGAACCGGGGTGCGCATCGAGGTAGGACCAGATAGCGCTCACGACCACCGAGCCCTCGCCGACGGATGAGGCCACGCGTTTCACCGACCCGGACCGCACGTCCCCGGCCGCGAAGATTCCCGGATGGGTGGTTTCGTACGGGCCGGCAACCCCGGCATCCGGCCCGGATTTGACGAAGCCCTTGTCGTCCAGCTCGACCAGGCCCGACAGCCATTCGGTGTTGGGCGCCGCGCCGATCATGACGAACAGTGCCCTGGCGTCGAGCCGCACCTTGCCGTCGGGCTCGGCGCAGATCACCGCTTCGAGCTGCGCGTCGCCCTCGAGCCCGCAGAGCTGCGAGCCATAGCGGATGGTTATGGCGGGCTCTGCCTCAAGCCGTCGCCGCAGGTAGTCGCTCATCGTCGCCGACAGGTCGTGGCCGCGGACCAGCAGGTGAACGTGGCGGGCATGGCGGGAAAGGAACATCGCCGCCTGGCCTGCCGAGTTGCCGCCGCCGATCACCACCGCCTCGGTATTGCGGCAGAATCGAGCCTCCATCTCGGTGGCAGCATAGTAGACTCCCGCGCCTTCCAGCTGTTCGAGCCGATCGATCGGCAGGCGCCGATACTGCACGCCCGTCGCCACGAGCACCGCGCGGGCGCACAGCGTGCTGCCGTCCTCGAGCGTGGCGCAAAACCCGTCCTCGGTGCGCGCCAGGCTCTGCACCCGGCGCGGCATGGCGAAGCGAGTGCCGAACTTCATGGCCTGGATCTGTCCGCGAAACACCAGGTCGGCACCCGAGATTCCGCTGGGAAATCCCATGTAGTTCTCGATTCGGCTGCTGGTGCCGGCCTGGCCACCGATTGCCGTGTCCTCGATCACCAGCGCCTTCAGCCCCTCGGACCCGGCATAGACGGCCGCCGCCACGCCCGCCGGGCCGCCACCCACGATCAGGAGGTCGAGCTGCTCGATCTCGCTCGTCTCAAGATCGAGGCCGAGCAGGGCCGCGATCTTGCGCGGGGTCGGGTCTTCGATCCGCACGCCCTTGTCGGTCACTACCGACGGCCGGTGCCGGACGAGTTCGCACAGCGCGATCGCCGTCTCGGACTTCTCGTCGAGGTCGTAGTTCTGGAACGGGATCCTGTTGCGCGAGAGGAATACCGCGACACGCTGGATCGCCGGGTCACGGTCGGCGCCGATCAGGGTGACCGCGCTGCGCTGCTCCTCTAGCAGCCGGCGCCGCCGGGCAGCGAAGACCGTGATGATGTGATCGCCCAGCTCCGGGGTGCGCGCCATCAGCTCCAGCATCTCCGCGCGCGGGACCTCGAGCATCAGGGTATCGACCGCGGCGCGGGTCGGGGTCGTGTTGGTGCCTGCATTGAGAAAGTTGAGCTCGCCGAGGAACTGCCCCGTGCCCATGGCACCGGCAATCATCGTTTCCCCGGTGAATGGATGGACGATGTCCACCTGCCCATCGAGCACCAGCAGAAAGCGGTCCATCCGCTGCCCGACCGGGGTAATGATCTCACCCGCGCGGTACATTCGCTCCACGCCCACCTGCCGCATGGCAGCGAGGTATTCGGGCAGGAAGGGTTGCGGGCTCATCGCCCGAAGGTCGCCGCCGATCGTTTCCATAGGGCACTGAATGGCGCGCCGAAGGCCCAAGTCAAGCGCGGCACGGCCGCCGGGTGCCGGAGATGGCATCGCCGCGCGATGCGAGCTCTCCGATGCGTCGCTCGGGCCCGAACCAATTGACGCGTGGGCCGGCCGCGCACAGGGTCTGACCCACTCGATTCTCCCCGAAAGGACCCCGCCGTGGCCAAGATTCTCGTGCTCTACTATTCGTCCTACGGTCATATCGCCACGATGGCGGAGGCCGTTGCCGAAGGTGTGCGGGGCGCCGGCCACACCTGCGAAATTCGCCGGGTCGCAGAGACCGCACCGCCCGAGGTCGCCGCCGCGGCCGGCTTTCGCAAGGACGACAGCCACGCCGAAATCGAAGGCCCTGATGTTCTGGGCAGCTATGACGGCATCGTGATCGGTGCGCCGACGCGCTTCGGGCGGATGCCGAGCCAGATGGCCGCGTTCCTCGACACCTGCGGCGGCGTCTGGTTCAGCGGCGCCCTGATCGGCAAGGTCGGCGCCGCCTTCACGTCGACGGCTGCCCAGCACGGCGGACAGGAAACGACGCTGTTCTCCATCCTGACCAACCTGCTGCACTTCGGCTGCACGATCGTCGGCCTAGATTACGGGTTCGCCGGGCAGAACGGTGTGGGCGAGGTCAAGGGCGGCTCGCCTTACGGCCCCACGACCATCGCCGACAACGATGGGTCGCGCCAGCCCAGCACCGTCGAACTGGACGGCGCGCGTTACCTGGGCAAGCGCGTGGCGGAAACGGCGGCCAAGCTCAGCGCCTGACCGCCGACCGTTTCATGCGGTACGCATCCGGTCTGCCGCGCAAGCTTCGCCCGCCGGATCGAGTTCGATCGCGAAACGCCGCGCCAGGACCAGCTCGCCGCCGCGCGCCCGGCAGAAGGTCGGGCGGACCTCGCCCGTCTCGGCAAAACCCAGCTTGCGCAGGACCCGGCCCGAGGACGGATTGTCGACGAAATGGCCCGACAGCACCTTTCGGATGCCGAGCGACCGTGCGACATCGAGCACGGCCTTTCCTGCCTCGGTGGCATAACCACGTCCCCAATAAGGACGAGCGATCCAGTAACCGAGCTCGGCGCCCTCGTCCTTCGCTTGCAGCCCGATTGCGCCGACGAGTGGTGCACCGGGAGCATCCGGCAGCGTCACGATGAAGGTGGGCTCCATCGGACGCATGCCGCGACCGCAGAATTGCTCGGCATCGGCCATGCGATAGGGCCACGGCGCGCTCGACAGCATCGCCACGACGCCGGCATCGCAGATGCCGTCATGGATCGCCCGGGAATCCTCCGGGAAGGGGGGCCGCAGGAACAGCCGCTCGCTCCGGTAGAACATCGTCTTCACTCCCTCGTGCCGCCGGCCCGTAGCCCGGGTCCATGACGGTCTCGTTGCGAGGGAGACTAAAAAAGGGAGACGGGCTGGCCCCATCTCCCTCGACTGGCCGGACTCTGGTGTCCGGCGGGGCCATCCCGGTGGATGACCCCTTTATCGGTTCATCCGTTTATTCTGCAGCCTCGGCCATCATGTCTACCGACACGTACTTGCGGCCTTGCTTGCCGTCGTGGAATCGCACGCGGCCGGCGCCCAGGGCAAACAGGGTGTGATCCTTGCCGATGCCCACGTTGCTGCCGGGATAGAACTTGGTCCCGCGCTGACGCACGATGATGTTGCCGCCGATCACTTCCTGACCGCCGAACTTCTTCACGCCAAGGCGACGGCCGGCCGAATCACGACCGTTGCGCGAACTACCGCCTGCTTTCTTGTGTGCCATTGCGAACTACTCCGAATTCTTATTTCTTGTCGGCAGCCGGCTTCTTGGGCGCGGCGTCCTTGGGGGCCTTCTTCGCGGCCGGCTTTGCAGCGGCAGCGGGCTTCTCGTCGGCCTTGGCGGCGGTGGCGGCCTTCTTGACCGGTTCCGCCTTCACGGCCTTGTCCGTCTTCACCGTGTCGACACCCTTAGCCGGCTCGTCCTTGACGGCTTCAGCCTTCGGCGCGCTCTTGGTGACAGCGACGGGGGCATCGGCCTTGGTCACGGCGACGGGAGCGTCGGCCTCTGCCGGCTGTGCGGCGGCCTTCTTCTGCGTCGGCTCGGCCTTCGAATCGCCAACCTGCACAATGCGCAGGAGGGTCATCTGCTGGCGATGGCCGGCCGTGCGGCGATAGTTGTGCCGGCGGCGCTTCTTGAAGACCTTGACCTTCTCGCTCTTGGCCTGGGCGATGATTTCCGCCGCGACCTTCACCTTGGCCGAGTCCTTCATTTCGCCGCCGTCCCCCGCGAGGAGGACGTCGCCCAGCTCGATCGTGTCGCCGGCTTCACCCGCCAGCTTCTCAACCGCGATCTTGTCTCCGGCGGAAACGCGATACTGCTTGCCGCCCGTGCGCACTACTGCGAACATGGTTCACCTAATCCGTTCGTTTCGACTGCCGCCCCCGGCTGCTGCAGCCGTAAACGACAAAAAGGGCACCCAACGGGGTGCCGGAAAGAGCGCAGCCGTTAGGGGAACAGCCGGCGCCTGTCAACGCCCACTAGGCCGGATTTTCGCTTCGGGCAACTGGTCAGCGCCCGGGGTTGGCGCTAGGCCACACCCATGAAGCCGCACTTCCTTGCCTTGCCTATATCGCTCCTTCTGGGGGCCTGCGCCACGGGCGGCGCAAACTATCCCAGCCTGGCGATTCGCGACGCCGAGCGGGTGACCGGAACCCTGCAGCCTGCCCCGCCCGCGGCACCCGAACCGCCCAGCGCCGGGGCGCTCGCCTCGGTCGATGGTCTCGTGGCGAAAGCGACGTCGGCCTACGATTCGTTTCGCTCCAAGCTTGCCGCGGCCCAGTCCGCCGCACGTGGCGGGCGCGGGGCGGCGGTCGGCAGCGACGGCTGGGCATCGGCCAGCGTCGCTCTCGCCGGGCTGGAGACGGAGAGGAGCCGGACGATGATCGCGCTCGCCGATCTCGACCGGCTCGTGGTCGATGCATCGACCGAAGGGCGCTCCACCGAGGGGCTCGCCAAAGCGCAGTCGGCGATCGCGGCGATGGTCGACGAGGAGACGGCGCGGATCAACGAGATCCACGCCTCGCTGGGGCAATGAGCCTCGCCTGCGCCGAGTGTCCGGTCCGCGACAGGGCCGCCTGCTCGGTGCTCGACGACGCCGGCCGCGAGGCGCTCGCCCGCAGTGGGCGTACCCGCACATTCCGGCGGGGTGAGACCGTCTTCGCGGCAGGCGAGCCGAGCACGAACTGCGCTACGCTCGTCAGTGGCGCATTGAAGATATCCGCGACCGACGAAGACGGCAGCGAGCGGATCCTCGCGCTGGTCCATCCGGCGGGCTTCGTCGGCGAGCTCTTCGCACCCTTCGCCGCGCACGACATCACCGCGCTGACCGACAGCAAGGTCTGCCTGTTTGCACAGGCCGACCTCGACCGCGCCGTGCAGGACCATCCGGCGCTCGCCCGTGCCTTGCTGCGGCGCACGCAGGAGGACCTGCACGAAAGCCGCAGGATGCTCGAGTTGACCAGCCGGCGCAGCGCCGAGGAGCGGGTCGGCAACCTGCTGCTGGCGCTGGCCCGGGCGGCGAGCGATTCGCCGTGCCATCCGGCGGGGACTTTCGAGTTGCCTCTGACGCGGGGCGAAATGGCGAGCCTGCTGGGCCTGACCATCGAGACGGTGAGCCGGATGCTGTCCGCGCTGGAAGCAGACGGGGCGATCCGCAAACGCGGTGCGCGCGGGATCGAGTTGCTCGACCCCGCGCGGCTTGGAGCGGCGGCGGACTAGACCAGCGCGGCGATCGTCACCACGGCGAGGCCCCAGCCGAACAGCATGGCCGGCAGGATTAGGACTTGGATCGCCGCGTCGCGCGCGCTCGCTGGGCCGAAGTGCGTGACGATCCCTTCGCGCTGGAAGCGATGCCAGGGCAGCGCCTTCCGACGGGTCTCGGGCCGGGTGCGCATCATGGCCGTGGGAACGGCGAAGAAAGCCGCGATGAAGACCACGATGATCCCGGTCGGCACGACCATTCCCGGCGCGGCGAAGCCCGTGGCCATCACCGCCACGAAACCGAAGAACAGCGCCGCCATCGCGATATAGAGCCCGGTCGGCAACTCGAAGGTCCGGTCGACCTGGTGCGGCGCGCGGATGGGGATCTCGGCATGGACGATCGCCTTTTCGGCGACGAGTTGGCGGGTCAGTTTCTCGGCCATCGGTCAGCTCCTTGCTATGGAGCCGGTTTGCACCCGATCGCGGGGCAAGGATTTGACCACGATCAAACCCGCCGAATTATTCGCCCCACCGTGCCAGGTCCGAGTGGTCCTGCGCCCTCGGTTCGATCCAGCTCCAGGCGCCGGCGCGCTTCTCGCGCTTCCAGAACCAGGCGTCGGACTTGAGATGGTCCATCGCGAAATCGACCGCCTCGATCGCCGCCCGGCGGTGGAGCGCGCAGGCGCTGACAAGCACGATCGGATCGCCGGGGCGCATTTCGCCGGTGCGGTGGACTACGAGGATCCCCAGCAGGTCGAAGCGGGCGAGCGCCCTGTCGGCCAGCGCCTCCATCCCGGCGAGGGTCAGCGGAGCGTAGTGCGAGAGCTCGAGCGCCTCGACCCCGTCGTCCGGCCGGACCGCGCCGACGAAGGTGCAGACACCCCCCAGGCCCGGATAGGCGGCGCTGAACTGGGCCACGAGCCGCTCGGGCTCGAACGGCTCGCTCACCAGGCGGACGTCGCGCGCCATGTCAGCCCCCGGAGACGGGCGGCAGAAGCGCGACCTCGTCGCCGTCGCCCGCCATCAGCGTGCGCTTGTCGGCCACGACGGTGCCGCCGACCGCCAGCTTGACCCTGTCGCCGGCGACCATGTCGGCCAGATCGCCGTCCAGCCCTTCGAGCAGCGAACCCCAGTCGAGCGGCGCGGCGAATTCGCGCGTGGGCGCGCCGGCGAGGTCGGCCAGCTTGCCGAGAAAGACGACGCGGACGGCCAGGGTCCTAGCCCCCGGTCAGGGACATGTGCCGCGGCTGGGCCGGGGCGGCGCCCTGTTCGATGCGGAAATGATGCCGCTCCGGCTTGATCCGCATCGCCTCGTCGAGCGCGGCGGCGAGCGCCGCGTCAGGCGCTTCGGACCGCAAGGCGGCGCGCAGGTCGACCTGCTCGGCCCCGCCCAGGCAGGCGTAGAGCTGGCCGGTCGCGGTCACGCGGATGCGGTTGCAGGTGGCGCAGAAGTTGTTGGTCAGCGGGGTGATCAGGCCGACCCGCCCGCCGGTTTCCGCCACGTCCCAGTAGCGCGCCGGGCCGCCGCTCGAGTGGGCCGAGGGGGTCAGGGTCCAGCGCGCGTCGAGCGCGTCCTTGATCGCGGTCAGCGGCAGGTAGTGGTCGACCCGCTCGCCTTCCACCTCGCCCAGCGGCATGACTTCGATCAGCGTCAGGTCGTGCCCCTGTGCATGGGCCCATTCGACGAGGAAGGGAATCTCCTCCTCGTTCAGGCCCTTGAGCGCGACGGTGTTGATCTTGACCTTGAGCCCGGCGTCGCGCGCGGCGGCGATGCCGCGCAGCACCGCGCTGAGGCGGTCGCGGCGCGAGAGTTCCTGGAACAGGCCCGCGTCCATCGTGTCGAGCGAGACGTTGATGCGGCGCACCCCGGCGGCGAACAGCGGCTCGGCGAACTTGTCGAGCTGGGTCCCGTTGGTCGTCAGGGTCAGCTCGTCCAGCCCGTCGCCCAGCTTGCGGCCGATCGCCTGGACCAGCTCGATCATGTCGCGCCGCACGAGCGGTTCGCCGCCGGTCAGGCGGATCTTGCTCACGCCGCGGTCGATGAAGGCGAGCGCCAGCTTGTGCAGTTCTTCCAGGCTCAGGACGTCCTTGCGCGGAAGAAACTGCATCGCCTCGGGCATGCAATAGGTGCAGCGCAGGTCGCACCGGTCCGTCACCGACAGCCGCAGATAGCTGATGCGCCGGTTGAACGCGTCGACGAGGGGAGCGGAACAGCTCATGCGCGCATTGTGGAGGTTGCGCGGGGCAAGTTCAAACGCATTCGCCTTGGGGCGCAGTTCGCTGTGCTTTCAGGGCGTCGGAGCGGGCGTAGATCGCAGACATGGACCGCATGTTACACGGTTCAGGGGAGAAAATCCCCCGGCGCTCGAAGGCGGCAGTCACGGCTCCCGCGATGCTCGGTAAAAAGGAAGACGGTGCCATTGCCCGACAGCAGCAGATTGCAGGCTTGTAGGAAAGTCTAGGCCACCGCGAGAAGCTGGCCGGTCACCCCGGGGGCGCCGCAGAGATAGGCGATGGTCGCGGCGATCGCCTCCTCTTCCTGGCCGACGATCCCATTGACCCGTGCGGGGGCGAACTCGCGGGCCAGCTCCTGCACGGCAGCGAGCCGCCAGGCCTGATGTTCGTGCGACGCGGGAGCGAAGACCAGCGCCACGTCGCGTCCGGGATGGCCGTCGCGACTGCTGCGGATCCCGGCAACGTCGTGCGCGTAGAAGCGGGCTGCGCGATCGAGCGGGCCCTCGGCCAGATCGGCCACCTCCCACCGCATGACCTCCATCAGCGCCGCTCGCGGGTGAGCGTAATGCCGATCTTCTCGTCCGCCTCGCTCAGCGCCAGCTTGACGATCTTCACGCTGACCTCTTCGATCCTTTCGTCCTGCACGAACAGCGTCTCGCAGACATGGTCGGCCACCGCCTCGATCAGCTTGAAGTGCGTGTCGCCCAGCGCGCCAGAGCAGGCGAACTTCAGGTCCATGTAGTTCTTGCTGGCATCGAGCGGCGTGTCGGCATCGTAGTGGTCGATCGCCTTCAGCTTGACCCGCACGGTGAAACGCAGCGGCTGCGGACGGCCGGTCTCCTCCGAGTAGATCCCGGTATGCACCAGGTGCTCGAAGTCGGCGATCTCGAGATAGAGCGAATCGGCCATGGCCCCGCGTTACTCCGGATTCGACCAGCGCGCGAAGATCGCGGTGGGCAGCAGGCGGCCGCCCTCCCCATCCTCGCGCACGGCCAGGTCGCCGTGTTCGATCCGGCCCGGCAGCCCTGCCAGGTGCTCGGCCAGCAACCCGGCGAGCGCGAGGCTGCTCATCCGCACGGCATAGACGGTGAGGAACAGGAAGCGGCTGTTGGGATCGAGCAGTTGCCGGCAATCGGCGACGAGGCCGGGAAGCCCCTCCTCCAGCCGCCAGACTTCGCCGTCGGGGCCGCGGCCGAACTTGGGCGGGTCGAGGATGATCCCGTCGTAGCGTTTGCCGCGCCGCACCTCGCGCGCGGCGAACTTGGCCGCATCGTCGACCAGCCAGCGGATCGAGCGGTCTTCCATCCCGGCCAGCGCGGCGTTCTCGCGCGCCTGGGCGACGGATTTCTTGCTGGCATCGACGTGGGTCACCGGGCCGCATTCGCTGAGCGCCAGCGTGCCGACACCGGTATAGCCGAACAGGTTGAGGGTAGCCGCGTCGGGCTTGCCCGTCAGCTCGCCGCGCATCCAGCTCCACACCGGGGCCATGTCCGGGAAGAAGCCGAGGTGACGGAAGGGGGTGCACTGCGCCGTGAAGCGGACCGGTCCGTCGGCATCCGGCCATGCCAGCTGCCAACCGTCGGGCACCGGCCGGGCGAAGTGCCACTTGCCGCCGCCGTCCTCGTCGCTGCCTGGCACGAACTCGCCGTCGGCCTGCCAGTCGGGCAGGCGCGGCGCCCACATGGCCTGCGGTTCGGGACGGATGAAGCGATGCGGCCCGTAGCGTTCGAGCTTGCGGCCATGCCCGCTGTCGACAAGGCCGTAATCGTCCCAGCCCTCTCCGGCGAGGACCAGCGGCTGCTCGGCAAGCTGCGCCATCAGCGGCTCGGCGCCGCGTGCTCCGCGACATAGGCGGCGATCGCATCGTAATCGCCCGGCAGTTCGACGTAGGCCTCGTCGCGCTCGAACAGGTCGCCCACGCGCGTGGGCAGCGCAGGGCGCAGGCCGGTCGCGCGCTCGACCGCGTCGGGGAATTTCGCGGGGTGCGCGGTGGCGAGCGTGACGATGGGGACATCGGCCGGCAGGTCCGCCGCGCGCGCGGCGTGGAGGCCGATAGCGGTATGCGGGTCGATCACCTCGCCGTCGCAGCTCTCCCACGCCCAGCGCATGGCGCGGGCCATGTCGTCGGCGTCGGCGCGCGCGCTGGTGAACAGGCCGGCGGCGCCTTCGCGCTGGGCGTTGGTCAGCCGCATGGCCTTCGTCGCCTCGAAGCCGCGCATCTGCTCGGCCAAGGCCACGCCGTCGCGCCCGCCGGCGTCGAACAGCAGGCGCTCGAAATTGCTCGACACCTGGATGTCCATGCTCGGCGCGGCGGTGGGGGTGACCGTGCCGGCCGAATAGTCGCCATGGGCCAGCGCGCGGTGGAGGATGTCGTTGACGTTGGTCGCGACGATCAGCCGCTCGATGCCCAGGCCCATGCGCGCCGCGACGTGCCCGGCGAAGACGTCGCCGAAATTGCCGGTGGGAACGCTGAAGGCGACTTTCCTCTCGGGCGCGCCGAGCTGCAGCGCGGCGGCGAAATAATAGACCACCTGCGCCATGAGCCGGGCCCAGTTGATCGAGTTGACCGCGCTGACGCGGAAGCTCCCGGTCATCGCGGTGTCGCCGAACATGCGCTTCACCATTGCCTGCGCATCGTCGAAGCTGCCGTCGATGGCGATGTTGTAAACGTTGGGCGCCTTCACTGTGGTCATCTGGCGGCGCTGGACGTCGCTGACCCGGCCGGCAGGATGGAGCATGAAGATGTCGATCCGCTCGCGCCCGGCCACCGCGTCGATCGCCGCGCTGCCGGTGTCGCCGCTGGTCGCGCCGACGATGGTCAGCCGCTCGTCGCGGCGGGCGAGGAACTCTTCGAACAGCAGCCCGAGAAGCTGCAGCGCGACGTCCTTGAACGCCAGCGTGGGGCCGTGGAACAGCTCGAGCAGCCAGTTGCGCTCGTCGAGCTGGTTGAGCGGGGTTACCGCGGCGTGGCTGAACCGGCCATAGGCCTCGCGGCACAGTTCGAGCAGGCGCTCGGGACTGAGCGAGTCGCCGACGAACGGCTGCATGATGCGCTGGGCCAGTTCGGCATAGGGCAGGCCGCGCATCGCCGCGATCTCGCCGGGCGTGAACGTGGGCCATGCGGCAGGGACATAGAGCCCGCCGTCGCTGGCCAGGCCGGCGAGGGTCGCGCCTTCGAAATCGAGCGCCGGGGCGGTGCCGCGGGTGGAGACGTACTGCATCGCGGCCAGCGGTTAGCGGTGCGGCGGGCGGCGGGCAAGCAACCGGCGCTAGGGGCGGCTAAACCTTCGCCACATCGGGCGCGGCTTCCAGTTCGCGCTTGAGCTGCGACAGACCGGCCGCCGCCGCGGCGGCATGAGGGCCGATCCAGCGCTCGTGGATTGCCTGGATGGGCATGGCGTCGAGATGGTTGAACCGCTCGCGCCCCTTGCGCACCGGCACGACGAGGCCGGCCTCCTCCAGCACCCGCAGGTGCATCATCACCGTGGTGCGGTCGATTTCGGCGAAGGCCTCGGCCAGCTGTTTGGTGGTCAGCGGGCGCGGCTTGAGCGCGTCGCAGATCGCCCGGCGCACGGGGCTGGCCAGCGCCTTGAACACGGCGTCGAGATCGTCGTCGCTTGACATGTTATGTTTTTATAACATATCTGGCGGCGACTCAAGAGGAGCTTTGCGATGGACCTCAAGTTTCGCGTGTTCGCCAATATCGCCCGCCCGGTGCACGAGGTGTTCGAGGCGGTCGCCGACCCGGCCAAGCTGTCGTGCTATTTCACCACCGGCGGCGCCCGCGGGCGGCTGGAGGAAGGCGCGACGGTGACATGGGACTTCGCCGATTTCCCCGGCGCCTTCCCGGTCCACGTGCGCGAAGTGGTGCCCGACCAGCGGATCGTCCTCGAGTGGGAGGCGAACGAGCCCGGTGACGGGCCCAAGTACGACACCACGGTGATGATGACCTTCAAGCCGGTCGAGGGCGACGACGCTCGCACGCTGGTCGAAATCGCCGAGGAAGGCTGGCACGAGACCGACGCAGGCCTCAAGGCGAGCTACGGCAACTGCATGGGCTGGAGCCAGATGCTCGCGGCGCTCAAGGTCTGGACCGAGCACGGCATCAACCTGCGCGAGGGGATGTACAAGTAGGCGCGGGGACGCGCCGATGCGCGGCCTGGCCTAAGCCCCGCGCCACTTCCGCCGCAGCGCCAGCCAGTAGATGACCAGCGCGGTCAGGGCGAAGAAGAACCACTGCACGGCGTAGGCCAGGTGGTTGTTGGGGATGTCGTTGGGATCGGGCGCAGCGAGATCCGCCAGCCCGGCCTGCGCGGGCGCGGCGACGAGCTTCACCCCTTCGCCCTGCGGGCCGATGACGCCGCCGACCTCCCCGCCCGTCCATGCCGGGAAAGCCGGATCGCGCGACCAGCCCAGCGCGATGTCGGCCGTGCCGCCGTCCACGAGGCGGCAATGCGCGACGTGCGACCAGCCCGATTGCCCGGCGGCGGAGCGCCCGGCGACCGAATCCATGCCGGTCACCTCCACGCAGTCGACCCGCGTGCGGCGGTACAGGACCTTTTCGTAATCCGCCGGATCGCTCGACCATGCGATCGGCGCGCTCATCGTTTCGGCCTGGCGGTAGCGCGCCAGCAGGTCTTCCTTCCACGCCATGCGCTGAAGCTGCCACACGCCGAGCGCGATCATCGTGCCGACCGCGGCCAGCACCACGATCGTCGCGATCACGGGCAGGCGCCCTCTGGCGGCAGGAGCCGTCACTCGCCGCCCCCGCGGCGATATTCCGAATGAAGCAGCGCGGCCTTGGCCATGCGCAGGCCCCAGACCGTCCCGCCGATCACCAGCGGCACCCATAGCAGGAGGTGGACCCACCACGGCGGACCGAGCGCAAGCTCGAGCCAGATGGCCAGCCCGGTTACCAGCGCCCCCACGATCATGATCAGGAACGCCGCCGGGCCGTCGCCCACGTTGAAGCGGGCGAAGTCCAGCCCGCAGGCGCCGCAGCGCGGTGCGAAGCGCACCCAGCCGGCGAACAGGGTCGCGGCCCCGCAGCGGGGGCAGAGACCGAAAAGGGCAGCCTGGCCGAGACCGGGCTGCCCCTTCGACAAGTCATCGATATCGAGCATCGATCAGTGGATCGGCGCGCCCCAGCCGCCCCAGATGTAGACGACGATGAACAGGAACAGCCACACCACGTCGACGAAGTGCCAGTACCACGCCGCCGCTTCGAAGCCGAAGTGATGGTCGGGCGTGAAGTGGCCCTTGTAGGTGCGCACGAGGCAAACGATCAGGAAGATCGTGCCGACCAGGACGTGGAAGCCGTGGAACCCGGTCGCCATGTAGAACGCCGAGCTGTAGGTGTTGCCGCCGAAGGCGAACGGCGCGTGAGCGTATTCGTAGGCCTGGATGCAGGTGAAGATCGCGCCCAGGATGACGGTCAGCCACAGGCCCTTCTTCAGCCCTTCGCGATCGCCGTGAATCAGGCTGTGGTGCGCCCAGGTCACCGTGGTGCCCGAGCACAACAGGATCAGCGTGTTGAGCAGCGGCAGGTCGAACGGATCCATCACCGCCTCGATCGCCTTGGGCGGGAACTGCCCGCCGACCACCTCGGAAATAGCCGAGGGGAAGAGCGCGAAATCGAACCAGCTCCAGAACCAGCCGACGAAGAACATCACTTCCGAAGCGATGAACAGGATCATGCCGTAGCGCAGGTGAAGCTGCACGACCGGCGTGTGATCGCCCGACTGCGCTTCCTTAATGATATTGGCGAACCAGCTGAAGAACGTGGCGATCAGGCCGGCGATGCCGAGGCCCAGGACCAGCCAGTGGTTCGGCATGTCGTGCATGTAGAGCACCATGCCGCTGGTGAAGGTCAGGGCCGAAAACGCGCCGACCAGCGGCCAGATGTCGGGGGGAAGGATATGATAGTCGTGGTTCTTGGCGCCGGCCATTGGATCGCTTCCTGATTGGTATTCGCCGTGGCCCTTAATCGCCCCGGCCGCATGGGTAAAGTGGCTAGGAGGCCTGATCGACCGCCTTGTGGAATGTGTAGCTGAGGGTGATCTGCGTCACCCCGTCCATGTTCGGATCGTCGAGCGCGGCCGGGTCGACATAATAGACCACCGGCATGCGCACTTCCTGCCCCGGCTGCAACGTCTGCTGAGTGAAGCAGAAGCACTGCACCTTACTGAAATACTTGCCCGCCTGTTCCGGCTCGACGTTGAAGGTCGCGTTGCCGGTCACGGGCATGTCGGACAGGTTCTTGGCGGTGTAGATCGCCATGTCGCGCTGGCCGATCTGCACGGTGTCGGTCACCTGCAGCGGCTTGAAATGCCACGGCAGCGAAGGCGCGGTATTGGCATCGAAGCGGATCGAGATCATCCGCGCGCCGGCGCTGCGCGTTGCAGCGTCCGCCGCCTGCGCCTCGGTCGCGCGCTGGGTCGTGCCGCCGAATCCGGTCACCTGGCAGAACAGGCGATAGAGCGGCACCGCGGCGAACCCCAGCGCCAGCATCGCCAGCGCCAGGCCGAACATGAGCAGCCCGGTGCGCCGGTTCTTCCCCTCGATCGCCACGCTCGCCATCGCGCTCAGCCCATCTTGACGAAGGTCAGCACGTAGAACAGCACGACGAACCCGGCGAGCACCAGCGCCAGGGCGACGTTGCGGCCCTTGCGGGCCTGCTTGAAGGCGGCTTCTTCCTCTGGAGTCATGCCGTGCCCCCTACCCCCAGAAGCATGTGATCCGCAACCAGCGCGGCGAACAGCGCGAAGAGATAGAGCACCGAATAGCCGAACAGCCGCTTCTCGGGCTGCATCCGGTCCCCGCCCTGCTCCGCGGGGACAGAGCGCCTTGCCGCGACGGGCACGGCCATCACCAGAAACAGCCCCGACAGCAGCAGCGCCGCCGCGCCGTAGATCCACCCGGTGCCGCCGATCCACCAGGGGACCAGGCTGACGATCAGCAGGATCACGGAGTAGATCAGGATCTGCCGCCGGGTCTCGGTCTCGCCCGCGACCACGGGCAGCATCGGGATGCCGGCCTTGGCGTAATCGGTCTGCACGAACAGCGCGAGCGCCCAGAAATGCGGCGGGGTCCACATGAAGATGATCAGGAACAGCAGCACCGGCATCAGGGTGATGTCGTTCGTCACCGCGACCCAGCCGATCAGCGGCGGAAAGGCCCCTGCACCGCCGCCGATGACGATGTTCTGCGGCGTCCTGGGCTTGAGCCAGATCGTGTAGATGACCGCGTAGTAGACCACCGAGCCGGCCAGGATCGCGGCCGAAAGCCAGTTCACCGCCAAGCCCATCAGCAGCACCGCGCCGGTCGAGATGGCGATGCCGAAATCGCGTGCGTTCCTGGGGTGCATCTTGCCGCTGGGCAGCGGGCGCTTGGACGTGCGTTTCATCGCCGCGTCGATATCGGCTTCCCACCACTGGTTGAGCGCGCCCGCCCCGCCCGCGGCCAGCGCGATGCACAGCACCGCGACGAAGCCGAGCACCGGGTGGATCGTGCCCGGCGCGGCGAGCAGGCCGCACAATCCGGTGAAGACCACCAGGCTCATCACCCGCGGCTTCGTCAGCGCGAAATAGTCCCGCCACTCGGCAATGGCTGCGTTGGGGGGAGCGGCGGTGGTCATGTTCGGCTCCAAAAGCGAAGGGCGCCCCGTTTCCGGCGCGCCCCAGCTATACGGTATCGCTGGCCGGAAAGGCAGGCGCTCAGTGCGCTTCCTTCAATTCGTCCGGCGTGCCGATGGCGTTGTGATGGCTGTGGTAATCCTCGATCACCGGCAGCGTCTCGAACTGATGGTAGGGCGGCGGGCTCGGCAGGCTCCATTCGAGCGTAGTCGCGCCTTCGCCCCACGGGTTGTTGCCCACCTTCTTGCCGGCCGTGAAGGCGTAGACGAGGTTGACGAAGAAGAAGATCATCGACCCGGCCATCACCTCGTACCCGAACGAGCTGATCTCGTTCCAGTAGGCATAGGCTTCCGCGTAGTCCGGATAGCGGCGCGGCATGCCCTGCGCACCCAGGAAGTGCTGCGGGAAGAAGATGATGTTCACGCCGATGAAGAAGCCCCAGAAGTGCAGGTGGCTCAGCAGTTCGGAGTGCATCCGGCCGCTCATCTTCGGGAACCAGTAGTAGAACCCGGCGAACAGGCTGAACACCGCGCCCATCGACAGCACGTAGTGGAAGTGGGCGACGACGTAGTAGGTGTCGTGCAGCGCATCGTCGATGCCGCCGTTGGCCAGCACCACGCCGGTCACACCGCCGACGGTGAACAGGAAAATGAAGCCGATCGCCCAGATCATCGGGCTCTTGAACTCGAGCGAGCCGCCCCACATCGTGGCGATCCAGCTGAAGATCTTGATGCCGGTCGGCACCGCGATGACCATGGTCGCCGCGGTGAAATACATCTTCGTGTTAACGTCGAGACCCACGGTGTACATGTGGTGCGCCCAGACGATGAACCCGACCACGCCGATGGCGACCATCGCGTAGGCCATGCCCAGGTAACCGAACACCGGCTTGCGGCTGAACGTGGCGACGATCTGGCTGACCATGCCGAAGCCCGGCAGGATCATGATGTAGACTTCCGGGTGGCCGAAGAACCAGAACAGGTGCTGGTACAGGATCGGGTCGCCGCCGCCGGCCGCGTCGAAGAACGTCGTGCCGAAGTTGCGGTCGGTGATCAGCATGGTGATCGCCGCGGCCAGCACCGGCAGCGCCAGAAGCAGCAGGAACGCGGTGACCAGCACCGACCATACGAACAGCGGCATCTTGTGCAGGGTCATACCCGGCGCGCGCATGTTGAAGATCGTGGTGATGAAGTTGATCGCGCCCATGATCGACGCGGCACCGGCCAGGTGCAGCGAGAAGATCGCGAAGTCGACCGCCGGGCCGACCGACCCGCTCGTCGCGAGCGGGGCATAGACCGTCCAGCCCGTGCCGGCGCCGTTGCCGGTGCCGCCCGGGACGAAGCTCGACATCAGCAGGCTGCAGAAGCCCGCCACGGTCAGCCAGAACGAGATGTTGTTCATGCGCGGGAAGGCCATGTCCGGCGCACCGATCATCAGCGGCACGAACCAGTTGCCGAACCCGCCGATCATCGCCGGCATGACCATGAAGAACACCATGATCAGGCCGTGGGCGCTGATGAACACGTTCCACATGTGGCCCATGGCGTTGAGATCGACCTGCTCGGGACCGCCGAGGAAGGTGACCCACCAGCCGAGATACTGGATGCCCGGCTCGGCCAGTTCCATCCGCATGATGCCCGAGATGGCCCCGCCGATGATGCCCGCGAAGATCGCGAAGATCAGGTACAGCGTGCCGATGTCCTTGTGGTTCGTGGACATGAACCAGCGGGCGAAGAAACCCGGCTTGTGATCGGCGTCATGATGCGCGTGATCGTCGTGATGGGCTTCGAAGTGGTCGGCGGTGGTAGCCATCTGTCTGGTCTCTCGGGTCCGTAATTCGGTCTAGGCTGCGATCACGCGGTCGGGGCGGTCGGCGCGGGCGCCGGATCCGTCACCGTGTCCGCTTCGCTCGAGGTGGTCGCGGCGGCATCGGCGGCGGCGGCCGGGGTCGTCGCGGTGACCGCGCTGGACGCGGCCCCATCAGCGGGCAGCGTGCCGCCCTGCGCGCGCACCCAGGCTTCGAACTGCGGACGGGGCAGAGCCTCGATCGCGATCGGCATGTAGCCGTGGCGCGCGCCGCACAGTTCGGAACACTGGCCGTAGTAGATGCCGGGTTCCTCGATGAACATCTTCTTCTCGTTCAGGCGGCCGGGCACGCTGTCGAGCTTGTACCACAGGCTGGGCACCGCGAACGAGTGGATCACGTCGGCGCCGATGGTCTGGATGCGAATCCATTCGCCGACCGGCACGACCATGCGGTTGTCCACCTCGAGCTGGCTGGGGAAGCCCTTCGCCTTGGCCTCTTCCTCGGGCATCATGTTCGAGATGACCTCGAAGTCGCCGTTGTCGGGATAAGTGTAGCCCCAGTACCACTGGTAGCCGGTGACCTTGACGGTCAGCGCATCTTCCGGCGGCGCTTCGTACTGGTCGCGCAGCAGGATGATCGAGGGGATCGCGATGATCACCAGGATCAGCACCGGGATGACCGTCCAGATGATCTCGATGAAGGTGTTGTGGCTGGTCTTCGACGGGACCGGGTTCTTCGCGCGGCGAAAGCGGACCATGACGTAGAGCAGCAGGAACAGCACGAACAGGCTGATCACCGTGATGACCGGGACCAGCAGCCAGGTGTGCATCTTGTAGGCGAAGTGGCCGGTGGGCGAATACTGCTTCTGGAAGTCGAAACCGCCGTTGTGCGGCTGGCCCTTGATCCATTCGGGACCCAGCGGCGTGTAACCCGAAGCGGCGGCGCCGCCGGTTGCAGGAGCGGCGGCGGCAGCGGCGGTCGCGCCCGGAGCAGCAGCCGCGTCGGCAGCAGCCGGAGCGGCTGCGTCGGCAGCCGTGGCGTCGGCAGCCAGCGCCGCGGATTGCGCGGCCGGCTCGGCCGCCGCCGCCGAAGCGGGCTGCGCCACGACCACGATGGCCAGGATTGCCACCAATACCGCGAGGAAACTCAGTCGCTTGCGGGCGAACTCGCCAAGGGTCATCACTGTGCCGCTTTCCGTCCTGTTTGCAATGCGCGCGAACACGCCAACGGCCCCGGCAGGGGCAGGTTTGGCGGGCCTATACGCGCGCTTGCCCCGTGCCTCAAGCGCTTCTAGGGAGATTTTTCGACAGGTCCGACGCCCCGTCGGCGGACCGCAAATCGTATCCTAGGGAATTGCGCGATACTGCCATGACCGAAGACGAGGTTCTCGCCGAGTTCCGCGCCAGCCACGCCCTGCTCGAAGGCCATTTCCGGCTCTCCAGCGGGCGGCACAGCGCCCACTACCTGCAGGCCGCGCGCGTGCTGATGAACGCCGAGCGCGCCGGCCGGCTCGCCCTGGCGATCTGCCAGAAGATGCCACGCGAACTGCGCAGCCAGATCGAGAAGGTCGTCAGCCCGGCGATGGGCGGGCTGATCATCGGCCACGAGATCGGCCGCGCGCTCGATGTCGACGCGGTCTTTGTCGAGCGGCCGAGCGGCACCTTCGAACTGCGCCGCGGCTTTACCCTGAAGGAAGGCGAGAAGGTCCTGATGGTGGAGGACGTGGTCACCACCGGCCTCAGCGGCAAGGAAGCGATCGTGGCGATCGAGGCCGCCGGCGGCAATGTGATCGCGGCTGCCGCGCTGGTCGACCGTTCGGCCGGCGAGGTCGACATGGGCGTCCCCTTCTTCCCGCTCGTGGCGCTCAACTTCCCGACCTATGCGCCCGACGAGATCCCGGCGGAGCTCGCGGCCGTCCCGGTGACCAAGCCCGGCAGCCGCACATAGTGGCCGATCCCGATCGGCCCGCGCACCCCCGGCTGCGCCTTGGCGTCAACATCGATCACGTCGCCACCATCCGCAACGCGCGCGGCGGCGACCATCCCGACCCGGTCCGCGCGGCGCAGATCGTCGCGGCCTGCGGCGGCGACGGAATCACCGCGCACCTGCGCGAGGACCGCCGGCATATCCGCGACGGCGACTTGAAGCGCATCCAGGACGCGACGGGCCTGCCGCTCAATCTCGAGATGGCAGCGACCGACGAGATGCTCGCCATCGCCCTCGCCCACCGCCCGCACGCCGCCTGCATCGTGCCCGAAAAGCGCGAGGAGGTGACGACCGAAGGCGGACTCGATGCCGCGGGCCTGCACAACCGGCTCGTGCCAATCGTCGACAAGCTGTCGGAAGCCGGCATCCGCGTGAGCCTGTTCATCGGCCCGGACGAGCGCCAGGTCGATGCCGCCTTGCGCCTGCGCGCTCCCGTGGTCGAATTCCACACCGGCGATTATGCCCATGCGGAGGGCGATCAGGTGGCGGTGGAACTCAGGAAGATCGCCGACATGGCCGCGCTCGCCGCCAAGAACGGGATCGAGCCGCATGCGGGCCACGGCCTGACCTACGACAACGTCCAGCCGATCGCCGCCATCCCCCAGCTCGCCGAGCTCAACATCGGCCACTACCTAATCGGCGAGGCGATCTTCACCGGGCTGGAAAGCGCGGTGGTGCGCATGCGCGACCTGATGGATGACGCGCGGTGAATTCGCCGAGAACGGAGCGTCACCTTGTGGGGCTTTCGAAGGGAATCGTGGGCCTCCTCGGCTTGCCTCCGCTTCTTATTGCAATTTCGATGGTCGGTGGGGCTGGCGGGACGTTCGGATGGCTCTGGATCGCAGGCCAGCTGGTGGCATACCTGCTTGTCGGCCTCCTCGTAGACGCGAAGAAGATAGTCATTGCCGCCTCGCTTGTCGTCAGCGTCAACTGGGTCTTGCTCATCTGGATCTTTTACAGGACGGCGAGCATCTCGTGATCATCGGCCTCGGCTCCGACCTCACCAACATTGAGCGGATCGCGAGTTCGCTCGAGCGGTGGGGCGACAAGTTCACCGCGCGCTGCTTCACCGACGTCGAGCGGGCCAAGGCGGCCCGCCGCCCGTTCACCGCGGTCGGCACCTATGCCAAGCGCTGGGCCGCCAAGGAGGCTTTCGCCAAGGCGGTGGGCACGGGATTCAAGCGCGGGGTGTTTCACAAGGACATCGGCGTGGTGAACCTGCCCTCGGGCGCGCCGACGCTTGCCCTGACCGGGGGCGCCGCCGCGCGGCTTGCGGAATTGACGCCGCACGGCCATGAGGCGCGGGTTCACCTGACGATGACCGACGATCACCCCTGGGCGCAGGCCTTCGTGGTGATCGAGGCCAGCCCCATGTCATCCGGCCCCCTCTGATTTCCGAAAGCACGATGGATCAAGCACCCGCCGACCCCACGGCAACCCCAGACAAGCCGGGCGCTGAAAAGCCCGCGAAGGAAAAGGTCAACTGGCTGCACGAACTGCGCGGCCTGGCGCTGATGCTGCTGGGCGTGCTGGCGTTCCACACCTTCGTCGCCAAGCCGTTCTACATCCCGTCGGGCTCTATGATGCCGGGCCTGCTGGTGGGCGACCGGCTGGTGGTGAGCAAATATCCCTATGGCTGGTCATGGGTCTCGGCGAGCTTCCACGTGCTGCCGCGCAGCCACTGGCGGATCAATCCCTCGACCCCGGAATACGGGGACATCGTGATCGCGGTGCCGCCGGACCGGGCGGAGGACTACATCAAGCGCGTGATCGGCCGCCCGGGCGACCGGATCGCCGTGGTCGACGGCCAGGTCATCCTCAATGGCCGCCCAGTCCGGCGCGAGGTCGTCCCAAGCGTCCAGATCGCCGAGGACGCGCAGGTCTGCGACGGGGGCCGCTCGTGTCTCGACGATTTCTACGATTTCCGCACCGTGCTGCCCAGCGGCAAGGTGGTGTTCGAGCCGCCGACCTATCGCGAGACATTGCCCAACGGCGCCAGCTATCTCGTGATCGACGACCGCGAGCAGGAACTCGACAATTATCCCGAAACGCTCGTTCCCGAAGGCCATGTCTTCCTGATGGGCGACAACCGCGACCATTCTGCCGACAGCCGCGCGCAATCCGGCTGGTCGCAGGGCCTGGGCGGCCCGGTGCCGATCGAGAACATCGGCGGGCGCGCCGAATTCCTCACCTTCTCGCTCGACGGCAGCGCGACCTGGAACCCGTTGACCTGGTGGCAAAGCTTGCGCCCGGGCCGCGCGTGGACCACGCTGCGCCCCGCACTTGAGAAGGGCGCCGACTAGATGAGCGATACTGCCGCAGATCCGCCGATCGAAAAGGTCATCGCCGAAGACAACGTCGGCAACAACCCGACCCAGATTACCGATCCCAAGCTGCGCTACGAGGCGAGCAAGGCGCTTGTCTGGGCCACGGTGATCGGGCTGGTGGTGCTGTCGATCTACATCGCGCAGTCGCTGATGGTCATCTTCGGGGCCATGGTCTTCGCCTGTATGCTCGACGGCGGGGCGCGCCTGCTCGGGCGCGTGCTGCCGATCGGCCGCGGCTGGCGGATGACGATCGTGCTGCTCCTGTCGGTCGCCTTCCTGGCCTGGCTGTTCTACTTCGCCGGATCGCAGATTTCGCAGCAGGCCGCGCAGTTCCCGGCGCTGGCCGGGGAACAGCTCGGCCGCATCTTCGCCTGGATGCAGTCCAAGGGCTTCGCCGTGGGCGAGGACGATATCCGCAACCTGGTGAACAACCTCTTCAGCGGGGTCGGCACGGTCACCAAGGCGATCGGCGGCATCTTCGGCGGGCTGACGACCCTGTTCCTCATCGCCATCATCGGCATCTATCTTGCAATCGATCCGCGCGCCTACGAGCGGGGGCTGGCCTGGATGGTGCCCGGCCACCGCCGGGCAGAGCTGGCCGATACCGTGGGGCACATGGCCTTCACCATGCGCCGCCTGCTCGCCGGGCGCCTCGCCGGGATGGCTTTCGAGGGCCTGTTCACCTGGGTCATGCTGATGGGTTGGGGGCTCTATTCGGGCACGCCGGTGCCGATGGCCGCGCTGCTGGCGCTGCTGACGGGGTTGCTCGCGTTTATCCCCAATATCGGTGCGATCATTTCCGGCGCGCTGATGGTGCTGGTCGGCTTTTCCGGCGGTACCGAAATGGGGCTCTACACGATCTTCGTCTACTTCCTGGTGCAGAACATCGACGGCTACATCCTGGTCCCGATGATCGCGAAGAAGACGGTCGACCTGGCCCCGGCGCTGGTGCTGATGAGCCAGCTGATCTTCGGCGTGCTGTTCGGCATCCTGGGCCTGGCGCTCGCCGATCCCATGCTGGCGATGATCAAGGTCGCGCTCGAGCGGCGGGCCGACCGGCTGAAGAAAGAGGGCGCCGCGGACTGATGGTCCGGACGTTCCTCAATATCGTTGCCGTCTGCATCGTCCTGGTCATCATCGGGGCGATTGCCCTGACCGCATGGTCCGACAAGGCGACCCAGGTGGCGCTGGTGCCGACTGCCGAGTTCGTCGAGCAGGACGCGCTGGCGGGCGGCGCCTACCAGGATCCGGCGATGTGGTTTTCGCGCCCCGGCATAGGTGCACCGGCGGACCCGGCGCGCTGGCAACCGCTGCTGTCCGTCGAGGATGCGCAGGCTGGGGGCGATTCGGTACCCGTGCCGGTGCCGACGCCTGCGGCCGAGACCGTGCCGCAATTCGCCGTCTTCTTCGTCCATCCGACCAGCTACATGAACCGGTCCGCCTGGAATGCCCCGGCCAATGACGCGGAAGCGGATTCCCGCGCGCGCCTGTTCATCCGGGGCATGGCCAGCCCGTTCAATCGCGCCACCGAGATCTGGGCGCCGAAATATCGCCAGGCGACCTTTGGCGCATTCCTGACCGACAAGCCCGAGGCGACCCGCGCGATCGACGCGGCCTATCGCGACGTGTCGATGGCCTTCGACTACTTCCTCGAAAGCGTGGAGCCGGGCATGCCGATAGTCCTTGCCGGGCACAGCCAGGGGGCGGCGCACATCACCCGCCTGCTCAAGGAGCGCATCGCCGGAACCCCGCTGCAGGGCCGCATCGCGATGGTCTACGCCATCGGCTGGCCGATCTCGGTCGCACACGATCTGCCAGCCCTGGGCCTGCCCGCCTGCGCGGCAGCCGATCAACCGCGCTGCATCGTCGCCTATTCCAGCTTTGCCGATCCGGCCGAGCCGGGCCTGCTGCTCGAACGCTACCGGACATCGCCCGGTTACGATGGGCAGCCGCGCGGCGAGACAGGGTTGCTGTGCGTCAACCCGCTGACCGGCACGATCGATGGGGAGGCGGATGCCGCGGCCAACCTCGGCACTCTCAAGCCGGACGAGGGCCTGACCACCGCCGAGCTGATCCCCGGCGCGGTCCCGGCGCGCTGCGATCCATCGGGCCTGCTGCTGATCGGCGATCCGCCGGACCTCGGGCCCGGCGTCCTTCCGGGCAACAACTACCACGTCTACGATATCCCGCTGTTCTGGCGGAACTTGCAGGACGACGTGGTGCGGCGGATGCGGGCATGGGCGGCTCCGGCAGCGCCAGCGGCCACCTGATCGCCACGACTGCGGCCGAGCTTCGCGCGGCCCTGCCCGGCGGCGGCGTGCTGCTCGGGCTCGATCTGGGCACCAGGACCATCGGCACGGCGCTGAGCGATGCCGGATGGCGCTTCGCCACCGCGGGCAAGACGCTGCCGCGCGGCAAGTTCGGCCGCGACCTCGAGGAACTGCGCACGCTGGTGACCGCGCGTCAGGTGGCCGGGATCGTGCTCGGCCTGCCGCTCAACATGGACGGCAGCGAGGGTCCGCGCGCGCAATCGGCTCGCGCCTATGCGCGCAACCTCGCGCCGCTGGGCGTGCCGGTGCTGCTGTGGGACGAACGCTGGTCGACCGCGAGCGCCGAGCGCGACCTCATCGCGCAGGACTGGAGCCGGGCCAAGCGGGCCACCCGGATCGACAGCCACGCAGCCGCGGTCATCCTCCAGGCCGCGCTCGACGCGCTGGCGGGCGGAGTTTTCTAATTCGCTGCCAGCGCCGCGCGATGGCGCCGCGCCTCCAACATCACGAGGCGCGAACCGGCGCCTTCCGCCCGCCGCCACAGCGCATCGCGACCCGCAATGTAGAGCCGCCCTGCCTGCGCCTCGAGCGCGGTCAGCCGCATGCGGTCGGACGGGTGTGTCCGGGCGAAGGTCTCGGCCAGATCGAGCGCTTCATCCACGCCGAGCCCGACGGCGATGCGCAGGAAGACGTCGGTCGCGGGGGTGTCCAGCACCTTGCTCACGGTGTTCGATGCAAGGTCGAAGCCGTACTGGTCGTACCACCCCTGCGCCCCATCGGCGTGCATCACGTTGAGGGAAATCGACAGCGAATCAGGCGGCATCTGCGCATGGACGTCGCGCAGGCCGCGGTAGTGAAGCAGCTTGCCCTGGTCGAGCCGCGAGCGTTCCACGAAACGCAGCCCGGCCGGCTCGCCGACGGCACCGGCGACCGCGCCGTAATTGTACTCGTAGTAGTCCGACCAGTAGCCCGGGCCGAAATAACCGTATGTAAGAAAGTCGAAATTGTGATCGTGCGCCATGCCGTAGACGAAGGCCGAGCCGCCGCTGGCGCGCACCATGTGCTCGTCCTCGCTGGGCCAGATGTTCGCCCGCATGAACATCTCGCCGCCCAGGCCCGAGAGCATGATGACCTGCGGGCTGTAGCTGTTGTCGCAGGTGTCCTCGCGGTGGCGGTTCTTAAGTTCGCGCAGGATGATGTCGGCCAGGAAGTCGGGATTGTGCCCCAGCCGGCGCAGCCATCCCGCCGCGTGAAGCAGGCTTTCCTCCGCGAACGGGTCGAAGCCCGACGCCTCCAGCGCCTCGACGCACTCGCCAAGTTCGCACGCTTGCGCTTCGCCCGGCAGTTCGATCACGCGCGGCATGCGGTTGCCTCCAGCTGCAGCCGTTGCGGATGCGCCTCGACGAGTTGCGCGCGCAGGGCGCCGGCAGCCATGGCCAGGGGATCGCCGGGCCGGCACGCCACGGCGCACAGCGCCGCAAATCCGGTCGCGGTATCGAGCGCAAGGCATTCGCGCAGCGCTTCCCAGCGCAAGGTGTCGGGCCCGGGCGACAGGGCCAGGTCCGCCATCGTCGGCGCTGCCTCGGTCCGCTTCATCCGCCCGAGCAGCGCAAGCATCGTTTCATGCCGGCTGTCGCGCGAACTGCCCGACGCCTGCCGCCGCAGCGCGCCGGTGGCGGGATCGTATTCGCGCATCGGACCGGGTTCAGCACTGTCGCGGGCAAGGCGTAAGCAAACCAGGCGTTGCGCGACCCGGTGGACGAACAGTGCCTGGCTAGAAAGGTCGAGCGTCAGCCGGGACCCCGCTTCGAGCGCCAGTTCGCTTCGCTCGAAAGCGCCGTCGCGGCAGTGCACGGTGCGCGTCGCCTGCGCCCTTCCGGCGAGCACGGCTTCGTGCCGCACCGAATCGCTGAACACGAGCGGCCCACCCGCGTGGCTACCCGGCTCGAACGAGACCAGCGTCAGTCGCGCAGGGCCGCGCTGGGCGAGCAGCAGGGTGGCCATGCGCCCGTCGTAGGCATGGCGGAAAGGGACCTGCGCGAAACGCGCCTCCGTAAGCGCCGCGCATTGGCCGCGGGCGAACGAGGCCACGAACTCCTGCGCCGCCCTCCCCGGCCCGAACAAATCCGACACCAGGGGGCAATCGAACAGCGAGGCGCCTGCTCCGAAGGCATCCAGTTCTTCTACGACGGGCGCGATGCGGGGGTCCTGCGACCATCGGCGGGCGGCGTCGAAAACCACGCCTTGCGCCTGCTGCAGGACCGACCGGTCCCGCCGCATGGCCTCTATCACCGGGTCGATCCGCATCGCGCCCTCGGCCTCAGAGGATGCCGCCGCCTGGAGGCGAGACTTCGAACGCGAACGTCGCGAGGATGACGATCGTGTCGTCGTGGCCCGGCGTGTTTTCGCCGATGCTGCCGAAGATGCCGGTCAGTTTGGTGCCCAATTCGGGCAACGATGCGATGTCGATGGACGGAAGTTTCATGCGGGTTTCCCTTTTCAACGCGGGGCTGCGTCCCCGCGCGAAAAGCCCTGCCGTCCGCACCCGGCGACTTGAAATTAAATGACTGTAATGTCTTGAATAGGTGGCCGGTCAGCCGGCGCGCAGGATAACCGTCAGGCCGGAGCGCGGTCGCCCGTCGTCCTGTGCGATCGGCAGGCGCACGGCATCGGCCCGGGCGCGGTGCAGGATGTCTTCGCCCACGCCCGGTTCGAAGACGATGGTCTCGGCCGCGCCCAGCAACTGGAGTTGCCGCAGCGTCAGCGCGTCGGGATCGTCGCCGACCGTCATTTCTATCCTGCTGGAGCGCGGCACTGCGCGGCCCTCCGTCAGCCACTCGGCCACCTCGGCAGGTCCCGCCCCGGTGAACGGATCGAGCGAACCCCCTTCGCGCAGTGCCGAATCGAGCGCCATGCGCCGTTCGGCGCCGTCGGGCCAGCGTTCGCGTATGGCCGCGCGGGCGGCCGACAGGGCCTCCGCCAGCAGCCCGAGCCCGGCGGGCAGCAGCGCTTCGAGCCGCAAGCGCAGGTGCTTGGCGAGCCCGGCGGACGCGCCATCGGTCCCGATTGCGATCATGACCGGATCGCGATCGAGCACGCTGGGCGTGGTGAAGTCGCACAGTTCCGGCCGGTCGACCACGTTGACCAGCAACCCGGCGCAGCGCAGGCGGATCGCCGCCGCTTCCGCTTCGTCCCGGTCGAGCGCCACGAAAGCCAGTCTTGCACCGCGATCGATCGCTGCCTGGACATCAGTTTCGACCAGCCCGCCCGCACGCTCGACCAGGCGCCGCTTGGCCGCCGCTGCCTCGCCCTCCCCCAGCACGATCACCGGCTGGCCGGCCACGCGATGGAAAAGGGGCAAGGCGCGCATCGTCACTGGAGCCAGTCGGGAACGCGCTCGGCGGCGGTTATCTCTTCGGGCGCGATCCGGTCGGCAACGACGGCATAGTTGGATCCGTCGACCATCACCTCTGCCACGAAGCCGCGGCTGTTGTAGCTCGACGCCATCGTCGCGCCATAGGCGCCGGCAGTGCGGAAGACAGCAAGGTCGCCGGCCTCCAGTGCATCGATCTCGCGGCCCATCGCAAAGGTATCGCCGGTCTCGCAGATCGGGCCGACGATGTTGGCCGTCATCCGCTGCGGAACCGGCCGGACGGCATCGAAATCGTGCCAGGCGCCATAGAGCGCGGGCCGCGCCAGATCGTTCATCGCGGCATCGACGATCACGAACGGAGGGCCGTTGCCGCCCCGCTTAACGCGGATCACCCGCGTCAGAAGCACCCCCGCGTTACCTGCGATGACGCGGCCCGGCTCGAACATCAGCGTCACGTCCCAGCCGCGGGTCGCCCGCTCGACCATGGCGCCGTATTCTGCGGGACTGGGGAAGACCTCGCCCGCCTTGTAGGGGACGCCCAGGCCGCCGCCGAGGTCGGCGTGCGTCACCGGGTGGCCGCCCGCGCGCAGTTCGGCAATCAGCGCGCCGAGCTTGCCGAAGGCGCTTTCGAGCGGTTCGAGGTCGGCAAGCTGGCTGCCGATGTGGACTGCGACCCCGCGCATCGCCATGCCCGGCAATTGCGAAAGGCGGGCGTAGATGCCGGCCGCCCGGTCAATCGGGACGCCGAACTTGTTCTCCGACTTGCCGGTCGAGATCTTGGCGTGAGTTCGCGCATCGACATCCGGGTTCACCCGCAGCGCGCACTGCGCCACCTGGCCGCGCGCCGCCGCGATCTGCGCCAGCTCGATGCCTTCCTCTTCACTTTCGATGTTGAACTGGCCGATGTTCTCCTCGAGACCCATGGCAAGTTCGCGCGCGGTCTTGCCGACGCCCGAAAAGACGATGTCATCCGCGGGCATCCCCGCGGCGAGAGCGCGCTTCAGCTCGCCGCCCGACACCACGTCGGCCCCCAGCCCCTCGCGCTGCATGACCTTGAGCACGGCCAGGTTGGGGTTGGACTTGACCGCGAAGGCCACGTGCGTGCGCGGCAGGCCGCTCAGCGCCTCGCGGAAGACGCGCGCGTGGCGTTCCAGCGTGGCTCGCGAATAGACGTAGACCGGCGTGCCGACATCCTCGGCAATGCGCGCGAGCGGCACGTCCTCGGCGTAGAGTTCGCCATCGCGAAGCTGGAAATGGTCCAAGGATCAGTTCTCGGGCGGGAGGTCGAAGGGATCGTCGGCACGCTCTTCGGACCGTCGGCGCAATTCCACGCTGCGTTCCGGCGCGGCCTGGATCGACGGCTCGAGCAGCTCGGCGGCCGTCGGCTGGTTCGCGGCGCCATAGGGCGCGGGCGGCAGGTCATGGCCTTCGGGCGGGCGCAGGTCCTGCTTCTGCCCGCAGGCTGCCAGCAGCGCGAGCAGCGGCAGGGCGGAATGGCGTAGTCTCATGATTCCATCCCCAAGACGTTGCGTGCGGCGGCGACCTGCTTGCGGACCTGTTCGGGAGCCGTGCCGCCTAGGCTGGCGCGCGCGGCGACCGAGGATTCGACCGAAAGCGCGGCGAAGACGTCCTCGCCGATCCTGCCGTCGATCGCCTGCAGGTCGCCGAGCGACAGCGCATCAAGCGCCACGCCCCTGCCCTCCGCCAGCTTGACCGCAGCGCCCGTTATATGGTGCGCCTCGCGAAAGGGCACCCCCGCCTGGCGCACCAGCCAGTCGGCCAGGTCGGTGGCGGTGGCATAGCCCAGTTCGGCGGCCTGTCGCATGCGGTCGGTGCGGAACGTCGCCTCGGCGATCATGCCGGTCATCGCCGCGATCGACAGGCCGAGCAGCCCCGCGGCTTCGAACACGGGCGGCTTGTCGTCCTGCATGTCCTTCGAATAGGCCAGCGGAAGGCCCTTCATCGTGACCATCAGCGCGGTCAGGCAACCGACGATCCGGCCGCTGTGGCCGCGCACCAGTTCGGCCGCGTCGGGGTTCTTCTTCTGCGGCATGATCGAGCTGCCGGTGCTCAGCGAATCCGGCAGGCGGACGAAACCGAACGGTTGACTGGCCCACAGGATCAGTTCTTCCGCCAAACGGCTTAGGTGTAGCGCGCACTGGGCGGCGGCCTGCAGATAATCGAGCGCGAAATCACGGTCGGACACCGCATCGAGGCTGTTCTGCGTCGGCCGATCGAACCCGAGCGCGCGCGCGGTCATCTCGCGGTCGATCGCGAAGCCCGTGCCGGCCAGTGCGGCGCTGCCGAGCGGGCTTTCGTTCATCCGTGCCCGTGCGTCGGCAAAGCGGCTGCGATCACGCCGGATCATTTCGTAATAGGCCATCAGGTGATGACCCAGGGTCACCGGCTGGGCGGCCTGCAGATGGGTGAAACCGGGCATGATTGAGCCGGCATGTTCGCCCGCGCGGGTCACCAGCGCCGCCTGGAGCTGGGCCAGCCCGGCGTCGGCCTGGTCCATCGCGTCGCGCACCCAGAGGCGGAAGTCGGTCGCCACCTGGTCGTTCCTGCTGCGCGCGGTGTGCAGCCGGCCCGCCACCGGACCGATCAGTTCGGCCAGCCGGCTTTCGGTGGTCATGTGAATGTCTTCGAGGTCCCAGTCCTCGGGTACGCCGTCGGCTTCGTACTCGGCCGCGACGGTGTCGAGCCCCGCCGATATCGCCTGCGCATCTTCGGCCAAAACGATGCCGCAAGTGCCCAACATGGCGACGTGCGCCTTGCTGGCGGCGATGTCCTGACGCCACAGAGCCTTGTCGAACGGGATGGAAGCGTTAATCTCGCGCATGATCGCCGCGGGGCCTTCTGCAAAGCGCCCGCCCCACATCTGATTGGAGCCTTCCATGCCCCGCCTGGCCTTGCTTTCGCTCACGTGCGCTTTCGCCCTTCTTGCGGGGGGCTGCGATAGGCAAAGCGAGGAGGCGGCGCAACAGAAGGAAAATTCCGCCGCGGCCAAGGCCGGCGAGGAGCTCACCGGCCTGCTCGACCGCAGCCAGGCGGGCCAGGACCTGCCCGAAGCGGTGGTGACCGATCTCGCCGGCGTCAAGTTCGACCTCGCCAAGCCGACCGGCCGGCCGATGCTGCTCAACCTCTGGGCCACCTGGTGCGCGCCCTGCATCGCGGAAATGCCGCTGCTCAATTCCCTCGCGGGCGAGCTGAAGGGCAAGGTCGACGTCGTGACCGTGAGCGAGGACATGAAGGGGGCGGAGCTCGTCGGCCCGTTCCTCGAAGGCAAGGGATGGGACAACCTGCCCAGCTGGATGGATCCCGAGAACGACCTCGCTTTCGGTTTCGGCGGCGGGGCGAGCCTGCCGCTGACCGTGCTCTACGACGCGCAGGGCAAGGAAGTATGGCGGGTGATCGGCGGGTATGACTGGGGCAGCCCCGAGGCGCGCGGCCTGATCGACGAAGCGCTGGCGAACGATGCCTGACACCACCAGTCAGCTCCGGCTCGACAGCGCCGCAACGCTCCACCGCCGGGGCGCGCTGGGGTTGCTCGGTCTGGGCGGGCTGGCGCTGGGGGCGTGCAGCAGCGGCGCGCAGGCCGCTTCCTGCATCCTCACCCCGCGCGAGACCCGCGGGCCCTTCCCGGCCGACGGTGGGCGCGACCAGGGCGGCCGGCTCAACGTGCTGGAGGCCGAGGGGATCGAACGCAGCGACATCCGCAGCAGTTTCGCCGGACTTTCGGGCGTGGCGGCGGGCGTGCCGCTCGAACTGACGATCGACCTGATCGGCGCGGCGGGCGGCTGCGGGCCACTGGCCGGTTGGGGCCTCTACCTGTGGCAGAACGATGCGGCGGGGAAGTACTCGCTTTACGACCTGCCGCAGGCAAACTACCTGCGCGGGTTGCAGCAGAGCGGCGACACCGGTTCGCTGACCTTCCGCACGATCCTGCCCGGATGCTATGGCGGGCGCGCGCCGCACGTGCATTTCGAGGTCTTTTCGAGCGCGCAAGCCGCGATCAGCGGCGAGCCGCACGTGCTGGCCTCGCAGTTCGCCTTCCCGGAAGACGTCTGCCGCGCCGTCTATGCCGCCGACGAACGCTATGGCGACAGCCTGGCCAACCTGGGGCGCTGGCCCGCGGTGCGCGATTTCGTCTTCGGCGATGCCGACGAAGAGATGCTGGTCTTACAGACGATCGCGCTCGATGGCGATCCGCGAACCGGATTGACGGGACGGGCCCGGGTCAACGTGAACGGCTGAGCCGAAGCCCGGCCGATGGACGGTGCTCGGGAGCCGGAGACGCCTGGCTAGCGAGAGAGCGGGACGCCGGTCAATTCGCCGCTGATGGCCACGAGCCGGGCCTGGGCAGCCGGATCGAACGCCTGATCGAACCGAGGCTTCGCCACCTTGCCGGCGACATAGAACTCGCCCGCCACGAGGTCCGGCGAACGGATCAGGCCCATCACATGCTCGCGCCCCTCATCGACCGAAGTGCGGGGTTGCATGGCGAGATCCTGCGTCACCATCGCGGTGTTCATCAAGGTGGCCGGGTGAAGCGAGATCATTTTTATCCCGTCGCTCAGAAACGCCGGGGCCAGTGCGCGCGTCATGGTCACCTGTGCCAGCTTGCTCTGCCCGTAGTAATCGCTCGGCGCGCCCGGCCGCGCCATCATGACGTCCTCGAAATCGATCGGTTGGGCGGAGCCCGACGCCACATTGATCACGCGCGAGGGCGCCGCAGCGGCCAAGCTCGCGCGCAGCCGATTGGCGAGAATCCATCCGGCGAGATAATTGACGGCGAAATGCAGTTCGTGCCCGTCAGGGCTCACCAGGCGCCCCTCGCGCATGCGGGCTATTCCGGCATTGTTCACCAGCAGGTCGAGACGGGGATAGTCGGCGGCGACCTTGTCGGCGAAGGTGCGCACCGCCTCCATCGAGGCGAAGTCCGCGGCGTAGAAGCTGGCCGATCCGGTTCCACTGGCCTCGATCTCGCGAACCAGGGCTTCCCCGCGTTCGGCATTCCGGCCGTGGACGATGACATGCGCCCCTTCCGCCGCCAGCGCGCGGGCAACTTCGCGGCCCAGCCCATCGGTCGACCCGGTGACGAGCGCGATCTTTCCGGCGTGGGGCAAGGGTGCGGCCTCCTGTGCCTGGCAGGCGGGGGCGAGGACGGCGAGCACCGCCGCGATCATCGTGGCAAATAGGCTGCGCATCACCCGGCCTCCTGGTTGAAGCGCAGACTAAACCGCCAGAGGCGGAAAGGAAATGGGAGTGGCCCGGGACGCGTGGTGGGCGCTGACGGGCTCGAACCGCCGACCCTCTCGGTGTAAACGAGATGCTCTACCAACTGAGCTAAGCGCCCCACGCAGGTTGCGCCTCTAGGCCGCGCTTGGCGGGCGCGCAAGGCACGGCTAGGGGGCAGCGGTGCGACAGGGCTGTATCCGCATTCTCGCAACCGGCGGCACGATCGCCGGGACCGCCGGCTCGGCTACGGGCCAGGGGTACCGGCCCGGTCAGTTAAGGATCGAGGCCCTGCTGGCCGAGGCCCAGGCACTGGGGGTGAACCTGCCGTGCGAGGCGCGCGAGATCGCGGCCATCGGCTCGCAGGACATTGGCTGGTCCGAGTGGGACACGCTGCATTCCGAAATCGCCGCGGCTATGGCGGACGACGCGGTGTGCGGTGTCATCGTCACCCACGGCACGGATACGGCGGAGGAGACCGCCTTCCTGCTCGACCTGACCGTGACCGCGGGCAAGCCGGTGGTGCTGACCGGCGCGATGCGGCCCGCCGATGCACTGGGCACCGACGGCATGCGAAACCTTGCCAACGCCCTGCGCGTGGCGGGCGATGCCGAGGCCGAGGGACGCGGCGTGATGGTCGTGATGAGCGACGAGATTTTCGCCGCCCGCGACGTGCGCAAGAGCGCGACGCAGGGCGCCGCGGCCTTCCGCGGTTATCCGCGCGGCCCGGTCGGGGCCGTCTCGCCCGCAACGCTCGAATGGTTCGGGCCGCCTGCCCGCAGCGGACAGGCCGCGCAGTTCGCCTGGCCGGGCGCGTTGCCACGGGTCGCGGTGGTCCATGCGCATGCCGGGATGGATCGTTCGACAGTCGATGCGGCAATGGCGGCGGGAGCCGAGGGCATCGTGCTCGCCGGGATGGGTCAGGGCAACGCCCCACAGCCGGTGATCGAAGCCTTGGCCGACGCGGCGGCCCGGGGCGTGGCCGTGGTCCGCTCGAGCCGCGTCGATCAGGGGCTGGTCGACCGCAACGTCGAGGTCGACGACGATGGCTGCGGCTTCGTGGCGGCGCGCGCACTCAATCCGCAGAAGGCGCGGATCCTGCTGCAGTTACTCCTGGCAAGCGGGATCAGCGATCCCGCCGCCCAGCAGCAGGCGTTCGACTGACGGTTGCTCGGACGGCCTGCGCCGCGGTCTTGCCCAATTCCGCGAAGTAGCGCGCCATGGCATCGGCCGCCTTGTCCGTCAGGGCGATGAAGGCACGCCGGCGGTCCGCCTCGTCCTCCACGCGTTCGAGCAGGCCCGCTTCGGTCAGCTGGCCGATCCAGCGCAGCGCGGTGGTGGCGGGAACTTCGCTCGCCAGGCACAGGCTGGTGACCGAGACGCGGGCGTGTTCGGCCCGTGCGGCGGTCAGGTCGAGCAGGATGTCCCATGCGGGATCGGCGAACAACTCGCCATCGAGGAACCTCGCGCGCAGCTGGCGCTGGCGGATGATCCGGCGGACCAGCCGCGGATCGGGCAGCGCGGGGCGCGGCGTGCGGATCAGGGTGCGATCGTCCGCCTCGCCGTGAAAGGCCGGCGCGGGGCTCTCGAAGCGGAACGCACCGCCATCGGCTGACAGGCCGCGTGCATTCATGCGTTCGAGCCGCGAGGCGATCTCGCCCACCTGCTCCGTCAACCGGAGCAGCGTCAGGCGGTCGTCGCCCGAAAGTTCGCGCAGCCGCAGGTTCGGCACCTTCGCCAGCACCCTGCCCAGCGCCAGAACACGCTCCGCCCGGTTGGCGTCGACCAGGATCTGCGGGTTGGAACGGTCGCAGCAGGCAAACACGGCTTCGAGCGAGGCCACACCGGTGGAAATCACCAGATGAGCGCCCGAGCGCCCCGCCCGATCATCGAGCCGCGACAACGCGGCGCAATCGGCCGCCCCGACTACCGGGCAATCGACCAGGACGACTTCGCCAAGGGCCCGCACGTCACCCGATTGCAGGGACGAAAGCGCCCCCGCCTCACGCAGGATCAGGCCCGCGTCCGCCACGTCCTCGGCCATTTCGGCCCGCAGTGCATCGGCCTCGGCGTAGATCGAGACCGTCAGCGCCGACTGAGCGTCGTTGGCCGGGCGATAGGCAAAATCGGCTTGAGCCATCGGTTGTCTCCCCTGATTCGCGAGCGAACAAGGTGAGAACAAAGAGCGATCAGGTCAAGTACTCAGTCAGCAAAGGGATCGCGCACCAGGATCGTGTCGTCGCGCTCAGGGCTGGTCGAGACGCTGGCGACCGGGCACTCGATCAGCTCCTCGATGCGCCGGATGTACTTGATCGCCTGCGCCGGCAGCTCGGCCCAGCTGCGCGCCCCGGCGGTCGATTCGCTCCAGCCGTCCATCTCCTCGTAGACGGGTTCGCAGGCGGCCTGGTCGGCGGCGTTCGACGGCAGGTAGTCGACCACCTCCCCGCCGAGGCGATAACCGGTGCAGATCTTCAGCTTGGCGAACCCGTCGAGCACGTCGAGCTTGGTCAGTGCGATGCCGGTCACCCCGGAGATCGCGCACGACTGGCGGACCAGCACCGCATCGAACCAGCCGCAGCGCCGCTGGCGCCCGGTAACGGTGCCGAACTCGTGCCCGCGCTCGCCCAGGCGGCGGCCGGCCTCGTCCTCCAGTTCGGTCGGGAAGGGCCCGCTGCCCACGCGCGTGGTGTAGGCCTTGACGATGCCCAGCACGAAACCCGCCGCGTTGGGCCCCAGCCCGCTGCCGCTCGCCACCGTGCCGCTGACGGTGTTGGAGCTGGTGACGAAGGGGTAGGTCCCGTGGTCGATGTCGAGCAGCACGCCCTGCGCGCCTTCGAACAGGATGCGGCTGCCGGCCTTCTTTTCCTGTGTCAGCCGCCGCCACACCGGCTGGGCGAACTGCTGCACGAAGGGCGCGATCGCGCGCAGTTCATCGAGCAGCGCCGCCCGGTCGACCGGCGGCTGGCCGAACCCGGCGCGCAAGGCGTCGTGATGGGCGCAGAGGCGGTCGAGTTGCGGCTCGAGCTCGTGCAGGTGCGCCAGGTCGCACACGCGGATGGCGCGGCGGCCGACCTTGTCTTCATAAGCCGGGCCGATGCCGCGCCCGGTGGTCCCGATCTTGCCCTTGCCCGCGGCCGCTTCGCGCAATCCGTCGAGGTCGCGGTGGAGCGGCAGGATCAGCGGGCAGTTGTCGGCGATGCCGAAATTCGCCGGGTTGACGGCGACGCCCTGCCCTTCGAGCCGCTCGATCTCGCTCCGCAGCGCCCAGGGGTCGAGCACGACGCCGTTGCCGATCAGGCTCAGCGTGCCGGTGACGATCCCGCTCGGCAGCAGGCTGAGCTTGTAGGTGGTGTTGCCGACCACGAGGGTGTGGCCCGCGTTGTGGCCGCCCTGGAAGCGGACGACCACGTCGGCCCGGCTGGCGAGCCAGTCCACGATCTTGCCCTTGCCCTCGTCGCCCCACTGGGCGCCGATCACGGTGACGTTGGCCATGCTTACGGCTCTCCACCTGCCAGGGTTGCTCCGCGCACGCCCTTCGACAGGGACTCGGCGTGAGGGAGGGGCCGTCGATACGCGGCGCGCCCTATCGGCTGGGCGGGCGCCAAGTCAAGGCGGTGGCGCGCTTCACGGGGAGGATGAAATTCGTCGAACGGGGTCCGGGACGAGATCGCGAGTGCGGCAGCATCGATCTCGCCGGAGATCGGAAACAGCGCCAAAGGTGACACGAAGTATACACCCGAACTGGCCGCATTTCGCGGCTGGCCGGCCCCGCTGGTTGGGCCTGAAGTGGGTCCAGAAAAGCGGGGCAACATCTTGTGGTCTCCGATCGCAAACGGCGAATCAGGACTCATATCGAGCGCCATGCGTGCAGGAAAACGGTTTGCCGAACGGACCAGCGACCGTCAGCTAAGACACGCCAGCACGCCCATCCGGCAAGCAGACGAGCGAAGGGGCGAGCCTGGGCCCGCCCCTCGCCTGTCTCGATCAGATGCCTTCGACGGCCTTGCTGACGAGGATGTTGACCGCCACGCGGCGGTTCTGCGCCTTGCCGAATTCGGTGCTGTTGTCGGCCAGCGGGTCGGACGTCGCCATCCCGGCCGGGGTCAGCATGCGCTGCGGCTCCCAGCCGCACTGCTGCTGCAGATAGGCCACGACGCGGCTGGCGCGCTTTTCGCTCAGGTCCTGGTTGACCTCCCAGCTACCGGTCGAATCGGTATAGCCGACGACGAGCAGCATGGCGTTCTCGGTCGCTTTGGCCTGTTCGGCGGCAGCACACAGGTCGGCCTTCGCCTGGGGCGAAATGATAGCCTGGCCGGTGTCGAAATTGACGTTGGTGGTGCCCTTGATCAGGTAGTTGTCGATATCGGCCACGCGGCTGCGCAGCGCGTCGGTCGCGGCAGTCTGTTCGGCAAAGCCCTGGGCGGTGCCGCGCTGGATCATGGCCGCGGTCTTGAAGTCGCCGTTCTTGAACTGGACTTCCCGGGCCACCAGGCCGCCGTTCCACTGCACGGTCTTCACCGTCACCGGCAGGCCGTTGAGCAGCGCGCCCGAATCGAGCTTGGTCTTGGTCAGGCCGAACAGCCCGCTCTTCGATCGAACCTGCGTGCCCTGGCTGATGCCCACCACAGTGCTGGCGCCCTCGGCGCTGGTCACCTGGAAGCGGTCGCCCTTGCGGGCCGAGATGAAGCCGTCGACGTCGGGACCTTCGGGAAATTCGGAGATGTCGGCCGGGACTGTGCCGACCACGGTGATCCGCGATTCGTCGACTTCGGGATAGGCCGGAAGCTGCTGGGCGAATGCGCCGGTCGCGGCAGGCATGGCCAGAAGGGCGGCAAGAACGAAGGCACCGGGCCTGGCGAAAGTGCTTACGGAACGCATAAACGATACTCCTTCAATCGCGCCGGGCACCTGCGCGCATGCAGGCGGTGCTGCCTTCCCCGGCAGCGAACCCGGCAATCAAGCCCCCTCAAATTTCCAATAACAGTGCGGCGATGGGCCGCGGCAGGATTGCGCGGCGAACCGGGTGTGTGGCCCAGCCTGTCCGCCAGATTAACGCCGGGCGCGTAGAGGCGATTCCGGCCGGCGGCCGGTTTGAGTCGTGCGACGAACGGTTGAATCGCCCCGCGCGCTAACGCGGGGAAAGCGCCACCGGACCGTCGTTGTCGTGCTGCACGGGGCAGCCCAGGTGGAACCGGCCGCCGTCCTGGGTGGTCCTGCACCATTCGACCGAGGCGGCAATCTGCTTCGCGTCGTTGGCCAGCTTTTCCGCCACGCTGAGCGGACCGTTGCCGTGAACGGGGACTTCGGTCAGCGGGTCGATCCCGTAGTGCGCGATGTTGGCCTTCAGCGCGCCGCCCCAAAAGTGCAGCTGCCAGGCCTCGTCGCCGAAATCGCCCTCCATCATGATGCGCTCCTTGGGGAGATAGGCGAAGACGCCTTGGGCCATGTGGCTGTGATCGAGAGTGTGATAGATTTCCAGCCGCCGGGTCCTGTCCTCCAGCACCAGCTTCTCGTCCACCGGCGTGAACTTCACCTCCTGCGGGTTCCTCGCCAGCGCGTCGGGATAATAGACCGCCGGGCGCATGCCCATTTCGCGCACGATCTGCTCGTTGCCGCGATGGCTGATGACTTCGAGCCCGCGCGAGAGCGCCGCGCGCAGGCCGCCGGTATGGTCGAAATGATGGTGGCTGACGATCACGGCCTCGACCTTCTTGCCCGGCACCAGTGCGTTGGCCGCGTCGATGCGGGCCAGGGTCTGCGGCTCGCCGCCATAGGCTTCGAACATGACCAGCCGGTCGGCAAACTCGATCACCGGGCCGCCGGTCGTCCCGGTGCGCACGTCCCACACGCCGTTCGCCAGCTTCGCCACCTTGGCTACCGGGGGAGATGGTGGCGTCGTGGTAGGCGCTGCCGCGGGAAACGGCGGCAACTGCGCTGCGGGGGCATTCACGCGGTAGGAATCGACCTGGAACATCAGCGTCACCTGGTCGCGCCAGTCGGCACGGTTGAGCAGCCCCATCGGCAGTTGGACCCCGGCGAAGGGCAGATAGCCGGTGAACCAGGCGGTGGTGGTCACGTCGCCCAGGTTCACGCTGGGGGCGATCCAGCGCGAGAACTTGGGCAGGTGCGTGCGCGCATCGAGCCCGATCCACGCCGGGCTTCTCGACCCTTCGGGGGTGAACTGGACGACGATGTCGCCGTTCTCGATCGAGACCGGACCGAGCCGGGTCCCGTCGTCGAGCGCCTCGAGCAGCGCGGGCAGCGGGTGGTCGAGCAGGGCGTTGCCGGTCTGCACGGTGGAGTTGCGCTTGAAATCGAGCCCGAAGAACCCGGCAAAGGGGAACTCCATGCTGCGCCGTTCCTGGTTGAGCGCGCGTTCGCCCTTGAGGTCGAAGGTCCGCTGAGCATCGGCCACCGCGATCCACTTGGGCGGCGCGTTCGGATCCGCGGTCGAATTGCCGCCGCCGTCATAATAGATGCGCTGGCCGAAACCGGTGAAGACCATGGTGTCGAGCGCTTGCAGCTTACCGAGCCCGCCCATCGCTTCTGCGGCCTGTTCGAGCACCTTGCGCGGCTCGGCGTCCTGGGCCGCCGCGGCGGACGCGGTGGCGAGCGCCAGCAGGCATGCGGCCAGCCGGAACGTGGATGCTTTCATGATTCCCTCCCCTAGAGCGGGGCGGGTTTACCATCCTTCAGCGTGTGGGTGCAGCCCATTGCTGCGGCATCGTCCGCCGGGCCAAGCGCGGCGACCGTGCGCCAACCCTGGGCGCGCAGCGCAGTGGCGGCGGCGCGATCATGGCCGAGCGGCAGGAACACCGCCTGCCGCCTGGGCTCGTCGGCCTTGACCGAGTCCACCAAATCTTCGGGATAGAGCGAGAAGCCGGTCGCCGGCTCGTCGCTTCCGGCGATGCGGTAGGTGCCGCCCCGACCCAGCGTGCCGCGCACGCCCTCGGCATAGATCGTGAAGCCGATCCACGACTGGTATCCGAAGCCGTGTCGTTCGCTCGGGTCGAGCGTGATGCGGGCGCGCCCGGCGACGCGCGCCGCGACTTCCTTCAGCCCTTCGATGCGGCTGGCGAGCACGCCGGCCGCGTCGATCCGTGCCAGCTTGGCCACCGCTTCCTCGAACGGGCCGGCGGCATAGAGCAGCGGCAGGTAAGCCTCGCCGCCCGCCGCTTTCAGCGCGCCGGCATCCTTGGCATCGAGTTCGCGCCGCACCCCCTCGACCTGGTCGGGCGCCAGCGGGAAGTCGCCCCGCGCCAACGTGTCGACGAGGTCGGGCAGCGTGAAATCGACCGAGATGCCGGATGCGCCCATTGCCTCCAGTGTCTCGACCGCTAGCTCCACGATCTCGCCCACGGCTGCCGCGGTGTCGCTGCCGATCAGCTCGGCACCCAGTTGCAGCGCCTCGCGCCGCGGGTCGAGCTGGTCGCCGGCGATCCGCGCGACCATTCCGGCATAGCAAAGCCGCAGGGGCCGGGCCCAGCCGGCCAGTCCGGTCGCCGCGATGCGCCCGACCTGCACGGTCATGTCGCTGCGCAGCGCCAGCGTGCGCAGGCTGCGCGGGTCGACGAAGCGGAACATTCGGTTGGTCGCGTACCCGCCGTCCTTGCCGCCCGCGACCCGGTGGGCCATCGACGCCACGAATTCGATCAGCGGCGGACGCACGCGGTCGTAACCCCATGCGTCCATCGCGCCGAGCGCCGCCCGTTCGATCCGCGTCGCGGCCGCCGCGCTTTGCGGCAGCCGGTCCTCGAGCCCTTCGGGCAGAAGGTCGCGGGTCGGGTCGGTCATCCTGCCGTCCTAGCGTTGCGGGCGGTCAGAAGGCCAGCGCCTTGACCACCTTCACGCCCTGCAGGTCGCAGGCCGCGTCGATCACCTGCTGGGGGATGGGCTGGTCGACGCTGAGCAGCAGCACCGCCTCGCCCCCGGCCTCGCGGCGGCCGAGGTGGAAAGTGCCGATGTTGATTCCCGCTTCGCCCAGCAGGCTGCCGATGCGCCCGATGAAGCCCGGCGCGTCCTCGTTGACGATATAGAGCATGTATCCGTCGAGGTCGGCCTCGATGCCGATGCCGAAAATCTCCACCAGCCGCGGCACTTCGGTGCCGAACAAGGTGCCCGCCACGCTGCGATCGCCCTGGCTCGTCGCCACGGTGACGCGCACCAGCGTGTGGTAGACGCCTTCGCGCTCGTTGCGCACCTCGCGCACTTCCATGCCCCGCTCTTTGGCGAGGAACGGCGCGTTGACCATGTTCACGCTCTGCGAATAGTTGGCCATCAGCCCGCTCAGCACGGCCGCGGTGATCGGCTTCTGGTTGAGCTGCGCGGCGGCGCCCTCCACCTCGATGCTGATCTTGGGCAGGTTGCCGTGGGCGAGCTGGCCGACCAGGCTGCCGAGCTTCTCGGCGAGCTTCATGTATGGGCGCAGCTTGGGCGCTTCCTCGGCGCTGAGCGACGGCACGTTGAGCGCGTTGGTCACGCCGCCGGTCACCAGGTAGTCGGCGATCTGTTCGGCCACCTGCAGCGCGACGTTGACCTGCGCCTCGCTGGTCGAGGCACCGAGGTGCGGCGTGCAGATGAAGTTGCGGGTGCCGAACAGCGGGTGATCGGCCGGCGGCGGCTCCACGGCGAACACGTCGAGCGCGGCGCCGGCGATGTGGCCGCTGTCGAGCAGGTCCTTGAGCGCCGCCTCGTCGATCAGGCCGCCCCGCGCGCAATTGACGATGCGCACGCCCGGCTTGGTCTTCTCCAGCCGCTCGCGGCTGAGGATGTTGCGCGTCTCGTCGGTCAGCGGCGTGTGCAGCGTGATGAAGTCCGCGCGGGTGACCAGGCCGTCGAGGTCGACCTTCTCGACGCCCATCTCGATCGCCCGCTCCTCGGTCAGGAAGGGATCGTAGGCGACGACCTTCATCCGCAGGCCCAACGCGCGCGAGGCGACGATCGAGCCGATGTTGCCCGCGCCGATCAGGCCCAGCGTCTTGCCGGTCACCTCGACGCCCATGAAGGCGTTCTTGGGCCACTTGCCTTCCTGAGTCTGCTCGTCCGCCTCTGGGATCTGCCGGGCGAGCGCGAAGATCAGCGCGATCGCGTGTTCGGCGGTGGTGATCGAGTTGCCGAACGGTGTGTTCATCACCACCACCCCCTTCGACGAGGCGTAGGGAATGTCGACGTTGTCGACGCCGATGCCGGCGCGCCCGACGACCTTGAGGTTCGTCGCGGCGTCGAGGATCTCCTTGGTCACCTTGGTCGAGGAGCGGATGGCGAGGCCATCGTACTGGCCGATGATCGCCTTGAGCTCGTCGGGCGTCTTGCCGGTGATGACGTCGACGTCGCAGCCGCGCTCGCGCAGGATCCGCTCGGCGTTGGGGTCCATCTTGTCGGAGATGAGGACACGGGGCTTCTGGGTGGCAGTGGTCATTTCGATTTCCTGAAAATCATGACGGATTCCGCGCGTCGGGCGGAAACTGGGTCAGCAATGGGGGTGTGATTGCGGGCGCGGCCTTACAGCCGGCCGTCCTTGAGCTCGTTGTAGGCCCATTCGATCCACGGCAGCAGGCGGGCGATATCCTCCTGCTCGAGGCTCCCGCCGCACCAGATGCGCAGCGAGGGCGGAGCATCGCGGTAGCCGTTGAAATCGTAGCCGATGTCCATCTTCTCGAGCGTGCCGGCGATCTTCTTGGGCACGTTGGCCTGTTCCTCGGCGGAGAGGCTTTCGTACCAGTCGCCCTGGAAGACCATGCACACGCCGGTGTTGGTCCGCTTGGCCGGGTCGGCCACCATGTTGCGGATCCACGGCGTCGCCTCGATCCAGTCGAACACGGTCTGCGCGTTGCGGTCGGCCCGCTCGAACATCGCCTGCCGGCCGCCGATCGACTGCGCCCATTCGAGGGCCATGATGTAGTCTTCGGTGGCGAGCATCGACGGGGTGTTGATCGTCGCGCCTTCGAAGATCGAGCGATCGACCTTGCCGCCCTTCTTGATGCGGAACAGCTTGGGCAGCGGCCAGGCCGGATCGTAGCTTTCGATCCGCTCGACCGCCTTGGGGCTGAGGATCAGCATGCCGTGCTGCGCTTCGGAGCCCATGACCTTCTGCCACGAATAGGTCGTGGCATCGAGCTTTGCCCAGTCCATCTCCATGGCGAAGACGGCGCTGGTAGCATCGTTGATGGCCACGCCGGCGCGGCCTGGAGCAAGCCAGTCGGTGTTCGGGATCTTGGCGCCGCTGGTGGTGCCGTTCCAGGTGAAGACGACGTCGTTGTCCTGCGGGATGGATGCGAGGTCCGGAATGTCGCCGTAATCGGCGTCGAGCGTGGTCAGGCCCTGCAGCTTGAGCTGCTTGACCGCGTCCTGGATCCACACGTTGCCGAAGCTTTCCCACGCGGCGACCGTCGCCGGGCGCGAGCCGAGCATGGTCCACATCGCGCATTCGAGCGCGCCGGTGTCGGAACCCGGCATGATGCCCACGAGGTAGTCCTCGGGCACGCCCAGCAGTTCCTTGCTCAGGTCGATCGCGTATTTCAGCCGGCTCTTGGGATAGGCGGCGCGATGCGACCGGCCGAGCGACTTGGTGTTCAGCTTGTCGAGCGACCAGCCCGGCGGCTTGCAGGTGGGTCCGGACGAAAAGAAAGGACGCTCCGGACGGAGGGTCGGCTGTGCAGTCATGTATTCTCTCCTTGCAGAGAGCTCGCGCGGCGTTGGGACCGCGTGGCCCGCAGCGGGCCCTAGAGATGCGCCGGGGCGAGTCAAGCGAAGATAAGGTTGCGCAGGATACCGGTGGGCCAATCGCGCCGCGACGCGGGATGGAGATTAGGACTTTGTTAACCATGCAGGCGGCATCCTTCGCCCATGTCCCGCGCCGCCGCCCGCATCCTCGCATTGCCTGCCGCGCTGATGGCCCTGGCGGGCTGCTCCGTTCTGCCGGATCGTTCGCCGACGCCGCGGCAGGACCGGGTATCGAGTGCCCAGCCCACATTCTCCCGAGCCCCGGCGACCGGCCAGTGCCTCAAGAGCCTGGGCGTGACCGAGGCGCGCTTCGACGCCCTGCCCGACCAGTACTACGGCGGCGGATGCAGCACGGTGGGTACGGTCAAGCTCGCCTCGCTGCGCTCCGACGCGGCGACGATCGCGCTGGCCAACATGGGCCCCGTCACCTGCACAGTGGCGGAAACCTTTGCCGGCTGGGCCCGCTACGGCGTGGACCGCGCGGCGCGCCAGGTGCTCGGCAGCCCGATCGCGCGGATCGAGACGATGGGCAGCTATTCGTGTCGCAAGGTCGCCGGGAGCGATCGCATGTCGGCGCACAGCACCGGTGACGCGATCGATGTCGCCGCCTTCCTGCTGGAGGACGGACGGCGGATCAGCGTGCTGGACGACTGGAGCCGAGGCACGCCGCAGGAGCGTGAGTTCCTGCGTCTGGTCCACCAGAGCGCGTGCAAGCGCTTCGGCACGGTGCTGGGTCCGGATTACAACCGCGCCCACGAAAACCACTTCCACGTCGAGAAGGTGATCGCCGGCAAATCCTATTGCCGCTGACGCGCAGCCGGCAAATCAGGCCGGGCGCGCGCGCCGGGCAGTCCCGTCGTCATCTTCGTCGAAGATGCGCACCGGGCGCAGATGGCTCCCCAGGCGCCGCGTGTTTTCGCGCAGCCCGGCGTCATCGGGCGCCGCCGGCACGGGCGCGGCGATCGTGCCCGCCAGGCCCGATTCCAGCCATAGTCGCACGGCCTCCGCCGCGTGGCGCGCGCTCAGCTTGGTCATCATGTTGGCGCGGTGGATCTCCACCGTGCGCGGGCTGATTTCGAGTTCGCGGGCGATGACCTTGTTGGAACTGCCGTCGGCCAGCCATTCCAGCACTTCGCGCTCGCGCCTGCTCAGCGTTTCGATGCGGCTTCGCGCATAATTGAGGCGGCGGCGGGCCGCGCCATGCGCCCGTGCCTCGCGAGTAACCGCCGCCAGCGAGCGGGCCAGCACGTTGGGCTCGAGCGGCAATTGCAGATAGTCCAGCGCGCCCTGCTTGATTGCGCCGACCACCCGGTCGATCACCGGTTCCACCGCGCAGACGATGACCGGCAACCACAAACCGTATTCGCCCATCCGGTCGAAGAGGTCGGCGAGCGAAACATCGAGCGTGCGCTGGCGCACCAGGATGATGCCGGTGAGCGGCGGGCGGCCGAGCAGCTCGTCCAGGTCGTCGTAAACTTCCGCGTGGTGACCCAGGGCGAAGGCCGTGCGGGCTTGCTCGGCCCGCGATCGCATTTCCCCGTCGACGATGTGCAGTGTGATGCGCTGTTCCATGGACGCAATCATGCTGCGCCGGGCGGCCTTTGGCGCGCGCAGTTGACACCGGATCGGAGCGGGAACACCACATCCGAAAGTCCGATACGGATAGAAGCGCGGCCCATATTTTCCTCCGTTCTGGAGGCAATATGCGTAGATGCCCGGTCGGCCGATTACCCTATCGGGTTCACACCTAGGGACTTGCCCTTACTCGTCTTCCTGGTCGCGATAGAAGCTGTAGTCGGGCAGCGAGTGGAACGCGTTGCGCAGCGCGTCGCTCCAGCCGTGCGAAACGGCCTGGAAGTAGCTGTCCGACGCTTCGATCCGCTGCTCGTGCGCGGGCTGGAAGGTGTCGCGCTCGACCACCATGAGGTCGAGCGGCAGGCCCACGGACAGGTTCGCCTTGAGAGTGGAATCGAAGCTGACCATCAGCAATTTGACCGCATCCTCGAAGCTCATCTGCCGGTCGTAGCCGCGGATCAGGATCGGCCGGCCGTACTTGGTCTCGCCGATCTGGAAGAACGGCGTGTCGAAGCTCGCTTCGATGAAGTTGCCTTCGGGGTAGATCATGAACAGGCGCGGCTCCATCCCCTTGATCTGCCCTGCAAGGATGATCGAGGCGGTGAAGCGGCCCTTGCCGTGCTCGCCGTTGTCGCTCTGGGTTTCCTGCACGGTTTCGCGCAGGAGCTTGCCGATCTCGATGGCGACCTGGAACATCGTCGGGATTTCGAGCAGCGAGTTCTGCCGGTCGTCGGGCGTCTTGCCGCGTTCCTCCAGCTTGCTGATCACCGCCTGGGTTGTGGCCAAGTTGCCAGCCGTCATCAGCGAGACGATCCGTTCACCCGGCACGATCCAGTGGAACATCTTCCGGAAGACCGAGATGTTGTCGACGCCCGAGTTGGTCCTCGTGTCGCTCATCAGCACGAGCCCGCGATCGAGCACCATTCCCACGCAATAGGTCATCGAATCCTCTCGCCCCGCGGCAACCGTATGGGGCTATTGTTCCTGTGTCTGCTGTTCGACTTCAAGGTCTACGGTGAGGTTTTCCGTAGCCGCGCCGAAGCTTATCCCGGTGATCGGCGCCGCATCGCGGTAATCCCGTCCCGTGGCCACGCGGACATAGCGAGGATCGGGGCTGATGCCGTTGGAGATGTCGAACCCGACCCAGCCGAGGTTCTGGATGTATGCCTCGGCCCAGGCGTGGGTCGCTTCCTGCTGGATGCGGTCGTTCATCATCAGGTAGCCGCTGACATAGCGCGCGGGGATTTCCAGCGCGCGGGCAGCGGCGATGAAGATGTGGGCGTGGTCCTGGCACACGCCGTGGCCTGCGACCACGGCCTGCTCGGCGGTCGTCGTCACGTCGGTCCGGCCGGTCTCGTAGTTCACCGCTTCGCGGATCGCGTTGGACAGGTTGTGCAGCGTGCCGACCATGCCCTCCCCGCTGCGCTCCACGGTCGCGATCAGGGCACGAAGCTTGGGCCCCGCCTTGGTTAGCGGCGTTTCGGACAGGAACGCCCAGAGCGGCAGGTGACCGGCGTGATGGCCCATGACGCCGGCCTGGTCCTGCGTCTCGACCGCGCCGCGACACGTCACCACGACCTGCCGCGCGCCCTCCACTACGGACACGAGCGTCACGTGGTTGTGGTTCTGGTCGTCGTAAGTCAATTCCTCGCGCGCGCCTTCGTAGGTCATCGTCCAGTCGAGGATCTTCTGCCCCTGCGTTTCCTTGGGCGTCAGGCGCAGGCGCTGCAGTCCGTGCGCGATCGGGCCCTGGAACTCGTAGCGTGTGGTGTGGCGGATCGCGAGGCGCATCAGGTCAACTCACGAACTTGTAGTCGCGGGCGATCGCGTCGGCGATCTCCCGGTTCTTGGCGATGAAGCCGAGCAGGAACTGGTGCAATCCGTAATCGAAAATCTGCTCCACCGTCTTGCCCGTAAGATCCTGGTCGGCCGCGCGCAGCAGGGCGTGAGCCTCCCCTTCCGATCCATGCAGCTTGGCCAGCGCCGCCAGGTTTTCGCGCAGCGCATCGTAACAGAAGGTCAGGCTGCGCGGAAAGCGCGCATCGAGCAACAGGAACTCGGCGATCGAACGCGCATCCATGCGCCCGGCGTTCAGCCAGCGATAGGCCCTGTCCCCTGCCAGCGAGCGCAGCACGTGTTCCCACTGCCCTGTGTCGAGCGTGGTGCCGACATAGGAAACGGAAGGAAGCAGGACGTAGTATTTCATGTCGACAATGCGCGCGGTGTTGTCGGCCCGCTCGATGAACGTGCCGGCGCGCACGAAGCTGTAGATCTCGTTGCGCAGCATCGAACCGTGGGTGGCGCCGCGCGCCAGCGTCGATTCGCGGCGGATGGCATTGAGGCTAAGCCCCAGATTGCTCTCGCGGATCGGGCGCGCCATCAGGTCGCGCAGGGCCATCCAACCCTCGTTGATCGCTTCCCACACTTCGGCGGTCAGCGACGTGCGGCAGCGCCGCGCGCTGGTACGCGCCTTCTCCATCATCGCCAGCACGCTTTCGGGATTGTCCCTGGCGCGCAGCACGAAGTCGCACACGCTGGCGCCGTTGTAGTCGCCGCCCGACGCCTCGTAGGACCCCTTGAGCCCGAGCGTGGCGACGACCGACTTCCATTCGGACGTCGCCGCGTCCCCGCCCCGGGTCAGGGCCATGCGATGCCCCGCGCTGAGCAGGCGCGCGGTGTTTTCCGCCCGCTCGAGATAGCGGAACATCCAGAACACGTCGTTGGCGGTCCGGCCTAGCATGGGAAGTGTCCGCCCATCAGTCCTGCAGAACCCAGCTGTCCTTGGTGCCGCCGCCCTGGCTCGAATTGACGACCAGCGATCCCTTCTTGAGCGCGACCCGCGTCAGGCCCCCGGGCGTGATGTCGATCCCGTCGGGCGAGACGAGGACGAAGGGCCTGAGATCGACGTGGCGCGGCGCGAGGCCCTTGCGGGTGAACACCGGGCAGGTCGACAGCGCAAGCGTCGGCTGGGCGATGTAGTTGGCGGGCCGCGCCAGCAGTTTCTGGCGAAACTGGGCGATCTCCTTCTTCGACGAGGTCGGGCCGATGAGCATCCCGTACCCGCCGGAGCCGTGGACTTCCTTCACCACCAGTTCGTGGAGGTTATCGAGCACGTACTTGAGCGAATCCGGATCGGCGCAGCGCCAGGTGTCGACGTTGTTCAGCAGCGGCGCCTCGCCCGTGTAGAACTGGACGATCTCGGGCATAAAGGAATAGATCGCCTTGTCGTCGGCCACCCCGGTCCCCGGCGCGTTGGCGATGGTTATGCCGCCGGCGCGGTAGACGTCGAAGATTCCCGGTATCCCCAGCACGCTGTCGGGCTTGAAGGTCACGGGATCGAGATAGTCATCGTCTACCCGGCGATAGAGCACGTCGAGCGGCTGGTAGCCCGAGGTGGTGCGCATCTGCACCCGGCCGTCGACCACGCGCAGGTCGCTGCCCTCGACCAGTTCGGCACCCATCTGGTCGGCCAGGAAGGCATGCTCGTAGTAGGCCGAATTGTAGATGCCCGGCGTGAGCACCGCCACGGTCGGGTTCGCGCTGGCGCACTGCGGCGCGCACGCCGCGAGGCTCTTGGCGAGCTGGCGCGGATAGTTGCTGACCGGCGCCACCGCGATGCGGGTGAACAGCTCGGGGAACATCGCCATCATCGTCTCGCGGTTCTCGAGCATGTACGAGACGCCGCTGGGCGTGCGGGCATTGTCCTCGAGGACCAGGAACTCGTCGGAGCCCGTGCGCACCAGGTCGATGCCGACGATGTGCGTATAGACCCCGCCGGGGGGCGTGAAGCCGACCATCTGCGGCAGCCACGCGGCGTTGTTGCGGAACAGGCGCTCGGGCAGGCGGCCCGACCTGATGATCTCCTGCCGGTGGTAGAGATCGTGCATGAAGGCATTGAGCGCGCGGACGCGCTGCTCGATGCCGCGGGTGAGCTTGCGCCATTCCGCCGCCGTCACGATGCGGGGCACCATGTCGAACGGGATCAGCCGTTCCTCGGCGTCGCTATCGCCATAGACGTTGAACGTGATGCCGGTGCGGCGGAACGAGCTTTCGGCCTCGAAACTCTTGCGCCGCAGAGCCTGGTCGTCCTGTTCGCCCAGCCATTCGCAGTAAGCGACATAGGCTTCGCGCACCGACCCGTCCGGTCCGCGCATCTCATCGAAAATCCCGTCGCCGATGCCGCTCATCTCACCCCTTGCTGCGATGCAGCATGACACGTCCACATCGCCCCGCCAAGAGCCGCTTTCAACGGGTTAAAGGTTCGGCGCAGAATCGAGTTCCCGCAGCACCGCGCGAATGCAGTCGTAGGAATTGGGAAAGCCCACATGGTTGCAGCGTACCGAGACCTCGCGGTCGCGCTCGCCCGGAAGCCCGCGCGACGCGCGCGGCGCCACGATGCCGTCGGCCGGGCTCCAGATCGCGACCGTTTCGACTGGCGGCTTGGCCGCGACATCGACCACCACCGGCGGCCGTTCCACCGAATGCCCGGCGACGAGGTGATAGATCCGCCAGGCATTGTTGTCGTAGGGCGAGCCGGAGAACGGGCTGCCCATCGTGACGACCTTGCTGACGATCTCCGGATGGAGCTTGGCCAGCTCGCGGGCGTAGACCCCGCCAAGGCTCCAGCCGACCAGCGTGACGGGCTTGCCGTAACGCTGGTGAACCCCTTCGACCCGCTGCGACAGGTGGGCGAACAGTTCCTCGCTCGCGCCAAGGTTGAACCCCAGCCCCCAGCGCTTGACCTTGTGCCCGGCGCGTTCGAGTTGGCGCGCCATGTAGCGCATGCGGATCGGATGGGTGCCGAACCCGGGCAGCAGGATCACGACCTTGGGGTCCGCGGCGGGCGACACGTCCATGCCGGGCTTACCGATCCGCCGCAGGGGCTCGGCGATTTCGCCCAGCTCTCCCAGCAGCCGCCGCAAGGCAGGACGGCGCGCGCCGGGCGGAATGGGAGCGCGGATGAGTTCGTAGCGGCGCAGGATCTTGGCGCGCAAGGTGGAGGGTTCCTGCAGCATCACGGAAGGTTGTAGCATGGGCGGCATGGTGCTGCGATGAACCTTCGTCGCCGCCCCCCAGTTCCCGCTAGCGCGCCGGGGGACAATCGCCGGTCCGCTCGTTCCGCACGTTCATGCGCATCCGCACCGACCCGCCCGGCAGCGCATCGCCCTGCTGCTCGATGGCAAGCGTCATGTTCGAGCGTTCGGGATCGGCCTCCCCGCTCATGGCGATATGCGACACGATGGCATTCTCGCCCGCGCAGCGCATCGCGGCGCTCAGGCGGCCGTCGAGCGTCTCGAACCGTTCGATCGCGCAATCGCCGTCCTGCATGTCCGCCAGCATCCGGCGGAAGCCGCCCGCCGCCTCTTCCGGCGTCAGGCAGTACTCGCGCACCTGGGGTTCGATCTCCATCCTGCGGCGGGCAATCTGCGCCTGGTCCATCGCGGCGCCCGGCATTTCATAGCTCTCGAGCGTCGTCGTCGACCGGTAGAGCCCGGGCAGCGGCTCGGCCAGCCGTCCGGCTTCGGCCAGGACCTGTGCATCGTCGGGGCCGGACCCGCAGCCGGAGAGCCCCGCGGCCGCGGCCAGGACGATCAGCTGGCGCATTCGCCCACCCGTCTTGCGGCAATCTTGCCCTTCATCGTCATCGGCCCCTGCGGCGCGCCGTTGACCGTGGTGGTGAGATCGAAGGCATATTCGGCCTCGCCGATGTCGCCTTCCATGGCGATCGTGTTGCTCGCATCGCCCTCGGCGCAGGTCATGCGCATCTTCAGGTGATTGCCGGTCCGATCGAACTCCTCGTACGTGCATTCCCCGTTGCCCTCGCCCGCGAAGAAGCCGGCGCCCGGGCGCTCGACGTCGCCGGGCGCAAGGCAGGTGTCGGAAGTGATCGTGGCGGTCATGCTCTGCTGCATCATCTGCTTGAGCGCCTCGGGCGCGCCGGGCATCTCGATCTCGGTGAACGAGACCGACTGCTCCCATTGTCCGGGCTGCAGGGCGATGTCGGGGCCTTGTTCCATTTCGGCGGTCGCCTCCCCCTGGGTGATCCGGCCGTCGGCATCGGAGTCCGCGCCGCCGTCCGAACAGGCGGCCAGCGCCACCGGCAGGGCGGCGAGGAGGGCGAGGCGATGCATGGAAGTCTCCTGGACGCCGGGTGTCTTGGGCCGACAGGGTAACGACCCCGGGCGCGGCTGCCAACGCATTGCACCCGGACTTTCACCGCCCCATATGCCGGGCATGGCCGAACTCGTCATCCGCAGAGGGCTGGAAGAGCCCGACACTTCCGAAAAATTCGTCCCCCACAAGCCGGCGCGGCCCGACAAGAGCATGGGCGGGCGCAGGTTCGAGCTGGTCTCGGACTACAGCCCCAGCGGGGACCAGCCCGGCGCGATCGCCGAGCTGACCGCCAGTGCGCGCGACGGGGAACAGACCCAGGTGCTGCTGGGCGTGACCGGCAGCGGCAAGACCTTCACCATGGCCAAGGTGATCGAGGAACTGCAACGCCCCGCCCTCGTGCTCGCGCCCAACAAGATTCTCGCCGCGCAGCTCTATGGCGAGTTCAAGAGCTTCTTCCCGAACAACGCGGTCGAATATTTCGTCAGCTACTACGACTACTATCAGCCGGAAGCCTACGTCCCGCGCTCGGACACCTACATCGAGAAGGAAAGCTCGGTGAACGAGGCGATCGATCGGATGCGCCATTCGGCCACCCGCGCGCTGCTCGAACGCGACGACGTGATCATCGTGGCATCGGTCAGCTGCCTTTACGGCATCGGCTCGGTCGAGACCTACTCGGCCATGATCTTCGATCTGAAGAAGGGGTCGAGCGAGGACCAGCGCGAGATCATTCGCAAGCTGGTGGCGTTGCAGTACAAGCGCAACGATGCCGCCTTCCAGCGCGGCAACTTCCGCGTGCGCGGCGACAGTCTCGAGCTGTTTCCCAGCCACCTGGAAGACACCGCGTGGCGGATCAGCTTCTTCGGCGACGAGATCGAGGAGATCAGCGAGTTCGATCCGCTCACCGGCGTGAAGGGCGCCAGTCTTGCCAGCGTGCGCGTCTACGCCAACAGCCACTACGTCACACCCGGGCCGACGATGAAACAGGCCAGCGCGGCCATCAAGTTCGAGCTGGAGGAACGGCTGAAGGAACTGCACGCCGAAGGCCGCTTGCTCGAAGCCCAGCGGCTGGAACAGCGGACCAATTTCGATCTGGAGATGATCGCCGCCACCGGCAGCTGCAACGGGATCGAGAATTACAGCCGCTTCCTGACCGGGCGCCTGCCGGGCGAACCGCCGCCGACCCTGTTCGAATACCTGCCCGACAACGCGCTGCTGTTCGTCGACGAAAGCCATCAGACGGTCCCGCAGATCGGCGCGATGGCCAAGGGCGACCACCGCCGCAAGCTGACCTTGGCCGAATACGGTTTCCGCCTGCCGAGCTGCATCGACAACCGCCCGCTGCGCTTCAACGAATGGGACGCGATGCGCCCGCAGACCTTCGCCGTCAGCGCCACGCCGGGTAGCTGGGAGATGGAGCAGACCGGCGGCGTCTTCGCCGAACAGGTCATCCGGCCCACCGGCCTGATCGACCCGCCGGTCGAGATCCGTCCGGTCGAGGACCAGGTGCAGGACTGCATCGCGGAGTGCAAGGCGACCGCGCAGAAGGGCTATCGCACGCTCGTCACCACCCTGACCAAGCGCATGGCGGAGGACCTGACCGAGTTCATGCACGAACAGGGCGTGCGCGTGCGATACATGCACTCCGACGTCGAGACGCTCGAACGCATCGAGCTGATCCGCGACCTTCGGCTCGGGGTTTACGACGTGCTGATCGGCATCAACCTGCTGCGCGAAGGGCTCGACATTCCGGAATGCGGTCTGGTGTGCATTCTCGACGCCGACAAGGAAGGTTTCCTGCGGTCCGAGACCTCGCTGATCCAGACCATCGGGCGCGCCGCGCGCAACGTGGATTCCAAGGTCATCCTCTATGCCGACCGCATCACCGGCAGCATGGAACGCGCCATGGCCGAGACCGAGCGCCGGAGGTCGAAGCAGGAAGAGTACAACGCCGAGCACGGGATCACCCCGACCACGATCATCCGCGGCATTCAGGACATCGTGGCCCACACCGCGAGCCGCGACGGGGTGCTGATCGACACCGGCGATCCGGAGCGCAACAACCTCGTCGGTCACAACCTGCGCGCCTACATCGAGGACCTGGAAAAGCGGATGCGCACTGCCGCCGCCGACCTGGAGTTCGAGGAGGCCGGGCGGCTGCGCGACGAAATTCGCCGCCTGGAAGCCGACGAGCTCGGCCTGCCGGACAGCGAGAAGAAGGCGCCGCTGGTCGGCCGCAGCAACGAAGGCAAGCCCGGCACCCGCAAGACGCGTTTCGGCAAGACGCAGCGCAAGTGGGGGCGTTGACGGGGCGCACCGCCGCGCCGGACCCCGTGAATAAACCTCGCGCGTGCTTTACCCGGCGTGCGGCGGCCCGCTAGGGGCTGGCCATGCTCCGGTCGTTCTTTCTTGCGTTGACGATTTCATCGCTTCTCGCGGGGTGCGATCGCGCGCAGCAGGCGCCCGCCAAAGCCCAGCGGATCGTGCTCGGCGATGCCGGGCCGGGCGACAAACCGCTCGATTCACCCGACACGACGGGGGCCGAATGGACGGTGGCGGCAAACGGCCAGTCGATCGACTTCGGCAAACCTGGGAGCAAACCCTGGCTCTCGCTGGCCTGCCAGGTGCGGGCCAAGCCGCCGACCATGCGGATCATCCGCCACGTGACCGTGCGGCCGGGGCAGAAGGCACTGTTCCCGGTGCTCGGCAATGGCACGATCTCGCGCTTCAAGGTCGACGCCAGGCTCGCCGACGGCGAATGGCGGTGGGAGGGCGAGGTGCCGGCCGACGACGCCCTGCTCGAGGTCTTCACCGGCCCGCGCGAGATCGAGGCGACCCTGCCCGGCGCTGGCAGCCTGATGATCGCCGGCAGCCGCCTGCCCGGCCAGTTCGTCGACTGGTGCCGCAAGGGCGGCGATGTGGAACGGCCGGTGGAAGCAGAAGCGCTGGAAGCGACGGGCGGAGTCGAAGGCTAGACCCGGCGCATCGCGACCACTCGGGCCGAATTCACTTTCCTACAGAGTGCCTGGCGTGCTTGGTACAAGGCATGTCGTCTGCGCAGCTTTATCCTGCCTTTTCCGTCGCTTGCCTTGCGTTGTTCCTGTTGGGTTCGGGTGTATACTTCGTGTCACCTTCCGCCGCGCGAAGCGTGGTTCTGCCCGCCATCGGCAATACGCAGGGCGGGCGGTTGGATCAGCCAGCCGCCGCGAGTTCGACCAGCGTATCGGGGGTGAGCACCTGCGGCAGTTGCTGCGCCTCGCCGTCGGCCGGATACCAGAGATACAGCGGCACTCCGGCGACGCCCTGCGCGGTGAGGAAGCGGGTGATCGCCGGGTCGCGCACCGTCCAGTCGCCGACCAGGGGGACCACACCTGCCTTTTCGAAGGCAGCCTTTGTGGCCTCGCGCTCGATGGCGACGCCTTCGTTGACCTTGCAGGTCAGGCACCAGTCGGCGGTGAACCAGACGAACACCGGCTTGCCGGAAGCCCGCGCCTCGGCCAGCGCGGCCTCGCTGAACGGCTGTGCGGCGATCAGCCCTTCGGCTGCGCCGCTCGGCGTCGGCTGCTCGGCAGTGCGCGGCACGGCCAGCACGGCAACCAGCAGCAAGGCGCCCATGCCGGCCCCGGCGAGCTGCCACCCGGCCTTGCCGCCGCGTTGTTGGCGCCCGACCCTGACCAGCAGGACAACGGCGGCGAGCGCGACGGCAAGCGCCACCAACGCAAAGGTTGCGCCGCCGATCTGCCAGCACAGCCAGGCCAGTGCCAGCGCGGTCAGGCCCATCGGTACCGCCATGACCTTCTTGAAGGTGTCCATCCACGCGCCGGGCCTCGGCAGCATCCTGCGCAAGGGTGGAACGAACCCGAGCAGCAGGAACGGCAGCGCCAGACCCAGGCCGAGCGCGGCGAAGAGCAGCAGTCCCTGCCACCACGGCAGCAGCAGCGCCGCACCCATCGCCGCAGCCATGAACGGGCCGGTGCACGGCGTGGCGACGAAGGCCGCCAGAAGCCCGGTGGCGAACGCGCTCGACTTGCCGCCGCTCTGGGTGATCGACAGCGAAGGCAATTCGAACATGCCCGCCAGGTTGGCGGTGATCGCCGTCGCCAGCACGAGCAGCGCAACCACGACGCCCGGCTCCTGCAGCTGGAAGGCCCAGCCGACCTGCTCCCCCGCCGCGCGCAGCGCCAGCAGGACGACGCCGAGCGCCAGGACCGCGAGGATGACCCCGGCCGTGTAGGCCAGCCCTTCCGACCGGGCGTCCGCCTCGCTTTCGCCCGCGCGAGCAAGGCTCAGCGCCTTGAGGCTGAGGATCGGGAAGACGCAGGGCATGACGTTGAGGATCAGCCCGCCGAGCAGCGCCGCGCCCAGCAGCAGCCAGATCGAACCGAACGCACCGGCGCTCCCCCCGCCGATGGGCGTGCCGCCGGTCGGCACCTCGCCTGGCGCCGCAGCGAAGCGGATGCCCTGCCCCGCGCCGGAGCCTGCCTGGCCGAAATCGAGAATGCCGGACAGCGCCCCAGGGCTCTCGGCAATGCCCTTGCGCGGGATCTCGACCACCAGCGTATCGCCGTCACGGTAGAACGCCTGCGCCGCGACGTAGTCGATGGTCTGCGGCTGATCGAGGAACACGTGCGGCTGCCCCAGACCGAGCGAGGCGGGCAGCGGGATCGCCAGGCGCAGCACATCGCCCCCGGCCTCGAATGCACCCTTCTGGTCGAGCTCAGCCGGGATGGCGGCGCGCCACCCGTCGAACAGGGTATTGCGCCCGGTCACGGTCGACAGGTCGAGCGTCAGCTCCTTGGTCTCGGGGACGCAGATCTTGTCGGTGCAGACCAGCAGATCGGCCTTGAGCCCGATCGGCGCGAGGTTGCCGACAGCAGCACCCGCCGGGACCTCGATCGGCACGAGCACCGCGTAATCGCCTTCGTAGACGTGGTTCATCAGCCCGGCGATGACCAGCTTGTGCGGCACGGGATATTGCGGCTGACCCGCCTTCCAGCCCGGCGGCAGGGACCATTCCAGCTCCATGCCCAGTCCCGCGTCGCCGGGGTTTTGCCAGTAACCGTGCCACGTCGGCTCGGGCGTGAAGTGCAATGCCAGCGTGAGGGTGCGGCCCGGCTGGACCGGCCCTTCGGCGAGAAGTTCGGCCTTCATGTGATTGGTCTGGGCCAGGGCCCCGGCCGACCACAGCGCGGCCCAGATCAGGGCTACGATTGCGAGCATTCGTCTTGCGTGCATGGTGGCGCACGCTCTACGGCTGGCGACGATGAGCGACAAGTCCAATCCCCGGCGCGAACTCCTGATCCTCGGCGGCGGTCTGGTGGGCATGACCCTGGCCCTTGCGGCGGCGAGGAAGGGGATCGCCAGCCATGTCGTCGACCGGGCCGATCCGGCCGAGCTGACGGCGGAAGGCTTCGACGGGCGGGCCAGCGCGATTTCCACCGCGAGCTGGAACCTGTTCGGCAACATCGGCGTGGCCGATCGCCTCGAACCGCTCGGCTGTCCGATCGCCTCGATCGCGGTGACCGACGGCATGAAGCCGGGCCGGATCGATTTCACGCCCGAGCCGCACGAGGGCACCCTGGGGCGCATGTTCGCCAACCGCGATCTCCGCCTCGCGCTGTTCGAGGCGGCGAAGGACGAGCCACTGATCGCCTGGCACTCCGGTGCGACGGTCGTCTCGCGCGAGCGCGGCGAACACGGCGTCTCCGCCACGCTCTCCAGCGGCGAGGTTCTGTCCGCCAGCCTGATGGTCGCAGCCGAAGGCCGCTTCTCCCCAACGCGCGAAGAGGCCGGCCTCAAGCTGGCCAAATGGGATTACAGGCACCGCGCGATCATCGCCGGCCTGACCCACGAAAAACCGCATGACGGGGTTGCGTGGGAGATCTTCTATCCTGCCGGTCCCTTCGCCCTGCTGCCCCTGCGCGACGAGCCGGGCGGCGAACATCGCAGCGCGCTGGTCTGGACGGTCGCCGAGAAGGACGCCGCCGGCATCCTGGCCCTGTCCGACCGCGCCTTCGTCGCCGAAGCGGCAAAGCGCATGCACGGCATCTTCGGGGCGGTCGCGGTGAACGGCCCCCGATCCTCCTACCCGCTGAGCTTCCAGCACACGGCCCGCATCGTGGAGCGCCGCCTGGCTTTGGTCGGCGACGCGGCGCACGGCATTCACCCGATCGCGGGCCAAGGTCTCAACCTCGGACTGCGCGACGTGGGCGCGCTGGTCCAGGTCATTGCCGACGGGATGCGGCTTGGGCTCGATCCGGGCGACGCGCAGGTGCTGGCGCGCTACGAGAAGTGGCGCTCGCTCGATGCCTTCTCGGTCTCGCTGGCGACCGACGGCCTCACCTGGCTGTTCGGCATTCCGGGAAAGCTGCCCAGCGCGGTCCGCCGGCTCGGCATGGGCGCGGTCCAGCGCACCCCCGCGCTCAAGCGCTGGTTCATGGACGAGGCCAGGGGAATGAGCGGCGAGATGCCGGAATTGCTGAAAGGCTAGGTCGCCGGGCTCAGCTGTTCGACCGGGTTGCCCGCGCCATCCTTCAAGCCGCGCGATTCCAGGATCGCCGTCGTTTCCAGCAGGTCGAGCGCCCTTTGGACACGGGCATAGCGGTCGGCTTCCGCCAGCCACTCGCGCGCGCTGGCGGCGTTGGGCAGGTTGCGCACTTCGGCCATGGCCGCCTCGACCCGCGAGCTTTGCAGGAACATCCGGGCTCGCTCCAGCCGCCGCTGCGGTTGCGGCGAAGGCGTATCCTCGCGGCGAACGACGAACAGGCTCGAAAGTTCGTTGCCGAGCCAGCTCATCATGCCGTTGCGGGGCGTCGCAGTGGCAAGCGCCGGGGCAAGCCCGTCGAGCTTGGCGACAAGCTGGTCGAGCGTGACCGGCTGCTCCGAGGCATCGAGGACCGTGTTCACGGCATTGGGCCGGGCGTCGCCGAACCGGAGGCGTAGCTGGTCGCCGAGATAGCCGAGCGGCTGACCGCGATCGACAGCCCGGCGGGCGGCGAACGTAATCAGCAGACCCTCGGCCCGGGCGGCGTTCCCGGCGGCGGCCTGCGTCTGCAGGTCGAGATTGGCGATCCGCTGCTCCATGGCTGCGACCCGGCTGTCGAGCCCGCCTTGCTGCTCTACGACCCGCGCGACCTGGGCCGCGTCCTGCCGGGCAGTAGTGCTGGCGCTGGGCATCGGAGGGGACGGCTGTATTGCAACCGCAGCGGGCGCTTCGTCTACGATCCGGACCAGATCGCCGGTGCCATATCCCCGCCACCATATCACGGCGAGCACCGCCAGGATGAGCGCGAGCGCCACGCCGATCATGCCGAGCCCCAGGCCCCGCTTGCCGGTTCGTTGCGCCTGTGCGCGCGCTATGCTGCCGTGGTTGGCGTCCATTGCGTTCCTTCGCGACCCATTCGGCGCCGTTTGGCGCTCGTCTCACCCCGGGAACGGGTCATGGCACAACTTACGGGCCAAAGCCAACAGTGCGGCATCGCTGGGCTCGGCGGACGTGGCGACTGCCCCCCACCCCTGCCCCGCCGCGTCAGAGATGCGCGGACCAAGCGTGGCCAGGCCGATCGCCCGGCGAGGGATTGTCAGGCGGTCGCATTCCGATGCAAAGTGCGTCGCGGCTGCTGCCGAATGCAGGAGTATCACCGCGCCGGAGCGCAGAATGGCGTCCAGGTTACCATCGATGGCGAGGGCTTCGGACCTGTAGACGACGACTTCGGTAATCGCGATGCCCGCCGGTGGCGCCAGCGGGACTCGCTCCTCCCCGGCCAGACGCAGCAGCCGCATGCGTTGGCCGGCCAGCGCATCGAGCACACCCTGGAGGCCCCCGCTGCCGATCGTCGGCGTCGCGAAACCTCGCTCCCGGGCTGCGGCGGCGGTCGCCTCTCCTACCGCGTGCACCGGCAGGCCGGTCAGGCGATCGAGCCCGGCTCCGCCATGCCGCATCGCGTTGGCGCTGCCGACGAGCAAACCGTCGAACGGCCCCTCAGGGATGGTCCACGCAACGGCGCCGATGGCGAACAGCGGATGGCAGGCAACGGCGAGGCCAAGCTCCGCGGCGGCGGCGGCCGTCTGGCGACATCCGGGCTGCGGCCGGATGGCGATGACCGGCAAGGTCACGGTGCGCCGGTAAAGTGCGCCGCGATCCCGGGCGTGGCGCGGGCGAGAAGGTCGGCCGCGAGACGTGCCGGACTTCCGCCGTCGCCTAGCGGGAAGGTCGCCTGGCCGTTCACGATCTCGGCCCCGTCGGGGCTGTAGAGTGCGGCTCGCATGCGCAGATGCCCGTCGGCAAGGTCGCACAGGACCGCGATCGGGCTGTGGCACGATCCGCCGAGCGCGGCGAGGAGAGCCCGTTCGGCCTCGACCTCGGCCCGGCTCGGAGCATGGTCGATGGCGGCGAGCAGATCGCGGGCCCGCGCATCGTCGGCGCGGCATTCGATGCCGATGGCTGCCTGGGCCGGCGCCGGCAGCCAGTCCTCCGCCTCCAGCGGATGGCCAACGCCGTGTTCGCCGAGGCGCTGGAGCCCCGCGGCGGCAAGGAAAGTCGCCTGCACCTCGCCGGCGGCCAGCTTGGCCATGCGGGTGGCGACATTGCCGCGCAGCGACACGACCTTGCAGTCCGGCCGGGCATGGAGCAGTTGCGCCGTCCGTCGCGGGGCGCCGGTGCCGACCAGGGCACCTTGCGGTAGAGCGCGAATGGTCGCCGCGCCGAGCAGCACGTCCCGCTTGTCGGCGCGGGGCAGGACGGCGGCAATGACCAGTTCCGGCGGCCGGATCGTCTCGACGTCCTTCAGCGAATGGACCGCCGCATCGATCAGCCCCTCGCCTAGCCACTGGTCGAGCTCTCGCGTCCACAGCGCCTTGCCGCCGATCTCCGACAGCGGCCGGTCCTGCACCCTGTCGCCACTGGCGACGACCGGGACAAGCTCGACGTCGCCTTCGGCCCACCCATGCGCCGCGCACAGGCGGGCGCGGGTCTCCTCGGCCTGCGCCATCGCAAGGGGAGAACGCCGGGTGCCGAGGCGGATTTGCGGAGAAGGAGCCATCGCGTTCGCTTGCCCTAATGCGCGATTGCAGGCAGGGGAACCCGCCATGTCTCTGGTCCTCGGCATCGAAAGCAGTTGCGACGAGACCGCCGCCGCACTGGTCGACGGCGAGCGGCGCATCCTTGCCCAGCGCATCGCCAGCCAGGAAGCGGAACATGCCCCCTATGGCGGGGTGGTCCCGGAAATCGCCGCGCGCGCCCACGCCGAACGGCTCGCCCCGCTGATCGAGGCGACGCTGGCCGACGCGGGGGTTTCGCTCGCGCAGTGCGACGCGATTGCCGCTACCGCCGGGCCCGGGCTGATCGGCGGGGTCATCGTCGGGCTGGTGACGGCCAAGGCGCTGGCGATGGCCAGCGACCGGCCGCTGATCGCGATCAACCACCTCGAAGGCCATGCGCTGAGCCCGCGCCTGGCCGACCCTACGCTCGCCTTTCCCTACGCCCTGCTGCTGGTTTCGGGCGGCCACTGCCAGATCCTGCGGGTGGCCGGGGTCGGGCAATACCAGCGGCTCGCTACTACGATCGACGATGCTCTTGGCGAAGCGTTCGATAAGACCGCGAAAATCCTCGGCCTGGGTTATCCCGGCGGCCCGGCGGTCGAGCGGCTGGCGCAGAGCGGCAATCCGCATGCCGTGCCTCTGCCGCGCCCGCTCAAGGGCAGCCGGGATCCGAACTTCTCATTCGCCGGGCTCAAGAGCGCGGTCCTGCGCGCGCATCAAAGCGGCATCCATTCCGCCGCCGACATTGCCGCAAGTTTTCAGCAGGCTGCGATCGAGAGCATCGAGGATCGCCTGCGACGCTCGCTGGCGCGCATGGACGAGGTCACCGCCTTGGTCGTCGCCGGCGGCGTCGCGGCCAACGCGCGGATCCGCGCCTCGCTCGAAAGCATCGCGCGTGGCCACGGCCTGCGCTTCGTCGCCCCGCCCCCGGCGCTGTGCACGGACAATGCCGCGATGATCGCTTGGGCCGGGATCGAACGGCTCGGCCAGAGTGATCCGCTCGATTTCGTCGCACGGCCGCGCTGGCCGCTCGATCCCGACGCGGAGCCGGTTCGCGGGGCGGGGGTCAAGGCATGACACCGGGTGGATCCGTCGGCGTCCTGGGCGCGGGTGCCTGGGGCACGGCCCTCGCCCAGATGCTCGCCAGCGACGGGCGCGAGGTCCTGATCTGGGCGCGCGAGCCCGAACTGGTAGCGGAAATCAACGCCGCGCATACCAACTCGCTGTTCCTCCCCTCGGCCAGATTGGCGCAGAGCATCCGAGCGACGGGCGATACCGGCGACATGGCCGGATGCGAAGTACTGCTGGTGGTGACGCCGGCGCAGCACCTGGGCGCGGTCCTGGGCACCATGGCGCGTCATCCGCGCGACCTGGTCCTGTGCTCCAAGGGGATCGAGGCGGGCACCGGGCGGCTGATGAACGACGTCGCCCGTGCCGCGGCTCCGCACAGCGACGTCGCCGTCCTGTCCGGCCCGACCTTCGCGCATGAAGTCGCCGCCGGCTTGCCGACGGCGGTGACGCTGGCTTGCGGCGGCGGGCGCGAGCAATGGGATCGGCTTAGCCCGGTCGTCGCGCGGGCGAGCTTCCGCCCCTATTACTCCGACGACGTCACCGGGGCGGAGATCGGCGGGGCGGTCAAGAACGTCCTCGCCATCGCCTGCGGCGTGGTCGACGGCCTTGGTCTTGGCCAGAACGCCCGCGCCGCGCTGATCGCTCGCGGTTACGCCGAGATGCTCCGCTTCGGCGAGGCGCTTGGCGCGGAGCGCGACACGCTTGCCGGCCTGTGCGGGTTGGGCGACCTGGTGCTTACCTGCTCATCCACCTCGAGCCGGAATTTCTCGCTCGGCAAGGCGCTGGGAGAAGGGCACTCGGTCGAGACCCTGATGGCCGACCGGCGCACTGTTGCCGAAGGCGCGCACACTGCCCCCGTACTGGTCGAACTGGCCGCGCGCCACGGCGTCGTCATGCCCCTTACCGGCGCCGTCCACCGGCTGCTGGGCGGCGCTTCGGCTCGCGACGTCGTGTCCGACCTGCTCGCCCGGCCGCTGACTTCGGAAGGCCCCGCGGCTTGAACGACAAGCAATCCGGCGACATCGCCGCGCTGGCCAAGGGCGGGCAGCAGAACTTCGTCGGCTTCCTCTTGCGGCTGGTGGGGATGTTGCCGTTCCTGTTCATCGCGGGGCGCCTTTACGGGGCCGCGGCGCTCGGGCGCTACGCCTCCGCGCTGGTAGTGGTCGAGATCGTCGGCCTCGTATGCTCGATGGGCGAAAAGCGGGGCCTCGCGCAGCGATTGACCGAGGAGCCCGACACCCATCCGGCCAATGTCGTGTACGATGGGATGCTCGTCGCCACCCTGGCCGGGCTCGCCGCGGCGGTCTTCTTCTGGTTCGTCCCGGCACCGCTGTTCCCGAGCGGCGAGTACACCCAACTCGACCGCCTCATCGTGCTGGCGATCCCCGGATATGCGCTGACCGAGATCGTCCTTGCCGCGCAGGCCTACCGCTTCGACATCGCCACGAGCGTGCGGGCCCGCTCGATCGTCCTCCCGTGGACGCTGTCGATCGGCGCCGGGGTGTTCTATTTCCTGATCCCGGAATCCGGGCTGTCGATGGCTTATCTCGCGTCGATCTACACCGGGCTGGCGACCGGCCTGTGGTCGTTCATGCGCACCTACGGGGCGCCGAAGGGCTGGCGGCCGAAACCTGCCGCGATGGGCCGCCTGACGATGCGAGCGCTGCCGCTGGCGACGGCCGACGCCATCGAATGGGGAACGCGCCGGCTCGACATCTTCATCCTGGGCCTGTTCGCCACCCCGGCAACGGTCGGTATCTATTACGTCGCCCAGCAGGTGGCGAGCCTGCCACAGAAGCTGAAGACCAGCTTCGAGCCGATCCTCGGCCCGGTGATCACGCGCGCGCTTAAGGTGAAGGACTTCGCCGCGATCGCCAAGCAGGTCTGCCAGGTGGGTTTCTGGATCACCGCCGTGCAGGGCGGCGTCGCCCTTGCACTGGGCATCCCGGGCGAGGCGATCATGGGCCTCGTCGGCCCCAATTTCGTCGGCGGAACGGCGGCACTGGGCTTCCTGCTGGCGGCAGAGGTCGTCGCTGCAACCGCCGTCGTGGCGGAAGCCGCGCTGATCTACGTCGCGCGCATGAGGAACCTGGCGGTCAGCGTGGCGACCATCGCGCTGCAGGCCGGGCTGACCATCGCCGCCATGCTTATCATCCAGGCACAAGGCCTGCCCGACTCCTGGCTGGGCGGCGCCGCCGCTGCCTCGTTGATGATCGCGCTGGGCGTGTCGTCGCTGATCAAGGCGGTCATGCTCTCGCGCATCCTGCAGCGGCCGATCAACAACTGGCGCTGGGCGCTGGTCTGGGCAGCCGCCGCGGCCGTCCTTGTTGGGCAGGTGGCGATCCTCCTGCCCGAATGGGCCGAGCTCGTGTTCGGCGTTCCGGCCATCCTTGGGGCCTATGGCTGGATCATCTGGCGACGCGGCTTCGGGCCGGAGGACCGCGTACTGTTCCGCAAGCAAGCCGACCCCTCGACGGACGCGGGGCAGGACGGCTAGGAAAGCACGATGCAAGTCCTAACCGAGAACTGGATCGTCGCGGTACTGGCGCTGGTCGTGGCGATTCTCGTCGCCTGGTGGCTCATTGCGGCCAATCGCAAGACGGCGATCACCCGCGAACCAAGGCCTGCCGAAGACGGTCCCGCCCGGCGCAACCAGGCGCTGATCGACGCCGCGCCCGCGGCCGCTTTACCACCCGCCACGCCGGACGGGCTCGCCGGCGTCGGCGCGGCCGTGGCGGCGGCCGCCGATCCGGCGCAGCGCGGCGACGATCTCAAGCGCATCAAGGGGCTCGGTCCCAAGGTCGAAGCGCTGCTGCACGAGATGGGTGTGACGACTTACGCCCAGATCGCCGAATGGACCGAAGCCGATGTCGACCGGATCGACGCGGCGCTGGGGCGGTTTTCCGGCCGCATCCGCCGCGACGACTGGCGCGCGCAGGCCAGGTTACTGGCGAACGCCGACCTCGCCGGTTACCAGGCGACGTTCGGAAAACTCTAGCCCCGCGCGCTTCCGGTCCGCAAAACAACGGCCAGACCGCTGGAACCGAATCTCCAGCCTATCGTTGGTTAATGCCGCTGATCGGCACGGGTGTGCTACAGGAACGGAAATGCTGTCATGAGCCAGGTTGAACGACCCACCGTCCTGGTGGTGGAGGACGAATTCATCGTCGCACTCGACCTTTCGGAAACCGTCCGCGACCTTGGTTACGAGGTGGACGGCCCCTATGCGGATACGCGCAACGCCTTCTGCGCGATCGACCGGACAATGCCGGACTTCGCGATCCTGGACATCAACACCGCCGATGGTGAGGTCTATCCGCTGGCCGACGCGCTGAGTCAGGCCGGCGTACCGATCATCTTTCATTCCGGGCATGTCTCTCCGCCCGAAATATCGGCTCGTTATCCGGATGCGTGGGCCTGTTCGAAGCCCTGCCCACCCAGCCAGTTGATCGAGGTTCTGGGAGAGGCCGCGCGCGAAGCCGCCCACTAGCTCGCTTGTAAGCACGCCGGGCATTGCATAGTGTATTGCAGTGCCAACACACCAAGCATTCCTCAAATCATGGGCCGACGCGTTGCTTGCGTCTTCGGGCGCACCGGCTTTTGCGGTCGCCGTGGCGAAGCCGGGCGGCGAAGTGTGGTCCAGCGCGTCCGGGATTGCCGACATGGAACTCGGCTCCCCGGCGCATGATGGGCATCTGTTTCGCATCGGCTCGGTAAGCAAGATCATCACCGCGACCGCAGCCGCCCGCCTTGCTGTGCGCGGAATGCTAGACCTCCAAGCGCCCATTTCCGACTATCTGCCTGGCCTTTCGCAACACCATCGCCAGACGACGCTTAGACAGTTGCTGACCCATCGCGGCGGCGTGCGGCACTACACTGGCAAGGACCTCGCGCCCGACCAACCCGGCGGCCCGATCTTCAACCGTACTCGGTGGTCCGACCAGGATATCCTGACAGCGTTCATCGACGACGATCTGGTTGCCGTACCGGGCACGCGGGTCAGCTATTCATCGTGGGGCTACTCGCTCGCCTCGCTGGTCATGGCGGCCGCAGCCGGTCGGCCCTTCCTCGAACTAATTGATCACGAAGTCGTGCGGGTGTTCGACCTTCCCACGCTCTGTCCCGACCGGCCGGCGCAACTGATTGCGGGGCGGGTGCGCGGCTACGTCCCGGCGAGCGAGCGGAAGATGATGCTGGCGCAGTTCCCTGATGCCGCCCTAGAAGCGGCAGACGAAGGATGGACGAACGCGCCGCCGATCAATCCGGCCTACTGTTGGGCGGGCGCGGGTTACCTCGCCAGCATGCCGGACATCGCCCGGTTCGGCGCTGCGCTGATCGAAGGGCCGACCAGCCTCCTGACTGCCGCAGAGCGCACGGTGTTGTTCACCCCGGTCACCGAGAAAACCGACGCGAGCCCCCCGCTGGGCCTGGGGTGGAGGATCGATCACGACAGCTCCGGCCGCCTGCGGTGGCACCATGCCGGGGCGACACCGGGAGGGAGAGCGGTGCTGGTCGTCTATCCGGCAGAGGGCTTGTCGATCGCGCTTGGCAGCAATTGCATGACCTTGCCGGGAGACGTCCTCGGCCCCGCCGCCCAGCTCGCCGATTTGTTCACCGCCTGAACCGACCCCTCGCGCCGGCTGCCGTGCTTGGGTATGGGCGCTGCGTGCTTCCCGATCGCCTGACCCAACCATTCGAGACCGAGCGCGGTCGGCGCGTGACCGCAGTGGTCGTCACGCTGCTGCTCGAACTGATTATTCTGCTTGCGCTCCTCACGCTCGGGCAGGGGATCAAGCCGCCATCGGTCCCGGTGCAGGACGTCACGACCTTCGACGCGCGCGATTTTTCGGAGCCTACTCCGCCCGACCCAGACATGCCCGAGCCGTCGATCGAGAGCGCCCCGCGACCATCGCCGCTGACTCCACCCCCGCCGCCGCCCATGCCGACCCCAACCCCGGCCGCGATCATTCCCGTCGCGCCGACGCCCGCGCCCCCGCCCTCGCCGTCTCCAACCACTCCCGCCCCGGCCACCGCCCCGCGCCCGATCCAGCCGGTACCGCCGGGCGCGAGCAACTATGGCCCCCAGGTGCCCGCGCGCCAGCCGGATTCCCGGCGCGTCGGAACCGCGCCCAACGGCCAGCCGCTTTATGCCGCGGCCTGGTTCCGCCGCCCGAACGACAGCGAGCTGCGGGGCTACCTGTCGACGGCGCAGCCGGGCTGGGCGATCATTAACTGCCGCACCGTGGCCGACTGGCGGGTCGACGATTGCGTGGCGGAAGGCGAGTTTCCCGCCGGGTCCGACATGGCGCGCGCAGTCCTCGCCGCCGCCTGGCAGTTCCGCGTCCGCCCGCCGATGATCGGCGGCAAGTATCAGGTCGGGGAATGGGTGCGCATCCGGATCGAATACAGCCTCGTGCGCAACAGGTTCGAATACTGAGCCCCGCGCGGGGTTACTCGCCCGACGCGCTGACGATCGTGCCGAAGACCGCATCCAACCGGTCGAGCACCTGCTGCGGCAGCGGCGGTGCGAGGATCGACGCGACGTTCTCCTCCAGGTGCGCGGGGTTTCCCGTGCCGGTAAGGACCACGTGGGCGCCCGGCTCGTGGCGGCAAAACCGGTAGGCCGCCTCCACCTGGCTCCGGACGCCAGGAGCGGCGACCAGGAAATCGAACGGGTCGGCTGGGTTGACCTGCTCCGGGTCGATCTCCCCCCGGTCGATCAGTTCGGCCACGACCTGCGCCGCGTTGGCCGCCGAGTTCAGCGCCCGGCGCACCGCAAACATGATCAGCGTGCCGACATCATGCTCGATGGTCAGCGGAAAGACCGACCGCCGCGCGCTCTGGTTCAGCATGTTGAAGCCGACCATCGCCACGTCGAATGCACCCGTGGGAAGCGCCCTCGCCAGCATCTCGTGCCGCGTGTCGGTGCGGAAGACTTCGGTGATGCCGACGAAGCGCACCTTGCCGGCATCGCGCTGGCGGTGGATCTCCGGCAGCAGCACGTCCATCGCATGATCGAGCTGCGCGGGATCGACGCCGTGGAGATGGAACAGATCGACGTAATCGGTGCCCAGGGCGCGCAGGCTAGCGTCGAGGTTGGCGGCAAATTCCTTGGCCGTCAGGTGGTCCCCCCGCGCCCCTGGCGGACCCTTGCCGACCCAGGACTTCGTGGAGAGGAAAAGCTTTACTCGGTCGTGCCCGGCGATCCCGCGCCCGACCGCTTCCTCGGTTCCGTAAATCCGGGCGGTGTCGATGAAGTCGATGCCCAAGTCGATCGCCCGGCGAACGAGATCGGCCGCCGCGTCGGTCGTGGCGCCGTGCGCCATGCCCAGACGGCTGTGACCGCCGCAGCCGAGGCCGACGGCGGAGACCATAGCCTCCGTTCGGCCCAGGCGGACGCGCTCCATCGCCCGCCCGGCCTCAGTCGACCAGCATCAGCGCGTCGAGCGCGGCGACGCCTTCCCCCGCCGGGTGAATGATCACCGGGTTGAGGTCGATTTCGCGAATGCGCGGATTGCCTTCCATGACGCGCCCGATCTGGACGATCAGTTCGGCCAGGGCATCGACGTCGAGCGCGCGAGCACCGCGCCAGCCCTTGAGGATCGGCGCCTGCTTGAGCGTGAGGAGCCCGTCCCTGACCTGCTCGACGCCGAGATCGGTGGTGAACAGCTTCACGTCCTTCAGGATTTCCGCGGTTACCCCGCCAAAACCGGCGAGAACGACCGGACCCCATTGCGGATCGTGCTTGGCGCCGACGATCATCTCGGTGCCCATCTTGCCCATCTTCTCGATCAGCACGCCGTCGAGCGCGATCGACGCATCGTATGCCGCGACATTGGCGTACATCCGCGTGAATGCCTCGCGCACCTCGTTGGCGGACTTGAGGTTCAGGATCACTCCGCCGGCATCGGACTTGTGGCCGAGCGCGGCAGCCTGCGCCTTCATCACCACGGGATAGCCGATGGACTCGGCAGCGGCGACGGCAGCCTCGGCATCGGCGGCGAACTCGCTGTCGGGAAAGGCGATGCCGAGCGGCTTCAGCAGCGCCTTCGCTTTGTACTCAGGCACCACCCCGGCAACGGTCTCCATGCCCTGAATCGTCAGCGGCGCCTGCGTCCGGTTGGTCAGGTCGCGCTTCGCAAGGTCCGCGAGGCGAGCGATCGCGCGATAGGCGCGCTCGGTGCTGGGGAACCAGGGAATGCCCGCGGCCTGCAGGTCCTCGATATATTCGCGCGGCACGTTGGCGCCTTCGTCCACCCCGGCGAAGACCAGCGGCTTGCCCGGGTCGCCGCCGTCGATGGCGGCCTGGATCGGCGGGAACTTGATCTTGGACGTGATCGGGTCGGACTGGATGATCGAGGCGACGACGCTGCCGATCCGGTCATCGTCGAGCAGGGCCTTGAGCAGGTTGGTGTAGATGACTGGCTCGGACAAGCCGATCGCCGTGATGTCGGTCGGGTTGGACACCGGCACGAAATCGGGCAGCACCGCGCGGATGTTGGGGCTGTTCGCGTCGTTGAGATCGACCAGGTCGAGCCCGACATCCTCTGCAAGATCGAAGGCCAGGCCTCGCAATGCGCCGCTTTCGCCCAGCACGGCCATGTTGGCGCCGGGCAGGCTTGGGCAGGTGACGGCGATGGTCGAGATGTCAGCCAGTTCTTCCAGGCTGTCGGCGAAGATGATGCCCTCGCGCGTCAGCTTGGCCTTCATCAGGGCGTGATCGCCGGCCATGGCGCCGGTGTGCGTGGCGGCGCTTTCGGCCGCCTTGCTGCTCTTGCCCGGGTGCAGAATCACGATCGGCTTTCCAGCCTCGCGCGCGCGGCGGGCGGCGGCGATGAAGGCCTTGGGACGGCGCAGGTTCTCGACATACATCGCGATCACGTGGGTCGACGGATCGTCGACCAGCCATTCGACGTAATCCTCGACCCCGCTGGCCGCTTCGTTGCCGGTCGAGACCGAGGTGCTGACGTAGCAGCCGCGCGGATGCAGCGTCGTCGCCAGCACCGCCGCAAGCGCGCCCGACTGGCTGGCGATGCCCACGGCGCGGTGGCCCGCGGGCGGGGTGCGCATGTTGGTTTCGACGAAGGTCAGCGGAATACGCTCGACGTAGTTGGTGCAGCCCAGGCAGTTGGGCCCTTCGATCACGATACCATACTCCTGCGCGATGCGCGCCAGTTCGGCCTGGTCCTTCGCGCCTTCCTCGCCCGCTTCGGAAAAGCCGGCCGCGTAGATCACCACCGCGCCGCAATCCTTGGCGGCGAGTTGCCTGACGGTGTCGACGACGAAGGCCCGCGGGATCGCCAGCACGGCGCAATCGACGCCGTCGGGAAGCTCGCCGACGTCCTTGTAGACCTTGAGGCCCTGCAACTCGTCGCGCTTCGGGTTGACCGGGTAGACCTCGCCCTTGAACTCGTATTGCACGAGGTTGTTGAGCAGGGTCGCGCCGAGCGCACCGTGGCGATCCGACGCGCCGACCACCGCGACGGACTTGGGCCGCAGGAGGCGGTCGATCTGGGCGTTGGTGAAGCGGCGGGTATCGGACATCGGGTTCTCTCCATCGCCCGCCCTTCCGCTTGCGGGAAGAGGGGTAATTCTCGGGCCGCGGGCAAGCGTGGTCGCCGCGGGGGTGGGCCTTGCGGCCGCAATGGTTCTTTGGCCCACCCCCGACCCCTCCCGCAAGCGGGAGGGCGCGCTATCAGTCTTCCTTGACCTGCGTCTTGTCGAACGCGCCGAGGCCCGGCTTGAAGGTCTTGGCGTCGAGGAACTGGCGGGTCGCTTCCTTACGCGCGGCAATGCCGCCGAACTGGTTGAGCGCTTCCTGCGCGCGGATCAGGTAATCCTCGGCGTTGTCGTAGGTCATCTCGCGCACGCGGCGCACGGCCCACTTGGTGGCGCGCAGGGCCTGGCTGTCCTTCTTCTTCAGGACGTCGACCACTTCCTGCACCCGCGCCTTGAGCTTGTCGGCCGGGAGCGATTCGTTGACCATCCCCTTGGCGGCCGCTTCGCGCCCCGTCAGGTTCTCGCCCATCATGGCGTGGTACATCGCATCGCGGAAACCCAGCAGCTCGGCCGCGACCTTGCTCGCGCCGCCACCGGGAAGGATCGCCCAGTTGATCTCGGACAGGCCGAACTGCGCGTCGTCGGAGCAATAGGCCAGGTCGCAGGCGAACAGCGGTCCGTAAGCGCCGCCGAAGCACCAGCCGTTGATCATCGCCACGGTCGGCTTCTCGTACCAGCGCAGGCGCTCCCACCACGAGTAGGCTTCGCGCTGGTTGGAGCGGATGGCGTGGAGGCCTTCCTGCTCCGCCATGCGGAAGTATTCGAGCAGGTCCATGCCGGCCGACCACGCGCTGCCTTCACCCGTCAGGACGAGGACCTGGACCTCGTCGTTGAACTCGAGCTCCTCGATCACCTTGAGCATCTGCCGGTTGAGCTTGGGGCTCATGCAGTTGCGCTTGTCGGGACGGTTGAAAGAAACCCAGGCGACGCCGTCGACGATGTCGACCTTGACGGTGTCTTCCTGCGGACGGGGATCGGGTTGGCTCGGCATTGCCATGGCGAAATTCCTCTCGTTGGCGAATCACGGACATGTGGTTCGATTGCTATTGCCGATAACGATAGCCTTTGTTATGAGCAATAGCAATTCTGATGGACGATCCGCTGATCCAATTTCCCGGCTATGCCTTGCGCCGGGCCGCCAACGCCACCGCGGCGGAACTCTCCGCGCGCCTGGCCGCTCTCGACCTGCGCCAGGTCGACGCCTCGCTCCTGATGCTGGTGGCGCAGAACCCGGGCGCGACGGCCAGTGCGATCGGGCGCGCGCTCGATATCCAGCGGGCGAACATGGTGCCGATCCTCAAGCGGCTCGAGGATGCCGGGCTGATCGGGCGCGAGGCGATCGACGGCAAGAGCCAGGGCCTCAGCCTGACCGCCGCGGGACGGCGCAAGCTGGCCGGCGCCAAGGCGGTGGTGGAGGGGTTCGAAGGCGAGCTTCTCGCCCGCGTGCCGGAGGAGCACCGCGACCACCTGCTGCCGGCGCTCAACGCTCTCTGGCGCTGACAGGCGCGGCCCGTTAGGCTCGGGCGGAAGAGGAGCCACGATGAGCGAGCACGCCGCCTACCCCGTCCCCGAAAGCTTCCGCAACGCGCTGATCGGACCCGAGGAATACGGGGTGAAGTACCGCGCCTCGATCGAGGATCCGGAGAATTTCTGGCGCGGCGAGGCGATGCGGGTCGACTGGATGACGAAATTCAGCACCGTAAAGGACGTCAGTTTCGACACGACCGACTTCCGCATCCGCTGGTTTGCCGACGGAACGCTGAATCTCAGCGTGAACTGCCTCGACCGGCACCTGCCCGCCCGGGCCGACCAGACGGCGATCCTGTGGGAACCCGACGATCCGGCGCAGCAGGGCCGGACGATTACCTACCGCGAACTCCACGCCGCCGTGTGCCGCTTCGCGAACGCGCTGCGCGCCGACGGGGTGAAGAAGGGCGACCGGGTGACGATCTATCTGCCCATGGTGCCCGAGGCGGCCGTCGCCATGCTCGCCTGCGCGCGGATCGGCGCGGTGCATTCGATCGTCTTTGCCGGTTTCAGCCCCGACGCGCTGGCCGGGCGGATTGCCGACTGCGCGAGCGACATCGTCCTGACTGCCGACGAAGGGATGCGCGGGGGCCGCACGGTGCCGCTGAAAGCCAATGTCGACGCCGCGCTGGAGAAAGTGGCGGTCCGCCGCGTGGTCATGCTGCGCCATACCGGCAGCGACGTTCCGCTGGTCGAAGGGCGCGACATCGAATGGTGCGCCTTCGCCGACGGCCAGCCCGCCGAGTGCGAGCCCGAGGAGATGGGAGCGGAGGACCCGCTGTTCATCCTCTATACCAGCGGCAGCACCGGCAAGCCCAAGGGCGTGCTGCACACGACCGGCGGCTACGCAGTCTGGGTGTCGATGACCCACGAATACACGTTCGATTACCGCCACCGCGAAAACGGCGAGGCCGAGGTCTACTGGTGCGCTGCCGACATCGGCTGGGTCACCGGGCACAGCTACGTCGTCTACGGCCCGCTGATGAACGGCGCGGTGACGCTGATGTTCGAAGGGGTGCCCAACTATCCGGACTTCAGCCGCTTCTGGCAGGTGGTCGACAAGTACCAGGTGGCGACCTTCTACGCCGCCCCCACCGCCCTGCGCGCGCTGATGCGCGAAGGCGACGAATGGGTTGCAAGAACCAGCCGCAAGTCGCTGCGATTGCTGGGTTCGGTCGGCGAACCGATCAACCCGGAAGCATGGGAATGGTACCACAAAGTGGTGGGCGACGGGCGCTGCCCAATCGTCGACACCTGGTGGCAGACCGAGACCGGTGGGCACATGATCACCCCCCTGCCCGGCGCCCACGCGCTCAAGCCCGGCAGCGCCAGCTTCCCCATGTTCGGCGTCCAGCCCGCGGTGGTCGACCCGGAAAGCGGCGCGGTCCGCGAGGGCGCAACGGAGGGCGCGCTCGTCATCCTCGACAGCTGGCCCGGCCAGATGCGCACCGTCTACGGCGACCACGAGCGTTTCATCCAGACCTACTTCAGCCAGTACCCCGGCAAGTATTTCACCGGCGACGGCTGTCGCCGCGACGAGGACGGCTATTACTGGATCACCGGGCGGATCGACGACGTGATCAACGTCAGCGGCCACCGCATGGGCACCGCCGAGGTCGAGAGCGCGCTGGTCGAGCACGACAAGGTGGCCGAGGCGGCCGTCGTCGGGATGCCGCACGACATCAAGGGCCAGGGCATCTATGCCTACGTCACCACGGTGGCCGGGACCGAGGACAGCGAGGAGCTGCGCCAGGAACTGGTCCGCTGGGTGCGCAAGGAGATCGGCCCGATCGCCGCGCCCGACGTGATCCAGTTCGCCCCCGCCCTGCCCAAGACCCGCAGCGGCAAGATCATGCGCCGCATCCTGCGCAAGATCGCCGAGAACGACACCGGCAACCTGGGCGACACCAGCACGCTCGCCGACCCCGGCGTGGTCGACGACCTGCTGGCCAACCGCCCGGCCTGAGGCCCGCCATGCAGTTCGACGACATCCTCGACCGCTATTTCGGCACCAGCGACCTTGCGCAAGCATCGCCCGCGATGCGTGAAGCCGGGGTCGACCGGCTGCGGGTCGATTTCGGCCTGGAGAAGGACCGGGCCCGCAAGTTCGCCCTGTGGGCCGTTCTCTACATGCTGGGCGAAGCGCCCGATCTGGACGTCGCCTTCAAGGCCGAGGAAGACCGCGAAGCCGCGCGCAACCTCATGGACCTTCTCGCCGGCAGCGCGCCGCCGGAGGAATGACGCGGGCCCGGGCGGCACTTTCCGCCACCACGGCAGTTGGTGCGCCATGACAGCTACGAAGACCGCCGCCAAAGCCAAGCGCAAGCTGCTCGACGCCGACGACAAGGCACGCAAGGCCTCGCTCCGGCACAGGGGCGGGGCGAGCGGCAAGGTGTTCGACGTGCTGGGCGAAGCGGGCGACCAGCCGCAGCTGCGCCTGCTTTCGGGCGGGATCCTGGTGGCCGGGCTTTTCCGCCGCGACCCGCGGATGATCGCGGCGGGCACGCGCATGCTGCTGAGCCACGAACTGGCGACCGTAGCCAAGAATTTCGTCAAGCGCCGGGTGGACCGCGATCGGCCCCACGCCGCCACCGGGAAGGATGGGCACAAGCCGAGCAAGGGCCGCCACACCTCGCACGACAAGACCAGCTTCCCGTCCGGTCACAGCGCCGGCTCGCTGGCCGTGGCGAGCGCGCTGGGCGCGGTCTATCCCGAACATCGCGGCAAGGCGCTGGCGGCTGCCGGCGCGGTCGCGCTGGCGCAGATTCCCCGCTGCAAGCACTACCCGACCGACGTGGGCGCCGGCCTCGCCATCGGCAAGGTCAGCGACCTTGCCATCGGCGCGCTTGCCGCACTGCTCTTCGCGGGCTGGCGGCGCAGGCGCGAGGGCTGACCGGCCCTCCCCCAGGCCGATTGCGCTCCAACCGGGGCGCGCTATTGTGACCGGGTCTTGCAGGGGGAGAAGGCGGATGAAGCTCGTCAACGGTCTGGCCGCAATCGCGCTTGCGGCCGCGGCAGGCCCGGCCGCCGCACAGGTCGCCGGCATTCCGCTGGAGATGGAGCCCAACACCTGCGACCGCGCCTGTCTTGAGGGCAAGGTCGAAGCCTATCTCCAGGCGATGTCCGACGGCGTCGTGTCCGACGATCTGTTCGCCCGCAACGTGCGCTTCACCGAAAACGGCATCGAGCTGCCGCTGGGCAACGAAGGCCTGTGGGCCACCACCGTTTCGCCGCAGGGCTATCGCCTGATCGTGGCCGACGCGGTGACCGGGCAGGTTGCCGCGCTGGTGACGGTCAAGGAACAGGCGACGAGCAGCGCCACCGGGCCTGCGCGCCAGCCCGAGGCGGTCGGCATCAGCCTGCGCCTGCGGATCGACCGCCAGGGCAGGATCAGCGAAGTCGAGCAGATCGCCGCCCGTCCCGAGCGCCCGCTGGGCGCCGGGGCCGCCGCCCCCGCCGGGCCCTTCGCGGCCACCGGCGCTGCCGTCGAAGCGCTCGGCAAGCCGTGGGATGGATACCTGCGCGCCGTGCCGGAAAAGGACCGCCACACCCGCGCCGAGCTGGTCGAGATGGCCAACGCCTATTTCGAGGCGGTCGAGCGCAACACGGGCAAGGACTACTACCCCTTCACCGACGATTGCCTGCGGATCGAGAACGGCATGACCATCGTCGGCCCGCCGGGAACGACGCGCAACGGGCAACCGGTGCAGGGCTGCCGCGAACAGCTCGAAAAAAGCCTCATCGGCGCCGTGACCGGGATCCGCGACCGGCGCGCGGTGGCCGTCGACGTGGAGCGCGGGCTGGTCTTCGCCTTCGCCTTCTTCGATCACCGGACGATCAACTGGACCTGGCAACTGGGCGAGCTGTTCAAGGTCGAGAACGGCAAGTTCCGGCGGATCGAGGCGATCTTCATCCGCGGCCCCTATGGCATGTGTTCGGGCTGGAGCACCCACGAGCAGTGCCGGAGCGAGGAAATCCACGACGTGCGCTAGGCCGCGCCGCGCACGATTGTCTGCCCGTTAACTCTGCCTTGGGGCAGCATCTTAACCCAAGGCGCCCAGTGTCGCAGGATGACCAGGGGGAAACGAGCGCCGCTGCGGCCGACAAGTTCGCGTGACCGCAATTCCACGCGCGAGCAGGTCGCCATTGCGGCCGCCTGCAGCATCGGCGACCGGGCGGAGGAGCAGGTGCTGGTCACCGACCTCAACACCGGCGGGTGCCGGATGCATACCGCCGCGGTGGGCGTCCTGCGCTCCGAACCGCTGGTCCTGACCTTCGCCGGGTGCGACCCGGTCCGCGCCACGCTCAAGTGGAACAAGGGCGGCTCGCTTGGCGTGCGGTTCGATACCGCGCTGAGCGAAGAGGCCGTCGCCACCCTGTGCGCCGAGCAGTCGGCCGACAACGTGGTGCCGTTCAGGCTCTGAGCGCCCCGTTCAGGTTCTGAGCGAAGGCGTCATTCCGCCGCGATGTGGAACACCCGCTCCGCGTTGCCGTGGCAGAGCGCGTGGCGCTCGGCGTCGCTGCAGGCGAAGTCCTCGATGAACTTCACCGCCGGCTCCATCGGCTGGTAGGGATAATCGATCGCCCAGATGACGTTGGCGATGCCCATCCGGTCGATCGCATAACGCAGCGCCAGGGGATCCTCGACGCCGCTGGTGGTGAAGACGAAGTTGTCCTGGAAGTATTCCGCCATGCTCCGCTGGGTCTTCGGCGCGCGGCCCACGGTCTGCGCCCGGCTGTTCATGAAATTGATCCGCCAGATGAAGAACGGCACCATCTCGCCCATGTGGCCCACGCAGATGCGCAGCTTGGGGAAGTGGTCGAACACGCCGCCGGCCATCATGCGGATCATGTGCGTGCCGACCTCCACACCGTAGCCCCACATCGCGCTGTCCATCGCGTAGTCCTGCAGCGGGCCCTTGAGCGTGTCGCTGGGCGCGCGCGGGTGGATGTAGATCGTCGCGTCGAGCGCTTCGGCCGCCTCGAGGATCGGCCAGAAGCGGTAGTCGTCGAGATAATCGCCGTTGGTGTGACTGTTGACCACCAGGCCGTTGAGCCCCAGCTCCGTCATGCAGCGCTCGATCTCCCGGGCCGCGCGCTTCGGGCTGTGCGGGGCGAAGCTGCCGAGGCCGGCGAAGCGCCCAGGATGGCGGGCGATGATCTCCGCCATGCGATCGTTGGCCAGCGCGGCAAGATCGGTCGCGGTGTCGGCGTCGAACATCTGCACGCCCGGCGCGGTCAGCGTGAGCAGGTGCATGTCGACCCCGTAGGCATCCATCTGCCGCAGCCGCTCGCCCTCGGCATCAAGCAGGCCGCTCAGGAAGTCGTGCCGGGCATAGCCGTCGTCGCCCGGCTTCGCGTTGTAGATCCCGCCCACCAGCAGCTTGTCGAGGCTCTGGCTGGGGCTGCGCGAGACTTTCTGCAGTTCGGCGGCGACCTCGGGGATCGACCAAGCTTCCTCGCAGGCGATCAGACGGCACTTGCTACCCATCGGGCTTCTCTCCCTTGTCGACAGTCATTTCGCAGGCTCGATCTCGGTCCACGGGATGGGCCGCGGCGGGGCCCGGTCGCTGACCGGGTTGGCATAGTGAAAGCCGACCGTCTCGATCCGCGGATAGGGAAACCCTTCGGCCCCGCGCAGCGGCGCGTCGAGCTTGTAGCGCGCGCGCAGTTCGGGCGAGGGGACGAGGCCGCCGCCCGTGGCCGAAGCGCCGGTCCAGCCGTCCTTGTAATTGGCCAGCCAGGTGTAATCGAGGTCCATCCCGGCGATCCGCCAGGTGTCGCCGACCTTCTTGACCTGCCATTCGTAGACGCCCGAGATCCAGCCGCCCGCGCCGCCGCCCGACGCGGCGGAATTCCACTGCATCAGCCGGCTGCGCGCCTGGGTCTGCGTCGGCACGCCCTCGGCCAGCGGGGTGATGTAGGGCTGGGTGATGGCATGCAGGGGCAGGAACGCGCTCGACGCCGGGACCACGGTGCCGCCCCGGGCCAGCGTCGCCGCCGCGAAGATCGCCTCGCGCCCGCTGACCGCGCCGACCATCGGCTGCTCGCGCCAGCCGTCGGGCGCGAAGAGCTCGGTCATCTCGACGTACTTGAGCTCGTCGATGTAGCCGCCGTAGGAGTCGATCACGTTCTCGGTCGCGTCGAACGCCTCGACCCGGGCCAGCGCGTCGGGCACGGTGCGCAGCTTGCCGGGGGTGCCGCGCGGGGCGAACACCACGCCCGAGCCCAGCCCCTGCATCGCGAAGGGGTGCGCCGGATAGCTGGTGTCGACTTGCTGCGGCGGGCCCGACGGCCACAGCGCCTCGCCGATCGGTTCGGCGGCCGGCAGCGGATCGGCCCAGCCCCGCCTGTAGTCGGCGCGCATCAGCGGCCGGCGGTGCAGCATGGCGATGCGCCAGCGGCCCATCTCGTTGGGCTGCAGCAGGAAGGTGTTGATCGCCAGCGACCACTGCCCCTCGCCCCCGTGCTGCCCGGTCTGGCCCAGCTCGACCACCCGCACCAGCGCCGCGGAGCCGTCTGCCGCGACGGAGACCAGCGGCATGAGCTGCGCGTGCTCGTTGAGCTCGCCCTCATCGAGACCCGGCGCGCCGAACCGACCAAGGAACTTGCGCACGCCTTCGGGCCCCTTCCACACGCCCTGCCCGGCGACATCGATCGTCGCGTCGGGCGCGAACAGGTCGACCACGTCGTCGTACATCCCGCGGTCGAGATAGAAGCCGAAGGCGTTGGCCAGGTTCTGCGCGCGGCTCTGGAAATAGAGCAGCGTCGCCTCGGCCAGGATCTCGTCCGCGCCGCGCGGTGTCGCGGCGGCGCGCCCCGTGACGACCTGCCCCGCCTGCTCGGGCGTGTAGTGGAACGGCGCCCGCTGCAACGTTTCGGCCGTGTGGGTGAAGCCGGTCGCATAGGGCCCGGCGAACTGGAAGTAGGGTCGGATGAACGCGATCCGCCAGCCCTCGGCGGTCTTGCGATACTCGATCACGTCGGTCGTCTGGCGCCAGTCGGCCGACTTGCCCGCCTCGCCGGTCAGCGCCAGGTGCCGCCAGCGCGCCGTGGCCCGGTCGCCCGTTTCCGACAGGGTGATGACCGGGCTGGTGAAGATGCGGGCGTTGAGCCTGCCGGCCGGCATTCCGTCGGCCCCGCCGCCCATCCTCTCGCGAAGGGCCTGCGCGAAAGCGGCGCGGCCGGTCGGCCTGCCGTTCGGCAGCAGGATCGAAACGTCCTCGGTGCCGAGCGCCGCCATTCCCTTCCAGTCGCCGGCGAAGGCGAGATAGCCCCATTCGGCCTGCAGCCGCTTGATCTCGCGGATCGCGCGCAGATCCTCGACCTTGGCGGTGTCGTGGGCGGTGTCCTGTGCCGCAGCGGGGGCGGCGACCAGCAGCATCGCGGCAATCAGCAATCGGATCATCGGCTGTTCCTCAACGCCATCGCCTCGCGGTAGACCGACGGGTCGATCAGCTGCTGCAATTCGGCCCGCGAACGCGCCGGCCGCCCGGCCTTGGCCGCCAGCCACGTCTCTTCCTTTTCCATCACGTCAAGCAGATCGGGCGGCAGCGCGATCCCGTAGCGATGGTGCTTCCACGACTGCGCGACGTCGGCGGGTGCGAAGCCCCCCGCCTCGACGACCAGCGCCTGCGCCCGGGCGGGATCGGCGTGCAGCGCATCGGCCGCATCCATCAGCCCCGCGACGAAAGCCACGATCTGCCGCCGCTTGGCCGGATCGGCGAGCTTGTCCGCCGTCGAGTTGAGGTTGAACAGCTCGCGGTAGAACCCCTCGCCGGAAAACTCGATCAGGTCCTCGCCCAGCACCTCGGCGGAGCGGTGCGCCTCGGGCTCCCAGATCACCACCGCGTCGACCTCGCGGTTGGCGAGCGCGGCGGTCATGCCCGCCAGCGGCATGATGGGCTTCTCCACGATGTCGCCGAAGCCGAGCCCTGCGCGCTCGAGCATCATCTGGAGGAAGTAGCCGGCGCTGGTTTGCCCAAAGGTCGCCACCCGCTTGCCCTTGAGGTCCGCCACCCGCGCGATCCCGGCGGAGCGGCGGGCGACGATGCGATAGAGCCCTTCGCTCACCCCCGCGACGATCCGCAACTCCGGATGGTCAACCGAATAGCGCAGCAGCTGCGTCTCGGCATTCGTCGCCAGGTCGGCCTCACCCGGATCGCTGAAGCCCTGGGCGCCCGTCGCGCCGACCAGATTGGGCACGCCGCCCATCACGACCGTGGCGCCGGAGCGGTAATGATCCGCCGCTGCGAGGAGCACCGGCGCCAGTTCGATCGTCTGCCGGTTGCCGTAGATGGCGAGCGAAGGCGGGTCCGCCGGCGGCGTCGTGGCGCAGGCGCCGAGCGCGAAGGCGAGCACCAGGGCGACTGGAAAGCGCATCGAATCTTCTCCCGCCGCCAACCTAGCGCCTCGCCTAGGTCCGGCAATGGCCGGGCGCTAAAATCAGTTGTTAGCGCCGCAAGGCGCCCTATCGTCGCGCGCATGCCGCAAGCGCCGCCCCCGGAAGACGCCAGCTGGACCAGTGCGGGTCTGGGCAAGCGCGAAGCGCTGAAGGAATGGCGCGAGTGGGCGGCGAGCACGATCGCCCCGATCGAGGTCACCGTGTTCGACCAGGAGAGCTTCGCCGCGCGCTGGGTCAGCCACGGGGTCGGCCAGTTGCGCCTACTCCACCTCCACGCACCGGCCCAGCGGGTGACGCATACCGGGGCGGAAGGGTCGAGCGGGCGCGCGGCCCCTTCGATCCAGCTGGTCTACAACATCAGCGGGGCGTCCAAGACCTCGATGGAGGGGCGCCGCTTCACGCTCGAGGCCGGGCAGTTCGTCCTGCTCGACAACACGCGTTTCTACCAGATGGAGATGGATACCGAGCACGAGGTGGTCGACCTGATGATGCCGCAGGGCTGGCTCGAGAAGTACCTACCCGATCCAGGCGTGCTGCTCGGCCGCCCGCTGCCCGCACACGAAGGCTGGGGCGCCCCGCTCGGCGCGCTGCTCGACACCATGCTGACCGACCTCGACCGCGCACCCCTGCCCCGCCCCCTGATCGCCGAGCAGGTCGGCCACCTGCTGGGCCTCGCGACCGGCTTCCCCGATGCGGCGGGCGGGACCCGCCATCGGGGCCAGCTCGCCCGGCAGATCCTGCGGCGGATCGAAAGCGATTTCGCCGATCCCGAGCTTTCGCCGGAATCGGTCGCCCATGCGCTGAGCATCTCCAAACGCTATCTCCAGGCGCTGCTGGCGGGCAGCGGGACCAGCTTCGTGCAGGAACTGAACGCCGCCCGGCTCGACCGCGCGAGCGACCTGCTGGCCGACCAGCGCGCCGCCGGGCTGCCGGTGGCCGAGATCGCCTATCGCTGCGGCTTTCTGGACGCTGGGTACTTCGCCCGCCTGTTCCGCAAGCGGTTCGGCATCACCCCGCGCGAGTGGCGCGCGGGCCACGCCCCGCAAAGCTGACAATCAGACAAAACAACCTGCGCTTTTGTCCTATTGCACTTGCGCATGAATCCTTGGCGCAGGCGCCGCGACTGGCCTAGGCTGCGGGTACTGAGGATGTTTCCGGCAGACGCCGACAACGGCGCGCGGGTTCCCGAACGAGAGGCTGTCTTCCATGTCCGAGAAATCGTTTCCCCTTCCCAGTTCAATCGAGGTCGTGCCGGGCACCGAGGCTGCCCAGGCGGGCTTCCCCTACTACACCCAGTTCGAGCCGGAGGACGACGCCAAGTTCTGGTTCTACAACTCGATGCACTTCCCCGAGCCGATGCATCATTTCGACATGATCACGGCCGAGGCCGCCTATGTCGCGATGGGCGCGATGAACACCCGGATGCACGTGCTGCCGACGGCGAAGGGCGTGGACCACCGGATCATCAACGGGCGCGTCTATATCGGCGGCGTGGTGGTGACCGATCCCGACGAGATCGCAGAGCGGGTGAACGAGTTCCAGCAGCGGGCCTTCTGGTACTACGAACACTGGGACGATCTGTACGATCGGTGGAAGGACAAGATGAAGGCGCTGATCGCGGACGCCCAGGCGCTGCCCAGCCCGGAACTGCCGGACTACGAGCCGCTCGCGACCTTCAAGGAAGGCAATGCGGTCCCCAAGAGCCACGACCTGCTGAAGATCTACCAGCAGCAGATCGAAGGGTACCACCGGATGTGGCACCACCACTTCGAATTCCTGCTGCTGGGCTACGGCGCCTACATGACCTTTTTCGATTTCTGCAAGAAGGCCTTCCCGGAGATTTCCGACCAGGCGATCAGCCGCATGGTTGCCGGCATGGAAGCGGAGATTTTCCGTCCCGACGAGGAGGTGAAGCGCCTGGCGCGCCGCGCAGTTGAACTGGGCGTGGATCACCACCTGATCGACAACATGAACATCGACGACGTGCTGGCCGACCTGGACAAGGTCGGCGCGGGCAAGGAATGGCTCGCCGAGCTGGAGACCAGCCGCAACCCGTGGTTCAATGTCAGCAGCGGCGACGGGTTCTACCACTATCACCGAAGCTGGAACGACGATCTCAGCCTGCCGTTCGCGGCGCTTCCCGGCTATATCGAGAAGATCAAGGCCGGCACCAATATCGAGCGTCCGACCGCCCAGTTGATCGAGGAGCGCGAGCAGCTGGTGGCCGATTACCGCGAGCTGCTGGAAACCGACGAGGACCGCGCGACCTACGACCAGCTGATCGGCCTGGCCCACCGCGTGTTCCCCTATGTCGAGGGGCACAAGTTCTACTGCGAGCACTGGTACACCAACCTGTTCTTCAACAAGATCAGGGAGTTCGGCCGGCTTCTTGCCAAATACGATTTCTTCGGTCCCGATGGGCGCGAGGGGGACATCTTCCACCTGACCCAGTACGAGGTCGAGAGCGCGATCATCGACCTCATGCTGGCTTGGGGCGTCGGCACGGTGCCGCGCGGGGTCAAGCACTGGCCGCCGATCGTGGCGGAGCGCAAGGCGGCGATCGCCGAATGGGACAAGCATACCTGTCCGCCGGCGCTGGGCGCGGTGCCCGATGCGATCGACGATCCGGCGATCAATATGCTGTGGGGCATCACCCGCGAGAACCTCGACAAGTGGCTCGACGACGGCAGCGAGAACGACCGCGAGCTGAGCGGGTTCGCGGCCTGCTCGGGCGTGGTCGAAGGCACCGCGCGGGTCGTCAGGTCGGTCGCCGAGATCGGTCGCATCCAGCAGGGCGACATTCTCGTCTGCCAGGTGACCAATCCCACCTGGAGCCCCATCTTCCAGAAGATCGGCGCGGCGGTCAGCGACATCGGCGGCAGCATGAGCCACATGGCCATCGTGGCGCGCGAATACGGCCTGCCCGCCGTGGTCGGAACCGGCAAGGCGACGACGATGATCAAGGACGGCCAGCGCATCCGCGTCGACGGTGGGCGCGGCACGGTCACGATCCTCGACGATGCCGGCATCGACGAAAAGCCGGTGCTGGAGGACGCCTGATCCGATGACCGACGCAGTGGCGTGGTTCCGGGACGTCGGCATCGCCGACCGCCCGACCGTTGGCGGCAAGGGAGGCTCGCTCGGCGAGCTGGACGGCGCGGGCATCCCGGTGCCGCCGGGCTTCGTGGTCACGACCGCGGCGTTCGAGCGGTTCCTCGCCGCGCTCGAGGCGCGTGAGCCGATCCGGCCGCAGGTCGAGGCGCTCGATCCGTCCGACATGGGCGCGGCGACCAGGCTCAGCGAAACGCTCCGCCGCCGGGTGGAGGGCGAGCCGATGCCGGCCGACGTCGAGCAGGCGCTGCTCGCGGCCCACGCCGAGCTCGGTGCCGAGGCGGTGGCCGTCCGTTCGAGCGCGACGACCGAGGATGCCGAAGACGCCAGCTTCGCCGGGCTGCAGGACACGTTCCTGTGGGTTCTGAGCGCGGCGGACATGGTGGCCAGGGTGCGCGAGTGCTGGGGCAGCCTCTATTCGGTCGAATCGATGACCTACCGCCGCAAGCAGGGCCTGCCCGAACACGGCGTGGCGATGGCCGTCGTGGTCCAGACGATGGTCGACGCGCGCTGCGCCGGGGTGATGTTCACCCGTTCGCCCACCAGCGGCGACAAGTCGGTCATCACGATCGAAGGCGCTCCGGGCCTGGGCAGCGCGGTGGTCTCGGGCGAGGTGACGCCCGACCGCTGGGTCATGGGCAAGATCACCGGCGAGATCAGCGTGCGCGACATTTCGGACAAGCTCGCACGGCAGGTCATGGCGCCGGGCGGCGGGATCATGGAGATCGCGAACGAAGGCGACCTGCGCACCGGCCCCTGCCTGTCCGACGAGGAACTGCAGAAACTACGCGACATCGGCCGCCGGGTGGAGAAACACTACGGCAAAGCGCAGGACATCGAATGGGCGTTCGACCAGTCGGGCGAACTGCTGCTGCTGCAGTCGCGGCCGGAGACGGTCTGGGCGATGAAGGATGCCTCCAAGCCCGTCGCGGCGCCGCAGGCCAATCCGCTGAGCCACGTCCTGGGCATCTTCAATTCGGGCCCGCGCAAATGAGCCTGACCGCGGCGGACGTCGCCGAAATCGCCCGCCTGCTCGACGAATCCAGGTTTTCCAGCCTGACGCTCGAGATGGGCACGTTCAAGCTCAGGATCCGCCGCGACGGCCGCGGCTGGGCGCCTATTGCCGACGAGCAGCCCGACGAGGGAGCGCAGGCGGCGCCCGCTGCCGCGCAGGCCCCTGCCCCGCCGCTCTCGCAGGAAGCCGGCGCGGCGCGCGCGGGCGAGGTCGACGTGCCGGCGCCGCTGCTCGGCAACTTCTACTCCTCGCCCCGCCCCGGCGACCCGCCCTTCGTCGAGCCCGGCGACCGGGTGAAGGAAGACACCACCATCGCCATCATCGAGGTCATGAAGCTGATGAACCCGATCCGCGCAGGCGTTTCCGGCACCGTCGTGGCGATCCTGGCCGAGAACGGAAGCGCGGTCGAACAGGGCCAACCGCTCTTGCGCGTGAAGGTGGGCTGACATGGCAGACCTCCAGATCGTCGAGACATCGCTGCGCGACGGAAACCAGTGCCTGTGGGGCGCGCTGGGCATCGACACCGCCAAGACGCTGACCATCGCCCCGGCGATGGAGCGGGCCGGCTATCGCGCGATCGACTTCACCACCAGCACCCACATGGGCGTGGCGGTCCGCTACAAACAGGAAGACCCGTGGGAGCGGATCCGCGGGATGGCGGCGATCTGCAAGGACACGCCGCTGCAGTTCCTTTCCACCGGCTTCCGCTTCATCGCCTGGGAGACCGCCAGCCCCGAATTCATGGAGCTGGCGTTCCGCACGCTGGCGACCAACGGCATCCGCCGCTTCGCCCTGGCCGACCCGAACAACGACGCCGACAGCAACGTCGAGGTGGCCAGGCTGGTCAAGCGCGCGGGCGGCGAGCAGGTGGTCGGCGCGCTGGTGTTCACGCTCAGTCCGATCCACGACGATGCGCACTATGCCGCCGCCGCCCGCACGATGGCGGCCAGCCCCGACATCGGCTCGCTCTACATCAAGGATCCGGGCGGGCTGCTCTCGGCGGCGCGGGCCCGCACGCTGATCCCGGCGATCCTGGCCGAGATCGGCGACAAGCCGCTCGAGCTGCACAACCACTGCACCACCGGCCTGGCCGAACCGACCTGCCTCGAGGCAGCCGATCTCGGCGTGTCGGCGGTGCAATGCGCCAGCGGCGGCGCGGCCGACGGGACGAGCAATCCGCCGATCACCCGCATGATCGCCAACCTCAAGGCCATGGGCCACACCGTGGCGATCGACGAAGACGCGGCCCGCGAAGTGGCCGAATACTTCACCGCGCTGGCCGAGGCCGAGGGCCTGCCGACCGGGCGCCCGATGCACTTCGACGCGGCCTATCTGCGCCACCAGCTCCCCGGCGGCATGGTCGGCACGATGCGCCGCCACCTGGCCGACCACGGCGTGCCCGAGCTCGAAGCCCGCGTGATCGACGAGATGGGCACGGTGCGCGAAGAGCTCGGCTGGCCCATCGTGATGACGCCCTTCGCGCAGATGCTGCAGACCCAGGCCATGCTCAACGTGACGGGCAAGGAGCGCTACGCCGTCATCCCCGACGAGATTATCCGCTACGCCCTCGGCCGCTTCGGCCGCCCCAACCTGCCGATCGCCGACGCCGTGATGGACCGCATCATGGCCAATCCGCGCACGAAGGAACTGCAGGCCGAGCCGGGGATGGCGGAACTGTCCGACCTGCGAAAGCGCGTCGGCGCCAACCTGTCGGACGAGGAATTCCTGCTGCGCGCGACCATGCCCGCCAACCTCGTCGATGCCATGCGGGCCAAGGGCCCGGCCGAACAGCACTACGACCCCACGAGCGTGCCGGTAATGAACCTGCTGCGCAGCCTGCTCGCCCGCACCGATGTCGACGGGCTGACCATCGAGAAAGAGGATTTCAGGCTGGAACTGGAAGCATGAGCGCCGCACCCGCCACCCCGCCGCGGGGCTTCATGTTCGATCTGGACGGGACGCTGATCCTCAGCGACCGCAAGCTCGGCGGCTACACCGTCATCCCCGGCGCCGTGGAGCTGCTGAACGAGCTCGAACGGCGCGGTGTGCCCTTCCTCGCCCTGACCAACGGCAGCGCCTATCCGGCCAGCGTCCAGGGGCCCAAGCTGCGCGCGGTGGGCCTGCCGATCGCCGACGAGCGGCTGTTCACGCCCAACTCGGTCGCCGCGAAGATCTTTGCCGACAATGGCCACGAGCGCGTGCTGGTGCTGGGCACCGACGGCGTGGTCGATGCGCTGGAGATGGAGGGCATCGCCTGTTGCCGCCCGGGCAGCGAGGCAGCGAACTCGGCCGATGCGGTCTACTCCGCATGGCATCCGGACTGCACGATGGACGATATCCATGCCGCCGCCGGGCGGGTCATGGCCGGCGCGCCCTTCTACACCGCCAGCGACGTGCCCTTCTTCGCCACCAAGGACGGCCCGGCCTTCGGCTATTCGTGCGCGATCAACGGCGCGGTGGCGCGGGTCACCGGCGTTGAGCCGCAGGTCACCGGCAAACCCAGCCAGTTGGCGATGGCCTTCGTCGCCGCCCGGCTCGGCCTTGCACCGGCGGACATCGCGGTGGTGGGCGACGATCCGAAGGTCGAGACCGAAATGGCCCGTGGCGGCGGCGCGATCGGGGTGGGCGTCACCAGCGGCACGACAGATCGCGCCAACTGGGCCGCCCAAACACCTGAAAGGGCGCCGGATTACGTCATCTCCAGCGTCGCCGAACTGCTCGGCGGCGGCTGGCTGGATTGACGACACCCCGCCTCGGCTTTTCGGTCGACGCGCTTTTGCCCAAGGCGCGCGGCGGCGGACTGCTCAAGATGGGGCTCGTCCGCCTGAGCGACGAGGAATGGCTGCAGCCCGATCCCGACTTGGCCCTGCGCGCCGCCGCCTTCGATGGCGATCCGCAGGCCGTGCAGGTTATGCCCGAGGGGCGGGAGGCGAGCGAAGAGCTGGCGGAACTCGTCGGGATCGCGGGCGGAATCCAGCAAGCGGCGCGATCGCACTGGGAGGACATGTGCCTGCTGGTGCCGGGCCCCGAAGGCTACGTGCTGGTCGCCGGGGCGGTCGCGTTCCCGACCGACTGGAGCCTCGCCGACAAGATCGGGCTGCCGCTGGGCGGGGTCCATGCGCCGATCCACGGCTATGCCGAGCAGCTTTCCGCCGGGGTCGACCACTTCATGGCCACCCTGGCGCAGGGCGCCATTTTCGGCCGCGCGAATTGGTTCGTGGTTGCGGATCGATCGCTTCGTTATCGGCCTGACACACCGGCCGAACAGCGCTTCGCCCATGTGAGCGCGGAGAATGCCGGCGAGACGCTGTTCGTGCGCAGCGAGCGGCAGACCCTGCGCCGCCTGCCGCGGACCGGCGCCATCGTGTTCACGATCGGGGTCTACCTCGCCCCGCTCAGCAGCCTCTCGCCGGCCAACGTCGCCAAGATCGCCGCCGCGGTCGGCGCGCTGGGCGATGGCGAGCACGCGCGGCGCGCGGCGCCGCATTATGCCGCGCCGCTCAGCGAATGGGCGGCGCGGCGCCTGCGCAGCTAGAACGTGCCCTTGACCAGCAGGCTGAAGATCGGCCCGATCAGCTGGTCGTGCGACTGGTGGTATTCGAGCGGATCGCTCAGCCGGCGCCCGTCGTACTTGTCGCGCTCCACCCGGTGGCGCGCATTGAAGATGTTGCCCGCCGTGGCCCGCACGGTCAGACCGAACACGTCCTTGTGCTCGATATAGGCGTTGACGAACCACGGGCCTTCCCAGTTTTCGCTGATCTCGGTCAGGTAGACGTAGGGCGCGTTGCGCGAATTGCTGCCGCTGAAACCGTAGGCGATATCGCTGCCGGGAATGTCGTGGCGGAACTCGGCCCCCAGGAAATGCGCGAAATTACCGCTGATCGGGCGCTTGAGGCCCGAGAGCGGATCGCGCACCCGGCTGCGTTCGAGCTTCACGTCGGTATCGAGCTTCGCCCCGCGCAAGCCCAGCGGCGCGAGTTCGATGGTGTTGTGCCAATCCACGCCCATGCGCCGCGCGCTGGGCAGGTTTCCGACCGCCTCGTCGTCCGGCCCCAGCGGGATGGTGTCGACGATATCCTCGATCCAGTGATGGTACACCCTGAGCCGGGTCTTGCCCCACGGGCCCAGCGTCTTGCCCACCTCGGCCTCGACCTGCCAGCTCTGCGGCGGCACGAGGTCGGGGTTGCCGGTGCTTTCGCGTTCCTGCTGCAGGTTGGGTTGCGAGAGGAAATCGTAGAAGCTGATCTGGCCCACGCGGCGATTGAGCCGGAGGCTCGCGTCCCACCCTTCGGCGGGGCGCCAGCCGAGCGTGACGCTACCCTTGGGGCGGAAGAACTTGCGCGGTGGGATATCGCCGTCGACCCGCGCCAGCTCGGAGATCTCGGCCCCGCCCGCGACCTGCAGGTCGAGCGTCGGACTTAGCGAGCGGCTCCAGGTGGCGATCCCTTCGTAGCGGGTCTCGGTCACTTTTCCGCTGCCTTGCGGATAGGGCACTTCGACGAAGTCGCCCGCGGTATCGAGCACGAACAGCCCGCCGCGCTGGTCGAGCGAGTTGAACGCCCGCTCGAACGAAATTTGCCAGTCGTTCGCGCCGCCCTTCCAGCCGTATTCGGCGCGGAAGACGGTTTCGGCGATGCGGCTGTCGCGCACGAAGCGGCTACCGGTGTCGGGCGATCCGTCGGCGAAGGAGTCGATCTGGGTGTAGGTCACCGGCTCCTTGTCCCAGTGCCGTACGCCGATGAGCTTGAGCTTACCCGGCCCCACGCCGAATGTGTAATCGCCGCTGATGTCATAGTACCAGCCCACCAGCCGGGTCCGGTTGCTGCGTTCGTAGGCGATGCCGCCGACAGGGTAACGCTGTTCGATGACCGAGGTGGGGTTCCAGTAGGGCGTATAGCCGAGCGTGAGGTTGCCTACCGAGTCGCCCGGCCCGTCGATGCCCAGCTTGACCTGGAATGTGACCAGGTCGCTTTCCGAATGGAAGATCTGGTCGCGGGTTTCGATGATTTTCCCCGCCGCGTCGGTCAGCACGATCGGCCCGCCGAACGCCCCGCGCCCCGCCTGGTCGCGGACCGACAGCGTGTAGTCCAGCCAGCCGCTCTTGCCCGACCAGCTGGCGTTGCCGCGAAACAGGTTGGGCTTGGCATAATGCGCCCGGATGTCCGGGTTCCATTCGAACTGGCCGCTGGATGCCTGGTCCTGCTTGACGATGACGTTGGCGACCTGGCCGGCGAGCCCGGCGATGCCCAGCGTAGCGGCCTCGACGATCTCGATCCGTTCGACGCTGCCGGCGGGCACCTTGCGCAGTTCGTCGAGGGCGCCGCCCGACTTGTTGGCGATGCGCTGGCCGTTGATCAGGACGTTTTCCGATGCCTGGCCCAGCCCGCGATCGGTGTTGGCCTGGCGGATCGAGAAGCCGGGCACCTGGACGAGCATGTCGTACGCCGTCTTGGGCGAGAAGCGAACGAAGTCCGCCGCCGTGAACACCCGCGCTCCGGCGCCGGTCTGCACGGCGGGAGGGCCGGGATCGGTGCCTTCCACCTGCGGTTCCGGCTGCGTCGGCGATTGCGCCGCGGCAGGCACCGCCACTGCGGCCGCGAGAGCCAGCGTTGCGACCCTGGTGTACATCATCATTCTCCCACCGCCGCGAGAACGCGGTCCATTTTCGTTACGTATTCAGGGGTCACGTCGAGCGCGCGCAGTTGCACGGCGTCGTCGAGCGACAGGTTTGCCCGGCCGACCGCAGCCATTCCGCTCAGCCATTCGCGGTCGACCCCGACCGCGCGGGCGGCGACGAGATCGTCCTCGCTGGCATCGTCGAGCGCCATGCCTGCGGCGCGCAGCTCGGCGAGATAGGCGGGCGTCAGATCCACCGCCTTCGCCCCCACGAGGTCGTCGAGCTCGTCGAGGCGCAGGCCCGCATCGCGCAGCGAGGCCGCGAATCCGGCGGTCACTTCGAGGGCGGCTACGGCGATCACGTCGCCGAACTCGCCGAAGCGGTATCCGGCGCGCTCCAGTTCCTCGACCTGTGCGGCTTTGGCGTCGACCAGCGTCGCCGCCAGCATCTCATCGTCGTCTTCGGGCGCGATGCCCTTGGCCTCGAACCGGGCGGCGAACCCCTGGTCGGGATCCAACCGGCACGTGCCCGAGGCGCGCTGCGGCGCGGTAACGGTCCCGTGGCAGGCGAGGGTTCCGGCCTCGCGTGCCACGGCGAAGGAAATGGACGCGCCGGGACTGGCGAGCGCGGCCAAGGCCTCCGAATCGAGAAACTCTCCCAACCGGGATGTGGAGAAGAGGCCGCGCCGGTCGGTGCGGGTGAACACCACCTGCGCCTCGCGCCAGCCGGCCTCCGGGCTCTGCGTGTAGGTCCAGTGGATGTCATCCATCGCGCGGTAGTCACGGGCGGCGAGCGGGGCGGGCTGCGGCAGGCTGGTCACGGTGGCGAGTCCGAGGACGGCAGTGGCGACAAGGGGACGAAGCATGGGTTCTCTCCTGGTGGATTTCAGGCAAGCCGGGGGCGTGTCCCGCAGCGCGGGATTTTCGCGGTAACAGTGGGCGTGGGTGCTAGGGCGTCAGGTCAGTCGGGCAGGGAGGCAGGCGGCGCGGGACTGGCTATCGTGGTTCCGTTGGGCAGCGTCATGGCCGTCGCGCCGCTCGGCGACACGGCGATCGTGCTGCCGTTCGGCCGCGCGACCACGGTGGCGCCGTTGGCGGCGATACTGACCGAGCTGCCGTTGGGGCGGGTTATCGCGACCGGCTGTCCCGGGCGCCCGCGCAAGTGCGACGACATGACCCGCGCTTCGACCACATCGTCGGTATCGCGCGCCGACATGCCCTGCCGGCGCATCTCGCGGACGAATTCGGGCGTGACGCCAACCGCCTTCATCTCGCTGACCGCTTCGGCATCCGCGCCGGGGAACAGCGCGCGCATTTCGCGGGCGAAGGCCAGCGTCACGCCCACGGCCTTGAGCTGCGAGATGTCTTCGGAGCCGGCATCGCGGAACAGCGACTTCATCTCGCCGAAGTAGGCCGGGGTCAGGCCGATGGCCTTGGCCTCGACCACATCGTCGAGCGAGGCCGACCGGTCCCACCCGCGCACGGTGCGGGCGAATTCCGGGGTAACCCCGACCGCCTTGGCCTCGAGCAGTTGCTCCATGTCGGCATTGGCAAAGCCTGCATCGCGGATCGAGGCGATGTATTCGGGCGTCATGTCGAGCGCCTTGTAGGCGACGAGATTGTCGATTTCCTGGCTGGCGCGGCCGTGGTTGGCCTCGTCGCCGCCGATGACGAGCGGCCCGGTTCCGGCATCGACGAAGGGCAAAGCGGCCACCGCGTCGCTGGCGGCGCGCTCGATCGTCTTTTCGATCAGCTTGCCCGGCATCTTCTCGTCGAGGTGATTGGCCACCGCGTCGCTACCGGTGAAGATGGTCTCGCCCGGGGCCTTCGCCGCGGGATCGAATGCGGCGAGCGGTGCCGCGACCAGCACGAGCGCGGTCACACAGATCGCCGACCAGGTGTTGCCGGCGGGGCCACGGGCGATGTCTCGGTCGAGCACGCGCGTGATCCGCCGCTTGAGGCTGTCCTTGGCCGGCGCCACGCCGTGCGCGGCGATCAGCATGGCCTTGTTGTCGTGCCGCGCCGCGTTGACCAGCAGGCTGGCATAGGCGGCATCGTCGACCTCGCTCAGCAGCACGGCATCGTCGGCGGCTTCCTCGCGCAACTGGTGCGCCTCGCGGGCCAGCCGCCAGACCAGCGGGTTGAACCAGAACAGCGCGCAGGCGAGCCGGGCCAGCAGCAGCTTGGCCCAGTCGAGCCGCGCGACGTGGGCGAGTTCGTGGGCGATGATGGCCTCGGCCTCGCCGGTCGCGTCGACGGTATCGTCGCTCAGCAGGATGATCGGGCGCATCAGGCCCCAGCTTACCGGGGAGCGCAGTTCGGGGCTGACGAGCAGCGCGGTGCCGTGCTTGAAACCCATGCGCCGCTGCGCCTGCGCCAGCGCGGACAGCCAGGTGGAATCGACCAGCACCTGCGCGCGGCGGTGCATCGCGCCCAGCCGCACGACGGCGATCAGCATCGTCAGCAACAGCAGGGCGGCGGGCAGCAGGTAGACCCAGACGGCCAATTCGCCCGCATCGGGCATGGTCGACGGCGTCGCGGCGGCCGTGGCTTCCAGCGGCGCAGATGTGGTCGCGCCCTCGTCCGGACCGGGGGCGTCGGCCAGCACCGGAAAGGCCACCGGCCCGTCGAGCGAGGCGGGTTCATCCGCCGCGATCGCCATGTCCTTGGGCAGCGGGTTCCAGCTCGGCAGCAGGAACGTCGCGGCGGGCAGCAAAACCAGGCCGAGCAGCCCGAGGTGCGCCAGCCATGACCGTTGGGCGGCCGAGCGTATGCGCGCGAACCGCAGGACCAGCAGCATGCCCCCGGCCAGCAGGGCCGACTTGAGCGCCAGTTCGATGAGCAGTGCAGCGGTCATCATTTTGCGTCCCTCCCCTTGCGAGCTTCGGCAATCAGCCGCTCGAGCTCGTCGAGATCCTCGTTGCCGAGATTGTCCTGCATCCCGAGCAGCGCGGAGACCGCGCCGACCGGCGAGTTGTTGAAGAAGGTCTTCACCACCTGCCCCAGCGCCGACTTGCGCGCGGCGGTCTCGGGCACCGCCGGGGCGTAACGGAAGCCGGCCTCCGACGGTTGCCGGGCGACGAAGCCCTTGTCCTCGAGCCGCTTGAGCATGGCCCGCACAGCCGAGCCGCTGACCTCGTCGTCGAGCGCGGCACAGACCTCGCCCACCAGGCTCGGGCCCTGCTGGTAGAGAATGTCCACGATCTGGCGCTCGCGCGGCGGAAGGGCAGAAAGCATCGAACGAATCCTCAAGCTACATTTGTAGCGTCGTGCTACATTTGTAGCGTGAGAATGTCAACCGATGCCAGAGCCCGCCCGACGAACGGCATACGGCGCTCGTCGGGCGACGCGCGGCCGGAGTTGGACGCCCACTGCGGGGCGCCGGTCTTCAGCCTGCAGGGGTGAGGTCGCGCACCCGCTCGCCCGTGGGGGCCACGACGCCGTTGGCGAGATAGGCCTGGAGCGCGTCGAGATCGCCCCCTCCGTCGCCTACCGGCTTGGCTTCCGCGAAACCGGCGAACCGGTCGCCGCCGCTGGCGAGGAAGTTGTTGAGCGCCACGCGGTAGGTCCGCGCCGGATCGATCGGCTTGCCGTCGACGGTAAAGGCGACGATCCGCTGCCCCGCCGGGCGCGACCAGTCGTAGCTGTAGGCGGCATTGGCCGAAGGAATAAGCAGCGCCCGGTTGCGGCCGTCCTGCGTTTCGGCCTGCCCGAACACGTCTTCCAGCGTCGCCAGGAACTGCGCGCCGGTGATCTCGATCACGCTCACGCTGTTGCCGAACGGCTGCAACGAATAGGCCTGGCCGTAAGTGATCGATCCGTCGGCCGCCGGGGTGAACGGCGCGCGCACCCCGCCCCGGTTCATCACCGCGAAGTCGACATTCGGCGTCTGCGCCCGCGCGGCCGCCAGTTGCGCGTCCGCGATGATGTTGCCCAGCGTGCGGATGTCGGACGCGCCCGTCAGGCGGCCCACGATCTTGCGGGCCTCCGGCGCGACCGCCTCGGCGTAGCGGGCGACCAGCGCCGCCACGTCGGGCTGCTCTCCGGCGTCGGCCCGCACCGCACGGTTGGTGGCGGCAAACGCGGTGACGGTGTCGCTGGCCGGATCGACGGTGATCCGGATGTCCGTGACGAAAAAGCCGTACTGCCCCGCGCTCGTCAGCAGGCGGCGCGATCCATCGCTCGCCGCGACTTCGCAGACGTAGGCGTTATGCGTATGCCCGGACACGACCAGCCTGATCGAAGGATCGAGTCGCTCGAGCACCGGCAGCAAAGCGCCGCTCGCCTGCGGGCAGGCCTCGCCCTCGTTCCAGCGGGGCACCGTGTCGAGGCCCTGGTGGAACAGTACGACGACGGTATCCGCCCCGGCCGAGCGAAGCTGCGCCGCCGCCGCGTTGGCGGTGTCGGCCTCGTCGAGGAAATCGTAGCCCGCGGTCCCCGCCGGCGAGACGAGGGTCTTGGTTTCGCGCAGCGTCATGCCGACGAACCCGACCTTCACCGGGCCGAAGGTCTTCATGAAGGTGCCGGGAAACAGCGTCTTGCCCGCCTGGTCCACGACGTTGGCGGCGAGGTAGCGGAAGCCAGCCCCTTCGAACGATCCGTCCAGCCCGCACGGCTTGCGCAGGCCGACCAGCTTGCCGCCGTTGCAACCGCCGTCCTGCATCCGGCGCAGTTCGGTCGCGCCCTTGTCGAACTCGTGGTTGCCCACGCTGGCGACTTCGAGCCCAACGCGGCTCAGCGCCAGGATCGTCGGCTCGTCGAGGTAATAGGCGGAAACCAGCGGGCTCGCCCCGATCAGGTCGCCCGCCGCCACGGTGACGCTGTGCGCCTGCCCTTCGCGCAGAGCCGACAGGGTTGCGCCCAGCCGGGCCGCTCCGCCCAGCGCTTCCTTGCGCGATGCGCCGCCGGCCACGCTGTAGTCGACGTTCTCGATCGGCACGATGTTGCCGTGGAAATCGTTGAGGGCGAGGATCTGGATGGCCTGCGGCGCAGCCACCTGCGGAACCGTGGCGCAGCCCGCCAGCAACGCAGCGCCGACCGCCCCGAAGGCACAGCGCAGCGCCCGGATCGTCAGAGCCATTCAACCCTCCTCATGCACATGAAAAAGGGGGTAGCAGCCCCTTGCGGAACCGCTACCCCCGTTTCGTTTCGGACCTGGCTGCAATCAGAATTCGAAGCGGATGCCCACGCGGATCTGATAGAGCGACTGCTTGCCCTGGTTCTGCACCACGATGTTGGGATCCGAGTAGCTCGAATACCGGTACTGGGCGCAGGTCTGCGTCGTCACCGTGTTGATCTGCGCCGAGGTCGGCGAGGTGCCGGTGGCCACGGGGGCGCTCAGGCACTGCACGTTCACCACCGGGGCGAAGTAGGCGAAGGCCACCTGGCGCTGCACGCCCCAGTCGCTGTCGAGCAGGTTGAGCACGTTCTCGATGTCGCCGAAGACCTTGAACCGCGCACTGCCGAAGAACGCCGGGATTTCCTGCTCGGCGTGGAGGTCGACCTTCCAGTAACCAGGCGAGGTGCCGAGGTTCTTGGGGGCGATCGCGCCGCGGTAGTCGGACAGCTTGGTTCCGCTGATCAGCGCATCGAGCGCGTCGCGCGTCGCGGTGCTGTCATAGGAGACCAGGGCGTCCGTGGTGCCGGTCGGCACGTAGAGCAGGTAGCGCGAGTTCGAACCGTTCGTGCCGAACACCGCCGCGCGGCCGGTGGCCGGATCGCGCATGGTGTAGCTGAACGGACGGCCGTTGCGCCATTCGCCGAACAGCGAGAAGCGGGTCTCGTAGTCGCCGAAGAACGCGTGCTTGTAGTCGAAGTTGAGCTTCACCGAGTTGGTGAACTCGTAGATCGAACGGCCGTAAGCGGCATTGTTCGGATCGGCCATCGCGGCGTTGCCGTAGAGCGAACCGGCGGTCGCCGAAGTGATCGGGTTCACGTCCTTGATATCCGAGCGGGTGTAGCTCGCGCCGATGCCGAGGCCCCAGTCGAACTCCTTCTCGAAGCGAACCACGCCGACGATCGAACGGCCCTGGTCGGTCGAGGTCAGGATCAGGTCCTGGTTGGTCTGGTTGGTGTCGCCGGCCAGGATGCCCTGCGTGGTGCGCGCATACCGCGGGCGCCCGTCGGGCAGCGTGCCGATCACGACCGAACGCGCATCGACGTAGGTGTTTGCAGCGATCGTCCGCCCGTAAAGCAGGTCGGCGCCGAACAGCCAGCCGTCGCCGAGCGGGCCGAGGTCCGCGTCGTAGCTGGCCGACAGGGTCGAGCGCCACTGCGAGGGCAGTTCGTAGTCGGGGTCGATCGCGTTGACCGGCGCGGCGGCCAGCGAACCGATGTTGGTCGTCAGGAACTGGTCGACGACGCTCGGGAAGTCGCTGCCCGAGATGTTCGTCAGCGCCGCGTTGCAGAACGCCAGGGTGCCGCTGTTGCAGGTGGCGGCGGTGGTGGTGCGCTGAATGTCGATCGCGTTGGACAGCTGGCCGGTGTTGGAGAAGCTGTTCGACAGGAAGACGTCCGGCGCGCCGCCGGCGAACTTGCCGACGCCGCCGCGCAGGATGAAGCGGCCACCCGGATCCCACTCGAAGCCGATGCGGGGCTGGAACACGCCGAGACCGGTGAAGGTGTTGGTGTTACCGTAGCCGACGCGGGCGACGAAGTTGGGGTTGAGCGGGATCAGCGATTCAGTGTCGGTCAGGTCGTAACGCGCGCCGATCGACAGCTTCAGGGCGTCGGTCGCCTGCCAGTCGTCCTGCAGGCCGATGGTGAAACCTTCGGTCGAGAACTTGGCCGCGGCGTCGTTGGCATCCAGGCTCGGCACGGCCGAGGCGAAGCGCACGCGGCTGGCGATGCGGTTCTGGAAGTCGGCGATCGAGTCGAAGTAGATGTCGCCCGTCGCACGCTGCAGGAACAGGTTGAACGTCTTGGTCTTCGAATAGCCGAGCAGGCCCTTGAAGCTGTGGTTGCCGGTTTCGAAGCGCGGCGTCAGGTCGATCGCCAGGTTCTCGGTGTTGAGGACGTTCGCCTGGCGGCTGATGTCCGGCCCGAAGAAGAAGCGCGGGTTCGACGTGATGGTGTTGCCGCAGCTGGTCAGCGTGTTGCCGATCGCGCTGTTGTTGATCGACGTGGGATCGGTGCAGACCTCGAACTGGGCGAACTGGTCGCCGAACGGGTTCTGGCCGCGGTTGTAGTCGCGATAGGCGACGCGCAGTTCGGTCGACAGGGCATCGGTCCACTGCGAGTTGAGCTGGAACGACCCCGAGTTGATCTCTTCGGTCAGTTCGTAGCCGTTCGACTGGAAGCCGAGGGTCGGGCCGGTCACGCTGGTGACGTTGTTCTGCGAGATCTGCTGGTTGCCGACGTTACGGATGTAGGTCAGCGCCACGCGGTGCGCATCGCTGACGTTCCAGTCGAGCTTGGCGACGATCTTCTCGTCTTCCTCGGCGGCGCTGGAGAAGATGCCCAGCGTGTCATAGCCGTAGACCGAGTTGGCGATCGAGGAGATCTGGCTGGCGAGCGCGGTGGTGACGCGCGGGATCGGCACCGCGAAGCCGGCGTCGCCCGGGCCTTCGTCGATGGGATCGGATTCCTTGAGCTTCTCGTAAGCGACCGCGAAGAACAGGGTGTCCTGGATGATCGGGCCGGACAGGAAGCCGCCATAGGACTTCGAGGTGAAGTCCAGGCTGACGGGCGTACCGGCGATGTTGTCGCCGGTCAGCTTGTCGTCCGAATAGGTGTAGAAGGCCGAGCCGGTGAAGCGGTTGCCGCCCGAACGCAGCACCACGTTGACCGCGCCGCCCTGGAAGTCGCCTTCCGATATGTCGTAGGGCGCAACCTTGACCGAGAGCTGCTCGATCGCGTCGTAGGGAACCGGGCCGCGGCTGGTCGGCAGGCCGCCGTTGTTGATGCCGAAATCGTCCGACAGCTGCACGCCGTCGACCGAGAAGCGGTTGAGGCGGCCGTTCTGGCCGGCGACCTCGATGGTGCGGGCGTTCGAAGCGTCGATGGTGACAAACGCGTCGCGGCGGGCGATGTCGCGGATGTCGCGCGAAACCGAGGCGACGCCTTCGATCTCTTCGCTGGTCATCACGGTGATCGGACCGGTCGAGGTTTCGCGCGCACCGGCGAGGTTCGAAGCGGTGACGACGATCTCGTTAGCCGCCTGCACTTCGATCGGCAGGCGGAAGGACTGCCCGGCCTGAAGGTAGAGCTCGTCGACCTGGGTGGTCTCGTATCCCGAAGCGTCGACCGTCACCTGGAACGGACCGCCGACACGCAGGCCGCTGGCCGCAAAGTTGCCGTCCGCATCGGTCGTGGTGGTCTGCGTGGTGCCCGAGGGCACGTGCGTGACGACCACGGTCGCGCCGGCAACCGGCGCACCGGCCGCGTTGACGGTGCCGCGCACCGACGAAGTGGTTTCCTGGGCGGCAACCGGTGCGGGAAGAGCCACGGCGGCGGACAGGCTGACGACGCTGGCGGCCAGCAGATACTTGAGCTTCATGTTTTCGAAGACCCCGGTTTTGGAGAAACGGACGATTGCGCCCCTAACGCGGACGCGGATCGTCTCAAGTGCAATCACATGACATTCTGGTGACAATCGGCCACGCCGCAACGCAGTCGCGTCTGCCGCTCAAATTACACAGCGATTTCAATATTTTGCTGTGTTGCTGCAACGCAACACGCCGGGCAAAATGATTCCGCCAGCCGTTAGGCCAGGCCGATTTCCTTCAAGCGCTGCTGCAGGAAATCGTGCGCGGTGATCGGCGGCTGCGGCGAGTCGCCCGGCTCGATGCAGGATTCCAGCGGTTCGATCAGGAAGTCGGGCCGGAAGTGCAGGAAGAACGGCATCGAATAGCGGGCGCGGCGCGCCGCCTCGCCCTTCGGGTTGACCACGCGGTGCGTGGTCGAGCGCAGGCGCCCGTTGGTCAGCCGGTCCAGCATGTCGCCGATGTTGACCACCAGCGCGCCGTGCGGCGGATCGATCGCCAGCCACTCGCCCTGCCTGGTCAGCAGTTCGAGGCCCGCTTCCTCGGCCCCGAGCAGCAGCGTGATCGTGTTGATGTCCTCGTGCGCAGCGGCGCGCACGGCCCCTTCCTCGACCCCTTCGGGCAAGGCGGGATAGCGCAGCAGGCGCATGACGGAGTTGCCGTCCTTCACGGTCGGCACGAAGTAATCTTCCGCCAGGCCGAGGTGCAGCGCGATGGCCCGCAGGACCCGGTCGCCGGCCTGTTCGAAGGCGGCGTATACCTCTTCCATCGTCGCGCGGAATTCCGGCAGCTCGGCGGGCCAGACGTTGGGTGCCATCGTGCCGGCGAGGTCGTGCCCTTCGGGCAGGCTGCGGCCGACGTGCCAGAATTCCTTCAAATCGTGGACCTTGGCGTCCTTGGCGATTTCCTTGCCGAACGGGGTGTAGCCGCGCGCGCCGCCGCCGCCGGACACCTGGTATCCGCGCTTCACGCCTTCGGGCAGGTCGAACAGCGCCTTCTGCATGTCCTCGACCCGGCCGATCAGCTGGTCGGAAATGCCGTGGTTGCTGATGACAGCGAATCCGTATTCGGAAAAGGACCGGCCGAGTTCGTCGGCGAGTTCGCCAAGCGGGCGTTGCAGGTCGACGGGGGCGAGGGCGTTCATAGGTCTGGCTCTAGCTGACGATGAAGAGCCCGGCGAGCGCCGCGCTCATGAGGTTGGCAAGCGATCCGGCGGCAAGCGCGCGCAAGCCCAGCCGCGCGATGACCGGGCGCTGGTTGGGCGCCAGGCCGCCGGTGACCGCCAGCTGGATGGCGATCGAGGAGAAGTTGGCGAAGCCGCACAGGGCGAAGGTGATGATCGCCCGGCTGCGATCGCTCAGTGCACCCGGCTCGAGCGCGCCCAGATCGATAAACGCCACGAATTCGTTGAGCACGATCTTGGTGCCGAACAGCCCGCCCGCGACCTGCGCCTCGCTCCACGGAATGCCCAGCAGGAACATCACCGGCGAGAACAGCCAGCCGAGCAGGCCTTGGAACGACAGTTCGGGATAGCCGAACCAGCCGCCGATGCCGCCCAGGATGCCGTTGGCCAGCGCGACCAGCGCGACGAAGGCGAGCACCATGGCGCCGACGGCGACGGCCAGCTTCACGCCGGTCTGGGCGCCCTGCGCGGCAGCCTCGATCAGGTTGGCGGCCTTTTCATGCTCGGGCGTCGCCTCGGCAACAGCGACTTCGTGCGCCTTGCCGCCCTCGACGATAGCCGCCGGCCCTTCGGCGCTGATGCGCCCTTCGGGCAGCTCGATCTTCCCGGCTGGCGTGGCCACTGGCCCGTCGTCGGGCATGATGATCTTGGCCATGAGGATGCCGCCCGGCGCGCTCATCACCGCGGCGGCGAGAAGGTACGGCAGGTAGCTGTCGCCAAGCAGGCCGGCGTAGGCCGCGAGGATCGTGCCCGCGACGCCCGCCATGCCCACCGCCATCAGCGTGAACACCTGCGACGGCGCCAGCGCGGCGAGATAGGGCCGCACGACCAGCGGGCTTTCCGACTGGCCGACGAAGATGTTGGCCGCCGATCCCAGCGCCTCGACCCGGCTGACCCCGGTAACCCAGCCGATCGCCCCGCCGACCCAGCGGATGATGAGCTGCATGATGCCAAGGTAGTAGAGGATTGAGACGAGCGCGGCGAAGAAGATGATCACCGGCAACGCGCCGAGCGCGAAGCTGTTGGCCAGCGGATTGGCCTCGCTGGCGCCGAACAGGAACTCGGTCCCCGCGTTGGCATAGCCGAGCAGCGCGGAGACGCCGTTCGCCGCGCCCTGGATCGCAGCGCGGCCCCAAGGGGTCCACAGCACCAGGAAGGCGATGACCGCCTGCAACAGGAACGCCGGGCCGACGGTGCGCAGGCGAATGCCCCTGCGATTCGTCGACAACAGCAAGGCAATGGCCAGAATCGCGAGGATTCCCGCTACGTTGACGATCTTGGGGGTCATGGTTTCTGCCGTTACCACTCTTTCGCGCGCCCCCTTCCCCAAAGCGGGGGCGGAGGACAAGCCCTAACTGCCGGGCAAACATGTGGATGGCGCACTTTTCATCGCAAGCGAAGCGAAATAGCAGTGCGGGATGGACAACGCTCAAGCGCCGATCGCCCGCACCGCCATCCCCCGCCCGCTCTTCGTCCTCAGCCTGCTTTACGGCGGGATGACGGTCATCGCCGGGGTGCTCGGCTTCAAGCAGGTAGCGCTCGGCCCGTTGGCGGTGGAGGCGGGGATCTTCGCCTTTTTGATGCTGGTGGTGATCTCGAGCACGGTGGCGCAGCTTTATGGGCGCAGGGTGGCAGACCGCATCGTGCTGTTCGGCTTCCTGCCGCTCGCGGTGTCGGTCCTGCTGATCTTCCTCGTGCTGCAACTGCCGCCCTCGGCCGATATGCCGGCGGCGAACATCATCGCTTTCGAAACGGTGCTATCCTCGACCCCGCGGATCATGGCCGCCGGGCCGGTCGCCTACGGCGTTTCGCTGCTGCTGAACGTGTGGATTTTCGACGCACTGCGCGGCAAGGATGGCGGGACCGACCGTGGCGGCGGGATGTGGATGATGGCGCGCGGGGCGATCGCTTCGGCGCTGAGCCAGGTGGTCGACACGCTGATCTTCATCACTCTGGCATTCTACGGCCAGTTTCCGATCGGCAGCCTGCTGGTCGGCCAGATGCTGGCCAAGGTCGTGCTGTCGGTCATCCTCGTGCCGCCGCTGATCGCGCTGTTCGTGGGCCTGGCGCGGCGCCACGAGGCGCCGCTCGCCTGACCGGGGCCGGTCAGCGGCCGACCCCCTTGGCGTCGAGCCTGATCGAATAGATCGTGGCGGCGATGTTGCGCACCCCCTGCGGCGTGGCCCAGTTCTTTCCTTCGGGGGTGTTGGCGCCCAGCGTGCCGGCATAGAGCGTCCGCCCGTCGGCCCCGCCGATCGCTACGGTGATCGCCCGGCGCGGTACGGGGATCGCACCCAGTTGCCGGCCAGAGGGATCGAACACCACGATGCCCTGCCCCGCCGTGACGTAGAGCCGGCCCGACGCGTCGACCGCCAGCCCGTCGCCGCCGAAGCTGCCTTCGGGCTCGCCGGCGATCGTGGCGAAGCTGCGCTGCCCGCCGACCGATCCGTCGGGCGCGACCGCGAAGGCCAGGATTTCGGTCCGGTTGGTGACGTAGAGCGTTCGCCGGTCGGGGCTCAGCACCAGGCCGTTGGTGAACACACCGCCCTGCTGCGGATTGCCGGCCGCGACGATCGTGTCGACCTTGCCGTCGGCCCGCGCGCGAAACAGCCCGCCCTGCGTGTAGTAGGCCCCGCCGTGCCCGTCGGCCGCAAGGTCGTTGATCCGGCCGAGTGTCTTTCCGTCGGCCAGCTTGTCGGCCACCGTCTTGCGGACCGCGCCGAGCTGGACGATCTTCGAAGGAACGGTGCACTTGTCGCCCAGCCCCAGCCCGGGATCGGTGCACGAACGATCGGCCGCGAACATACTGCCGTCGGGCGCGATCGAGACCGAGCCGGCCCCGGCGACGAACGGATATTCGACCCACGAGCGCCCGTCGGGCCAGACCTTGTAGATCGAGTTCGACTGTTCCTGCGCGAAGAGGATCGAGCCGTCCTTCTGCGCGGCCATGCCATCGACGATCATCGGCCCTTCCCAGAAGGTCTTCCACTTGGCGCCCTTCTTGACCACGCCAGGAATGGCGGCGACCTTCACGCCGGCGGCCGGCGCGGGGCCGCTTTGCGCGGCGGCGGGGACGGCCAGCGCGAGCGCGATGCCGGCGATCCCGGCGGCCAGAATGTTCCTGCGCATCAAAGTCTCTCCCTCAGTCCTTCGGCGGTTCAATCGTGTTCGTATTGCCTTCGATGCCCGTGCGGTCGTTGTTCCAGTCGACCTGGATCATCCGGTCGAACGCGGTCTCGCGCACCAGCGCCATGTTGGCGACCCAAGGCTGCGCCAGGGTGACCGGGTCGATCACAGTCATGGTCATCAGCAACCGCTCCCCGTCGAGGCGAATGCGCTCGACGTAGCGGGCCTCCTCGCTGAACGGCGGGTTGCCCTGGAAGAACTCGTTGGGATTGGTGACCATGATGGTGTCGATCACCAGGGTATCGCCTTCCCAGTGACCAATCGAATTTCCGGTCAGGGTGGGCCACAGGTCGTCCAGCGGCGGGTGATCGCGCCCGTCGGCATAGATGTGCCGCACCTCGTTGTAGGCGTTGACGATCAGGACCTCTTCGGGGGTGATCAGGAATTGCACCGGGGTCGACGAGTTCATCATCAGCGGGAAGCCCCAGCCCATCCCCTTGCGCCCGCCCTGCCTCGCGGCGACTTCCGCCACGCGGCGCTTCCCCTCCTCGTTCCACGGGGCGTTGGAGTTCCAGATGGCGATGGTGTCGCTCGGTGGCGGGGTCTGCGATGTCCGGTTTTCGGCAACCCGGCCGATGCCGCTGATGGCCGTCCCGATCGAGCTTTCGCCGACCCAGTAACCGGGCCAGTAGGGCAGCCGGTCGAACGCGTCGCCCCGCGCAGCGGATGGTGCCGCCTCCTGCGCGCCGGCGGGCACGGACAGGGCGGCAACGGCCAGGGCCATCAGAAAGCTTCGCATAATTACCCCTCCCCCCGCGGCGGCCCGCGTCAGTCCTTCGGCGGCTCGATCGTGTTGACCCCGTCTTCCTGACCCGTGCGGTCGTTGGCGAAGTCCATCTGGATCATCCGGTCGTAGCCCGTCTCGCGAACGTGATTGATGACCTTGCGGAAGGGCTCGGTCAGCGTGACCGGATCCTCGACCGTCATCTCCATCGTCAGCTTGTCGCCGTCCAGCCGCAGCCGTTCGCGATAGATTGCCTGCTCGGAAAAGGTCGGGGCGCCATGAAAGAAGCTGTAGGGCATCTGCACCTGGACGGTCTCGACCACCAGGGTATCGCCTTCCCAATGACCGACCGAAGTTCCCCAGACGGTAGGCCACATGTCCTCCGCCGGGGGCAACTTGCGCCCGTCGGTGTAGATATGGCGCGTCTCGCCATAGGCGTTGACGATCAGCGTCTCCTCCGGGGTGATCATGACCTGGAACGGCGTGGCCGCGTCCATCATCATCGGATAGCCCCAGCCGGCAGCCTTGCGGCCCGGGCGGGTGCGCGCAGCCTCAGCCTGGCGTGCCAGCCCCTCGGCATTCCACGGCGCGTCACGGCCGTTGAGCCGCTCCACCGGGGGCGCGCCTTCGGGCCGATCGGGCGCCACTCCACTGATTTCGGTCCCTTCGGCGCTTTCGCTGATCCAGAAGCCGGGCCAATAGGGAAGCTTGGCGAACGCCTCGACCCGCTCGGCCGGCGAGAGCTGCTGCGCCGCAGCCGGAGATCCAATCGCAAGGGCGGCCAGCAGCGCCGCCGCAACGGCGCCGCGGATCACGTATTGGTCCCGATCTTCTTCCCGTCGGTGGTCGAAACGTCGCGCACCACGCCCCCCGGTTTGCCGTTACGCAGCGGATTGAGAGTGACCGCGATGTCCATCCCGGCCTTGAGCGAGGATGGGCGCCAGCCGCGCGCGTAAAGATACATCGGTGCGCCCATTTCCAGGCTGTATTCGACGTCCTGCCCCCGGGCGTCGGTCACCACGAGCTGGATGTAGGCGTGCGGGTTGGTCCATTGGAACTTGCGCACCTTGCCCTTGATCGTCACCTCCTTCTGAAGGTCGAACATGGCGAAGCTGTGGTGCGCCTCGGCCGCGGCGGCGATGCCCAGGGCACCCAACCCGGCGAAAACGGCAAATGCCGGCAAAAGCTTTTTCATCGATCCTGCTCCCGCCCCTTGGGGGCATGGCGATACTGGCACCGTGCGCGGCGCGAGTCATCCGCTGTTTTTGTTGCTTGCGCGGCTATTTTTGCCTGCGGCAAAATGTCCTGCCGCTGAATGCCGGCCGGTGCGCCCCCAAGGCAGGTCAGCGCTCGCCCCAGTCCTCGTTGGCCCGCGCGATCAGGTAATGGTGGACCTGCTCGGCCTGCTCTGGGGTCAGGATGTCGGCGAAGCTGGCCATGCCCTTGTCGGCGTAGATACCTTCGAGAACGATGGCGTTGAACCTGGCGTGGGTCTCGCGGCTCATGTGGCGCAGGTCCTTGACCCCGCCGATGGCGTTCTGCCCGTGGCACAGCGCGCAGGTATCGGCGAAGATCCGCGCCCCTTGCGCCACCTGGGCCTCGCTCGCGCGCAGCGGCGGCGGGTCCTGGATCGGCTCCTTGGCGGCAAGCGGGGGAAGCTGCTTCGTGCCGCCCAGCTTGAACACCAGCAGGCGGGCGGGTGCACGCGGAAGCTCGATACCGGCGCCGCGTTCGATCTGCGCCGCGCCGCCGCCCCAGCCGGCGTTGACGGCCACGTACTGGACGCCGTCGAGCATATAGGTGATCGCGCCCGCCACCGGGGCGCTCTGCGTCGGATACTCCCACAGCACCTTGCCGGTCCGGGCGTCAAAGGCGCTGAAGGTCTGCTTGGTGGTCCCCTCGAACACCAAGTCGCCTGCGGTGACCATCACCCCGCCGTTGCCATGGCGCGGCAGCGGGACCTGCCAGGCAATCTGCTGCTTCACCGGGTCCCAGGCGGTCAACATGGCCTTTTCCAGCTTGTTCGCTTCTTCCATCACCGCGGCGCGCTTCTTGGCCGCTTCGCCGGTGAAGCCGCCCCAGCCGCTGTTCGATCGCATCGGCTGCGGTTTCCAGCCGGGCTGCACGGCATAGGCGAAGGCCGATTGGTAAGCCGGGAAATAGGCCAGCCCCGTTCGCGGGCTGAACGCCATGGGGAACCAGTTGTGCGCCCCGCCCGGCCCCGGCGCCACCATCACCGGATCGGTCGCATAGCGCACCTTCTCGCTGGTGATGGGCCGGCCCTTGGCGTCGAAGCCCTCGTTCCAGTTCTGGAACACGTGCGCCTTGGCGCTGATGAATTCGCCCGTCGCGCGGTCGAGGACGTAGAAGAACCCGTTCTTCGGCGCCTGCATCAGCACCTTGCGCCGCTTGCCGTCGATCGTAAGGTCGGCGCTGATCATCGACTGGGTGCAGGTCCAGTCCCATTCCTCGCCCGGGTTCATCTGATAATGCCACGCGTAGCTGCCGTCCTTCCCGCGCAGCGCCACGATCGAGCAGACGAACAGGTTGTCGCCGCCATTCTCGGAGCGGTAGTACCGCGCATGGGGGACCGCGTTGCCGGTGCCGACGTAGACGAGGTCGAGCTCGGGATCGTAGGCGATCGAATCCCACGGGTTGGCGCCGCCGCCAAGCTCGCGCCACAGCCCGCCATCGGCCCAGGTCTTGCGCATCATGCCGTTGACCGGGTCGCTCGCCGCGCCGTCGGCCCGGTCTTCCGGGTTGGGCGTCAGGTAGAACTTCCACACCTCTTTACCGGTTTCGACGTCATAGGCCGACACGAAGCCGCGCACGCCCAGGTCGCCGCCCGACTGGCCGACCACGACCTTGTCGCCGAAGACGCGCGGGGCGCCGGTGATCGAGTAGGCGTAGCGCGTCTGTTCGGGGAAGGTCCGCGTCGTCCACAGCGGTTGGCCGGTCCGCCTGTCGAGCGCGATCAGCCGCCCGTCGAGCGTGGCGATGAAGACTGAACTGCCGCGCATGGCGAGCCCGCGCGACACCGGCTCGCAGCAGGCATAGCGGGCGTACTCGCGCGGCGTCTGCGGATCGTAGGTCCACAGTCTGGCGCCACTGCGCGCGTCGTAGGCGATGGTGATGTTGAACGGCAGCGTGTTGTAGAGCACGCCGTCGGCATAGATCGGCGTCGCCTCGACCCCGCGGAACGTGTCGTATTGGTCGAACCAGTCGAGACCGAGCTGCCCGATGTTGGCGGCGGTGATCTGGGTCAGCGGGCTGAAGCGCTGCGCGGTATAGTCGCGCCCGTCGCTCGGCCAGTCGCCGGCCTGCGGATTGGCCAGCCCGTCCGCGATGGGCGCGGCGGCCGGGCCCGGCGGCGCGCTGGCAGACGTGCAGGCGGCAAGCGCCAGGGCGAGAAGTGCGGCCAGCGCCCTCATGGCGTCAGTCCCGCGGCGGTTCGGCGATCGGCTGGGTGCCGTCGGCCAGGTGGCCCACGCGTTCCGCCTCAACCTGCTCGGGCGTGCCGGGCGGGCGGTGATAGACGCCGGCCGGCTGGGTACCGGTGGCGAAGGCCTTGCCGGTGACCGGGTTGGGATAGTGGAACGGCGGAATGTAGTAGGCCGGATAGGTCAGGTAGACCGTGGTCGGCGGCAGGTCGGGCGCGGGCTCGAACTTGTCGGGCCAGGTGTTGTTGAGCGCGTTTTTCCCCCAGCCCTCCCAACTGCTGTACATCGTGAACGGGCCGGTCAGGCGGCTGATACGCCACTTCCCGTCCTCGCCCTTGCGGTACTCGTTCTCGTACAGCGGCAGGCCCCAGCCGCCGTTGCTCATCACGAAGGCGCGGCTGCGGATCCAGCCGGTCTTCAGGTCGGCCGAGACGTCGGGGATCGGCTGGAACTGCATGTGGTTGGCGAGGATGCCCGGCTTGGCGCCGTCGGGGCCGAAGGCGGTCTGCATATATTCGAGCACGCGCGCCTTGCCGATGAACACGCCTTTGCCACCGATCTCCAGCGTGGCATCGTCGGTGAACAGTTCGCTGAGCTGGGTCCACTGGCTCTTGTCGACGAAATAGCCGTAAGTCCGCTGCACCCGCTCGATCTGGTTGAGGTCTTCCAGCCGCTCGATCCGGGCTTCCAGCGCGTCGAGCGAGGCGTCGGGCGACTGCCCGGCGGCGGGAACCGCGCCGAACGCTGCCAGGAACGGCGAAACTGCCAGAATATAGCGCTTCATTGACGCCTCGCCACATCGTCGGCCGGTTGCGGTAGATCATTCAGCGATTGCCCGGTGACCGGGTGCGGGAAGCTGAAGGGCGGGACGTAATTGCTCGGGAACGAACGATAGTTCTCGCTCGGCGGGGCGTCGGGCGGAAACAGCGCGCTCACGCCCTCGAGCGGCAGCGCCCCGCGCATGAACCCCGCGTCGTAATCCGCCATCGCCACCGGGTAGAAGTGCAGGCTGTCGATCTTCCAGCGGTTTCCTTCCTTCACGTAGGTATTCTCGTAAATCCCCACGCCCCAGACTCCGTTGTGGTTCGCCTCGCCCAGCATCACCATGCCCTGCCATCGCCCCGTCGCCGTCCGTCCGTCAGGCGCGACCTGCACGACGTTCTGCAACAGCATGTGATTGTTGAGTTTTCCCGGCGCCAGACCCTCCGGTCCGAACAGCAGCATCGCCCGTTCGATCCGCGCCTGCCCGCGATAGATCCCGCGCATCCCGTATTCGAAACTGCCGTTGCGGCTGAACAGCCCCGCCGCCTCGGACCACATGCCCTTGTCGAAATAATACCCGTACATCGCCTGCAGGTTCTCGATCGCCGACTGGTCCTCGAGCCGGGCGAGACGATTGGCGGCGCCTGTGATGCGCGTTCCCGAAGTGCTCAGGCGCACGGGGCCCGCCACCTGCCCGACCGTCGCCAGCGCCTGCTGGAACGGCGCGGTGCGAATCGCCGGGTACGGGGCATAGGTCGTGCTCGACGGACCATCGGGGGCGAAGTCCTGCGCGGCCTGGCTGCGGACCAGCCCCTGCCCCGCATCGAGCCGGGCCCAGCCCTTTTCGTACGGCGCCACGAAATTGACCCACAGGTGCATCGCGCGGATCCGCCAGACCCCGTCCGCGCCTTTCTCGTAGGTGTTCTCGAACACCCCGTCGCGCCACTCCGCGTGCTTCTTGTACTGACCCAGCATCCCCAGGTCGCGCCAGCGCGCGGTGGCGCTGCGGCCGTCCGCCGAAACCCGGATCGCCGGCTGGAGCGTGACCCATTCGTTGAGCTGGCCGTAGACGAGCCCTTCCTGCCCGCCGTGCAACCGCTTGAGATATTCGCGAATGCGCGCATTGCCGCGATAGACCCCGTCGAGACCCAGCTCGATCGTCCCGTCGGGCGCGAACAGGTCCGCAGCCTCACCCCATAGCCCGCGATCGACGTAGTATCCGAAGGCCCGCTGCAGCTTCTTGACCGCGCGCTCGCCTTCGAGCCGTTCGACCCGCGCACTCAGCGCGGCGACATCCTCGTCGACCCCGGCCATCGCCGGGGCAGGCACCAGCAGCGCCAGGGCGCACAATGCGGCCAGCAGTTTCATCGACGGCCCACCAGCGGAAACGCGCGGATGGTGAACGGGTCGGGGTTCCGGTCGCGCAGCGCCGGATCGATCAGGTAGCCTATCTTGCCCTCCACTACATACGCCGTGTCGCCCGCGACCGTGACACCGACCGGGCCGTTCAGCCCGGTGGCAACGTCGGACATGGTCGCGGTGTCGCCGGCGACCTCGATCAGCGCGACCCGGCCCGACTGACCTTCACCCTGGATGAACCGGTTGCCGCCGAGCGAACGCAGCCCGTCCGGCCCGCCGAGTTCGACCGGCAGCTTGATGGTCTGCAGGCCGGCATAGCTTCCGTCCGCCTTACGCAACACGCGCTGGAAAAGATTGGAGCGAACGTTGTTGATGTACAGCGTCCCGTCGCTGGCGAAGGCGAGCCCGTCGATCCCGACCAGCTCGGACCCCTTGGCGAACAGCTCGAGTTCGCGGGCGCGGGGCCGCAGCACGAAGATGCGCCCGCCCCCGGTCTCGCTGACCCACACCGCGCCGTCGGAGGCGACGGCGATATCGTTGCAGACGGCCGGGCCGTCGGCGGGAAAATCGTGGCGCGCGGCAAAATCGCCGCTCGCCAGGTCGAACTGCAGCAGCGAGGACGTGCCCGTCTCGCGCGCGAAGAGATTGGGGTTGTTGCACGCCCACAGCGCACGGCGCGCGCTATCGGCATAAACGCCGAACAGCGACTTCAGGCCGTTGCGGGCATTGGGAACGATCCACGGCTCCGCCGTGCGAGTGCCGGCCAGCGTGCGATAGATCGTGCCGCCGACGCTGGCGTTGTAGAGGTTGCCCGCGGCGTCGGATGTAATGCTCTCGGGGAACACCCGGCTGCCTGCGATGGTCACGTCACCCGCCGGTGTAGGGGCGATGTTGTACTTCACGCACCCGGCCGTCAGCGCCAGCGCGCCGACAATCGCCAATCTACCCGCAAGCCGCGACGCCACCCATGCTCTCCCTCGGCCCCCGGTTCAAAGCCGGGCATCATGATACTCGCGCAAGGCCGCATGAAAAGGCCCGCCCGCTGACTCAAATGGAAAAGCGGCTTGCCTGAATCGACGGCGCTTGCCCTGCCCTCGGCCGTGCGCCTCAGGAGCAGCGCCACTGGCCCGGCGGAATCCCGTGGCAGCGGCGAAACGCACGGGTGAAGTGGGCCGGATCCTCGTAGCCATTGGCAAAGGCGATCTGCGAGATCGACAGCCGCGCCTTGTGCGGATCGCGCAAATCGGCCGCCGCCTGCTCCATCCGCCGCCCCCACAGGAGGTTCGAGATGGAGCGGCCGAGTTCGTCCTGCATCAACTGGTCGAGGCGGCGCCGGCTGATCCCCTGGTCGCGCGCCACATCCTCGGCCGTGATCCCGGCAACCGAAAGGTTCAGCTCGATGAAGTCCGATGCGCGGCGCACCCGCCAGTCCGCGCTGTCGGGCAGCTTGGCGAAGCCTTCGGCCACGCCGAGCATCTGAATCACCGAGTTGACCACCGCGGCGCGCTGGATTTCGCCCAGATTGCCCGCGACCTCGCTGATCCGCAGCAGCACGTCGGTCAGCAGCCGGGTGCCGCAGTCCTGCGCCGGCATCACGGTGCCGAACAGGCGGTCGAGCCGCGGATAGCGCGCCAGTGCCGGAGCGCGCGGGAGACGCAGGAAGAGAATGGACGAGTAGTCGTGATTGACCAGGCCGAACCGCTCGCGCTCGTCGACCAGGCACATGTCGCCGGCCTGCAAGTCGACCGAGCAGCCGGCCTGGGTCAGCGTGGTGGTGCCGCACGACTGAACCATCAGGGAAACGTGCCGCCAATCCTCGTCATGCGCGCCGCCCGGCTCGTAGCGGACCGTGGCCGGAGCCGATTCGATGGCGCAGAGCTGCGCGCTGCCGAGCGCGACCTGGTCGATCTTGCCGCGCATGTTCGACTGGTTTCGAACTTCGACGCTCAGACCCGGGAAAAGCGAATTCGCCGCGCTGCGCCAAGCGGCCTGACGGGCCGCCTGTTCGTAGCGTTGCAGGTCGAAGGCATGCATTCCCACGGCAACCTCACTTCCAAAAGCGGCAAGCGGTTCGGCCAAGACGGTCAAAGTAACGTTCGATAGCTTTCTATACGATTCCGGGCACTTCCGACAAGGCACACAGCCGCTCGGAAAGAGAATGTGACATAAACGACGCGGCAAGGTGTCGAAGCACGCCGCCGCGCGATTGGGGAGGAATCGATGAGGCCCGTATTCAAGCTTGACGTGTGTCGCCTGCAGCCCTCGTTCGCGGTCCTTGCGGCGGCGTTGGCGCTGGCCACCCCGGCCGTGGCGCAGGACGCCCCGGCCAATCCCAACGACGATGCCGGGATCGACGGCGAGATCGTTGTGACCGCGCAGCTGCGCGAGCAGAACCTGCAGGACGTGCCGCTGTCCGTCACCGCCGTGACCGGCGAGATGCTGGAGCAGCGCAGCCAGACCACGCTGACCGACATTACCGCGCAGATGCCCAACCTGCTGCTGCAGAAGAACCCCGCCGGCCAGGGCAATTCGGTGCGGGTGTTCATCCGCGGCGTCGGCCAGTCGGACCAGAGTCCGTCGGTCGAACCCGGCGTCGGCACCTACATCGACGACATCTACTACGGCACCGTGCTGGGAAGCGCCTTCGACCTGAGCGATCTCGAGCGGATCGAGGTGCTGCGCGGGCCGCAGGGCACGCTGTCGGGCATGAACACGCTGGGCGGCGCGATCAAGATCTACTCGCGCAAGCCGACCGGGAGCGGCGGCTATGTCGAGGCGACGATCGGCAACTTCGGCCGGCGCGACGTGAAGGCCAGCGCCGATTTCACCCTGGTGCAAGATACCGTCTTCGCGCGCATCACCGGCGTGACCCGCAACCGTGACGGCCACGTCACGCGCTACGATTACGGCTGCCTCAACCCGACCGATCCCGACGTCGTCGCCGGCCGCCTGCCGCGCCTCGCCAGCACCGGCGATTGCCGTCTGGGCGAACTGGGCAACCAGCAGATGTACGGCATGCGCGGTTCGCTGCGCATCGCCCCGGTGGCGAGCCCGCTCGAGATCAACATCAGCGCGGACTATACCAAGGACAGTTCGGAGACCCAGGCCTCGGTCCTCATCGCCAGCGCTGAATCGGCCAACAAGGGATCGGCCGCCTACGTCAACCGCTCGGGCCTCTCGATCCCCTATCAGGGCGTCGCCTACGACGATCGCTTCGTCACCTACGGCGTCTATCGCCGCCCCACCGCGGTGCTCAACACGCCCTACGCCAGCTACGCCAACTTCTACGATCCGGGCGTGATGTATTCGGCGATCGGGGCGCCCCCGGGACCGCCGTCGGGCTATATCGCGGGCGCCAAGCTCGGGCCGTTCATCGCGCCTTCGGCCGGCGGGGCGGAAGCCTGGGGCGCCTCGGCGACGATCGACTACGCGTTGAGCGACAACCTCACGCTCAAGTCGATCACCGGCTACCGCCACATGTTCAGCGAAACCGGGTCGGACAACGACCACTCGCCGGTGGTCTTCATCCAGGACGATTCGGACTACTCGCACAAGCAGTTCAGCCAGGAGCTGCGCCTCGCCGGGCAGTTCCTGAACGACACCGTCGACGTGGTCCTGGGCGCTTATTATTACGACGCGGCCACGCGCTACAACGCGCGCATCCACACGCCGTTCTCCGGGTTCTGCCCGGCGGCGACGCCGTGCTTCTCGTTCATCAACGACGATACCGCCGACCTGCGCAGCTACGCCGGGTTCGCCAACGCCGCCTGGGCGGTGACCGACAGGCTGACGCTGGAAGGCGGCATCCGCCTGACTCACGAGAAGAAGGAATACACCTACAACCGGCTCAACCCCAACGGGGTCGGCGATTATCTGCCGCTGAGCAACCCGGGCAACCCGCTCACCGGCTTCGTCGGCGTCTACGAGGAAACGATCACCGATTACCGCGCGGTTGCGTCATACAAGGTGACCGACGACATCATGGTCTATGCCCAGTATTCGACCGGGTTCAAGGGTGGCGGCGTGGCCCCGCGGCCCTACGTCTACCAGCAGATCCGCCCGTTCGGCGCGGAGAAGCTGAAAGCCTACGAGGTCGGCTTCAAGGCCGACATCATGGGCCGCCTGCTGCGCCTCAACGGCTCTGCGTTCCAGATGGACTACACCGGCTACCAGGGCACGCCGAACATCTGCCTCGACCAGAACGACCAGCCATTGCCGGTCACCGCGGGCGGCGTCCCGGGCCTGTGCGGCCAATACCTGAACATCGGTGACGCACGGGTTCGCGGGTTCGAGCTGGAAGCGACGATCCGCCCGGTCGCCGGGTTCTCGATCGACGGCGCGATGAGCCTGACCGACTTCGAGTTCACGTCGATCAACTACCCGACGACGGCGATCATCGTGGGCGCCAAGCGGCCCGGGATCGGGGAGTTCAAGTGGAGCGTGGGCGCGCAGTACGAGGCCGACCTGGGCGCGAACATCGGTACGCTGACCCCGCGGATCGACGTGTCGTACATCCCGGGATATTGCGGCAACTTCGCCTGCGATCCGAACGTCAAGGTGGACAGCTACACGCTGGCCAATGCCCGCCTGACATATCGTTCGGCGGATGACGACTGGTCGGTGGCGCTGGAAGCGACCAACCTGTTCGACAAGTTCTATTTCCTCAACAAGTTCGCCACTTTCTACGTCAACGGCCAGCCCGGCCGTCCGCGCGAAGTGGCGGTGACGGTGCGCAAGAACTTCTGACCGCACGCGGGGCGGGGCCGCACAGCCGGCTCCGCCCCGCCTTCACAAAGCCCGCGAAAGCGGCGAAGCTGCACGCGAAGAGGGGAGCCGCGGGGAAGAGATGGGGACTGCGAAACTCGGGCGGGGGCTGCGTACGGCGGCATTGGCGCTGTGCCTGGCCGGCTGCGCGAGCGACGGCGGCGTGCCGGCCACGGGCACGCCCGCCACCCTGGTCGACGGCAAGACCATGCGCAATCTCGACGCGCCCGCCAACGTCGGCGACTGGCTCAGCTACAGCCGCGACTGGGGCGAACAGCGCTACAGCCCGCTCGACCAGATCAACGAACGGACCGTCGGCGACCTCGGGCTGGCGTGGTACGCCGATCTCGAGACCTACCGCGGCGTCCAGGCCAGTCCGCTGGTGATCGACGGGGTGCTCTACAACCAGTCGATCTACAACATCGTCACGGCCTATGACGGCGCTACCGGCCGCCATCTGTGGACCTACGATCCCAAGGTCGGCCCGGAATGGGCGCGCCTCGCCTGCTGCGGCCCCTCGGCCCGCGGGATCGCGGCGTGGAACGGCAAGATCATCCTCGCCACGCTCGACGGAAGGCTGATCGCCATCAGCGCCAAGGACGGCAGCGAGATGTGGTCGAGCCAGACCTTCCCGCCGGGGCAGGAATATTCGATCACCGGCGCGCCGCGGGTCTATGACGGCAAGGTCGTGATCGGCAACGGCGGGGCGGACTACGGGAGCCGCGGCTTCGTGACTGCCTGGGACGCGGAGACCGGCAAGCAGCTGTGGAAGTTCTACCTCGTCCCCGGCGATCCGGCGAAGGGCCCCGACGGCGAGGCCAGCGATTCCGCCATGACGATCGCCCAGCCGACTTGGTCGGGCCGTTTCTGGGAAAAGGCTGCCGGCGGCGGCGGCAACGCGTGGGACAGCTTCGCCTACGATCCAGAGCTCAACATGGTCTACATCGGCACGGGCAACGGGTCGCCGCACATGTGGCACTTCCGCAGCGAGGGCAAAGGCGACAACCTGTTCCTGTGTTCGATCGTGGCGGTCGATGCCACCACGGGCCAGTACAAGTGGCACTACCAGGAGGTGCCCGAGGAAGATTGGGACTACACCTGCACCCAGCCGATCGTGCTGGCCGACCTGAAGATCGACGGCCGCACGCGCAAGGTGGCGATGCACGCGCCCAAGAACGCGTTCTTCTATGTCATCGACCGGACCAACGGCGAGGTGATCAGCGGCAAGTCCTATACGTCGGTCAACACCTGGGCGAGCGGGCTCGACGCCAAGGGCCGCCCGATCCTGATGCCCGGCGCGCATAACACGACCACGCCGCACCTGATGAGCCCGAGCTGGATGGCCGGGCACACCTGGCACCCGATGAGCTACAGCCCGCGGACCGGCCTGGTCTATTTCGGCGCGCAGGAACAGGGCTCGGTCTATGCCCGGGCGGAGGACGGCAAGTACGTCTACCGCAAGGGGGCGAGCAATTCCGGCCAGCAGTACGGCAACCAGCCCGAACTGCGCGCCAGGCTCCAGGCGGAGGCGGTGGCGAGCGAGAAGGGCTACCTGCTGGCGTGGGATCCCAAGACCCAGACCGAACGCTGGCGGGTCGACTACGGCCTGCCGGGTTCGGGCGGCGCGCTTTCGACCGCCGGCAACATCGTGGTGCAGGGCACGATCAAGAAGACGGTAGCGATCTACCGCGCTACGGACGGCAAGCTGCTGTGGGAGATGCCGGTCGACCAGGCCGCCGTCGCCGGGCCGATCACCTACATGATCGACGGCGTGCAATACATTGCGCTCAACGCCGGGTGGGGCGGATCGCCGGTCTACAATCTCAACAAGGCCGGCCCATTCCGCACGGCCACGGCCAAGTTGCTGGTGTTCCGCCTGGGCGCAAAGGGGGTGACCCTTCCGCCGATGGCGCCCCCTTCGGCCCTACCGCCGCCGCCGCGGCTGACGGCGAACGAGGCGACGGTCGCGAAAGGGCGCCGTCTCTATCAGGAAACCTGCGTGCGCTGCCACGGCGAGGATGCGATTGGCGGGGTCAAGGACCTGCGCTTCATGACGCCCCAGACGCACGGGCTGTTCGCCGACATCGTGCTCAAGGGCATCTACCGCGAGAAGGGCATGGTCGGCTTCGCCGACGTGCTCTCGCCCGAGGACAGCGAGGCGATCCACCAGTACCTGATCGCGCGCGGCAACGAGGATTACGCCGATGCGGCGGCAAAATAGCGCTTTCCTGCAAGATTCGGATCATGCCACCGGAGGACAGATGACCCTAGTTTCACAAGCCCCTGGAATGCCCGGCCCGACCGAAAAAAGGCCGGCACCCCTGCGCTCGCTGCTGCGCCTCGTTCTTGGTGTGTGCTTCGTGTCACCTTTCGCGTTTTCCGCGTCGCCCGCTATGGCCCAGGCCGCCGGCGAGGACAGCGCGGTGGTCGCCCCGGCCTGCGACCGGGCGTGCCTGCTCGGCGCGCTCGGCCAGCACATGGCCGCGCTGCGAGCCAAGGATCCGACACGGATGCCGCTGGCCAAGGGCGTGCGGATTGCGGAGAACAACGTGCTCCTCGCGCCGGGCCAGGGCCTGTGGCGCACGCTGACCGATCTCGATGCCACCGGGCTCGAGGCGGCCGATCCGCTGACCGGCAATGCCGCGTGGTTCGGTTCCGCGCGCGAGAACGGCCAGCCGGTGATCCTTGCCGTGCGCATCCACGTCAATGCAGCGCGCCAGATCGACGAGATCGAAAGCGTCGTCCACCGCAAGACCGCCCTGCCCGCCCCCTTCGGCGACGTGACCAAGATGGTCCACGATCCCGAGTTCAACCAGATACTGCCGCCCGAGCAGCGCCGTCCGCGCGAGCGGATGATGAGCATCGCCGACGGCTATTTCAGCACGACCGAGCTCAACGACGGGCAGATCTTCACCGATTTCGCCAAGGACTGCAGCCGGCTGGAGAACGGCATCTCCACGACCGCGCCGACCCCGGGCAGCACGGGCGGCAACGCAGCCGCAATCGCCAGCGGATGCCGCGAGCAGTTCCTCCTCGGCATCTACAAGATCAACAAGCGCATCCGGCGCGACTTCTTCATCTTCGACGAGGAACGGGGCGTCGCGGTGGGCCGCGGATTCTTCGACCACGCGAACGAGTGGGACCGCTACCTCCTGACCAACGGCCGGGAGATGAAGACCGCGCTCAAGTGGCCGAACACGATCACCCTGCTCGAGGCTTTCCGCATTAAGGACGCCGAAATCCAGCGCATCGAGGCGGTGTTCACCTATGTCCCCTACTTCATGCACAACCCGTTCTGGGGCCCGGACTCGGCGCCCCCGGTCTACAAGCCGCAGCCCAGGTTCTGCGACGCCGCCTGCCTGACCGCGCAGGCCCGGTCGGTCATGGCCGGATATGTCGGCAACAACTGGCGCACGGTGAACTGGGCGCCCAAGGTCGGCTATGCCGAGAACTCGGTCGGCATCCGTGTCGGCGAAGGCATCTGGGCCGGGGTTTCGGCAATCGACAGCGCGCCGCTGATCGTGGCCGACCCGCAGACCGGCAAGTCCGTCTGGATCGGCCGCATCGAGGAACATGGCCAGCCGGCCTGGGCCGCGGTGACCACGAGCAGCGCCGGGCAGGCCGTGGGCGGCGTCGACGCGCTGATCCGGCGGAAGGAATACGGTCCCCCCTGGGCCGACCCGCAGACCGGCGGCGCGCCGCAGTTCGCCGAGCTTCCGGCCAAACAGCGCACGAAGCGCGCCGCGATGATCAAGGGCGCGGAACAGTGGTACACCGCGATCAACACCCGCAAGGGCACGCCCAGGGTGTTCGACCCTTCGTGCAAGCTGGCGCTCAACGGGATGACCCTGGCCGGATGCAGCGATGCGTTCGTCAACTTGCCGCCGATCGAACGCATCCGCGACCGCCAGGTCCTCGCCGTCGACGAGGCACGCGGGCTGGTGGTCTATCGCACGTTCGAGGATTTCCCCTCGGTCGGCACCGGCTACCCGCGCACCGACCAAGTGGTAGAAGTGTTCAGCTTTGCCGGCGGAAAGATGACGGGGGTGCACGCCTGGACGAGCGAGCTGCCCTACGGGATGAAGCCGCACGGCAGCGGGGACTAGACGAACTCGATCGGCTCCGCGCTGGCGCTGGCCCGCAGGGGAAGCGAGGCGACGATGTCCCCATCTGCCTGCACCTCGACATGCGCGGGCCCGTCGATGGAAAGTTCGGTGCAGACGAAACTGCGGTTGCCCGGCCGCAGCCCCGGATCGCGGTGCCGCACGAGGTCGGCCAGGAACCGCAGGTAATCGCGCCGCCGGGCGGTGCCCAGCGTCACCACGTGCAGCTTGCCGTCGGTCAGGCTGGCCTTGGGCGCGAAGCTGAAGGGTCCCGCGAAGAAGCGGCCCTTGGCGATATAGACCGCCTCACAGGCGATCGTCTGGCCGTCGGCCGTCACGGTCAGCGGATGGCGCTGCCAGTCGGCCAGCGCGCGCAGCATCGAGACGCCATAGGCTAGGCGCCCAAGCCGCCGCTTCAGGATCGGCGAGTACCCGCGGATGGCGGCGACCTCAGGCCCGGCACTGGCGCAGACGAGGAACATCTCGTCCGCCAGCGCCCCCGTGTAGTGCCGCCGCCGCTTGCCGGTGCCAAGGAACCGCTCCGCGAAACGCATCGGGTCGGGGTGATAGGCCGCCTCGCGAGCGACCAGGTTGATCGTGCCGAGCGGGTACTGCGCCAGCGGCGCCGCGTGGCCGCTCGCCCCCAGCGCCCTGGCGACGTGGCGCACCGTACCGTCACCCCCGGCCACGCACACATGGGTCGCCCGCCGGTCGATGGCGGGGGGATGATCGGCCGAAGCCTCGCTCTCGATAACGTCGGCACCGGCCGCCTCGAACGCCCGCACCAGCGCGGCGATCCGGCGCGGCGAATAGCTGCCCGACCGGGGATTGGCGAAAAGCTGCACGACCGCGTCCATCCTGGCCGCCCTAGCACCGGAACCTTACCGCCGGGTAGCGCGCGATAACGGGCGCTTAACCATCCCCCGGCATAAGGCACCCTCCTAAAGAGGCGTGAGCGATGGATGATCTGCTGGCCGACTTCGTGGCCGAAGCGCGCGACATGATGGAGGCCCTCTCGGGCGAGATCGTCGCCTGGGAAGGCGACCCGGCGGACAAGGCCCGGCTCGACGCGATCTTCCGCTTCGTCCACACGGTCAAGGGCAACTGCGGGTTCTTCGACTTCCCTCAGCTCGAGAAGCTGAGCCACGCCGCGGAGGATGCCCTGGCCGACTGCCGCGCCGGACGGCGCCGGGCGGATCAGGCCCTGGTGACCGCGGTACTCGCTGTGATCGACCGGATCGCCGAAATGGTCGACGCCATCGGCGCGGGCGAAGCCATTCCCGATGGCGACGACGCGGCGCTGATCGCCGCCCTATCCGAATGCAACGAAGCGACGGGCGCGGCCTTCCCGGCGGCGGGCGATGCGCAAACCGCCCGCGCCCGGCGCCAGGCTGCAGTTCCCCGCACCATCCGCCTGCCGGTCGACCTGCTGGACCGGGTGATGAGCGGCGTGTCGGACATGGCGGTTGCCCGCAACGACCTTGCCCGGCGGCTTGCCCAGTCGGGTGGCGAAACCGGGCTCGAAGCCCCCTTCAACCGCCTCTCGGCCATTCTCGCCGACCTGGGTGAAGCGATCACCCGCATCCGGATGCAGCAGATCGACACGCTGTTTGCCGGCTTCCCGCGCATGGTGCGCGATCTCAGTCATGAGCTCGGCAAACAGGTCATGGTCGAGGTCGAGAGCGGCGACGTCGAGATCGACCGCGAGATGATCGAGATCGTGCGCGACCCCATGGTCCACATCATCCGCAACGCGATCGACCACGGGATCGAGACCCCTTCGCAGCGCCAGGCGGTCGGCAAGCGCGAGATCGGCAGCCTCAGCATCACGGCCCGCCAGACGGGCAGCGAGATCCGCATCGGCATCGTCGACGACGGCCGGGGCATCGACACCGACAAGCTGGTCGCCAAGGCGATCGCCGCCGGTGCCGTCACGGCCGAGGAAGCCGCCGCGCTTACCCCGCGCGAACGCAACATGCTGATCTGCCTCCCGGGGCTGAGCACCGCCAAGGAAGTCACCGCGGTCTCGGGCCGCGGCGTGGGGATGGACGTGGTCCGCGCCAACATCGAGAAGATCGGCGGCTCGCTGGTCATCGATTCGACGCCCGGGTCCGGCACCCGGATGATGCTCAACATCCCTCTCACGCTGTCGATCGTTCCGTCGATCACCGTGGGATTGGCTGGAGGCGTGTTCGCCCTGCCGCGCTCCTACGTCGAGGAGATCGTCCGCACCACGGGCGAGGATATCGACGATACCGTCCTGGGCGGCCGCCGGTTCATCACCGTGCGCGGCCAGCGCCTGCCCTGCGTGGGCCTCGAGGAAGTGCTCGAGGTGGAAACGACCGTCCCGCGCGAGGAACGGCTCTACGTGCTCATCAAGCTGGTCGGCGGCGACGTGTTCGGCCTCGCGGTCGACGCGATCCACAATCACGAGGAACTGGTCGTCAAGCCCATCGCCCCGGTGCTGATGGCGTGCGGGTTGTACGTCGGCACGACGCAGCTCGACGACGGAAGCCCGATCCCGATGCTCGACATCGCCGGCGTGGCGCGGGCGGCGGGGATGATCAGCGAGGTCAAGGACAAGGGCCTGCGCCGCACGGGCGAGGTCGCGCGCGAAGCCGAGAAGGTGGTGAAGCCGGCCCTGCTTTTCGTCGGGTTCGACGAGCAGGAGCGCGCGGTGGAAATGGAAGCCGTCCGGCGGATCGAAAAGCTGCCGGTCGCCACCCTGCGGCTGGCGCCCGACGGCGACACGCTGGTTCTCGACGGCCGCATCGTGCCGCTGATCGGGCTGGCCGGGGAAAAGCCGTCGGGCGACCTCGCGCTGTTCCGCATCGGCGAAGGCCCGGGCGAAGTCGCCTACGCTTACAAGCGGATGATCGACCTTGTCGACTTCGACCCGCTCGGCGTCGCCTCTGCCGATGGCCGCAGGCTTGCGCTGATCGGCGGCCGGCCGGTCGAGTTGCTGGACGAAAAGGCCATCCTGGCGAACGCGGCCCTCTCGCCGTCGGGAGAGATCGCATGATCGACCGGTCGCTGCTCATCGTCACCATCGCCGGCGAACAGGCCGCGCTCGATTCCGCGCTGATCCAGTCCGTGGTCGAGCTGGAATCGATCACCCCGGTGCCCCGCGCGCCAGCGCACGTTGCCGGGCTTGCTGCCCTTCGCAGCCGGGCCATGACCGTGATCGACTGCCGCCGCTCGCTCGAACTGGCACCGGCGCAATTCGACACAGCCGCGGACATTCTGGCGGTCGTCGTCGAAATCGAGGAATATCTCTACGCCCTGATCGTCGATGGGGTGGAGGAAGTGGTCGCCTTCGAAGGCACGCCCACGGCGATCCGCGCCAACCTGCTGCCCGGCTGGGCCCGCGCGGCGACAGGCGTGGTTGAGACTGCCATCGGCCCCGCCTTGCTGCTCGATCCGACGGAACTCGTCTCGGGCCCGCAACGCAGGGCCGCGGCGTAAGCCTATTCTTTACCTCCCGGGCCTAGGTTGGGAGGTGAAAAGATTACTCAAGGTCGTAACCCTATGAAAAGCTGCCTGATCGTCGATGATTCGCGTGTGATCCGCAAGGTGTCCCGTCATATCGTCGAGACCCTCGGCTTTCTGGTGGACGAAGCGGCCGACGGGCAGGAAGCCCTCGCCAAGTGCGACGGCAAGATGCCCGACGTGATCCTGCTCGACTGGAACATGCCGGTGATGACGGGCATCGAGTTCCTCGGCAAACTGCGCGAGCGCCCGGGCGGCAACCAGCCCAAGGTCGTGTTCTGCACCACCGAGAACGATGTCGCTCACATCCGCGAAGCGATCGACGCCGGGGCCGACGAATACGTGATGAAGCCGTTCGATCACGATACGTTGCAGATCAAGCTGCAGCTCGTCGGCGCCGCCTAAGGGCGCGGCAATGACCCTCGCCTCGACGATCGGCATGCCGGGCGCCAATCGCCCGTCGCAGCGCGGTCGTCCCATCCGCGTCCTGGTGGTGGACGATTCCCTCATCGTGCGCGCGGCGTTCTCCCGCCTGGTGGAGCGCGAGGCGGACCTTGCCCTTGCAGGTTCGGCCGCGACTGCGGAAGACGCGCTGCGGACCCTGTCCGGCGAACACGTCGACGTTATCCTGCTCGATCTCGAAATGCCCGGCATCGGCGGGCTCGGCGCCCTGCCCAGGATGATCGAACGGGCGCGCGAGGCCAAGATCCTCGTCGTCTCCAGCTTTACCGCCGACGGCGCGGAGGCGACCGTCGAGGCGCTTGCGCTGGGCGCGGCCGACACGTTGCAGAAGCCGTCGGGCGGATTCGACCAGGTCTATCGCGAGAAACTGCTGGCCAAGGTTCGCGCGCTCGGGGGCCGCTCGCCGCTTCGCCAGGGTATGGCCCAAGGCAGCGAGCCGGGCGCTGCCTTGCGTTCCGCATCGCGCCGCAGGGCGGAGGTGGTGGCGCTCGGCTCCTCGACCGGGGGCATCCACGCCCTCGGGCAATTCTTCGGCGCGCTTCCCTCGCGCCCGGGTGTGCCCATCCTCGTCACGCAGCACCTGCCCGCTTCGTTCATCCAGGCCTTCTCGCACCAGCTTCACGAAGTGTCAGGCATGCCGACGCTGAAGGCCGAGGATGGGATGCGTCTGCAGCCCGACCACATCTTCGTTGCACCCGGCGATGCCCATATGCTCGTCGAGCGCAGGGCCGGCGAAAGCGTGATCGCGCTCGACCGGCGCCCTTCGCCGAGCGGCTGCATGCCCTCGGTCGACCCGATGTTCGCCTCGCTCGCCCGGACCTATGGCCCCGCCGCGCTGGGCGTCGTGCTGACGGGAATGGGCCGCGACGGCACGCAAGGCGCGCGCGATCTGGCCGACGCCGGCGGCACCTTGCTGGTCCAGGACGAGGTGAGCTCCGCAGTCTGGGGCATGCCCGGTTCGGTCGCCAAGGCGGGCCTCGCCTCGGCCATTCTTCACCCTGTCGATCTGGCCGCCCGGGTCGGTGCCGCAGCAAGAGCGGGGAGCGCATGATGGACCCCGACGACCTTGCCATTTCGATCATCGCTGGCTTGCTGGAGGCGCGGACCGGCCAGCGCCTGACCGAGGACCGCAAGTGGCGCATCGCGCCCGCGCTTGCCGGCCTTTTCCGCGATCGCGGCATCGCCAGCAATCAGGACCTCGTCGTGCTGCTCACCCAGCCCGACGAAAGCAGCCTGGCGCAGGAAGTGGTCGAGGCCCTGCTCAACAACGAAACCTACTTCTTCCGCGACCGGCAGGTCTTCAGCTACCTCGCCGACGCGCTGCTTCCACAGCTTGCTGCCGAGCGGGCGCGGACCAAGCGCCTGTCGATCTGGTCCGTGGGCTGTTCGAGCGGCCAGGAAACGCTGAGCCTGGCCATGATGTTCGCCGAACAGGCCGCGCGCTGGGACGGATGGACGATCGAGATCCTCGGCACCGACGTGTCGTCCGGGATAGTCGATTTTGCCCGCAAGGCGACCTATTCGAACTTCCAGATCCAGCGCGGCTTGGGCGTCGCGCAGATGCTCGCCAATTTCACCGAGACCGCCGACGGATGGCGCGCTAGCCAGGAACTGCGCGACCGGGTGCGCTACGAAGTGCACAACATCCTCCACCCCGCGCCCTACCCCGGCCGTTTCGACCTTATCCTGTGCCGCAACGTGCTGCTTTATTTCGACGCCCAGGTGCGCGAGCGGGCGTTCGGCCGGCTGAGCGAGGCGCTGGCCGAAGACGGCCGGCTGGTCCTGGGCGGCGGCGAGACGGTGCTGGGCCGCGGCGGTTTCTTCGTGCCCGACGAGGAGCGCCAGGCGATCTATCGTCATGCAGGCCAGGGCGAGCAACGGACTCGCGCGACCGCTGCGTGAAACAGGGTAAATGTCGGGTTTAAGCTTCCGTAACCCTTTGCGCCTATCCCGCAGCGAGGGGGGCGGCGATTTGCGGCTTAAGGCTCACGACGGCGAATTGTCGCCCAGATGGCTGGTGATCGGCTCGATGGCCGCGCTGAGCGCGATCGTCGCGGCTCTTCTCGCCTGGCTCGGCCGCAACGGCGCCTTCGCCGCGCCCGATTCCCTGCGGGCCCTGGCCATCGCATCCATCGTCTACTTCGTCGCCGCCGCACTTCTCGTGCGGATCGGGCTGGCCAACGTAGGCAAGCTGGAACGCATCGGTCTGACCGACAGCCTGAGCGGCGTGTCCAACAGGCGGGCGCTCCACTTCGACGTCAGTCGTTTGGCGCGGACGGGAGACGAGGTCGCCCTCGCCCTGCTCGATCTCGACGGGTTTAAGGCAGTCAACGACCACTACGGCCATTTCGTGGGCGACAAGCTGATCAAGGAAATGGCTGAGCTTCTTGGCGAGCTCTGCGATGGCGAGGCACGCCATTATCGCCTCGGCGGCGACGAGTTCGCGATCGTGGTGATCGGCCCGCTGGCCGCCAATATCCTCGAAAGCACCTGCCGCCGCCTGCTCGACCGGCTGACCAAGCCCATCGCCATCGACGATCGCAAGTTGTCCATCGGCGCAAGCGTGGGCCTCGCGCGCAACGGCATGGGCGGCGCGGCCAGTTCCTCCGAACTGCTGCGCCAGGCGGACGTGGCGATGTACGCGTCCAAGACCGGTGGAAAGATGCGCTGCACCTGGTTCACCGAGGATTTCGACAAATTGCGCGAGCGCTCCCGCATAATGGAGAGCGAATTGCGCCAGGCCCTGGCCAAGGACGAGTTCCACATGGCCTATCAGCCGCTGGTCCATGCCCAGTCGGGCGCAATCGTGGCGGTCGAGGCTCTGCTGCGATGGGATCGGGGCGAGCGCGAGGCGATCGGGCCCAACGTGTTCATTCCCATCGCCGAAGAGACCGGGCTGATCAATCCGATCGGGCGCTGGGTCCTGCGCCAGGCGTGCCTGGATGCGCTTACTTGGGGCGATATCAAGCTATCGGTCAACGTTTCCCCGGCGCAGCTGCGCAATCCCGAATTCCCGATCCACCTGGGCCATATTCTCGAGGAGACGGATTTCCCGCCCGAGCGGCTCGAGCTGGAAATCACCGAGACCTACCTGGTCGGCGATCCCGCCGTGGCCGGGCGCGCGCTCGACATGATCCGCAGTTTCGGCGTGGGCGTGGCGCTGGACGATTTCGGCACCGGCTATGCCTCGATCGGCTTCCTGCGCAAGTTCCGCTTCGAGAAGCTCAAGCTCGACCGCTCGCTGATCGTCGAGGCGGCCGACGACGAATCCAGCCGGGCGATGATGGTCTCTTCCATCGCGGTCGCCCGCGCGATGAACATGGGCGTGACCGCGGAAGGCGTGGAGACCGACGCCCAGGCCACCCTCGCCCGTTCGGCCGGCTGCGACCAGATGCAGGGCTGGCTCTATTACCGCGCGGTCCCGGCCGCCGAACTCACCCAACTGCTCGACATATCGCGCACCATCGGAGACGAACGTCATGGACATGTCGCACACGCCTGAGGCGCCCACGCCGGACGACCTGGACCTGGACCGCGCCGCGCGGGCCGCGGCCCAGCCGTTCGACCGCGAGCGCCGCATGTTCGGCACCGGCACGCTGGGCCAGCGGATGCGCACCGTGCTGGCAGCCTTGACGGGGCTGGCCGCCGGCAACGCCGCGCTGGCGCTGGCGATGTGGCTCGGCACGGACGCGGTTCCAGCCTGGGCATTCACGGTCCTGTTCGCCCTCACCGCCGGCATCGCGGTCACCGCCTGGGCCACCCAGCGCCTGATCAACGAGGACATCATCCGTCCCCTGCGCAGCGCCAAGCGCAGCGCCATCGCGCTGGCGGAGGGCCGCCACGAAATCGAGATCGAGGGGCAGCACCGCGCCGACGAGATGGGTGACCTGGCCCGCGCACTGGTGACCATCCAGAAAGCCGCGCGCAAGTTCCAGAAGCTGCGCAGCGAGACCGACGGAAACAAGGAAAAGCACGCGGCCGCTCTGCGCCAGCTAACCGATCGGTTCGACCAGACGGTGGTGGAAGTCGTCGGCAGCGTCGCCTCGGCCTCGAGCGAACTGCAGGCCACCGCCACCGCGATGGCGGCGAGCGCCGAGCAGTCGGCCAGCCAGTCTTCCCGCGTGAGCATGGCGCTTGCGGAAGCGACCGCGGGCGTCACCGCCGCGGCCGCCGCGAGCGACGAATTCGCCATGTCGATCGGCGAAATCAGCCGCCAGGCCTCGACCAGCGCCGAACTGGCCCGGAAGGCCAGCGTAGCTGCGGTCGATGCGGACCAGACCATTTCCGAACTGACCAGCAGCGCCAGCGAAGTCGGCAAGATCGTGGAGCTCATCTCCACCATCGCCCAGCGGACCAACCTCCTCGCCCTCAACGCCTCGATCGAGGCGGCGCGCGGCGGCGAGGCCGGGCGCGGCTTCGCGGTCGTCGCCAGCGAGGTTAAGGAACTGGCCACGCAGACCGGCAAGGCAACCGAACAGGTCGCCGCGCAGATCCGCGCGATGCAGGACACCACAGGCGCCAGCGTCACTGCGCTGCGCGACATCGCGGGCCAGATCAAGCAGCTGGAGACGACCGCCGTGTCCATCGCCGCGGCGGTCGACCAGCAATCGGTTGCCGGGCAGGACCTTGCCCGTTCGATCGACATGGCCGCCCGCAGCGCCGAGGAAGTGACGAGCAATATCGAGATGGTGCGCGAAGCCTCGCTCGCCACCGGCAGCGCGGCGAGCCAGGTACTGACCAGCTCCACCGACCTCGAGAAGCAGGCATCGTACCTGCGCGGCAAGGCGGCGGATTTCATCGAGCACGTGCGCCAAGCCTGACGCGCGCACGCCCTGCCTGGGGCGCTCTTTCCCGCCGGCAGAGGCCATGCTACGGCCCGCGCACAGCGGGGGGCGATACCCTTCGCCCCGCGTATCGCAGCGATCGAAAGGCCAGGCCCCTCCATGCTGGGGAAACTCTTCGGAAAAGACCCGCCGCCCGAAGCCGAAGCCGCACCGCCCGAGCGGTCCGGCGCCGCGGAAGCGCGCAGCTACACGGCCGGTTGGCTGCTCAACGGCGAGCAGGCGACGATCATCTGGGACACGCCCAAGCAGGTCCGCACCCATTCGCAGAGCGCGGACCCCCGCTCCGTCGGGCAATGCCCTTCGGTGATCGATTTCGACCGCCGGCATTGGGTCATCAACTGTCCGATCGACGTGCACCTGCGTTTGCAACTGACGCCGCACGACATGAACATCACCAACCTGCTGGCGGACAAGAGCCCGATCCGATCAGAGGCGCTGCAGAAGCGGATCGTGTTCCAGCCGCGGCACGAATGGCGCCACCCGGACCGCCCGGTGCTGCAGATGCTGACCCCGTTCACCTTCGTGACCGACGATCCGCTCTTCGTGAACCAGACCCCGCCGATCCTGCATTACCTGGGCGATACGCGCCCCGGCACCCAGATCAGCGGCCGCTTCCCGATCGACATCTGGCCGCGCGCGCTGATGTGGGCCTTCGAATGGCACGACACCACGAAGGACCTGATCCTCAAGCGCGGCGAGCCGCTGTTCTACGTCCACTTCGAAGGGCCGAACCCGGCGGCGCACACGCGCGTGATCGAAGCCGCCCATACGCCCGAGCTCGATGCATTCGTGGCCTCCATCACCGGGGTCACCGAACTCGTCGGGCAGACCTACCAGCTGTTCAAGACCGCGCGCGAGCGGCGCCCGGCCCGGCTGCTGGTGCCCAAGGAATAGAGGATTTCCGCTGTGAAGTACGTTCGGATGGAGCAATGGTCGGTCGACGGCGACACGATCACGCTCGACATGCTCGGCGATGACGATGCCATCCACACGATCGCGGTGAGCACGCAGTGCGCCGCCGCGCTGGTTGCGGCGCTGGCGGCCGAGACCGCCAAGCTGAGCGGGGACGAGGCCGAGCGTCAGCTCATCCGTCCGTCCGGCATGCAGACGGGCAAGACCACCGATGGGGAGCCGATCCTGTTCATGTCGCTCAAGGGCGGCGCCGAACTACCCCTGGTGTTCAAGGCCGAGGCGCTGAGCGTGCTGATCGCCGAGCTCGAGAAGCTCAGGCTCGTGCTCCAGCCGGGCAGCGGCCAGGTGCGCTGGCACTAGGGGATCAAAGCCTCGTCGGCGCTGCTGCAGGAAACTGCAATCGCGACCGGCTCATCCAGGATCAGGTGTTCCGCAGGTTCTCCAGCCCTTTCACGGAACCCGGCTTCACGCTGGGCTGAGAGGCATTGGTCTTGATCTTTTCCGCCTTGGGCTTGCGGACTTCGCGGTTCGATTTCTTCTGACTTTTCGCCATGGGTTATTCTCCGGCAAGCTGTTCGGTGGGTTCTTCGGCCGACTGCAAAGCTTCACTCGCGCGCCGGGCCTCGCCGATTTCGGCAGCCGAGCCATCCTCCAGCATCGCCCTTACCTTGACGGCACCGGCTTCGCTGGCAGTTGCGACGGCGAGCGGACGACCACCGAGTTCGGGCAGATCGGCGTTGAGGAACGCGATCGCGGCCTCCTTGCCCAGCGAAAGGAACGCCAGGCGCGAGATATCCCCCTGCCTGACGGCCTGATCGCGCGGGATCGGGACGGATTTGGCGCGCCTGCGCCAGTGCGATGCGGGCGCGCTGATTTTCTCTTCGGTCACGCGGGCGGCTCTCCTTTGAAGGTGGGAACGAGGTTCACAGGAGCTCGCGCTCCAGCTTTATCATGCGGCGCGCCTGGGCGACGGCGTCGGTCAGGCTGGTGTACTTGAACCCGCCGACCGAATAGGTTTCCGTGACGTGGCGCACGATGCCGAGGGATGCGGCGAGCTGTTCCGGGGGAACGCTGCCTCCCTGGATCACCGAAGCTTCGGGTTTGGGCGGGTCCACGTTGGGCTGGGGGTGAGGCATCGGACGGCTCCCTTGCTGCAAGCGGGAGCCCTCGGTCTCTCAGTCGAGGGCGCTCACAAACAGACTGCCGCATCGATGCATCCAAAATGGGGTGTCTGCCGCGAAATGCAAGGAGCGGCGACCCGGTTCGCCCCGCTTGACACCGCCTGCCATCCAGCAATACTTAAGTGGATGCTTCAGTATGAGTCGCAACCTCTCGACAAGGCGTTTCATGCGCTGTCCGACCCCAGCCGACGCGCCATGGTCGAACGGTTGAGCCGCGGTCCGGCCACCGTCAGCGAGCTTGCGAAACCCTTTCCTATGACCCTCTCGGCCGTGACGCAGCACCTCAAGGTGCTCGAGGAGTCGGGCCTCGTCAAAAGCGCCAAGCAGGGCCGCGTGCGCACGTGCATGCTGGATGCCGGCGCGATCGACCGGATCGACCGCTGGATCACCGAGCGCCGGCAGTTCTGGGAGCGGCAGTACGATCAGCTCGAAGCCTATCTGGCCCAACCGCATCCGACGGGAGAAGAATAGATGACCGTGACAAACGCCACATTCGTTATCGAACGACACTTGAACGCGGCCCCGAGCCGGATCTTCGCAGCCTATGCCAGCCTCGAAGCCAAGGCCGCATGGTTCAGGACTCCGACCGATGCCGAAGTGCTCGCCCGTCATCTCGATTTTCGCGAGGGCGGTACCGAGCGGTTCCATGCACGCTGGCCGAGCGGTCTGGTGACCGACTTTCAGGCAACCTATCACGACATCGTCGAGAACGAGCGGATCGTCCTGGTCTACGATCTGCTCCACGGGGGCGAGAAGCTGTCCGTGTCCCTGCAGACTATCGAGCTCAGGGCCGACGGCGAGCGGACGACGCTGCTCCACACCGAGCAGGGCGCCTACTTTTCAGGAGGGATCGAGGCCGTACAGGCGCGCGAGCATGGCACGACCTGGCATGTCGACAATCTGGTGGCGAAGATCGAGGGGCGGGAAGCGAGGGCATTCGCATGACGCTCGAGCTCTTCTCCCACCCGTTTTCCTCGTACTGCCAGAAAGCGCTGATCGCCTTCTACGAGAACGATATCCCCTTCACCTACCGCATGATGGAGGATGCCGGGGTCGGCGAGGAACTCGCCCGCCTGTGGCCGATGAAGAAGTTTCCGATCCTGCGCGACGCAGACCGGGTCATTCTGGAAGCGTCGATCATCATCGAACACCTGCAGGTCCGGTATCCCGGCCCGGTCAAGTTGATCCCCGACGACCCGGACCTGGCCGTCGAGGTGCGGATGCTGGACCGCGTGTTCGACAACTACGTGATGACGCCGCAGGGCAAGTTCGTGCTCGACGCGCTGCGGCCGCCGGAAGCGCGCGATCCCTATGGGGTCGAGGAAGCGCGCAAGGTGCTCGAAGTCAGCTACGCCTGGCTCGACCAGCGGATGAACGGCCGAACCTGGGCCGTGGGCGAGAGCTTCACCCTGGCGGATTGCGCCGCCGCGCCCTCGCTGTTCTACGCGGATTGGACCTGGCGCATCCCCGACCGCTTCAAGCACCTGATCGCCTATCGCCGGCGCCTGCTGGAGCGCCCCTCGTTCGCCCGCGCGGTCGACGAGGCGCGCCCGTTCCGACACTACTTCCCGCTCGGGGCACCGGACCGGGACTAGGCCGGAGTCTCTGGCTGGTCGGATTCTCCAGTCAGCCGCCGAGCGAGATTACCAACCGTCCCCGGTCTGCTCGTCGAACGGCCGCGTGTCCGCGGGCGGGCTCTTGTAAGGCGGACGCAGCGGCAGGGTACGCTCGCCCTTCCAGGGGATCTGGTCGGCCGCCGTCCAGGCATTGACCGCCAGCTTGAAGAACACCCAGCGCCCGTCTTCCTTGATCAGCCGGTCGTCGCGCGTGCCGATGCCGAACACGAAGTTGGTGTTGTAGTCGGCATTCCACTGGATGATCTGGAAGAAGCAGCGCACCCGCGCTCCCTGCTCCATCGGGTCCATGATGAAGTGGCTCATCAGGTGCTGGCGGCCGTACCACCAGTGCTGCCGGTCGTACCACAGGCTGCGCAGGTTCTTGCGGATGGCCTCGTGGCCCTGGACCTTGCCTTGCCACAGGTGATCGAATTCCGCCTCGCGGGCGAAGGTGGCGATGGCCTGTTCCTCGTCGGCCAGGTCGATCCCCCAGGCATAGCGGGCGTAGAGCTCCTCGATCTCGCCGCGGTCCTGCGCGGGCATGACCTTGGGCACCCCTTCGGGCCAGGCGTTCTCTGCCATTTGCTATCCCCTCCCCCTCGGCGCTTGCCATTCCCGCGCGCGCACTGTTCAATCGATCTTAGCAAACTAAGCAATCGAATCCACCGGGAGAGGCAGATGCCGGAAATATTTCACCCCTACGCCAGCTTCGGCGGCCAGACCCGCAGTCCGATGCGGTTCGAGGCCGACGTGTTCGAGTGCGAGGTGGTGGGAGAGATCCCCGAGGCGCTGCGCAACGGCGCCTATTATCGCACCGGTGCGGACCGGCAGTACCCGAGCATGGAGGAGGACATCATCCTGGCGGGCGACGGAATGGCCAGCATGTTCCGTTTCGAGGACGGCCACGTCAGCTTCCGCAGCCGCTACGTCCAGACCGAGCGGCTTAAGGCCGAGCGCGCGGCCCGGCGGCGGCTCTACGGCACCTATCGCAACCGCCATACCGACGACGAAAGCGTCTCGAACCTGCCGCAGCGCGACAACACCGGCAACACCAACGCCTTCGCCCACGGCGGCAACGTCTACGCCCTGCGCGAGGATTCGCGGCCCTATCGGCTCGATCCCGAAACGCTCGACACGCTCGACATCCCCGCGTTCGAGGGGCTGCGCTCCACCGCGCTCACCGCGCATCCCAAGATCGATCCGCAGACCGGCGAATGGTGGTCCTACGGCGTGTTCGCCGGGGGCGAGCCGACGACCGACGCCAGCCTGCACGTGTTCGACAAGGACGGCCGCCTGCTGCGCGAGGAATGGTTCCACACGCCCTACCCCGGCCTCAGCCACGACTGGGCGGTCACGCGCGAGCATCTGGTGTTCCCGATCATGCCGCTGGTCGCCGACGAGAAGCGGCTGCGCGCGGGCGAACCCTATTACCAGTACGATCCCGACCTGCCGACCAAGTGGGGCATCATGCCGCGCGGCGGCACGGTGGAAGACCTGCGCTGGTTCGACATTCCAGGCATCGTGCTGGGCCACATCATGAACGCCTATACCGACGGTTCGAAGGTGATCGTCGACACCCCGGTGAGCCCGGGCAACTGCTTCTGCTTCTTCCGCGACAAGCACGGCAACCTGCCGAGCATGGCCGAGACGGTGACCCAGCTGACCCGCATCACCTTCGACCTGTCGAAAAACGGCGCCGAGGCGGTGACCATGGAGCCGGTCCAGGGCGCCTATGGCGACATGCCCAAGATCGACGACCGCTACGCCATGGAGAAGTACCGCGTCGGCTACCTGGCGTTCCGCGACCCGCCGCGCATGGGGATCGCGCAGATCGACTGGGACAGCCACGAACTACGTTTCCACGACCTGGAGGCTGCGGCGGCGCAGGAGCCGGTGTTCGTGCCCCGGACGCCGGATTCAGCAGAAGGCGACGGTTATATCCTGACCGTGGTCGACCGGTTCGCCGAGAAGCGCACCGACCTGCTGATCCTGGACGGCAACGACGTGAGCAGGCCGGCGCTGGCCACGATCAAGCTGCCCTTCGCCCTGCCGATGGCCTTTCACGGAAGCTGGGTGCCGGCCGGCTAGGACGTCGCGCGCCGCACGAAGTCGGCCACCAGCTGCTCCACGTCCTCGACCGTCGAACCCAGGCTCTGCGCCGGGGTCAGGTGGTTGTGCCCGGCCAGGAAGTGCAGCTCGGGAAAGGTGCCTTTAGCCTCGCCCCAGGCACCGGCGAAGCGGGCTGCCTCACGCTGGAAGCTCTCGGGATCGAACTCGCTGACCGTCAGGCACAGCGGCACCTGCGTCTGCAGCAGGCCGGGAACGCAATTCGCCTCGCCATAACGGCTCTCGTCGGCGCCGTAGTAGGCGCGGTGCATGTCGTTGGGCGCGGTGGCGACCGTATCGTAGATGCCGCTCATCAGCACCGCCCCGGCGATGCCGCCGCCGGGCGCCACGTGATGCGCGGGGAAAGCGACGTAGCTGGCGACGTGGACCGCCCCGGCGGACTGGCCGCACAGCACGATGCGATCCGGGTCGCCGCCGTATTCGGCGATGTTCTCGCGCAGCCAGCCGACCACCTGCGCCAGATCCTCCGGCCCGCTGGGCCAGGTACTCCCGGGGGCGAGGCGATAGGTCACGGTAACGCCGATCCAGCCCATCCGCGCCGCAAAGTCGCCCACGTTGCGATAGAACGGGGTCGCATCGCTGCGTTTGTCGCCCATTACGAACCCGCCGCCGTGGACGAAGACGAAGACCGGCGCGTCCTTGGCCAGGTCGCGGCGGTAGATGTCGAGCCGGTGGCGCTCGTCCGGACCGTAGGAGATGTCGACGTCCTCGATGGTCTGCGGGTCCATCCCCTGGAACAGGCCGGCGAAAAGCTGGCTCGTCCCGCCCAGCAGGCCGGGCGAAAGCTCGCGGCCCAAGGCGTCGAGCTTCGCGCGCAGGTCGGGGGTCATCATGCGGGGTCTCCGATCAACAGGACGGGTTTGATCGCCTTGCCCGAATGCGCATCGGCAAAGGCGCGGTCGATTTCGGCGAAGGGGTAGAAGGTGAGCAGGCGGTCGAACGGGAAGCGCCCCTGGCGCCAGTACTCGGCCAGTTGGGGCAGGAACAGTCCGGGATGTGCGTCGCCGCCCAGGATGCCGCGCAACTGCCGCCCGCCCGCCAGCATGGCGAACATCCTTGGCGTCCAGTCGCCGCGCGGCGCGGCGACGAAGCCCGCGGTGCCGTTCATCGCCAGCGCGTCGAGCGCCCAGGAGTGAACCTCGGGCACGGTGGTGGTGTTGAAGGTGAAGTCGACCCCGCGCCCGGTGACGGCGCGAACTTTGTCGGCCACGCCTTCCTCGTCCGCCGCGATGCAGTCGGTCGCGCCCAAGTCGCGAGCGAGTTCGAGCCGCGAGCGGTCGATGTCGATCGCGACGATCCGCTTGGCGCCCACCAGCTTCGCCGCCATGACGGCGCTGAGCCCGACGCCGCCGGTGCCGAACACGGCGATGGTATCGCCGTAGCCAACCTTGAGCGCCTCGATCACCCCGCCCGCGCCGGTCACCACGCCGCAGCCCAGCGGTCCCAGCTTTTCGAGCGGCAGGTCCTTGTCCATCTTCACCGCGGTGCGCTGCGGCACCACGCAGTGGGTGGCGAAGCTCGACTGGCCGAAGAAGTGCGAGTGGACGCTCTCCCCGTCACGGCTGAGCGCGGTCGACCCGTCCAGCCGCTGCGCGCCGAAGCACAGCGGCATGGCGAGATCGCAATAGGTCGGCCGGTTGGCCAAGCAACTGGGGCACCGTCCGCACGAATTGCCCGACAGGATGACGTGATCGCCCACCGCGAACCCGGCAACGCCTTCGCCCAGTTCCTCGACCACGCCGGCGCCTTCGTGGCCCAGCACGATCGGATGCGGCGCGTGGCGGCCGGGATGCTCGTGCAGGTCGGTGTGGCAGATGCCGGTGGCGATGAGCCGCACGCGCATTTCACCCGGGCGCGGCACCTCGAGCTCGAGCTTCTCGAGCGAGGGTGCGGCGGAGGCAGGATCGCGGCTGACAGCGGCGGTGATCTTCACGCGCCCTTCCCCAGGTGATGATCGTCCTGGATGTCGGCGACCGGCCCGGTCTGGGTCAGCAGGCTCTTGCGGCGCAGGAAGCGGCGCAGGCTTTCGGGTCCGATGCGCGGAGCGCCGTACCCCGACCAGCCGAAGCTGTCCGAACCGAAGGTGCGCAGCTTGGCGAAGGTCAGGAACGTGTCCTGCAGGAAGATGCCACCGGCATTGAGCCGCTTGCCGATGGCCTTGGCCTCCTCGGCCGAGCCGGCAATCACGCTGGCGGTGAGGCCGAATTGCGTGTCGTTGGCCAGCCGGATCGCTTCCTCGGTATCGGCAAAGGCCATGACGGGAATCGTCGGGCCGAAGGTTTCGTCCTGCATGATCAGCATGTCGTGCGTCACGCCGGTCAGCACCGTCGGGCGCAGGTAGAGGCCGCCGCCGATGTTCTCGACCTGGCCGCCCGTCAGGACTTTCGCGCCCTTGGCAACGGCGTCCTGCAGGTGGCGGGTGACGATCTCGGCCTGCGGGGCGAAAGTGAACGGGCCGATATGCCCGGCGCGCGGATTGTCGGCATTGAGCCGCACCTTCTCCGCCAGCGCCACCAGCTTTGCCACGAAGGCGTCGTGCACGCTCTCGTGGACGTAGACCCGTTCCACCGAATAGCAGACCTGCCCGGTGGCATAGACCGCGCCGCGCAGCACCGCCGTCGCCGCCCGGTCGAGGTCGGCGCTGGCGGTGACGATGCACGGATCCTTGCCGCCGAGTTCCAGATTGCACGGGATCAGCCGTTCGGCGCAGGCCACGGCGACCTTGCGCCCGGTCGGGACCGAGCCGGTGAAGCAGATCGTGTCGGCCTCGGCGATCACCGCCTGGCCAACGGCGCCGGGGCCGGTCACGTAATCGAACACCGCGGCCAGCTCGGGCACGGTGCGGACGGTTTCGAACAGCGCCTCGATCACGCGCGGCGTGACTTCGCTGGGCTTGAGCAGCACGGCCGAGCCCGCGAACAGCGCGGGGATCGCATCGAGCAGCGCCAGCATCAGCGGGGCGTTCCACGGGCTGATGACGCCCACGACCGGGAAGGCGACGACCTGGCTCTCGACCTCGACCGTGGGCATCGACGTGCTCATGCCCTGCCACTCGAGCGCGGCGAACGCCTTGGGCGCGTCTTCCAGCCAGCCGCCGATGCCGCCCATGGTGATGAAGCCCTGCAGGTAGCTGGTGTGGCAGCCGCCGGTATCGACCGCGTCGGCCTCGCCGATCGCGACCGCCTGGGCCTTCACCGCGCCCAGCCAGCGGGCCATGACCGCGCAGCGGCCGCCCACCCCCAGCGCTTCCCACGCAGCTTGGTTACCGCGCAGCCGGGCCGCCTTCGCGGCGACTTCCTGCCGGTCCGAGATGGGCAAGGTGAAATCCGCTTCACCGGTGCGCGGATTGCGGACTTCGAGAACCTGAATATCGGCCATGTCTCTCCCTCATGCGCACCTTCGTAGAGAGGCGATAGCCTGAATCAACCGTTCCCTTCGGTCGGCGGATATTTCCCCGCGACCGCGTCCGCATCACGCCCGCCCCACCTCGCGCCCGCTTCGTCGCCCGGCGCCGAAACGGCCGGAACGAACGGGCCTGCCGGGTGATTGATGGTCGGAGGCACGAAGCATTTCGTGCGGAAATTCAGGAGCGTACGATGCAGAAGCAGAGCCAGAACAGTGGCGCCGGCAGCCGTCAGCAGGAGCAGGCCAATGCCGGGGGGAGCATGAACCCCGAACAGGAGCAGCCGCAACAGGAACAGCAGGGCGGCACCTACCGGCCCGAGGGCGATCGCGCGGTCGATTTTCAACCCGACGACGGCAACGATATAACAATGGAAACCGGCCAGCCCGAACAGACCGGCGGAAGCCACGGCCAGCCGGACCCCGGCCGGCGCGAGCAACAGCCCCAACAGTCCGACGCCGCACAGCGACGCCAGGCCGAGATGCAGGATGGCGATGGCGAGGGTCAGCAGGGAGACAGCGGGCCGCCGGGATACGGCGACCGCTGAGCAACAATCCGATCAGGAAAAGGGCCGCACCACGCGGCACTTTTCTCGTCAGAACCCGTAGCGCAGCCCGGCCCAGAAGGTGCGCGGCGCCCCGAGATCCATCGACCCGCCCTGGTTGCGCGTGACGACCGTCTCCCCGGTCAGATTTTCGGCGCGGGCGACGAAACTGAGCGCGTCGACCAGTGGGACCTGCGCATAGAGATCCACCGTAGTCGCGGCGGGAAGCACATCGGTCTGCTGATCGTCTTCGTACTGCTTGCCGACATGGCGCAGCGTGGCGGCGAACAGCATCCGCTCCGCCGGGCGCCAGCTCGCCGTCGCGCTCGCCGCCCATGACGGAGTTTGCGACGGGCGGAACCCGTCGAGGGCGGCGGCAGGCCCGCTGCCCTCCTGCCGCGCATCGGTATAGGCGAGCGAGGCATCGAAGCCGAACGCACCCTGCCTGACCTCGGCGCCGAATTCGAACCCTTCGGCATCGATCGCATCGATGTTGCGCCGCTGGCGCAGGTTGGTGCCGACGGTAACGTTGGTGATCGCGTCTTTCACGACGTTGTCGAAATAGGTCGCGGTGAAGCGCAGCCCCGGCCCCGGCCTCCAGTCGACCCCAACGTCGAAACCCTCGAGCGTTTCGGGCACGAGGTTCTCGTTGGCGTTGGTCGTCACCGGGAAGACCACGAAGGGGCGGTACAGTTCGTTGATGGTCGGCAGGCGCAGGCCGGAATAGGCGGCTGCGCGCAGTTCGAGCCCCGGGCTCGCTTCGAACACCGCGCCGCCGCGCCACGAAAATACCCAGTCTGATCGGTCGGCGAAGGTGTTGTCGGCCGTCGTCACGGTGCCCGGACCGTTGAGCGCGCGGTAGTATCCGTCGCGGATCGTGTATCGGTCCGCGCGGACGCCGCCCGTCAGGGTGACCGGGCCGATCTCCCAGTCGTCTTCCACGAACAGGCCGATGTCGGTGTTCACCCCGCCCGCGAACCGCTGCGCGGTGCGAACGCTGGTGGTGGCGTTGTAGGCGTCTTCCAGCAGGTCTCCCTTGGCGCGGCGATAATCCGCACCCAGGCGCAGCGTGTGCGCGTCGCCGACCGGGGGCCGAACCTCGATCTTCCCACCCTGCCCGCTTGCCGGAGTGTCCTTCTGGTCGAGCGAACGGTTGAACGTGGTGGAGGAGATCACCGTGTTGTAGAAATTGCGCCACTGCAGATAGCCGACCACGTCGAACTGCCAGTCACCGCGGCCGATCAGGCGGGCGCTCAGGTCCTCGCCCTTGCTGCCCGTGGTCGCCCCGGCGAACCGCAGGACCCGGTCGTCGTCGTAAGCCATGCCGCGAACCTGCAGCGTCAGGTCGTTGCCGATCGGCTGGACGATGCGCGCGGTGCCCGACCAGCTGTCGAACTTGGCCCGCACGCTTGCCGGTACGCGCTGTGCCTCGGGCGTGGTCCAGAAGCCCTTGCCCCGGTCCCACCGCCCGCTGATCACGGCGTAGCCCTGCCCCAGCTCGGGCGCGACGCTGGCGGACAGCTCGGTTTCCATCCGGTCGTTGACGAGCGCCGAGCCGGTGAACAGGCCGACGTCGGCTGCATCCGCGCTGTCGAGCTCGATCGTGCCCGCAAGCGCGCCCGCGCCGAACGGCCCCGAGCCGCCGCCCCGCGTCACGCGCACGCTTTCGAGCCGCGAGGGGTCGATGGCGGACAGCGGGATATAGCCGAACATCGGATCGGCCATCGGCACGCCGTCGAGCAACACGAGCGCGCGGCTGGTGGCGTTCCCGCCGAGCGCCCGCAGCGTCACGCCCTGCGCGCTGGGGTTCGAGGACCGGCTGTCGGAGCGGCGGAATTGCTGGAATCCGGCGACATTCGCCAGCGCGTCCTCCAGCCGGCCGGAAGCGGTCGAGACCAGCTGTTCGCGGTCGATCCGCTGGATGTCGTAGGCCGGCGTGGCCGGCGTCTCGTCGAGCCCGCGGCCGGTGACGATAATTTCCGGGCCGATTCCGGCCGGTGCGGGCGCGGCATCGCCGGCGGCATCCTGGGCAAAGGCCGGCACGGCGAGCGTACCGCTGGCGGCGGCCAGCATTAGGCGCAGTCTGAGGGGCATCCTGTCCGTCTTTCGTTGACTTTGTCCGCCCACGTAGCGGCTCATGCTTGCGGTGTCACGCTGCCTTTGGCAGGACTTGGCGGCAAGAGGGAGAGTCCATCGATGCGCAAAGCCGTCGCCGCCTTGCTGCTTGCAGGTTGCACCACCGCCCCCATGCCGCTCGCGGCCCAGCAGGAGACTGCCCCCATGACCGCAAACGTGCCCGCCAACGTGCCAGCAACCCCGCCCGTCGTGCCCAAGGACCACGCTCCGCTGCTGGCCAGCGCCGATCCGAAGCTCGCGGCCAACAAGCGGCTGGTCTACGACATGTACCGCATCGTGCTGCAGGCCGGCCTGGCCGACCGCGCCGGCGAGTTCATCGCCGCCGATTACATCCAGCACAACCCCAACGCCGGGCAGGGCCTTGCTGGGGTGCAGGACTACATCCGCAAGACCCGGCCCGAGCGGCCGATCGCCGACACGCTGGAGCTCCCGCTGATCCAGCTCATTGCCGAGGGCGACTACGTGATGACCAGCTTCGTGCGGCCGGAAAAGGACGCCGCGGGCGAGACTTATTACTCCACCTGGTTCGATCTCTATCGCATTGCCGACGGCCGGATCGCCGAGCATTGGGACCCCATGCTCAAGAGCGATCCGCCGATCGATCCCAACAGCAAGAAGCTCTGACCGGGCCGATCTTGATGGAAAGTGTCCTTGACAGGCAGCGGAAGCCTGTGTAAAGCCTCCTTTACAGGAGGTAACGATGTTCAATTCCAGGCAATACACGTTCGAACTCGGCGGGGCGCTTGTGCTCTATGCAGTGCTGCTGGTCGGGGCCAACACACTCGAACGGGCGATCCAGCCCGATGGCGCGCTGCTGCTTGCGGTCAATCTCGTGCCAATGCTCGGCGCCTTCGCGGCAGTCTGGGCGGTGCTGCGCGGCCTGCGGCGGATGGACGAGCTGCAGCGCCGCATCCAGTACGATGCCATCGCCTTCGCCTTTCTCGGCACCGCGCTGATAACCTTCGGCTGGGGCTTTGCCGAGGGCGGCGGGGCGCCGCGCCTGCCGACGTTCGCCGTCTGGCCGATCATGGGCGTGCTGTGGGGCGTCGGCCAGTTCGCCGCCGTGAGGCACTACCGGTGAACAATCGCATCCGCGAACTGCGCGCGGCCAAGGGCTGGAGCCAGGGCGACTTCGCCGAAGTGCTCCAGGTCTCGCGCCAGACGGTCAACGCGCTCGAGAACGGGCGCTACGACCCCAGCCTGCCGCTCGCCTTCAGCATCGCCCGGACCTTCGGGCTGACGATAGAGGAGGTGTTTCAACCCTGACGCCATCGGCATGCCCCGCCACCGCGCTGGCCACAGCGAGCTTTCCGGCTAGCGATCGACGTCGCATATCACCTCACCCGCATCCCGTTCTTGCGAAGCGTTAGCAAAACTGCTCAAGTGCTGTCGAACGACGGGGACATTCATGGCGACGACGGCAAATTCCACCACGGTGCGGCTCCGCCGCATGTGGTTCCAGGTGCACAAGTGGATCGGGCTGATCCTGGCCGCGGTCATCATCCCCATCTGCCTGACCGGATCGGCGCTCGTGTGGCACGACTGGCTCGAAGGCACGCTCAATCCCGAGCGCGCGACCACGGCGGCGGCCGACAAGCCGGCGCAGTTTTATGCCGATGCCGCGCGGCGCGCGCTCGCGCCGGGCGAGGCGCGGGCGCGACTGACCTGGCCCGAGAGCGGTAGCGGCCCCGTTCTTGCCGCCGCCTCGCTCGCCGGGCCGCCGCGGGGCGGGCGGCCGGTGTTTGCGCAATACTGGCTCGATCCGGTGGACGGCCGGGTGCTCGATACCGGCAGGAGCGATGCGGGTGCGGTCCATGTCATGCACGTGCTGCACGGCAGCCTGATGATCCCGGGAATGGGCCGCAAGATCGTCGGCTGGATCGGCTGGGCCATGCTCGCCTCGTCGCTCACCGGGCTGTGGCTGTGGTGGCCGTTTAAGGGCGGTTTCCGGCGCGGGCTGCGTTGGAAGCGGATGCCGACGACGAGCGGCAACCTGCACCACCAGGGCGGGTTCTGGATCGCGCTGCCGCTCGCGGTGCTCAGCTTCACCGGGGCGTGGATCAGCTTCCCCGCGTTCTTCGGCCCGCTTGCCGGCGACGGCCCGGGCGGCCCGCCGCCGGGAGCGCGCGGCGCGCCTGCCCCCTTGCTGGAGCGCACCGCCCTGAGCCCCGACACTGCGGCATCGATCGCCGCGCCGCTCGCCCCCGGCGAACTGCGCACCATCGCCTGGCCTACGGCGCCGGACGGACAGTGGACGCTGACCTACGACCGCGACGGCGGCCGGGCGGAAGTCAAGGTGGCCGACGCGACGGGCGAGCTCACCCCGCCCGATCCGCCCCGGCCTGAGACCACCGCGCGCCTGATGCGCAGATTCCACGACGGGACCGACATGGGCGTGGTCTGGCAGATCGTCATCTTCCTGGGCGGCCTGATCCCGGCCGGGCTGGCGGTGACCGGGGTGATGATGTGGCTGCGCGGACGCCGGGTGAAGGGCAGCGTGCGCGCGGCCTACGCGGCGCATAACCGGGGTCTGTCCTAGGCCGCTCGATGCGTCCGCGGCGTTTCGCGGGGCAACAGGTCGCGGACAAGTTATCCCGCCGGGCAACAGCCCGGTTGCAGCCGGCGACCGGTCGGTGCAGGACGAGAGCATGCTGTCGCAGAAGACACGCTATGCCATCAGGGCGATGCAGCACCTTGCGGACCATTACGGCAAGGGCCCGGTGCAGCTTGCCGACATCGCCGAAAAGCAGAACATCCCGGCCAAGTTCCTGACGGTCATCCTGTCCGAACTGGCGCGCTCGGGCATCATCGCTTCGACGCGCGGGCGCGACGGCGGGTATCTGCTGGCCATCCCGCCGATCGACATATCCTATGGCGACCTGGTGCGGCACATGCGCGGCTCGCTGGCGCTGGTGCCCTGCGCCAGCCGCTATGCCCACGAGAAGTGCCGCAACTGCCTGGAGGAAGGCGATTGCCGGACCCGCGCGCTGATGCTCCAGGTGCGCGATCGCACCGCCGACCTGCTCGACGGGATCAAGCTGTCCGACCGGATCGACCCGGTGCCTGCCTTTACCGACCAAGCGGAGCCCTGATCCCGCCCGACGCAAGGGCGCGTCGGCCGAACGCTCGGCGTATTGTCAACTCCGAAAGTAGAGTTTAGGCTTCACGCGTCTCGGCCAGCCCGCCACGCAGGAGCCCTTCCCGCATGTTCGATATCTCGTTTTCCGAATTGCTTCCGTTCATCCTCATCGGCTTCGGCGCGCAGATCGTGGACGGCGCTCTGGGCATGGCGTTCGGCGTCATTTCGCAGACCATGCTGGTGAGCATGCTGGGCGTCGCCCCGGCGACCGCATCGGCCAGCACCCACCTGGTTGAGATGTTCACCACCGGCACTTCGGGCGTGAGCCACATCTGGCAGCGCAACGTGGACTGGGGCCTGTTCAAGCGCCTCGTGCCGTTCGGCGTGCTCGGCGGCGTGGTCGGCGCCTATGTCCTGTCGAACATCGACGCCAGCACCGCCCGGCCCTTCGTCATGATCTACCTGGTGGGCGTCGGCATCTACCTGTTCGTCAAGGGCGTCAGCAAGTCGAAGCCGCGCTTCGAGGATCCCAAGACCACGCGGCCGCTGGCCATGGTCGGCGGCTTTCTCGACGCCGCGGGCGGCGGCGGCTGGGGACCGGTCGTCACGTCCAACCTGCTGGTCCAGGGCAGCGATCCGGCCAAGACCGTGGGCACCGTCAACACCGCGGAGTTCTTCCTGGCGGTTTCCGTTTCGGTCGCCTTCATCGCCTCGCTGGGATTCGCGGCCTTCACCGTCGCGACCGTGGGGCTGATCATCGGCGGCGTGGTCGCCGCGCCGTTCGGGGCGATCGTGGCGAAGCGCATCCCGGCGCGCACGCTGCTGGTCGGGGTCTCGATCGTTCTTGTGGCGACCAGCACCTTCTCGATCTACAAGGCCTGGCCGATACTCTAGGGCCCGCCACAAGCCGCCCTCCCCTGCGAAAGTCCCGCCATGATCGACTGGCCCCTCGTCGTCCTGTGCCTGCTCACCGGAGCGATCAACCTCATCGGCGCGCTGGCCTATGCCGCGCGGATCGCCGGGGTGCGCACCCGCCGGATCGCGATGAGCTTCGCGCTGTTCAACGTGCTGGTCCTCGTCTCGCGCCTGTCGAACAGCTTCCTCGCCCCGCTCGCGGCCAAGCGGGTGGAGAACGGCATCGTGGCCGGCGGCGGCGAGCACCTGCTGGCCGACTTCCGCTGGATCATGGGCTCGGCAACCGTGGGGGTCCTGCTTGGCATCCTGCTGGTGCCGACCTTCCAGCGCCTGTTCGCCGCCGCCATCGGCGCGATGCAGAAGAAGCCCTCGGTCGCCCGCCTCGCGCTGCGCAGCATGTCGCCCGGCGGGCTGGCGATGATCCGCCAGTCGATCGCGCCGCCCAGGGTGGCCAACCTGCAGCACCTGAAGCGTCCCAAGGAGGCAGGCTGGGGCATCCTGGTCGCCAACGCGCTGGCCCAGGCGCTGCTGGCGGTGGGCGTGTTCGCCTCGCTCTATGCCGGGTATCTCGGGCCGGACTTCCGCGTCACCGCCTCGCAGCTTTCGGCGGTCATCAACGGCGTCGCCACGATCCTGCTGTTCGTGCTGATCGACCCGCAGCTTTCCATCCTGACCGACGACGTGATCGACGGCAGCCTGAGCGAAGCCGCCTACCGCCGGGTGGTGACGTGGATCTCGCTCAGCCGGCTGGCGGGAACGGTTCTGGCCCAGGCCGCCTTCGTCCCCGCCGCCATGCTGATCGCCTGGATCGCGGCGCGAATTTGACCGGTCAGAGCTTGGCCGGCGCGCCGTCGAGCAGGATGGTCTTGGTCTCGAGGTAGGGCCAGATCCCCTCCTCGCCGCCTTCGCGGCCGATGCCCGACTGCTTGAAGCCGCCGAACGGCTGGCCGAATTCCATCCGCATCCCGTTCTGCCCGACCACGCCGGTGCGCACCTTGCGCGCGATGTCGTAGGCCGCCTGCGGATCGGTCGTCATGACCGAGCCGTTGAGGCCGAAGTCGCTCTCGTTGGCGATGCGGATCGCGTCCTCCTCGTCCTCCGCCGGGATCAGGCACAGAACCGGGCCGAAGATTTCCTCCTGCGCGATGCGGCTCTTGTTGTCGACGTTGGCGAACAGCGTGGGCTCGATGTAATAGCCTTTGTTCATGTGTGCCGGGCGCTGCCCGCCGGTGACCAGGACGGCGCCGGACTTGCGGCCTTCCTCGATGTACATCTCCACCCGGTCGAGCTGGCGCTTCATCGCCAGCGGGCCGAGCTGGGTATCGGGCTGGGAAGGATCGCCGATCTTCACGCCCTTCATGACCTTGGCGATCGCCTCGGCCAGTTCGTCGTGCCGGTCCTTGCTCACGATCGCGCGGCTCAGCATCGCGCAGATCTGTCCGCTCATCATCGTGATCGTGTTGCCCAGGATATTGGCCGCGTCCTCGATCGGGAAGTCGTCGCGCACGATGGCCGCGCTCTTGCCGCCCAGTTCGAACGTGGCGCGGGTCATCTTCGATCCGCAGACGCTGGCGATGTGCATTCCCGCGGCCGACGAGCCGGTGAAGGTCACCTTGTCGATGTCGTGCGAGTGGATCAGGTGATCCGATGCCTCGCGGTCCGCCGGCACCAGATTGACCACGCCCGCCGGGAAACCGACCTCCTCCACCGCCTCGGCGATGATGAACGCTTCGAGCGGGGTCTCCGGGCTCGGCTTCATGATGATCGTGCAGCCCGATATCAGCGCATAGGCGACCTTGTTGAGCATGATGCCGAACGGCGCGTTCCACGGCGCGATGCCCACGACGACGCCCACCGGCTCGCGGGCGATCAGCACGGTGTCGACCATCTGGCCCTTGCGCTGCTCGGTCCAGGCGAAGGTCTCGCCCATCGAAGCGATCCCGCGCAGCCCCATGACGGAGCCCATCTGCATCATCTGGCTGCGCTGCTCGAGCCCGCCGATCTGCGCGCACCAGGCGGCCGCGATCTCGGGCACGCGCTTCTCCAGCGCATCGGCCAGCTTCATCAGCATGGCCCCGCGCTCGGCCGGCGGCGTGGTCGGCCAGGGGCCGTTGTCGAACGCCGCGCGCGCGGCGGCAACCGCGCGGTCCATGTCGGCGTTGCCGGCCGCGGCGACCCGGGCGACGATCTCCTCGCTCACCGGGCTTTCGACCTCGATCGTATCGCCGCTGAGGGGCGCGACCCACTCGCCGCCGATGAACAGCTTGTCCGGGTGCTGGATGTTTACGCCTTGGGGGGTCATCGCATGTCTCCTTGCGCCCGCGGGGACTCGGGCTCGTTGGGTTAGAAGTTACTCAGGATTGCGGCGCTGGGCGAATCGAGCGGCTTGCCCGCTTTCTGCGCCGCCAATTCGGCCTTGCGGACCTTGCCCTGCGTGTCGATCAGCCAGGCGTGGATCGCCTTGACCTGCGCTGGGGTGAGCCGGTCCTTCCACGCGGGCATGCCGTTCGCCACCAGCGCGCCCTCCAGCACGATCTGGTCGAACGCGTCGTGGATATTGGGCTGCATCCGTCGCAGGTCGGGCAGGCCGGCGCGCGGCTGGTTGGAATGGCACATCGCGCAGTTGGCCGGGAACAGCGCGGCGCCCTGGGCGATCATCGCCGGGGTCACGCCGGGAAGCTGCGGCGGCGGCGCGGGCGCGGGTTCGAGCGGCGGAAGCTCGCCCGGCAGGGGCACTTCGCCGCCGCCGACCTTGAACACCAGAAGCCGGTTGGCGTTGCCCCGCTTGTAGGCGGCCGAATAGGGCGGGACGAACCCCCAGCCCCCGCCGCCGAAGCCGGTCTGCACCGCCACGTACTGCACCCCGCCGGCGCGGAAGGTCATCGGCGCGGCCATGATCGAGCTGCCGGTATCGACGCTCCACAGTTCCTTGCCGGTCTCGGCGTCGACCGCCCGCAGCTTGCCCGCCAGGTCGCCGTAGAACACCAGCCCGCTGGCGGTGGCGAGCACGCCGTGGCGGTCCTGGTAGCCGTCCCCCTTGATCGACCATTTGGTCTTGCCGGTCATCGGGTCGATCGCGCGCACGTCGTTCGCCTGCGGCAGGTCCAGCGTCTGCTTGAACGCCGGCAGCGCCTTGACCTGCGTCTTGATCGGCTCGGGCAGTCCCTCGACCGCCTGCGGCAGGTCGGCGCCGAAGATCGCCGCGACGCCCGCGTTGAGCCCGGTCGCGATGCGCTCCGGCCGCTTGGGACCGGGCGGGATCCAGAACAGGTTCCCCATGTCGGTCACCTGCGCGAAATAGAGATTGCGCCCCGGATCGTAGGCCGCCGGGTACCAATTGCGCGCGCCGGGGCTGGCCGGGAAGATGATCTGCGGGCCCTTGGTATAGTCGCTCGTCTCCGGCGTCAGGATGGGCTTGCCGGTGGCAAGGTCCCAGCCGCTCGCCCAGTTGACCCGGGCGATGGCGTTGGCCGCCAGCGGCTTGCCCGTCTCGCGGTCGACCACGAAGAAGAAGCCGTTCTTGGGGGTGTGCAGCACCACGGGGCGTTTGGTGCCGCCCACGTCCAGCTCGGCGAGGATCATCGGCTGGGTGGCGGTCAGGTCCCACTGGTCCTGCGGGGTTTCCTGGAAGTGCCACTTCACCCGCCCTGTCTTGCGGTCGAGCGCGACGAGGCTGTTGAGGAACAGGTTGTCGCCGCCGCCCGGGCTGCGGATGCTCATCGGATAGGGCCCGCCGTTGCCGACGCCGATGATCACCTGGTCGAACTGCGGGTCGTAGTTGATCGCATCCCACACCGTGCCGCCCAGTCCGATGTCGAAGCGGCTGTCCTTGCTCCAGGTGGCGAGCGCGCCCTCGAGCTCGGGGTTCTCTTGCTCGCCCTCGGCCGGATCGCGCGGCACCGTGTAGAAGCGCCAGGCGAGATCGCCGGTGTTCTGGTTATAGGCCGAGACATAGCCGCGCGTGTCGTACTCCGCCCCGCCGTTGCCGATCAGCACGAGGTTGCCGGCGATTTCCGGGGCGCCGGTCACCGTGTAGGCGCGGCCGCGGTCGGTGATCGTGTCCGTCGTCCAGCGCACCGCCCCGGTCGCCGCGTCGAGCGCGTAGAGCTTGCCGTCGAGCGCGGCGACGAAGACCTTGCCGCCGCTGACCTGCAGCCCGCGATTGGCCTGGTCGCAGCAGGCCGCGCGGTTGACCTGCATGTCGACCTCGGGCGTGAAGGTCCACTTCTCCTCCCCGGTTGCCGCGTCGAGCGCGTAGACCCGGCCCAGGTTGCCGCTGGCGTACATCGTCCCGTCGATCACCACCGGGGTCGATTCCTGCACCCGGGCGGTGCCCAGGTCGTATTCCCACGCCAGGCCCAGCTCGCCAACGTTTTGGGCGCTGATGTCGGTCAGCCGCGAGAAGTGGCTCGAGGCCCAGTCGCCGCCCGGATTGTCCCAGTCGTCGCCGGCGCCGTAGGTCGAGGTGTCGACTGCCGGCGCGGGCGCTTCCCCGGTCCCGCCCGAACAGGCGGCGAGCAGCAGCGAAGCGCAGAGGCAAAGGCGTCGAAGCGACGAATTCATCGGGGCCAGAGGTGCTGAAATTCTTCGAACACCGACTTGAGCGTGCGCGGCACGCGGCCGGTCACGCGTTCGACGTCGTTCGATTCGATGTCCATATACCCCTCGCGGATCGACTGGCCGAAGGTCACCATGCCCTCGCTCGCCCACGGAATCGGCCCGTCGGGCACCACGTCGGACGCCTTGCGCGCCACGCCGAGCGAATCGAAATAGGCGAACATCTCCTCGTCATCGACGCGTTCGACATGGATCGGCTTGCCCGCCATCGCGCCGACCAGCGCCATCGCGTCGGGCAGCGTCCACATCTCCGGCCCGGTGACGTCGAGCGCGGTGTTCTCGTGCCCGTCCTGCGTCAGCACGCCCACAGCCGTCGCCACGCAGTCGTCGCGGCTGACGATCGGCACGCGCCCGTCGCCCGAGTTTTCGGGCTTGTGGCCCGAAGCGAGCGCCGGGATCGCCATCGCCGTCGCCACGGCCTCGGCATAGAGGCTGTTGCGTAGGTGGGTGTAGGCCAGGCCCGAGGCCTCGATCATCGTCTCGGTCGCGATGTGATCGAACCCCTCGACCGAGGGGTTGCCCGGCTTCCGCACACCGAGCAGCGAGGTGTAGACGACGTGCCTCACCCCCGCCGCCCTGGCCGCCTCGACCGCGGCGGTGTGCTGTTCCACCCGGCTGCCCACGCGCACGGTGGAGATCAGCAGCAGCTTCTCGCCCCCCGCCATCGCGCCGGCCAGGCTCGCGGGATCGTCGAAGTCGCCCTGCCGCACCTGTGCCCCGGCCTCGGCGAACTCCGCCAGCCTGTCGGGACTGCGGCTGAAGACGATCAGGTCTTCCGCCGGAATGTGCTCGAGCAGCATGCGCGCCGCCATGCTGCCGAATTGTCCGGACGCGCCGGACACCACGATCTTGCCCAAGAATCCTCTCCTTCTTGGCTGCGATACTAACGGGTGTTACGGTTGAGGCAACAACTGGGAGAGATATTCGCATGAGCAAGCTTCCGATCGAGGACCGCCTCGGCCTGCAAGACCTGATCGCCGCCTATTCCTGGGCGCTCGACACCGGCGATGCAGAGGCGCTCGTCGCCTGCTTCACCGAGGATTGCGTGATGAGCGAGGAGGTGTTCGACGAGCCCGACGTGTGGGAAGGCCACGACGGGATCCGCGGGCTGATGAAGCACTACGCCAACGCGCCCGGCTTCCCGGGCCGGCAGCACCACGTCACGCAGGTCCAGTACATGCCGCAGGGCGACGGCAGCGTGAAGATGCGCGGCTTCGCCTTCGTCACCGAGTGCGAGGGCGAGCCGCCCTACGTGCTGCGCTTCGCCGGCTGGTACGACGACCACGCGGTCAAGGGCACCGACGGCGAGTGGCGCTTCCGGCGCCGCATCGTGCGGCTGTGGGACGGCCAGGTGCTGGAGAAGTTTCCCGGCCGCGGCCAGTGGGTTCCGCGCAAGCGGCCGGATTCGCTCATCATCCGGCGTTAGCGCGGGGCGAGAGCCCACCCGGCCGGACCCAGCCCCTTGGGCGGCGCGACCGGGACATAGCCGGCCTCGCGCGCGACCTCTTCAATCAGCAGCGCGTCGGCCGCGCGCGTCACGCCCACGACCAGCGCCGGGCGGCGGGCCAGCACCTGCCGGGCGAAGCGGATGCGGTCGCCCTCGACGGCCAGCGAAGGCTCGCTCCGCGCCTCGGCTGAGAGCGCGAACTTGCGTGCCGTCTCCAGCTCCGGATCGTAGATCAACACGGTGCCGCTCGGCGCGCGGGTCACGGCGGCCTTGACCGACGCAGCGGCGGGCAGCGCCATCGCCCCGGCGAGCACTCCGCGCCGGCTCGCGGCGATCACTTGCTCGCTCCTGGGGCCGCTCCGTGCGGTCCGGCCGCGAGATAGTCCGCGATCGCCTGCAGTTCGGCGTCCGAGACTTCCGCCCGCGGGACTGCCGGCATGTTGCCGATGCCCCTGCGCGCCGCGACGACGACATAGGCCGCCGCAAGGTTGTCGCGCTTTTCGAGATCAGCCTCGTCCACCCGGCGGCCGAGCAGGCCGTGGCCCATCCCGTTGGGCGCGTGGCACATCGCGCACTTCTCGACATAGGCCTTCTCGCCCCCGGTGGCGTTGGGCCGTTCGGACAGCGTGATCGGCTTGGGCATCGGGGCCGGCCCCCCGCGCTGAGTAGGCTGGCTGGTGACGTCTGCCCCGGCCTGCGAACTGGCCTGGGTCGCACAGGCCAGCAGGACCAGCCCGGCGAGCGATGCGGACGCGAGCTTCGGGTTCATTTGCCGCGACTCCCTTCGAGGCCCTTGGGCCAGATGCCGCTCTTGCCCGGGGCAATGATTCCATTGGGATCGAGGGCGTTCTTCACCTTTTCGTTGAGCTTGAGCAGCGCGTTGCCGTTCCAGTCGTAGCTGCCCGCCACGAGATCCATGTAGTCCAGGTGGGTGCGATATTCGCCGAACCCGTTGGCCTTCGCATCGGCCACCAACGCCCGGAAGAACCGATCCACCCGGCCCATCCGTTCCTCGTCGTCCTTGTCGATGATCATGGCGTTGACGTTGATCAGGTGCCGTTCGCCGAAGGCGAAGCTGCCCTGATAATCCATCCCGTACTCCTTGTAGCGGGCATAGGTCCGGTTGAACTGCGCCAGCGCCACGTCGCCGTCCTGCGGCAGGATGGGGCTGAAGCCGATGTGCCCGCCGCGCCCGCCGTACCAGTTGATGTTCTGCATCGGAAAGGTCAGCGGGGTACCGGTCACCGCGGTGCGTTCGATCGGCTGGCCCTTGACCCAGCTCGACGGCTTGACCGAAAGCGGCTTGATCTTGCCGATCTCGCGCTCGAGCACCTTGTAGGCGGCCTTGTTCATATCCTCGCGCCCGAACAGGCGCAGCGACACGCCCCACCAGCCGATGTTGAACCTCTTGCGGATCGCGTCGATCACGTCATCGCCCAGCGCGCCGGGCTTGTCGGTCCACTGGTCGCGCGTGGTCAGGACGGAGGCGGCGCGCAGCCAGTTGCCGATGCTGGGCGACTGGCGCAGCAACCCTTCGCGGCGCAGCGGGCCGATGGTGTCGACCATCGCCTTCAGGTCTTCCGGCCGGTCGAATTCGACGTCCATGCCCATCAGGCTCTCGGGCTCTGGCATCAGCCAGATATTGGCCTTGGTCACGATGCCGAAGTTCGATTGAACGAACATCTGGTCCCATGCGGGGCCGAAGCCGAACGGGTAGAGCCCCCAGGTGCTCGATCCGCTGAACGCGCCCATGCCCGTGCGGACCACTTCGCCGGTGGGAAGAACGACCTCCAACCCGCAGAGAAACTTCGTGTTCTCGCCATAGGGCGTGTAGCCGACCCCGCGGTCGAGCGCATTGCCGACGACCGAGCCCCACGAATTGCCCGGCACCGACAGCCAGTAGGGGTGGTTACCCGCCTGGAGGAAATCGTACAGGTCGTAGAACCCGACCCCGGGCTCGAGCGTCGCGACGCCGTTGGCGGCATCGAATTCGATCTTCTTCATACCCGACAGGTCCATCACCACGGACCCGGACAACACCGGCGCGGCGGTGCCGTAGCCGAAGTTCTTGCCCCGGCTGATCGGGAACAGCGGCACGCGGTACTGGTTGGCGATCTTCACCGCGGCCTGGACTTCCTCCACGCTCGTCGGCCCGATCGCCCCGGCCGCCAGATGCGCCGAATCGTCGATCGCGAACTTGTCCTGGTAGGTGACCCGGTCGAGATCGTCGAAGAACACCTTGTCGGCGCCCAGCGCGGCTTCGAACGCCCGCCGCGCCTCGTCCATCTTCATGGCCGTGAAGCCCGGTGGAAGGGGTATGTCCGCCATTGTCCGCAATCTCTCCCCGCCGCATCCGAACGTGCGACTTTAACGCTCGTTACTTTTGGAGTAGCGGTGTCAGGAGTCAAGGAGGGGAGAGGTCTTGACGACACGAGAAGAACTGTATGCCGGGCTCGACCGATACCTGGCGGCCCTGCTGGCGCACGATCCGGCACGGGTCGACTGGGCGCCAGGTGCGCTGACCAGCGAGAACAACGTCGCGCTCGAGCCCGGTGACGGCCTCTGGCAGACGATCACCGCGATCGGGCCCTACGACCTGCGCTTCGCCGACGTGGCGACCGGCCAGGTCGCGCTGTTCACCACCGTGACCGAGACCAACGACACCTCCGGCGCATGCATCCGCCTGGGCTTTGCCGGCGGCGCGCTCGCCGAGGTGGAGACGCTGGTGGTGCGCCAGAAGGACGAGGCGCTGGTCTTTCCCGACCCGAGGTTCGATCCCAAGCCGGTGATGGAAGCGATCGTCCCGCCCCAAGAGCGGGCCGGCCGCTCCGAGATGATCGCCCTGGCCGACGGGTATTTCTCGACGCTGGAGCTGAACGACGGGACGATCCGCACGAAGTTCCACCCCGGCTGCGACCGGATCGAGAACGGCGTGCAGACGACCAACAACCCCGCCTTCTTCGTCCCCGTGGCGCACCTGTCATGCGAGGAACAGTTCGCGCTGGGCAATTATCGTTACGACGACCGCCTGCGCGGCCGGCGCTATCCGCTGGTCGACGAGGAGCGCGGCATCGTGCTGGCCCACGGCTTCATCGACCATCGCGGCAAGCTGGGCGACTACACGCTGACCGACGGGACCAAGGTCACCAGCCCGATCCGCCGCCCGCACACGTTCTATCTATCCGAAGCGTTCAAAATCCGCGACCATGCGATTGAACAGATCGAGGCGAACTTCATCACCGTGCCCTATCACATGCCCTCCCCGTGGGATTCCGCCAAGGGTGGCCGCCCGTGACTCCGGCACGGCGCACGCTGGCGCTGATCCTGCTCGGCGGGGTCTTCGTGATGGAGGGCTACGACATCGCCGCAATGGGCCTTGCGGTGCCGCGCCTGGAGGCCGCGCTGGGCATCGCCCCGCCCGCGTTCGGCTGGGTCTTCTCGATCATCCTCATCGGGCTGGGCGTCGGCGGCGCGCTGATCGCTCCGCTCGGCGACCGGATCGGGCGGCGGCCGCTGATCGTGTTCGGCTGCCTCGCGGTATCGATGACGACGCTCGCGACCGCTACCGCCACGAGCGTGAACGAGTTCCTGCTCTGGCGCTTCCTGACCGGCTTCGGACTGGGTGCCGCGCTGCCCAATGTCAGCGCGTTGTCGGCCGAGCTCGCGCCCGAGCGGCTGCGGGCAACGATCATGGCGATCGTCTCTGCGGGGATCCCGCTCGGCATCGCAATCGCCGGGATTTTCGCGCCCGAGGTGATCGTCTTTGGCGGCTGGCAGGCCCTGTTCATCGTCCCCGGCCTGATCGCAGCCATGCTGGCGCTCGCGCTCGGCTACACGCTCGCCAAGGGGCCTCCCGAAGGCGCAGCCCTTAAAGCTGCCAATGCGCCGTCTGGACCTGCCAAGGTGCCGCAGTTCGAATTGTTCAGGGCGCCCTGGGCGCTGCCCTTCGCAGTCGTCGCCGCCCTGCTCTCGCTCAATGCGATGAACCTCTACTACCTCAACTCGTGGATCCCCACGGTGCTGCCGACGGCCGGCTTCACGCTCGACGATGCGGCGCGCGTATCGGGCGTCGTCCAGCTGGCCGGCCTCGCGATCGGCATCGCCGCCAGCTTCGGGATCGACCGCTGGCGCCCCGGCGCGACCCTGATCGCGCTGTTCGGGGCCATGGCGGCTGCGTTTCTCGCCGTCAGCTTCTCCGCCCCCGAGCCGGTGCGTTGGACGCTGCTGCTGATGGTCGGCGTGGGCGGTGCGTCCGCCGGCGGCATGGCCCTGCCGGCGCTGTGCGCGTACCTGTTCCCACCGCGGCTGCTGTCCTCGGCCATCGGCATGGGCATCCTGGTCGCCAGGGTCGGCGCGGTCGCTGGGCCCCCGGTGGGCGAACTGGTGCTGTCCGGCGGAGCCTCGGCGCAGACCTATTTCGCCGTCGCCGCCGTTCCGGCCGTGCTGTGCGTGATTGCTGCCCTGGCAGTGCCGCTGGCGCTGGCGGTCAAGCGGCGGCAGCTCGCATCGGCGTGATACCGCCCGGGTCCTGACGATGTCGCCGGCCGTCAGGGCCGGAAATCGAGCCCACCCATGCGCTCGGCGAAACGCCAGCCTTCGGCCGTGCGGACCAGCCGGTCGCGGAACCAGCCGATCAGCGGGCTGTTCGCGGCGCGGACCGGAAGGCCGCCGTCGTCCGCTTCGTCACCCATGTACAGGACGATGACCGAAAACGCCCGTGCGGCATCCGGCCCTTCGACGTCGACCACGACATTGGCGATGACGTGGCGCTGCGCCCGCGCCGGACGGGCGAGAAAGGCCGCCAGGATCGCCCCGCGCCCTTCCACCACCGTGTCGGGCTGCGAGGGACGGGCGAAGCGCGCGTCTTCGGTGTAAAGCGCGGCGCACCCTTCCCAGTCATGCGCGTCGTTGCGGTTGACGTAGTCGAAGATCAGCCGCGCGCAGTCGGCCTCGATCGCGCGGCGCTCATCCTCGGTCATGTCACAGCACCGGCATCGATCATTGTCGCCTCAGTCCTCCGGCCGCGTTTCCTCGATAAACATGCTGTTGCCTTCCTCGTCGGTCGCTTCGAGGCGGGCGATCATCCGCGTGACGATCTCGTCGAGCTTGGTTATCTCGTCCTCCGACATGCCTTCGAGCAGGAAATCGGCCACCCCTTGCGTCTGCGGCAGCATGATTTCGTACAGCCTGCGCCCTTCCGCGGTCAGGCGCAGCACCTTGCGGCGGCGGTTGGCGGGGTCGGTCTCGACCGTGATGCGGCCGTGGCGCTGCAGCGTGCCGACCGCGCGGCTCACACTCATCGCGTTGACGCCGGTGTGCTCTGCCAGTTCATGGCTTGCCGCCTCGCCCAGGCGGCCGATCGCCATCAGCAGCCGGAACTCGTTCACGCTGATGTTGTAGCGGTGGGATAGATGCATCGAGAACGGCTGCATCAGCCGGTTGTTGAGCTTGAGCACCCGGTGGAGCGTGCCCACCCTTCCGCTCGGCTCGGTAACCCCTAGCCAGCGCTCGTCGGCCTTGCGCTCCACCCCCATGCAATTGCCCCCAATCCACCCGATCGCAGCCGGGCCGTTGCCAAGACTGTAACAGGCGTTACGGTCCCCTGCCAAGATTCGATTGGAGAGAGGCAAGGCAAATGGGCGCGTTTCCACAGACCATTCATTTCATCGGCAGCAACACGCCGCGACAGCTGGAAACCGACCTGCACGACCTGGAAGTCGAAGGGGAAATCCCGGCCGATATCGATGGTGCGTTCTTTCGCGCCGTGCCCGACAATGCGCACGCGCCGATGTTCGACGACGACATTGCGCTCAACCACGACGGGATGATTGCCAAGTTCGACATCGGCGGGGGCAAGGTCGATTTCGCGATCCGCTATGTCGAAACGGAACGCTACCTGGCAGAAAAGAAGGCCGGGCGGGCGCTGTTCGGGCGTTATCGCAACCCCTTCACCGACGATCCCAGCGTCGAGGGCGTGGACCGCACGGTCGCCAACACCACCCCGGTCTGGCACGCCGGCCGCCTGTTCATGACCAAGGAGGACGGGCGCGGCTACGAAATCGATCCGCACACCCTGAGGACCGCGGGCAAGTGGGACTACCAGGGCAAGCTCAAGAGCGAGACCTTCACCGCCCACCCGCGCATCGATCCCGAGACGGGAGAGATGTTCTTCTTCGGCTACGAGGCGGGCGGGCTGTGCGATCCCAACGTCGCCTATTGCATTGCCGACAAGGACGGCGACCTGATCAAGGAACAGTGGTTCGAGCAGCCCTATCTCTCGACCATCCACGACTTCGTGATCACCGAGAAGTACGCCATCTTCCCGATCTTCCCGACGCTGGCCGATCTCGACCGGATTAAGGCCGGCGGGGCGCACTGGGCGCACCATCAGGACAAGCCGAGCTGGATCGGCATCATGCCGCGCTACGGCGACGTGAGCGAGATGAAATGGATCGAGGGGCCGGTCGGCGTCTCGTGCTTCCACGAGGTCAACGGCTTCGACGATGGGGACAAGGTCCATCTCGACCTGTGCCTGACCGACACCAACGCCTTTGCCTTCATGCGCGAGGCGGGCGGGATCGAGCGCGACCAGCAGACGCTGAAGGGCGCGATCACCCGCTGGACGATCGACATGAGCAAGGACGAGCCGGTGCTGGAGAGCAGCGACATCGGCCCGCCGGGTGACCTGTGCCGCGTGTGCGATGCCGATCAGGGGCGGCCCTACGATCGCTGCTGGTATCTCAGCATGAACCCGCAGGGCGGTCCGCCGATGGTGGGCGGCCCGGTGGGCGTCAACATGAACGCGCTGATCCGCTTCGAGCCGGAAACCGGCCGCGTCGACCTGATGGGCGTGCCGCCGGGTGCGGCGATCAGCGAGCCTGCCTATGTCCCCAGCCGGACGGCCGGCCACGGCGGCTGGCTTCTCAGCGTCGTCGACATGCCGACCCATCCCGATCCGGGCCAGCAGCGCCCGGGCGACTATCTGTCCGAACTGTGGATCGTCGCCGCCGACGCCATCGAGGCAGGACCCGTCGCCAAGGTCAGGACCGGCATGCCGCTTCGCAGCCAAGTGCACGGTACCTGGGTCAGCCGCGACAAACTGAACGCGAGCGTGCTCAAGGGTTGAACGGCTGAGCGCGCGGCCGGTCAGCCGGCCCCGCGCCCCTTTCCGTTACCCTTGCCGCGGCCGGTGTCGGCGCCGCCCTGCGGCTGAGCCGCGCCAGCGGCCTGCGCCTGCTCGCGCTGCTGCCGCTCCGCCTGGGCCTGCTGCTGGCGTTGCTGCTGAGCGGCAGCCTGCTGCTGCTGGCGCTGTTGTTCGCGCTGTTGCGCTGCCTGCGCTTGCTGTTGCTGACGCTGCTGCTCGCGCTGCTGCGCCGCTTGGGCCTGCTGTTGCTGGCGCTGCTGTGCTGCCTGAGCCTGCTGCTGCTGACGCTGCTGTGCGGCCTGGGCCTGCTGCTGCTGGCGCTGTTGTTCGCGTTGCTGCGCCGCCTGCGCCTGCTGCTGCTGACGCTGCTGATCGCGCTGCTGTGCCGCCTGCGCCTGCTGCTGCTGGCGCTGCTGCGCGGCCTGAGCCTGCTGCTGCTGGCGTTGCTGCTCGCGCTGCTGCGCTGCCTGGGCTTGCTGCTGCTGGCGTTGCTGCTCGCGCTGCTGCGCGGCTTGGGCCTGTTGCTGCTGGCGCTGCTGGTCCCGCTGTTGGGACGCGCGGGCCTGCTGCTGCTTGCGTTCGGGGGCCTGGCTGGCCTGCTGCTGTTGCTGACGCTCGTTGTTGCGCGCCTGCTGCACCTGGCGCTGCTGCTCGGCCTTAGCAGCCCTCGCCTGAGCCTGGCGCTGCTCGCCCTGCTGGGAACGGTCGGCCTGCTGACGCTGCTGTTCGGCGCGGGCGAGTTGTTGCCGCTCGCCTTGCTGGCGGCGGTCCTGCTGCGTGCGAACCTCGCGCTGCTGCCGCGCCCCGGCCTCCTGCTGCTTGCGCGACTGGGCGTCCGCGCGCTGCGGCTGCAACTGGCGCGCCTCGGCCTGACCGGCAAAAGCGCGCGGTCGCTCGGCGCCGCGCAGCACCGCTTGCTGCTGGCGCGCCGCGCGCTCCTGCGCCTTTCCGGCATCCATCGGGCGGGTGAAGGCCACGGTCTCGACCTGCTGCTGCCGGCCCGACCAACCCTTGCCGCGATCCTGAGCAGCGGCCAGCCTGACCTGCTCGGTCTGGATCTGGCGCTGGCGCTCCGCGTCCTTGTTGCGGGCCCTGAGATCGGCAACCTTGCTCAATTGGGTGCGGCGCGCCTCGGGCGTGTAGAAGGTCGGCGCCTGCTTGCTGTAGCTCGCCTGCTGCCAGCCGGCGAAGTCGCGCTCCGCCCCGCGGCGCAGCAGGGCTTCGCCCGCCCAGTCGCGGTGGACGGCGATGCCTTCGTTGCGCTCCCATTCGCGCCAAACGGGGCGCTTGGCGCGGACCTTGTCCCACTGGCGGTTGTCCCGCACGAAGGTGGCGCGATTGCGCTCCCACAGCGGCGCCGGCACGCCGTAGCGCTGGGCATCCTCGCCGTACCGGTAAAGCTCCTCGCCGCGCACGAAATAGGTCCGCGCGGCAAGCCGCTGGCGCTCGGCGCGGCGGGAATCGACGCGGCGCCCGTCGCGGTCGTAAATCACGATCAGGCGGTCGTCGCGATAGCCGTAGCCGTAATAGGGATCCTGCACGTAAAACGGCCGGTAGGCATCCGGCTCGTAATAGTAATAGCGGTACCCGCCATAGACCGGCTCGGCATAGCGGACGTAGTCGTCAGCCGTGTTCCAGCCCCAGGGCTGCACCCCGCCGTAGTAATCGAACCCGTAGTCGGGCGGCGCATTGCCGAGCATCCCGCCCAGCGCGGCGGCGAGCGCGAGCAGCGCGATATCGCCCAGCCCGCCCTCATCCGGCGCGTAATAGTCCTGCTCCAGCGGCTGGTAGTAACCGCCGTCGTACTCGGGCGCGTAGTCGAACATCGGCGCCTGCGCGTAATCGCCATCCCAATAGGCCTGCATCGGCAGCGCATCGGGATACATCGGTGCGCCCGAGCCGAGAAAGGCCGGGTCGATCCCGGCCAGGTCGTCCATCGACCAGCCGGGCTGGAACGACGCGGCGGATAGCGGAAGCGAGGCGGACTGGCCGTATTCGTCGGGTTCGCAGCCGGCGAGCGCGATCGCGAGCACGCCAAGCGCGGCGGTCGAGAGAATTTTGCGATGGGTCTTCATGGGGCCACTCCTTGCTCCGGCGTGGGCGCGGTTATCGAACCGTCCAATCTAGCGATGGCGACTGAACTCGCCGTGGTGGCGGCGTTCATCGACCAGTCCGGTTTCGGCGGCGAGCCGAGCGCCCTGCCGCGATGAACGGTTGCGCGCGGCGGTTCGGCAGGCATATTTGCCGGTGGAGGGGGAGAGACGATGACAGGATTCCGACTCGTACCGGCGCTGCCCGCGGCGCTGGCGCTGGCGCTCTCGAGTGCCCCGGTCGCGGCCGAAGACGCTTACAAAGCCAAGCGCACCGAGTGGGGCGATCCCGACCTGACCGGGCGCTGGCCGATCGACTATCTCGCGCAGACCCCGCGCCAGCGCGCGCCCGGTGCCGGAACTCGGGCAGACCTGACCGACGAGGAATACGAAGCTGCACTGCGCAACGCACGCGAGCAGCAGAGCTGGATCGAGCAGGAGGGCAAGGCCAACAAGATGGGCATGGGCCACTGGATCGAGCGCGGCCTGCCACTGCGGCAGAACTCGCTGATCACAGAGCCCGCCGACGGGCGCATCCCGGCAATGACGGAGGAAGGCGCGCGCCTGGCGGCCCTGCAGAAATCGAGCTGGACCGAAGACACCTTCATCTGGGCGAACGACTTCAATCCGTTCGACCGTTGCATCACGCGCGGGATGCCCGGCTCGATGCTGCCCGGAAACTACAACTCCGGCATCGAGATCTGGCAATCGCCCGGCTACGCGGCGATCCGGCTGGAGATGATCCACGAAACGCGGATCATTCCCATCGGCAAGGCAGACGCCCCGCCGCCGGCGGTCAGGAACTGGCTGGGGTTCTCACGCGGCCATTTCGAAGGCGAAACACTGGTCATCGAGACGACCAACTTCGTGCCCGGCGTGCCCATCTCGAACGTCGGCAATAGCCCCCGCCCGGTGCCCAACAGCGAGCAGATGAAGATCGTCGAGCGGCTGACACCCACCGGCCCGGATACGATCCGCTACGAAGCTTGGGTAACCGATCCGGTGACCCTGACCGGCACCTTCAAATACGATTTCCCGTGGCAGCGCAACTCGGACTACGAGCAGTTCGAATATGCCTGCCACGAAGGCAACGTGCAGTTCCGCGGCTACATCACTTCGACCAGCCCGTTCCTCGCCAAGGAGCGCGAAGCGGCTTGGGCCGCGCGCGAGGCGGACGGCACCGCCCGCGATGCCGGCGGCGGCGCGAAATAGTAGGCTGCATGGGGTTCAGTCCGGACCGGGCGCCCGAAACGAAAGGGCCCCGCCGGTGCACCGCCGGCGAGGCCCTGCCGTTGCACGCCGTAGGGTACTAGCTGGCGACCTGTTCGGCCGTCGGCGCACTCTTGGCGGTCAACGCATTGGCGAGGTTTTCCGAAACGATGCCGAACACCGCGCCGATGATCACCGAAACGATCGTCGGGACGATGGCTTCGGTCGGGCTCATCTCGGCCAGCAGGATGGGGCCGGCGATCGAGGCGAAGCCGTAGACACTGGCCGGGATCGTCGCCAGCGGCGGAATGGCGCTGGCGAGGCAGATGACGAAGGCGCCGAGACCGACCGCCAGCGGCGCGGCAAAATCGCCCAGGCCGGCAAGCGCGCCCGACGCCAGGATGACTGCAACCATGCCCACGAGGGCACCGAAGCTCATCCCGACAATGGCCGTGGTCATACCCTTCACGCCGCCGCCCGAATGAAAATGGCAGCCCCAGGCGATAAAGCTGATCCACACCAGGCCGGGCAGGAACGAGGCGAGCGGTACGACGAAAAGCCAGGTATCGAGGACGGCGAGCACGCCGACCGACAGGGCAAGGGCAAGCAATGCGGGCATGTTTTTTCTCCCCCAGGTTTGCGGGCCGCATGGGCGGCTCTGCGCGCGAGGGCTCTCCTTCCCCCGCTGACCGGCAGGCTAACCCTGTTGGATGCCCCCGTCCAGCGTGTCTTTGACTTTGTCCGCCCTGAATGAATGGAGCGGCCGGCTCGGCTGGGCGCGCGCTATCGCCGGCGCGTGCCCGGAAGGGTCAGGTCAGCGCGTAATACCGCAACCGGTTGCCGTCGCTGCGCCGCTCGCCCACGCCGATGAAGACATGCTTGGTCAGCCAGTCGTGCTTGCCGGCCGCGCATTCGAACGTCGTCTGGCTGCGCAGGTAGTACTCGTCGTGGGGGACCGGCTCGCCGCCCTCGAACGCCCATTTCCGTAGCCGAACCATCGTGTCGGGCTTGCGGCCCCACAGGAAGCCGCGGTTCTGCAGCATGATGGCCGTGCCGTCCTCCTCCTCGAGCAGGTAACGCGCATCGAGGACGGCTACATCGTCGCCGCGCCAGTAGGCGTAGTCGCCGCCCGAGCCCGGGATCGCCCGGCCGCGCAGCAGGGGACCCTCGAACACGCCTTCCTTGACCAGTACCGCGGTGCGCATCCCGCCGCCGGGCAGCGGCGCCATCGAATAGCCGCCGGGAAAGGCCAGGCGCACTTCCATCACGAATTCCAGGCGCGGGTTCTCGGCCTCGGAATAGGGGGGCTGGAACGGCGTGGTGTCGGAGAACTCTGTCATGGTTTTACCCCAGTTCGATCAGGCCGCCATCGACCAGAAGGTCGGCCCCGGTGATGAAGCTCGCGTCGTCGCTGGCCAGGAACAGGACCGCCTTGGCGACTTCCTCGCTCGTCCCCATGCGGTGCATCGGGATGTTGGCGATCATCATTTCCTTCAGCCGCGCCACGTCTTCGGGCCCCATGCCTGGATTGCGATGCAGCAGCGGGGTGTCGATCGGCCCCGGACTGACCATGTTGAGGCGGATCTTGCGCGGCAGCAATTCCCTGGCGAAGACCTTCATCGCCATCGCCAGCCCGGCCTTGGCGGCGGCATAGGTGCCGTTGCCTTCCAGCGGGCCGTGCGCCCCGATCGATCCGGTGACGACGATCGCCCCACCCTCGCCCATGATCCGCACCGCCTTCTGCAGGGCGAAAACGCATCCTTTCAGGTTGATCGAATGGACATGGTCCCAGTCCGCTTCGGTGATCCCCTCGAGCGGAGCGAAGCCGCCGACGCCGGCGTTGATGTAGAGGACGTCGATCCGCCCGTCGGTCGCCTCGACCGCGGCGACGACAGCCTCGGTCGCGGCGATATCTGCGATGTCGGAGCGGTAGCCGGTCGCGCCGGGGACCGCATCCTGCGCGGCGGCGATGGTCGCCGGATCGCGCCCGGTGAAGTGGACCTTCGCGCCTTCTGCCGCAAAGGCCTGCGCGGCGGCGAGGCCCATGCCCGAATTGCCGCCCAGCACGAGCACGACCCTGTCGATGAAGCGCCTGGTCATCGCAGCCCCCCCTAAAACGGCCCGAGCGGATTGGGCCCGCCCTCGACCACGTCCTGCATCACGTCCCAGTGTTCGGCTATCATCCCGTCCTCGATGCGGAACAGGTCCATCACCGCCCAGCCGCTGTCGCCGGGCCAGCGGCGCACGTGATAGTGGACCGTCACATGGTCGCCGTCGACAAAGGCGCGCTTCACATCGTGGACCGCTTCGGGGGTCTGTTCGCGGATCATGTCGAGGAAGCGCTTGAGGCCGTCGCGGCCGGGCTCGGCCATCTGATTGTGCTGGATGTAGGCGGGGGCGATGAAACGGTCGACCGCAGCCGAATCCATCGGATTGAGCACTTGCGCGAACATGGCGAGCACGAGATCGAGATTGGCCTGTTCCCCCGCAGTGCGGTTCATGCGGCCAAGTCCGCGCTCGGCAGCGAGCGGCCGCGGATGAGGTCCGCCGCCTTCTCGCCGACCATGATGCTCGGGATCATCGTGTTGCCGCCCGGCACCGTCGGCATGACCGAAGCGTCGGCCACGCGCAGGCCCTCGACACCGATGACCCTCAGCTCGCTGTCCACCACCGACATGTCGCCCATGCCCATCGCGCAGGTGCTGGTCGGGTGCTGGCCGACGTAGCACGCGGCGGTGAGATAGGCGTCGAGCTCGGCATCGCTGTCGACGTTGACGCCCGGGGTCTTCTCTTCGCCGACCAGTTCGGCCATCGGCTCGGTGTTGTAGATCTTGCGGGTCAGACGGATCGCGTCGCGCAATTGCCGGCGGTCGTTCTCGGTATCGAGGATGTTGAGCGTGACCGCCGCGACCTCGCGCGGGTCGGGGCTCTTCAGCTCGACCCAGCCGCGGCTTTCGGGGTGGAGCTGGACGACGCCGGCCCACCACACGTCCTGCTGGCGCGGCTTGATGCCGGGGAACCAGGTCTGCGCGTCGAAGCGGATCGGGTTGACCATGATCTGCATGTCCGGCCGGTCGAGCTCGGGCCGAGTCTTGATTACGACGTTGCACGAATTGACCTGGTAGGTCGCCGTGCCGGTGCCCAGCAGTGCCCAGCGCGCGGCGCTCAGCGCCAGCTTGTCCCACCGCAGTTCGCTGAGGAAAGTGACCGGCTGGGTCGAATTCCACTCCAGGCTGGCGGTCGGGTGTTCCTGCAGGTTGCGACCCACGCCCGCGCTGTCGCGCACCACCGCGATGCCGTGGTCCTTCAGGTGAGCGAGCGGGCCGATCCCCGACAGCATCAGCAGGTGCGGCGAGTTGTAGGTCCCGCCCGAAAGGATCACCTCGCGCCGCGCCCGCACGACCTGCGGCCCGTCCGGCCCGTCGAGCTCGACGCCGACCGCGCGCTTGCCCTCGAACACCACGCGCCGCACCAGCGCGCCGGTCCGCACGTCGAGGTTCTGCCGGCCGAGCGCGGGCTTGATGTAGGCGCTCGACGCGCTGACCCGGCGGCCGCGCCGGTCGGCCGTCATCTCGCCGCGCGCGAACCCCTCGGGCACCGCCCCGCCCAGGTCCTCGCTAATCGGGAAGCCCAGCTTGCGCCCGGTTTCCATCATCCGTTCGTGATGCAGCACCGGCAGGTCGATCGACTTGATCCGCACCGGGCCGCCCTCGCCGTGATAGTCGCTTTCTCCGCGCCAGGAATCCTCCAGCTTGCGGAAATAGGGCAGCACGTCGGCGAACGACCAGCCGCGCGCTCCCATCTGCGCCCACTGGTCGTAGTCGCCGGGGTGGCCGCGCATGGCGAACATGCCGTTGATCGATCCCGAGCCGCCCATCAGCCGCCCGCGGGGCAGTGGCATCCGCCGCCCGCCCAGGTTCGGCTCGGGTTCGGTCATGTAGGTCCAGTTGAATTCGGGCCGCGTCATGGCCCGCAGGAAGCCGAGCGGCATGCGCACGAGCGGGTGGTCGTCCCGGCCCCCGGCCTCGAGCAGGAGCACCTGCGTGCCCGGGTCCTCGCTCAGCCGCGCTGCGACCACGCAGCCCGAACTGCCCGCGCCCACGACGATGTAATCGAAGCTGTCGGCCAAGCTATCTCTCCCGCTTGCCGCCTTGCTAACGACCGTTACGATGACGCGCAAGACAGCCGCGCGGCAATCCGACGAAATCGGGCCATAGCGGCGGCATCTTTTCACCCTTGCGGTAATTTCGCATATCTGAAATACCGCACGGATGGCCACCAGCCCCGCCGTTCCCGCCTCCGTGCAGTCGAGCCAGGTCAAGTCGGCGACCCGCACCCTCGACATCATCGAATACGTCGTGGCCCATCCGCGCCCGCTGGTGGCGCAGGAAATCTCCACCGCGCTGGGCATCCCGGTCTCCAGCCTCAGCTACCTGCTGTCGACCCTGGTCGAGCGCGACTACCTGGTGCGCGAAGGCCGCCGCTATTCGCCCGGTCCGGGGCTCGAGCGGCTGCAACTGCACGGCGCGACCTATTCGCTGGCCGACCGGGCCGCGCCCATGGTCCGCACCTTGCGCCAGCAGCTCAACGAGACGACCAGCTTCTTCGTGCGCGCAGGCTGGGAAATCGAGGCGCTGGTGACCGAATCGAGCGAACAGGCACTGCGCTATGCCGTGCCGACCGGCAACCGGCTGCCGATGCACGCCCTGGCCGGCGGCAAGGCGCTGCTCGCGGCGCTGCCGGACGACGAGCTCGGCCGCTATTTCGCCGAGACCCGGCGCGAGGCCTTCACGCCCGCCACGATCACGTCAGAAAAGGCCCTGCGTGGCGAAATCGCCGCCATCCGCGCCACCGGCTTCGCGCAGACCGACGAGGAGTTCAGCCTCGGCATTTTCGGCATCGGCCGGATCGTGACCATCGGCGGCGAACCGGCGGGTTCGCTCTCCGTGGCGATCCCCAAGGTCCGCTGCAGCGACGCGCTGCTCCAACGGGTCAGGGGCCTGCTGGAAAAGACCGCCAACCTGCTCGAAGCGGACTAGCGCCTAAGGCCGGGCGGGTACGGACGCTCGCGGCGCGGCAAGCGCCAGGCGCGTGCCCAGGTCCGCCCCCTGCTGCCCGGTGACCTCGAACACGGCTTCGAAATCGCGCCCTGCGCCCGCCAGGTCCTCCACCTGCTCGGGCAGCGCGGCGGCGGCCACCTCGGGCGCCAGTCCGCGCAGTCCGGTGTCGCGCGCGCCGGCCACCACGGCGACCAGCGCCCCGCCCGGCTCGTGGAAGCGGGCAAGCACGCCCCAGTCGTTGTAGTAGCGGGCGGACGCGAGCGAAAACGCCTCGTCGCTGGCGAAGCGCCGGCCGCTCTTCACGTCGATCAGCTCGTCGTAGTTCGCGCCCACCGCCAGGCCCGAATTCATGAAGCTCACGTCCTCCAGCAGGTGCATCCCGCTGACGAGCCCGACGTAGACGATGTTGTGGTCGCGCAGCGTCTGGCTGGTCACCTCCGATGCCGCCATGATCCCGACCGGCTTGGGATGCCGTGCCAGCACCGGCATCAGTTCCTCCAGCGCATAGGCGGACGAGACCGGCAGGTAATTGAGCGCGACGTCCTCGGCCTTCTCGTAGCGCGCGGGATCGGCTTCCTGCGCCCGCGCCAGGTCGGTCGGGGAATCGATCCCGAAATCCCTGATCAGCCGGCTGCGGTCGGGATCGAACGGGTCGAGTTCGCCGAAGATGTAGTAATCGCCGACCACCACCATGATCGGTCGGTCGCTTTCGAGGAACGGCTGCCAGATCGCGTTCGCGCTCTCGGCGGCGCCCGACGGGCGCAGTTCGCGCCCGGTGACGAACGCCAGCGCCAAGAGAGCCACAAGCGCCAGCGGAACGAGCCACCGGCGTCGGGGCCGTGCAACGGGGACCGCGAGCGGCTCGTCGGCCGGTTCGTCGACCGGCGGCTGGACCACCAGTTCATAGCTCCCGGCGGGGATCGCCAGCCGCCCGTTGCCGGCCGGCTGCTCGACATAGAACTGGTCGAGCCGCTTGCGCAGGCGGTGGATGTAGACGCGTGCGGTGGCATCGTCGGCCTCGGCATCGATTTGGCCGAACACTTCCTGGGCGATTTCCGCCTGGCTGGCCGAAGCGCCGCCCGCGGGCCGCGTGGCGAGGAAATCGAACAGCTCGAGCAGGCGGCCGCTGCGGCCGAGCTTGCCGCTCGCCCGCACCCGCTCCACCTCGCGCTCGAATTCCTCGTTCCGGTCCATGCCCCCGCCGTTGTAACGTCGTGTAACGCGCGATTACCGTAATTAACTTACGATGGCGAGCGGCCTTGGCGAGAAGGCGGGCAGACAGACACCCTTGCCCGAACGGATTGCCTTGAAACCTGCAGATTTCCTTGTCGCAACAGCACGTAACACGCTCGCCTGCGCACTGGCGGCGGGGCTGTTCCATGTGCCTGCCGCGGCCCAGCAGCGGGCGACCGCTCCCGATCGTGCCCAGACCGCCGATGACGAACATGGCGAAGAGGCCCCGCCGATCATCACCGACATGCCCGAGATCATCGTCTACGGCCGCGCGGAAAAGCGCATCGGCACCGCCGCGGCGGCAAGCGAGGGCGGCGTGGCCGGGGCCGACATCGAGATCCGCCCGCTGCTGCGGCCGGGCGAACTGCTCGAAGCGACGCCCGGCATGATCGCCACTCAGCATTCGGGCGGCGGCAAGGCCAACCAGTACTTCCTGCGCGGCTTCAACCTCGATCACGGGACCGACTACGCGCTGTACATCGACGACATGCCGATGAACTTCCGCACCCATGGCCACGGCCAGGGCTATCTCGACGTCAACGGCCTGATCCCCGAGATCGTCGAGCGCCTGGACTATCGCAAAGGTCCCTACCGCGCCGACACCGGCGATTTCAGCTTCGTCGGTTCCAGCTTCATCACCACCAAGGACGAGATCGAGCCCTTCGCGCTCGGCGAGGTCGGCAGCTACGACTATTACCGCGCGGTGGCGGGCGCCACGGTCAAGCTGGGGAACGGCGCTCTGGCCTTTGCCGGGCAAGCCAAGTTCAACAACGGCCCGTGGGAACTGCCCGAAAGCTACAAGGGCTATTCGGCCTTCGCCAAATACTCCGCCCCGCTCGGCAGCGGCAACTTACAGATCGCCTTCAACGGTTTCTGGGCCAAGTGGGCTCCGACCGAGCAGACCCCGTCGCGCGTGGTGGGCACGCCGCTGTGCGAAACCGTCTACTGCTCGCTCGACCTGACCCTGCGCGGCCGCACCGAGCGCGAGACGCTGACCGCGAATTACACCGACCAGGACTGGAAGCTGACCGCCTGGGCCCAGCACTACGACTGGAGCCTGCTGTCCAATTTCACTTTCTTCCTCGACGATCCCGTCAACGGCGACCAATTGCGCCAGTTCGATCGCCTGTGGGGCTATGGCGGGCGGGTAGAACGGACGTTCGAACTTGGCGACAAGCTGTCGCTGCGGGCGGGAACCGAGCTGCGTGCAGACGACATCGGCCGTGTCGGACTGGACCATACGATCAATGGACAGTTCGACTTCACCCGCGTTGCTCACAAGGTGACCGAGACGAGTGCAGGCATCTATGCCGAAGCCGTTTGGAAGCCTACCGACCGTCTGATGATCATCGGCGGCGGTCGCGGCGACTTCTACCGTTTCAAGACGAGCCCGGCAGGTGGGGCATCCTGGGGCGGGACCGTCAAGGACAGCCTCTTCACCCCCAAGATCGGCGCCAACTACGAAGTCGCCCCCGGCATCGCGCTCTATGCCAATTACGGCCAGGGCTTCCATTCGAACGACGCGCGCGGCGTGACCAGCCCGGTCGACCCCGCCCCCGGCCTCGTGCGCGGCAATTTCAAGGAAGTGGGCGGCCGGTTCGAGCGCGGCGGCCTGATCCTGACCGGCGTCTACTGGTGGAGCGCGATCGACAGCGAGTTGATCTACGTCGGCGATTCGGGCGCGGTCGAGCCGAGCGACCCGGGCAAGCGCCGGGGATACGAGCTGACCGGATTCTGGAAACCCAATTCCTGGCTGGCCGTCGACGGCGTGTTCACCGGCAGCACCGGACGCTACGTCGGGCTGCCGCGGGGCGAGGACTACATTCCGGGCGCCCTGAAGCACGCCGGCGAACTGGGCGTGTCCGCACTGTTCCCCGAATGGAATTCGGCGATCCGCTTCCGCTACCTCGGGCCGCACCCGCTGGTGGAGGACAATTCAGTGCGCGGGGAATCGACCCTGCTGGTGAACCTGCGCCTTGCCTGGACCCCGCAGCGCTTCGGCGGGCTGGAAGTTTACGGCGAGCTGCTCAACGCGCTCGATTCCGATAAGCACGACATCGATTACTACTACGAAACGCGCTTCCAGGGCGAGCCGGCCGACGGCGTGCTCGACCTCAACAGCCGCGTGGTGGAGCCGCGCCAGGTGCGCATCGGCATCAAGAAGACGTTCTGACCGGGGCCCCTGATACGCACCCCGGTAACACGAAGGGCGGTCCGTGGCAGCGGGCCGCCCTTCCTCGTTCAGCGGGTCGGCTTGCCCGAGGGCGGCAGGCGGAACCCCTGGTCGTCGATCTTCGGCAAGTCGGGCGCGGCCGGCTTGGGCGCGGCGGGTTCGGCCGCCTTGGGCGGCGTGCGCCGATAGACCGTGTTCTGTTCGAACGGGCCAAGCGGGGTGTCGCGCGCGACCCGCTGCAGCGTGAAGGGCGCCAGATCGGTGCCGACGTAATCCATCTCGGCCGCGTCGGCATCGATCAGGCGGAAGCGGAAGATGTCCGGAATCGCGCCCGGGCGCGGGTCGTTGAAGCTCAGCTCGACCTCGCCGTCGAATTCCAGCCCGGCCATCGAGGGCGTGACCTTGGCCGGCAGCGTCAGGCGGGTGAAATTCTCGCCGTCGGTCGCGAAGCTCTTGGGCTGGCTCCAGGTCGCCCGCCATTCGCCGTCCTTGCCGGACACCGGGGCGATATCGAACCGGAAGATCGTCGCCGGGCCGATCTGGAAGGCCCACGATCCCTCGAGCGAGCTGACGCTCTCGTCCTGCGCGGACGCCGGGAAGGGAAGCAGAAGGGCGAGCAGCAGGAGCAGACGGACGACCATGGCTGCGGCCCTAGCGCAGAAAACATGAACGCAAAAGGAAAGGGCGGCCCGTGCGGACCGCCCTCTCCAATGCTTGCGAAGCGGGGTCGTCAGGCGTTGGCGCCGACGCCCGACTGGCGCCACGAATCGGCGTAGCTGTCGCGCGCGACCTTCGAGTACGGGACCGGCGAGATGACGGCCTTGATCTCGGTCTGGACGTGCGGCTCGACGGTGGGCTTGCTGGTGCCGCCGTCGGGCTCGCCCCAGACCAGCGTCACTTCCTTGCCCATCTCGACCTCGTCCGGATCGATCATCGCGAGCGTAAGCATCTTGCCCTCGTTCGAGCTGTAGCCGACCCAGGTGGACACGCCGATCGGCTTGCCGTCCTGGTTACGCACTTCGTCGAACGGGTGCATCGCATAGACCGCGCTCGGGAACTCGAAGTACTTGGCGCGGTCGCCCTCGGCCACCAGCGAGCTCATCACGCGCATCACGTCGGCGTTGTCGAGCGCCAGGGTGACCTTCTGCTTGTGCTTCTCGCCGGCCATCTTCTCGAGCGCCTCGCGGCCCACGAAGTCGTGGTCGAACTTCACGATGTGGCCGTAACCGATGTCCCACGGCGTCAGGTAGTAGCCCTCGACGCTGTCGGGCACGTGGCTGCCGCCGATCGAGCACATCCCGGCGTAGGAATTGCCCCCGGCCCAGGCGCGGAAGTCCTTCATCATCTGGCTGTCGCCGGTGTAGAAAGCGGGCAACGGCGAAGGCAGCCAGCCCGATTCCAGCGTGTTCGACGAATAGGCACGGCCACCGACCAGCGTCAGGCCGTCGTTCTTGCCCGCTTCGACCAGCGCCGAATGGACCGCCTTGTAGTCTTCCCACGGACCGAACAGCTCGTAACCCGGCTGCCCCGCCATGCCGTGCCGCAACGCGATCACGTCCTTCCCGGCAATGTCGATGTGGGCCATGTTGAAGAACTTGAGGTCGGGGGCATCGGTACCCATCGCCTGGCTCAGGATCTTCATCGCGTTCGGGCCTTGGAGCTGGAAGCGATAGTTCTTGCGCACGCCGTCCGAACGCATCGCGGTGCGCTCGTCACGCTCCACCGTCACGTCCCACTTGCCGCCGTCGGGCTTGGGGTACTGCGCGTGGAATTCCACCCACTCGATCGCCGGCACGCGGCCGACCAGGCTGAATTCCTGGTCCGCGAGGTAGAACAGGATCACGTCGCCGATGACGTAGCCGTCCGGCGTCACGGGCACGAACTGCTTGGCCTTGTTGACCGAGAAGTTCTTGAAGCTGTTGATGGCGAGGTACTGCAGCAGGTCGAAGGCGTCGGGCCCGCGAACGTAGAGCTCCACCATGTGGTAGCTCTGGTTGAAGAGCACCGCGGTCTTGGCCCAGGCACGCTGTTCGTTGCGCCAGTTGGAATACTCGGCCGGCACGCCCGGATAGGGATTGGGGCCGACTTGCTGGTTGCGCAGCATGTCGACGACGTTGCCGGCGGAATCGAGCTTCTGCTGCAGGGTCTGGTCACTCATTGTCACTGTCTCTCCGTTTGAAGGGCGGGGTATTGGTCGGAAGCGGTGGGCCGGGCCAGCCAATCGGCAATGGCCCGGTTCACGGCATCGGGTTCCTCGAGCTGGATCATGTGCCCGGCGCCGGGGACGATCACCAGCTCGGCGCTTGGGATCGCCTCGGCGATCGTCTCGTGCTGCGCGGGTGAGGCCCAGGTATCGTTTGCGCCCGTCATCACCAGGACCGGGCAATCGATCGTGGGCAGCAGGTCGTCCACCGAAGGGCGATTGACCAGCGCGTGGATCTGCGCGTCGAAAACGGCCTGTCCCGCCTCGACGTTCATAGTGCGCAGCGGCTCGTAGATTTCGGGGTTCGTGCGGTTCGCCTCGGCCACCATCGGTGGCAGCCATGCGTCGATCAGCGCTTCGAAGCCTTCGTCCCAGCCGATCTGCTGGAGCTTGCGGCGGTTCTCCGGCTCGCCGGGACGAAGCCCATGGATACCGGTGCTGACGAGGGCCAGCCGGCGGACGCGATCGGGTGCGAGGCGGTAGACTTCCATGGCCACCCGGCCGCCCATGGAATGACCCAGCAGGTCAAAGGTGTCCGGCGCCTGGTCCAGCACGATCGCAGCCATTTTCGGGAGGGTATCGGCGAGGCCATAACCGTCGATGGCGCGCGAATCGGGAAAGGCCGCAAGCTGCGGCCGGTAGATGCGCGCGTCGCAGGCAAGGCCCGGCAGGAACAACACCATGGCGACCGAATCGCCTCTCCCATAAAATTCGCAAGCTTGAAAATTTCGTCTATACGAAGAAATGGCCTTGCGCTAGGGGCTTTTCGTGCATTCGAAGCGGCCCTATCGAAGTCGCTCGTCGTGAGAGGAGATCAATCCATGTCGTACGCCGCCATCCACCCGAATTGGGAACAGCCGCGGGGCAACATGGTCGACGGCTATTCGCTCGAAATGACCGCCAAGGAACTCGACGGTCTGCGCGAAGCCGCCCCGCTGATCCGGCCCAACACGCAGATCGCGGTCACCTTCCTCCCCGGCGAGGAAATGGAGCAGCGCGTGCAGGCGGCTGAACTGGTCCGCCAGCTCGGCTTCGAACCGATCGTCCACCTATCCGCCCGGCGGCTCGAATCCGAGCAGCAGCTCGACTGGTACCTGGGCGAGATCACCCGCCGCGCCGGGGTGAAGCGCTGCTTCATCATCGCCGGCGATCCGCCGGAGCCGGAGGGCCCCTATTCCGATTCGCTGCAGATCATCGAGAGCGGCCTGCTGGAAAAGCACGGCATCGAGATCGTCGGCGTCGGCGGGCACCCGGAAGGGCACCCGAACGTCGACAAGGCCGACCTGTGGGTCTGGATGGAGCGCAAGCTCGCCGCGGTGCGCGCGCACGGGATGACCCCGCTGGTCGTGACCCAGTTCGCCTTCGACGACGATGCGATCGTCGAATGGATCGGCGAGATGCGCGATCGCGGGATCGACGTCCCGGTCCGCCTCGGCGTCCCCGGCCCGGCCGGGATCAAGCGCCTGCTCGGCTTTGCCAAGCGCTGCGGCGTGGGCGCGTCGGCCAGCGTCATGATGAAGTACGGCGTCAGCCTGACCAATCTCATCGGCAGCGCCGGCCCCGATAAGCTGGTCGATTCGCTCGACAAGAAACTGACCGAACGCCACGGCCGGGTGCGCCTGCACCTCTATCCGTTCGGCGCGCTGACCGCCTCGGCGGAATGGATCAACGGCTACAACGCCAAGCACTGAGCGATTTTCCGACATGGCCGACATCATCGACGGGCGCGCAGTCGCCCGCACGCTCGACGAACAGACGAAGGCGCAGGTCGCCGCGATGGTCGCGGCCGGCGCGCCGGCCCCGGGCCTCGCCGTGGTCCTCGTGGGTAGCGACCCGGCGAGCGAGGTCTACGTCGGCCGCAAGCTCAAGAAGAGCCAGGAAGTCGGCATCCTCAGCTTCGAGCATCGCCTGCCCGAGGATACCTCGCAGGACACGTTGCTGGCGCTGATCGCGCGGCTGAACGCCGATCCCAAGGTCCACGGCATCCTTGTGCAGGTCCCCCTGCCCGCGCACATCGACACCGGCATTGTCCTGCGGGCGATCGCGCCGAGCAAGGACGTCGACGGGTTCCACCCGGTCAACGTTGGCCGCCTCTCGACCGGCACCGGCGGGATCGTCCCGTGCACACCGCTGGGCGTGACCAAGCTGCTCGACACCGTGTTCGACGACCTGACCGGGCTCGACGTGGTGGTCATCGGCAAGTCCAACATCGTCGGTAAGCCGATCGCCATGCTCATGCTCGAGCGCGAGGCGACCGTCACCGTGACGCATATCGAGACCAAGGGTCTGGCCGACGTGTGCCGCAAGGCGGATGTCATCATCGCCGCCGCGGGCGCGCCCGAGCTGGTGCGCGGCTACTGGGTCAAGCCCGGCGCGGTCATCATCGACGTGGGCATCACGCGGCGCAAGACGGAAGACGGCAAGACCAAGCTGGTCGGCGACGTGAAGTTCGACGAGGTCCAGCACGCACGCGCGGTGACCCCGGTGCCCGGCGGCGTCGGCCCGATGACGATCTCGTGCCTTCTGGCCAACACCGTGCAGGCGGCGCGTGACCAGAGCGAAGGCACCAGCAGCGACGGCTTCGACATCGACTGGAACGACGTGCCCGACCGCTCGATGTTCACGGCCGAAGTCAGTGGCGAATAGCTACAGCCAGCCGATCCGGCGAAAGCGCACGAACAGCAGCGAACAGATCGCGACGATCACCAGCAGGATTGCGGGATAGCCGAACGTCCAGCGCAGTTCCGGCATATGGTCGAAGTTCATGCCGTAAATGCCGGCGATGGCCGTCGGCACCGCGAGGATGGCCGCCCAGGCGGCAAGCTGCCGGGTGATCGCGCCCTGCCTGCTCTGTTCGAGCAGGCCGGCGATTTCGACGATGCCGGTCAGCGTTTCCGACAGGCCGCGAGCCCGTGCCACCGAACGCCGCGCATGATCGTAGACGTCGCGGAAATAGGGGCGCGCGCGCACGTCGATCGAAGGCATTTCGAGCATCGCCAGCTTCGAGGCGACCTCCTCCATCTGGCCCGCGACGACTTCGAACCTGCGCAAGGTCCGCCGCAGGCGGAAGATCCGCCGGATGCGCGCCTGGTCCGGGAACGTCGTCACCGCGTTCTCCTCCATGTCGATCACGTGCTGGTCCAATTCGTCGAGGATCGGGATGTAACCGTCGACGACGAAGTCGAGCACGGCGTGGAGCACGAAGTCCGGGCCTTCCGCCAGCCGCTCGGGATGCAATTCCAGCATGGCGCGCAGGCCCGAATGATCGCGCGCGCTTCCCTGCCGCACGGTGACGACGAAGTCCTTCCCCAGAAACACCGCGGTCTGGCCGTAGGCGATCGCCTCGCCCGCCGCGACCTGCGCGGTACGCGCGATCACGAACAGCGATTCGCCGTAGCTTTCCGCCTTGGGCTGATGGTTCTGGTTGAGCGCGTCCTCGACCGCCAGCTGGTGGAGGCAGAACCGCCGCTTGATGAGCTCCAGCTCCGCCGGCGTGGGATCGTGCAGGCCGACCCAGTCGAACGCCCCCTCCGGCGCCGGGGGCGCGGTTTCCAGATCGAGCCAGTCTTCGACGGGTTTCCCGTCCTGGTAGCGGCGCGAGGCGACGATGGTCATGCGGCGGGAGGTGACATGACGCGCGAACGCTGGCAATTGGCAATAACAGCCATGTCAGCAAGCGCGATGCCTCAACAGCCCGACGTCGATGTCGCCATCGTAGGGGCGGGCATTTCCGGCATTTCGATGGCCGCGCACATGCGCCTGATGTGCCCCGGCCGCAGCTTCGCGCTGCTCGAGCGGCGCAGCAAGATCGGCGGGACCTGGGACCTGTTCCGCTATCCGGGCGTGCGCAGCGACAGCGACATGCACACGCTGGGCTTCAAGTTCGAACCCTGGATCCACCAGAAGGCCATCGCGGATGCCCCGGCGATCCGCGAGTACCTCGACCGCATCGTCACCGAGCGCGGGATCATCGACCACATCCGCTTCGACACCCGGGTCCAGTCGGCCGACTGGAAGTCGGACGAGGCGCTGTGGCACATCACGGTCGAGGATGCGCAGGGCTGGCACACGGTCACGGCGCGCTTTCTCTACTTTGCGTCGGGCTATTACGACTACGACAACCCGCACAACCCGCAGATCCCCGGCATCGCGGAGTTCGGCGGGCAGGTCGTCCATCCGCAGTTCTGGCCGCAGGATCTCGACTACGGAGGCAAGCGCGTGGTCGTGGTCGGCTCCGGCGCGACGGCGGTGACGATCGTCCCGGCGATGACCGACAAGGCCGCGCATGTGACGATGCTCCAGCGCACGCCCACCTGGATGGCGGCCGGCCCGAGCGAGGACCGCATCGCCAACACGCTGCGCAAGGTCCTGCCCGACTGGCTCGCCTACAAGATCGTCCGGCGCAAGAACATCAGGCTGCGCGACTACCTGTTCAAGCGCGCGCGCAACGCGCCCGACAAGGTGGCGAACTTCCTTACCGGGCTGCTCAAGAAGGAACTGGGCGAGGATTACCCACTGGACGATTTCCAGCCGCCCTACCCGCCGTGGGACCAGCGCCTCTGCCTGGTGCCCGACAGCGACCTGTTCCAGGCGCTCAAGGCGGGCAAGGCCTCGGTCAAGACGGCGCAGATCGCCGGATTCACTGCAGACGGCGTGAAGCTGGCGAGCGGCGAGATCCTCCCGGCCGACATCGTCGTCACCGCCACCGGCCTGCGCCTGGCGCTGGGCGGCAAGGTGGAGGTCAGCCTTGACGGCCAGCCGCTCGACTGGACCGAGCGCTGGTTCTACCGCGGCTGCATGTTCTCCAACGTGCCCAACCTGGCCATCGTGTTCGGCTACCTCAATGCAAGCTGGACCCTGCGGGCGGACAACACGTCCGACTACATCTGCCGCGTGCTCAACCGCATGGCCGACAAGCGGGCCGACGTCGCGGTCCCGCGCCTGGCGCAAGACCACGGGATGGAGGAGATCGAGCCCTTCCCGTTCTCGTCGGGGTACCTCACCCGCGCGCGCCATCTCATCCCCAAGAGCGCCGCGACCCTGCCCTGGCGCCTGAACCAGGATTACCTCGAGGACTGCCGTGACTTCCGCAAGCGCCCGGTCGACGACGGGGTGCTGAAGTTCGAACACGCCCCGGCGGAATCCCAGGCCGCCTGATGCCGAACGAGAGCCGAATCTGGCGGGCCGCGCTGCTCGTGGTGGGCGACGAGATCCTATCGGGCCGCACGCATGACAAGAATATCGCGCAGGTGGCCAGCTGGCTGCAGGTCCAGGGCATCCGCCTGACCGAAGTCCGCGTGGTGCCCGATGTCGAGGCGCGGATCGTCGAGGCGGTCAACGCGCTGCGGGCGAGCTACGATTATCTCTTCACTACTGGCGGGATCGGCCCGACGCACGACGATATCACCGTCGATGCCGTCGCCGCCGCGCTCGGCGTGCCGGTGGTGATCCATCCGGTCGCGCGGGCCGTGCTGGAGGATTACTACGCCACCCGCGGCGGAATGAACGAGGGCCGCCTGCGAATGGCCCGGGTGCCTGAAGGGGCGGACCTGATCGAGAACAAGCGCTCGGGCGCGCCCGGGATCCATGTCGGCAACATCTTCATGATGGCCGGCGTCCCGGCGATCTGTGCGCAGATGCTCGATGCCCTGACCGGCACGCTCGAAGGCGGCGCGCCTCTGCTCAGCGAAACGGTGGGCGGCTGGATTCAGGAAAGCCAGGTGGCCGATCTGCTGCGCGAGGTCGAAAAGGCCCACGAAGGCTGCCAGATCGGCTCGTATCCCTTCTTCCGCGAAGGCAGGACCGGGGCCAACTTCGTCGTCCGCTCGACCGAGCGCGACGCGCTGGACGCCTGCGTCGCTGACCTGTGCAAGGGCTTGGACGCGCGCGGCTACGCATGGACCGCGGGAGGGATCTGATCGGCGCCCAAGGCACCCCCGCAGGCCTGCTGGGCGAAGTCCTGGCCGCGTTGACCGACCCTGGCGGCCGGGCGCGATTCCAGGGCTGGCGCTACACCGAGAACGGGCAGGTCCTGCCGATCGGCGAAGGCCTGTGGGCGACCGCCGACAACCTGGGTCCCTACCGCCACGATTTCCTTGACGCCGACGCGGGCGCGGCAGCCTGCTTTATCACCATGCGCGAAGGCGCCGCGCGCTCGATCCTGGCCCTGCGGGTCGCCGAGGGCGAGATCGAGGCCGTCGTCGCCCGGCCCCCGCTGTTCGGCCTGCCCGGGCCGTTCGGTGACGGTGCGCCCGCGCTCGACGCCTCGACGCTGGATCCCCGCTGGAGCGAGGCAATCGCCCCTGCCCTGCGCCAGGACAGGGCCTCCTTGGCCGATGCGGCCGACGCATATTTCAGGGGGCTGGAACGCAACGACGGGCACGGACACTACCCGTTCGCGGACGACTGCATCCGGATCGAAAACGGCTTTCGCACCACCGGCGTGCCGCCCTCGCCCACCGCCGGCAAGACGCCGTACATCGAGGAGCTGCGCGCCATGTCCGCGCGCCAGCAGTTCGAAACGGGCTTCTTCCGGTTCGTCGACCGCATTCGCGACCGCCGCCATCCGGTCGTCGATCCGGCGCGCGGCGCGGTCTTCTCCTTCGCTCTATTCGACCACTCCGGCACCGTGCGCAGCTATGACTTGGCGGACGGGACGCCGCGCAACGGCGTGGATCGCCCGTTCACCTGGCTGGTGGCCGAAGGCTTCCGCGTGGAAGCAGGCCTGATCACCCGCATCGAGGCGATCATGGTGGAAGTCCCGTATGGAATGCGGCCGGGCTGGCCGGCCGCGCCCGCCTAGCCTGCCAGTTTGTAGCGGAACCGCTCCTTCGGCAGCAGGACCGTGTGGCCCACCGCGGTGTTGCTGGCGGGGACATGGTAGAACCGGTGCAGTTCCTCCACGTCGCGGCCCAGCGCCGCGCGCATGATCAGCCACATGATCAGTTCGATGCCCTCGGTCCCGGCCTCCCGCAGGAAATCGAGCCGGGTGATTTCGCGCAGTTCGTCGGTCCCTTCCGGTCCGGCCGCCAGCCGTTCGAGGAAGGCCTGGTCGAATTCGGGCGCGATCAGGCCCGCGCGCGGGCCCTGCAACTGGTGGCTCATGCCGCCGGTGCCCCAGATCTGGACCGAGAGGTCCTCGTCGTAGCATTCGACCGCGTCGCGGATCGCCTCGCCCAGCTTCCAGCACCTCGCCGCGGACGGCGTGGGGAACTGGGTCACGTTGACCGCCAGCGGAATGACCTTGACCGGCCACTCCTCGGGCTGGCCGAACACCAGGCTCAGCGGCACGGTCAGCCCGTGGTCGACGGCGATGTCGTTCATGATGGTGATGTCGAACTCGTCGATCACCAGCTGTTCGGCGATATGCCCGGCAAGGTCGGGATGCCCGATCACCGTGGGCACGGGGCGCGGGCCCCAGCCTTCGTCGGCCGGCAGGAACTGCTCGGCGAAACCGATCGCGAAGGTCGGCACGATGTCGAGCATCATCGCGCTGGCGTGGTCGTTGTAGCACAGGATCACCACGTCGGGTGTGTTGTCCGCGATCCACTTCCGGACAAATTCGTACCCGGCGAAGACCGGCGCCCAGTACTCGTCGCCCGTGCGGCCGAGGTCGATCGCGGCGCCGATCGCGGGGACGTGGCTGGTCGCGATGCCGGCTGTGATGCGGGCCATCAGCGCTTGCCCCCCTGCTGCTCGCGCTTGGACTTCTGGCCGGTCGGAGAACGGCCCCCGGCGCGCATCATCGCGGCGTATTCGTCGGGCGTCATCTCGGTCATCGAGGATACCGCGCGCTGCGCGCTCCAGCCGTCGGTGTTGCTCAGCTTGACCAGGAAATAGATGTTGCCGCCAAGGTCGATCAGGCGCGCGAAATCGCGGTCGAGCACGGCCTGCTTCTGCTCCTCGCTCATCAGGAACTTGTCGAGATAGGCCCGCTGGTTGGCCTTGAACGCCTCGCGGTTGGGCGCCTCCATCAGCGACATGCAGAACTTGTGCAGGTGATAGGCCTGCCGGCTGCGCTTGGCGGTGAAGACGGTGGTGCCGGGAATGTCGTCGAGGTCGGAGAGCGGGTAAAGCCGGTGGCGCATGTGGGGGTCTTTCTGGACGTGCCCGCCGAACCTACCAGCCCCGTCCGGCCCGCGCCAGCGCCAGCACCAGTACGGCGCGAACGAAAGAGGCCGGCGGATCGCTCCGCCGGCCTCGCTCGTCTTGCAGGCTGCGTGTCGGATCAGCCGAAGATCATGTCCGAATACTGGATCGGGGCATTGTCATTCAGCACCACGATCAGATCGGGAGCAGTCCCGTTGCTGCCGCCGACATCGACGCGGACCTGGTTGCCGACAATGGAAACGTCGCTCGAATCGATCCCGAAGGCCGACAGGTCAAGCTGGTCCACGCCGGTCTGGAAGTCGGTGAGATACTCGTACCAGCCGGCCTCGGCCACGACGAAGGTATCGGCGCCCTTGCCGCCGGTATAGGTGTCGCTGCCGCGGCCGCCGTCGAGCCGGTTGGCCACGTCGTTGCCGATGAGCACGTCGTTGCCGATGCCGGTTTTGCCGTCTTCGATCACGGTGCCGAAGGCGATGCCGATGTTGTCGCTCAGGAAGCCGGCGTTCGTGGTACGCCCCTCGAAGACCGCGTCCCAGAAAGCCTGGCTTTGGTTGGTTTTATACTTGGCATTCAACGCCGCTCCATCGACATCGAAATTCCAGCCGGAGCTGAAGCTGCCTTCACGTAGGTCGAGCACCGAATTACGGGTGAACCCGCTCATGTCGAGCGTGTCGTGGCCGCCGGCATCCCAGATCGTCAGGAACGGTGCCTCGTTCTGCGTGAAGTCGAACACGTCGCGGCCCGCGGTCGAATTGAAGCCGTAGGTCGTGTCGCCGGTGCGAGTCGTCGTGTCCACGCCGTACATGGCCTGGGCCGCGGCGATATCGTGCACCATCGGGGTCTGGGCCGACTGAGCGTAGCCGGTCGACCAGTTGACGTAGCCCTTCGTGCCGGTGTTGCCGGCGTGGAAGTACGACATGATCGTGAACTGCGCCGAATCCTGGAAGTAGGTCGCGTCTTGGGTGTAGGTGATCGAGCGGCCGACGGCGAAGTTGTAGTCGCCCGGATGCTCGAGGCCGATCGCATGGCCGGTTTCGTGAACCAGCGTGGTGAAGCCATAGCCGCCCGGCTCCAGATCGAAGTTGTCGGCCTGATCCTGGTTGACGAACGTGTCGCCCTGGATCTTGGCATAACGTCCGTGGCCGCCGCCGTAGAACGGCGTGTAGGCGGCCGCCTGGGCCGGACCGGTCGACGTGTTCATGTACACGATGTCGGCGCCGTACCCGTTCTTCTCGACGAAGTTGACGGCGATGAGATCGTCCCACAGGCCGATCGCCTCACGCGCTGCTTCGCGCTGCTCCGGCGTGAAGGCCATGAAGCCTTCGATGTAGGGGCCGAGGCCTTCGAACTTGTTGTTGTACTGGCCGCCCGGCGCATGCTCGGCGAACGTGTAGGTGATGGTTCCGTTGGGGCCGACATTCCACCGCGCGCCGTCGCGATTGAGTTGCGCGGCCGCTTCTTCGGTCGTGAAGATCGGCTTGCCGTTGTAGGCGATGCCGTTCCCGTCCGGGTCCGGGTTGACCAGCGCGAGCGGCTCGCCGATCTTGCTGTCGAGCTTTAATTCGAAGGCGTTGTCGTAATAGAGCACGTCCGCCGAAGCGGACAATTCGTTGGCTTTAGGCATGTGGATTTCCCGTCCCTACAAGGTCCGACACCCGACTCCCGGTGTCGTGGACAGGATGCGAGTCGCCCTTACTTAAGTCAACGTTTCCATAACCATAGTTAGGCAATTGCGCGAGCGAGCTCGGCAACGTTTGGTCTGGTTGCCGCAGGGCTCGGTCTGCGTAACAATATTGCGCCACGCCCTTCGCCTGGCCCATTTGAAAGCTATTCGGCCAGCCTCAGGCCCAACGAAAAAGGGCCCGCGGATCGCTCCGCAGGCCCTCTTCGAATGTGTTTACTGAACGGCTCAGGCGCCTTCGACTTCCGCCAGATCGACCTTCAGGCCAGGACCCATGGTGCTGGTGATGGTGATCTTGCGCACGTACTTGCCCTTCGCGCCGCTCGGCTTGGCCTTGACGATCGCGCCGGTCAGGGCCTGGAAGTTGGCCTTCAGATCTTCGTCCTTGAACGACAGCTTGCCGATGCCCGAGTGGATGATGCCCATCTTCTCGACGCGGAACTCGACCTGGCCGCCCTTGGCGTCCTTGACCGCCTGCGCCACGTTCGGCGTGACCGTGCCCAGCTTGGGGTTCGGCATCAGGCCCTTGGGGCCGAGCACCTTGCCCAGGCGGCCGACGACACCCATCATGTCCGGGGTCGCGATCACGCGGTCGTAATCGAGATTGCCGGCCTGCATGTCTTCCATCAGGTCTTCGGCGCCGACCTTGTCGGCCCCGGCGGCGAGCGCCTCGTCCGCCTTGTCGCCCTTAGCGAACACCGCGACCTTCATTTCCTTGCCGGTTCCGGCCGGGAGCGACACCATGCCACGGACCATCTGGTCGGCATGGCGCGGATCGACGCCGAGGTTCATCGCGACTTCGACGGTCTCGTCGAACTTCTTGCTGGCGTGCTCGCGCAGCAGGGCGATGGCCGCGTCGACGCCGTGAAGCTGCTCGCGGTCGAGCTGTGCGAGGACCTTGTCCTTCTTGGTCTGCTTGGCCATGTCCTTAGCCCTCCACCACTTCGAGGCCCATCGCGCGAGCGGAGCCTTCGATGATCTTCGTCGCCGCGTCGATGTCGTTGGCGTTCAGATCCTTCATCTTCATCTCGGCAATCTCTGCCAGCTTGCTGCGCGCGATCTTTCCGGCCGAGACCTTGCCCGGCTCCTTCGAGCCCGACTTGAGGTTGGCGGCCTTCTTGATCAGGAAGCTGGCGGGCGGCGTCTTGGTGACGAAGGTGAAGCTGCGATCCGCGTAGACCGTGATGATGGTCGGGATCGGCATCGCCTTCTCGAGATCCTGCGTGGCGGCGTTGAACGCCTTGCAGAATTCCATGATGTTGACGCCGCGCTGACCCAGCGCAGGTCCGATCGGCGGAGAGGGGTTGGCGGCGCCCGCGGGCACCTGGAGCTTGATGTAGCCCTCGATCTTCTTGGCCATGACTGGCCTCCTTTCTCACTGTTGGCCCGCTGCTTAGCAAGGCCTCATGGTAAGCGGTCAGACGGCGGACGAATCCGCCTCCCGCGGTGGCTCCCTTTCGGGAAGGCGCGCCCCTAGTTCAAAGGCGCGCGCAATTCAAGCGATGTTACTTGACCAGTTCGACCTGCTCGAAGTCCAGCTCCACCGGCGTGGCGCGACCGAAGATGGAGACGCTGACCTTGACCTTGTTCTTGTCGAAGTCGAGCTCTTCCACCAGCCCGTTGAAGCTAGCGAACGGGCCGTCCAGCACCTTGACGCTGTCGCCGATCTCGTAGTCGATGTTGATCTCGCGCTTGGGCGCGTTCTTCGCTTCTTCCACGCCGCCGAAATAGCGGGCCGCATCGCGCTCGCTGATGGCCTGCGGCTTGCCGCCGGAACCGAGGAAGCCGGTCACCTTGGGCGTGTTCTTGACGAGGTGGTAGACGTCGTCGGTCAGCATCAGCTTGGCCAGCACGTAGCCCGGCATGAACTTGCGCTCGACCTGGACCTTCTTGCCGCGCTTGACCTCGGTCACCGTCTCGGTCGGGACCTCGACCGCCTCGACCGCTTCCGACAATCCCATCCGCTCGGCTTCCGAGATGATCGAATCGCGAACCTTGTTCTCGAAGCCGGAATAGGCGTGAATGATGTACCAGCGGGCCATGGTGTCTCTTTTGTTCCGATTGATCTTGAGCGTGCTCAGACGAGCGTGAGGAGGCTCTTCACGACCCAGCCGAAAAGCGAATCGACGCCGAGAAAGAAGATCGCGAGGACGACCATCAGGATGGCCACGAAGATGGCCGTGCGAACGGTTTCCTGCCGGCTCGGCCAGACGACCTTGCGCGCTTCGCCCTGGACCTGGCGAAGGAATTCACCGGGGTTGGCCTTGGAACCGTTCTGCGCCATCGCGATCGAACCTCTTCACTTGCATTGCCTCGCTTCCGCCATGGGCTCCGCGCCGCCCCGGTCGAGGACCGGGAGGGGCTGGCTGGCTCCGATGTCGGAAGTCGAGCGCCCAGATAGCGATGCCGCCACCGCAAAGCAAGACCGGCGCGGGCCGGCGCCAGATGTGCAAAGGCCCCGCGGAAGAGAGGGGGTCCGCGGGGCCTTCAATCGGCGCATTGTTTGGGCGTTCCGGCCCTCAGTAGCGGCCGAACAGCTTGGCGAAGAACCCGGGCTCCTGCATCGGCTGGATTTTCCCGTGCTTCATGAAGCGAAGGGTGGGATCCTGATGCGGCCGCGGCTGTATCCAACCGTCCGGCCGACTCGTACGAAAGCTGTAACTCGACATGGCCGTTCCTCAAACCTAAGTCCCGTCTATGGAGCGACAATGCCGCTCCAGGCCGCGGGTTCCGGATCGGGCCGGCAAATATCGCCGGTGTTACCCAAGCGCCACGCCGCCATTCCGGCCGCGCGTCCACACGGGCCGAGCCAGCGCACCGGCCGCCGATTGGATCACGCGCTTGACTTGGCGCCTGACACTCCGTTCAAGCACGACCTGCACCGTTCTCCAGAGGAAACGCCATGTTCCGCTATGCAGTCACCGCCATCGCCGCCTTCGCGCTTGCGACACCAGCCGTCGCCCGCGAGGCCAGCCCGCTGCCGGCGTCGGACAACCTGGCCGGCTTCAACGACCGGGTGCTGACCTACGTGCTGATCGGCGCGCTCATCGCCGCGATCGTCATCGCCACCGCCGACGAGGGCTCGGATGGCGACGACACCCCGGCCAGCCCCTAAACTCCCCCCGCTAAAGCCCCGCCCTAGCCGCCCTGCGAGGCGATCCAGGCGTTGACCTTGGCCTCGAGGATCGGCAGCGGGATGACTCCCGTGTCGAGCACCTGGTCGTGGAATTCGCGCAGGTCGAACTTCGCGCCGAGCTGTGTGGCCGACTTGCTGCGCAATTCCTGGATGCGAAGCGCGCCGATCTTGTAGCCCAGCGCCTGCCCCGGCCAGGCGATGTAGCGGTCCACCTCGCCCGCGATGCCGGGCCCGAAGGTCGAATTGGCCACGGCAAAGTCGATCGCCTGCTGGCGCGTCCAGCCTTTGTCGTGGATGCCGGTATCGATCACCAGCCGCAGCGCGCGCAGCATCTCCTGCGTCAGGTGGCCCCATTCGGTGAGCCCGTTGCCGTAGAGCCCCATGTCGTAGCCAAGCGTCTCGGCATAGAGCGCCCAGCCTTCGGTATAGGCGATGATGTTGACGTTCTTGAGGAAGCCCGGCAGCCCCGGATCCTCCTTCGCCAGCATGATCTGGAAATGATGGCCGGGCGATCCTTCGTGCAGGTAGATGCTGGTGGCCGACAGCTTGTGCCCCGCCAGATCGCCGGCATTGAAGTTGAACACGCCCGGCCGCCCTGCCTCGACCGAGCCGGGGGTGTAGGATGCAGCGAACATGAACGCCTCGCGCGTCGCGTCGTAAGGCTCTATCGAAAGCGGCGTCACCGGCTGGTACTTGAACAGCCCGGCCAGCAGCGGCGCGACCTGGGTGCCGATAGCCTGGTAGCGCTGGAGATAGGCCGCGCGGCTGGGCACGCCCAGGTTGGGATTGGCGTTCAGGGTCTGGCTGAAATCGTCGAGCGAGCCGGCGAACCCTTGCGCGTTCTTGATCTCGGTCAGGCGCTGGTTGATGCGCTGTATCTCGGCCAGGCCGAGCTGGTGGACCTGCTCGGCCGAGAGATCGAGCGTGGTCGATTGCTCGATCAGGAAGTCGTAGTAGGCGCGCCCGCCGGGAAGCGCCGCCAGGCCGGGCGCGCTGCGCGCCTGCGGCAGGTATTCGGTGGCCAGGTATGTCCGCAGGCGCAGGACGGCGGGGCGCACGTCGGTGATGAGCGCGCGGTAATCGGCGGTCAGTTCCGCCCGGTCGGCCGCGCCGATCGATACGGGAAAGACGGTGATCGGGCGATAGAACGGCGAGCTTTCGACGCTGTCGTCCAGCAGGTCGTCGAGCTGGGCGATGACGATCTGGATCGTAACCTTGGAGTCCACGATGCCAGCCGCCGCTCCCGTGCGGAACGCAGCGATCGCGGCGTCGAGCGCGGCGGCGAACTCCTTCGTGCGCGGGATGTTGTCGCGATAATCCTGCAGCGTGTCGAACGGGATCGGGCCAAGGCCGCTGGCATAAGTGGGATAGAACGCCTGGATGCCGTTGAAGTGATCCAGCGGCAGGCCGCGCTCGAAGGGCAGGAACGCCGGGGCGTATGCCGCGAGGATCCGCTGCTGGCGATAGCGGAACGCGTCGTAGGCGACCTTCTCGACCGCGGTCAGCGGCGCGCGGTCGATCGCCTCGATTGCCGCCAAATCGCGTTCGGCCAGCGTGCGCACTGCGGCATACCAGGCATCCGAACTGTAGTCGCCGAAACGGGCGGCATACTGCTTCTTGCCCTGCAGCTGCGCGTTCAGCGGAAACAGCGCGTCTCCATCGGCTTCGGACCGGTCGAATACCGCGCGCAGCGATGCGTTGATGACCGTTGGCGGGGCGGGCGTTGCCGGAGCGGGCGCAGGGGCAGGCGCGGGTGCCGGGGCCGGGGACGGGCTCGGCGCGGGCGTACCGGCGGAGTCGCCGCCGCCGCATGAAGCGAGGGCCAGTGCCGCCCAGAGAACCAGCGGTCTGGTGCTCGACTTGCTCCTCGAGATTTTGCCCATGCGCGCATTCCCCCGGTGCCACCGTGGCGCCACGGCGCGGACGCGCGCGGATCGCTCGACCAACCGCAGACACGCTCCGACCGGCAACGGGGTCTGTTCGGCCCTTCGCGGAGCAGGCCCTCAGTCGATCAGAGGCGCAAGAGCGCAACCGCGATGGCCGCCACGCCGAACAGCGCTGCGAATCCGGCCCAGAAGGCGTTGGCGCGCCCCATCAATCCCCTCGCCAGCCGCAGGAAGCGGTCGCCGGCGGCCAGGATCAGCAGCCCCTCGGCCGCGCAAAGGCCGCCGATGGCGCTGACGGCCACGGCCAGCCAGTCGGCGGGATTCCATGGCGTGACGAGGTATATCGCGGCCCCCAGCACCACGCAGAACATGCCTGTCAGGTAACGCAACGCGGGGCTGCGCTCGAAATCCTTGAGCATGGTCACCCAGCTTCCCGGCGAGCGGAACTCGCCCACCGCGGCGGCGAGCGAATAAAGGCCGAGAAACAGGGCGATCCAGGCCGGGATTTGCGTCGTCTCGGCCATTGCGGCCTCCTCTCGTGCCCGAATGTATGCTGCCCGGCCGGACCTGTCCAATCCGGGAACCGGAAGCGCGCTTGAGACTTTTGCGCTCCATGACGGACGCACAGGCCAGCGAAGCGCGCGAACGGCGCGAAATGCGCAAGAGCCTGCGGTGGGTGTCACGCCTCCTGCGCGGCTTCGCCATCGTCCTGATCCTGATTGGCACCGCCGGGCTGCTGCTCGGTTCGGAGGATGACTGGTCCGCTGGCCCCTCGTGGTTCTCGCTGATCGTGGGCGCGGTGCTGTTCTTCGCCAGTGTGGTGCAGCGCGTGCGGAGCGACCGCAGGAGCCGCAAGGCTGGCCTTCCGCAAGGCTGATCTGTCTAGTCGGCCAGAGCGGCCTACCTCTTCTCCTGAAACAACGATGTCCGGCTCCTCGCGTAACATAACTTTCCTGCGTGGAAAGTTATGACTTGCCGAATCGGAAACTCAAGCCTAGTCACTTTCCAACTTGGAAAGCGAGAACTGAGATATGACCGATGCCCAGCCCACAGCCTCCGAAGCCGCGGCCGCCCTGGCCGCAGCCAGCGCAACGCGCGCGAGCCTGGCTCATTTGACCGATTGCCCGCCCTGGCGCCATGCCGCCTTCGGGCTGGTCATGGGCCTGCTGGTCACCGGGATAGGACTGCCGCAGCCGTGGCAGGTCGCGACCATGGTCGTCAGCATGGCGGGCGTGATCTGGCTCAAGAAATGGGACGAGCGACGCTACGGCGTGTTCGTCAACGGATATCGCCGGGGCAAGACCCTGCCACTCACAGTGGCGCTAACCGCCGCGCTGCTGGCGCTGATCGTCATCCAGGTGCGGCTTCGCGCGGCCGGCGCGCCGCTGCCCACGGCTTTCGCGATCGGCTGCGCGGCGTTCCTGGTCGCCACCAGCGCGAGCGTGCTGTGGAGCCGGATCTTCCGCCGCGAGATGGAACGCGCCGCGTGAGCCCGGTCGCCCTAGATCCCCATCTCCACGCGCCCGCGCGGCTGCAGATCGCGACAGTGCTGGCGAATGTCGACAGCGCGGAATTCGCCCGCCTGCGCGCCATCGCGGACGTCAGCGATTCGGTGCTGTCCAAGCACCTTTCGGCGCTGGTGGACGCCGGATACATCTCCTTGCGCAAGAGCCCGCTCGACGGCCGCTCGCGCACCTGGGTCAGCTTCACCCGCGCCGGGCGCAAGGCGTTTGCCGCGCACATGGCAGCGCTGCAGGAACTGGTCGCCAGCGCCGAACGGGCGATCGCCGCGCAATAGGCCTCAGCCCCTGGTGGCGGCGATCCAGTCGTCGATCTTACGCTCCAGCACCGGCATCGGCAGCGGGCCGGTGCCCAGCACCTGGGCGTGGAATTCGCGGATGTCGAACCGGTCGCCCAGCTCGGCCTCGGCCTTGGCGCGCAGCCGCTGGATGGTCATCGAACCGACCTTGTAGGCCAGCGCCTGGCCGGGCATCGCGATGTAGCGTTCCACCTCGGCGCGGATGTCCTCCAGGCCCAGCGCCGAGTTGTCGGTCATGTACTGGATTGCCTGTTCGCGGGTCCAGCCCTTGGCGTGCAGCCCCGGGTCCACCACCAGCCGCATGGCGCGAAGCATCTCGTCGTTCAGCGTACCGAAGCGGCTGGCCGGGTCGTCGTAGAGGCCCATCTCGTAGCCGAGCGTCTCGGCATAGAGACCCCAGCCTTCGCTAAAGGCGGTGTTGCCGCCGAAGCGCAGGAAGTTGGGCAGCGCCTCGTTCTCCATTGCCAGGCTGCTCTCGAAATGGTGCCCCGGTGCGCCCTCGTGCAGGTAGAGCGTGATCTCGTTGGGGGTGGTGCGCGCCGGCAGGTCGTAGGTGTTGTAGTAGAACACGCCGGGGCGCGAGCCATCGGGCGTGCCGGCGCTGTAGGAGCCTTCGGCCGCATACTTCTCGCGAAACGCCTCGACCGGCCGCACCTCGAGCCGCGATCGGGGCACCTTCGAGAAATACTGCGGAATCTTCTCGGCCACGCGCGCGGCGATCGCGTTGTAAGCGTCGATCTTCTCCTGCACCGTCGCGCGCTTGAAGCGGGGATCGGTGCGCAGCCAGGCGAAGTATTCCTTCATCGTGCCCTCGAAGCCGAGTTCCTTGCGGGTCTCGTCCATCGCGGCGAGGATGCGGGCGACTTCCTTCAACCCGGTCTGGTGCACCTCCTCCGGATCGACCGGCAGCGTGGTGTAGCGTTCGGCCAGATAGCGATAGAGCCCGTCGCCGCCCTTCATCGCCCGCAGGCCTACTTCCTGCCGCGCCGCGGGCAGGTACTCGGCCTTCAGGAAGCCGTTGAGCCGGCGATAGGCGTCCATGATCCGGCCGGTGGCGGCGCGGTATTCTGCGGTCAGCCGGGCGCGGTCCGCCGCGCCGACCGCATCGGGGAACTTGCCGACCGGCCCCATGAACGGCGATTCCTCGACCGGCCGCGCGGTCTGCTCGTCGAGCTGCTCGATCGTCCGTTCGATCGTCATGCGGCTCTCGACCACCCCGCTCGCCATGCCCTGTCGCATCAGGCCGATCGAGCGGTCCACCCAGGCGATGTATTCGGCGTGGCGCTTCAGGTTGCTCTCGTAGTCGGCCAGCGTCTCGAACGGCGCACCGCCCTCGCCGCTGGCGAAGCTGGGATAATAGACCTGCCAGGTGTTGTAGTGGTTGATCGGCCGCACGTGCGTGAGCGGCAGGATCGCCGGGCTCAGCGCCTTGAGCGTATCGCGCTCGCCCCACAGGAACGTGTCGTAGGCGATGCGGTCGGTTTCCGAGAGCGAGGCGCGGTCGATCGCCTCGACCGCGGCGATGTTGGCCTGTGCCTGGCGGCGCGCCGCATCGTTCCAGGCGTCGGTCCCGTAGTCGCCGAAATGCTCGGCATAGCGCCGGTCGCCGCGCGCCAGGGCGTCGGTCGGATTGAGCTTCAGGTTCGCTTCGTCGGCAGCGGCGAAGATGGCGAACAGCAGAGCGTGGGGCGTTTGCGCCGGTACCGTGGGGGGCACCAGCGCGGGCGCGGCGGCCTGCTCCGTGGCAGGGACGGTGGCGCAGCCCGCCAGCGGCAGGGCGCCCGCCAGCAGCAGGGCGGCAAAGGAACGAAGCAAGGATGTTCTCCGGCGACCGGGTGGGGACCCGTGTGGGCTAGACCGCCGGCAAAGCGGTTTCAAGCGTTACCGCTCAACCCCCAAGATCAGCCTCCCGCCTGCCACTGGCGGATCGCCTCGACCGGCCAGAGCAGCATGACGACGTTGAGCGTCAGGTTGTCGCGAATGATCCACAGCGTCAGGAGCTCGAGGAACAGCGCCAGCGCCACGCTCGACCAGGCGGGCAGGCGGCTGGCGGCAAGGAAGCCGATCGTCATCCAGCCGATGTCGCTGACCGAGTTGAGCACGCTGTCGCCCGAATAGCCAAAGCTGGCGGTGACGGCGCGGTAACGGTCGATCACCATCGGCGTGTTCTCCAGCACCTCCCAGGCCGCCTCCACGACGACCGCGATCGGCAGCGCCCAGCGCGCCGGGCGCCCGCCAAACAGCTTCCATCTGCGCCACAGCAACCAGGCGACGAAGTACATGATCAGCCCGTGGGTGAAGTGGCTCGGCGCATACCAGTCGGTCACGTGCTGGCTGTTCTCGCTCGACTGCACCACCCCGTGCCACAGCTTGACCGTGCCGCATTCGCAGATCGGGTTGCGCCCCATCGCCAACAGGATCGCCGCCGCCGCCAGCGCGACGACCAGCGCGGCGAACGCGGCACGGCGATGAGGGAGGAGGCTGTTCACCCGGAGACTTGTGCGCGAGCGCCCATTGCCAAGCAATCCCCATCGGCTAAGGCACCAGCCGATGACCGGGCGCGCGTGTGACATTGCCATCGTGGGCGGGGGGTTGGCCGGGGGCCTGATCGCCCTGGCGCTGCGGCGCGCACGGCCCGAGATCGCGGTCCGCCTGATCGAGACCGGCGAGGCCTTGGGCGGCAACCATCGCTGGTCGTGGTTCGCCAGCGATCTCGATGCCGAGGGCGAATGGCTGATGCGCCCGTTCCGCGTGACGCGGTGGGACGACGGCTACGACGTCGGCTTCCCGCGCCAGGCCCGCCACCTTGCAACGCCCTACCGCTCGCTCGCCAGCGAAGACTTCGCCGCCGCGCTCGCGCGCGAACTGGCACCCGGCACGATCATGACCGGCACGCCCGCCGCCGCGCTCGACGCGCACGGCGTCACCCTGGCGGGCGGCGAGCGGATCGGCGCGCGCGTGGTGATCGACTGCCGCGCCTTCGTGCCGACCATCCACCTTGCCGGCGGCTGGCAGGTCTTCCTCGGCCGCCACATGCGCACCGCGAAGCCCCATGGGATCGAGCGCCCGGTGATCATGGACGCCACGGTCGACCAGATCGGCGGCTATCGTTTCGTCTACGTCCTCCCGCTCGGCGTGGACGAGCTGTTCGTCGAGGACACCTACTACCAGGACACGCCGGTGCTCGACCGCAGCGCGCTGTCGCGGCGGATCGACGGATACTGCGAGCGGCACGGCTGGACCGGCGAGCTGTTGAGCGCCGAGACCGGCGTGCTGCCCGTCGTCACCGGGGGCGACTTCGCCGCCTGGCAGAACGAGCTGCGCATCCCCGGTGTCGCCCGCGCGGGGGCCCACGCCGGGTTCTTCCACCCGCTGACCAGCTACACCCTGCCCTTTGCGGTCGAGACCGCCACCGCCATCGCCCGCGACGTAGACCTGCCGGGCGATCAGTTGACCGCGATGCTCGAGGCGCGCGCGCGGCAGACCTGGAAGCGCACCAAGTTCTATCGCCGGCTCGGCTCGATGCTGTTCGGCGCGGCGAGCGACCAGCGCCGCTGGCAGATCTTCGCCCGGTTTTACCGCCTCAACCAGGGCCTGATCGAGCGGTTCTACGCCGCCCGGTCGACCCGCGCCGACCGTATCCGCATCCTGTGCGGCAAGCCGCCGGTGCCGATCGGGCGCGCCGTGGCCGCGCTCACATCCTCCCGCCCCAGATTGAAAGAAGCTGCATGAGCCCCGAGGGCAGACGCGCCTGCGTGATCGGTAGCGGATTCGGCGGGCTGGCACTCGCCATCCGGCTGCAGTCCGCCGGTGTCCAGACGACCGTGGTCGAAGCGCGCGACAAGCCGGGCGGGCGTGCCTACTTCTGGCAGCGCGACGGGTTCACCTTCGACGCCGGCCCGACCGTGGTGACCGACCCGGCCTGTCTAGAGGAGCTCTGGGCGCTGAGTGGCCACGACATCCGCGACGATGTCGAGCTGATGCCGGTCATGCCGTTCTACCGCCTGATGTGGCCCGACGGCGCGCAGTTCGACTATTCGAACGACGACCGCCAGCTGCGCAACGAGATCGCCAAGCTCGATCCCGCCGACATCGCCGGGTACGAGGCGTTCCTGAAGTATTCCGCCGCCGTCTACGAGGAAGGCTACGTCAAGCTCGGCACGGTGCCGTTCCTCGACTTCAAGTCGATGATCAAGGCGGCCCCCGCGCTGGCGAAGCACCAGGCCTGGCGCAGCGTCTATTCGATCGTCTCGAAGTACATCCGCAACGAGCACCTGCGCGAGGCGCTGAGCTTCCACACCCTGCTCGTCGGCGGCAACCCGATGACCACCAGCAGCATCTACGCGCTGATCCACAAGCTGGAGCGCGACGGCGGCGTATGGTGGGCGCGCGGCGGCACGAACCGGCTGATCGCCGGGATGGTGCGCCATTTCGAGCGGCTGGGCGGCAAGATCCGGCTGGGCGACCCGGTGCAGAACGTCCACACGATCGGCACCCGCGCGGTCGAGGTGATCGCCGCCAGCGGCTGGCGCGAGCCGTTCGACGCGGTCGCCAGCAACGCCGACATCGTCCACTCCTATCGCGACCTGCTGGGCAACAGCCATCGCGGCAAGACGCAGGGGCGCAAGATGGCGGCCAAGCGCTTCAGCCCCAGCCTGTTCGTCGTGCATTTCGGAATCGAGGGCGCCTGGCCCGGCATCCCGCACCACACGATCCTGTTCGGCCCGCGTTACGACGGGCTGCTGAAGGACATCTACGACCGCGGCGTGCTGCCGGCCGATTTCTCGATCTACCTGCACCACCCCACGGTGACCGATCCCAGCATGGCGCCCCCCGGCATGAGCACGTTCTACGCGCTGGTCCCGGTGGCGCACATGGGCAAGCTGGCGGTGGACTGGGAGCAGGTCGGGCCCGAGCTCGAGAAGCGGATCCTGGACGAGCTCGGCCGCCGCCTGATCCCCGATATCCATGAGCGGATCGTGACCAAGTTCCACTATGCGCCGACCGACTTCGCGCACGACCTGCATGCGCACCTGGGCAGCGCCTTCAGCCTCGAGCCGATCCTGACCCAGTCGGCCTGGTTCCGCGGGCACAACCGCGACGACGTGATCGAGAACTTCTATCTGGTCGGCGCGGGAACCCATCCGGGCGCCGGGATTCCCGGTGTAGTCGGCAGCGCGAAAGCGACCGCCGGCCTGATGCTGGAGGATCTCGCAAAGTGAATGCCCTGGCCGTCTATTGCGGCTCCGCCACGCCGGCCGATCCGCGTTACGTCGAGCTGGCGCGCGACGTCGGGCGGACGCTGGCCGGGCGCGGCATCGCGGTCGTCTACGGGGGCGGCAGGCTGGGGCTGATGGGCGCGGTGGCCTCGGGAGCGCTGGGCGCGGGCGGCAAGGTCGTCGGCGTGATCCCCGAGGCGCTGGTCGGCGGGGAAGTCGCCAACACCGACTGCACGGAGCTGCACGTCGTGCGCAATATGCACGAGCGCAAGCAGGCCTTCACCGACCTGTCCGACGGGTTCCTGACCATTCCGGGCGGTGTCGGCACGATGGACGAGCTGTGGGAAGCGGTGAGCTGGGCGCAGCTCGGCTATCACACCAAGCCCGTCGGGCTGCTCAACAGCTTCGGCTTCTACGACGGGCTGCTGGAATTCAACCGCCACATGGCCGAGGTCGGCTTCGTCCGCCCCGCGCACCAGGGCATCATCATCGCCGACGAGGAGCTCGATCCGCTGTTGGCGAAAATGGCGGATTATCAGCCGCACACCCCGATCTTCGCGATGAAGGCGAGCGACCTTTGAACCGCCCGCGCATCCTGCGCTTCGGCCCGCGCCGGCTCGTTCCCTCGGCGATCCTCAGGAGCAGCCCGCGAATGATGGGCGGCGGGCAGGACCGCGGTTCGCTGGTCCGCCGGGCGCGCAAGTCGATCCGCAAGGGCAGCAAGAGCTTCGCGCTCGCCAGCCGCCTGTTCGACCGCCCCACGCGCGAGCGCATCTGGCTGCTCTACGCCTGGTGCCGCCGGTGCGACGACATCGTCGACGGGCAGGATCACGGCAGCAGCGGCCTCAAGCTGGACGAGGCGAGCGCGCAGCAGCGCGTGCTCGCCATCCGCATCCTCACCGAACGCTCGCTCGAAGGGCAGCCGACCGCCGAACTGGCCTTCGACGCGCTCGGCCAGGTCGCTGCCGAGGCGCGGCTGACGAAGGAGGATTGCGAAGACGTGATCCAGGGCTTCGCGCTCGACGCCGAAGGCTGGCGGCCGCGCAGCGAGGAAGACATGATGCGCTACTGCTTCCATGTCGCCGGCGCGGTGGGGGTGATGATCGGCAAGATCATGGGCGTTCCCAAGGACGATCACGACACGCTCGACCGCGCCTGCGATCTCGGCCTCGCTTTCCAGCTGGTCAACATCGCGCGCGACGTGAAGGACGACGATGCTGCGGGCCGCTGCTACATCCCGACCGAGTGGCAGGTGGAAGCGGACCTCCCGCCCGGCGGCCGGATGCGCCCCGAGTTCCGCCCGCAACTGGTCGAACTCGTCGGCCGCCTGCTCGCCATGGCCGACCAGCACGAGGCGGCGGCGCGCTACGGCGCCAATGCGCTCGCCTTCCGCCAACGCTGGGCCGTGCTGGCCGCGGCGCGAATCTACGGCGCGATCGGCCGCAAGGTGCGCGAACGCGGCGAGCGGGCGTGGGACCGCCGGGTCCGCGTTGGCCTGTTCGCCAAGCTGGGGCACGTCGTCGGCGCCCTGTTCGAAGCCCTGCGCGATGCGCCCGCCCCCGAAGCCTGGCCGAAGCACACCCGCGGAAGCCTGATGATGGCCGCCCGCATGGCCGGCCCGATCGCCCCGATCCCGATGACCCCGCTGCCGGATGAGGCTTGAGCCTTGGCGGCGCGCGGCCTAACCGGTTTCGCATGATACGAAAGCTGCTCATAGCCAATCGCGGCGAGATCGCCTGCCGGGTGATCCGCACGGCGCGGCAGATGGGGATCGCCACGGTTGCGGTCTATTCCGATGCCGATGCCAAGGCGCTGCACGTGCGGCAGGCGGACGAGGCGGTCCACATCGGGCCATCGCCCGCGGCGGAAAGCTATCTCGTGGGCGAGAAGATCATCGCCGCCGCCATGGCCACCGGGGCGGACGCGATCCACCCCGGCTACGGCTTCCTGAGCGAGAACGCCGCCTTCGCCCGCGCGGTCATCGCGGCGGGGATCACCTGGGTCGGCCCGGCGCCCGAGAGCATCGAGGCGATGGGCCTGAAGGATGCCGCCAAAAAGTTGATGCGCGCCGCCGGGGTGCCGGTGACACCGGGCTACGAGGGCGAGGACCAGTCGCCCGAGCGGTTGCACAACGAGGCCGATTCAATCGGTTATCCGGTGTTGATCAAGGCCGTCGCAGGTGGCGGCGGCAAGGGAATGCGCAAGGTCGACGACCCTGCGGATTTCCTCGCCGCGCTCGATTCCTGCAAACGTGAAGCTAGGTCGAGCTTCGCCAACGAGGAGGTCCTGCTCGAGAAATGGATCACCTCGCCGCGGCATATCGAGGTGCAGGTGTTCGGCGACACGCACGGCACCGTCGTCCACCTGTTCGAGCGCGATTGCAGTCTGCAGCGGCGCCATCAGAAGGTGATCGAGGAAGCCCCCGCCCCGGGCATGGACGAGGAGACGCGCGCGGCGATCTGCGGCGCGGCAGTGCGCGCGGCCCAGGCGGTGGACTACGTCGGTGCCGGCACCATCGAGTTCATCGCCGATGCCAGCGAAGGCCTGCGCGCCGACCGCATCTTCTTCATGGAGATGAACACCCGCCTGCAGGTGGAACACCCGGTGACCGAGGAGATCACCGGCGTCGACCTGGTCGAGTGGCAGCTGCGCGTCGCAAGCGGCGAGCCGATCCCGCTCAGGCAGGACGAACTGACGATCGACGGCTGGGCAATGGAAGCGCGGCTCTATGCGGAAGACCCGGCGAAGGGGTTTCTGCCGAGTACCGGGCGGCTGGTTCGTTTCCATATCCCGGACGACGAGCGTGTCGATACCGGCGTCGAAGAGGGTGCCGCCATCTCGCCATTTTACGATCCCATGATTGCGAAAGTGATCGCTTGGGCACCGGACAGAGATCGCACCATAGCGGACCTCATGAAGGTGCTTGACGGGACGGCGATTTGGCCGGTCAAGTCGAACGCTGGTTTCTTGTACCGGTTACTCGAAGACGAGCAATTTCGCGCCGGCCAAATGACCACGGGGCTGATCGCAAGTCGCGGAACCGAGCTAATTCCCGAGATCGCGCCAACGCAGGCCATGCTGGAAACGGCGGCCCTTCATTTGCAACGCGAATACATCGGAACGAAGAATGCTGCATTGACCGGGTTTCGTCTCAACAGGGAGCCAAACAGGTCGGTGCTACTTGCGACCGACGCAGGGCCCGTCGAGGTGAGAATTCCCGACGACTGGATCGACGACGTTTGGTCCTCATCAGCAACGCCCACGACCGCTCTCGTTAGTGCCAAGGGCGTAGCTTTCGCCATTGGGCAGCATAATCCCCATGGCGAAGGCGCTGCCTCCGCCCACGACGGCGACATCCTTGCCCCCATGCCGGGCAAGGTCATCGCGGTCGACGTGGCCGAGGGGCAGCAGGTCGAGGCCGGGCAGCGGCTGCTGGTGCTCGAGGCGATGAAGATGGAACACGCGCTGACCGCGCCGTTCGCCGGGACCGTGGCCGAGCTCAAGGCCAGCGAGGGCGCGCAGGTGCAGGTCGAGGCGCTGCTCGCGCGGGTGGAGAAGGCGGCGGAGTAGTTCCTTCCCCATCGGGAAAAGCGGCCCAGCGGCAGACTGGTTTGGCATGGTCTCCCCCCGCGTGCCGGGGAGGAATTCACTTTCCTACAGGCCTCGATTCGTGGCTTACGCTGGTGGATGAAACCCGTCCTTCCACTCAACCGCGCCGGCGATCGGGTCTGCCCGCTCGGCACCGCGTTCAAGTGTATACTTAGTGTCACCTTTCGCCTTCGCAGCGCGGCATTGAACATCGCGGGCCGCTGCGGCAGTGTCGCGCCGAGAGGGGATATCGCCGCATGACCGAAGCCGCCGGGGGAACGCTGCGCCAATCGCACCGCAAGGTCATCCTCGCATCGTCGCTCGGCACGGTGTTCGAGTGGTACGACTTCTACCTCTACGGCCTGCTCGCCACGATCATCTCGGCGCAGTTCTTTTCCGGCGTCAACGAGACGACCGCCTTCATCCTCGCGCTCGGCGCCTTCGCGGCCGGGTTTGCGGTGCGCCCCTTTGGCGCGCTCGTGTTCGGGCGGATCGGTGACCTGGTGGGCCGCAAGTACACCTTCCTGGTGACGATGGGCCTGATGGGCGCGGCGACCTTCGCGGTCGGCCTGCTGCCGAGCTATGCGAGCATCGGCGTCGCGGCGCCCATCCTGCTGGTGGCGCTGCGGCTGCTGCAGGGCCTGGCGCTGGGCGGCGAATACGGCGGCGCGGCGACCTACGTGGCCGAGCATGCGCCCGAAGGAAAGCGCGGCTTCTATACCTCGTTCATCCAGACCACCGCCACGCTGGGCCTGTTCGCCGCGCTGCTTGTCGTCATCGGGTTGAGGACGTGGATGGGCGAGGACGCCTTCGCCGCCTGGGGCTGGCGCGTGCCGTTCCTGCTCTCGGCGATCCTGCTGGCCGTCTCCTTGTGGATCCGCCTGCAACTGGCCGAAAGCCCGGTCTACCAGGCGATGAAGGACGAAGGCGCGACCTCCAAGGCGCCCTTGCGCGAAGCCTTCGGCAAGTGGTCCAACCTCAAGTGGGTGCTGGTGGCGCTGCTCGGTGCGGTCGCCGGGCAGGCGGTGGTCTGGTACACCGGCCAGTTCTACGCGCTGTTCTATCTCGAGCGGATCCTCAAGGTCGACGGCGCAACCGCCAACGTGCTTGTCGCCATCGCGCTCGCCATTGGCACGCCGTTCTTTATCTTCTTCGGCTGGCTGAGCGACAAGGTCGGGCGCAAGCCGATCATCATGGCCGGGTGCGCGCTGGCGGCGGTCACCTATTTCCCGCTGTTCGGCGCGCTGACGACGGCCGCCAACCCGGCACTGGCCGAAGCGCAGCAGAGCGCGCCCGTGGTCGTTTCGGCCGACCCGGCGACCTGTTCGGTCCAGTTCGACCCGATCGGCAAGAGCAAGTTCGATACCTCCGGCTGCGACATCGCCAAGGCCGCCCTCGCCAAGGCCGGCATCCCCTATGCCAACGAACGGGGCGATTTCGGCGACCGCGCGCTGGTGCGGATCGGCGGCGAGGTGTTCGACCTGGCGCCCGGCGACGCGCCCGACCTGGCGGAGGAGCTGGCGGCGGCCGGCTATCCCGCTTCGGCCGATCCGGGCGCGCGCAACGACCCCCTGATCGTCGCGATCCTGACCGCGCTCGTGATCCTGGTCACCATGGTCTACGGGCCCATCGCGGCCCTGCTGGTCGAGCTGTTCCCGGCACGCATCCGCTACAGCGCGATGAGCCTGCCCTACCACATCGGCAACGGCTGGTTCGGCGGGTTCCTGCCGACCATCGCCTTCGCCATGGTGGCCGCCACGGGCAACATCTACGCCGGGCTGTGGTACCCGGTCGGCGTGGCGACGCTGACGCTGGTCGTGGGCCTGCTGTTCCTGCCGGAGACCTTCCGCCGCCGGGTGGATCACGCGGGCTAGCCGCCGAGATAATCCTGCAGCGCCGCCTGGCCGGCCGCGTCGAGGTGGAGGCCAAGCTTGGTCCGGCGCCAGAGCACGTCCTGCGCGGTCTGCGCCCATTCCTCGCGCCGCAGGTAGTCCACTTCCGCGGCGGTCAGGCCGGCGCCGAACGCACGGCTAGCCGCCGCTTCCCCGAGCCAGCGCCGCGCCCGCGTGCCGTAGGCGCGGCCGATGCGCCGGGCATCGCGCGGGGTGAGAAACGGGTAGTCGCGGCCGAGCGCGGCGATCAGCTCGCCCTGCCCCTCGCGCGGGAAATTGCCGCCGGGCAAGGGCTTGTGCGCCGTCCATGCAGGGACTTTTAGCATCGGCAGCCGCCCCGCCAGCTTGTCCACGGCTGCTTCGGCCACGTGGCGATAGCTGGTGATCTTGCCGCCATAGACGCTCAGCAGCGGCGCGCCTTCCGCCGGGTCGCTCAGCGGCAGGCGATAGCCGCGCGTCGCCGCCTCGGGCCGGCCGCTGCCGTCGTCGACCAGCGCGCGGACGCCGGCAAAGGTGAACACCACGTCGGACCGCTCGATCCGCGTGTCGATCAAGCGCCTGGTCGCCGCGATCAGGTAGTCGATCTCCGCCTCGCTCGCCGCCACATGGTCGAGCGGTCCGCTGTGATCGGCATCGGTCGTGCCGATCAGGGTGAAGTCCTCCTCCCACGGGATGGCGAACATGATCCGCGTGTCGGGCAACTGGAAGATGTAGGGCCGATCGTGCTCGAACAGCCGGGGGACCACGATGTGCGAGCCGCGCACGGGGCGGATCGTATAGCGCGGGCGCACGCCGATCAGGCGGTCGAACCGCTCCGCCGCCGGCCCTGTCGAGTTGACCAGCGCGCGGCCCGCGAACTCGCCCGCCGGGGTTACGACGTGCCACAGCCCGCCCGCGCGTCGCGCCGCGGTGACCGGCGTTCGCGTCAGCACGGTCGCGCCATGCTCGCGCGCGTCGAGCGCGTTGAGCACCACCAGCCGCGCATCGTCGACCCAGCAGTCGGAGTATTCGAGGGCGCGCATCGGCCCCGGGCGCAGCGGCGCTCCGGCCGGATCGCTCGCCAGGTCGAGCGATCGGGTGCGCGGAAAGGCGCCCCCGCCGCCCGCCAGCAGGTCGTAGAGCGCCAGACCCGCGCGCAGCATCCAGCGCGGCCGCGTGGCAGGCGTGACCGGCAGCACGAAACGCAGCGGCCAGACGATGTGCGGGGCGATGGTCCACAGCACCTCGCGCTCGCGCAGCGCCTCGCGCACCAGCGCGAACTCGCGGTATTCCAGATAGCGCAGGCCGCCGTGGACAAGCTTGGTCGATGCGCTCGAGGTGCCGCTTGCCAGGTCGCCCGCCTCGAGAAGAAGCACCCGCCCCCCGCGCCCCGCCGCATCGCGGGCGATCCCCGCGCCGTTGACCCCGCCGCCCACGACGATCAGGTCGAAGGGCGCGCCGTCGCTCACGGCAATACGGACGGCGCCCCGGGCTTGTTGAGGCGGCGGAACAGCACGCCCTTCTCGCTGTAGAGCACGAGGCACATCGCCAGCGTGGAGCAGATCAGCAGGGCGTAGGCGAAGGGCCGCGCGGTGCCGTCGTAAGCCTGGCCGATCGCCATCCCGACCAGCGCCGCGCCGAACATGCGGAAGAAGGCCTGCACGCTGCTGGCCGCCCCGGCGATGCGGGCGAAGGGCTGCATCGCGATCGAACCGAAGTTCGCCCCGAGGAAACCGAGCAAGGCAAGGTTGGTCGCCATCAGCGGCAGGAACCACCAGATGTCGCCGTCACGGTAGATCGAGGCCCAGACCTGCACCGCGCTGACCGCGATGAACACCAGCACCCCGGTGTGGCTGACCCGGCGCGCGCCGTAGCGGGTGACGATGCGCGAGTTGACCAGGTTGGAGACCGCCATCATCGCCGCGGTCCCGCCAAAGACGACGGGGAACCAGTCGCCGGTGCGGAAGTGTTCGCCGATCAACTGCTGCGCGCTGTTCACGTAGCCGAACACCGCACCGATCAGCAGCATCGTGCCCACGACGTAGCCGATGCTGGCGCGGGTCAGCAGCGCCTCTTTCATGTTGGCGGCGATCACCGGCAGGTCGATCGTCTGGGCGTTCTCCGGCCGCAGCGTCTCGGGCAGGCGGAACCAGGCCCACAGCGCGGTCACCGCGGCGAGCATGGCGAGGCTGACGAAGATCCAGCGCCACCCGGCGAACAGCAGCACGGCCTGGCCGATGCTGGGCGCGAAGACCGGCATGATGATGAACACGGCCGAGACCATGCTCATCAGCCGGGCCATCTTGTCGCCTTCGTAGCGGTCGCGGATGATCGCGGTCGGCGCGACCATCAGCCCGCCGGCGAGAACCCCCTGGAGGCCCCGCGCGATCAAGATCAGGTCGAAATCGCTCAGCATCGCGACGACCAGCGAGAGGACCACGTAGGATCCCAGCGCCAGCATCACCACCGGCTTGCGTCCGAAACGGTCGGCGAAGGCGCCGGGGAACAGCGCGCCGATGCCGTTGGCCAGGAGGTAGACCGACACGATCATCTGCCGCTCGTTCCCGGCGGCCGCGCCCATCTCGTGCGCCATGTCGTCGAGCGCCGGCAGCATGGCATCGATCGCCAGCGCGTTGAGGCTCATCAGCATGGCGATCAGCACCACCAGCTCGCGCTGGCCGATGGCGGGTTGGTCGACGGCGGAAGGCAAAGGCAAGGTCATCGGAGGCCGAGGCCCTACGCCTCCATTGCAATGCAGCATAGCCCTTTCTGCCGGATGACGAGGCGCATCCGGATGGCTAGAACATGACCATGTCGAAGGAGCCCGAGGACGATGGCGAGGCGCAGGGTCTGCGCAAGATCATCCACGTCGACATGGACGCCTTCTTCGCCAGCGTGGAGCAGCGCGACAATCCCGAACTGCGCGGCAAGCCGGTGGCGGTCGGCGGATCGAGCGGGCGCGGCGTGGTCTCGGCCGCGAGCTACGAGGCGCGCAAGTTCGGGGTGCGCAGCGCCATGCCCTCGGTCACCGCGAAGCGCCTGTGCCCCGAGCTGATCTTCTGCAAGAGCCGGTTCGACGTCTACGGCGAGGTCAGCCGGCAGATCCGGGCGATCTTCCGCTCGTTCACGCCGCACGTCGAGCCGCTGAGCCTCGACGAGGCCTATCTCGACGTGACCGAGGACCTGCGCGGAATCGGCAGCGCCACGCGGATCGCCGAGATGATCCGCGCCCAGATCCGCGCCGAAACCCAGCTCACCGCCAGCGCCGGGGTCAGCTACAACAAGTTCATCGCCAAGCTCGCCAGCGACCAGAACAAGCCCGACGGGCTGTGCGTGATCCGGCCCGGCCAGGGCGCGGCCTTCGTCGCAAGCCTGCCGGTGCGGCGCTTCCACGGGGTCGGCCCGCGCGGGGCGGAGAAGATGGCCCGGTTGGGGATCGAGACGGGCGCGGACCTGGCGGCAAAGGACATCGCCTGGCTGCGCGCGCATTTCGGCAGTTTCGCCGACTACCTCTACCGCGCAGCGCGGGGCATCGACCTGCGGCCGGTGCGGGCCAACCGCATCCGCAAGTCGATCGGCGGCGAGCGGACGTTCAACGAGGACATCTCCAGCGGCCCGGCGCTGCGCGACAAGCTGGAGGAAATCATCCAGATCGTCTGGGAGCGGGTCGACGAGAAGAAATCGCGCGGGCGCACGGTGACGCTGAAGCTCAAGTTCACCGATTTCCAGCTGATGACCCGCGCCAGATCGCTGCCGCGCCCGGTGGCCGATGCGAAGGAATTCGCGCAGATCAGCCGCGCGATCCTCGACGAGGTGCTGCCGCTGCCGATGCCCATCAGGCTGATGGGGCTGACCCTGTCGAACCTCGACGGGGAGGAGCCCGCCGGCGAGCGGCAGCCCGACACCGCGCAGCTTTCGCTGCTCTAGCGCTCCGCCGCCCCCGCCTGCTCCGCGCGCTCGATCTCGCGGCGGCTGATGTGGACGATCTCTTCCGGCAGGTCGGCCGGATCGAACCACCGCGCCACCTCGATCTCGCGCCCGTCGACCCTCGGCTCGCGCGACAGGCGGGCGGTAAAGATGTGCGAGGTGATCGGCGCGCCCTGCAGTTCGTGCCGCGCCACGCGCAGCAGCGCCAGGTCGACCAGGTCGCAGCCCAGTTCCTCGCGCATCTCGCGCCGGACGCAGTCGGCCGGGTCCTCGCGCGCGCCGCGCCCTCCGCCCGGCAGGGCCCAGCGGCGCGAGCCGTAGGTGTGCCGCACCAGCAGGACGCGGCCCCCCGCGTCGCGCGCGACCAGCGCCACGCCGTTGATCGGGCGGCGGAAGCGGCGGCGGTAGTGCGCCCGAACGCGGCTGGCGATCCGCAAGGCCAGCCGGTGGAGCGGCGGGGGGATCAGGTGAAACATGTGACCGGCTGATGCGCGGCAGCAAGCAGGCGGGCGACCGGCAGGTCGTTCTCCCCGCGCGCCGCCGCTTCGAACAGCGCACGCTTCTCGGCGCCGCGGATGACGAACAGCAGCGCGTCGCTGGCGAGCAGGGCCGGGATCGTCAGGGTGATGCGGTCGAACGGCGCCTCGGGCGGCAGGGGATCGGGCGTGATCCGCCGGACCGCCTCGCGATCGTCGGCCCGGGGGTCGGTATTCGGGAACAGCGAAGCGACATGCCCGTCGCCGCCCATGCCGAGCCAGGCGAGCGCAAAGTGCGGCACCTGCTCCATCAGGTTGAGCGAGGCGACTTCCGCCCCGGTCGGCTCGACCAGGGCGCGGATTCGGCCGGTGTTGCTGGCCGGGTGGTCCTCGGGCACCAGCCGGTCGTCGCCCGGCCAGACCGAGATGCGATCCCAGTCGAGCGGCATGGCGACAAGGTGTTGGAGGATCGGGAACGGGGTGGACCCGCCCGGCACGGTGATCGCCACCGGGGTTTCGGCGGCGGCCAGCGCGCGCGACAGGTGAACGTGGAGCCACTGCGCGATGGCCGCGTCGTCGGCGCCCTCCACGATCTCGACCGATCCCGTCATGCGTTCAGGCCACCATGCCGCGGGCCGACATGGCCGACCACATGGCGGCGATGACGAACAAGGCCGCGATGGCGAGGCGGATCGCGCCCAGCGGCAGCCTGGTCTCCCACGCGCTGCCGAGCGACCAGGCCAGCGTCAGCACCGCGCCGGTGCCGATCGCCCCGCCGATCGCCGCCAGCGCGGGCACGCCGCTCGCCACCGATAGCGCCAGGACGAGGAAGCGCGCCGCATCGGTCACCTGCCCGGCAAGCAGCACGAGCGCGGCCGCCCCGAGCGAGCGGGTCGGCTCCGCCGGCTTGCGCTTCCTCTGCGGCCAGGCGAGTTCGAGCGCCGCCATCGCCAGCGCCATGGCGACGAACATCCGCTTTCCGTTGGCGTTGAGGGTCGGTTCGATCAGCCCCCCGCCCCAGGCGGCTAGGCCCGAGGCCACGATGGCGGTGAGCCAGCAGATCAGCAGCAGCCCGAAGCTGCCGCCCAGCGCCGCGGAGAGTTGCGCCACGAGCCGCGCGCTCTTGCCGCCGGCGAGCGCCAGCCCGGAAGCGATCAGGGCGAGAAACAGCGAAGGCATCTGCCCCGCTCTTGGGGCAACGCGGGCCGGAAGGAAAGGCTGGAGCGGGTAGCGAGAATCGAACTCGCGCGTTCAGCATGGGAAGCTGACAGGCTACCATTACATCATACCCGCCTGTTGTTGTGCATTTGGCGCGGCCGCGGGATTCGGTCAAGCCGGCCCGTCGCCCGGCTGCGCAAAGTGGTCACATCCGAAACCTTCTGTTGAAGCCTGCGGCGGGGCAGCTAAAGGAATGGGCATGTCTGACGGTCACGGCCCCGCCCTCGCCCGCTTCGAGTGGTCCGATCCCTTCCTGCTGGAAGACCAGCTGAGCGAGGAAGAACGCATGCTGCGCGATGCCGCCCATGCGTTCGCGCATGGGACGCTGCAGCCGCGGGTGACCGAAGCTTACCGCGAGGAGGCGACCGATCCGGCGATCTTCCGCCTGATGGGCGAGGCTGGCCTGCTGGGCGTAACCATCCCCGAGGAATTCGGCGGCCTGGGGGCGGGATACGTGACCTACGGCCTGGTCGCGCGCGAGATCGAGCGGGTCGACTCCGGCTACCGCTCGATGATGAGCGTGCAGTCCAGCCTCGTGATGTACCCCATCCACGCCTACGGTTCGGATGCGCAGAAGGCGAAGTACCTGCCCGGCCTGGCCCGCGGCGAGCTGATCGGCTGCTTCGGCCTGACCGAGCCCGACGCCGGTTCCGACCCCGGCGGCATGCGCACCGTCGCCCGCAAAACCGCGGGCGGATACGTGCTCGACGGCAGCAAGATGTGGATTTCCAATTCGCCCATCGCCGACGTCTTCGTCGTCTGGGCGAAATCGGAAGCGCATGGCGGGGCGATCCGCGGCTTCGTGCTCGACAAGGGCACCAAGGGTCTTTCGGCGCCCAAGATCGCCGGCAAGCTTTCGCTGCGCGCCTCGATCACCGGCGAGATCGTGATGGACGGGGTCGAAGTGGGCGAGGACGCGCTGTTGCCGGGGGTCGAGGGCATGAAGGGCCCGTTCGGCTGCCTCAACCGCGCGCGCTACGGCATCGCCTGGGGCACGATGGGCGCGGCCGAGGCCTGCTGGCACGCCGCGCGGCAATACGGCCTCGACCGCAGGCAGTTCGGCAAGCCGCTCGCGGGAACCCAGCTGTTCCAGAAGAAGCTGGCCGACATGCAGACCGAGATCGCCCTGGGCCTGCAGGCCGCGCTGCGCGTCGGCCGCCTGCTCGACGAAGGCAAGGCGGCGCCCGAGATGATCAGCCTGATAAAGCGCAACAACTGCGGCAAGGCGCTCGACATCGCCCGCGCCGCGCGCGACATGCACGGGGGCAACGGCATCTCGGAGGAATTCCAGGTCATCCGCCACATGATCAACCTCGAGACGGTCAATACCTACGAGGGCACGCACGACGTCCACGCGCTGATCCTGGGCCGCGCGCAGACCGGGCTCCAGGCCTTCACCTGAGAGCGGGCGCGATGGACCGCGTCGGCATCGTCCACGACAATTTCCTGCGCCGCGTGGCGGCAGGCGACTTTCCGCAAGGGTCGGCGCCCGATGGGCCGCTGACGCCCGAACTGGCGATCTCGATCTACCGCACCGCCTGCCTCACGCGGGCGATGGACCGGGTCAGCCGGCAGATGCAGGCGGCGGGCCAGGGGTATTATTCGATCGGTCCTTCGGGCCACGAAGGCATGGCGGCCGTCGCCGCCGCGCTGCGGCCGAGCGACATGGCCTTCCTCCATTACCGTGACGCGGCGTTCCAGCTGCAGCGCGCCGAGCAGGTGCCGGGGCAAACGGCGGCATGGGACATGCTGCTGTCCTACGCCTGTTCGACCGACGACCCGATCTCTGGCGGGCGGCACAAGGTGCTCGGCAGCAAGGCGCTGAACATTCCGCCGCAGACCTCGACCATCGCGAGCCACCTGCCCAAGGCGGTCGGCGCGGCCTACGCGATCGGGCTGGCACGGCGGCAACCGCCGGAATTCAAGCAGTTGCAGGACGATTCTCTCGTCGTCTGCTCGTTCGGCGATGCCTCAGTCAATCACTCGACCGCGCAGGGCGCGTTCAACACCGCGGGGTGGACCAGCTACCAGTCGGTCCCGTTGCCGCTGCTCTTCGTGTGCGAGGACAACGGCATCGGCATTTCGACCAAAACGCCGCGCGGCTGGGTGCGGGCGGGGTTCGAGAACCGCCCGGGGATCGAGTATTTCGCCTGCGACGGGCTCGACATCTTCGAGAGCTTCCGCGTGTCGTCGGAGGCCGCGCACTACGTCCGCTCGCGGCGCAAGCCGGCATTCCTGCACATGCGCACGATCCGGCTCTACGGGCACGCGGGGGCGGACGTGGCGATGGCCTATTTGGGGCGCGAGGAGGTCGAGGCCGAGGAGGCGCATGACCCGCTGCTGCACATGGTCCGCCAGCTCGGCGAGGCGGGCATGCTGGGCGCGGATGAAGCGCTCGCAATCTACCGCGACACCGCCGAACGCGCCGCGCGCATCGCGGCGGAGGTGGTGACGCGGCCGCGCCTTTCGAACGCCGCCGAAGTCATGGCCAGTCTCGTTCCCCCGCCCCGTGAATGCGCCCCGACCAACGGCCCCTCGCCCGAACGCCGCGCCGAAGTGTTCGGCAGCGATATGGCGCTGATCGACAAGCCGCAGCCGATGGGCAAGCTGATCAACATGGCGCTGACCGACCTGATGCTGGCGCACGGCGAGGTCGTGATGATGGGCGAGGACATCGCCCGCAAGGGCGGCAACTACGGCGTGACGCAGCGCCTCTCGGCCCGCTTCGGCAATGCGCGGGTGATCGACACCCTGCTCGACGAGCAGTCGATCCTCGGGCTGGCGATCGGCATGGCGCACAACGGCTTCGTGCCGATCCCCGAGATCCAGTTCCTCGCCTACCTGCACAACGCCGAGGACCAGTTGCGCGGCGAGGCGGCGACGCTGCCGTTCTTCTCCGCTGGGCAGTTCACCAACCCGATGGTCGTGCGGATCAGCGGGCTCGGCTACCAGAAGGGCTTCGGCGGCCACTTCCACAACGACAACTCGGTCGCCGTGCTGCGCGACATCCCGGGCCTGATCCTCGCCTGCCCCTCGAACGGAGCCGACGCGGCGCGGATGCTGCGCGAATGCGTGCGCCTGGCGCGCGAGGAGCAGCGGCTGGTCGTGTTCCTCGAGCCGATCGCGCTCTACCCGATGCGCGACCTGCACGAAGCGGGCGACGGCGGTTGGCTGCGGACCTATCCCGGCCCGGCCGAGACGATCCCGCTGGGCGAGGTTGGCGTGAGCGGCGACGGCGCGGACCTCGCCATCGTGACCTTTGGCAACGGCGCTTATCTCGCGCACCAGGCGCTGCCGCTGCTCGTCGACAAGGGTGTGAACGCGCAGGTCGTCGACATCCGCTGGCTGTCCCCCCTGCCCGCCGAGGGCATCGTCGCCGCGCTGGCAGGCTGCGCGGCGGCGCTGGTCGTCGACGAGACGCGCCTTAGCGGCGGTGTGGCCGAGGCGCTGATGGCGCTGCTGGCGGAGCGGGTCGCCGTGCCCTTCGCCCGCCTGACCGCCGAGGACAGCTTCATCCCGACCGGCCCGGCCTATGCCGCGACCATGCCCTCGCGCGACGCGATCGTGGCCGCCGCGCTCGACCTGGCGGGGCGAGCGCGGTGACCACCGCCGTGGTCGTCTGCCCGGGGCGCGGGACCTACAACGCGCCCGAGCTGGGCTATCTCGCGCGCCATTTTCCCGATCCCGCGCTGATCGCCCGGTTCGACGCCGAGCGCGCTGCGGCGGGGCAGGACACGCTGACCGCGCTCGACGGCGCGGAGCGGTTTGCGCTAGCGCGCCACAGCCGGGGGGACAACGCCTCGGGCCTGATCTACGCCGCCTCGCTCGGCGATTTCCTCAGCCTCGACCGCGACGGCGTCGAGATCGTGGCCGTCACCGGCAATTCGATGGGCTGGTACACCGCGCTGGCCTGCGCCGGTGCACTCTCAGCGCAGGACGGCTTCACTCTCGCCAACACGATGGGCACGCTGATGCAGGCCGCCCTCATTGGCGGACAGACGGTCTATCCCTGGGTGGGCGAGGACTGGGTGCCCCGTCCCGAACGCAAGGCAGAGCTGCTCGCGCTGGCGGCGCAGCACGGCCTGGCCCTGTCCATCGACCTGGGCGGCCTGTTGGTGCTGGCAGGAGAGACCGCCGCGCTCGACGCCTTCGAAAAGGCGGTCCCGCCCGCGCAGGGCCGCTTCCCCATGCGGCTGGGCAACCACGCCGCGTTCCACACCGGGTTGCAGGAACCGGTCGCCGCACAGGGCCGCGCGCGCCTGCCGGCCGATCCGTTCGGCCAGCCCGGCCTGCCGCTGATCGACGGACGCGGCGCCATCTGGTGGCCGGGCGCGAGCGACCTCGCCGCGCTCCATGCCTACACCCTGGGCCATCAGGTCACGCAGACCTACGATTTCACCCGCGCGATCACCGTCGCCGCGCGCGAGTTCGCGCCCGACCTGTTCGTCGTCCTCGGCCCCGGCACCACGCTCGGCGGCGCGGTCGCCCAGTCGCTGATCGCGGCGAACTGGCGCGGCATGGGCAGCCGCAAGGACTTCAAGACGCGGCAGGCGGAAAACCCGCTGCTCATCGCGATGGGCATGCCCGAACAACGCGCGCGAGTGAGCTGAAACCCGAGCGTCGGATCGGGGATGGCGTCCGCTTCCGAGGCGGGAAGGCAAGTTGGCTGCCGGACGCCTTACGACCTCAGTCTCACAGCGCGACCGGCGACATTGTGGAGATTTCATCGCAGTGATAGCTCAAGCGGATGTCATACATCCTTGCTTTCGCACTAGCGGCAACTGCGCCGGTTCCAAAAGGGAAGGCGCCGTTCGAATACCCTCTCGCCTCGATCCGCCGCGGTGAGGAAGGCAAGGTGGATTACGAGATCGAGGTCGATGCATCCGGCCAAGCGATTGCTTGCCGGATCGTGGGTTCAAGTGGGCACGCGATGCTCGACGCCGAAGCCTGCCGCCATGTTAAGCAAATGCGATTCCAGCCAGCCCGTGACGACGAGGGGAAGCCAGTGCCTGGCGTTTTCCGGAGTTCTTGGGAATGGAAGCTAGGTTCGCGAAGGCGCTGATCGGTTGCCGGTTCCCCTGTCCGCTTCCCACCCCAATTCCGGACCGTCAGAGAAATCCGACAGCAACACCTTCCCGCCATCCCCAGCCCCCCTCTGCAACGGCGACAAGGCCTGAACCGTCAGGTCGCGCGCAGGTAGGCTTCGATATCGCGGACGATCTGGTCGAGTTCGCCCAGCGTCTCGTCGATCGCCTTCTTCTGGTGGCGCAGGTCCTGCCGCTTCTCGCGCACCGATTTCAGCAGGGCTTCCATCTGCGCGTGCTGGGTGGGATCGGCATCGTACATGTCGAGGAACTCGCCGATCTCGCGGATCGAGAAGCCCAGCCGCTTGCCGCGCAGGATCAGCCGCATCCGGCCCATGTCGCGCTTCGAGTAAATCCGCATCGTGCCGATCCGCTGCGGGCTGATCAGGCCCTTGTCCTCGTAGAAGCGCAAGGTGCGGTGCGTGATGCCGAGCTCGCGCGCCACTTCCTGGATGCCCTTGAGCTCGTCGGCCCCCTCGGCGGCGACGCTTCCCGCGCGCGGCACCTTGTTCATCGCGCGCCCTCGATCAGCGACTTTTCCTGCATCACGAGGTCCTTCTTGCTCAGCTTGCCGACCAGGGTCTTGGGCAGGGCTTCGCGCACCTCGATCCGGTCGGGCTGCTCGATCTTGTTGAGGTGCTGGGCGAGGAAGGCCCCCAGTTCGTCCACGTCGATCGAATGGCCGGGGCGCGGCGCGACGAACAGCCACGGCGCCTCGCCGCGATAGCGGTCGGGCACGCCGACGGCGATGGCCTCCCCCACCGCGGGGAATTCGTAGGCCGCATCCTCGATGATGCGCGGATAGACGTTGTAGCCGCTGCACAGGATCAGGTCCTTGATGCGGTCGACCAGGAACAGGTAGCCGTCCTCGTCCAGATAGCCCACGTCGCCGGTGCGCAGCGCGCCGTCGGCGAAGGTGGCCTCGGTCGCGTCGAGCCGGTTCCAGTAGCCCTTCATGACCTGCGGGCCGCGCGCCGACACCTCGCCGCGTTCGCCTTGCGGCAGCACCTTGGTCGGGTCCTCGAGGTCGCGGATCTCGATCGTCGTGCCCGGAAAGGCGGGCCCGCAGGAGTTGGTCTTGATCTCGCCGGCGAACAGCGGGTTGCAGGTGATGATCGGGCTCGCCTCGGTCAGGCCGTAGCCTTCGACCAGGCGCTTGCCGGTGCGCCGCTCGAACTCCTCGCGCACCTCGAGCGGCAAGGGCGCGCCGCCCGACACAAAGGCGCGAATGGCGGAAAAGTCGGGGAAGTCGGCATCGCTCAGGCCATTGAGCGCGATCCACAGCGTCGGCACCCCGAAGAACTGGGTCGGCGGCTTGCGCTTCACGCTCTTGCGGAAGGCCTTCATCTCGAACCGGGGCAGCAGGACCATCTCGCCCGCGATCTCGATCGAGTAGTTGAGCACCGTGGTCAGCGCGAAGACGTGGAACATCGGCAGCACCGCCGTGGTCCGTTCCTGCAGCGGCCGTTCGGGATAGGCGTGGATCAGCATCTGCCGCGCGTTGGCGGTCAGGTTGCCGTGCGTCAGCATCGCGCCCTTGGGCGTGCCCGTGGTGCCGCCGGTGTATTGCAGCACGGCGACGTCGTCGGGGTCGATCGCCACGGCGCCGGCCGGCTCGTCGCTCCCCAGGAGGGAGGCATAGGGGCGATAGAGCGGATCGTCGCCCAGGCGGGCGATCTGGCTGCGCTTGAACAGGCGATAGGCCAGCCCGGTGAGCCGCGGCATCGCATCGGCCAGCGGGCACAGCACGATCGCCTCGACCCCGGCGCCGGGCGCCACGCGGGCGACCTTCGCGGCAATCTCGCGCACGTCGGGCACGGCCACGAACCTTGTGCCGGAATCGCGCAGCAGGTGGTCCAGCTCCTCGCCCGAATAGAGCGGGTTGAGATTGACCACGATCGCCCCGAGCCGGAGCACGGCGAAGTAGAGCACGACGTAATAGGGCGTATTGGGCAGGCACAGGCCGAACCGGTCGCCCGCCTTGAGGCCGAGCTGTTCGAGCCCGCGCGAGGCGCGGCGAACCTCGGCATCGAGCGCGCCGTAGGTCCACTCGCGGCCGAGGAAATCGAGCGCGACGTTATCGGGATAGAGCGCGGCCGCACGGTCGAGCAGCTGCGGGATCGTGCGCGGGCGCAGCGCCAGCCGATCCTCGCCCTCGTACATCTCGCCACCCGCCGGCATCGCCGTCACCCGTACCTCCGCAAAACCCGGCCCACGGCGCCGGACGAATCGCATCATGCCGCAAAATTTGCTTGACGTATAGGTCAATTCACGCACCTATAGGGAACATCTTGACCGAACGTGGCGGACTCGATTCTCGCCGCGCCAAAAGGAAGGTTCGTTTCGATGCCCACCATGCCGATTGACGTCGTGATCGCCGGCTACGCCCGCTCCCCCTTCACGCTCGCCAGCAAGGGCGCCCTGGCGCGCGTTCGGCCCGACGATATCGCGGCGCAGGTGATCAAGGCGCTGGTCGATCGCAGCGGCGTCGATCCGTCGAAGATCGAGGATCTGGTGCTGGGCTGCGCCTTTCCCGAAGGCGAACAGGGCTTCAACATGGCGCGGCTGGTGGTGCTCAACGCCGGGCTGCCCAACTCGATCGGCGGGATCACGATGAACCGCTTCTGCGGCAGCTCGATGAGCGCGATCCACTATGCCGCCGGGCAGATCCAGCTCGGCGCGGGCGAATGCTTCATCGCCGCCGGGGTGGAATCGATGAGCCGGGTGCCGATGGGCGGGTTCAACCCGATGCCCAACCCCAACCTCGCGAAAGCGAGCGAAGCCTACATCTCGATGGGCGACACCGCCGAGAACCTGGCGACCAAGTATTCGATCGACCGTTCCGCACAGGAAGCCTTCGCGGTGAAGAGCCAGCAGAAGGCCGCCGCCGCCGCGCAAGCCGGCAAGCTGGCCGACGAGATCGTCCCCATCGTCCACGGCGACACCACCATTTCCGAGGACGGCACGCCCCGCCCCGACACCACGGCGGAGGGCCTTGCCGGGCTCAAGCCCGCCTTCCAGGCCGACGGCACGGTGACCGCGGGCACGTCCTCGCCGCTGACCGACGGCGCGGCCGCGGTGCTGGTCTGCTCGGCCGATTTCGCCCGGGCCAACGGGCTCACGGTGCTCGCCAGGATCAGGTCGGTCGCGATCAGCGGTTGCGCGCCCGAGATCATGGGCATCGGTCCGGTCCTCTCCAGCCAGAAGGCGATGGAGCGCGCCGGGATCACCGCCGACCAGGTTGACGTGGTCGAGCTCAACGAAGCCTTCGCCAGCCAGGCGATGGCGTGCCTGGCCGACCTCAAGTTCGACGAGAGCAAGGTCAATATCGACGGCGGCGCGATCGCCGTGGGCCACCCGCTGGGCGCCACCGGCGCGCGGATCGTGGGCAAGGCCGCCAGCCTGCTCAAGCGCGAGGGCGGGCGCTATGCGATCGCCACCCAGTGCATCGGCGGCGGCCAGGGCATCGCGACCGTGCTGGAGGCCGCATGATGGCCGATTCAAGCGCTTCCGGCCCGATCAGGAAAGTCTGCGTCATCGGCTCGGGCGTGATGGGCTCGGGCATCGCGGCACAGGTCGCCAATGCCGGCGTTCCCGTGCTGCTGCTCGATATCGTCCCCAGGGAAGGCGACAACCGCAACGCCGTGGCCGAAGGCGCGGTGGCCAGGATGCTCAAGACCGAGCCCGCGCCGTTCATGTCGAAGGGCGCGGCGAAGCTGGTCGAGACCGGCAACATCGAGGACCACCTGGGCAAGGTCGCCGAGTGCGACTGGATCGTCGAGGCGGTGCTCGAGCGGCTGGACGTGAAGCAGGGCCTCTACGCGAAGATCGAGGAGCACCGCAGGCCGGGCACGCCGGTCTCGTCCAACACCTCGTCGATCCCGCTGGCCATGCTGACCGAGGGGCGCAGCGACGACTTCGCCAGCTCGTTCATGATCACGCACTTTTTCAACCCGCCGCGCTACATGAAGCTGATCGAACTCGTCGCGGGCGAGAAAACGTCGAATGACGTGACGAAAAGGGTGATGAATTTCGTCGACCGCACGCTGGGCAAGAGCGTGGTCTGGGCCAAGGACACCCCCGGCTTCATCGCCAACCGCATCGGCACCTTCTGGATCCAGACCGGCGTGAACGAGGCGTTCGACCGCGGCGTTTCCGTCGAGGAAGCCGACGCCGTCGTCGGCAAGCCGATGGGCGTTCCCAAGACCGGCATCTTCGGCCTGGTCGACCTCGTCGGCATCGATCTCCAGCCTCACCTGATGGCCAGCCTGCAGTCCACCCTGCCCAAGGACGACCCGTACCAGGCGATCGCCCGCAGCGAGCCGTTGATCGAGAAGATGATCGCCGACGGGCTGACCGGCCGCAAGGGCAAGGGCGGGTTCTTCCGCATGACCAAGGACGGCGGCAAGCGCACGCTCGAGGCCATTAACCTGACCACCGGCCACTACGATGTCGCCAAGTCGGTCTCGCTGCCCCGGGGCAACCTGAAGCAACTGGTCGAGATGCCCGGCAAGCTGGGCGAATACGCCTGGGCGGTGCTGGGCAACACGGTGGCCTATGCCGCCGGACTGGTGCCCGAGATCGCCGACAGCATCGTGGGCGTCGATGACGCGATGAAGCTGGGCTACAACTGGAAGTACGGGCCCTTCGAGTGGATCGACCAGCTCGGCGCCGACTACGTCGCGCAGCGGCTGGAGAAGGACGGCAAGCCCGTCCCCGAACTGCTCAGGCTGGCCTCGGGCCGCACCTTCTACCGTGTCGAGGGCGGCAAGCGGCAGTACCTCGGCACCGACGGCGAATACCACGACATCGTGCGCCCCGAAGGCGTGCTGCTGCTGGCGGACGTCAAGCTGGCCGGCAAGCCGATCATGAAGAACGGCAGCGCCGCGCTGTGGGACCTGGGCGACGGGGTCGCCTGCCTCGAATTCACCGGCAAGATGAACGCGCTCGACGACCAGGTCATGACCCTGGTCGGCCAGGCGATCGGCCATGTCGCCAAGACCATGAAGGCGCTGGTGATCTATAACGAAGGTGCGCACTTCTCGGCCGGTGCCAACCTTGGCCTCGCGCTGTTCGCCTACAACATCGGCGCCTTCAGCCAGATCGAGCAACTGGTCGCCGGCGGGCAGATGGCGCTCAAGGGTCTCAAGTACGCCCCCTTCCCCGTCGTCGGCGCGCCGCACGGCATGGCGCTGGGCGGTGGGTGCGAGATCCTGCTCCATTGCGACGCGATCCAGACCCATGCCGAACTCTACACCGGCCTGGTCGAGGTCGGCGTGGGGCTGATCCCCGGCTGGGGCGGCAACGGCGAGATGCTCGACCGCTGGCGCTCGATGCCGAAAATGCCCAAGGGCCCGATGCCCGCGGTCGCCAAGGTATTCGAGACCGTCAGCACCGCGACCGTCTCGAAGTCCGCCGCCAACGCCAAAGAGCTGGGCTACCTGCGCCCGTCCGACGGCGTGACGATGAACTTCGACCGCCTGCTGCACGACGCCAAGGAGAAGGCGCTGGCCATGGTCGACGGCTACGCCGCGCCCCAGCCGCCCGAGTTCACTCTGCCCGGCCCCGGCGGCAAGGCGGCACTGATGCTCGCGGTGGACGGCTTCCACAACCGCGGCCTGGCGACCGACTACGACGTCGTCGTGTCCGAAGCGCTCACCACGGTGCTGACCGGCGGCGACGACGGCGATCCCGTCCAGCCGGTGACCGAGAACGAACTCCTGGCGATCGAGCGCAGGGAATTCATGGCCCGCCTGCACGATGATCGCACTCTCGCCCGGATCGAGCACATGCTCGAAACCGGCAAGCCCCTGCGAAACTAAGCGCGCACCCGAGGAGACGCGACATGCAAGTCTATGAAGCCCCGCTGCGCGACATGCGCTTCGTCCTGCACGAACTCTATGCCGAGGAACCGTTCGGCAAGGTGGAGGCGAACGACGAGTTCGACGCCGACCTGCTCGACGCGATCCTCGAGGAAGCCAACAAGCTGGCCACGGGCGTGCTGCTGCCGCTCAACCGCAGCGGCGACGAGGAAGGCTGTCATCTCGAAAACGGAGTCGTCCGCACGCCGAAGGGCTTCAAGGACGCTTACGACCAGTTCCGCGAAGGCGGCTGGACGTCGCTCGCCGCCGATCCCGCCTGGGGCGGCCAGGGCCTGCCGGAAACCGTCAACAAGCTGGTCGAGGAGATGATCAGCGCCTCCAACGTCAGCTTCGGGCTCTATCCCGGCCTGACCCACGGTGCAACCACCGCGATGGTCGATTTCGCCAGCGAGGACCTGAAGAACACCTGGCTGCCGAACATGGTGGCCGGCACCTGGACCGGCACGATGTGCCTGACCGAAGCGCATTGCGGCACCGACCTGGGCCTGCTGCGCACCAAGGCGGTCCCGCAGGACGACGGCAGCTACAAGGTGACCGGCGGCAAGATCTTCATCTCGGCCGGCGACCACGACCTGTCGGAGAACATCGTCCACCTCGTGCTCGCGCGGCTGCCCGATGCACCCCCGGGGATCAAGGGCATCTCGATGTTCCTCGTCCCCAAGCTGCTGCTCGACGACAGCGGCCAGCCGAGCCGGCCCAACGCCGTCTCGGTCGCCGCGATCGAGCACAAGATGGGGCTCAAGGCGTCGGCCACGTGCCAGCTCAACTTCGACGAGAGCACCGGCTGGCTCGTGGGCGAAAAGCACCGCGGCATGCAGGCCATGTTCCGCATGATGAACAACGAGCGCGTGGCCGTGGGCGTCCAAGGCCTGGGCCTCGGCGAAGCCGCCTACCAGGCCGCCGTCTGGTACGCCAAGGACCGGCTGCAGGGACGCAGCCTGTCGGGCGCCAAGTATCCCGACAAGCCGGCCGATCCGATCATCGTCCATCCCGACGTGCGGCGCATGCTGATGACGATGCGCGCCTACAACGAAGGGTGCCGCGCGGTCTGCGGCTGGGTCGCCCGGGCGATCGAGACCGCGGAAAAGGGCACCGAGCCGGAGGCCAAGCGGCGCGCCGAGGATTTCATCGCCCTTATGACCCCGGTGGTGAAGGCGTTGTTCACCGACCTCGGCTTCGAGACCGCGAACCTGGCAGTGCAGGTCTATGGCGGGCACGGCTACATCCGCGAAAGCGGCGTGGAGCAATACGTGCGCGACGCGCGCATCGCGCAGATCTACGAAGGGACGAACGGCATCCAGGCGCTCGACCTGGTCGGGCGCAAGATGGGCGCGCACAACGGGCGCTACCTGCGCAGCTTCTTCCATCCGGTCGCCCGTTTCGTAGACGAACTGAAGGCGCACGAGGAGTTCGCCAAGCAGGGCGAGGCGCTGGAAAAGGCCTTCCAGGCGCTGCAGCTCGCCACCGGCACGATCGCCCAGAAGGGCCTGGCCGATCCCGAGGAAGCCGGCGCGGCCGCCACCGAATACCTGCGCCTGCTGGGTTTCGTGGCGATGGGCTACACCTTCGGCAAGGCGATGGTCCTGGCCCACGGCAGATTGGCCGAAGGCACCGGCGAGGCCGACTTCTACAAGGCCAAGATCGTGACCGGCCGCTTCTTCTTCGACCGCCTGCTCCCGCCCGTCAGCGCGCTGGTGCTGGTGATCAAGCGCGGCAAGGCGAGCACGATGGACCTGCCGGTGGAGGCGTTCTAGCGATTGGAAGAAAGGGGCCTCTTGGCCGCGCTCTTTCTGAGCCAGTCGAATGGCGCAAGGCGGTAGCCGACGCCGCGAATTCGTGGTTCGACAAGCTCACCACGAACGGAGTTTCGCGGTACGCGTTGATCGAAAATCCGTTCGCCCTGAGCTTGTCGAAGGGCGAATTGGCGTTACGCTGGGACAATGGCGTTTCACACTTACCTCGTGCGCTGCGCCGACGGCTCTTACTACTGCGGCCACACCGAAGACTTGGCCGTGCGGATCGCCGATCACAATGCCGGTCGCTTTCGCGGATACACCTTCAGTCGCCGCCCAGTTTCGCTGGTCTGGGAAGCGAATTTCCCTTCGCGCTACGAAGCCCTCTCGGCCGAGCGCCAGATCAAAGGCTGGAGCCGTGCGAAGAAGGAGGCATTGATCGCAAATGACTGGGTGCTGCTGTCCTTGCTGGCGCGAAACCGCCAAGGGCGCTGACGTCGCTCGAATCCGCGGTTCGACAAGCTCACCGCGAACGGTAGTTCAGCCCGGCTTCTGCTAAGCGCCGGTCGTCCTGAGCTTGTCGAAGGGCGATATGCAACAGGCCTCGCCCACGATTACTGCGAACCTACGCTGCCTACCTGCCCGCCGCGCGCGAAGCCTGGATGTCAACCACCTTGGGGCTGTCGGCAAACAGCACGCTGAACTGGTCGTCGAGGCCCTGGGTGTGGGGCTCGGTACCTTCGCGCACGGTCGTGCGGCGCATGTCGCGCTTGTAGGTGTCGTAGGCGTATTCGCCGCCGCGATGCATCGAGCACAGGTTGTCCCAGATGACCATGTCTCCGACCTGCCAGCTGTGGCTGAACACGTACTGCGGCTGGGTGCAGTGCTCGATCAGGTCGCGGATGAGCTTGCGGCCTTCTTCCGGCGGCATTCCTTCGACGTCCATCGTGTGGGCGGCGATGAACAGCGCCTTCCGGCCCGAACCCTTGTGGACATGGACCAGCGGGTGACGGGCCTTGAACCGCGCCTCGATTTCCTCGTCCGGAATGTCCGCGCCGGCCAGCTTGCGGCTCCACCACAGGGAGTTCACGCCGACCTTGTCGGCGAGGAAGTCCTTCATGTCCTGCGGCAGGTCGTCATAGGCGCTGCGCGTGTCGGCGAACCACGTCTCGCCGCCCTCGGGCGGGACCGAGTGGGCGAGCAGCAGCGAATAGCTGGTGCGCTTCGACATGAAGGCGCTGTCGGTGTGCCACAGCCGGTCGCCCTTGCGGTACTGGATCGCCGCCGGATCGGTCGTGATCTCGCCTTCGGGATTGAGGTTGCTCGCGTCGAACAGCTCACGGAACGGCAGGCGATATTTCATGCCTTCGCGCGCTGGAACCTGCTCGAGATACCCGAAGTTGCGGCTGAACTCGACATGGTTCTCGTCGGACATGTGCGTGTCGCGCCAAACGGTCACGCCCCACTGGTCCATCGCGTCGGTGACCTGCTTCACCTCCTCGGGCGAAAGTTTGCGCGTCAGGTCCAGACCCGAACAGTAGGCACCGAAGCGCGGCAGGATGGGTTCGACGGTCAGGGTGGCCACGGCGATCTCTCCGGAGTTTATTAGCTTGCTAATTATTTACCAGCCGGGCGCTTCCTTTGCAAGCTTGCCCGGCGGCAATGCGCCACGAGGACGCCGTCATGATTGTAGGCGCGATGGATGAAGCTGACGATCCCCTGATCGGGCCGCGACCTGCTTTCGCGCACGTCGGTCACCTCGGTCTCGATCCGCAGGGTGTCGCCAACGAAGATCGGCACGGGGAAGCGCACCTCGTCCCACCCCAGGTTGGCGACCGCCGTGCCTTGCGTGGTGTCGTTGACCGAAATGCCGACCATCAGCCCCAGCGTGAAGCACGAGTTGACGAGGATTTTCCCGTACTCGGTGCCCTTCATATACTCGGCATCGAGATGCAGCGGCGCCGGGTTGTGGGTCAGGGCGCTCATCAGCAGATTGTCGGTTTCGGTCACCGTGCGGCGCAGCGGGTGATCGAACACCTGCCCCACCGAAAACTCGTCGAGCCACAGTCCGGCCATGCATCGTCTCCTTCGGCCGGTGCCCTAGCGATTTTTTGGGCGAGGCGGAAAGTTTTCCGAATTCGCGTGTTGGGATGCGAAACATCCACGGAGTTTCAAATGCGTCTTACCCTTTTGCTTGCCGGTGCCGCTGCCATGACCCTTGCCGCCTGCGATTCCTCCGCGCCGGAGCCTGCCGCCACCGAGACCGCGGTGGTCGCCGCCGAGACCGGCGATGCGGCTTCCCCCACCCCCGTGCCCAGCGCGAGCGAGACTGCCCTGCCGACCACCATTCCGACTGCCTTCCAGGGCCGCTTCGGCCTCGTCGCGGCCGACTGCACCAGCACGATGGGCGATGCCAAGGGCCTGCTCGAAGTGAGCGGCGACAAGCTCAAGTTCTACGAATCGGTCGGCACCCTGACGGCGCTGACGGATGCCACCGTGGGCCGCATCAAGGGCGACTTCGCCTTCACCGGGGAGGGCATGGAGTGGGAGCGCCAGGTCGTGATGGACCTGCGCGACAACGGCAAGGTCCTGGTGCGGCGCGAATTCGGCGAGGGTGCATCGCCCGAAGCTTTCACCTATACCCGCTGCGCATGAGCGAACGCACCCGCATCCCGCCCCTGTCGCCGTTCGAGGAACAGGCCGGGTTCACCCGCGGCCTGCGCACCGGCAACCGGATAATCCTGTCCGGCACGGTTGGGGTGGAGGACGATGGCTCGGTCGCCCCTGATGCCGGGGCGCAGGCCGACCGCTGCTTCGCCCTGATCGCGCAGAACGTCGAGCGGCTCGGCGGGCGGATGGAGGACCTGGTGCGGGTGCGGATGTTCGCCACCGACATCGCCGATGCCGATGCGATCACCGCCGCTTTTACCCGCGCGATCGGCCATGTGCGGCCGACGGGAACCCTGGTGGCGGTTGCCGCGCTCTACCAACCGGGCTGGAAGGTCGAGATCGAGGCCGAAGCCGTGATAGGAGACGATTGATGCGCCTGTTTCCCCTCGTTGCCCTGGTCCCCGCCCTCACCCTCGGCGCCTGCGCCACGACCGGCGATTACGGCGAACGCGGCGCGTGCCGGGTGGAGCCGGCCTCGCGCTTCATCGGCCAGACCGCCACGGCCGAGCTGGGCTGGAAGATCCAGGCCGCAGCCGGGGCGCAGACGCTGCGCTGGGTTCCGCCGCGTTCCGCGGTGACGATGGATTTCAACGCCAACCGCCTGAACGTCGAATACGACGACGCCATGGTCGTGACCGCCGTGAAGTGCGGCTGAGGCAGCGGCTGCGCTCGGGCCGGTTGCATCTGCAACCAAACCGCGCCAAGGCGCCGGCATGACCGGACAGTTCGCGCTTACCGACGACCAGCTCGCCATCCAGGAGATGGCGCAGCGTTTCACCGCCGACGCGATCACGCCCCACGCCGCCGAGTGGGACGAGAAGCACATCTTCCCGCGCGACACGATCCGCCAGGCGGCCGAACTCGGCTTCGGATCGATCTATGTCAGCGAAGAGAGCGGCGGGATCGGCCTCGGCCGGCTCGAGGCGGCGCTGATCATGGAGGCGATGGCCTACGGCTGTCCGTCGACCAGCGCGTTCATTTCGATCCACAACATGGCCAGCTGGATGATCGACCGGTTCGGCGGCCAGGCGGTCAAGGACAAATACCTGCCCAGCCTCGTCGGGATGGAGCGCATCGCCAGCTACTGCCTGACCGAGCCGAGCAGCGGGTCCGACGCCGCCGCGCTGAAGACGAAGGCGACACGCGATGGCGATGAATTCGTCGTCTCCGGAACGAAGCAATTCATCTCCGGCGGCGGCGAGAACGAGGTCTACGTCACCATGGTCCGCACCGGCGAGGACGGCCCCGGCGGCATCTCGTGCCTGGTAATCGAGAAGGACATGCCCGGCGTCAGCTTCGGTGCGCAGGAGCGCAAGCTCGGCTGGCACTCGCAGCCCACCGCCGCGCTGAACCTCGACCAGGTCCGCGTCCCGGCGGAGAATTTGGTCGGCGGCGAGGGCGAAGGTTTCCGCATCGCGATGATGGGTCTCGACGGCGGGCGCCTCAACATCGGCGCCTGCTCGCTCGGCGGCGCGCAGCGCTGTCTCGACGAGGCGGTGCGCTACACCAAGGAGCGCCAGCAGTTCGGCCGCCCGATCGCCGATTTCCAGAACACCCAGTTCACCCTGGCCGACATGGCGACCGATCTCGAGGCAGCGCGCGCCCTGCTCTATCTGGCGGCTGCCAAGGTGAGCGAGAACGCGCCCGACAAGACCCGCTTCGCCGCGATGGCCAAGCGCCTCGCAACCGACAACGGCAGCGCGATCGTCGACCGCGCGCTGCAACTGCATGGCGGCTACGGCTACCTGCAGGACTATCCGATCGAACGCTTCTGGCGCGATCTGCGCGTCCACTCGATCCTCGAAGGCACCAACCAGGTCATGCGGATGATCGTTGGCCGGGACCTGCTGCGGCAATGAGCGACGAGGTCCATTTCCACACCCACGGCGCGGTCGGCCATATCTCGCTCAACCGGCCCAGGGCGCTGCACGCGCTGACGCAGGGCATGTGCGAGGCCATGGCCCGGCAACTGCTCGCCTGGCGCGGCAACGATGCTATCGAGGCGATCATCCTCGATCATGCCGAGGGCCGAGGGTTCTGCGCCGGGGGCGATGTGCAGCTGGTGCGCAATTCCGCACTGGAGGACGGCGGCGCTGCGGGCCGCGCATTCTTCCATGCCGAATACCGCCTCAACCACCTGATGTTCACCTACCCCAAGCCGATCGTCGCCTGCATGGATGGGGTCACGATGGGCGGCGGCGTGGGCATTTCGCAGCCTGCGCAATACCGCGTCGCGACCGAGAACTCGCTGTTCGCCATGCCCGAGGGCGCGATCGGTCTGTTCCCCGACGTGGGCGCGGGCTGGTACCTGCCGCGCCTGCCCGGCCGGATCGGCGTGTTCCTCGCGCTCACCGGCGCGCGGTTCGACGGGGCCGAATGCCTGTGGGCCGGCCTCGCGACGCATTACCTGACGAGCGACCGCCTGGCCGAAGCCAAGGCGCAGATCGCCCAGGCGCCCGCCAAGATCGATGCGATCCTCGCCTCGCTCGCCCCGGCCGAAACGCCGACGGCGCGCGTGGTGAAGAACGAGGAGGCGATCAACCGCCTGTTCGCCTCGAGCGACCTCGAAACGATCGTCCAGGCGCTGCGCGACGATCCGTCGGAGTGGGCTGTGAAGGAACTGAAGGCGGTGTCCGCCAAGTGCCCGGCCACCGCCAAGGTGGCCCTGCGCCAATTCGCCGAAGGGGCCAACCGCGAGACCTTCGCCGACGAGATGCAGGCCGAATACCGCATCGCCGCGCGGATGATGCTGCGGTCCGATTTCGTGGAAGGCGTCCGCGCCGTGCTGGTCGACAAGGACAACGCACCGCAATGGGACCCGCCTACGCCCGAAGGCATCACCCCGGCGATGCTCGATGCCATCTTCGCGCCGCTCGCCGACGGCGCGGAGTGGACGCCCTTTCCGGACGCCTGAATCCTACCAGGGGCCGGTGATCGCCAGCGTCCGCGTGGGATGCTGGGCGTTGACGAACAGCCACCGGCCATCGGGCGAGAAGCAGGCGCCCGCCCACTCGGTATCCATCCCCAGCCTTGCCAGCGTATATGCCTCCCCGGCAGGCGTGATGCCGCGCAGGTGATTGCCGGTGGCGAAATCGCCATCCTCGCACACGATCAGGTGGCCCTTGGGCGAAATCGTCAGGTTGTCGCACTTCTGCAGCACCGCCGCATCGCGGCTTTCGTAGAACAACTGCAGCCGGTCCGCTCTGCCGCGCCCGATCCGCAGCCGGAACACCTGACCAAGCTGCGCCGCCCCGCCGTTGGTGCAGGTGAAGTAGAGCTCGCCCTCGCCCATCCAGATGCCCTCGCCCCGCGCGAACAGCGCCCCGCCTGCCGCTGCGCCGCGCTGGCGCAGGTCGTCCTCGGGCGCCTCGACATCGCTGAGGTCGACCCACCGGCATGGGTGCCAGGCACCCGGGCGCATGACCTCCCCCTGCCAGTTGCGAGTGTCGCCGGGCCCGCGGATTGAGAGGGCCTGCAACCTGCCGCCCTGCACCAGCCGACCGGGTTCGCGTGGCAGAAAGCGGTAGAGCAGCCCGTCGGGGCGGTCCTCGGTCATGTAGACAACGCCGGTCGCAGGATCGACGCAGGCCGCTTCGTGATTGAAACGCCCCATTGCCTTCAGCGGCAGGGCCTCGATGGGGCCTGTGGCCGTAGCAGGAACCTCGAACACCCAACCGTGCCCGTCAACCAGCTTGCTCCCCTGTACGCCCGCCTCCTCGCAAGACAGCCAGGAGCCCCACGGCGTGATCCCGCCGGCGCAGTTGCCGAGCGTCCCTGCCAACGTGCGCACCTGGCGCTCGACCGTCAGGCTTCGCGCGTCGAGCACCAGCGTCGTCGTGCCGCCGGCAAGCCAGTTGCCGTCAGGATGGCGGACGAAGCCTCGCGCGGCTTCCACGCCGGGGCCGTGCTGGGGCCAGATCTCGTGGTTGCAGACCAGCGCCCATTTGCCTTGGCCGAGATCGAAGCAACCCATGCCGTCGGCCCGGTCGGGCACGGTGCCGCCGTCGCTCATCGCATCGCCCAGCGCGGCGATCACTCGATAGGAGAAACCGGCAGGCAAGGCGGCAAGGCCGGCCGGATCGGCGACCAGTTCGCCGTAGCCGGGCGCTCTCTCCGCTTTACGGGCGGCTCCGCCCGGCGCCGCCGCAAGTGCGGCGAATGCCGCGCCAGTTGCGCCGAGGAACTGTCGGCGGCCCACATGCATCGTTTGCGACTCCGGTAATCGACCTGGGTCGCCCGATGCCGTGCGGAGATGACGTTACCATTTCAGGTGATGCCGGATGGCGCGCAAACGTTTGCCGCGCAAAGAAAAGGGGCCGCAGGATTGCTCCTGCGGCCCCCGATCTGTTTGAGCCGATGGCTCTCGCTTACATGCCCGAACCCGGACCGTAAGTGATTTCCACACGGCGGTTCTGCAGCTCGCGCACACCGTCGGCGGTGGGCACACGCGGCATCGTCTCGCCGAAGCCCTGGCTGGTGATGCGCGCGGCAGGAATGCCACGCCCGGTCAGGTAGCTGGTCACGCTCGCGTTGCGGCGGTTGGCCAGCCCTTCGTTGTAGGCGGTCGAACCCGAACGGTCGGTGTGACCGGCCAGCATGATCGGCACGTTGGCGCAGTTGCCATAGGCCGTGACCGCGCTGTCGAGGATCGTCGCCGCGGCAGGCGTGATGTCCGACTTATCCCAGTCGAAGAACACGATGTACGGGCCCTTGTTGCAGACCGGAGCAGCAACCGGCGGAGGCGGCGGCGGCGGCGGCGGCGGGGGCGGCGGCGGGGGCGGCGGAGGCGGCGGCGGCGGCGGAGCATCCGCACCACCGAAGTTCGCGCGGACGCCGATCAGGAACGAGTGAGTCTTCTGATCGAAGTTGACCGAACGGTTGTAAGAATCGGTCAGCTTGAACTCGTGCGTGTCCATGTACTTGTACTTGGCCGCGAGCTCGAACGCTTCGCTCAGCGGAACGCGCAGTTCCGCGATACCCTGCCAGGCCCAGGCGGCGTCATGATCGTCGATCCAGGGAACAGTGCCCGGGGTCAGGACCATGTTGGCCTGCGCGCGGCCGGCGCCGACGCCGACGGCGAAGCCGACACCGTCGTTACCGCCGAAGTCGAGCAGGGCGTTGGCCCAGCCGCCGAGCAGCTGCGTGCGACCCGAAGGATCGGCGTAGGAGCCGGTCTGGAAGTTGCCGGGCGCGGTGTAGGGCGGAATGCCCGGAGCGCCGGCGGTGACCGTGTCGAAATCCCAGCGCTTCTGCGAGAATTCGAGTTCGGTACGGATCAGGCCCCAGTCGTAACCGGCCTGGAACGCGTACTCGTAACCGCGATCGTTATCGACGGAAGCGGCATCGACGATCGTCTGGATGTCGATGTCGGTGTCCTTCGGGAACACGACGCCCAGATCGGCGCCGAAATACCCCTCGCCGTCCCGCGCCTGCGCCGGGGTGGCGAGAGCAGCTGCCGCGACCGAAAGGCCGAGAGCAACCTTGCTCAGGTTGGAAAGTCCAAAACTCATTTTTGCAGTTCCCTCACTACAGGGCGTGACGGTGCACCACGCCAGGTTCGGTGTGGCCGCCCGCGACCCGCCCTTGAAAAGCGAACGCTGCAGCAACAAACCGAAGACGCTCTAAACCGTATTTGGTGCCCACGGCAACGTCAGAAAAGTCGAGTGTATCATAATTGCCACGGTTTCACCTGCAACCGGACGCTTTTTCGCCGCAATTGACGAGCCCCTTCCGAGAGAGCGACCCATCAAAACCCGGGCAATTTCTGTTCGGAGAACCCCCAGCCGGCGAGACCTTTTCCCCGGGCGCGGGCGAGCAGCCGTGCCGTGTCGGCGATCGAGAACGGGTGCGCATCGGCCATGTCCTTCAACTCGCCCCAAGCGATCGGCACCGCGACCGGAGCCCCGGGGCGCGCCCTTGCGCTGTACGGCAAGACGGCGGTGCTGCCGCGCTGGTTGCGCAACCAGTCGATGAAGATCTTCCCCTTGCGCTTCGCCTTGCTCATCGTGGCGACGAACCGGTCGGGCTCGGCCATGCTCAGCGCCTCGGCGAAACGGCGGGAAAAATCCTTGTGCGCTTCCCAGCTATGGCCACGGGCAAAGGGAACCACGACGTGGACCCCCTTGCCGCCCGACAGCATCGCGAAGCTCGCCAGACCGAGATCGGCCAGCCGGTCGTGAATGTCCTTTGCCGCCTGCTTTACCGCGCCGAAGTCGAGCCCTTCGTCGGGATCGAGATCGAACACCATGCGGTCGGGCGCCTCGACGTCGTCGGACCGCGCGCCCCAGCCGTGGAACTCGATCGTGCCCATCTGCACGCAGGCGACCAGCCCAGCAGCTTCCTCGACATAGAGATAGTCCTCGGTCTGGCCGTCCTTCTCGCGGATCGGAACGTGGTGGACGTGTTCGCCGAAGGATCCGCTGTCGTGCTTCTGGAAGAAGCATTTCTTGGCCCGGCCCTGGGGGCAGCGCACCAGGCTGATCGGGCGCCGCGCGGCCCAGGGCAGCATCAGGGCAGCGATTTCCTGGTAATAATCCGCAAGCTCGCCCTTGGTCTGCCCGCTTTCGGGGAAGATCACCCGGTCGCGGTTGGTGATCCGCACCGATTCGGGTCGTTCGGCCCCCTCGTCGAGCGCTTGATTTGCCCGTTCGGGCACCACCTCGGCGGCATCCTTGTCGCTGCGCAGGCCCAGGAAGCTGCCGTGGCGCACGTTCCCGTCGGCGGTGAATTCGGCAAAGGCCACTTCCGCGACAAGCTTGGGGGAGAGCCAGGTGACGCCCCTGCTGGATGTCTTGTCCACCTCGGCCGGGGGCGTGGCACGCTCCAGCGGCTTCATCTTGCGGGTCAGCTCGGCCATCCCGTCCTGCGTGAAGCCGGTGCCGATATTGCCCTTGTAGATCAGCTTCTTGCCTTCGTGCTGGGCGAGCAGAAGCGACGAGAACGGGCGGCCCTTGGCGGTCGACTTCTTCCAGCCAATGAGGACGAATTCCTGCCGCCGGGTGCACTTCACCTTGACCCAGGCCTTGCTCCGCCGGCCGGAATAGGCCGCCTCGATCTTCTTCGAGATGATGCCTTCCTGCCCGGCATCGCACATCGCGCGAAACAGCTTCTCGCCCGATCCGATCACATGATCCGCTACGAACACCGGCGGCCCCGCCTGCGCCAGCAGTCCCTCGAGCCGTTCCTTGCGCTCGATGTTGGTATGCGAGGAAAGATCCTCGCCGTTTACCTCCAGCAGATCGAAGGCATGGAATGCCAGGCTGTCGTCCTCCCCCTGGCTGCCGTGCCCGCGCTTGAGGACCTGCTGCAGGGTGGAGAAGTCGGGATTGCCGGCTTTGTCGTGCGCCACGATCTCGCCGTCGATCAGGCAGGGCGGCAGGTCGAGCGCTGCCAGCGCCTCGACCAGCGGGCCGAACTTGTCGGTCCAATCCTTGCCACTGCGGGTCCAGACCTTCACCTGCCCGCCCTTGCAGCCGACGATCGCGCGATATCCGTCGAATTTGATTTCGTGCAGCCAGCCGTTGCCGGCCGGCACGTCGCTGACCAGCGTGGCCAGTTGCGGCGCGCGGAACTTGGGCATCGGCGCTGCTTTCGCGGGTTTGCTTGCCTTGGCATTGCGCTTCGCCGCCTTGGTCATGACCGCGGCGAAGTCGTCGCCCTTCTTGCCCTTGAGCGAGAACTCGCCGTCCTCGTCGGCCGCGATCTCGGCCATCGTGCGGCCGGTCAATACGCTGGTCAGTTCGCGCTGCACCAACCCGTCGCCCGCCTCGGCGTGCGCATCGTCGAGTTTGCGCAGGAGCCAGTTCTCCCGCTTTTCTCCCGGCTTTTTCTTCAGCCTTATCAACAGCCACTCGCCGTTCATGCGCTCGCCTTCGAGCGTGAAGTGCAGATGGCCCTTGTCGATGTCCTTCCAGCTCTTCCCTTCGACCGGCGTCCAGGTCCCGCGGTCCCACAGCATGACCGTGCCGCCGCCATATTCGCCCTTGGGGATCGAGCCTTCGAAGTCCGCGTAGGCCATCGGATGGTCTTCGGTCCGCACGGCCAGCCGCTTGATGTCGGGGTCGGGGCTCGGCCCCTTCGTGACCGCCCATGATTTCAGAACGCCGTCCGCCTCCAGCCGCAGATCCCAGTGGAGGCGCGTCGCATCGTGCTTCTGGACGATGAACCGGTTGCCACCATCGCTCTTCGCGCGCTTGCCCGCAGGCTCGGCGGTCTTTTTGAAATCGCGCTTGCGATTGTATTCGGCAAGAGGATCGGTCTTGCTCAAGATTCGACCTCCCTTTCTACGTTACAGCCCTGCCCGGCCAGTCGCGCCGGCGTCACCTTGCTCATTGCGGGTGGCCGGAGGGGATTGCAGGATTCCATCAGGCCCGCTTCTTCGCGGGGGCCTTCTTCGCCGCCGGCTTCTTGGCGGGCGCGGCCTTCTTCTCGTCGGAGCCGACCGATTTCTTCAGCGCCGCCATCAGGTCGATCACGTTCGAACCGCGCTGCGCGGGCTCGTCGACATCCTCGAGCACCATCTTGCCCTTGGACTTGGCCTTCTTGGCAACGAGCTGCTTGAGCGCATCTACGTAGCGATCGTGGAATTCGCTCGCATCGAACGGGGCGGTCTTCTGGTCGATGAGCGTGGTCGCCAGTTGCAGCAGGTCCTTCGACGGCTTGCTGGCGGGGATCTCGTTGAAGAACGACTGGCCCTTGCGGACCTCGTCGGCATAGCGCAGCGTTTCCATCAGAATGCCCTTGCCGCACGGCTTGAGCGCGACCAGTTGCTCGCGCCCGCGCACCGAAAGCTGGCCCAACGCCACCTTTTTGGCCTGGCGCAACGCCTCGCGCAGGACGATGAAGGCTTCCTCGGCCAGGTCGTCCTGCGGCACCACGTAATAGGGTTTCTCGAAATAGAGCGGGTCGATCTCGTCGACGCCGACGAACTGCACCAGGTCGAGCGTCTTGCGGCTTTCGATCTTCACCGCCTCGATCTCCTCGTCCTGCAGTAGAACGAAGTTGCCCTTCGACACTTCGTACCCCTTGACGATGTCGTCTGTGTCGATCGGGCCGATGCCCTGCACGACCTTCTCGTAATTGATCGGTTTTCCGCTCGGCTCGTGGATCTGGCGGAAGCTGATCGATGCGCCCGACTTCGCGGCGGCGTAAATTTCGACCGGGATCGAGACGAGGGCGAGCCGTATCTGGCCCTGCCAATATGCGCGTGCGGCCATGCAAACCTCCTGTTCAATCAACCCGACTGCTGAGTCGACTCGCTTGTCGGCGCGCGGTTCCGCGTCCTATGCCCGGATCATGTGCAATCTTTATCGCATGACGAAGAACGCCGACGAAGTGGCGCACCTGTTCGATGCGAAACTGGGCAGCGTGGGGAATGCCGGGGCAGAGGTCTATCCGGGATATCCGGGTCTGGTCGTCGCGCAGGGCACGCTGCGTTCGATGACCTGGGGTTTCCCGCTGGTGCTGAAGGGAAAGAACGGACAGCCGCTCAAGCCCAAGCCGGTCAACAACACCCGCGCCGACAAGCTAAACAGCTTCATGTGGCGCTATTCGTTCGAGGAACGCCGCTGCCTGATCCCCGTCACCGAGTTCGCCGAGGCCGAAGGACCGAAGGGGTCGATGACTCGGACGTGGTTTTCCCTGCCCGACCAACCCGTCTTCGCCGTGGCCGGGATCTGGCGCGACACGCCCGAATGGGGCCCGGCCTTTTCGATGGTCATGACCGAAGCGTGCCAGCACGTGGCCGACGTCCATACAAGGATGCCGGTGATCCTGCGCCCTGGCGACTGGGCCGACTGGCTCGACGGCGCGCCCGATGACGCGGCCATCCTGTGCCGCCCCTATCCCGACGTGATGGCGACGGATCGGACCGCCGAACCCTGGGTGCGCCGGAAGACGTAGCGCTTGCCTTCGCCGCCGGGCACGGCACACTCCCGGCCAAAGGTTCTGGGAGGGATCGCATGCATTTCCGATTTCTGGCGGCCACGGCCCTCTTGCTCGGCGGGTGCGACATGCCGGCAGGCGATCTCGGCACGGGCGCGAGCGAGGCCCAGTTCGGGCGGATCGACCAGGCGCGGCTAGAGGCGGCGGAAGACGATCCCGACAACTGGCTGAGCCACGGGCGGACCTATGCCGAACAGCGCTACTCGCCGCTCGAGGACGTGAACGACGGCAATGTCGGCGACTTGGCCCTCGCCTTTTCGGTGCCGCTCGATACTGCCCGCGGGCAGGAGGCGACGCCGATCGTGGTCGACGGCACGATGTATTTTTCGACCGCCTGGTCGAAGGTCATGGCCGTGGACGCCGCGACTGGCGCGGAGCTCTGGCGGTTCGATCCGCAGGTGCGAGGCGACAAGGGCGCGCATGCCTGCTGCGACGTGGTCAACCGCGGCGTTGCGGTGTGGGGCGGCAAGGTTTTCGTCGGCACGATCGACGGGCGACTGATCGCGCTGGATGCCGGCACCGGGGCCAAGCTGTGGGATGTCGTCACGGTCGACCAGGACAAGCCCTACACGATCACGATGGCTCCGCGCGTGGTGCGCGGCAAGGTCATCATCGGCAACAGCGGCGCCGAGCTTGGCGTGCGCGGATACCTCTCGGCCTACGATGCGGACAGCGGCGCTCTCGCCTGGCGGTTCTATACCGTGCCGCCCAACCCCGCCGACGGACCTGACGGTGCCGCCTCGGACGAGGTGTGGGCTGGGGTAGCCGGCAAGACCTGGGCGGGAAAGTGGTGGGAGATGGGCGGAGGCGGCACGGTGTGGGACTCGGTCGTCTACGATGCGGAGTTCGACCAGCTGCTCGTCGGGGTGGGCAACGGCAGTCCGTGGAACCACCGCGCGCGTAGCGCCGGCAAGGGCGACAACCTGTTCCTGTCCTCGATCCTCGCGCTCGATCCGGACACCGGCGCGTACAAGTGGCACTACCAGCTCAATCCGGGAGAAAGCTGGGACTATACTGCGACCCAGCAGATGACGCTGGCCGACCTCGAAATCGACGGCAAGCCGCGCAAGGTCGTGATGCAGGCGCCCAAGAACGGGTTCTTCTACCTGATCGACCGGAGCAACGGCAAACTGATCAGCGCAGAGCCTTACGCGCCGCAGAACTGGGCCGAACGGATCGATCTGGCAACGGGCCGCCCGGTCGAGAAGGCCGGCGTGCGGTACAAGGACGCGCCGTATCTCATCTGGCCCTCCGGCATCGGCGCGCATGCCTGGCACCCGATGAGCTTCTCGCCCAAGACGGGCCTGGTCTACCTGCCGATGATGCACGTGCCGATGGCGATGGCCGACGACGCGAACTACACCCGCCACATCGGCCGCTGGAATACCGGGGTCGCCTTCATGGCCCCGCCCGAGGGGACTGTGCCCGGCGCCACGCCCTTGCAGCGCCGAGCAGCGCTGGCGGCAATGAACCGCGGTGCGCTCGTCGCGTGGGATCCGGTCAAGCAGAAGGCCGCCTGGACGATCGAGAAGGAATGGCCGTGGAACGGCGGCACGCTGGCGACCGGGGGCAACCTTGTGTTCCAGGGCGATCCCTATGGCTGGTTCCATGCCTATGCCGCCGATACGGGGAAGGAATTGTGGAAGTTCAACGGGGGGCGCGGCATCGTGGCGGGACCAATTGCCTACCGTGTGCGCGGGGAGCAATACGTCGCGGTGCTCGCCGGGTATGGCGGATCGATGGGCGTTGCGACGCCGAGCCCGTGGATGCGCCGTCCGGCGCCCAACGGCGTGCTGTTGGCGTTCAAGCTAGGCGGCACGGCCAAGTTGCCTCCACTGCCCGCCTTCACCCCGCCGCCCTTTGCGACTTCGAGCGAGAAATTCACCGCCGGGCAGTTGGCCGAGGGCGCAACGCAGTACCTTGCCTTCTGCAACATCTGCCACGGGGGACCGGTCAATCCGAACCTCTTCCGCTCCGCAGTCACAACGGACGCGGAGGCTTGGCGAGCGATCGTGCTCGACGGCGCTCTGGCAGACAACGGGATGATCGCCTTCAAGCCGTGGCTCGACGCCGCGCAGGTCGAGGCGATCCGCGGCTACGTGCTGACCGAAGCGGCGCGGATGGCCAAGCTTCCGCCCGACCAACTCGCACCGCCGGACAAGACCGGCGACAAGGGGCCGGCGCGGGCAGGCGACTAGCGTCTCAGCATCACGAGGCATTCAGCGGCCTTGCCGTCCGTGGCCTTCAAGCGTGCGCGTGACACGGCGTTCGCCGGCGACCTCTCAGCAGGAGCAATCGACCCTTAGAGCCAGCAGGCTGGCGGCGAATTCAAATCGACGGACCCACCCGCTCGATCTCGGTCGGCCGATGCAGAACTTTCGCACCAAATCGATACGAAGTTCGGCAGCGATCGAAAAGCCCAGCGGTCCCATCTTTTCAAAGGGACCGCCGGGGCATTGAAATTAAGATACGGAAGTTTGGCCTGAGCAGCTTACAGTTGATGGTTACTGATGGTCGAGAAGACCTATCAATAATCACCGTTGCCAGCCGCGCGATGATAACGGCGATTATGCGAAAATCGGCTTTCCCAGCGGTCCCGCGAACAATTGGGACTGGGGGACTTAGCACCAGTCGCGACGCGGCAGCGTTTGGGCCGATTGCAGACTGTCCGCTTTTGGGCAGCACAGGGCCGAACGCGAGTCCTGATATCCGCATTCCGTCAGGTGATCGTTGCGATGGTCATCATTCTCACCAGGTCAGACAGCGTCTTCGCCTGCATTTTCATCATCGCGTTGGCCCGGTAGACCTCGACCGTTCGCGGACTGATGTCCAGGTCGATCGCGATGACCTTATTGGCCTTGCCTTCGACCAGACCTTGGACGACTTCGCGCTCCCTGCGAGACAGCGTTTCGATGCGGGCAACGACCTCGCGTCGCTGCGACTGCCCCTCCTCCTCTTCTCCCCGTCGCGCCAGCGCGGTGCGGATTGCCGAAACGATCGTTTCATCGTCGAAGGGCTTTTCGATGAAGTCGGCGGCACCGGCCTTCATCGCCTGTATCGCCAGCGGAACATCGGCGTGGCCCGTGATGACGATCACCGGGGCACCGCCGCCTCCCTCTGACATCCTGGCGGCGAGTTCGATCCCGCTAATGCCGGGCATCCGCACGTCGGTGACGATGCAGGCCCCTCCGAGCGGAGGGTCGGATTTCACGAAAGCGTCCGCGGACGAGAACGAGCGAACCCGAATTCCAGCGACGTCCAGTAGGAATTCCAGCGATTGACGCGCGCTCTCGTCATCGTCGATCACGTAAACGATCGCGTCCCTCGCCTCGTCATTCTCCATCGTAGAGTTCCTCGTCTGCAACTGCCTGCAAAGTAAAGCCGAATTCGGCGCCGCCACCCGGCGCTTCCTGTCCCCATATTCGCCCGCCGTGCGCCTCTACGATCGTGCGGGAAATGGAGAGCCCCACGCCCATGCCAGTTCGCTTGGTCGTGACGAAGGGCTGGAAAAGCTTCTCGGCCACCTCCGGGTCGATACCCGGTCCCGTGTCGGTCACCCTGACAAGAGCCATCGCTTCATCAGCCGGTTCGATCGCAATGGTCAGGTCGCGGCGATCCGTGTCCGATTCCGAGATCGCGTCGACCGCGTTTCGCACGAGGTTGAGCACGACTTGCTGGATCTGCACCCTGTCGGCAAGAACGAGATCGATCCCCGGACTGAAATCGTATCGCACGCGAATGCCGTGCTCCTTGGCCCCTACAAGGGCGAGCGCGCTCGCTTCTTCGACCAGCGTAGGCAGGCTTTCGATGGTCCGCTCGGTCTCGCCGCGCGCCACGAAATCCCGCAACCGGCGGATAATCTCCCCGGCACGCAAGGCTTCGGTGGCCGCCCTTTCCACCGCCTCCGCCACGCGCTCATGCGGAACCTCGTCGCGTCCCAGCAGGATTCGCGTACCTTTCAAGTAGTTTGCGATCGCGGAGAGCGGCTGATTGATTTCGTGTGCAAGCGCAGAGGCCATCTCGCCCAAGGCGGTCAACCGCGAGATATGGACCAGCTCGGTCTGTAGTTCCTGCAACCTTGCCTCGGCCTGCTGCCGCTCGGTCAGATCGCGGATGAAGCCGGTGAAAAAGCGCTGTCCGTCCGCGACCATTTCGCCGACCGCGAGTTCGATCGGAAAGGTGGAACCATCCCGTCGGGAGCCCACCACCACCCTGCCCTGGCCGATGATCCTTTTCACGCCAGTCCGGTAGTACCGTGCGAGATAGCCGTCGTGCGCGCTGCGATAGGGATCCGGCATCAGCAGGTTGACATTGCGACCGGCCACTTCGGTCGCCGTCCAGCCGAACATGCGCTCGGCAGTCGGGCTGAACTCCCGGATCGCGCCCGCCTCATCGATCACGACCATGGCATCGGGCACGGTATCGAGGATCGACTGCAAGTGCGCTTCCCGGCGTGCGAGGATCATCGCTGATGCCTCGGTCTCGACCCTTGCCCTCTGGAACCACTCGCCCCCGAAAGCGACCGAAACGCCGATGACCACGAACGCGACCGCCGCAATGTAACTGCCTTGGGTCACCGGTCCTGCCATGGCGTCGCACCACAGGCCTGCGGCGGCGCCGGCAACCACTGCGACCGCACCCGCGCGGAGCCCCGACAAGGCGCTGGCAACCACCACCCCCGGCACGAAGAAGATGAACGTGGCGCGCTGCGCCAGTTCCTCGGCAAAAAGCAGCCGCATCCCCGCACCTGCGCAGATTGCGGCAAGCGCCAGCAACAGCGCGGCGGCAAACGACAGACGGGGCAGGAACCGGCTCATGAAGCTGGCCGGCACTGCCTCCGGTAAGGCCCTTAGGGCGCTCTCCGTAGGGTGATCATCCAAATTTCGCGTTTCCGTCCATGAGCCTAGATCGTCTCCAGCAGCGGCGCTTCCAGTTCAGCGTGCCGCCAAGCGGAGAAGTTTCAATGACTGCACCCTTCATCGATCTAGGCGTTCACCACAACCCTCGCGGGTTGTCGGACCGGATCGCGTTCGGCTTCACCAAGGCACTTCGCTGGTGCGCCGACACCTTCTTTGCCGAGCGTTACGGCCACCGTGCCGTCGTGCTGGAGACCGTAGCTGCCGTACCCGGAATGGTCGGGGCGACAATCAACCATCTCGCCTGCCTACGCCGCATGTGCGACGACAAGGGCTGGATCAAGACGCTCATGGACGAAGCCGAAAATGAGCGCATGCACCTGATGACCTTCATCGAGATCTCCAAGCCTACGTTGTTCGAGCGGGCGGTGATCATTGGCGTTCAATGGGTGTTCTACGTGTTCTTCTTCGGACTCTATATGGTCAGCAGCAAGACCGCGCACCGCGTGGTCGGCTACTTCGAGGAAGAAGCGGTGATCAGCTATACCCACTACCTCGCCGAAATCGACGAGGGTCGCAGCGCGAACGTGCCAGCTCCCGAAATCGCTAGGCGGTACTGGGGCCTGCCCGACGATGCGACGCTGCGCGACGTCGTCCTAGTGGTACGGGCCGATGAGGCTCACCACCGCGACGTGAACCACGGCTTCGCCAACGAACTCGCCGGCCTGCCGGTTGGTCAGGTGGCCGAATGCCCGCCGCACGCCGCTCTGGAACCCAACTGGAAGAACGCGGCCTGATCGAGGGCCGCAAGGAAGGAGGAACGGACATGGATCGCTCGAACGTGATTGGCTTGTTCATCGACGACGTCCCGGTCCTTTCCTCCCTGCAGTTCTCGCTCGCCATCGAAGGGTTGACGACCATCGCGGGCGGGCCCGCCAGGGGTAACTCCGCAGCGCGGATTCTGGTGATCGATCAGAACTACCGGGGGGACGGCCTCGGCTTCCTCGCGGGACTGCGGGAAACGGGATGCGCGGCCATGGCTATCGTACTCGTGACGAACCCCGCCACGCAGTTCCGAACACGCGCCGCATCACTTGGCGCAGTTGTAATCGAGAAACCCTTACTCGGCGACGAGCTCAGCAACGCGATATCGGCCCTGCTCGGGCGTCAGAAAGCAGCATGACATGAAACCGGCGCTTCCCCCCGGCCTCGAGGTCTACAAGCAGACCGCAACCTTCACCGAAACGACCGTTCCCGCCGGCTTGCTGGGCGATCACTCGACCAAGGACGGGGTTTGGGGGCTGATCGAAGTCGAGAGCGGCAAGCTCCGCTACCTCGTGACCGACCCCCGCCAGCCCAACTGCGAGCAGACCCTGGTGGCCGACGGCGAGGCCGGTGTTGTCGAGCCCACGATCCTGCACCGTGTCGAACCCCTGGGCGAGGTGCGGTTTCACGTTCGGTTCCTTCGGGAACCCGGCGCCAGCCAAGAAAGGAGTGGCGCATGACCATCCGAACTGCGATTCCGGAAGATGAGCGGCCCGACACTCGCACAATTGCCCTGGTGAAGCGTGCCGAAAAACGTGCAGCCGCCGAATCCGTCGGAGTTGATGCTGATTTCGTCGATAATCTAGTGGAGGATTTCTACGAGAAGATCCGCGAGGACGACCTGCTCGGTCCGATCTTCGCAGAGCGGATCGTCGATTGGCCGCCGCATCTGGCGCGCATGAAGGCCTTCTGGCGTTCGGTCCTGCACAACAGCGGGGAGTTCTCGGGCAATCCGATGCTCAAGCACCTCGCGATCCCCGGCCTCGAACTCCACCACTTCGCCCGCTGGCTAGAGCTCTTCTATGAGACGCTACGCCAGGCGGAAGGTGGTTGCGAGGCGACCCAGTTCGTCGGCGGGCGCGCCCGGATGATCGCCGACAGTCTTTTGACGGCAATCGCAATGCGCCGCGATGGATTGATCGCCGGGCGCGCAGGAAAGGACCTGCCCCATGCCTGAAGCACTTCGCCAGCCGCAACCTGCCTCGGTTCAAGACCAACGCGTCGCCACGCGGCGTCCCTCGTTGGTCATCGAGAGTGAAGCCAACAACAACGTTCGATTGCTTGCACCGGAAGCGCGGCTCTTCGAGTTGCCGTCTGCGGTGTGGATCACGATGGTCGGTTCCTAAGTGGTCTTCCTGCTTGCCCTTCTCGGTGCGACGGGCGGAGCAAATGCCTCCTTCGCAATCGCCATCTCCGCATTCTACGTAACGATCTTCTTCGCAGCTGCGCGCGCGCTGCTGCGCCAAGGGCCGGCTCAATCCGACAGTCCGCTGGAGCGCACCGGATCCGTTCTCCAGACCGCGTTCGGATCCCTCACCCGCCGTGAAGTGTACGGCCAGGTACTAATCGTGCCCGTCGCGGTTGCTTTCTTCGGGATTGCGATTGCGTTGATCAGCGCGACAGTGCGCAGCTTATAAAATGGCCCAGATTAGGGCACAAATCAGCCACTCAGGACGATAATGCCATTCATAAAAAGTGGCCGGCTCATGATCCCGCGGAAAATTTGGATCCGTCGTGCACGGTTAGCCGGCCAATCGCCAGCTATTGAGCGAATTTCCGACTGCTGGCTTTTGGTGGTCGAAGCGCACAGCACTCTTTGGCCAGTTGGTCAGGGTCGGAATACGCTCTACTGATTACACGGTCATGATTTCCGATATCTGCTGGAGGGTCAGCGGCTTGCGGAGGACCGGTATATTTTTGACGGTTGTCAGACGTGGATCGTCGGCATTCCCTGTCATCAGGACGCGCCGAGCCTTTGGGATGAGTTCGCCGATTTTCTGTAACGTCTTGATCCCATCAAGGCCGGGCATCGCGAAGTCACTCAGTACGAAGTCGACAAAATCCCTATCGCGTTCGATGCCCGCTATAGCCGCATTGCCGCTGGCAAAATCGCGCACGGTACCGCCAGCATCGCGTAACTGTTCGCCGAGTACGACACGGACCGCATCGTCATCGTCGACCAGAACGAACGTCTTACCCCTAATCCAGTCCAAGTCTTCGTCGGGATCGAGGGCAAGACTGACTTCGCTTGCTTCGGACCGAGTCGCGGGCAGGATAAGCTCGATCCGAGTGCCCTTGCCGACTTTGCTGTTGATTCGGATTTCCCCGCCGGACTGGTGCGCGAAGCCCGACACCATCGACAGTCCGAGGCCGGTCCCCTTGCCCACTTCCTTGGTGGTAAAGAACGGTTCGATGACCTTGGCGAGGATGTCGTCGGGTATGCCCGACCCGGTGTCCGCGACGATGATGCTCAGCATCGGCTTGTTGGGGTCGCCTGTTTTTCCCTCGGAAATCGAGACATGGATGGTGCCGCCGTCGGGCATCGCATCGCGAGCGTTGATGATGAGATTCATCACCGCCAGTTCCAGTTGGCCGCGATCGACAAACAGGTTGTGGCCTGCGTCGGCGCAGTCCCAGACGACCTCGACCTTGCCGCCGAGAGTATGTTTCACGAGCCCGGCCACCGCTTCGCACAGGCTCGTCGGGTCGACACTTGTGGGGGTCAATTCCTGCTGGCGGGCGAAGGCCATCATGCGCCGAACCAATTCGGTCCCTTGCGTTGCCGCGTGGCGCATCTGATCGACGACGAGCTGTTCACGATCGCCCAGTTTTAGTCTTCGCTCGAGGATGTTGATCCCACCGAGCATGGCGGCGAGGAGGTTGTTGAAATCGTGAGCGACCCCTCCGGTGAGTTGGCCCAACGCATCGAGCTTCCCGGCATGGACCAGCCGGGCCTCCAGTTCCTTGCGCTCGGTGATGTCGAGCATCGACCCTGCCCAACCACGTGCAGCCCCACTGCCTGTGCGCACCCGCTGGTCGAGGATATGGTGGCGCGATCCTTGGGGACTGATCCAGCGGTATTCGACCACCACGCTGTCGCTGAGGTCAGTCTCCTGCAACAAGCGCAGGCGATCATCAGGATGGACCCATTCCTGCCATTCACGATCCCCACGCAGCACCGACTCCGCTTCATCGCCGAGGAAGTGGGCAAGGTCGCCGCCGCGAAACTGGCGGACCATTTCGCCGTTGCGGTCGGTGATCTCGTAGATCGCCATGGGCAGCGCGCGCAGGATCGATGCTTGCCGCTTTTCGCTGGTTTCGAGCTGGCGCCGAGTGCGAAACAGGTCAACGAATACGGCGACCTTCGATTTAATGACCACCGGATCCACCGGTTTAAACACGTAGTCGACAGCGCCCATCTCGTAACCGCGCATCAGGTGCTCGGTTTCCTTATTCACGGCTGACAAGAAGATGATCGGTGTCCGCGCGGTCTGGTCGCGCTGGCGGATCAGCGCGGCAGTCTCGTACCCGTCGAGATCTGGCATGAAAACATCAAGAAGGATGACCGCGAATTCCTCGCGCAGCAATTGGCGCAGGGCATCACGGCCGGAGCTGGTGCAGACAACTTCGGCAATCGGCGCGAGGACTTCCGACAGGGCGAGCAGGTTGCGGTCGTCATCGTCAACGATCAGGATCTTCGCAGGGCTGTCGCTGATCACGGCTTGGTTCATGCAGCTGCCTTTTTCGCGCGGCGACCATCAGGTCGCTCGAGCGCAGCTCTCTCGAACGTCACCCGCAAGAGTGCCATCAGCACGTCGACATCGACCGGTTTGGCGACATAGTCGTCGGCGCCGGCGTCCAGACATTTTTGGCGGTCGCCGACCATGGCCTTGGCAGTTACCGCGACGAGTGGAATTTCGGCGATGCGCGGTTTGGCTCTGATGCGCCGAATCGTTTCGTACCCGTCCATTTCGGGCATCATGATGTCGACCAAGGCGACATCGATGCCGGGATGGCTTTCAAGCAGATCGATCGCTTCCTGCCCGCGCTCCGCGTGCAAGACCGCCGCACCATGTGCTTCAAGCACACTGGTCAACGAATAGATGTTGCGGATGTCGTCGTCGACGATGAGTATCTGCTTGCCGACAAGGTCGTTTGCCGGAGCGGCGGCCCTCCTGCGAGACTTGGACACACCAGCCTTGCGCGGTTTGCGCTGTGCCACGCCTTTGAATAGCTGGGTCAGTCGTTCTCGCTCGACGGGCTTTTCGATTACGTCGGTCGCGCCCAAGCTGCGCGCGTCCTCAGCCAGTTCCCCGCCAGAAATGACATAGACCGGTATCGCGGCGGTCTCGGCATCGTCACGCAGAAGGTCGAGAAGGACGAAACCGTCCATGTCGCTCAGACCCAAATCGAGCGTAATGGCGGCAGGCTTGATCTTGCGGGCGAGCGCCATCGTGCCGCTACCGGTGGGTGAAATCACACCCTTGAGGCCTTCTTCATGAACCATGTCGAGCAAGATCGATGCGAAGGTGGGGTCGTCCTCCACGATCAGGACAACGGGGTCTTTGCCAAGGTTGCCGCGGTCGTCGGTCGGTTCCGCGACGGGAAGTATTGCCGAAGCGTCACTCGCCACCGGATGCGATAGTGCTGGTGCACTGGCGGCGCGCAAGGGCAGGAACAGCGTGAACGTCGACCCTTCGCCAGGTGTCGAGCGGACCTGAAGCTCTCCGCCCAGAAGGCCGGCAATCTCACGACTTATCGACAAGCCGAGCCCGGTGCCGCCGTACTTGCGGCTGGTGGTGCCGTCGGCCTGCTGGAATGCTTCGAAAATGAGCTTCTGCTTGTCGGATGGAATGCCAATCCCGGTGTCGCTCACGGAAATTGCCAGTGCTTCAGTCACGTCACGAAGGACGGGATGAGTGGTGTTCCAGCCCGACGCGGCGATCCCGACATCGAGTTCAACCTTTCCATGCGCTGTGAACTTGAACGCATTGGACAGGAGGTTGAGTACGACCTGCTGAAGCCGCTTTTCATCCGTGTGGATCGATTGGGGCAATTCGGTCGAGAAGTTGACGTCGAAGGCCAGGCCCTTTTCCGAGGCCAACTGACGGAACGTGCGCTCCATGTGCTGTTGCAGCGCGGCAAGCGGCATGTCGCCGAGTTCGATTGAAACGGTGCCGGATTCGATCTTCGACAAGTCGAGGATGTCGTTGATGAGGTTGAGCAGATCGGTACCCGCGCCGTGGATCGTGCGCGCGAACTCGGTTTGCTTTTCGTTGAGGTTTCCCCCTTGGTTGTCGGCCAGCAGCTTTGACAGGATGAGGAGCGAATTGAGCGGCGTACGCAATTCGTGACTCATGTTGGCGAGGAATTCGCTCTTGTATTTGGAGGTCAGCGCAAGCTGCTCGGCCTTTTCCTCGACCGCGCGGCGCGCCATCTCGATCTCAAAATTCTTCGCTTCGACCTGCTTCTTCTCGTTCTCGAGCAGTTGCGCCTTTTCCTGTAGCTCCTCGTTGGTGTTGTGCAGTTCTTCCTGCTTGATCGTGAGTTCCGATTGGCGGGTCTGCAGTTCCGTGGTGAGCAGCTGCGACTCCTTGAGCAGTTCCTCGGTCCGCATGGTTGCCGCAATCGTGTTGAGCACGATGCCGACGGTTTCCATGAGCTGAGTCAGAAAACTGTGGTGGGTCTCGTTGAACTTCTCGAAGCTGGCGAGCTCGATCACCGCTTTGACCTCGTCCTCGAACAGGGCGGGCAGGATGTTGACGTGGGCCGGGCGGCCCTCGCCAAGGCCAGAACCGATGCGGATGTAATCGCCTGGCACGTTATCGAGGCGCATAGGCCGCTTGTCTGCCGCCGCCTGTCCTATCAGACCTTCCCGTAGGGAAAATCGTGGCTTCATTTTTTCCGGATCGCCAGCGCCGTAACTGGCGACAAGATCCAGCGAACCACTCGGGCCATCGGTGTCCTTGGCTACGTAGAATACGCCGTATTGTGCGTTCACGAGTGGCGCGAGCTCGCTCATGATAAGATTGGAAATCGTCGCAAGGTCGCGCTCGCCCTGCAGCATGCGGCTGAATCGAGCGAGGTTGGTCTTGAGCCAGTCCTGCTCGGCGTTTTTGAGCGTCTGGTCCTTGAGGTTTACGATCATCTCGTTGATCGTGTCCTTGAGCGACGCCATCTCGCCCGATGCCTCCACCGAGATCGAGCGCGTAAGGTCGCCCTTGGTCACGGCAGTCGCCACCTCGGCGATCGACCGGACCTGGTTGGTAAGGTTGGCCGCAAGTTGGTTCACGTTATCTGTGAGGTCGCGCCACAAACCCGCGGCACCAGGTACGCGTGCCTGCCCACCAAGGCGGCCTTCTACACCCACCTCGCGCGCCATGTTGGTTACCTGGTCGCCGAAGGTAGAAAGCGTCTCGATCATGCCGTTGATGGTCTCGGCGAGCGCAGCGATCTCGCCTTTCGCGTCGACGGTCAACTTGCGCTTTAGGTTGCCCTGCGCCACCGCGGTCACGACGTCGGCGATACCGCGCACCTGGTTGGTCAGGTTGGTCGCCATCAGGTTTACGTTGTCGGTCAGGTCCTTCCATGTACCTCCGACACCCGGCACTTCGGCCTGACCACCGAGCTTGCCCTCGGTACCGACCTCGCGCGCCACGCGGGTCACTTCGGACGCGAACGAATTCAGCTGATCCACCATCACGTTGACGGTGTTCTTGAGCTCAAGGATCTCGCCCTTCACGTCAACGGTGATCTTCTTTGACAGGTCACCGCGCGCCACGGCGGTCGTCACTTCGGCGATGTTACGGACCTGGCCGGTCAGGTTATCAGCCATCAGGTTGACGTTCTCGGTGAGATCTTTCCAGGTGCCGCCGACGCCAGGCACAGCCGCCTGTCCGCCGAGCTTGCCCTCTGTGCCGACCTCGCGCGCCACGCGGGTCACTTCGGAAGCGAACGAGTTTAGCTGGTCCACCATTGTGTTGATGGTGCCCTTCAGCTCGAGGATCTCGCCCTTCACGTCGACCGTGATCTTCTTTGACAAGTCGCCGCGCGCAACCGCAGTGGTTACCTCGGCGATGTTGCGGACTTGGCCGGTCAGGTTCGCGGCGAGTTCGTTCACATTGTTGGTCAAGTCAGCCCAAGTGCCCGCAACACCCGGCACTTCCGCCTGCCCGCCGAGCTTGCCTTCCGAGCCAACTTCGCGCGCCACGCGGGTCACTTCGGAGGCAAACGAATTGAGCTGGTCGACCATCGTGTTGATCGTGTTCTTGAGCTCTGCGATTTCGCCCTTCACATCGACGGTGATTTTCTTAGACAGGTCTCCCAGCGCCACCGCGGTGGTAACTTCGGCGATGTTGCGCACCTGGCCGGTCAGGTTTGCGGCGAGTTCGTTCACGTTGTCGGTAAGATCCTTCCACGTACCGCCGACGCCCTCCACTCGTGCCTGACCGCCCAGCCTGCCTTCGGTGCCGACTTCGCGCGCAACGCGAGTAACTTCGGACGCGAACGAGTTGAGCTGGTCGACCATGGTGTTGATCGTGTTCTTGAGCTCGGCGATTTCGCCCCGCACCTCCACGGTGATCTTTTTGGACAGGTCGCCACGTGCCACAGCGGTCGTCACTTCAGCGATGTTGCGCACCTGTCCGGTCAGGTTCGCCGCCATCAGGTTTACGTTGTCGGTCAAATCGGCCCAGGTGCCCGCGACACCGGGCACTTCGGCCTGGCCACCCAGCTTGCCCTCGGTACCCACTTCGCGCGCAACTCGCGTCACCTCGCTGGCAAAGGCGTTAAGCTGGTCGACCATCGTATTGACGGTCACTTTCAACTCGAGGATTTCGCCCTTCACGTCGACAGTGATCTTCTTTGAAAGATCGCCGCGAGCCACCGCGGTGGTGACTTCCGCAATATTGCGAACCTGACCCGTGAGGTTCTCGGCCATTAGGTTCACATTTTCGGTCAAGTCGCGCCAGGTACCGGCCACGCCCTTCACTCGTGCCTGCCCGCCGAGCTTGCCTTCGGTACCCACCTCGCGCGCCACGCGGGTCACTTCCGAGGCAAAGGAGCCGAGCTGATCGACCATGGTGTTCACGACCTTGCCGATGCGCAGGAATTCTCCCTTGAGGCCGCGGCCGTCTATCTCGACCGACATGTGCTGCGACAGATCGCCTTCGGCCACCGCGCCGATTACGCGGGCGACTTCGGTAGTGGGTTGTACCATGTCGTCGACGAGTTCGTTCATGGCGTTGAGCTTCATCTGCCAACCGCCGGCCGCGCCTTTGACCTTGGCGCGTTGAGTGATCTCACCCTCTTTGCCGACAACCTTGGCGACGCGATTGAACTCGTCGGCTATTGTCTCGTTCAGGCCCACGACCTCATTGAAAAGGACAGCGATTTCGGCATCGCGCGGATCGTTAGAGTCCAGCCCGAGACGGACAGTGAAATCGCCTTCGCGCAACCGTGTTAAAGCCGCGATGAGGTTCTTACGCAAATGCGCACAACTATCGACTTCTTGCGATGACCCCACTTCCCAATCTCCCTGGAGTGATCGGCCGCTCCATCCGGCGAGGATCCGTTGCGAACAGAATCTGTAACGGTTTCGGCAAGCAGACGACCCCAAGGGACAAATTCGTTCGCACCGAGAAAGTTCCGCACCGTAGTCATTTGCCTTTGGGGGCAGCGCGTCCTAGTCCGCGGAACTCAACAATGGCTCGGGGATCAAGGCGGCGGCATGGCAACCGACCGGGAAATCGAAGACTTTATTCGCGATTGCTTCGCGTCGATCTGGGATCTGGAATTGCTTCGAGAATTGCTCGCGGAGCCGTCGATATCGTTCGCGGCCACTGAACTTGTCGAGCGGATGCGAGCGAGCGAACTTGTGGTCATGCATGGTTCTGCGGCGCTGAACGCGGCAGGGATTGCGGTCATCGAAGACGGCAACCGCATCCGGTACCAGCCGAGCGACGAGGCGATTGGCGAGCTCGCCCGCGCTGCGTGCGAATTCTACGCGCGATTTCCAGGGCGTACACGGCGCCTAATCGTGGCGCGGCTAAACCCTGCGCTCGATGCCTTTGCCGACGCTTTTCGCTGGAGAAAGGACTGAGCATGACCTTGCCCGATCTCGTTTACTTGCTCTGCTTTCTCGCCAGCGCACTGTGCGCGATCCTGCTCGTACGTCGCTACGCAAAATCGCGGACTCCGGTGCTATTGTGGAGCGCGGTCTGTTTCGTGTTCCTGGCGCTGTCCAACCTGATCGTGGTGGTAGATCAGCTCGTCCTGACCGAGACGACATTTCGCACGCCTCGCCTGCTCCTGACCCTGATTGCTGTTGCGGTGTTGTTGTTTGGGTTCATCTGGGAAGCGGAAGGCGAACAGTAATGCTCGACCAATTTCTATCCGGCGCGATCGTCATGGGATTCGCCGTCGCCGCGCTGTTGTTTCTGTCATACTGGCGGCGCACACGGCAAAGGTTGTTTCTGATCTTCTCTGCAAGCTTCTTCCTGCTTGCGATCAATTACACATGGCTGGCGCTAACAAACATTCCTGCAGAGGAGCGGAGTCCCCTATTCTTGATTCGCTTGCTGGCCTTCAGCCTCATTATCGTTGCGATCATCCAGTCGAATACGAGGCGCGGGCTCTAATCTTCAAATTCGCAATCGCGAAATCGGAACCTGCGGCTAAATTGCATAGCTCGGTCGGATAGCAGCTATTACGCAACCAACCCGATGCTGCGAACGGCCGAAGGTTGCCGCTTAGCCGACCAGACGTATTGGGACTTTCAAGGACCGGCCGCTGTCAGGATACACACCCTTGACGCGAACGCTCAGAGCCGTTGTGCAACCCACGATCTTGCCGAAGCCGAAGATGCGGGCCATTTTTCTCCCTCGCCGCACTTGCGAATTTCCCTTGCTGCAGTGCAATATGCCTTTGCATGAAGATCGCCATCGTCGATGAAAGCGCCAGCCGGGCAACGATCATCCGTGAAGGGTTGGCAGCACTTCCCGACAGCGAGTTGTTCGTACTGACAGAGCGGCAGGGTCTCATCGCCCGCATCGAGGAAATCGGCCCCGACATCGTTCTGATTGATCTCGGCAATCCCTCGCGCGACGTGCTTGAGGAATACTTCGTCGTGAGCCGGGCGCTGGCGCGGCCGATCGCCATGTTTGTCGACGACTCCGACGAGGAGGCGATCGCAGCCTCTATCGATGCGGGGGTTTCAGCGTATGTGGTCAATGGCCTGTCCGCACAGAGGATACGGCCGCTGCTCGATCTGACGGTGCGCCGTTTCGCTGCCTTCAACCGGCTGCAAGCCGATTTGGTCGAGGCCAGGGGCAAGCTGGCCGAGCGCGAGATCGTCGACAAGGCAAAGCGTATTCTAATGCAAAAAAGGGGCGTGGGCGAGCCGGAGGCTTACGCCGAGCTGCGCCGCAAGGCGATGAGCTCGAGCCGGCGTATTGCCGAAATTGCCGAGGCGCTTGTCACGGCGCACGAGCTGTTGGAGGGATCATGACCGAGCACCTGGCAATCGGCTTTCTGCCACTGGTCGACGCGTGCCTGCCGATCCTTGCCCACGAGCATGGATTCGCCGAGGAGGAGGGGCTCGCCCTTACTTTCCAGCGCGACGTCAGCTGGGCAACAGTGCTCGACCGGTTGCTCTATGGCCATAGCGACGCCGCGCATCTTATCGCCCCGCTGGCGATTGCCACGACGCTGGGCCGCGGCCGTCCGGCGCAGCCCCTGTCGTGCCCGTTCGTGCTCGGCCTCAACGGCAACGCCATCACGATGAGCCTCGACCTGGCCGCCAAGGTGGCCGAGCCTGGAAAGCTGTCTGATCCGATCAGGCTGGGTGCGGCCCTGGCGGAAGAGGCTTGGGCAAGGAAGGCTGCCGGCAGGAAACTTCGCTTCGGCGTGGTGCATCGCCATTCGAGTCACAACTACATGCTGCGTTACTGGCTGGCCGGTTGCGGAATCAGGCCAGACGAGGACGTCGAGATCGCGACTGTGGCGCCGCCTTTCGTCGCTGACGCAATGGAATCGGGCGAAATCGACGGCGCCTGCGTCGGTGAGCCGTGGAACAGCGCGGCGGTGGCGCGCGGTGTCGGGGTCATCGTGCTCGCGACCGCGCAGATCTGGCGCCGCGGCGTGGAGAAGGTGCTCGCCCTGCGGACCCCTGTGCTGGAAGCGCGGCGCCCGGCAGTCGAGGCGCTGATCCGCGCCATGAGGAAGGCGGGGGCGCAGTTCGTCGATCCGGCCAACTGGGACGCCAACGCCGAAATTCTCTCGCGGCCGCAATACATCGGCGCCGATCGCCAGCTGATCCTCGGCGCGATTTCCGATCGGCTCGTGCTTGTGCGAGGCGCAGAGCCTGTGCCCTATCCCGACTTCATGTTCCAATACCGCGAGGCGGCCAATTTCCCGTGGGTCAGTCAGGCTGAATGGCTCTACACGCAGCTCTTGCGATGGGAACGGCTCGACTACTCACCGACAGATGCGGCAGCGGCGGCGCGGGTATTCCGGCCTGACGTTTACCGAAGTGCGCTAGCCGGAACCCTGGCTCCGTTGCCCGGGGCAAGTTCGAAGGTTGAGGGAAGCCTGGCCTTTACCACCGGTATCTCAACGCAGCAGGGATCGATGGTGTTGGAAAACAACACCTTCTTCGATGGTCGCTCGTTCGATCCGGACGACATCGAAGGCTATCTTGCCTCCTTCGATTGAGCACAACTCGTGCTGCACTGCAAAAAACGCTTTACCCGCCGCCCGCGAATCGGTTAGTCGTAGCTCACGAGGCGCTCCCACTGGAGGGAGCGGTACAGCCTCCACTAACCGAAATCATGCGTGGCAACGACGCCGCCCGATCTGGCCTTTTGGCCAAGTCGAGGCGGCTTTTTTGCGTTGTCCGCCAGCGAAGAGGTAACGCGCCTATGACCCAGCCCCTGACAGCTTCGCCAGCCGCCGGAACGGGAGCGAAGAGCTTCTGGCAAGCGGGCAACAACCCGACCCTGCTCGCGGCGTTTCTCTATTTCGACGTCTCGTTCATGGTCTGGGTCATGCTCGGGCCGCTCGCCCCGATCATCTCAGCCGAACTCGGGCTCGATCCTGCCCAAAGAGGACTGATGGTCGCGGTACCCACGCTCGCCGGGGCGCTGCTGAGGCTGGTGAACGGGGTGCTGGTCGACAGCATCGGTCCCAAGCTGACCGGCTCGCTCAACCAGGTCATCGTCATGGCTGGCCTGCTATCTGGCTGGTGGTTCAGGGTCGACAGCTTCGAGGGCACAATTGCGCTGGGAGTGGTTCTTGGCTTCGCCGGGGCAAGCTTCGCGGTTGCGCTGCCCCTCGCCAGCCGCTGGTATCCGGCGGAGCACCAGGGCAAGGCGATGGGCCTTGCCGGAATGGGCAACTCGGGCACGGTTTTCGCCGCGCTGTTTGCGCCAGTCCTCGCCAAGATATTCGGATGGAACGCGGTCCTCGGACTCGCCGTTATTCCGCTCGCCGCGGTATTCGTTGCCTACCAGATCCTTGCCAAGGACAGCCCCGACCAGCCCGCGTCCAAGTCGATCTCGGCCTATGCCGATGTGCTCAAGGTCGAAGACGCCTGGTGGTTCATGCTGTTCTACGGCGTCACATTCGGCGGCTTCGTCGGCCTGTCGAGCTCTCTGTCGATCTGGTTCACAGACAACTTCGCGTTAAGTCCGGTAATTGCCGGTTACTGCACGGCCGCCTGTGTCTTCATTGGCTCGCTGGTCCGCCCGATCGGCGGCGCACTGGCCGACAGGTTCGGCGGCACGCGCACGCTGACCGTGGTCTACCTCGTCGCCGCAGTCGTACTCGCGGCCATCAGCATGGGCCCGGCCGCCCTGCCGATAGCACTCGCGCTTTTCATCGTCGTGATGGGCACGCTGGGTATCGGCAATGGCGCGGTCTTCCAGCTGGTACCGCAGCGCTTCCGAAGCGAGATCGGGGTGATGACCGGGCTGGTGGGCTTTGCCGGTGGGGTTGGCGGGTTCTATCTCGCGTCCTCGCTCGGCTTTGCTCAGAAGTACACCGGTAGCTCGTCAGCGGGGTTCCTGATCTTCTCTGGGCTCGCGGTAGTCGCCTTGCTCGGGCTCAACGTGGTCAAGGGGCGCTGGCGCTCGACTTGGGCCGGGGATAGCGGCGCTCGTATCTGATTGAACGGGGAAGCGCGCCAGCCGCGCTTCCCCAACGTCGCCGCAATAGCGGGGCGCGGAGGATGTCCGGGGGTTCATCGCACAACCGGAGGACACCCATGAGAATAGGTCGTTTCGCTGTCGCGTGGTTCGCTATGCCCGCGGCGTTCGCCGTCAGTCCTGCCCTTGCCAACGACAGCGACCCGGTCGCGATCGGCGAGGAGGTGACGCTCGACCACACCCTCAATGCCCGGCTGCGGCACGAGGCGGTCGAACAGGCCAACCTGCCGGACGACGCCGAGGCCTGGACGCTGCGCCTGCGCCTCGGCAGCGAGATCAAGGTTTCGGGCCTCTCGTTCCTCGGTGAGGCCGAGATGACCCGGGCCTTCGCGAGCGACTACAATGACACGCTTCCAGGCAACGGCGTCGAGCCGTTCCCTGTCGTCGCCGACCCGGATAATATCGAACTCAACCGCCTGCAGGTGTCGTACTTAAAGGATGGCACCGGCGTGACGCTCGGCCGCCAGCGCATCGTGCTCGACAACGCACGCTTCGTCGGCAACGTCGGCTGGCGGCAGAACGAACAGACTTTCGACGCCGTGCGCGGCCAGGCGACGTTCGGCGCGGTGGCGCTCGACGCGACCTATTCGATCTCGCAGCGCACGGTGTTCGGTGTCGACAGCCCGAACGAGCATTTCGACGGCGACCTGATCCTGCTGAACGGCGGGATCGACGGGTCGGTAATCGACGCCAAAGCCTTTGCTTACCTGATAGATTACGACACGCGCCCGGCCTTTTCGAGCCAGACCTACGGCGTGCTTGCGACGGCCGCGTTCGACCTGCCTGCGATCGGCAAGTTGAATGCGTTGGCGAGCTATGCCCGGCAGAGCGATTACGGGGAGAACCCCGTTTCCTACGATGCAGAGTATCTAAACGCCCAGTTCGGCCTCGGCCTGTTCGGTTTCACGCTGGCCGCCGGCTACGAAGAACTCGGCAGCGACCGGGGGGTGGCCGCATTCCAGACGCCGCTCGCCACGCTGCACGCGTTCAACGGTTGGGCCGACCTGTTCCTTACCACCCCGGCTAACGGACTGCGTGATTATTACGCCACTGTCGGCCGTTCGATCCGGGTGCCATTCCTGCCCGGCCTCAAAGCGGACGTGACATACCACGAATTCGACAGCGATTTCGGCGGCCTTGACTACGGCACCGAGTGGGACGCCTCGCTTGGTCTGAAGCTCGGGCGGGTGACGCTTTTGGCGAAATATGCCGATTACGAGGCAGATGGCTTCGCGGTCGATACGGAGAAATTCTGGCTCCAGGCCGAATTCGGGTTCTAAGGTCCATGCTGCACTGCAATATTGCTTGCATCATCACGCCCGAATCGGTTACCAAGCGGCAAGCGCAAGGGCCCGTCCAATGGCGGACGAGCAAGGCCCGACCCGCCCTGACAGCATTCCAGCGTGGCAATGGCGCCGCCAGTCTTTCGACTTGGCGGCTTTTTTGCGTGCGCGTTCCGAAAGGGTCGTGACGACGTGAACGCACCGACAAGCTTCAAGCAAGCCAAGGCTCTGCCTAACAAACTGGTCGTGATCGGCAACGGCATGGCCGGCTGCCGCGCGGTCGAGGAGCTACTCGCGCGCGATCCGGCGCGCTACTCGATCACGATCTTCGGCGCTGAGCCGCGAGTTAATTACAACCGGATCATGCTCTCCCCGGTCTTGGCGGGCGAGAAGAGCTTCGACGAGATCGTCCTCAACACCGCCGAATGGTACGCCGAGGCCGGCATCGAACTGGTCGCCGGCGACCCCGTCGACCACATCGATCGCGAGCGGCGGACGGTGGTCGCCCGTTCGGGCCGCGTCGAGCCGTACGATCGGCTGCTGATTGCCACCGGTTCGGACCCGTTCATCATCCCGGTGCCGGGACGCGACCTGCCCGGCGTCGTGACCTTTCGCGACCTCGACGATGTCGACAAGATGCTCGCCGCTGCGGCCGGCGGGGGCGAGGCGGTGGTGATCGGCGGGGGCCTTCTCGGGCTGGAGGCAGCGCATGGCCTCTCGCTTCGAGGCATGAAGGTAACCGTCGTTCACCTCATGCCGACGCTGATGGAGCGCCAGCTCGACGAAGCGGCCGGATGGCTGCTCAAGAGCGAGCTCGAGCGGCGGGGGCAGACGATCCTTACCGGCGCTGATACGCAGGAGATCGTCGAGAAGGACGGCCATGTCGGGGGCGTCCGGCTCAAGGACGGGACCGAAATTCCCGCTGACATTGTCGTCATGGCGGTCGGCATCCGGCCATCGGTGATGCTGGCCAAAGCCGCGGGACTCGAGTGCGAGCGCGGGATCGTGGTCGACGACCACATGGTGACCTCGGATCCCTCAATCGTCGCTGTCGGTGAATGCGTCCAGCATCGCGGCGAATGCTACGGGCTGGTAGCTCCGTTGTGGGATATGTGCAGGTCGCTGGCCGACCACTTGGTCAACGCCCCGACGGGCTACACCGGTTCCGTCACGTCGACCAAGCTGAAGGTTTCGGGGATTGATGTGTTTTCTGCCGGCGACTTTACTGGCGGCGACGATGCCGAGGACATCGTCATGCGCGACGCTGCGCGCGGGATTTACAAGCGGCTGGTCATTCGCGGCGACAAGCTCGTCGGTGCGGTGCTCTACGGCGATACCTCCGACGGCTCGTGGTATTTCGACCTCTTGCGAAAGGAGGAGGACGTCGCCGAATTCCGCGACGGGCTGATCTTCGGCCAGGCATTCGCCCTCGGGGGAGACGCTTTCGCGGACCCTAACGCCGCCGTTGCAGCACTTTCGGACGACGCAGAGATCTGCGGCTGCAACGGCGTGTCCAAGGGCAAGGTGGTAGCGACCGTCCAGGCCGGGGCCTGCAGCCTCGATGCGGTTCGTTCGCAGTGCAAGGCCAGCGCCAGCTGCGGCAGTTGCACCGGACTGGTCGAGAGCCTGCTCGCGCTAACCCTCGGCGACGACGTCCAGGCGGGGGTGAAGACGCTCTGTAAGTGCACCAGCTTCGGCCACGACGACGTGCGCCGCCTGATCCTCGAGAAGGAGTTGCGCGCAATCCCGCAGGTTATGCAGGAGCTGCACTGGACCACCCCGGACGGCTGTGCGTCTTGCCGTCCCGCGCTCAACTACTACCTGCTGTGCGCTTGGCCCGGCGAGTACCAGGACGATCAGAAAAGTCGCTTCGTCAACGAGCGGCTCCACGCCAATATTCAGAAGGACGGCACCTATTCGGTCGTGCCGCGGATGTGGGGCGGACTGACCAACCCGCGCGAGCTTCGCGCCATTGCCGACGTGGTTGAGAAATACGACGCGCCGATGGTCAAGGTAACCGGCGGGCAGCGGCTCGACATCTTCGGGATCAAGAAGGAGGACCTCCCCGCGGTCTGGGCCGATCTCAATGCCGCTGGGATGGTCTCCGGCCATGCTTACGGCAAGAGCCTTCGCACGGTAAAAACCTGCGTAGGTAGCGAATGGTGCCGCTTCGGCACGCAGGATTCGACGGGGCTCGGCGTCAAGATCGAGCGGATGACCTGGGGCAGCTGGATGCCGCACAAGTTCAAGATCGCCGTCAGCGGTTGCCCACGAAATTGCGCCGAGGCGACTATCAAGGACTTCGGCGTGATCTGCGTCGACAGCGGCTACGAGCTGCACGTCGGGGGCAACGGCGGGATCAAGGTCCGCGTCACCGACCTGCTGTGCAAAGTCGCCACCGAGGAAGAGGCGATGGAGCACTGCGTCGCCTTCATCCAGCTCTACCGCGAGGATGCGTGGTACCTCGAACGCACCGCGCGGTGGGTCGAGCGCAAGGGACTCGACTGGCTGAAAGCGCAGCTGTTCGGAGATCCCGATGCGGTGCGGCGTCTGGCCGCGCGGTTCCGCCACTCGCAGGCTTTCATGCAAGACGATCCCTGGGCTCAGCGCGTGGCAGGCGATCGGGCAGACCTGCACCGCCACATCGGAACCGTCCGACCGGCGCCGGAGTACGTGTGATGAGGGAAGCCAAATGGCTCGACATCGGCCCGATCACCCAGATCGAGCCTGGCATGGCGGCGACGCTTCCAGTCGAAGGAAGTGACGAGATCGCCGTTTTCCATACCATGCGCGGTGAGTTTTACGCGCTGGTCAACAAGTGCCCGCACAAGGCCGGGCCGCTCAGCCAGGGCATCGTCCACGGCGACAGCGTCACCTGCCCGCTGCACAACTGGCGCATCTCGCTGCGCAGCGGACAAGCGCTGGGCGATGACCCGGATGAACGGGGAGCGTGCGTTCCGACTATCCCCCTCAAGATCGATGCCGGGCGCATCTACCTCCTGCGCGAGGCGGTCGTGCCCCAGCCCGCGCAGAGGCCGAAGGCGGCCTAATGGCGGCGGTACGCACGACCTGCGCCTACTGCGGCGTCGGCTGCGGCATTTCCGCGACCGTAATACACGAGCGGTCGGTCGCGATCGCCGGTGATCCGGAGCACCCGGCCAACCGCGGTCGGCTTTGCTCGAAGGGCACTCATTTGGGCGAGACACTTGGGCTCGAAGGACGGCTCCTTCATCCGGAAGTTGAGGGCAAGCGGGCAAGCTGGGACGAGGCGATCCGCCACGTCGCGCGCAAGTTCTCCGACACGATTCGCCGCCACGGGCCTGACAGCGTGGCGTTCTACGTTTCGGGTCAGCTGCTTACCGAAGACTATTACGTCGCCAACAAGCTGATGAAGGGCTTCATCGGCAGCGGCAATATCGACACCAACTCGCGCCTGTGCATGTCGAGCGCAGTTGCCGGGAATATGCGGGCGTTCGGCGAGGACGTTGTCCCGGCAGCCTACGACGACTTGGAGGCGGCCGACCTCATAGTCCTTGTCGGCTCGAACACCGCTTGGTGTCACCCTGTCGTCTATCAGCGGATCATGGCCGCCAGAGCGGAACGCGGCACGAAGGTGGTGGTCATCGACCCGCGCCGGACCGAGACCTGCGACGAGGCCGACATACACCTCGCACTGCGCCCGGGGAGCGACGTGGCGCTAATGAACGGCCTGCTGGCGCATTGCCGCGAGGCAGGGGCGCTCGATAAAGCGTTCCTCGACGAACACGTTCATACGCCCGCGGGCCTTTGGGACGCGCTTGCCGAGGGCACCGACCTCTGGACCACGGCCGCGACTTGCGACCTCCCACCAGCCGATTTGCGCGCCTTCTATGAACTTTTCGCGCGTACTCCGCGCACGATCACGCTGTTCAGCCAAGGGATCAACCAGTCGATCCGCGGCACCGACCAGGTCAATGCCATTCTCAACGTCCATCTCGCGACCGGGCGCATTGGCAAGCCCGGTGCGGCGCCGTTCTCGATCACGGGACAGCCCAACGCAATGGGCGGGCGTGAAGTCGGCGGACTTGCGACCACACTCGCCGCGCATCGAGGCTTCACGCCGGACGACATCGCCGAGATTAAGCGTTTCTGGGCCGCGCCGCGAATGGCCGAGAAGCCTGGCCTGAAGGCCGTTGATCTGTTCCGCTCGATCGGCGAGGGGCGCGTCAAGGCTCTCTGGATCATGGCGACCAATCCGGCGGTCTCATTGCCCGATGCGTCGCGAGTGCGCGAGGCTCTTGCCGCATGCCCCTTCGTTGTCGTCTCCGACTGCATTGCAGAGACCGACACCTCACGTATTGCGCACGTCAAGTTGCCCGCACTTGGCTGGGGCGAGAAGGACGGCACGGTCACCAATTCCGAGCGCACGATCAGCCGCCAGCGCGCACTACTGCCGCCGCCCGCCGAGGCCAAGCCCGACTGGTGGATCGTGACCCAAGTTGCCCGTGCAATGGGCTGGCGCGACGCCTTCTGCTATGACCGCCCGGCTGACATCTATCGCGAGCACGCCCGGCTATCGGCCTACCGTAATGAGGGAAAGCGCCTGTTCGACATCGGCAGCCATGCGGCGTTGAGCAACGCACAGTACGATGCGCTGCAGCCGGTGCGCTGGGGCGGCCAACCGTTTGCCGACGGCCGCTTTCCCACGCCTGATGGCAAGGCCCGGCTGGTTCCGGTGGCGCAGCGGGAAATGAGCTCGGCGTTGGCCAAATGGCCGATGACCCTCAACACGGGGCGGTACCGCGATCACTGGCACACGATGACCCGCACCGGCCTTTCGCCGAAGCTGTCACAACATTGTCGGGAGCCGATGGCCGAGCTCCACCCGCTGGACGCCGGGATGCATGGCATTGAAGAGCGCGATTTAATCCGCGTAATCACGCCGCAAGGCGAAAGCGTTTTTCGCGCTCAGGTCAGTAGTGGCCAACGCCGGGGTGAAGTTTTTGTGCCGATCCACTGGACCGACAGTCATTCGAACGGCGGACGCACTGGCCTGCTGCCGCAGCCATTGGTCGATCCACACTCCGGCCAGCCCGGCTTCAAGGCGACCCCCGCACGCGTCGAGAAGCTGGCGGTAGAATGGCGCGGCTTCTTGATTTCGCGTGAGGTGCCCCGGCGCATTCCCGCAGCCTACTTCGCCAAGGTCCGCGTCGGACAGGGGTGGCTTGTCGAGCTGGCCGGAACGCGCAATCCGGCCGATCTGGCCAACCTCCTGCTGCCCACAGGCAAGCGGGTGGAAATCCTGGATAAGTCGCGCGGCGGAATGCGTATCGCGGTGCTGGAGGAGGGTCGGCTGAGCGCTGCTTTATACGTAACTCGCAGCGGGAAACTGCCCGACCGCGAGTGGCTGATCAACCAGCTCACTGCAGCGCAATGTTCATCCGTCGAATTGCTCGCGGGCCGCTCGGCGGCTGCGCAACCGGACCTCGGTTCGATCATCTGCGCTTGCTTCAACGTAGGAATGAACACGATCCTTCAGGCTATCGCCAGCGAACGCCTGTTGAGTGTTGAAGCTGTCGGCGAAGCGCTGAGCGCGGGCTCCAACTGCGGCTCTTGCAGGCCAGCGATTCAACGCCTGCTAGGCGCCCCCGGGGAAGCGGCAAATGGCTGAGAGTTTCGAAAGAGGCACGGTATGGCTGGTCGGTGCGGGTCCCGGCAATCCCGACTTGCTCACTCGCAAAGCCGAGCGCCTCATACTCGAGGCAAGCATCATCTTTTACGACGCGCTTGTCGGATCGGGTGTGCTTGGACTGGCTCCGCGAAGCGCGCGCCTCGTCCCAGTCGGCAAGCGTTCGGGGCGGCATTCCAAAACTCAGCCCACGATCGACCGCATGATCGTTGACGCCGCGCTGGCAGGAGAAAGGGTCGTCCGGCTCAAGGGCGGAGATCCGACTATTTTCGGCCGAGCAGGCGAGGAACTCGCCGCCTGCCGCGCAGCCGGTGTGCCGGTGCAGATCTGTC